>CBIHOV010000007.1:0-287853 GCA_966211765.1 uncultured Paraflavitalea sp.
ATGCGGGCGCCGATATAACCATCAGCCTCCCCACCAATAGCGTTACACTGAATGGTTCCGGTACCTATAATGCTTATGGCCCTGTTAATGCCTATACCTGGAACAAGATCAGCGGACCAGCTGCCACCATCACCAATGAAAAAGAAGCGGTTACTACCGCCACCGGTCTTACAGCAGGCACTTACCAGTTCCGCCTCACTGCATGGGATCATGAATTCGTTCCCTCTTCCGATACCGTGCAGGTAATTGTAAAAGCAACCGCCACATCGGGCTCTAGTTCAAGTGCAGGTTCTGGCACCAGTTCCGGCACAACATCTGGCAACGGTACTATTACCAATGCTGGTCCCGACCAAACCCTCACATTGCCTACGAATACGACCACCCTCAATGGCGCAGCATCTTATGATCCTGAAGGCGTGTTCAGGGCATGGAAGTGGATGAAGATCAGCGGACCTGATCAACACACCATCGCCAATGCTTCTAATTCTGTAACAACTGTAAGCAACCTGGTAGAAGGTACTTATAGATTCAGCCTAACCGGATGGGGCAATAATTGGAGGCCGTTCAGCGATACCATGCAGATCACCGTAGTGTCTTCATCTTCACTGACTGCTACTACCACCAGAACTGCTACCACTTCTTCCGATGCAACAGCAGCAGAAGCGAAAGCTGGTATTACGGAAGACAAATTGCTGGTGTATCCTAATCCTGCACAGGGACAGATCAACGTGCAAACCACCAGCACCGCTACAGGCGCAGCTTACCTCAATATCTACGATATCTCGGGCAGGCTGATCCAAAAAACAGGTTTTCAGAAAATGCAATCCCTGCACCAGCAGGTACTCAATATCTCATCACTGAAACCCGGAGTATACCAGGCAGAAGTAGTAATAGATAACGGAACACACTTACGCAGTAAGTTCGTTAAACAATAGTTCTCTAATCCAATATCTCAAGAAAAGGCAGGGGCCGTCACGACTAAGTTGTGACGGCCCCTTTTTTTTTGTGGTTACTGTACTGGCTAAACAGGTGGCACCTTTCGCCTGCATTGCACAATAGAACAGGTGACACCTTTCCTTTGCGAGGCCAGGGAAAGGTGTCACCTGTTCTTATTCTGGTATATCATACAATCGACAAACTTCTTCATAACTCATCTTTGCAAGGTCCGGCTTCATCATACGCCCGGAAGCAGGCACACCACCCGGAATAATTATATACCGTACCTGGTTAGCAGAATGGGGCGTACCACTGGGCAACACATCGCAAATAACCCGTACTTTATTAAGCAATAGCCCAAACTGAAAGCGAAATTGTGTATTGGCACTGCCTCCATCATAAAAAATACTGGGTAGCATTTTGGCAATACCATCGCCATTCGTTTCCGCCACAAATTTTGCATAGACCAGTACCGTGCCGCTGTCTATAATTCCCTGCGTTAGCTGGTTGGCAGTAATATCAAAATAGTAAGTTTTTTTACCAGCACCGATTGAAGTAGTAGAAGCTACCCAGGGATTCGTATTGACCCAGGTGGAATAAATAACATTGGCACTGCCCTTTGGCCCTGCAGCACCTGGCGCACCCGGATTGCCCTGGGCCCCTGCATCGCCCTTAGGACCGGTATCGCCCTTTTTGCAGGCAGTGAAAAATACCATGGAAAGTGCGCCTATTATTAAGCAGCGTACAAATGCATTGTTTTTCATAATTGTTATTTGGGTAAAAGAAAAAGGTAGGGCTAAAATAGGGTAGGGATCCGCGTTGTACACTACATGATCATGTAGTTGTTGGTTATATACCTACAAAAAAAATCCTCCCCGCTAAGCGGGGAGGACTAACAATATGATATTGCGGGAATACTTTATTTACTTTCTACCTGTGTGGCGCCTTCTACCAGCACAGTCACTTTATTGTCGAGCACTTCTACAAAACCACTTTGAATATCATAGAAGAGTTCGTCATTGGCTTTTTCTTTCAACACTTTCATCCGGCCGGCTTTCAGGGCGCTTACAAGTGGCGCGTGCCTGTTGAGCACTTCAAACAGACCAGTGATGCCTGGCAGCTGAACGCCATATACATCACCGCTGAATAATTTACGCTCGGGAGTTAATATCTCTAAGTTCATGTTTCGCGTTTTGAGTTTAGGATTTCGGGCCCTGGTCCGGTCTTTCAACACGGAATAGTAAGCCCGAAACACACAACAAATTTATCCCTGTGCCTGAGCCAACAGTTTCTTACCTTTTTCGATCGCATCATCGATGCTACCTACCAGGTTGAAAGCCGCTTCAGGTAATTCATCTACTTCACCGTCCATGATCATGTTGAAACCGCGAATGGTTTCTTCGATCGGTACCAATACACCCTTCAGACCAGTGAACTGCTCGGCCACGTGGAAAGGCTGAGACAGGAAACGCTGTACTTTACGTGCACGGGATACGGTTTGTTTATCTTCATCGCTCAACTCATCCAAACCAAGGATGGCAATGATATCCTGTAATTCCTTATAACGTTGTAAGATCAGTTTTACACGGTTGGCTGTGTTGTAGTGAGCATCACCTACGATCGCAGGTGTTAAGATACGGCTGGTAGAATCCAACGGGTCAACCGCAGGATAGATACCTAAGTCAGCGATCTTACGGCTCAATACAGTAGTAGCATCCAGGTGGGCGAAGGTAGTGGCCGGAGCGGGGTCAGTCAAGTCATCCGCAGGTACGTAAACCGCCTGTACAGAAGTGATAGAACCATTTTTGGTAGAAGTGATACGTTCCTGCATCAATCCCATCTCAGTAGCGAGCGTGGGCTGATAACCTACCGCAGAAGGCATACGTCCCAACAGGGCCGATACTTCGGAACCTGCCTGGGTGAAACGGAAGATATTGTCTACGAAGAACAGGATATCACGTCCTTTACCCTGACCGTCACCATCACGGTAGTATTCTGCAATGGTAAGACCAGATAAAGCCACACGTGCACGGGCGCCCGGGGGCTCATTCATCTGACCGAATACGAAGGTAGCTTTGGACTCCTTCAGTTCGTTCATGTCAACCTTGCTCAGGTCCCATCCGCCTTCTTCCATGCTGTGCTTGAAAGCGTCGCCATATTTCATGATACCTGCTTCGATCATTTCACGCATCAGGTCATTTCCTTCACGGGTCCTTTCACCTACACCGGCAAATACAGATACACCACTATATGCTTTGGCAATATTGTTGATCAATTCCTGGATCAATACCGTCTTACCTACACCGGCACCACCAAACAGACCGATCTTACCACCCTTTGCGTAAGGCTCGATCAGGTCAATTACTTTGATACCAGTGAAGAGGATCTCAGCAGAAGTACTGAGGTTTTCGAAAGCCGGAGGCTTACTGTGGATAGGACGGCCACCTTTTTTGGAAACCGCTGGCAAACCATCGATAGGATCTCCGGTTACATTGAACAGACGACCTTTGATGTCATCACCTACTGGCATTGCGATCGCGATACCGGTGTCTATTACTTCCAGCCCGCGAGTCAGGCCTTCAGTACCATCCATAGCGATACAGCGTACGCTGTCTTCACCCAGGTGCTGCTGTGTTTCCAGTACCAGGGTATCGCCATTTGGTCTTTTCAGTTCCAATGCGTTATAAATTTCCGGGAGCTTACCTTCAAACTGCACATCCACTACCGCGCCGATGATCTGCTTGATCTTACCAACGTTTGCCATATGTTTTAAGAATGTATTGTTTTATTAACCACCTTTTAACAGGGGGTATTTTCAGGCCGCAAAGGTAAGGGAGGAAAAGAGATTTTAACCATAGAAAATAAGAAATATAAAAGACCGGGGATAACCGGTGGATGAAACCTGCGCAGATAACACATTAAATATTGATAATGAGCCCATTAAACACACAATAGGTTCCCCTTCATGCCCCACTTGCCAACCAGGGAACAGTATTCGGGCCTTTCTTTGCAGCATTTTGACCAGCCCTCCCATATCGCTTCCATATCGTTCCCATATGCCTCCCATATACTTCCCATATCATTGCCATATCAGTCTCATATCGTCTCATATAGTTGCCATATAGCCTTCATATCGCACCCATATCCCATTCATATGGCAAGCATATCCCACCCATATAGTTTTCATATCTCGGCCATATCTCCGCCATAGCTCCGGAAGGGTTCCGGCATATCTCCGGCATATCACACCCATATCATATTCATATATTAGCCATATTATACTTATATCAGGGTAATACAACCCGATCCGGGTTTATGCAAACTCCTTTTATCCTGCATCTATATAGAAACGCACCTTTATGACGATCAGAACACGCTTCGGCGTGGCCTTGCTCCTTTGCATGGCCTGCCATTACCTTGCCCTGGCCCAGCTGCCACAACTGAAGATCAATGATAAAGAAGACCCCAATGTATACCTCAGCGGCCTCTGTGTTGACATAAAAGTAGTCGGCAATATTGCCATTACCACCATGGAAATGACCTTCCGCAATAAGAACAACCGCATCCTGGAAGGAGAACTGATCTTCCCCATGCCCGAAGGAGTATCAGTGAGCCGGTATGCATTGGACATCAACGGACAGATGCGGGAGGCCGTACCAGTTGAGAAAGAAAAAGCCACCCAGGTATTTGAAGAGATCGAACACCAGCGCATAGACCCGGGCCTCCTGGAAAGAGTGGAAGGCAACAATTTCCGCACCCGCATTTATCCCCTGCCGGCCAATGGTGCACGTACCATTATCATTGCCTATGAAGAAGAATTGACATTTACCAGTAAACAATCCCTGCGCTACCACCTGCCCCTCGACCATAAAAAGCCCATCGACCATTTCAAACTGGACGTGGCTGTATTACAATCGGCCCTGCAACCCGTACTGGAAGAAGAGCCGGATGGAGACCTGCAGTTTAAAGAATGGAATCACCAATACACTGCTTCCATTGATAAAGAACATTTTATTCCAGCGCATTCTTTAACTATTGCCATTCCCAAATCACCGGAAAATACGGAAGCAATGATGCAGGAAGCCGGTGGCAACTATTATTTCCTGGTCAATTGCTTTCCACAAAAAGACAGTCGCCCCAAAGCAAAGGTCAATGAAGTGACCGTATTATGGGATGCTTCCCTGAGTGGTCTGAACAGAGATGTAAAAAAGGAACTAGCGTTACTGGGCGCCTATATTGCCCACAACAATAACCTGGTGGTGCACCTGGCTCTACTCAACAATACCTTCCGCAAAGCAGGCACTTTCACTATTCGCCAGGGCAACTGGAGCGAACTCAAAAAAGCCATAGAACTATTGAATTATGATGGTGGCACCAATTACAGCCGCATCGAATATCCTGCCAGCGATGAATACCTGTTCTTTACGGATGGCATGTCATCTTTAAGTGACCAGGATATGAAACTGCCAGCAAGGCCGGTATATACCATCAGTTCGGCCCCAAGGTCCGACTTCTCTTACCTGCAATACATTGCCCAAAAAACAGGCGGTGTTTTCATCAACCTGGAGACCCTGAAACCAGCTGAAGCAGAAAAGCTGTTGACACAACAGTCACTGCAGTTCATCGGTATCAAAAACAACAGGCAGGTAAGTGAGACCTACCCTTCCCTCCCCAAACCAATATTGAGTAATTTCTCTTTGGCAGGCATCGTTACAGAGCCGAAAACAACCATCACCCTGCAATTTGGCTATGGCAATACCGTAACAATAGAAAAAACAGTGAGCCTCGATTACAGCAAACAGGGATCAGGCAAGGTTGACCTGTCCAGGGTATGGGCACAAAAGAAGATCGGGGAACTGGATGTGCAATACGAACAAAATAAAGCGATGATCACTTTCCTGGGAAAACGTTTTTCTATCGTGACCCGTAATACCTCCCTCATCGTATTGGAAACCGTGAATGATTATGTGCGGTATGAGATAGAACCACCGGCTGAATTGAGGCAACAGTATGACCGGTTGATCAAACAACAACTGGCCCAGCGGCAAAGCAGGGTGCAGGTCACCCTGGCCAATGCCCTGCAACAACTCAGTACCCTGGTGACCTGGTGGAACACGAATTTCACAGCACAGGCAATACCACCCAAAAAGAACAAGTCGCCCGAAAGTGCACCCCCTCCCGTACTTACCCAGGATAGCAGAACTGAGGCCAACACCATTCAAGGTACCATTACTGACAATCATGGTCAGCCCGTGCTGGGCGCAACAGTGATGTTTCAAGGCAACTCCGGCTTAGGTACAATGACCGATCAGGCAGGTTGGTTTAGTATCCGCAAACCGGCCGGCGCAACCGTACTGGTGGCATCGGCAGTAGGCTTCAACCAGCGGCAGGTGAACCTGCGTAACAACAACCGCATTACCCTCAGTTTACAACCCGCCACTAATTCTCTGGAAGAAGTGGTAGTAGTGGGCATGGGTTCAAACCGAAGAAGGGAGGTAACCGGCAGTATGGCCGCTGTACCGGCGCCACAGCTGGAAGCCGATAAGAAATTTTCTACGCAGGCACTGGAAGGGAACGCAGCAGGCTTAACAGCTTTCAAAAGCAGCCCTCAAAGAACTACCGACTCCTACTTTACAGCCCCCCGCATAGTAAAGGATGAGGAGGTAAAGGAAGTGCCGGATGACAGGCACGATGCAGACGGCTCCAGACAAATTATGAGCTCCATTAATGTAAAACAATGGACACCGGAGCGCACCTACCTGCAATTGCTGGCCAGGGAGAAAGCCGCTAACCGGTACAAGGTCTACCTGGCCATTCGCAAGGAATACCTGTACACGCCCACCTTCTATTATGATGTAGCCAATTTCTTCTTCCGGGAGCAGGATACACTGACTGGCTTACAGATCCTGACCAATATGGCAGAGATAGACCTTGAAAATCATGAACTGTACAAACTGCTGGGGTATAAACTCCGGGAGGCAGGTGCTTACGAAGAAGCAATAACCGTATTCAGGAAAATATTGCAATGGCGGCCACAGGAGCCCCATAGCTACCGTGATTACGGGCTGGCCCTGGCAGATATCGGAAAGTACCAACAGGCCCTGGACACGCTTTATACGGCCCTTGAAAAGAATTACAGTGAAAGTATTGCCGATATGTACGATGGCATAGAAGAGATCATCGTTACAGAGATCAATCAACTGATCAGTCTGCACAAAAGGCAACTGAACCTGTCGGCCATCGACCCCAAGCTTATCCACCCCATGCCTACGGAGATACGCGTGGTATTGAACTGGAATAAGAGCGATACCGATATGGACCTTTGGGTTACCGATCCCAATAAAGAGACCTGCTACTACAGCCACAAGGAAACCCTGATCGGCGGCAGGATATCCAATGACTTTACAGAAGGTTATGGCCCTGAACAGTTCCTGCTGAAGAAAGCCATAAGAGGCAAATACCAGGTGAAAGTGAATTATTATGGCGACCAGCAAATTAAGCTCAGTGGCCCAACAACGGTACTGGCCGAGATCTTTACTCACTATGCTGATGGCCGCCAGGAAAGGAAGCTGATCACCCTGCAAATGGAGAAGGGAGACGAAAAGGAAGGTATATTGGTGGGCGAATTTGAGTTTGGCAAGGCAGGTAGTAAAGAGCTTCCGGTAGCTATCGGAACGCGCCGCAGGTAGCGCATTAAAATGCTATAACAGCAAACCAATCACATCATTATTCCGTACATAAAAGCAGAGTCAGTGCTTACCTTTTATATCGGGAGGTCCGTCCAGGCCTCCCTTTTTTATTTGTCAGAGCCTGTCGAAGGCGGCGTAAGGGTGGGTCGCCCTTCAAGGGGCGGCTCACCCTTACAATCCTTTCCCTGCCGTCCATAATTATACCCAGTCCCCGCAGCCTTTAATTCATTACCTTCTCTTATTAAACAATCTTAGACATGAAAAAACACCTTTTACTGATTGCTGTTGCAGGCTCCCTGGTGGCCTGTAATAATGAAGAAGCCAAAGAAAAAGAACCCGATGCCCGGCAGGTAGCTCAATATTCCATAGAACAGTTTTACAAAAGCACCAATGTAGGCGGTGGCGCCTTTTCATCAGACGATAAAAAGCTGCTCATCAGCAGCAATGAAAGCGGCATTTACAATGCCTATGAAATTGATATAGCCAGTGGTCAGAAAAAAGCCCTGACCACTTCCACCAAAGAATCTGTATTTGGAAACGATTATGTGCCCGGCACCACCCATTTTATTTACAGCTCCGATAAAGGTGGCAATGAAAACGATCACCTCTTCCTCGATAAGGGCGATAGCAGCGTAAAAGACCTTACCCCCGGCGCCAAAGAGAAAGCCAGCTTCTATGGGTGGAGCCGCGACAACAGATCATTGTATTACATCAGCAACAAACGCGATCCCCGCTACTTCGACCTCTATAAAATGGATACCACCGGCTGGAAAGCAAACATGATCTATAAGAACGACAATGGTTTTGATGTAGGCGCCCTATCGGATAATGAACGTTACCTCGCATTGGTACAAACGCTCACCACCTCCTCCAACAATATATTCCTGGTGGATCAGCAAACCAAACAAACCAAACAGCTAAATACCGATAGTGTACCCAGCAGTAATTCACCCCTGCAGTTCTCCGTAGACAACAATACCTTGTATTATACCACCGACGATGGCAGTGAATACCAGTATGTGGTAAAGTATGATATCCCTACAGGCAAGAAAGAAAAGTTGTACAGCACCAACTGGGATGTGATGTACATGTACCTTTCTTACAATGAGAAATACCGGGTCATCGGCGTGAATGAAGATGGCAAGAACAAGATCTACATTTTCGACCACAAGACCGGTCAGGCTATAGACTTTCCCAAAATTGATGATGGCGATATCCAGGGCGTGAGTATTTCCCGCACTGAAAACAAGATGCGCCTTTCCGTAGGCAGTTCCAAATCGCCCAACAATATCTATGTGTACGACTTTGGCACCAAAGAACTGAAGAAACTAACCAATACCCTCAATCCGGAGATCAAGGAGGATGACCTGGTTTCGGCAGAAATAGTGCGCTACAAATCATTTGACGGACTAGAGATCCCGGCCATTTATTACAAACCCCAGCAGGCCAGTGCAGCCAATAAAGTACCAGCCCTGGTATGGGTGCATGGCGGTCCGGGTGGACAGTCAAGAGCGGGTTATTTCTCCCTGATCCAATACCTGGTAAACCATGGTTATGCCATCCTCGCCGTAAACAACCGGGGCAGCAGTGGCTATGGCAAGAGCTTCTATAAAATGGACAACCGCAACCACGGCGAAAAGGATCTGCAGGATTGCGTATGGGGAAAGAAGTACCTCGCATCCCTATCCTATATTGATTCTACTAAGATCGGCATCATCGGCGGTTCCTATGGTGGCTATATGACACTGGCGGCGTTGAGTTTCCAACCCGATGAATTCAAGACCGGGGTAGACCTCTTTGGCGTGGCCAACTGGTTGCGTACCCTCAAAGAAGTACCTCCTTATTGGGAATCCTTCAAAAAGGCTTTGTTTGAAGAGATCGGTGATCCCAATACAGCAGACACGGTACGCCTAAAACAATTCTCTCCCCTCTTGCATGCAGGCAATATCAAAAAGCCTTTAATGGTTTTACAGGGTGCCAATGATCCGCGTGTATTGAAAATTGAGAGTGATGAAGTAGTGGCAGCCGTCAAGAAAAATGGTGTACCGGTAGAATATGTCGTATTCCCCGATGAAGGCCATGGCTTCCAGAAGAAAGAAAATGAGATCAAAGGTTATGGACAGATACTACAGTTCCTGGACAAACACCTGAAAGGAGATACGACGAAGACCAGGCTGAACTAACAACAACAAACTAGATGAAGGTGGATTATTCATAAAGGGTAATCCACCTTTTTATTTTCATTTATACTGGCAGGAAAATATGCTCCAACCGTTCCTTTACCATCACAAAAAGTTCCACCACCTTCCTCAATAGCTCATCAATCAATTCAATTCTTTTAGATGGTTGCAAACGTCGTACATCGGACATGTTATTGAAATCAATATTGGCAGAATAAAACATTGGCCAATGGCTGTCCAGCCCATTCGATTTCCAACCTTCTTTTATTTCACCCAGGTAAGTTCTAACAAAGGCCGCCTGGGTTGTTTTAAACTGGTTATTGAGCCACACCCCATAATAGGGAGCACCCGAAAGTTGCTCAATACAAATAGACAGTTCGGCACGGCCAGGCGTATTACAAAACTCGTCCCTATAAAGACAAAACTTCGAATACCTGCTGTCAATATTATCATCCAAAAAAATCTTCCATCCAGGGTAGTTGGCCATCTCCTGCTTAAAGCGATTAGCCACTTCCTTCCAAAAGTCAACAACAAGCATCTCCTTTACACTGGTAAATTGCTCCACTACATCACAGGCGGCATCAAAATTTTCCTCCGAAGTAAAAAAACGATACAGCTCAGCCTGGTATTTACTCATTACAGATAGACTTTAATAGTTGTAAATATTGTTCCACCATAACCCTGACTTTGAGGGCCTTAATATTATCAATGCAGTCCTCCAGCCATTCAATAATGTGCGTTTTATAAGAGATCATTTGGAAAAGGCCTTGACTTTGCCAATCCGCCAATAACGTTCCCTCAACAGAATACTCACTGGGATAGCCACCCAGGGGCTTGAGGTAAAAAATACGCTTACTACCGGCGGGAATATGCCCTAAAGAATCAAGATGATTCTTATATCGTACCAGTTGTAGCTGCTGATCACCTGCATTGATCTTATTCTCGATAATAATAGCATAGGGATTATGCCTGGCGCCATGGTTAATAAACAGATCAATCTGGCCCACGCCTTCACCACACCACAGCTCATCTTTTACCGATACATATGTATGATCATAATTTTCAAAAAGCGTATCAGGAAGAAGTTTTTTAATAAAGGTTTTGAAAAACAGGTCGCCCTGGGCATGAGTACCAGTCGGGTCAAGCAAATGTGCTATAAAAGGCGTGTGCAGCTTCACTTCAGCATACCTGATCTTCAGGATATTGAAAACGTTGAAGAATTCCGCTTCGGATTGATTGATCTTTGATAAACGTACCTTAAGCGCCCTGTGTCGATCGAAGAGATCCAGCACAGAATTTTGTTGCTTCACAGCCTCGGTATATTTCAATTGCTTATAACGGTCCAAGAAGGAATAAATACGGTCAGAAAGAGTATCCATGCCTGTAAGGGATTATGATACGAATATATACAATCAATTACAGAAAAACAGCTAAGGACACTAAATCTCTAAAACCGGGAATTAACCCCTAAAAGCCAAAGAAGCCGGCCGAATGGTTCCCCATTTAACCAGCCTCTTTGCCTTATTAGCCCCATTCATAATCGGCTATTAACTCCTCAAAACAAACGCACTCACAACTCCCAACCGACTACTCACTTTTCTCCACCTCCACTTTCGGCGCCAGCAACTTATACAATACCGGCGTTACTACACGGGTAAGCAGTGTTGAACTGATCAAACCACCGATGATCACCAACGCCAGCGGCGTATACAAGGGGTTGTTCTCCAGCACCAGCGGCATCAACCCGCCAATCGCCGTAAGCGTAGTAAGAATGATGGGCACAAACCTGGTTTCCCCGGCTTCCTGTATGGCATCATTCAGGCTCATACCTTGCTTACGCAATTGATCAGTATAATCCACCAGCAGGATGGAGTTCTTCACCTCAATACCAATCAGTGCGATAAGACCAATAACAGCCACAAAAGAAAAGGTATTACCCGAAGCCAGCAGTATGAGCACGGCACCAATGATGCCCAATGGCACTACCGACAGTACGATCAAAGTGCCGCGGAATGTTTTAAACTCCAGCACCAGTATGCCGAGTATACCAAAGATGGTGATGAGGACAATGGTTCCCAGCCCGCCAAAACTATCCTGCTTGCTTTCCACTTCACCGGCTGCCACATAGTGTGTACCGGCCGGGAACTGCATCGTGTCCAGGTTTTTCAATAATCCATCTGTGATCTTCGTCGTATTGAATCCGCTTTGTACAAATGCCGTGGTTACCGTATACCGGTCTTTATCATAGTGCTTGATACTGGTGGGCGAAGCCTGGAATTGTATATCGGCCACCTGCCCCAGGGGCACAGATACATTGTTGTAGGTAGTTACATACACTTTTTGCAAGGCCTCCAGGGTTTGGTGATCACCCCGGGGAAGCGTGACATTGATATTGTACTCATCCCCGTTCTCCTTACGGAAAGTACCAATATTAAGACCTGCTATCGCCATACGCACAGAACGGTCAATCTCATTGACAGCTACACCCAGCATACCTGCTTTCTCTTTGTTCACCTTGATCTTTATATCGGTTTTCAACGTAGTCAATTCATTGTTGACATACATGGTGCCGGGTGTTTTCTTCAGGAGGTCCTCCACCCTGAACGACAATGCACGCAAGGTATCCAGGTCTTCACTGAACAGCCGGATGGCAATGGGCGCCTCTACCGGCGGCCCCTGTTCAAAATCCTTTACTTCAATTTTTGCATTCGGGTAATCCTTGAACCTTGTTCTTAATTCATCGATCAGTTTCACTTTTTTGGAAGGAGGCGTCTCCTTCAGCTGCACAAATAATTGCGCATAATTACTGGCTTCGTTCTGCGGAATCACATTGTAATAAATACGGGGATTACCATGACCCACATTGGTAGCATAATTCTTCAGGTCCGGAATATTTTTGATCTCCTGTTCTACATAGCGCGCCACTTTATCCGTAGCCGCCAGGCTGGTACCCAGGGGTGTTTCAATATTCACCAGGAACATCGGCTTTTCGGAAGCAGGAAATACACTGAAGCCAACCACCGGCACCAGCATCAGGCTACCCACAAAGACAACCAGCGCTATCAACAGCGTGATCACAGGATGCGCAATGGCACTGTGCAATAACCGGCGATAAGAACCCCCAATGAATCTTTTCAGACCACGGAGAAACCAGTTGCCCTCCGGATTGTGATGCGGACTCAATATCCTGCTCGACAGGAAAGGCACAATCGTGAGTGACACAAACAGGGAGGCCAATACGGTAGTTACAACAGCCGCTGGCAGGCTACGAATAAAATCACCCGCTCCTTCCGGCAGGAACATCAGGGGCAGGAAAGCAAAGATCAGCGTAGCTGTACAGCCCAATACCGCCAACCCGATCTGTTTGGTAGCCTTCATGGCTGCCTCCTTTCTACTATAACCAAGTCGTAGATAACGTTCAATATTTTCTACCACCACAATACTGTCATCTACCAATAAGCCCAAAGCCACAATAAGACCCACAATGCTCAACTGGTTGATGGTGATACCAAACATATCCAGCAAAAACAACCCAATGGCCAACGACAAGGGGATCGAGATCATCACCACTATCGATGCGCGAAATCCCAATGGCAGTAAGGTGAGCAATACCAGGAATATGGCGATCCCAAAATCACGGGTAAAGCCGCCCAGCCTCGTACGCACACTTTGGGCATTATCAAAACTTTGATCATAAGCAATACCCTTGGGCAGTTCCTTCTGAAACTGCTCCAGTATGGGCTTTACCTGTTCTTCTACCGCAAAGATATTGGTGCCTGTTTTCCTGCTCGCTACAACAAATACACCCCGCTTGCCATTGAGCCGGGCCATATAGCTCTGCTCTTCATAATCAAATCCTACTTCTGCAATATCCCTTACATAAACCAACTTGCCATTGGCGCTGCTAACGATCGTATTCTTTATTTCTTCTACTGATTTATAATTACCGCTGGTCTTTACGTTGAACTTCTTAGCGCCCATTTCAATACTGCCACCAGGAATATTTACATTCTCTCCCTGGATGGCGCCCAATACTTTGTTGAGTGGTATCTTATTTTGTGCCAGTTTTTCCAGGTGCAGGGACACTCGGACCTGCTGTTGAGGGAATGCCCAGTTCTCTACATTCTTGAGTGACTTTACTTTTTCCAGTCTTTCTTTTAGTTTCTTGCTCCATTCTTCCAGGTCCTTATAGGGTGCTGTTTCACTCATCAGCGCTACCTGTATGATGTTTACATCCGAGGGCGTAAACTTCTGCACTTCTATACTCAATATATCCTGTGGCAGTTTTGCCCGCAGGCCATCCAGTTCCCTCACCACGTCCTGGTATTTCCTTTCCGGGTCTGTTTCGTATTTAAACTCGATACGTACCACTGCCAACCCATCGTCAATGCGGGTAACAAGTTTTTTTACATCGTCCAGTTCATTTAACTTCTTTTCTATGGGATCAACCACCAGCTCTTCCATATCCTGCGGACTGGTACCGGGATAAATGATAATGGCAGAGAACTGCGGAGCTTCCAGATCGGGATCTTCCCCACGTGGCATGTTGAACAAGGAGTTAAGTCCAATGGCGATCATCATCACAAAGACGATGAGCGTAAATTGGTAGTTCTTGACTGAGAAGTCAGTTATTTTCATGATTCGATTATTAAAATTTGATTGCTTGGGTGTGGTATTGCAAGAAGAGGTGACACCTTTCCTCTACTACGAAAACAAAAGGTGTCACCTCTTCGCTTTCGATCCACTTCTCACTATTGACTACTCACTTTATCACCTTCACGGTAGCACTCTCCGTCAGGTACCCTACTCCATCCGTGATCACCTGCTGCACACCATCCAGACCACGCACGATAGCCGCTTTGTTTTTTTCCAGGAAAGCAATGGTCACTGCATGCCGTTGTACCGTTTTTTGATCACTGTTGACCGTATAAACAAACCCGGTCTTACCATCCGCTTCTGCCAATGCTTCAATGGGGATCAGCGTTACCTGTTGCAAAGCAGCAGGCTGCAATTGAACCGTAGCAAACAACCCCGTGGCAAAACGCACACCGTCGGGAAGCACTTTTACTTCTATTTCATAAGTTCCGTTGGCTGCATCCGATCCTTCTGCAATTTTTGTAACCAGGCCATTGAATTCTTTTTGAGGATAGGCGTCCAGCGATACCACCCCTTTATTACCTTTCCTGAGTACTGCCCAATCTTTGTCTGATACGCCAAAGCGCATTACCCAATCACTACCCGCATTGCCATTCACAAAGAATACCGGTGCGCCGGAAGCTGCCATCTCCCCTTCATTCATGATCTTTTTAAGGATCGTGCCATTCTCCGTAGCCCTTATTTGTGCATACTGCTGATTGAAGTGCGCAATACGCAAACCCTCATTGGCCACTTGCTGCTGCGTAGTTGCATTCTGCAATTGCTCGAGCGTAGCTACCGTATCATTGTACAAATTCTTTGCTCTGGTTACATCCCGCTGTGCCTTCTCGGCACTTTGGGCAGCCTGTTGCACCTGCGCATTGATCTCTGTAAGATCAAGGGTTGCCAATACCTGGCCTTTTACCACATGGTCTCCTTCTTTTACATAGATCCTTGAAATAATACCACCTGTTTTAAAAGAGAGCGTTGCCTCCGTAGTAGAAGCAATGGTGCCGGAATACCTCAACACCGGCGCAAAGCTGGTATCGGTTACCGGTTGGAGCTTTACAGCGATAGCATTGTCACTAACAGCGGTGGCGGTTTTGGCCTCGGTCTTTTGGTTGCAACGGGCCACAGCAAATGCAGCGATCATAATGATCAGGAAGCGGAATGAATACCATATTTGTTTCATGACTAGTGTTTTAGAATTTATAAGAGGCAGTGGCACGCTCTACTTCAGCAGCCCTTGTTAATACAGCCAGTTGGGCCAGCGAATGCCTGATCTGTGCATTGGTCAGTTGGGAGCGTATATCTATCAATTCCAGTTGCAGCGCCTGACCTTCCCGGAAACGCCTTTCCGTAAGACGATAGGTCTCCTGCGCGCTCTGCACTTCATCACGCAGCGACTGTAAGCTTTGCAGGGAAGAGTAATAGTTATTATACGCCGTGCGTACCTGCAGACTCAATTGCTGTTCCACCTCTTTGTATTGATTGCCCAGTGCATCCAGGTCGAGCTGAGATTGTTGAATTTTATACTTGTTGTCATTAGCCCTGAAGATGTTCCATTTGAACTGAAGGCCGCCCAGTTGGTAAAACTGGTCGCTGTTGAACTTGAGTTGAAAGCCCTGGAAACCGATATTGTAAAAAGCATTGAGCGTGGGCACCAGGTATGATTTGTTCATCTTCAGATTGGTGGTCAATACTTTTTGCGTGCTCTTTAGCTGCGCCAGCTCTTCCCGGCCTGCCGGTACTTCCAATGATACCGGAATGGTGGTGTTGAACTGCTCAGCCACACTGCTGTCGGTAATGAGTACCGTTTCCAAAGGCTGGTTGAGCAGGAAGTTGAAATACGCCGCTGCATTTTGCCGGTTGTTGGTGGCTTCGATCAACAATGCCTGCACCTGGCTTACCTGTGATTTAGCCCTCAGTATAGCTTCTCTGGTAGCCGTGCCATTTTGAACCAGCTTTTCACTTACCCGCAGGTTTTCCTGCACCAGACTTACGGCATTATTATAAATAGCCACCGATCTGTCGGCCTGCAGGTACTGATAGTAGGCCTGTTTGATCGTCTTTACCAGTTCCCGTTTGTACACATCCATACCAGCCTGCCGGGTGCGGATCATTTCTTCTTTTATCTGCCGGTTGTAGCGGATGTCCATATTGACTACCGGCACAGATACTTCCAGTTTGGTATCGTGAAAGTCATTGGGCAAAAAAGCAATGGATTGATTCGGTACCTGTGGAAATTTGCTGGAAGAGGTGAGCTCATTCAACGTGGAATAAACATTGTTGAGCAGATCGCCGATAGGTATATCCTGCGTACGGCCCCCATTGGCCAGGGTATACTGCGAAGTGATATTGGCCTGAGGGTAGAACAAAGTGCGGGCCCGCTTAAGGTCCAGCTGGGCTTTCTGAACATCGAAAGACTGCTGGCGCAGGGCCAGGTTGCTATCGAGCCCTTTTTTAAGATAGCCCTCCAGGGTGGTTTGGGCGATGGTAGCCTGGGCAAAAAGGGTCCCCGCCACCAGCACGGCTGTGCGGATGAATGTCCATAACATGGCTTACTATTTATATTGTAAAGATTATTTACACTGTTAAGTGAATGGGCAAAAAAAAGGACCTACTTCTGCATGGTCAGGTCAAGTGTTTCCAACAGCCAGTTCAGGGCCTGGGTCATCATGGGTACTACGGCTTCCGGAGGCACCAGCTTATTAAACCGGTCACGAATTGAGAGCGATACCAGGCCATGCACCATGCTCCAAATAACCATCGATACGGCATCAACATTACCCTTAACAATCAATCCTTTATCCATTCCTTCCCGGATGGTATCCTTCAGCCGCCCCAGGGCAGTATCGCCGCTTTTCCATTCACATTCCATCGTACTTTCGATGGCCTGCATGGGCGCCCGCATAATAAACATGATATCATAGAATTCCGGGTGACTGATCCCAAACTTTATATAGTTCTCACCCATCTTATGCAGACGCATTAAGGGGTTCTTAATATCCCACAACCCTTCATTATATTCCGCCATCTTCTGAAAACCAAGCTCATGGAGGTTGAACAGGATATCGTCCTTGTCCTTAAAATAGAGGTATACTGTCGTAGGGCTGTATTCAATAAGATCGGCTATTTTACGGATCGACACGTTCTCAAACCCCTGCTCCACAAATAACTTCATGGATGCATCCAGGATCATTTTCCTGATCTCCGTTTTCTGCTTTTCCTTTCTTTCCGAAATGCCCATATTATTAGATTAACAGCACAAATATACTTAACACTGTTAAGTTTCCAAATACTTGCCTGATTTTTTTCAAAGATTGTTCAATAATTTATTCCAAAGGCCCACCACTGACGGGTTTTAGTACACAAGTTTTTCCCATCCCCGGCCCAGTTGCCGGGCCGGCTATTTTTCATCAATTTTACTGCCCTGTTATTTACTTACATTTGCCGCAAGAGGGATATACATGGACAAGTTCATCGTTTCAGCCAGAAAATACAGACCACAGACTTTTGATACCGTAGTGGGCCAGGGACATATTACCACCACCCTGAAAAATGCCATTAAGAACCAGCAGTTGGCGCATGCCTTTTTGTTTTGCGGTCCACGGGGCGTGGGTAAAACCACCTGTGCCCGTATCCTGGCCAAAACCATCAATTGTGAAAATGTAGGCGCCGATGGCGAAGCCTGCAACGTGTGCCATTCCTGCCATTCATTTAATGAAGGCACTTCCATGAACATCCATGAGTTGGATGCTGCCAGCAACAACTCGGTAGATGATATCCGGAGCCTGGTAGAACAGGTGCGGTTTGCGCCTTCAGCAGGCAGCCGGTACAAAGTATATATCATTGATGAGGTGCACATGCTCAGCTCATCGGCATTCAACGCCTTCCTGAAAACGCTGGAAGAGCCGCCCCCCTATGCTATTTTTATCCTGGCTACCACCGAAAAGCACAAGATCCTTCCTACCATCCTCAGCCGTTGCCAGATATTCGATTTCAAACGCATCACCCCCAATGATACGGTAGAGCACCTGCAGGATATCTGTAAGAAAGAAGAGATTGATGCCGAGAAGGCTGCCCTGCACCTTATTGCGCAGAAAAGTGAAGGTTGTATGCGTGATGCCCTGAGCATCATGGATAAAATTGTGAGTTTTACCAACGGTGTGGTCAGCTATCAAAATACACTGGAACACCTCAACATACTCGATGCCGACTACTATTTCAAGTTGATGCAATGTATGCAGCAACAGGATCTGGGAGGCGCCATGCTGCTGTACGATGATATAGACCGCAAAGGTTTTGAAGGCGACCTGGTATTGAATGGCTTTGCTGAATTCATTCGCAACCTGCTGGTGTGTAAGGACGAAAAGGTAGCCGGCCTGCTACAGGTAGTGGAAAGCTTTAAGGACCGCTATATCAGCACTGGCAAACAGGTGTCGGTAGCTTACCTGATCAGTGCTTTGAATATTTTGAACGAAACAGAGATCAATTATAAAGCAGCCCGTAATAAACGGCTGCATGTAGAACTGGCGCTCATCAAACTCTCCTACCTGCAGCAAGCAGTTGACATGGCCTCCGGAAGCGATGGTCAAGGTAAAAAAAAACTGATTGATGAAGCAAGACCGGTTGCATTCCGCAATATACCGGTAGTGAGAGGGGCTGGAGCAAGCCAAAAGACAGAAGCCGGCAGCCAAAAGCCGGAAACGGCCGCTCCCAAACAAGCTCCGGCACAGGAAGCTAAGCTGATCATTGAAACGGGCGCCAAACAGCCGGCCACCAGTCAGCCCGCCACCCCCAGGCAACCTGCAACCACCAACCAGCAACCAGTTGCTCCCAAGCCAGCAGTAACCAGTAACCAGCAACCTCTCGCCAGTAGCCCGAAAGGGGAAACAGGCTCTTCGAAGATTGGCGGTCTGGCAGGTATCCGCCAGCAATATGTGGGCAAAGTAATGGAAAGCGCCGGCCCTCCCATTCCTTTGAGTGATAATAAATTACAGGAGCATTGGCAACAATTTGCCCAGCAACTGAAAGACGCCAAGAACCCCGCCAATCAATCCTTCCTGATGGCTACCCTGGTAATCCAGAACGACCAGACATTTGAGGTGCAAACAAACAATAACCTGGAACAAAAATTTATTGAGGGAGAGCGCCGCGTATTATCAGAGTTCCTGCAACAGGTCTTTAATAACCGGCAATTGCTGTTTACCATTGTGGTAAATGAAAATGCCATCGCCCCTGCAGAACCCCTGGAAAAGCCGATAACCCTGCGCGATAAATACCTGGAAATTGTGACCCAGTATCCGCTGGTGAAGGAACTCCGCGACCGCCTTAAGCTGGAAGTAGATAACTAAGAAAAGAATACAGAATATAGAATACAGGAAACAGAATGGCTTCGCACGCCAGGGAGGGTTTATTTATTCGTGAATTCCCCTGTACCTGCTAAACCCTATATGCTTACTGCTGACCTCTTTATCCCTCTATTTCTTCTGTATTCTGAATTCTGTATTCTGTATTCTACTTCTCGCACTTTTGCCGTAATTTCGGCCCTCAATTAGCAACCTGACGTATTAACTTTCAAATTATTAATAAAGATTATGGCTGAAGTGATCTTAATGCCCCGCCTGAGTGACACCATGACTGAAGGCGTGATTGCGGCCTGGCATAAAAAGGTAGGGGATACGGTAAAGAAAGGCGACCTGTTAGCAGAAGTTGAGACAGACAAAGCTACCATGGAACTGGAAAGTTATAAAGATGGCACCCTCTTACATATTGGTATCGATAAAGGCGGTAAACTGCAGGTGAATGACCTGTTGGCCATCATTGGCGCTCCCGGCGAAGACATTAGCTCCCTGGTATCCGGTGGAGGCAAAGCTGCCGCAAGTGCTGCTGCTCCAAAAGCTGAAGAGCCTGCCAAACCTGCTGCAGAAAGCAAACCAGCTGCAGCTGCTGCTCCAGCTCCTGCTGCCGCTACATCATCCATCGATCTTGCCAACATGCAGGAAGTGATCCTCATGCCACGCCTGAGCGATACCATGACCGAAGGCGTTATTGCAGCCTGGCACAAGAAAGTAGGGGACCAGGTGAATAAAGGCGACCTGCTGGCCGATGTGGAAACAGACAAGGCCACCATGGAACTGGAAAGCTATAAACAAGGTAAATTATTATATATAGGTGCTCAGCAAGGTGATAAAGTTCCTGTAAATGCCCTGCTGTGTATCATAGGTGAAGAAGGTAAAGTAGATATCGATAAAATAGTAGCTGCTGCCAAAGGTGGTGGAACTGTTGCTGCCGAAAGCGCCCAGCCTGCCCGGCAAGCTGCTGCCGCACAACCTGCAGCACAAGCAACTACTGCTACTGCCCAACCTTCCGCTTCTACCGAGAATGGTCGCGTAAAAGCCTCTCCGCTTGCTAAAAAAGTAGCCAGTGAAAAAGGCATCGACCTGTCGCAGATACCCGGAAGTGGCGATGGTGGCCGTATCGTAAAGAAAGATGTAGATGACTTTAAGCCATCTGCTGCTCCTGCCGCCACTGCTGCCAAACAAGGTGGTACTGCTGCACCAGCCCAGCCTGCTGTAGCCGGCCAGGAAAGCTTCAACGATGTACCGGTTTCGCAAATGCGCAAAGTGATCGCTAAGCGCCTGTCGGAGGTTAAATTCTCTGCTCCTGAGTTTTACCTCACCATGGAGATCAACATGGACAAGGCCGTTGCCAGCCGTGGCAAAATGAACGAAGTATCTGCCAACAAAATATCCTTCAATGATATGGTGCTCAAAGCATGCGCCGTGGCATTGAAGAAACATCCGGCTATCAACAGCAGCTGGATGGGTGATACCATCCGCGTAAACCACCATGTGAGCATTGGTGTGGCTGTAGCAGTGGAAGATGGATTGCTGGTACCCGTAGTACGGTTTGCCGACCTGAAATCCCTGTCACAGATCGCCGGAGAAGTAAAAGACTTCGCACAGAGAGCCAAGAATAAGAAATTACAACCATCCGAATGGGAAGGCAATACCTTCACCATCTCCAACCTGGGCATGTTTGGCATTGAAGAATTTACTGCCATCATCAACCCTCCAGCTTCCTGTATCCTGGCCATCGGCGCTATCAACCAGGTACCGGTAGTGAAGGACGGACAGATCGTTGTAGGCAATATCATGAAAGTGACCCTCACTTGTGATCACCGTGTAGTAGACGGCGCCACAGGTGCAGCATTCCTGCAAACCCTGCAAGGTTTACTGGAAGAGCCACTGACTATGTTGGTATAACAATTCCCGATTTATTGATATATTATTTATCCCGCTGATCACCAGCGGGATTTTTTTGTGCCTGCCGGAAACAGCAGAATATTGGTTAAATTAGGATACTGTCCCGGGCAACGGCATTCCGATCTATTTACAATTAAACCTTTCCTTATGCACATGAGAAATCTTCTTACCGCCATTGTATTGCTCTTTACTTTTTCGTCTTTTACAGGCGACCATACTATTCAAACGGCCACACAACAGCAACTGATCATCTATGACGGATGCTTCGAAGATGGCGGCATTACCGTCATTATCTCTTATAATCCCGGACTGGGGCAGATCGTTGATGTAACAGTAAGCGGCCCTTCGGGATCTTATGCAGTGATCAGCCATTCCGGCAATTCCAGTATCTATAATGTAGGAAGTACCTTATACACCAACGGATTCATCGTGTATTTTGATGTGCCGGGTTCAGGCACTCACAGCGCCTCCACCGGGTCAGGTGAGCTTAACAGCGACTGTTATTAATCTTTGATGCCCGGGAAACATAAAAAGGTCCGTAAGTAATCAATACTTACGGACCTTTTTAATATCTATCGGTCCCCCCCTCAGCTTCCTGTATTCTATTCTGTATTCTGTATTCTAAATTCTGCATTCTTCTTACCTCACTTCCAGCAGCGCAACCTTCCCATCCATAGTAGAGGCTATGATATGCTTACTATCCAATACTCTTACTGTATTGACCATGGAATTATCTATTTTATGTGCCCATATTACCTTTTGGTGAGCAGGGTCGATGGCATATACAACGCCACTGCGGGTGCCAAAAAATACCTGGCCCTCCTTTTCAATAAGCATGGAGGGCACATGTTCGTATCCAAATCCGGCATGCATCACCCAGGCCGGATGTTGCGCCTCCCGGCTGGCAGCATAAGCCACCAGGGTATCCTGCATCGTTTTACCATACACCCATTTGCCATCATTAGAAATACCAATCGACTCACGCACGCGGGTTTCTGTATTGTTCCACAATGTAGTGCCGGTTAGTGCATCAATAGCCGTAAACGTACGGTTGGGCGTCACTACATACACTACCCCATTAACGGCTACAGGTATGCAGGAAGCAGGGGAAAAATTGATCACACCAGAACCAGGATTCCATTTCCACAGCAGCTTTCCATCCTGCCTGTCCAATGCATACAGGTACGTATCCCAGGCGCCAAAGATGATCTTACCATCATACAACAACGGCGTGCTTACAACAGGCCCATTGAGCCCCTCAAACTTCCAGCGTAGCTTACCATCATTCAGTCCCAATGCAATAAAAGAATGATCGCTGCCGCCAATGAATACCGTATCGCCTGCAATCAACGGACAGCCCAATACAGCTGCCCCGGTAGTATACAGCCAAAGCTGCTTTCCGCTTTTGGCATCCAGGCAATACACTTTACCATCACCCGATCCAAATACCACTTTGCCATCCTGTACAGCCGGAGAGGAAAAGATAGAACCCTTTGTAGGGAATGACCATTGACGTTTTCCGTTCTTCAATGACAGGGAAACCACCTCTCCATTCTGGTTGCCAAAGATCACACCCTCTTTGTATACAGCAGGAGTAGAAATAACGTTGGCATCGGAAGCAGTGGTCCAGGTAGATTTTACCTGTGCATATTGTTGATTGACCCCATAATCGGGCCTTTCAAACTTCTTTGAAGGAGTAGCATACTGATGTGTTTTCACAGCCACTTTTGTCCAGGGTTGCAGCGTCTCTACGCCCGGGCGGCGCTCTGTGTAGATCACTGAATCCGGACGCACGTCCACCAGGTTGTAACCACCTACAGCAGCTTTTGCACGCAAATTGGAGCGCCCCATCACAGCAGGAATATCTTCGAAGTTCATGGCCCTGTTATTATGACCATGACCGCAAATAGCCAGTATCGTATTGTATTGCTTTAAACGGTCCGTCGCTTCATACCAGTTATCAAGGCCATTGTCGAGCGGATAGTGGTTACAAAATACCACCGGTTGCTTCTTATCTGTTTTCTTCAATACTTCATCCAGCCACACCACCGCATTGCGGGGGATATGTCCATCACTCATACGCACATAAGGACCGGAAGCGCAACCAATAAAACGAACGCCGTTATAATCAAACATGAATTTATCATACCCGAAAATGGTAGTAAAACTAACGCCGCCACTTTCACTCCAGCCACTATCGTGGTTACCCGGAATGATATAGTATTTTACCCGCAGGCTGTCGAAGAGCTGTTTGGCCAGTTTCAGCTGGCTATCTGTGCCCAGCTCAGTGATGTCGCCGGTGATGATCACAAAAGCTACATCTGTCATGGCATTGATATCGCGTACCGTACGGCGCAGGTCTTCATCTGCACCACCGTTGGGAGAACCGATATGCGTATCACTGATGTGAACAAAGCGAAAGGGTTTGATCTGCGCAGGAAGCATCGCCGCCACACACAATAAGCAGCAAAGCAGGAGTATCTTTTTCATGCTGGCAATTTAGTATTTTTTGTACCCCGGCAAGGGCCATTACAACGCAGACAAGCCGTACTTAACAATTAAATTTCTTTAATTGCCGGTTTGTGCCTGCACTGCTTTTCTTTTACATCATTTACTGGTTATACTATGCAGAAACACCTGTTGGTAGGTATTCCGTATCTTGCAGCCCTATCATGATTATCAAATCTGCCAAATACCTCATCAGCAGTCCGGATTTCGAACAATGTCCCAAGCCAGACAGACCGGAATATGCTTTCATTGGACGCAGTAATGTGGGCAAATCGTCACTCATCAATATGCTGGTGGATAACCAGAAGCTGGCCAAAACTTCCGGCACACCCGGTAAAACCCAGCTTATCAACCATTTTGAGGTGGAAACCCTGCCCGATAAGTATGTACCCGGCAAAACGATCGCCACGCCCTGGTACCTCGTTGACCTTCCTGGCTATGGATTTGCCAAAGTATCCCAAAGCCAGCGCAAACAATGGGAAGCCATGATCGAAAACTACCTGCGCAAGCGGGAGAACCTCGTCAATGTTTTTATATTGATAGATAGCCGGCATTCACCCCAAAAAGTGGACCTTGATTTTGTCAATCAATTAGGAGCATGGGGATTACCCTTCTGTATTGTATTTACCAAAGCCGATAAGGAAACCCAGCGGGAAGTGAGTAAGAATGTAAAAGCGTTCCTCGATGCTATGCGCAAGACCTGGCAGTTCCTGCCTCAAAGTTTTGTGACCAGCGCCATCAAGAAAATGGGAAGAGATAAAATACTGCTGTTTATAGAGCAGTGCAATAAGACGGTGAAAGAAGAAGGCGCGCAGTAGTGCCTTTTAAGCATATCATAAGGGTGACGAAGCCTTTAGCTGTGTGTACGTCACAACTTTACATTAAAAACCCTCGACTGTAGCAGCGAGGGTTTTTAGTTAACTACCTTGTTGGCACAGCTACTGCTGGCAAAGGCTTCCGGTTTGGCCTTGAAGGCAAAGCCCATCCCCAGTATATACCCCATGGCCTCTTTTAACGCATCATTACTTTTGAAATGCGGGTTGGTATTAATGTCCGCATGTACTTCCATGTCAACATCGTATTGCGTAAAAAGATGGCAAAGCTCATAAGCTATTTCAATGCTTTTGGCAACTTCTACCAACATACGCTCCTTAATGGAATATTGCTGCTTTGTCTTTTCGTTGTGGATGAACATGAATCCTCCATGTCCTTCACGCAGAAATACAATAACAGTTGCAAATTCAGTTTCGGAACCTTTTACCTGTGAGTCGGTACCAATGCAAACTTTGAGGTGATAGCCTTTGTCGCTTTCGCGTTTGATGGCTGCTTCCACAGCATCAAAAATGGGTAAGTCGAGCGGATCGCCGTTAAATTTTCTCCAGATCATATTGAAATGGGTTTTTCGAATTTACCGAAAAATCACTGCTTTACCAAAAAGCAAGGGCGTTAACACATCATTACCAATTAAAAGGGATGGGCCATCCTGGCATAGCAGAACAGCCCACCCTACAGGGTAGGGATTGCGTGTCTTGATCGATTACAGGTCGGATCTATTAGGTTGGGTTAGTAAGCGACAATGAAAAATGAGAGGATGAGAACCTTGTAGTGTAAAGGTTTTTCATACACGTTATTAATTTAAAGGATAAGGGATTGGATAGAGGGTACGATCAAACAAGGAATTAGCGTAGCAGGGTCAGGATTATAAACGGAAGGGAGAATCAGTTATTTTATGGGCTGGCTACATTTATTTTATTCTGAACCGCCCGTCAGTGAACGCCCGCTGTATTGAAATCGGACAGTGCGAGGAGGCTGTTTTACACATAATAGTTTGATCCATAATCAATTAATAATATGGCATTATACTGGGTGCGATCAAGCAAATACGACATTAACACCCACCAAAAACATACCATGCTGCTCAACTATTTCAAGACCGCCTGGCGAAACATTACCAAGAACAAATTTTCCTCCTTCATCAATATGGGAGGGTTAGCCGTAGGAATAGGAGTAAGTATGCTGATAGGTCTTTGGATCTGGGACGAACTATCTTACAACAAATACCACCAGCACTATAACCGCATTGCCCTGGTGATGCAGCATGTGACCAACAACGGGGCCGTACAAACTGTGCCCGTAGTACCCTATCCCCTGGCCAACGAACTGCGCAAGAACTATGGCAGCGATTTCAAGAACATTGTCATGGCCGGAGGCAATGGCAATCATATCCTAACAGTGGGCGACAAAAAGTTGACCCAAAGCGGAGGTTATTTTGAATCGAAAGCACCGGACATGTTTACCCTGAAAATGCTCAAGGGAAGTTCCAATGGCTTACAGGATCCGGCCTCCATTCTCTTATCAGCATCAACAGCCAAAGCTTTTTTTGGTGATGCGGACCCCATGAATCAATTCATCAAAATTGACAACAGGATAGATGCAAAGGTCACCGGCATCTATGAAGACCTGCCACACAATTCCACCCTGGCCGAAGTAAGCTTTATGGCGCCCTGGGACCTTTACTTCAGCAATACAGAATGGATCAGAACAGCCAGCGATCCCTGGCGGCCGAATGCTTTTCAGATCTATGCACAGTTAGCAGACAATGCCGATCTTGACAAAGTATCCTTAAAGATAAAAGACGAAAAGCTTAAGAACGTGAATGCCCAACTGGCAAAGAAAAAACCTGCGCTATTCCTGCAGCCCATGAGCAAATGGCATTTGTATTCAGAATTTAAGGACGGGGTGAATATCGGGGGCAGGATAAAATACCTGTGGCTGTTTGGCACCATTGGTGTTTTTGTATTGCTGCTGGCCTGTATCAACTTCATGAACCTGAGTACAGCCCGGTCTGAAAAACGTGCCAGGGAAGTAGGCATCCGCAAGGCCATTGGTTCCCTACGCATCCAACTCATCAGCCAGTTCTTTAGTGAATCCATACTGATAACCACCTGTTCCTTCCTGATCTCTCTGGTATTCGTCATAGCGCTGCTTCCTTTCTTTAATGAAGTAGCCGATAAAAAAATAACAGTTCCACTCGACAATCCTTTTTTCTGGTTATTGGGCCTTGGGTTTAGTGTGCTCACGGGCCTTATTGCCGGCAGTTATCCTGCCTTCTACTTTTCATCTTTCCAACCGGTCAAAATACTGAAAGGAACATTCAAAGCGGGTAAATGGGCTGCCATACCGCGTAAGGCATTGGTGACTGTGCAATTCACCGTATCAGTGATCATGATCATTGGCACCGTGATCGTTTTCCGGCAGATCCAGTTTGTGAAGAACCGGCCCATTGGTTATGAAAGCAATGGCCTGGTGGTATTACCGATGGTGACGGAAGATATACATAAACATTTTGATGCAGTAAAAGCAGCCCTGCTGAAAACCGGAACGATTGTATCAATAGCGGAAAGCGGCAGCACACCAACGGAAGCCTGGAATACCAGTAGTGGCTTTGAGTGGAAAGGTAAAGACCCCGCTTTGTCTGTTGATTTTCCAAGGATCGATGTTTCCTACGACTATGGTAAAACCATTGGCTGGGAACTGGCAGCGGGTCGTGATTTTTCAAAAGACTTTGCCAGCGATTCTTCAGCTTTTATTATCAATGAAGCAGCTGTTAAATTCATGGGCCTGCAAAACCCCATTGGTGAAACCATTAAATGGTTTGGCGAGCCCTATAAGGTCGTTGGTGTTATCAAGGACATGATCATGCAAAACCCTTATGAGCAGGTAAAACCTGCTTTTTTCACGCTATATACAGGAGCGCAGAATGTAGTGGTGCTGAAGATCAACCCGGCTGTAAGTGCTGGCAATGCCTTGAGCGCCATTGAACCAGTTTTCAGGACATTCAATCCTGCACAGCCTTTTGAATACCACTTTGCTGATGAAGCGTACAACAGGAAATTTGGAAATGAAGAACGCATTGGCAAATTAGCCGGCTTCTTTGCTGCGCTGGCTATCTTTATCAGCTGTCTCGGCCTATTTGGAATGGCTTCTTTTATGGCCGAACAGCGTACAAAAGAGATCGGTATACGTAAGGTGCTTGGCGCGTCTGTATTAAATGTATGGAGGCTTTTGTCGAAAGACTTTGTGGCGCTGGTGATTCTCTCTTTATTCATTGCTACGCCCATTGCTTACTATTTCATGCATAGCTGGCTCCAGGGATATGAATACCGCACACCCATTTCCTGGTGGTTTTTTGCCGCCACTGGTGCCGGGGCATTGCTGATCACCTTGCTAACCGTAAGCTTTCAGGCTATTAAAGCAGCACTGGCCAATCCCACGAAGAGTTTGAAAACAGAGTGATCAATAACCATAAAGAAGGTTAAAATTGCCCCGTGCTCAATAAAACGAGCGTACAGGCTTCCATTGGCTGTATTCCTTTTTCTTTGGCCAGCGTAGCCAGTTCCTCGTTTTCGGCGCCAGGATTGAAGATAATGCGCTTAGGATGCAGGGAAAAGATATAGTCGTAGTACTCTTTCTGATGGGTAGGGTTGAGGTATAAGGTAACCGTATCGACATCAGCGACGGATTTTTGTTCCGTTTCCACATTCACATCTGCCACCTTCGACGGTTTACGACCTATGGCCACCACCGGATGGTTATTGGCCCGTAGTTTGTTAATTGCCAGGAAACTATAACGCTCCGGATTATCTGATGCGCCTAATACCACTGTCTTTTTAGCCTTGCCCATGCTGAATGCTTTATATAATAACGAATATAGCGGTTATTTGGTTTGATGCCAGCTGTAACGACCTTGTCGGCTGTCAGCCTGAGCCCGCAAAGCCGATAATCGCTGCCACAGGGTGGGTCGCCCTTAAAGGGCGGCTCACCCTGGTTAAAACAAATGATACTTCTTACGGTGTGTTTTACGCACAATATCCTGCAACGCATCACTGGCTTGTAGATATTTGAACCGGAAACCTGACTTCAGCAACCTTCCAGGTAATACCCAGCGGCTTTTCAGCACCAACTCCGATTCTGTTCCAATCAATCCGGCCCCCAGTTCAAGCATCCAGGTAAAAGCGGGCAACCCAAACTTATGACCAGTAACCCTGCGCAACATACGCATGAAATCAGTATTGGTAACCGGGTTGGGAGCAGCACAATTGTATACACCTTCCGCCTCCGGATGTTCATAGCACCATTCCACAATACGGCACAGGTCTTCTTCATGTATCCAGCTGTACATCTGCCTTCCATTTCCCTGGTAACCGCCAAGCCCTGCCTTCAGCAGATTGAAATAAGGCTTCATCACGCCGCCTGCGCCCAGCGTAATCGCTGCTCTCAATGCCACCTTGCGGGTAGCCGGTGTATGCTCCTCAAAAAAGGTATGTTCCCATTGCTGACAAATACCTACTGAAAAGTCTTTGTCCAGCAATTGGTATTGCGCCGAGTCTTTACCATGCAATAAGCCTGCCTTCACCTTCTTCCAGCGATAACGCATCTTGTCCAGCAATGAGTAAGGCATGTTATCCTGCTTCAGGTCACTGATCTCCCCATTCTCTTCTTCCTGTGGCCGGTCCATCGCATGACGGTAAATGGTGGCCGATGCCGCATTGATCCATAACTGCGGAGGTTTTTTAGCATGGCGTATGGCCTGGCCAATCGCCTGGGTAGCATCTACCCTACTCGCCAGCACCTCCTGCTTATTACGCTCATTGTAGCGGCAATTGACCGATTTACCAGCCAGGTTGATCACCACATCACAACCTTCTATATCATTGAGCCAATGGGTCTCTACATGCTTGCCATCCCAGCGCCAATAAGTAATGTTGTAGCCATCAGAGGCCTTTATCAGACGGTTGTTATGGTTATTGTTGTGGGCATTGACCGACTGGCGGGTGAGGATCACAACATGGTTGTCTTTTCCGAAATATTGCGCCATTGCCTGTCCGATAAATCCAGTGCCTCCTGCAATGATTATTTTCTTGTTTCTCATATTTTCAGAAATAACTGAAATAATATAGTATAAAAAAGACCGGTTGCCCGGTTTACGATCTTTTAGCCCGTTTAGTCAATCAGCTGATCAGGGTTGATTGACTGTGTCTGGATCAGTGACAGTTTTTGGGTTTCGTTAATGCAGGTGATCAGGTAATACACCGCCATAACAGGCGAGAAGAACAAGAGCACAAACAACATGATTATAATTCCATCCGACGGAAGTGATACCAACAGAGCAAGGATCACGGTTCCCAGCGTAATAAGATAGATCTTGCGCATAGTCTTTTTATAAGGCGCTGCGTAAAAGAAATGTACGATCACACTGATCAACTGCCAGCCGCCAACGACGAAATAGGATGCAAAAAACATGGGATCATCCAACATTTGACCCGACCCAAGTACCACCACAAGACCCAATGCGATCAATACGCCCTGAATAATACAATCTACCCTTTTGAATGATTTCATAAAACCTGTTATTTAAAGAACTTCATCAGGCTGCCCACAAACCAATTCTCATCGGCTTTTACCAATACATCCAACATCTTATCGGCCTGGTTGCCGAAACGCTTAATACCCTGCATCGTTTCCACAAACTGCTTTACTTCCTTATCTTTCTTATCGCCCTCTACTGCTGCCAGTTGGTCCATCAGTTTCAACATGGGATCAAGCTCCCTCCGCTTACGTTCCTTAATGATGGTGGTAGCCACTTTCCAGATATCCTTCTCGGCCACAAAGTACTCCCTGCGCTCACCGGGAATGCTGGTACGCTGAACCAGGGCCCAGTCTATCAGGTCCCTGATATTCATGTTCACATTGCCCCTGCTCACGCTCAGCTGCTCCATGATGTCATCCTGGCTCAACGGATCAGGACTAACCAATAACAGCGCATGTATTTGCGCCATCGTGCGGTTAATACCCCAATGCGTTCCAAAGGAACCCCAGGAGTCAATAAACTGATGTTTGGCTTCACTTAATTTCATAGACTACCGTTTCAGGTATAAAGATATACCCTATTTCTGAAGTTTCAAATATTATTGAAAATATCAAACCTGCGGCCCGCCGGCTGATCGTGAGTAGGATCTCAACACGCATTGCTTTTACTGCGTTCTGTACCTGATAGGCTGTATTTTATAACTCTTCACCCTGTGCCCATCCTGTTCGGCAGGTATCCAGTTGGGCGAATCTTCCAGCAGCCGGGCGCTTTCTTTGTCCAGTGACCGGTCGATCGATTTGTGAATCCAAACATCCTGTACCGCTCCCAGCGCGCTCACTACAAATGCCACCCGCACTTCTCCCTGGATCCCTCCCAAAATCGCCTCGCGCGGATAACGCAGGTTTCGGTTAAGATATTGCTGCCAGCCTTTGGGTCCGCCTTCAAACTCAGATTCGACTTGCCCTGCTTTTAATGCTTTGTCTTTCCCTTCGGGCTCCTCTTCATGCTTTTTTTCACTCACCTTAACCCCATCTTCATATTCTCTCGACAGCAGCACTTTCCCTTTGTTATTGTAATAAAGCCAGGTGCCATTGCGCAGTCCATTTATAAAAAAACCAGTCGAATCGGCAAATCCTTTTTCATCATAATACACAAATCGCCCGTGGGCGATGGTCTTCTTTCTGTCTTTATAAGCTTCCACCTTGTTTAGCGGGCCGGCAGGAACATAATAATCCACCCGCCAGCAAGTGTCGTTGACCTTGGTAGAATAATCTTTCAGGGTTACCTGGCTGTGCAGGTTCGTAAAAGCCATTAAAAGAAGGAGGGTGAACAGCAGTTGTCGGGCTTGCATACATGTAAGGATTTGGGGTTATCTGCAAGATGCAAAAAATAACCCTTTTTCACAATCAACCCGGCGGAATTAACATTGGGCCCCTCAATAGGGCGGACAATCGTATGCCTTGTTCCGTTTGTGCTCACTATCACGGCCCGCCCGGATAACCAAAGCGAGGTAGCCCCCTCCGTTTTGCATCCGGTTCTTGGCAAACAGGGTGGCCCAGTTGTGGATGCCCAGCAATAGCGGCCCTGCCTTCACAGCCCCACCTATCCGAAGCTGTTTCTCCGTATTGTACAATACAGGCATGTAAAATCCCCAGTTGCGGGTTTCCCAGCGGGGTGTCACCGCCAGCAGGTTTGTTTCCTTTACGTACAGGCGCTGATCGCCGGCCAAGGGAGAAAGATTGATGGAGATATCTGCATTGATATAAAAGGCGTCAAACAAATACCGGTCTACATTCACTACCACCCTCATAGGGTTGATCACACTGAAATTGCCTGTCAACCGGCCCATGCTGCTCACGATGGTGGCCAGGCTATCATTAAATCCTGCAATTCCATGGATCTCTTTAAATTTACTATCGAGGTCCATATCCGTTACTTCGCCCCGGAATCCCCTCACTGTGCGGCTATTGTTACTATACTTGTATTGATTGAACCCGATATCCAATATTGAAATACCGATCTTCCAGTCGTAATCATAGTAGCGCTCAGCCGGGTCATTGAAGTCGGCAATTACGGTGGGTTTGATCAGGTATTCCACGCCCACATCAAAGGAAGCGCCTCCTTCAGTGTTGTTTACAAAATCTTTCAGGTTCTGATTTGATCCTTTCTCCTTCTTCCAGGTATCGAAATTGGAAGAATAGCCATAGTGCGCAGCTGCGTCTTTCAGCACATATTTTTCCTGGCCATTTTCGATGATCCTTTCCACCTGACCACTCACAAGCCGCGCATGCGCCCCCGATAGTCCGCGGGATACCTTTACCGTGATCCCTGCGTTCAGCCGGCTGCGTTCATTGTCCACAATAGTTTGAGCATAGCTGCCAAACAATTCAAGCCAGCTGCTGGTAGTCATTTCGGCACTATAATCTGTATTTCCCCCGTTCATGAGGAAGAAGGCCCGGGCGCTTCGCAGGGTATCGGCAAAGGCATAGGGGCTGGTTTTGATACTTGAATAACTACGGATATTAATTCCTCCGGCGATGGCTGCCCTGCGGTTAAGCGCTATGCGCGCATTGAGCAGGTTCACATTGGCATTGGCCTGCATAAAGCGGGCGAAATAGCCTTTGTCAAACTGGTACTCAGCAGTGCCACCAAAAGAAAGGAGTGAATATTTGTGGAGCGTCACGGCATTGGTAGCCGGCTTTACCTGTACGGAAAAAACGTCTATATCCCAGGCAAAAGGAGTGTTGACAATAGAAGCAGGATTATTACCTACCCCCAGACTGCCAGCAAAGGAGGAGCCGTTCACAGCATGATAATTCTGTGCAATCGCTGCTATCTGGGCCATTAACAGCCCAGCCAAAAAAGGTAAGGTCTTAAACATGCTACTAAAAAAGGTTGCTACTAAAAAGGTTTACCGTGCGTTTGCCCTATCAGAAAGGCAACGAACTTTGGAAAAGGTTTTACAACGGTTATCAGGAAATTAGACAAAGATGCACTGCCAAAAAAACGTTGGATCAAACGCCCTGCCTGTAAGCGACGGCCAAATTGTTTCTCCCACTGCTGCGTGTATTGCAGCTCCATTTCATAGCGTGTAATACGGCCTTTCATAAACTGGCTGATCTCTTCAAAGGCTAGTTTACTGCCATGTAAAGCCATGCTCATACCATTGCCACAAAGCGGCGTGATCATACCTGCCGCGTCGCCAATCATCAGTACATGGTTCTCTACCTGGTTTTTTCTATTAAAGGATATCCGGGAAATGGTCAGCGGTTCTGCATACAGGAATCTGGAATTGGAGAATATTTTCTCCAGGAAAGGATTTTTTTGAAGGATATTTTTTTCCATCGCCTGGATATCATTGTGGCTTTTGCGCAGATTCCTGGCGGTGGTCAGATAACAGAGACAATATTTATTGTTCTCTATGCGTGATATGCCGCAATAACCATTCTCAAAATTATGTAATGCAATGAGATCTTCCGGAAAAAAGGTTTCAATATGATACTTTACCCCTACAAAATGGTTGAGCTTATTGGGCTTTACCTGGGTAAAAGGCCTTTTCCATTTGGCATCCAGGTTACTCCTTTTCCCATAAGTACCGGCAGCAATGGTCACTTCCGTTTCCCCCCGGGAAGAAAAAATAACAAAAGCATTATTCCGGTATACAACATTCACCACCTTGGTTTCTTCCATCAGCACCACCCCTTCCCTGCGGGCAATATTGGCCAGCAATTGATCCAGCGTATACCGGCTAATACCAAATCCCCCCAGTGGCAGAGCAGCTTCGATATACCTCCCATTGGGTGCGCTGACCTGCAAACGGTTGATGACCGGCAATTGCATATCACTCAAAGGCACTCCCAGCTCTTCCAGGAAATTCCAGCTTTCCAGGCTGATGTATTCGCCGCAAACTTTATGAAAAGGGTATTTTTCCCGCTCAAATACGATGGTACGATAGCCGGCCCGCACACACTGGATAGACAGGGCAAGCCCTGCCAACCCACCTCCTATGATGGCAATATCGTATTTTGGGTCAAGGCTCAATCAGCGGTATTAATGATGTGTTGTTTTTTACGTATGAATGGCCCTTTATGAGCTACGAGCGTAGCGCTCCGGGTCTTTATCTATCAACGCCTCTCTTCGAAGCAAACACTATTGACTATTCACAACTACCAGCCATCTGAACGCCCATTTCCATTCAACGGAAAAGGTAGTGATTCCTGCGCTATCAAAAAGTTGTTCCCAATCATTTTTAACAAATCCTCTGGCAACAGATAAGGGTGCATCATTTTTTACGAGGTAACTTTTAGAGAATATCCGCGTAAGCCACTGGATGGAATAATAAGCCAGTGGATGCCGGTGCAGGTCGTTGATAAAAAATCCCCGTTGGGCGTTCCTATACATCCACTGCAATTGCGTTGTCAATTCCCGTTCCGGGAAATGGTGACAGAATAAGGAAGAAAAAATAATATCCGGTTTCACTTCAAGCTGCACATCCTTATAATCGGCCGTTATCCATTCGCAATGGGGTAATTCTCTCTCCCGGGCCACCCTGATACAATCAGGGTTTTTATCAATACCGGTAAAAGATGCAGCAATGCCTTTTTTTTCACACCAATGCCGGATGGCCACCAGGTTATCTCCGCCGCCACAACCCACCTCACACACTGAAATACGTTGTTGCTCCCCTACCAGCTGCTGCAATCCCGCTAGGGTAATGGCATGACCACCCAGCCAGGTATTGATGAAATCAAGTTCCTGCATATTTCTCCTGATATCCGTAAAAGGAATATCATCCCTGTCCAGCAATTCCTGCTGGTATGAACGATTGCGAAAATTCATTGGTTTGGATCTATTACTCACATCGAAGCTACAAATGTTTCCATCGTTAATCCCGGCCCAAAAGCCGCGCCAAATACCCTTTGCTTTGTTTCTTTCTGTTGAGCAGCTGCCATTTGCTGCATCAGCTTTTTCAATACAAAGAGTATTGTAGGAGAAGACATATTCCCGTAATTTCTCAACACATCAGCACAGGGTTGCAGTTCATCTTTGTTCAACTGCAGGCTGTCCGTCACCGCCTCCAGTATCTTTTTGCCCCCGGGATGTATGCACCAATGCGTCACGGCTGATTGCGAAATGCCGGCCTGCTGCAATGCCCTGCCGGTTAAAGCGCCAAAATCCTCCCCTACCAATTCGGGAATATAACTGCTCAATGTCATCAGGAATCCGGAAGAAGACAACCCCCACGACATATCCCCTTTCCCTTTTGGAATTATTTCTGAATAAAAATGATCGATCTGCAATCCTTTATGAGGATCGTTGTTGTGCGTCACCAACACAGCAGCGCTTCCATCGCCAAACAAGAGACTGGAGGCAATATTATCTACGGAAGATTCCCGTTGGAAATGCAACGTACAGAGCTCCGTACATACAATTAATACCCTGGCCTGTTTATCAGCCTGACAAAGTGCATCGGCTATTTTGAGGGCATGTACAGCAGCATAGCAACCCATAAAATTGACGGAACTGCGCCAGGCATTCCTGGGAAGTTCCAGTAATTCTATCAATTGAAGATCCAGTCCCGGCGCACTCATACCTGTGCAGCTCACCGTGATCAGGTGGGTAATTTCCTGCTGTTTTACTTTTCCGTCCAGACAGTCCCTCACCGCAGCAATTGATAACGGAGCAGCGTACTTTTGGTACCAGTTCATTCGTAATTCAAGGGAAGGAAAAGGCTCGAGGTTTTCCGTAGCAGGATAGAATTTCCATTCCGTTGCTGAACGGCTATAATCGGGAATAACAGAATAGCGGGTATCTATGGCACTCTGGTGATAGAGGAACCGTATTTTACGTTTATCAGCTTCCGTAAGCGCATAAACAGCCTGCATAAATTGCATGATATCCTGCTGGCGGTGTTTAAACGCCGGTACTGCTGTGCCAATGGAGATGATCTTACTCAAACTAATTTCCAGGTTAATAAAATAAGGAAAGCAATATTGGTACAAACCGATGCCAGCAGATTCATACGCATGGTGTGGGTAAAATCGGCTACGTTTTCATCTTTCCATACACCACCGGCCCATTTAAAGAAATATACGAGAATGGGAAGCATACAAGTTGCCAATACCATGAATTTTGCGGATTCACCTGTATTAAAAAACAGGTAAGCCAGTAATGCCATGGCCAGGCTATATACAAAGGCTGTAAAAATAAAAGTACCCCGGTATCCTAAAAGAGCACTGATGGTGAGTACACCATCCCTTTTATCGGCTTCATGCTGGTATATCTGGGTGAGCGGATAAAATCCTCCGATCAGTAAACTGGCTGCCACCATTCCGGTTAACGGTACATCCGTCGTTTTGTTTACGCTGCAGCCGTGGTAAACCATAAAAAAAGTAACAGCTCCCTGGAAAATGATCACAATGAGGTAACCAGCCAGGGGGTATTGTTTTAACCGTATGCCCCGGTAACTATAGGCCCGGGAAGCCAGTATATAGGCGAGGATGCAGGCTGTGAACAAATAGCCAATCCAAAGACTCAATAGCACCGCCGCCACATCCATGGCCACGCTTACCCGGAATAATTGCCGGGTGGGCTGCAGCGGATTTTTGATTCCCCCGATGCTCCCTTCATCACGATCCATATAAGAATTATAGCCGTTGCTCGACGGATACACCAATACATGCAGAATGAAAAAGATCAGCAGGGCATGGGACCCCTGTATTTCGGGCACCTGCCCCAGGGCAAAAAGGTAAACCGGCAGCAGGAAAAAGGAAAAATGAAAGCGAAGTAATTGTATAGTAGATCGTTGTAACAAGCTATAAAAACTTATTTGTTCAATAAATATACCGATTCAGACCGGATAAACCGGCTGGCCAGCTCGCTTGCTGACTGTTGGGCTGACCTGCTGACTTTGGGGGCCGACCTGACCGACAATAATTGTCGCCTCATACGCCCCAAATTTGCAGACAACCTCTAGATAAGCCGTATACAAGCTGTAGATAAGCCGTAGATAAGCTGTCTTTTATAGAGACGGCTTATCTACGGTTTATTAAAGGCTTACATTCAGGTTAATAACAGGTTAATAGTGACTGAGTTGACAATATGGAGCTAACAAGCCGCCATCCATACACCCCGGCCATGATGACCAGGAACCGCTGCTGCTCCTGTACTGAAAACCAGCAACTTTACCCTAACTTTGCGCTCCATGTCCAAGCATTCACATGATACCATAGTGCCCTTCCAGGGATCTGAGCAAAGCAAGAAAGAGCAGGTGGCCAGTATGTTTGACCAGATTGCTTTCCGGTACGATTTTATGAACCGCTTTCTTTCCGGCGGCATTGATGTGTACTGGCGTAAACGGGCCATTAAGGAATTGATAGACCTAAAGCCGCAAGAGGTATTGGACGTGGCCACAGGGACGGCCGATTTGGCCATCACGACCTGGAAATACCTGCAACCCAGGAAAATAATTGGCATAGATATTTCTGAGGGTATGCTCCAGCTGGGCAGGCAAAAGATTGCCAAGCTGTTGTTAAATAATCATATAGAATTGCAGAAGGGCGATAGCGAAGCAATAAATTTCCAGAACAATTCGTTTGATGCCATTACGGCCGCTTTTGGGGTACGCAATTTTCAAAACCTGGAGAAAGGACTGAGTGAGATGTACAGGGTGTTAAAACCCGGTGGAAAATTGGTGATACTGGAGTTCTCAAAGCCCCGAAAGATTTGGTTTAAAGGACTTTACAATTTGTACATGAACATTATAGCACCCCAGGCGGGGCGCTGGCTGACCAACAATAAAGACGCGTATCAATATTTAAATAAATCAGTTAAAGCATTTCCTGAAGGCGAAACATTTCTACACATTTTACAACAAGTTGGGTTTTCGGATACTTCACTAAAAAGGTTGAGTTTAGGAATATGTACTATTTATTGCGGCAGAAAAAGAGCCAGTTGATACGATTGGCATACGTGCTCACTTTATTGATAGCCTGCTCATCCACCTGGGCGCAGGAAATAGAATTAAATCTTCCCAATCACGACGATAAGAAGTACTTTTTGGGTATTGGCCTGATCTATAACACCTCCCGTTTCAATATTACCCACCACCCCAGTTTTCTGACACAAGACAGTATACAGTCCATTGAGGCAGAAAATGCAGGCGGTTTTGGACTGGCAGGTATGCATACCTACCGCCTCTCCCCCCGCTTTGAAATAAGGGCTATTTTCCCCCAATTGCTGTTTTCTTATAAGAACCTCACCTATACATTAAAAACGCCCGATGCTTCCAAAGAAGAAGCTAAAGTGATGACCAAAAGATTGGAATCGATCCTGGTAGGAGTGCCCATTCACCTTAAATTCAGGTCAGACAGGATCGGTAATTTCCGCGTATACATGTTTGGAGGGGCTAAGTTTGAATATGACCTCGCTTCCAATTCTACTGCCCGCCGGGCAGAAGGGCTGGTGAAATTGTCAAAATATGACTTTGGAGTAGAGGCTGGTATTGGATTTAGTTTTTACTTCCCGGTATTTATTCTCTCGCCTGAGATCAAATTCAGCAATGGGCTCATGAACACCCATTCCCGTGATCCGAACCTGAAATTCTCCAGCACCATTGACAAGCTCAATTCGAAAATGATCTTATTCTCTTTAATTTTTGAGGGGTAAACTATCGCATCACTTTGCAGGTACAACGCACTGTCACGTACCTATGACTGTTATTTCCCCAAACTATACCACTAACCAATATACCAGCATTCGTTAATATTGATTGACCGGGCACCCCAATAAATAGCAGCATTCGCTGAAATCAGGCTATTCACATTAATGTTAAAATAAGCACATATTATGCACAAGCCATTGTTATGGCTAAAAAAATATATATCTTTATATCATCATAGGATAAGGTTTAATGGTTAATGTATTTTGATTAGTGCACCTCCCGCTAAAACGGGAGGTTTTTTTGTGCCTTCTTTTAGCCTGCTCTTTTATTTACCTTTAGTCTTCAATTTTTTATACAGTGTATCCAAGATTTCCCAGGGAATTTGAAAATGCGCCTTCCAACGTAGTGACCTATCATTCAGGCAAGTCGGTGCTGGCCTTTTATAAGATCATGCAAATGGTGCCCAAAACCGAAGGTTTCCTCACGGAGCACACGCTGGTTTTCATCATACGGGGCGCTAAGACCATCCACCTGGGCGATCAGGTAATCGAAGCCAGGGCCAATGAACTAATCCTGCTTAAGAGAGGCGCCTACTTCATGTCGACCTTTTTAGCCGAAAAAGATGGCTTTTCCGCCCTCATGCTTTGCCTGGATGACCATTTCCTGAGATCCTTTGTAGCAGAACATACCGACCTTAATGCGATCACCTCTTCCACTGAACATGCCCGTATGTTGGTATCCTGTTCCAGGGAGATCCTCACTGTTCGTGACACGGTGTTACAGTATATACAGCACCCACATGAGAATACTTCTAAACTACTGCAGCTAAAACTGGAAGAGCTATTCCTCTTATTGCTGGCCGGGGAGTACAAAATACCTTTCCTGCATTTTCTGCAGCAACTGTTCGATAAAAGCGATGATGCGCTGGAAATAACGATCAAAGCCAACCTGCTGAAACCCTTTGCCCTGCAAGACTATGCCAAACTGTGTGGCCTGAGCCTCTCCTCCTTTAAACGTGAGTTTGCCCGCATATTCAATACAGCCCCCAAAGAGTGGATCAATAATGAGCGTCTATTACATGCCAACCGCTTATTGGAAACGACTCCTAAAAATGTGAATGAGGTAGCCTACGAATGCGGATTCGAAAATGTATCCTACTTTATCAAATGCTACAAAGCCAGGTTTGGCTATACACCCAAAGAAGCTACCAGGGCTAAAACTGCTACTTTTTGAACTGATTTTGCTATCACTACCGGGGCACTCCTGAATAGTTTTGTAAAAATTATTTATGAGACCCATGCTGTCAACAGGCTTACTTATAATCGGAGCGCTTATTCTTACTATTTCTTCCCAGGCACAACAAAAGATCAATACAGGCAGGTTTGTGCAATATCCCGAAAGTGTGGTCACAGATGGTCTGTATTACTATATAGCAGATATTGGCAAGCAACTTAACCCCACTGAAAAGGATGGCGATGGCGTCATCTGGAAAATGGACAAAGCAGGCCAACAGGTTGGTGACAGTGCTTTTGTAAAGGGGCTACATGCGCCCAAAGGGGCCGTTATCAACAATGGGATACTTTTTGTAACCGATATAGACCGGGTGGTGGGATTTGATCTCCGCACCCGACAAAAAAAATATGAGATCGATTGTTGCAGTGCCCTGGGCTGCGTTTTACTCAATGACCTGGCCGTTAAAGACAAGCAAACCCTGTTTGTATCTGCCATGGATATCAATAAGATCTTCATCATCCACCTGGCCACTAAACCCCAGGTTGGGGAACTGGTGTTAACCAACCCCATTAAAGGGCCAAACGGACTGGCCTGGGACGCCCGGCAAAACAGGCTCTATGTCTGTAGTTTTATTTTTGGTGATACACCTGCCGGCGAATTGGGTTTCATTGATCTAAAAGCCGCTCCCCGGCAGTTTACCCGCATCATAGACCGTCGCGGACATTATGATGGCATAGCCATTGCTGATGATTCCATGGTGGTGGTATCGGACTGGGTAGCTTTTGAAAAAAAGGGATTGTTAATCGCCGTTTACCCCGCCACCCAGCAAGTGGTGACCATCAACCAGGAGCCCGTTGCAGGGCCTGCAGATTTCATCCTCACACCACAGGGAGAGCTGATCGTTCCGGAAATGATGGGATCTGCTATTCTTAAATATACGCTCACTACTAAAACAAAACATATGGCAAATAAGACAGCACCTGCTTTACAAAACAAAGAGCTCAAAGTAAGTATTACCGTAAATGCATCCACCGCTACAGTGTGGCAGGCATTAACAGACCCAGCCATCATTGAGCAATACTTTTTTGGCTCAAAAGCCCAATCAACCTGGAAGGAAGGCAGCCCTGTTACTTTTACCGGAGAGTGGAAAGGACAGACCTACCAGGATAAAGGCACCATCCTGAAAGCAGTACCCAATAAAATACTGCAGCATACTTATTGGAGTTCTATGGGCCAACTGGAAGATATACCTGAAAATTACATCATCGTTACCTACCGGCTGGAAGGTGATGATCAACATACCGAGTTGTCTGTAACTCAAGATAAGAGTACCAATGAGGAAGAATCAAAAGGGTTATGGAAAACTGTATTGGAAAACCTGAAAAAGACCGTGGAACGGAAATGAAAAATAGATTATATATCGCTTACTAAAGGGATTATGTAATAGCCCGTTTCTCTATTAACTTCGTGGCAGGAAACCGACCATCCCTGCCTAAAAAAACACCATATGCAACAAGCATCTGTATTCTGATGCTTGTTTTTGCCTGCCTGTCAGCTATTGCACAAGACCGTGCTGCCTGGCAGGACAGTCTTCAAAAGGCATTACCCGCCCATGTAGCCGATACAGCCAAAGTAAATCTCCTGAATAAACTGGCCGCCAGTTATATTCAGACAAACCTGGACAGTATGTTCAGCCTGGCCCGGCAGGCCAAATCGTTGGCAGAGCAACTGAAATATGCTAATGGTATTGGAGATGCTACTGTTCAGATAGCTATTGCCAATCGCAATAAGGGCAATTACACCACGGCTTTGGAGGAATTTCACCAGGCAATAAGTCTCTATGAGCAATCAAAAGCTATCAGCTCCGAGGCGGGCGCCCACCTCCATGTAGCCCAGGTATACAAGGATATGTCGGGCTCCAACCTCACCAAAGAATACCTCGACAAAAGCGTGCTCTACAGCCAGCAATCCTATACATTATACCAATCTGTAGCCGATACCGCCGGCATGGTCAATGCCCTGAATATGCTGGGCATTCTATACCGCGATATTGGCAAAATAAAGGGTACAGAACATTATTATGATACAGCCTGGCGCGCTTTTGATCAGGCCTTGCAGCTGATCAGTACTTCCGGCAAAGGGGCAGAACATACCGGTAAGTTGTACAATAATATGAGCCAGGTATACCTGGAATACAAGAAAGACTACCCCAGGGCACTGGATTACCTCTTCAAGGCTGTAGAGTTCAATAAAGGCCGTCACAATCTTTCAAGCCTATCCTTCAACTATGGCAATATTTCCAATGCCTATGTAAAGATGCACGATGCTGCACAGGCATTATTGTATGCCCGCAAAATGCAGGAAACAGCTGTACAACTAAAACGGCCCGAGCGTTTGATGAACGCTTACAGGCAAATGCACGAATCATTCAAAGTTGGTGGCAGGCCCGATTCGGCCTTGTTCTATTACGTTTTGGCAGATAAGCTGGATGATTCATTGAACAATGTAACCAAAACCAACCAGGTAGTAGACCTGCAAACAAAGTACGAAACAGCCAAGAAAGAATCACAGATACAAAGGCTTGAGCTGGAAAGCAGTGCCAAGAACCGGCGTATTACCCTCCTGGTGATCGGCGTGATCCTCTTTGCAGGTTTGGCCGCCTGTATGATTTGGCTGTACCGCCGCGTAAAAAAGCAAGGACAACAGATAGCCATCCAATCGAAAAACCTGGAAATGATGATGAAGGAACTGCATCACCGGGTAAAGAATAACCTGCAGATCGTGAGCAGCCTGCTGAGCCTGCAAACCTATAAAGTGCAGGATGAAGGAGCAGTATCTGTATTGCGCGAAAGCCAGCAGCGTGTACAGGCAATGAGCTTTATCCATCAGCGGCTCTATAAAAAAGAGGAACTCACGGCCGTAAACATGAAAGAATACCTTACCGACCTGGCCGAATCGCTCCTGTCATCTTATGGCTTTGACCGGGATCGTTTTGACCTGCAGATAAAAATAGACCGGGAAATGATGGACATTGATAAGGCCTTACCCATTGGTCTCATTATTAATGAAATGATCACCAATTCCCTGAAATACGCTTACCGCGATATTCAGCACCCCTCCTTGTTGATCAGTGTTACAGAAGACACCCATCATATGATCTTTGTGATCAAAGACAATGGCATTGGCATCAACGAAGAAGCCTGGAAGCAAAAGAGCAATTCCTTTGGCAAGCAATTGATCGGCGCTTTGTGCAAGCAAATGCGCGCAAAACAAACCCTGGTGATCAATGAGGGTACCGAGTTTACCATTACAATACCCCGGCAGGTAGCTTAGCAGCCTTAAAAGGGTTATAAAAATGTACTTACATGGCAACTGAAAAGATAAGTGTATTGATTGTAGAAGATGAATCCATTGTAGCAATGGACCTTGCCGCCGGCCTGGAAAATGACGGATACGAGGTAGCCGGTATAGCAGACAATGCCACAGAAGCCAAAGAATTATTTAGCAATAATAAAGTAGACATCCTGCTGATGGATGTGAACATTATAGGAGATAAAGATGGTATTGACACTGCCATTGAATTATTGCAACAAAGAACAGTTCCTGTCATATTCCTTACAGCCTTCACAGACCCGGTGACGGTTGACCGGGTAAAGAATATTCACGCAGCTGCATTTCTTACCAAACCCTATCATGTAACCAATGTGCGGATTGCCATTGAACTGGCCATTAATAACTTTGCGATGGCCCGCCGCCAGGAATCTGCCGGTAAAGTGATCCCCCTGGAAAAAAATGCAGAACGCCCGGTGCCAGACACGGCTGATAAGGAAACCGTACTTCAGATGAATGATTACATCTTTGTGAAGAACAATTATGTATTTGTAAAGATCAAGCTGCCCGATCTGCTTTATATCGAAGCCGACAACAATTACGTCAACGTAATGACCCAGGAAAAAAAGTTTGTGCTCCGATTATCACTTAGCCAGTTATTGGAAAAGATCAATTATAAGCCACTGGTACGCATACACCGGTCCTACGCTGTTAATATCAACGCTATACAGTCCTTTAATGACCAGGAAGTACAGATCAATAAAACAGAACTTCCCATTGGCCGTAATTACAAAGAAGAATTTCTGAAAAACTTTGACTTCAGGTAAGACAATTCCATACTCGATATTCTACATCCGGAATTAATTCGTTCACATACAAATTCGCTTCATTCACATACAACCACTGGGGGAATGGTGCCAGGTCCTGTATTTTAGTTGCTCGGGATTTAGTCAATCCTAACAGGGTGGTTTCCCAGGTATTACTCTTAGACCCATGGTCGGGAAAATATCTATTACATAAAGCAGGATGGCAGCAGTGCCCCTGCTTTTGTAGTTTCAGGACGCTCCAACTCCCCTTCTCTTTAATAATCATATTCCCGCCGGAACATATTCATGCGTACCGCCAGGGTAAACAAAGAGGTATTGCGGTCAGGTATTACATCTGAGCTCAGGCGCCGGATAAGCACCGAAGCATCAATGAACAGGTTTTCCTTCACTTCATAGGAAGCCAGTAGCTGGGCATTGACGCCGGTAGACTTAGGTCCGTTGGGCAAATTATACCCGTAATCACTGCTGCGTGTTGTATTGGGCATAAAGATATTAGTGCCTACATTGCTATTGGCAGTATCCGTACCCTGCTGCCATAATATCACCCGGGCCGAGGTGGTCCATTTTGGATGCGGCTGGTACCGTACAATACCGATGGCCTCTATAAAATTGGCGCCCAGCGGGTGTGCCAGGGGTTGATTGTAATGGGTATAATTGGCCAATGAATCGAAGTGGGAATAGCTAAATGGACGTACCAGGTTCAATTCACCCTGCAGATCGAGGTTCTTTGCTCCAAAGGCGTCAACATATTTGGCTCCTGCCTGCAGACCAAACTTATTGGCCCACCATCCTTTGCCTCCCCGTACTTCACTCAACTTAAACTCATCCATCATGAACTGACCATAAAACTGGAATCGTTTGGCTACATTGGCTTTTATGTCGAGGCCAATAATGGCATTATCGGCGCTGCCTGCCTGTTGCTCAGAAGCCCGCAGGAAAATTATAGGATTGAGGTACGTGAAGTCAAAATGGTTCCTTCGACCGAAAGTCACCGCTTCAAATATCCCTATATTCAACCATCGAGTCATTTGCATGCTCAGGTGGTGCATGGCAGTATACTTACGGTCCAGCAATTTGTTGCCCGCACTGATATTGATGGTTTGCGGCACCAGCTCCATGAAAAGGTTCATGTAATCCAGTTTCCAGATACGCGTATTGATCTTCAGGAACAGGTAACTATTACCAAAATCACTCAGGAACAGGCTCCGGTAGCCATTGCCTATAAAGTTCTTATCATATCCAAACTGAAAGTCGAGGTATTTGGCAGCCGTAAAGTTGATAGAACCCCGGGCATCAATGTAATCGGTGGCCGTGGTCTTAAAATCCTTATAGAAACCAACGCCCGGCACGGCATCGTTGGCAATGATGCGCTGTTGAACAAACAAGGGCCCTCTTTCCTGGTTATCGGTAAAATAAGCCGAAAAGCCCAGGCGCTTCGCGATCATGCCCCGAACGGCAATGCCCTTGGTATTCAAAAATATCCGCTCATCTGTATTATCACTTTCTATGGACTGCTGCTGCTGAATGACCGGGTTGACCGCCAGGAAAAAATCTTTTTCATTTACTTCCAGGAAATTGGCCCTGGTCTTATAGAACGTATTCCAGAGCGGTCTTTTACTGGCAAAACCCGTAGTATCGCCCTGCACCCATTCTGAATTGTTCATGAATAAACCTCTCAGGTTATACTGATCCACTACAGTTAGCAGCTTACCACCTGCTTTTTGTACAGAATCGGCATACTCCCCTGCCCTTACAGCTATGCGGCGGCTGAGGGGTTTCAGGGTGGAAAGATTCAGGTCGGTATTGTTTTGCAACTTGATTTCCAACCGGTCCAACAGGACCTGGTGCTTATTGCCCTGGGGCAGGTAAGAAGATTGGGCCAATGAAACAACAGGAAACAATAAAACGGATAGCCGGAGAATGGATTTTGCGATAAATTGCATGTTCGATTGTTTAAAGTAGGCCCCTATCAGGGCCGCGCTTATAAAAGAAGTTCACGGAACTATAAATTAGCAAAAAACATACTATTCAGAATTCAAGATATGCAAAATTACCTGATTAAGAATATAACGGTAGTCAACGAGGGCAAGTCTGTAGTCAATGATGTACTCATAAAAGATGGACGTATTGAAAAGATCGGCTCCTCTATTCAACCCGGCTTTGCTGTTGTAGAAATAAACGGCGAGGGAAAACATTTATTACCCGGAGCTATTGATGACCAGGTCCATTTCCGGGAACCCGGTCTTACCCACAAGGCCAGCATTTACACAGAATCCAAAGCAGCAGTGGCCGGCGGCGTTACCTCCTTTATGGAAATGCCCAACACAGTACCACCGGTATTTACCCAGCAACTGCTGGAGGATAAGTACAACATTGGTGCCAACACATCTCTGGCCAACTATTCCTTTTTTATGGGCACCAGCAATGATAATATTGATGAGGTACTAAAAACAAATGACCGTAAAAAAGATATCTGCGGGGTAAAGATATTCATGGGTTCCTCTACAGGAGGCCTGCTGGTAGACAATTACCTTACACTGGATAAAATATTTGGCGGCAGTGAAGTACTGATCGCCACACATTGTGAGGATGAAAAGATCATCAAAGCCAACCTGGAACGAATCAAAAAGGAAAAAGGCACCCTGGAAGCAGCAGACCATCCGCTCATACGTGACGAAAATGGCTGCTTTGAATCTTCCTTAACCGCTATCCAGTTTGCTAAAAAGCACAATAGCCGCCTCCACATACTCCATATCAGTACAGAAAAAGAATTGCAGCTTTTCTCTAATATGGTACCCCTCGACCAAAAGAATATTACAGCAGAAGTATGTGTGCACCATTTGCATTTTACCAGCGATGATTATGCTACCCTGGGCAATCGAATAAAATGTAATCCGGCCATTAAAGCCCCACACAACCGCACAGCCCTGTGGCAGGCCCTGCTGGACGACCGGCTGGACGTTATTGCAACCGATCATGCCCCCCATACACTGGAGGAAAAAGGATACGAGCGCGCGGCAGACGGCACCCTACAACTGGTAGCAGGCAATGGGGGCTACGAAAAATCACATGCCGGCTTACCCCTGGTACAGCATTCCCTGCTGCTGATGCTGCATTATGTACAGCAAGGCGCCATTTCCCTGGAAAAAGTAGTAGAAAAAATGAGTCATGCTGTGGCCACCTGCTTTCAGATCGCCGATAGGGGATTCATAAGGGAGGGATACCGGGCCGATCTGGTGATCGTAGACCTCCAAAAGCCCTACACCATTACCCCTGGTAATATACTCTATAAATGCGGCTGGAGCCCATTGGAAGGCTTTACTTTTCCCGCTACGGTGACCAATACTTTTGTCAATGGCCATATGGTTTATGGAAACGGGGTATGGGATGAATCTCAAAAGGGACATCGATTATCTTTTGAGCGATAATTATTATTAACTTGTCCCAACACTATGGAATTAGACATCACCACGTACAACGACCTGTCCATTTTTCAGCATGAAGAAGAATTCTCTATTTTTCATAAGCTGAACTTCACCCGTACTACAGAAGGGCGTGAGTGGCTGCTGAAATTCTTCCATAATCCATTTAGTGACCTGCGCCAGATAAAGGAAACCCAGCATATCATCCGCACCATTTACAACAACATCAACGACTGGCCGCTCACCATTACCAATGGTACGGTAATGGTCATTGAACGATTTTACGACAGCAATATTGATTACATGCCCGGGGCCAATTTACTGAATGCCCTTACTTATAAAGTGCTCCATGCGGCCGACTTTTCGCTGGTCAGGTATTCCTTGTCGCACTTTGCCGATTTTGTAAGGGGCATGCATCAATTGATCGAGTTGTTTGAAAACAATGATGCTCCTGTATTGATCCGCTCCTACCTTCACCGGGCAAAAGACCTGTTGAACAAAAAGGAGATACACGACCTGCGCCAGTTACCTGCAGGCACCAAATTCAATCTTACACAAACCATTTACTATGGCGCCTATGTAAGGGATCATTTCAAAGCTCCGCTTTTTGAGTTGATCAATATCTATGGCCGCTTTGATGCCTGGTATTCCATGGCCATGGCCATGCAACGTTTCCAGCTTTCTTTCCCGGAGTTCATCGTACAGGACCAACCATTGATCGATGCCAAACAACTCTACCATATCCTCCTGCCCACTCCCGTTCCGTATGATGTGCAGATGAGCAAGGAAAGCAATTTCGTTTTTCTAACAGGAGCCAATATGGCCGGTAAAAGCACCTTTATTAAGGCAGTAGGAACCTCCGTATTCCTGGCTCACCTGGGGATGGGCGTACCAGCTGCTGCCATGCGGTTAACCACCTTTGATGGCCTGCTCAGCAATATCAATGTGGTAGACAATATCGTAAAAGGGGAAAGTTATTTCTTCAATGAGGTACAGCGCATCCGCAATACCATTGTGAAGATCAACGATGGCCGCAAGTGGCTGGTGCTGATTGACGAATTATTCAAGGGCACCAATGTACAGGATGCTATGAAATGCTCTTATACAGTGATCCAGGGATTGATCAAAATAAAAACCGCCCTCTTTATTCTCTCTACCCACCTCTATGAGATTGGCGAAGACCTCAGAAAGTATCCCAATATTTCATTCCGTTTTTTTGAAACGACCGTGAATGGAGACCAGCTCCATTTCAGTTACCAGTTGAAGGAAGGCATCAGCAATGACAGACTGGGCTACCTGATCCTGAAGCGGGAAAAGGTGGTGGAATTGCTGGAACGCTTGTAACCGCTCCTCCATATCCCCGGGGCTTTTACTGGTTTTGCCCTATCTTCATCAGCAAATCCCCTGGCATGAAGAAAATTATCTTCCTGGTACTCTTACTTTCTGTGATCAAGCATTCCATCGGTCAGCAACCCGGTGCAGTAATAGATGTACAGCACTATACTTTTGCACTTACACTGAACGATGACAACAATAGCATTCAGGGAAAAGCTACCATTGAAGTATTGCTGCTAAAAGATACGCGCAAACTCACTTTTGAACTGGTATCCAAACGTGGCGACGGGAAGGGCATGACGGTACTGCAGGTAACAGAAAAGGATAAATCGGTAGTCTTTCAGCAATTGGCCGACTCCCTTCATATTGAACTGACTGCGAAAGCAGGAGAAAAAAGAGTGGTAGAGATCACTTACGAAGGTATTCCGGCCGATGGTCTGGTGATCGCCAACAATAAATACAAGCACCGTGGCTTCTTTGCCGACAACTGGCCCAACCGTGCACGCAACTGGCTGCCCTGCGTAGATCACCCGGCCGATAAAGCCCCTGTGGATTTTCTGGTTACAGCGCCCAATCATTACCAGGTAGTAGCCAATGGGGTGCAGATAGAAGAAACCTCCCTTACCGACAATCTCAAGCTTACTCATTATAAAGAGACAACGCCCCTTCCCATGAAGGTAATGGTGATCGGGGTTGCCGATTTTGCCGTACAGTACGCCGGTGATGTACAATGTATTCCTGTATACAGCTGGGTATATCCGGAGAATAAGGAGAAGGGCTTTTATGATTACGCACAGGCCACAGAGATACTTCCCTGGTTTATCAAAAATGTAGGCCCTTATGGCTATAAGAAGCTGGCGAATGTGCAATCCAAAACCATGTTTGGGGGATTGGAGAATGCAGGGGCTATTTTCTATTCCGAGAATTCTGTGACAGGTACCCGTAAATCCGAATCCCTGCTCACCCATGAAATAGCCCACCAATGGTTTGGTGATATGGCCACAGAAACAGAATGGGCGCATATCTGGTTAAGCGAAGGTTTTGCCACCTATATGACCATCCTGTATTTTGAGCATATGTACGGACAAGATACTGCCCGGAAAATGTTGCTGGAAGACCGTAGCCAGGTAATTAATTATACAAAACGATCAAAGAAGCCAATAGTAGATTCCTCCGTTAAGGATTATATGGCTTTGCTTAACCCCAACTCCTACCAGAAAGGTGGCTGGGTATTACATATGTTGCGCAATCAATTGGGCGATTCTATTTTCTGGAAGGGCATCCGTTCTTATTATGCTGCCTATAGCGGTAAAAATGCTTCTACCGATGACCTGCGCAAACGCATGGAAGCAGTTTCCGGGCAGAACCTCAGTCAATTCTTCCAGCAATGGCTATACACGGCTGGTCATCCGGTATTGGATATCTCCTGGCAATATGATAAGGATAAAAAAGCGATATCCCTCACCATCAACCAACAACAGGATTTTCCTTTTCAGTTTCAGCTGGAGTTATCTTTTTATGGACAAGATCATACCTTCCTCTCCAATAAAACAGTATCTATAAAATCTAAGCAAACCACCCTGCTGGTGCCCGTTACCAAACAGATAGAAAAGGTAGTGGCCGACCCTGGAACCAAACTACTTTTTGAAGGATCTGTAAAAGCTTTATAAGGCTACCCTGCGCAGGTTCATGGTTTCTGCAGCTGATGGCTGTTCGATGTATTACATATTTTATCTATCTTTCTGCTCCAACCAGTAAGATAAACAGCCAATATTCATGCTTGTAAAAACCTTTGGAAGCGCCGTATACGGCGTTGAAGCCATTACTATTACCATTGAAGTCAATGAAATGAGCGGCGCCGACTATTATATAGTAGGCCTCCCCGATAGTGCCGTGAAAGAGAGTCTGCAACGGGTAGAGAGTGCCCTTAAAACCAACAATTATTTCATGCCCCGGCGCAAACTGGTGGTAAACCTGGCGCCGGCAGATATTAAAAAGACCGGATCTGCTTTCGATCTTGCCATAGCCGTAGGAACCCTGGCCGCGTCTGAGCAACTCCTTAATCCGGACAAGCTAAAAGACTATGTGATCATGGGCGAGCTGAACCTCGATGGCACCATTCAACCCATCAAAGGCGCCTTACCCATTGCAATAACCACCCGGAAGGAAGGATTTAAAGGCCTGCTATTACCCAAACAGAATTCCAGAGAGGCGGCAATCGTTAATAACCTGGAAGTATACGGCGTTAGCCACATCAATGAAGTGATCCAATTCTTCAGGGACGAGCAATCCTTACAGCCAGTTACAGTCAATACGCAGGATGAGTTTTTTAACACCCAGCACCATTTTGATTTTGACTTTGCCGATGTGAAAGGCCAGGAAAACATAAAGCGGGCATTGGAGATAGCTGCTGCCGGCGGTCATAATGCCATCCTGGTAGGCCCGCCTGGTGCAGGCAAAACCATGCTGGCAAAAAGATTACCTACTATATTACCTCCTCTTTCATTACAGGAAGCACTGGAAACCACCAAGATCCATTCAGTGGCAGGAAAACTGCCCGATAATGCAATGCTGATAGCCAGGCGGCCCTTTCGCTCTCCGCACCATACAGTAAGCGACGTAGCCCTGGTAGGAGGTGGCGCTACACCACAACCCGGAGAGATCTCGCTGGCACATAATGGAGTATTATTCCTGGATGAGCTGCCGGAATTCAAAAGAACAGTATTGGAAGTAATGCGACAGCCTATAGAAGAGCGGCGGGTAACTATTTCCCGGTCAAAGATGGTAGTCGACTTCCCCGCCAGTTTCATTTTGATAGCAGCTATGAACCCGTGTCTGTGTGGCTTTTATAACCATCCAACCAAACCCTGCAGCTGTCCGCCGGGCCATGTACAAAAGTATTTAAGTAAGATATCCGGGCCATTATTGGATCGGATCGATCTGCATGTAGAAGTTACACCGGTCTCTTTCTCAGAGCTTAGCACACAAAAAAGCGGAGAGCCTTCCTCCGCTATCCGTGAGCGCGTTATCAGGGCCAGGGATATACAGGCCGCCCGCTATGCGGCCTACCCTTCTATTTACTGCAATGCACAAATGAACAGTAAGCAACTCAAACAAATATGTACCATCAACACAGTGGGGCAGCATTTGCTTAAAACAGCTATGGAGAAGCTTACTCTTTCAGCCCGCGCATATGACCGCATACTGAAAGTAAGCCGTACCATCGCCGATCTTACAGATAGCGATGCCATTAAACCTGAACATATTGCCGAAGCAATTCAATACAGGAGCTTAGACAGGGATGGCTGGGGAAAGTGAACTCCCAAGGGCCTTGGTAGAGAACTGAACTTAGTTTAAGCTTCTAACTGAGGTAGCCCATTTTTTAGGTGTAGTTTCTTCCTCACTCTGTAAATCACCAGGGAAGAATTTAGAGAAGATCATTTTAAAGGTCTGTCCTGCAGTCTTACGTACGATCCTCATATCCAGCCAGAAATTAGCATTGCGGATATAGAAGGCATCAAACTGATAACGATGAAAAATGCTTTCAAAATTCTTGGTGGGGCCACGGTAACCTTTTACCTGCGCTAATCCGGTAATACCGGGTTTAACCGTATTTCTGAACTTATAGTTATGAACAACAGATGAAAAGGTATTGCAATCAGAGTGCATATGTGGCCTGGGGCCTACAATGCTCATTTGCCCCATAAGCACATTGAAGAACTGGGGAAATTCGTCAAGGTTGGATTTCCGAAGAAAATTACCCACACGCGTAATGCGCTTATCGTTTTCTGTAGCTTGTTTTACATTAGCCAGGTCATTTACAACCATTGTCCTGAATTTCAGGCAATTAAAGCTTTTGCCCCAACGGCCTACCCTTCGCTGAATGAAGAAAACAGGGCCTGAAGAATCGAGCTTTATAAGTAATGCTATAATGGGAAATAACCAACTTAAGAGGAAAACTATAACGAGGGAAGAGAGTAAAATGTCAAATAATCTCTTGAAAAAGAAGTAATTACGCTTCTCAATAAGATAGGTTCTTAAGGCGGTAGAATCAATAGGTATTCCAGCTCTTTTTTCAAAGGTCTGGACTTTGGAAAAGGTCGTTATCATCATCGTTAATAGTACTTTTCCTCCCCAGAGGGAAGGCCATTCAATAATAATTTGTTTCTACTTACGCCTTTCTACGCACAAAGAAAACAAATTTTACCAATATTCTATCCTAATCTAAAAGCAAATTTGTTAAAATTGATTAAGCTTTCGATTAATCATAACATTAACTTCAAATTCACTGCACTTTTTGACATGGCAAGGATAGTAAACGTTGCTTCACTCTCATTTATTTTAGAATATTCTGGTGGCCTTGATATATAATAAATCAAAACATAAGGACCATAAGCGGCTAATCCTTGGCTGTTCAGTGTTTCATGCAGGCAAAATGGGCCAATCAGGAATAAATAGCGAGCAGCTTTTTAACAATTCTTTGACCTGTTTTGCCATCCCACAATTCAGGTATTCCTCCCTTTTTCCAGGCCCCGTTAAATATCTTTTCCATGTAAGGAGCAAGGGCAGCAGGATCAGTTCCAGCCAGCTCATTGGTGCCTATGGTAACCGTTTCCGGCCGTTCTGTATTATTCCGCAATGTGATACAGGGGATCCCCATCACGGTAGTTTCTTCGGTTATGCCTCCACTATCAGTGATGACTGCTTTGGCATGTTTCACCAAAAAGTTGAATTGCAGGTAGGACAAAGGTTCTATCATATGCAGGTTGGGGGCGCTGATACCTGCCTTTACCAGGTTATTGGCGGTCCGGGGGTGAACAGGGAAAATAATGGGCACTCCCTTTGAGCCGGTAACAATGGCATCGATCATTTGTTTCAACTGATGCTCAGCATCTACATTACCTGGCCGGTGAAGCGTTAGTACGAAATATTCCTGCGGCTTCAGGTTTAACGAACCATAAATAGCAGGTTCCTTAAAAGCAGGCATATTCCTTAATAAACTATCGATCATAATATTTCCAACGAAATGTATCCTTTCACCGGGAATACCCAACCGTATAAGATTGTCATTAGCCGTAACAGAAGTAGTAAAAAAATGATCTGTAATAGAGTCAGTCACCATCCGGTTGATCTCTTCTGGCATGGTTAGATCGCCAGACCTGATGCCGGCTTCCACATGCGCTACGTCTACGCATAGCTTTTTGGCTACGATAGAACAGGCCAGTGTTGAAGTAACATCACCAACCACTAATACGAGGTCGGTCGGGTTATTCATCAGGTCCTTCTCAAACTTTACCATTATCTGGGCTGTTTGCTCTGCCTGTGTACCTCCTCCCCCTTCGAGATTTACATCCGGAGTAGGTATGCCCAGTTCCTCAAAAAAGCTTGTGCTCATATTCTGATCATAATGCTGGCCGGTATGAACCAGGCGGTAACTAATGGATTCACCGGCAGTCCGGGCAGCTTTAATAGCATCAATAATGGGTGCTATTTTCATGAAATTGGGGCGGGCTCCTGCAACTAATGTAACTTTCATAATCACTGGGAATGGTTCTCCTTTAAATTTAAGAAGGCGCAAAAATAGCATGGATTGCCCAATCCTCCATATAGAATATTAATCTGGCCTATATTCGTATTTTCAATTAACCCGGTAACTCATCAATTGACAATACTTTGTTAAAAGCACTTGATAAAAAACTTAAATGGGACATATTTTGGGTGGGCCTTATTCAGATGGCCAATTATATTTTCCCGTTTATCACCACCACCTACCTCATCAGGACCATTGGAATTGGCTCATTTGGCAAGGTAGAGTTTGCCACTTTAATTGTACTGTATTTCATAACGATCACCAATTTCGAGTTCCATGTATCCGGCACACGGTATATCAGCAGAACCCAGACCGATCCGCAAAAAATAAATGACTATGTAAGTACTGCCATAACCGCCAAAGCTTACCTTTTTCTGTTTTCCTCCATACTGTTTTTGCTGTTGACCCTCATCCGGCCTTCCCTGTTTGCCAACTACCTGTTTGCAACCTCTTTCCTTATTGTTATTGGTCACTTATTCTATCAACCTTACCTGTTTCAGGGATTGGGGAAAGTGAGGGTGCTGGCCGTTCTCAACCTCTCCATCAAAGTCATTTCCACCCTCCTCATTTTCTTACTGGTAAGATCAAAAGAAAATTATGAAGTGGTCAACCTCAACTATTCCATCAGCTATATAATGGTGGGTATTGTGAGTATGGCACTGGCCAAACATTATTTTGAATTCAGGTTTTCCTGGAAAAAGTTGAGCGCCGTAAAAAAATGCCTTAGGGATGGATTTTATATCTTTTTAACCAACGGAATTATTGCCCAGCTAAGCCTGAACCTTTCTGCCGTACTGCTGGGCTTGTACCTCGACGAAACTGTGCTGGGAAGTTATGCCGCTGCCATGAAGATCGTGATCGCTTTCCATGTATTGGCCCTTATGCCTTTAAAACAGGTCTTTTTCCCTACCCTGTCTTATACCTGGATAAACAACAGGCCCGATTATTATAAAAAATTTAAGACCTATACTTCCTTACTGTTGGTTGTCAATTTGCTGGTGGCGCTGGGTATACTCCTCTTTGCCCCGTTGATCATAAAGATCTTTTATGGAGACTACTTTGAAAAAATGATCTTCATTCTGAGAATGATGGCTTTTCTTCCATTGTTGGCCGGCCTTACCAATGCTTATGTAAACGATGGTCTCATTGCAATGGGAAAGGACAGGCTTGTATTCAGGATACAGTTCGTTTCAGTAATACTAAATGTAACATCCCTGTTGGTTATCGTGCCTCTATTCGGCCTTACCGGTACATTAATAACGCGGATCATTGTGGATTTCGCAACCTTATTTGCCGGCGTTATCCTCTACTATAAAAACCTGAGAAAAACTAAATCAGCGGCTGTCTGATCCTTTACAGCAACTATCCTTAACCGGGTGAACGACCAATTTATATAAGCACAATTTGTTATGCATTTCCTTTAGGAAATGAGCAAAATATCCCCAATTATTCAGAATATAACTATATTTTAATCCCCAAACACCCGTATGATCATGAATGCCATCAGGCGTATTATGCTATGGTTAATTATGAGCCAGTTGCGCCCATGTATGCGGACATTAAATTGTTCTAAAAAACAACCTCAGCTGTAATGAGGCATAAAATATGCCATTAAATATTAATGGATCAGAAAAGTAATAAGGGAATAAATGACAACCGAATCTTATATTAATTCGTTTTAGGTCAAATATTTATGTTACCTATATTTGTGATCCCTTAAACCAGCCGTCTTTTTATCATGCAGCATCACAAAACTAATAAAGGCGTTTTTAGGCCTCTTGATCTAAACATAACAATACTCATTAAGTACATTTCAGATTGGGGCACCCTGCTTAAAAAAGTTTCACCATTTGCAAGCATTGCATTTATTTGCCTCAACCTGAAGTCAATTATCACCTCCAAAAGAGCTATCGTTTGTATCCTGCTACTGGTACCTGCCTTCATTATTACACCGGGGGCGGATAGTCTACGATTGATCTTATCCAGTTGTGTACTTTGGATTTTCATCGATAAATTCAAATCGCCCTATCAGACCTTCTCCCTAATCGTGGCCGCACTCATTGGTCTCTACTCCTGCGTAATTTTTGCGGGCATCTTTTTCCCTGACTTTTACTTAAAAATGGGAGGGGGCGCCCTTCGTTATAAATTTATCCTGGAATCACACAATGCGCTCAGCATCCTGGTATTCATGTTTTTTATTTATCTCTGCAACACACTGTTGATGTTGGCAGAGAAAAAAGAAACAGGCTGGAAGTTTGTGGCTTTGTTTATACCATTCCTGCTATTGATCATCACCTTCCTGTTTATCAAAAGCAGGTTATACATTGGGCTCAGTTTATTACTCCTAATCATTATTGCCATCAAGAACTATCAAAAATCAAAATTACTGGCAGTAGCCCCTGTTATCTATTTTACCATATTTGTACTCCTCTCACAGTTTAGTATTAATCTAGCCGAAAGAAAAACCAACCAAACACCTGTTGTACAAACGCTTCCTCAGGAATTTAATCCAGTGCCGGAAAACAAAGATAGTCTGCCAATAGTAGCTCCTTTGCCCGAGGTATCACCTTCCAAAGTCACTGTAAAGCCAATTCCTGTCAATCCGGCTCCTGTAGATAGCGCCCTAAAAAAGAAGGATGGCATCACCCAAGGCGACATTGTGCTTGACAATTCGCGCCTGTTGAATCTTTCCACCACCGGCAGGTGGCCAATGATCCAGATATTCTTTGACCTTTATTCAGAACTGGGCTGGAAGAAATTCATCTATCAAAATAATACGGCCGCCTACCTTGAGAAGAAAAAAGTATTACCAGGTATAGACCTGAACGCCTCAACTCTTACAGAAAATACCTACCTCGTAATCTTCCTTAACAGCGGTTTCCTGGGATTTTTTACCTTTCTGTTTATATTCGGTTATTATTTATTGCATTTCTTCAAACGAAAAGAATACTTCTCCTTAGGTTATTTCCTTTTCCTCATGGCAGTTTGGTTCTTTGAAGAAACGATAATGTTTCCGTTCAGCATGATCACTCACCTTTTTGCCCTGGCCACCATAAATCGTTTTGAACGAAAAACCTATGAGAGTAGCAATAGTCACTAATATACCTGCTCCATACCGCATTGAAGCCTGGAATACTGTAGCCCGGGAGTTGGGTGATGATTTTATGGTTTTTTTTTGTAGCCACAATGAACCTAACAGGAAATGGGATGTACCGCCCATTCATTTTCAACATATCTTCCTAAAAGAAAACTTTAAGGCCAAAAAAGACGGGAATACCTTTGTACATAACAATACAGATGTATGGAAACATTTAAAACAGTTCAATCCCGATGTAGTCATAACAGGTGGGTTCAACCCAACCATGCTATACGCATTCCTTTTTTGCCTGCTCCACCGGAAAAAGCATATTCCGGTCTCTGATGCATGGAAAATGTCTGAACAGCATTTGACCCCGGTACATAAACTATTAAGGAAATTTATCTTCAGGTTCAGTGATGCATTTATAGCCTGCAGTGAAAAAGGCAAAGCCTATTACGAAAGCTTTAACCTGAAAAAGGACGCCGTATTCATAAGCCATTACTCCATTACAAATGAGGCGTTCGAAAACAGCAGGCCTTTTGCCCATCGCCCCTATGACCTTCTTTTTTCAGGCCAGTTCACAAGCAGGAAAAACCCATTCTTTTTTGTTGAGATCGCCAGGCAACTAAAAAAGGTTAAATCCGATCTCACAATATTGTTATTGGGTGATGGCCCTCTTAAAGAAAAATTACTAGAACAGCTTTCTCAGTCCAATATTAACTTCAGTTATCCGGGATATGCATCGCAAAAAGAGCTGCCGGGCTATTATGGCAGCAGTAAATTGTTCCTTTTTCCCACTGCTTATGACGCGTGGGGAGTGGTCGCCAATGAAGCCCTGGCCAGCGGTACCCCTGTGTTGGTAACGCCTATGGCAGGGTGTTCGGACGAATTGATAATACCGGATTACAATGGATATGTACTCCCTTTAAGTGAGTCAGAGTGGGCAAAAAAATGCGTTAATTTGCTAAATGATCAGGCGCAATGGAACAGTTTTTCTGAAAAAGCACGCCAGGTTTCATCGACTTTTAACCATAGAAAAGCGGCTACCGAATTGTTAAATGCTTGCCACTATGCATACAATAGGAAAAAGAAAATCCGTTCATGAAAAAAAGAATCTTGTTCATCCTCCAGCTTCCCCCACCCGTTCATGGAACGTCTGTGATGAACCAATCCGTAGTTGAAAATGCCCGCATTCTCAATGAATATCAATGCAGTATACTTCCATTACAATTTGCCAGGTCAATAAGTGATATTGGCAAGTTCAGTATTGGCAAAATATGGCTGATGGTGGCTTTTTGCTTTAAGCTGCCATTCCGCCTGCTCAGGGAAAGGCCATCGGTTGTTTATTACTCATTCGCCCCGGTTGGAAGCGCCTTCTACAGGGACGCTCTTTTTTCCCTGATCATAAACCTTTTTGGCCGGAAGATCATTTTTCATTTGCACGGAAAAGGCATCCGGGAAGCTGCCGACTCTTCCTTTATTAAGCGAATCCTTTACAAACTTGTTTTCCGTAACAATGCTGTCATCGTTCTTTCAGACCTGTTAAAGGATGACATTGCCAGTGTTTACAAGGGCAAGCCATTTGTACTGGCCAACGGAATTAAGCCTTTTAACATTTCGCCATGCAATGCTTTGGAGCCAGAACCTGTCTTCATCTACCTGTCAAACCTCGTGAAGAGCAAAGGAATAGAGATATTCCTGCAGAGCCTTCGGGTCCTGCATGAAAAGAATATCCCTTTTAAGGCATTTGTGGTGGGGGCATCGGCTGATCTGACGATTGAATCGGTAAAGGAATACGTCAGAACCAACGAGTTGGAACATAAGGTACAGGTACTGGGCCCTTTATTTGGCGAAGAAAAACAACGGATACTGGCCCAGGCCAATGTATTTGTTTTTCCCACTTACTATCCCAACGAAGCATTCCCTTTAACGATATTGGAAGCCATGCAAACTGGCATTGCCATTATTGCCAGTGATAATGGAGCGATAAAGGAAATAATAACCGACGGAGTAAACGGTTTTGTGGTACCAAAGAGAGATGTTTTGGCCACTGCAGCAAAAATGGAAATTCTTGCTACCAATGCCACTTTAAGGAGCCAAATGGGAAAACAGAGTAAGGAGAAATTTGAACAGTGCTATACAATAGAACGTTTTGGCGAAGATATCTTTGGCATTTTTCAGCAAGTAACAAGCTAATCTTAAGTCTATGTGCGGAATCGCAGGTTTTATCAATTTCAGTAATGTTGAAGCATTGGCAGCCAAGGCCAACCTAGTGCAGCAACACAGAGGCCCGGACAGCCAGGATAACTGGATCCATAAGGGCGTATGTTTTTCACACCAGCGTTTATCCATCATTGATCTGGAGTCGAGATCCAATCAGCCTTTTGTGAAGGGCAACCTGGTTATCATCTTTAATGGAGAGATCTACAACTATAAAGAATTAAAAGAAGGGTTACTGAAAGCCGATCCTTCCCTTCATTTTACCACCACTTCAGACACGGAAGTACTACTGGAATTGTACCGTGCCAAAAAGGAGAAATGCCTGGATGAATTGATCGGCATGTTTGTTTTTTCGATCTATGAGCAGGATACAGGCAAGCTCTTTATAGCGAGGGACCATTTTGGCATAAAACCCCTCTTCTACACTCAGATAGGCAATAGCTTTGCTTTTTCCTCAGAATTGAAAACCCTGGTTACCCTGCCGGGATTTGATAAAACAATCAACTATAATGCCCTACTGGGGAGTATCAATTATCTATGGGTGCCCGGGGATGTTACCATGTTCCAACACACCCATAAACTAAGTGCCGCTCATTATGCAATCATTGATACTACTGCACCTGCTTTAAAGCCCGCCTTTCACTGTTACTGGTCCTTACCTGCTACCACCACAGCAAATATATCCGAAAGTGAATGCATACAACAGGTGCGCTCCTGTATGGAAGCTTCCATCGCCAGGCATATGATCGCTGATGTACCTGTAAGCTGTTTTTTAAGCGGCGGACTTGATTCTTCCCTTATTGCGGTAATGGCTTCTCAACATACCCAAAAGTTATCTACTTATACCATTGCTACCACCCAAACGGATAAGCAGGCTGAACAAATGCCGGAAGATGAAATATATGCCAGGCAGTTGGCCGAACAGAAAAACTTTGATCACCACGAGATCATTATCGAAGCTGATATTGTAAACAACCTCCGGTCGATGGTATATACACTCGATGAGCCTATCGGAGACCCGGCTGCACTGAACACTTATCTCATTTGTAAAGCAGCCAGGGAAAAAGGGGTGAAGGTATTGTTATCAGGTATGGGTGCCGATGAACTTTTCTTCGGATACCGAAGGCAAAAAGCAACGATGATGGCACTCCGGTACCGCAAGTTACCTTCCGCGCTAAGGAAGCTTATCAGTAAAACAGTAGCTCTCTTACCCGTAAAAATGGGCAATAAGGGGCTTCGTATTTTCCGCTGGGCCAAGCGCTTCCTGTCATTTGCCGATCTTACTACGGAAGAAGCTTATATGAGAAGTTACTCCTATTATAATAAGGAGGAGCTACAATCGCTCTTTAAGAAAGATATAACAGCAGGCTATCAATGGCTCCGGAACCAACATGAAGGGTACTTCAATGAAATCAGTAACCAGGGGCCTATCAACCAGATGTGCAATACGGATATTCATCTCTTCATGCAGGGGCTGAACCTTACCTATACCGACAGGGCTTCCATGGCAGCCTCTGTAGAGGTAAGGGTACCATTTATAGACAAGGAGGTAGTGGAATTAGCTATGCGTATCCCCGCCCATCTAAAATATGAAAAGGGGGTATCCAAATACATTTTGCGGAAAGCAGCCGAACAGTACCTGCCCCAGGATATCATTTACCGGCCAAAGGCTTCCTTTGGCGCACCTATCCGCAGCTGGATCAATGGCGCGCTGAGGCCCATGATCGATGAACTACTTTCTGAACAATCCATAGCACAAAGGGGTATATTTCAATACGGTTATGTAAAAAAACTGATCGACGACGACAGGAACGGAAAAGAAGACAATGCCTACAGAATATATCAGCTTATTACCTTAGAACTGTGGTTCAGGAATTACATCGATCAATAGGCAACCTGCCGTGTTGCCATTTTGGGAATTACTTCCCTTAAATTTGCAGTTAATACAACTCTCCCGATGAAACAAGATGACCCCAAAGTATCCGAAATAAAAGACTTCTGGAATGACAATCCGGTGGGAAGCAACTTCGTTGCCTACCAGCAGGATAAATCCTTTTATGAAAAATATGACACGTTCCGGTACAGTACGGAAGGACATATCCTGGAAGAGCTGGACAAAATTGATTTTAAGGATAAGAAGGTATTGGAGATCGGCCTGGGTCAGGGTGCAGATTCTATGCAGATCATTGAAAGGGGCGCTATTTATCACGGAATAGATCTTACCGAAGAATCTGTAAGGCGTGTAAAAGAACGCTTCAGCTTATATAACAAGGCTTACAAAGAAGTGCAGGTAGCCAATGCAGAGGCCATACCCTACGAGGATAATTTCTTCGATATCGTATACTCACATGGCGTGATCCACCATTCCCATAAAATTGAGAATATAGTAGCGGAGATCCATCGGGTATTAAAGCCCGGTGGTAAAGCGATCATTATGCTTTACCATAAAAACTCCTTCAACTATTACGTTAGTATCGCTTTCTTCAGAAGGGTGGGACTTATGTTGCTGATGGTGTTCCCTTTCCTCGACTCACTTGTATCCAAACTAACAGGGGAAAGCAAGGAAAGGATCAACCGCCACAAGTATTACCTCAAAAAGGAAGGGCTTTCTTATTTTAAGATGCGCAACTTCATCCATCGGTCAACCGATGGTCCGGATAATGTGTATGCATCTGTTTGGACAGCTAAAACATCGAGGAAACTATTCTCATCCTTTGCACCCATTGCAACCCATGTACATTTCTTAAATGAACGGCACCTTTTAGGGTTGCAATACCTATTACCTAAATTCGTTAAAAAATCACTTGCCGGAAAGTATGGATGGCATTTGTGGATAAACGCAACAAAATGAAACAGGTTATTCAGAATTTTAAGTCTGGTGAATTATATGTTGATGAAGTACCAATGCCAGCCATTGCGCCCAATATGGTATTGGTTGAAAATAAATACTCCCTTATCAGTGCAGGCACTGAGAGAAGTACCGTTAAGGTAGCGCAATCCAGCTTACTGGGCAAAGCAAAGCAACGTCCTGACCTGGTTGCACAGGTCCTCAACAATATCAAAAAAGAAGGGATCAAAGCAACGCTTGAAAAAGTCAGGACCAAATTAGACTCCTTAAAGGCCCTTGGATATAGTACCTCCGGAACTGTGATCGCATCCATGGACAGCAATGGCTATTTTAAACCTGGCGACAGGGTAGCATGCGCCGGACAGGATTATGCCTCCCATGCAGAAATGGTAACAGTGCCGCAAAACCTGGTAGTGAAAATACCTGACGAAGTTTCCTTTGAGGAAGCCAGCTTCACAACCCTCGGAGCCATTGCGATGCAGGGGGTGCGCCAAGCCGACCCAAAACTGGGAGAAATGGTCTGTGTAATTGGTCTTGGGTTGTTGGGTCAATTGACCTGCCAGCTGTTGAAGGCTAATGGCTGTAAAGTTTTTGGAATAGATCTCTCCGACACCCTGGTAACCCTTGCCAAAGAATTAGGCTCAGACCAGGCGGTAAACAGGGGCAATCCCGATCTGCTGAACATCATTAGCAACTTTACCAATGGCCGTGGCTTCGATAATGTAATTATCACGGCGGCAGCTCCTTCTAATGATCCCATCGAATTATCTGCAGAAATAAGCCGGAAAAAAGGCAAAGTAATAGTAGTAGGGGCTGTAAAACTGGATGTCCCCCGTGACCCTCATTTCTTCCGCAAAGAACTGGACCTGAGGCTTTCCTGTTCCTATGGACCTGGACGCTATGATATTAACTATGAAGAGAATGGCCATGACTATCCTTATGGTTATGTACGTTGGACAGAACAAAGGAACATGGAAGCATTTCTACAACTGATAGCTCAGCAGAAGTTAAACCTCAAGCCACTTATTACCCATGTTTTTGATATTACTGAAGCCGAAGCTGCCTACAAAATTGTAATGGGCGAAACCAAGGAGTTCCATATTGGCCTCCTGCTTCATTACCCGGCCAATGAAAAGAAGTTCCTTACCAAACTGAATTTCAAGTCTACCCCTGTTCAAAACATAGCTGCAGGGTTTATAGGAGCCGGCAGCTTTGCCCAAAGCTATCTTTTGCCTCATGCCAGGAATTGGGGAGTTACTTTGCAAACCGTAGTTACTTCCAAAGGCATTACTTCCCGTAATGTGGCAACAAAATTTGGATTTAACAATGCCTCTTCAGACAGCAAAGACATCATTGCGGACAATTCGATCAATACGGTTTTTATCGCTACACCGCATAATTCTCATGCAATCTATGCTTTAGAAGCTCTCAAAGCAGGGAAAAACGTATTTGTTGAAAAGCCCTTGGCCATGAATGATGAGGAGCTGGAATCGATCAGGGAATACTATGAAGCGCACGGCGGCAACCTGATGGTTGGCTTTAACAGAAGGTTTTCTCCGGCTGCAATAGAACTAAAAAAAGAGTTTCAGGGCTCAGGTTCACCGTTAACAATGGTTTACAGGGTCAATGCAGGTTTTATTCCCAAAGAACATTGGACCCAAAATGAGCAAATTGGTGGCGGCCGGATCATCGGTGAGATCTGCCATTTCATAGACCTGATGCAATACTTTACAGATTCTGTTCCGGATACAGTGTATGCCCGGTGCATTGCATCCCAAAATGACAAAGTAAAGAACGAAGACGATATAATCATTACCCTTAACTTTAAGGACGGCTCCATTGGCACGATTATTTATGTAGCAAGTGGTGACAAATCCTTGCCAAAAGAAAGAATGGAGGTTTTTGGCAATAATAAAGTAGCTATCATAAATGATTATAAAAGCGTAGAATTGCATAGCGGTAATAAGTTGAAGAAACTGAAGCTGGAGGGTAAAGGCCATAAACAAGAGGTAGAAGCATTCTTACAAGCCGTAGTAAGTGGCCAATCCGCTCCCATTGATTTTTCATCTGTTTATTATACAACCAAAGCAACGTTTAGGATTAAAGATAGTCTATATACAGGGCTGCCACAGAATGTTTAAGTCCAAACCAACGAATGAACGTCTTACGAAAAACTTATGAACTCAGTATATTAGCTACTGCAGCTCTTATTCCCTCGGGATTCTATCAGCTAACCCTTGCTATGGCTGCAGTAGCAGGAGCCTGTTTTTTATTACAAAAAGACTATAAAAACGTAGTACAGGTTTTCAAACAACCGCAATTCTTTTGCCTGCTGCTTTTCTATATCTATATTTTCCTTGGGTTCTTTTTTTCTAAAAACCGGGGAGAAGCACTGAGTTCCTTATCTGTTTACCTGCAATTTATCCTGTTCCCCCTGCTGTATGGGAAACCATTGTCAATTTCAAGAACGCTGATCAAAAAAGCAGAACGAATTTTTATCTATTCCGTCACACTATCCCTATTCATAGCCGTTGTCTATGCCCTATATGATGTATATCGTACGCAGGTTCCCATGGTTACACTTGGAGAAAGTGTATACTCCAAATACAGTTCGTTTGGACTAACCAGGGCATTAGGAGATTTGCATCCTACCTATCTGGCGCTTTTTGCAAACCATGCCATCTTTCTGTTGATCCAGTCAATTGTTGAAAATTACAAGAAGGACCACCGGGTACATACTTTCATTTTTTTGTTCATTTTCTTCTTTTTGAGCGCCAGTATTTTCCTGCTCAACTCCATTATGGGCATCCTTGTCTATATCCTGATATTGCTGTACTTCAGTATTGTGTACCTCAAAAAATCAGATATGGAGAAGTCTGTTAAGACCATCCTTGTTGTAACCTTTGCGATCATCTCGTTTACATTTCTCTACTTTAATCCTTTCAAGATCCAAAAGCTTGAAACCTTAAAAGACAGGGGATTAAAGGTCACTGACAACTACAACGAACGCAACCTGCTTACGATCAGGCTCGCCAAATGGGATACCCACTTCGCCATTATCAGCAACAACCTGATCTTTGGAACCACGGCCGGTGACATCAAGGAAATTCGTAAAGAGGCGTACAATAAAAAAGGGTATTATGATCTGGAGAGGTATAATTACAATGCCCATAATCAATTTATTGAAGTATTGACCACGTATGGGATAATTGGCTTTATTATTTTCATGTCAGCCCTGGTCATCGCCCTGCTTAAAACCCGTTCCAGGAATTTCAATCTTTTCCTGCTTATCACATGCATTACTTTCCTCACAGAATCCATTCTGCTAAGACAACAAGGACTTAATTATTTTGTATTTTTCTTTGTGCTTTATACCGTTATTCCACAGGTGCCTCCGGAATCCAGTCCTATCCCAAAGGCTCTGGACTAGCGCTACCCAGCTTTTCGTGTACAGAATGCCGGCCTCCAACCGCTAATTATTCGCAAAGATGATTATTTTGCGGGTTCATAAATTCCCTTTACCCAAGCAACTGCTGTATGCTGAAAAATACATATAAACTCAATCCATATACACTTCTTGTAATAAGTGGTTTTACACTTGGAATAGGCTTGCTGCTATACCAATACATCTATAACCGCAGTTTGTGGCTTGATGAATCAATGCTTGCTTTAAATATCGTGGATAAGAGCTTCGGCGACTTATTACAGCCACTGGAATATAGCCAGGTGGCGCCCATTCTCTTTCTGCTTATTGAAAAAACGTTTACTGTAGTGTTTGGCAACAATGATTTGGCGTTACGTATTTTTCCGCTTCTTTGCTCGATCGGCTCCCTGTTCCTTATCTATTATCTTACCAGGTCGCTTACAGGGCATAAAGCCGTAGCAGTTATTGTGCTTTTTATTTTAGCTTGTACTCCCTACTTTATTTATTACTCCTCAGAAGTAAAGCAATATGCCACCGATCTGTTTATCATGCTATTGCTTTATACGATTACATTTACCAGCAATAACTTTTTAAACAAGTATAGAATTACTGCGCTTAGTGTAATGGGCGCCCTGGCGGTATTTCTTTCTAATACCTCTGTGATCATTCTGGCAATTGCCGGAACGGCCATACTGTACCAATATATACGGCAAAGAAAGTTGATCTCTCCTTTGCTTATTCCCCTGTTTATTTGGGGTATTTTTTTCCTTATAAACTACTTCCTGTTTATAAAAGGCCATCCTACGGAAGCCATCATGAAATCGTATTGGCAATTTGCATTTATGCCACTCAGTCCCTTCCCCACGGCCCCTGCCGGTTGGCTCAATACAAGGGTGCAACAAATATTCAATGAGCTACTGCCCGGCAATGGGTCCAGGGAATTATGCATCCTCTTTGTGGTATTATACCTAACCGGAATAGCCCTGCTGTTATTAAACAAAAAGATTAAGATCGCTTACCTGTGTCTTGCACCCATAGCTATCCACCTCATATTGTCGGCATTGAAATTTTATCCTTTCGACTTGCGGCTTATCCTGTACCAAACACCTCTTTATATAATTGTCATATCCTTTGCCATTTATCACATGTCGCTGATTTTCAAAAAACACGTAGTGATACAGAAGGGATTGATAGTACTGATCCTGGCCTGCTTTTCTTTTGCCCTCTTCAATAAATTTCCGCTGAAGAATGAAGAGATCAAGCCTATTATCCAGCAGATCAACCAGGCAGATCAACCTGATTACACACTTTACGTGTATCGTGGCGCCTGGGCAGCATACGAGTATTACAAGAAAATTGGTTATGTCCAATTCCATCCAAAGCAGACTATCATGGGCGAATCGCCTGATGCCAGTAAAATGATGGAGCACATGGCTCATTTCAAGGATGTCAGCGGCCATATATGGCTGCTATTTTCACATGTTTTCCCTTTTGACGGAAGCCGGGGTGATGAAAGATTTATTGTAAATGAATTACTTAAAAGAGGAAAACTCCTAAAGCAATTTGAAGCTACGGGAAGCGCCGGCTATCTTATAGAGCTGCAGAGCATACCACAGTAAGTATCACAGCTACTTCCCCTTGAACTTATAGCGCAATACCAGAGAAATGAACTTAACGTTACCTACAAGGTATCGTTTAAACATCCTGCGGGGTTCCTGATACACCCTATACAGCCATTCCAGCCCGGCCTTTTGCATCCACCGGGGGGCACGTTTTACATAACCGGCTACCACATCAAAACTGCCGCCAACACCCATTACAAAATTTACACTTTTCAGTATATCGCGGTTCTCATAAAGGAAATTCTCTTTGATGGGCGAGGTAATAGCCACAAATAATATATTGGCTTTGCTATCCGAAATTTGGGTAGCAATCTGGCGCTCTTCTTCTTTTTTGAAATAGCCATTCCGATATCCCGCAATAATTTCCGGATTATAGATATTGCTATACTTGTCAACCAGCTTTTTAAGCACCTCTTCCTTCGCTCCAAAAAAGAATACCTTGTATCCGCGCTTATAAGCCAGCTCTACCAGGTGCTCCATCAGGTCAATACCCGCCACACGTTCCCGCAATGGTTGCTTGAAAAGCTTTGAAACCCATACAACAGCCTGTCCATCTGCATTGATCACATCCGCATTGATCACACTCTCTTTCAACACAGGATTCTCATGCATCGAAACAATTTTCCCTGCATTTACTACTGTATGATGAAGATGTTTATTTTCTTCAATGGCATTTGTTACCAGTGCCAGTGTTTCATTCATAGTAAGATCATCCACCGGAGTTCCTAATAAAGAGATACGCCTATTCATATTTATTTTTTTCAGCCATTAAATAATAAGACATAGAATAAAACATCCACGCCTGCGCCCAACGCATATACGGTATCCGGAAGCTCAACATCTTCTTACGTTGATAATAAAAGAACCCCTCCTTGCTCTGCATATTTCGAATCGTCCAATCAAGTACCTTTTCCGCCAGTGGTTGATTCTCTTCAAATCGGTTCAACTTCACCAGGGTTACCATTAATTGTGCAGGCGAATGAATATCTACCGGGTATAATTGATTATGATAATACCGCGAAACCCCTTCGGCGGTAAAAAAAGTATCGATGTAATATTGAAATCCCAACTGTATATTACGCTTAAATCTTTCATCTGATGTATATACCTGGAAATCATTAATGCATTCAAGGTTGAACCCTGTATGAAAGTTATCGATCCATGAATGAAAAGGCAGTGTTCCATAAGCCCAGGCCCCATTGGGTTGCTGGTAATCACATACAAACTGTACAGCTTTTGTTGCTTCCTCCTTCAGTTTTTCATCCCTTGTATAATGATATACCCTGCTCAATAGCCTTGCACCCAGTAAGGAAGCATTAAATACCTGCGTATGGTCCAGCGGAGAATAAGAAAAAGCAAAATTTCCTTTCTGATCGTACGTTCTGTTAAGGTCCTTTAAAACAAAATCAGCGCTTGATACCGCTACCGTTTTGTACGTTTCTATTTTTGTAATTTCATAGGCATTGAATAATGCATCTGCAACAAAAGAGGTAGCCACTACTGTCGGCGTATTGGCTGGTTGAAAAAAAGCCCGCGCCTGCCAATCAAAATAATAGCCCCAGCAACTACCTGCATAACCTGTGCTTTGCAGGCCAATGATCTTATCTGCCAGAAAATGGATGCTTTTCAAAAGCTCCTCAGAAGGGGCGATCTTGTACAAGTTACAATACCCTGTGAGAAAAAGCCCCAGCCCTTTTGCATTATACGATTTGGGGACGATGGCGATAGGACGAAAATTAACAGGACTTTTCTTGAAAAACTGTATCCAGGCCAACCTGAAGAACCTGTTATCCCGCACAAGCGGCAAGGATCGAAAGACCTTGCTTGTCAGCCCATCATAGGGGTCCCACCCCTTGTATCCCTCCCGCTCACAATAAAGCTTTAGCCGTTCAAAACGCTCCTTAAAAAACGTATTCATTGCGCAAAACTAAAGATCGTATATCAAAGAATTACAGAAAATTAACCCTTCCGGCCAGACAACCCACATAAGATTAATACGTATTCTATTCAAAGTTGGGTAATAAGGCAAAAAGCATGAAAGTTCTGTTTATCACAAGAAATACCCTGTTTACTGCTTACGGTGGCGACACCGTACAGATCACTCAAACTGCGCATTACCTCAGGAAGGAGGCTATTTCCGTTGATATCCGGTTAACAGCTGAACCTATTGAATATGAGGAGTATGACCTTATACATATCTTTAATATGGTTCGGCCGGCTGATCTGCTGTTTCATATTGTCCGCACTTCCCGGCCCATTGTACTATCACCGATATTCGTAAACTATAATGAATATGACCGGGAGCACCGGCGCGGCCTGTCTGGCATTCTTTTCCGGTACCTGCCCTCCACCGCTAACGAATACTTTAAAACAATTGCCAGGTGGCTGATCGGTAAAGACCAGCTTAAAAGCAAATCCTATCTGTGGAAAGGCCAGCACCGGAGTATCCGGCAGATCCTGGACCGGGTAAATCTTATCCTCCCCAACTCCCGACTGGAACAGGAACAGATCAATAATAGGCACAAAAGCTCATTCCGGCATGAGATTGTACCTAACGGCATTGATAACGAATTATTTCTATTAAATTCTGAAACGCCTAGGGATAAAAACCTTGTAATATGTGCAGCCAGGATCGAAGGGCTAAAAAATCAGTATAGCCTTATTAAAGCCCTCAATAATACAGCTTACCAATTGATTGTCATTGGCGCCCCTGCTCCTAACCAGCACCACTATTACAAAAAATGCCGGCAGGCAGCAGCTTCCAATGTTCTTTTTTTAGACCATGTGTCACAGGAGCAATTGGTCCATTACTATCAAAAAGCCAAAGTCCATGTCTTGCCCAGTTGGTTTGAGACCTGTGGCCTTTCTTCGCTTGAAGCCGGCGTGATGGGATGCAACATTGTCGTTACAGATAAAGGCTATACCCGGGAATATTTTGAAGATTACGCCTTCTATTGTGACCCGGCCTCCCACAGCTCTATCCGGGAGGCCATTGAAAAAGCAGCCCAGGCCCCATTTCCCGAAGAGCTTAGAAAAAAAATCCTTATTAACTACACCTGGCAAAAAGCGGCAGAAAAAACCCTTGCAGCCTATAAAAAAGTATTGGGTAAATTATGAAACTGCGTATTGGCATAGTAGGGACCCGGGGAGTCCCCAATAACTACGGAGGGTTTGAATACTTCGCAGAACACCTTTCCCAGGGTCTTGCCCAAAAGGGATATGATGTGTATGTATATTGCTCTCACAATCATCCTAACCAGCAATCATATTGGAATGGTGTAAATATTGTACACTGTTATGATCCGGAGCATTTATTGGGAACTGCCGGACAATTTGTGTATGACTTCAACTGTATAATGGATGCCCGGTCAAAAAATTATGATATCATACTATTCCTCGGCTATACCAGCAGCTCAATATGGGGCATATTCTTTCCTACCGGTGCCACTATCATCTCAAACATGGATGGTTTGGAGTGGAAGCGTTCGAAATATTCACGCCCGGTGCAGCGCTTCCTGCGCTTTTCAGAGAAGCTTGCCATTAAATACAGTGACTATTTTGTGGCAGATTCTACTTACATACAGGCTTACCTGCTGGAAAAGTACCAGGCAAGATCTGAATATATCGCTTACGGCGCCACCGTTTTCAATAAGCCGGATGAATCCGTTCTTGCTCCTTTTAGCCTGGTCAAACAAGGCTACCATATGCTGATGGCCCGTATGGAACCTGAGAATAATATTGAAATGATCCTCGACGGTTACCATGATTCCAGCTCGCCTCTTGATTTTATCGTAATCGGCAATACCCGCAATAAGTTTGGCCAGTACCTGGTCAATAAATTTAAAGCTGACAAAAGGATACGTTTCCTGGGAGCTATTTTTAACCAGCAGCATATCAATAACCTCATCTACTTATCCAAACTTTATTTTCAAGGACAATCTGTAGGCGGCACCAATCCTTCGTTACTGTAAGCCATGGGAAGCCAGGCCCTTATCGTTGCCCAGGATAATGTATTTAACAGGGCAGTACTGGAAGAAAACGGCTATTATTTCACTTCAGCAGCTGAAGTGCGCCAATATGCCGATACTTTATCAAAAAATGATGAAACTATGCGCCTTTCAAAGGCCAACAGTTTGAAAATTGAGCAATTATATAGCTGGAATAAGATCATAGACGACTATGAATCATTCTTCAGGCTCTGCCATAAACAAAAAAAATTATCCCTCACACCAACTACTACGTTACAACCTACCAAGCTTCCTGGCTGATTCTATAATTCTCTTTCTGACAATTTGCCATTTTTAACGAAATTGTTCAGAATTTGAACATTCCCAAACCTTTTAGGGTTAATTCCTAGTTCCCACTATATAGTTAGCTATGAAAATATTACTAAATTATCTAAAGCCATATAAATGGCTGGTATTCCTTGTGTTATTACTTGCCTCCATCAATATTGGTTTTTCCCTGATGGATCCCATTATTTTCGGGCACCTGGTCAACCTGGCAAACGAACACCTGTCAGACGGAAAGACTGGCTCCGGCAAATTTAACTGGCACGATTTCCTCTTTTCCTTCGGCAAAGGGACCACCTGGGGAGTAGTTCCTTTATTATTGACCTCTATTTCGGTAGCCATGGTAAGCCGTATTGCCAAAAACTTCCAGGATTACTTTATGACCGTGGTAGTCCAGAAGTTTGGAGCCAAAGTTTTCACAGACGGCCTTAAACAAGCCATGCGCCTCCCCTACCAGGATTTTGAAGACCAGCGAAGCGGTGAAACCTTATCTGTACTTACCAAAGTGAGGACCGATACAGAAAAATTCATTGGTTACTTTGTTAATATCCTCTTTACAGTAGTGGTGGGTATTGGCGTAGTATCGGTCTTTGCAGTAAGGATCCACTGGTCCCTGCCCATTGTCTATTTTGGCGGTATTGGGCTCCTAATGTTCATTTCCAACCTGCTGAGCAAGAAAGTAAAGACTATCCAGAAAAGCATTGTGAAGGAAACCACTGCCCTCGCAGGCGCTACTACGGAATCGCTCAGAAATATCGAATTGGTAAAAAGCCTTGGCCTTACAGCCCAGGAAGTAGGCCGCCTCAACCAGAATACCTATAAAATACTTGGGCTGGAAGTAAAGAAGGTAAAACGTATACGCAGTGTGGCCTTTGTACAAGGCACATTTGTGAATACCCTGCGGCAGATCATTCTCTTCCTGATGATGTGGCTGGTATTCAGAAAAGAAATGGATGCGGGCCAACTCGTAACCATGCAGATCTTTTCCTTCTTCATCTTCGGGCCATTACAGGAAATTGGCAACATTATTCTCTCCTACCGCGAAGCAGAAGTCTCCCTGAATAACTTCGAAAATTTAATGAAGAAGTTACCCGAATCCGAACCTGTAGAACCCAGGCATCTGGGCGATATTCAGACCCTTGAGTTCCAGTTTGTAGCTTTCCAGCACCAGACAGCCAACCAAAAAGCGATCGACAACATCAACTTTTCTGTAAAGACCGGAGAGACCATTGCCTTTGTAGGTCCTTCGGGTTCCGGAAAGACCACCCTCATGAAATTGTTGGTTGGTTTGTACCGTCCACAGGAAGGAAGGATCCTGTACAACGGAATTGATGAAACAGCCATCCGGTATGATGATCTACGCAGCCAGATAGGATTTGTGACCCAGGATACCCAGCTATTTTCAGGCACCATAAAGGAAAACCTGCTCTTCGTAAATCCTGCCGCTACCGATGAGGACCTGCTGGATGCTTTACAAAAAGCCGCCTGCACCAACCTCCTTGAAAGAGCCGAAAAAGGGATCGATACCATGATCGGCGAAGGAGGTCTGAAATTGTCAGGAGGCGAAAAACAACGATTATCCATAGCCAGGGCTTTATTACGCAAGCCCCACCTGTTAATATTTGATGAAGCCACCTCCTCACTCGATTCACTCACCGAAGAAGAGATCACCAATACCATCAAACAGGTATCTTCTCAGCGGAACCAGATCACCGTACTGATCGCTCACCGCCTTTCCACCATCATGCATGCCGACCGCATCTATGTATTGGAAAAAGGTGATATTGTAGAGACTGGTTCTCACGAAGAGCTGATTGAAGAAAAAGGGCTTTATTATGCCATGTGGCGCCAACAGATCGGAGAACGTAAGAAGACATTGGCGGCATAAGCCATTCAACATATCAATTTATTGTACCGGCCTCTTTCAGGAGGCCGGTTTTCTTTGCCTTGAACCTAAAATGGTATAGCTTATCTTTGCGGCCATGCCAGCTACATCCAAACCAAATTATTTCTGGAGCATTTTCACTATGAAATGCCCGCGCTGCCGCAGGGGTCCTATGTTCAAGAACAGCAATCCATGGAAGCTGAGAAAGGTATTTGACATGCCTGTAAGCTGCCCCGAATGCAGGCAGCCGTTTGAACTGGAACCAGGTTTTTGGTATGGAACAGCTTATGTAAGCTATGCACTCTCCGTGGCGCTTTCTGTCACCTCTTTTGTAGCCTGGTATGTACTCATCGGCATGTCTACCAAAGACAACCGCTTTTTCTTTTGGCTAGGCCTCAATGTATTCCTGCTTATCTTTCTGCAACCCTGGCTCATGCGCCTCAGCAGGGTAATATATCTCTACTTTTTCGTCAAGTATGATCCGAACTATAAAAGCAACAAGCTGGAAGAAGCAAAGCAGGGCTAATCGGGATCCCTGCTATCCCGCACGCCCAGGATATTGGTAAAGAAGTTGACCCTTGTTTCCTTTTCCATATCACTCAGCTCAAGCTCCAATGCTTTGGTGCTAAGCGAAATTTCAAGCAATGATAAAATCAGTGATGTCATAAATGCTCCTATGCTCAGGGCGAAAATGATATAGCTCGCATCTGTCCAGTTCCTGAAAATACAATACATGCATACTACACAAAACAGGAAGCTGATAACCCCCAGCGCCTGCATGGAGCGGATCAACCTGATCCGCGTACGCAGGTTACGTATCTGCTGAACAATATGTTTCTGGTCAGGCTCTTTTTTGTACTTATCGTGCAGGTTGCGAATTAAACTGGCCAACGCCAGGAACCGGTTGGTATAAGCCAGCATCAACAAGGATATAGCGGGGAATAATAAAGCAGGGGTAGTAATGGAAAGCTCCATGTCCATAATTTACTACTAAAATACAATCTTGCTTTCAAAACATAGCAGTTATCCATAATACAGATGCCCTTGCCAGCGTTTTCCCGCCTGCCGACTACTTTATTAAATGAAGGGAGAATCAGTTAATTTACATAAGAATTAATTCTCATTGAAGAAGTACATACTTGTTGTTGCGATCATAGGGTTCACCATTGACCTCCTGGCATTTTATCCCGGCTTTATGTACATTGATACGATCGATCAATACACACAAGCTATCAGCAACCGGTATACCGACTGGCATCCGCCCATTATGGCCGGCCTCTGGAGCCTGCTCAACCTTATCTATAAAGGCCCCCAGGTGATGTTAATTTTCCAGTTGCTCCTTCTATGGTCCAGCTTTTATATTTTAGCGACTACCTGGTGTAAACGGTTCCTGCCCCTGCTTTGCCTCGTACTTTTATTTGTTTGCGCGCCCTATGTACAGAATTTTGCAGGATTGATTGTGAAAGATGCTCAGATGGCCCTTTGCTGGCTGTTAGCAGCCACGATTATGCTCCGTGCCATCTATTACAATCGAAAAATGAGTGCCTGGGAGGCCGCCTTTACATTCCTGCTACTCACCTACGGAACCATGGTGCGTATCAATGCACTGCCAGGCGCTATCATACTCTATTATCTTTGGGTAGAGGATATTTATTCAGGAACGATCACCCGGAAGGTAGGTTTACTCGCCCTGGTTTTAACAGGTTTACTGATCGCCAATTTGTCCGTCAATAAGTTTATCCTGAAACCACATAAGGCCTATGCCGAATATAAACTCATGGCACATGATGTAGCCGGCATTTATGTGGCCACTGGCAGGTCTTACTTTCCAGACTTTATTACCCGCCATCCCGGCTTTGATACAAACTATATCAAAACACATTTCACGACTGCCACGCTGGACAATATCTGGTGGAACAACGATAACAAACAGGTCTTCCCCCCGCTCAATGAGCAAACCCGGAAGCAACTCATAAAGGAATGGAAAAAGAGCATTCATGAAAACACCTTCACCTACCTGGAGAACCGCTTTGATGGTTTTTTGTATTATCTGCAGTTAAAACAAAGGCCCGATACTACCTTCTACTATTACTACCCCTATATCTATACCAATCAATTTGGATTTGCGCTCAAACAGAACCGGTTACGCAATATAGTTTCCGGCCTCATACAGGCCAACCAGCATATGCCTTACATGAAGCCCTCGTTCTGGCTATTGCTGCCATTCCTGCAACTCATCATCAGCATCCGCCTGCCATTCAGTACCTTCAAAAAGGCAGGTATTTGCCTGGCCATCTCTTCCCTACTCTACCTCTTACCCCAGGTTTTCATCTACCAGGCAGATACGGAGTTCCGGTATTTTTATTGGTGCTGCATATCCACCTCTCTACATACAGTGCTGTTAATCACCTGGTATCATTCAAAGAAACGAGCTAAGAGTCCCAATTTAATGGTCACTAACCCCCAGGGCACCCCCGTTGAAGAAAAAGGGTGAGGGCGCATAAAAAAAGCCCTCCGCCGAAGCGAAGGGCCTACAATTCTATGAAAACGGGTTAGTAAATACCCTATAATAACGATCCTCTTTTAATATTATTATGTCTTCCGGCTTATAGGTTAAAAGATAACGGTACATTCAGCTTAATACTGAAATTCCTGCCCATATTATATACCCCTGTACGGCCCGTAACATTGTTCACAGCCGCATATTTCAGCCGGCTCAAATGGTTCTGATAAGCCACATCCCCTATATTGTTAGCGGCTATATACAAGCTGAATAAGGTCTTTCCCTTACTTACGACATCCCCGCCCAGTCCGGCATTCAGCAGACTGTAACCCGATGTTTTAGTTTCTGTATTATAACCCGTAAATGGATCATTCTGCGCAAAAGTATTATCCAGTTCAGCCTTCACATACAAGTGACGAATAAGCTTTCCTTTGGCGCCAAACTCCGCCTTTACATCATTGATCAACCGGGCAGCAGGAATGAAAGGCAGGTTTTTACTACCATCCTGTTCCTCACTCAAAGTGCCCCGCACAATGGAAAAGGAGTTTTCAATATGCAGCCAGTCCAACGGATGCGGGTGTATATCCAGGTTTATTTCTGCTCCATACAGGCGCGCATTGTGCTGGTCAAACCGGAAGGCAAAGAACTCATCCGAACCATCTACCAGTATCGAGTCGCCGCCATTGGCCCCCTGTAGTTTGCGGTAGTAAATGAAATTACTCACCGCATTATAAAACACATTGGCCGCCAACGATACATGCTCCGTATTCAGTTCTACGCCGCCATCCACCTGGAAACTGGTTTCAGACTTCAGGTCCTGCTCACCATACTCATAACGGTTGGTTCCTTCATGCGCCCCGTTGCTGGCCAGCTCAGGTATGCTGGGCGCCCTGAAACCCCGGGCTATATTGAGTTTGAAAGTAACTGCCTTGCTGGCTTCATAACTCAACCCTACACTTCCCGATACATTGGAGAAGCTTTTCGTAAATCCCTGGAACTTAACATCTCCACCCTCTTCCAGTTCTTTGGAATCGATAGAACGATTATCAAAGCGCACCCCTCCGCTTAGGGTCAGTTTATTGATCCTTTTCTGAGAGTATACAAAACCTCCGATATCAAACAAAGAATATTCCGGTATCAAAACTTCGGCGCCCTTATTCTGGTTGCTTTGCTGCATACCGTTAACCCCAATGGTTGTTTTCCAGTCCTTTTTCTCAGCAAAGTGATATTGAACATTATAGTTCACCGTATTCAGGTCAAAATACAATTCCTTTTCTCCGGGGTCCAGTACATTACCAAACTCCTGCCGCTGGTTGCGCTGATAGCCTACCAGTACCGTAAGCCGGTCACTGCCAATATTAAAACTGTTGTCCGTTGCTACTTTGAAATGTTGTATCCGCTGCCGGGGAATAAAAGGATCGGTAGACGTAAAATCCTTTCCCTCAGCAACGGCCTCTTCTGCTGTACCATTGTTATCGACAGGCTTCAGGAACTGCCCTGTCACATCATCCCGGTCACCTTCCACCAGGCCTACCCGCTGGTCAAAATTGGTGACATAAAGGTGACTGAATCCCCATTGCTTGTTCAATCCTATATAACCACCAAAGTCACGTTCATTGAACTTCGAGTTGAACACGTGCCCATCATATTTGTTTTTATAGTCGGCTGCAGCTTTGTAGGATCCATAGGCTCCCCAGATAAAGCCGTGTTGATTGCCCCCTATATCAGCATGCATGCCACGCTGCCGGTTATTGGTTTGATAGGTGCCAAATACATTTCCTTTGATCGTTCCTTGCGGAGCCGGTAAAATAGAAATGAAATTCACTACACCTGCCAGTGCATCACTGCCATACATCAGAGAAGCTGGTCCTTTCAGTATTTCGGCTTTGGTTACATTGTATTCATCGATCTCAATACCATGTTCATCACCCCACTGCTGCCCTTCCTGCCTGATGCCATCATTAACCACCACTACCCTGTTATAACCCAATCCACGGATGGAGGGCTTGGAGATAGCTGGTCCGGTGGATATTTGAGCAACTCCGGGCGTTTTGCTCAGGGCATCGATCAGGTTGGTGGACACGCCCCTCATCAACTCTTCCTTTTTCAGGATATTCACCGGCACTGGTGTTCTTTTCACAGAAGTGGCAGAGGAAACACCGGTAACCGTTACCGCTTCATTCTCCGCGTATGACCGGGAGAGCGCAAAATCCTTTTCCGTATTACCATTTAATATGATTGATTCAACAATGGAAGCGTATCCCGTAAAGCTTACCTCCACCAGGTATTTGCCGGAGGGAATATTTTGCAACTTGTACACACCTTGCTGGTTGGTGGTACTGCCTACTTTAAGATCAGGAAATTGTATAGATGCGCCGGCCAGTACTTCCCCTGTTTTAGCGTCCGTTACTTTTCCTGTGAAAGATACATTCAGTACAATATTTTTATCGGAAGGAGTGGTGTGCAGAGCGGTCGATTGTGCCTGGGTACGCAGGCTGCCTGCTACAAGCAGAACTAAATAAATAGAAAGCTGTTTCATGATTTGTATTATCAGTCAATATTGAGATCGTAAATACCGGTAACCGGCAAATGTCAATTGCTCCACCAGTCAATGATTACCTGGAAGAGTTACATGGATATTAACTGATAGCAGGAGGCCCCCGTAAGGAATGGAAGAGTAAAGCAGCTGTATGAACCTGACTGGAAAAGGTGCAAGGTTCGACACTATAATCTCTATGAAAACCAAGGTCAATTTGTTGACTTTCGGCAATGAAAGGCGATTCAGTAACCAGGTTTTGGCAATCACAATTAAACCCGGCTTTGCCAACCTGCGGTGTTACCGATTTTGTAGTATTAACCCCGTCTGTATGACTTACGATCAGATCATGCAGCAACTTCTTAGGCATGATACTAAATGCAAAAAGCACCAGTAAAATACCAGCCAGTGAACGTCTTAATATGGGATGTTGTAGGCTCAACCTTATTGCTACTGCGTTGCAAATTAAAGCAATTATGGCAAAATAGTCATATTAATTTCCTAATGAATAGTTATTGGAAGGCTAACCAACTACCACACAAATTGTTATAGCCGCAAATGGCTATTTCTTGAGTACTACTGTGAATAATGACCCTTTGCCGGGTTCGCTTTCGCAAAAGATCTTTCCGTTGATCTCCTGTACGATGCGTTTTACGATGGAAAGGCCCAGGCCGGTAGATGCTTCGCCATCTGTAGGTTTAGAGGATATTTTACTGTATTTGGAAAAGAGATAGGGCAATTCATCTTTTTCTATCCCTACTCCTTCATCCCTTATTTTAATACTAATGGCGTCCAGCTCATCACTGATGCTGATCCATACATTTTTTCCGTGGGGGGTATATTTGATGGCATTCGATAACAGGTTTTCGCAGATGCGCGATACCAATTGTTTATCACTCAGCAGGTAAAGGTTTTTGCCGGGCATTTCAGCATGCAGGCGTATATCCTTCCTGGCAGCCATGGGCCTGAAACTGTCAATAACCTCTTCAGCAAAAATGGTAAGGTCAATATTTTCCAGTTGCATCCGGTGTTGCCCGATGTCTTTTTTCTCTACATCCAGTACACGGCGGATCAGTTCTTCACCATTGTTACTGGCCTGCATGATCTTGCTCAATGCCTTTTGCTGGTCTGCAGTTAAGGTTCCGGGTTCTGCTTGCAATACATGCCCCCACACCTGTATAGTGGTGAAAGGCGTGCTCAGGTCATGTGACACAATACTAATCAAAGAGTTCTTCTCGTAATTCAGCTCTTCCAGTTTTTCATTTTGCTGAACGATCAGTTCATTGATATTCTTTAACCGTCGATTCGCATTACGTTTTGTGATGAATGCAATGGCAACCAATATAATGATCACCGCCATAGCGATGGCTACGATCGTCACAATTTTGGTTCTCAGTGATTCTTTCTCTACCTGCTCTTTCAGCAGTTTATTAGCTGCCTCCCGGTCCTTGGCATGAAACCGTTCCTGCAATTCCGCAATCGTTTTATAAGTATCGCCATTGATGATGGCAGTATCCAGTTTATACCATTTCTTCAGGTTGTCGTAGGCAGTGCGATAATCCCCTTTATATTCAGCCAGCTTGGCCAGGATGCCATAAGTGTCGGCCTCTTTTCCTTTCGATTCCAGTTCCAGCGCCAGCTTCATAGCCAACTGTCCATATTTAGCGGCAGAGTCAAACTGTTTTTTCTCACTGTATACATCAGCCAGGTTCAGCAGGTCTACCCAAAGATCACCGGGGTTATCGCTGTTTATATGCTGATCATAATTACGTCGGAAATAGGTCAAAGCCTCGTCATATTTCTTTTCCTGGCAATACAGGTTGCCCATATTGTTATAAGAACTCGACAGGTCGATCTCCTTTTCATAGGGCTTTCCGTAGCGAATAGCGTCATTCAGCAATAACCTGGCACTGTCGAATTGCTTGAGTTGCGTATAAATAACAGCCAGGTTATTATAGGTATTCACCAGGTCATATACATCGCCGGTTCCTTTTGATATTTTGGCGGCCTGCAAGTAAAAGTCCTTGGCCTTTAACGGCTCTTTGATATTGGCATAGGCAATGGCCAGGTCACTCAGGGCGGCTTTCTCATAAGCCACATCCGTCAGCTTTCTGGCTGCATCCAGCGATTGCAGATAATATTCAATAGCGCCAGAGTAATTGCTATTCATCTCCTCAAAGATGCCTTTGAGCCGGAGGGATAAAACATCCCCTTTGACAAACCCTAGTTGATCTGATTCTTTTTTGATCAATGTAGCATAGTGCAGAATGGAGTCGGCCTTATCTTCTGAGAAATCAAGGCAGCGGTCATACAGCGCCTTCAGGTAGTTGGTATCAACCTGGGCGGGGGAAGAAAGAGACACACTGAATAAGGAAAGGACCAGTAACCAATATTTCACTGATTAGCAGATTACTGTGGAAAGATAACGAATTCTGGTGTTTGGGTAGTTTTAATTCAATAATCCTGTATTATTCGATCAGCTTGTTCTTGAGGGCAAACTTCACCAGCCCTACTGTATTGTTGACACCCAGCTTGGCAATGAGGTTCTTGCGATGGGTCTCCACTGTGCTTACACTGAGGAACAACTTCTCAGCTATTTCGGAATTGCTGTACTCCTTACAAATGAGGGTAAGTATTTCTATTTCGCGCTTGGACAGGATCTCATCCACCTTTTTATCTTCGATCGTGATCGTATGGCGGAAATCCTGCTCTGTATCCAGTATATTAATTTCCTTGCTAAAGTATTTTTGTCCCCCGGCAATCGCATGCAGGGCTTGTTTCAACTCATCTATACTGGAATTTTTTAGCAAATAACCCTGGATATCATATTTTACCAGCTTGTGGATATAGCGGGTACCCCGCATAATGGTTAGATAAAGTATCTTAAGCTGCGGCTTTAATGCCCTGATCTTCTTCAGCAGGTCTTCTTCCTCAATATCAGGCAGGTGTACATCCAATAAAAGGACATCTATTTCCAGATCAGGCAGTTTTTGTAACAGGCCTTCACCCGTTAATGCCGACCCTACCACCCGGATACCTTCCTGTTTATTTAATAATAAGGTCAGGCCTTCAAGGTATAACTCGTGGTCGTCAGTGATAAACAATTTCAACATAGTAGGTTTCGAATCAGTTTGCTTGCAGTAAAGCTATCGAATTGTATGGATTCCCAATCATCAGCAATTTATAACTATTTACTATATGAAAAGAAAAAAGCCCCTTTAGGGACTTAAATTTCGTATTTCGGAAGTGGAATACTGCGATTCATGGGTAAAAACCGGACAATTGACCCAATCGCCGCCATTTTATCGCGTTTTGAGCATCGATCGTACCTGCTGTATCGCCCCATTCTGAAAGCGGGCATAATAAACACCGGTGGGCAATCCATAACTGTTAAAGGGGAGGGTATACACCCCGGGAGTATACACTTTGTCCGTAAGCGTCTTCACCACCCTACCCAGTCCATCCATCACTTGCACCAGGGTATGCCCGCCTTTTGTACGGAAGGTTATAGAGGTGCTCTCCACAAATGGATTGGGGTAATTGGTGATCAGCTCTTCCCCTGAGCCACGGATAATGTCATCCAGCCCTGTAGTACCGCAGGCTGCATTCACTGCCAGTGGTATTTGCTGGAAATTGCGCAGCATGATCGTTTCCAGGTCGGTTGCGTTGACGCAAAACCATTGCTGCAGCAGAGAGGCATAGATACTGCGGAAATCATATTGAAAGGGAATATTGTCATTTACAGAAGCCGATGCCGGTATAAAAGGGCTATTCCCTACGATACCCGGCCGCACATTTTTACCAAACACAAACATGGGCGCTGCCGAGCCATGATCTGTACCCAAACTACCATTGGATTTGATACGACGGCCAAACTCCGAAAAGGTCAGCCCGATCACCCTGTCGGCTACACCCAGCCCTTCCAGGTCATCCATAAAAGACTTAATGGCATTGGATAAACCAGACAGCAGGTTATTATGCGAACCAATCGTCGTATCCAGCGAATTCACCTGGTCCGAATGCGTATCAAAGCCTCCCGTAGTCACCATGTAAACGCGGGTTTTCAATCCGCCTTTTACCAGCCGGGCCACGATCTTTAATTGTTGCGCCAGGTAATTATTTCCAGGATAGCTACCCTGCGAAGTCACCTTCGCTGCTGCAGCCCTGATCACATTCGAGTATTGCTCCGTTTGCCCGGCAATCAGCCGTATATATTTCAATTCCTTGCCCCAGGGTGTATCAGGCACTACATCCTGCACACCATTCAGGAAATCATAGAAACTGTTGGGATCAAAGATATTCATGGCCATATTCATCACCGGTCCCTGCAAAGCCAGGGAGGGAATGGCGCCGATCTGGATGGCCAGCGGATCAGGCACCTGTGTATTGGGATAACCGTTGGGATAGTTCGGGAACTGAGTTCCCAGGTACCTGCCGGCCCAACCCGAACTCAGCACCTCCTCCGGATCAGAAGCACTCATCCAGATATCCGTAGCCCTGAAATGCGAAAAACTAGGGGCCGGAATACCAACAGATTGCACGATGGATAACTTGCCTTCATTGTACATCGTTTGGAGCCCCACCATACCCGGGTGAAGGGCAGTTTTGGCCGTACCATTCAGCGTAAGTACTTTATTCTGTGGTATAGCGATATTCTTACGTGCATTATAATAGTTGGCATAAAACTCAACAGGGATCACCATGTTCAGCCCGTCATTACCGCCATTAAGCTGTATCAATACCAATACCTTGTCCGTATCGGTTGGAGGAGCGCCCAGTAAGGCCTGTACAATAGGTGAAGCACCCGTATAGGCTTTTACAGAAAAGCCATTGATCAGCGCGGGCATCGTGACGGCTGCCGGTAAACTTTGTTTGACAAAATCTCTGCGTTTCATAGCTATTGGGTTGGGGCTTTCAGGATAATTGGTATTCAGCCAGGTTCATGAAATATTTATACATCGATTGCAAACGCATGTTCACAACCTGGTACGCTGTATCATTGGTCGGATTCGTAATATGCGCAGTCCAGGCATTGGTCCAATAATAATCCTGCTCCTGGTTAGTCAGCAGGATTTGCTTCTTAATGGTTTGTTTCGAAGCATCCGACAAGGGCACCCTGTAGAGGATGGCCAGCGAGTCGTTGATCAATGCATTTGGATCGCCCGGGTTTGGCAGCGTTTTGGCAAAAGCTACCGGGTCAATTTTCAGCGTCAGGTTATCACGCATATAACCAATGGTGATCAGTATGTCACTAAAAATATTCCGCTTGGGCAAAGTATCTGAGTTGATCCACATTTCATGAAACTGCGGCAGTTGGTAGTAAGCCGGCCAGCCCGATACCCCGGGAGGATCGCCAATATCTTGCTGCATGTTTCCCGCCTGGTTCTGCACAAACCCCCACATATTATAAACATTCGTATGATCCGTAGCGGCAGGAAACGCAATATTGAATTCACGGCATAACCCCACAGTCAGGTCTACCGGGCTCTTGATCAGGCAACCCTGGTTCAGCACATCAAAGAAATGCTCACTTTTAAACAGCATTGCCAGCACCGGCTTTATCTCCCAGTTGCCATTGCGGAACAGCTGTGCCAAGGGCTTGATCACATTTGTTTCCGTATTGGCATCAATGATGTAATAACAAAACCAGCGATAGAGCTTTCGCACAATGAACTCAGATACCTCCGTCTTCTTATTGAAAATCATCGTCAGCATGTCGTCCAATTCAGCATCACCGGCCGTGGCATCACTGCGCCCTGCTATCGTAGTGCCATAAAAAGAAGAAAATGCTTTGCTTGTTGTATCGTGTTTGGCAGGATCAAACTTCACCGTTTCAGTAGCCTTGTCAATGGTCCAGCCTGTCAATACACGGGCTGCAGCCAATACATCAGGTTCCGTATAATTAGGGTTATTCTCTTTTCCAAGCGTGAACAGCTCCTGTAATTCCCGTCCATAGTTTTCATCAGGAGCATCCTTAATATTCAGGTAGCCATTCAGGTAACGCAGCATGGCCAGGTCGAGCGTAACGCCCCTTACCAGGGTCTTAAAATTACCCAGCGCCATTTGATGCAACAATACATAATGCTGGTAGGCAGCAATTCCATTCCTATACATGCTGGCTTCTGTTGCAAAGTGATGGTGCCAGAACAATATCAGTTTTTCTGTAATGCTGCGATTCTGGTTGATCAATAAGCCCGTCCACCAGGCTTTCCAGGATACGATCCTTTTATCATTCGCTTCTTCATCTGTGGTAGGTGTATTCACCCAGGTAGTGCCGGCTGCTATCGCCAATTCAGGATCGCCACCTGTAATACCAGTATTATCATAGGTTTTTACAGGAGGCGCCGGAGCAGCGGAGATCGTTAATAAAGTATCTACCGCATTCGATACCGACAACGATTTGAAATAGTCTATATCTGATTTTGTAGAGCCAAACATGGTGCGCTTTAGCAGGTGCGCAACTTCGGCCGTTGTCCACGGCCCGGCATAGGGAGCCAATCCGGAAGTTATGAACCGTAAACCAGCATAGGATTGTTCAGTAGGTGCAGGCGCCTTTCTATTAAGCAGGAAGAATGATCTTCTATCCATAGGTTTGATTTTGGGGTGTTCACTTTCTAACAGCAATACCTCTCCTGGTAGAAACGACATTTTCTCAGGCATGGTATAAACAAAAATGCTGCCATTTGACCAGAATTCACCCCAACGAGTACATTTCCTTGCTTTTTTCGTAAGAACACGGTGGGGAAGAATGCAGAATACAGAATTTAGAATATAGAATCCAAAAGCCGGCATCCAGTACCCAGCGATCGACGGCCAGCAGATACATTAAAAAAATGCTATATCTGGAACCAATTTCCCAAACATAGCATTTCAATATTCTTATTACCGGATACCGACTACTGTATTTCTTCTGTATTCTGTATTCTAAATTCTGTATTCTTCTCCTAATTGATGTTCTCAATAATCCCGGCTATTCCCTGACCACCACCTACACAGGCTGTCACAATACCGTATTTCTTATTGAGCCTTTTCATATCATTGGTGATCTGTATGGTAAGCTTCGTACCGGTACAGCCCAGCGGGTGACCGAGTGCAATAGCCCCACCATTGATATTCACAATATCAGGATTGATCTCCAGCTTGCGTATTACAGCCAGCGCCTGCGAAGCAAAAGCTTCATTCAATTCCACCAGGTCTATCTGACCCAGGTTCATATTGGCTTGCCTCAATACCTTTGGTACTGCTTCTACCGGGCCAATACCCATAATACGTGGATGCACCCCTGCAGAAGCACAGTTCACCAAACGCGCAATAGGCTTCAGCCCCAGCTCATTCACCATTCTTTCACCCATCACGATCACAAAAGCCGCACCGTCTGAGGTTTGAGAAGAATTACCCGCTGTTACCGATCCATTCAGGGCAAACACCGGCTTCAACTTAGCCAGGGCTTCCACACTCGTATCCTGACGTGGCCCTTCATCTGTATCTACCACATAAGTCTTGCTTTTCTTCTTTCCTTTTTCATCCACATATACCTGTTCTACCGTAATGGGCAATATGCCGCTTTTGAAATAGCCTTGTTGAATTGCATTGATCGCTTTCTTGTGAGAGTTATAAGAAAAAGCATCCTGATCCTCGCGGTTCACATTGTATTCTTTGGCTACCGCTTCCGCAGTAAGCCCCATGCTGAGGTAATAATCCGGCTCATCTTTGGCAATGGAATAAGCAGGAACCGTTTTCCATCCTGCCGTAGGCACCAGGCTCATGCTTTCAGTGCCACCCGCCACAATACATTCTGCCTGCCCCGACCTGATTTTGGCAGTAGCAATAGCAATCGTCTCCAGTCCCGAAGCGCAATAGCGGTTCACCGTCATACCGGGAATATCAAATCCCAGTGCTCTGGCCGCAATGATACGTCCAACCTGCAATCCCTGCTCTGCTTCTGGTACTGCATTGCCCACAATCAGATCATCTACCCTTTTGGCGTCGAGCTGGGGAACAGATGCCATCAGCCCTTTGATCACATCGACGGCCAGGTCATCAGGCCGGTAAAACCGGAAAACACCCCGCTTTGATTTACCTACAGCAGTACGAAATCCTGCTACGATGTATGCCTCTTGCATATAAAGAAATTTATTGTTTCTGAAATAAGTTAGTTGTTTATGCAACTTTGTATACCAAAGGTAACAAGAAGGAAGAAGTTTTCAAAACGTCTGCCCCAAGGGTAGTGTTGTGCTCAGTATCAGGCTCTTATATTGGTTTTGTGAGGCCCACATAAGAAAAGGAATAATAACTGTCTTTTCTACTCCCTGGCAGTATAGCGGTAAAATATTGCCATTTTACGACGCCAAACGTTTGATAAAGAAATATCTTCGCAGCCGTCTATGTATACGTTCATCCGACAACTATTGTTCCTATTCCCCACAGAAGGAGTACATTATTTTTCCATGAATGCCTTAAAACTGGCCTGCAAGGTTGGTTTCTTAAAGCGCATCATCAGTAATAAAAATACCCCTGCCAGCAAAAGCCTGGAGCATGAGCTGTTTGGCCTGCATTTTAAAAACCCCGTAGGGTTGGCCGCAGGTTTCGACAAAAATGCCCTCTACCTCAATGAACTCGAAGCACTGGGTTTTGGCTATGTAGAGATCGGCACTGTTACGCCTAAGCCACAGGCAGGTAACGACCAGCCCCGTCTCTTCCGCCTGCCCAAAGACAAAGCCCTCATCAATCGCATGGGCTTCAATAATGAGGGCGTGAAAGTAGTGGCCAAGCGCTTGAAGGACTGGAAAGAAAAACAGTCGGCAATCGGCAATCGGCAATCGGCAGTTTCGCAATTTCGAACGCAGGACTCCCCACTCAAGACTCAAGACTCCCGACTCATAATCGGTGGCAATATTGGCAAGAACAAAGTGACCCCCAATGAAGATGCCTGGAAAGATTACGAGATATGCTTCCGGGAACTGTTCAACTGGGTAGATTATTTTGTGGTCAATGTAAGCTCGCCCAATACCCCCGGTTTGCGGGAACTGCAGGAAAAAGATGCCCTGAGGAAGATCTTATCCCATCTTCAGACCATCAATCTAACCCTGGCCGGTACCAAACAGGAACCCAAACCTTTATTGCTGAAAATAGCGCCCGACCTCACACAGGAACAGATCGACGATGTAATTGACCTGGCCCTTGAAATTAAGCTGGACGGCCTGGTAGCTACCAATACGACCATCAACCGCGCCGGACTTCTGTCTACCAATGCTGAACTCGAAGCAATTGGAGCCGGAGGCTTAAGCGGTAAACCACTCACCCAAAGATCAACGGAAATCGTTCAATACATTACGCAAAAGACCAATGGGCAAATTCCTGTCATTGCTTCCGGCGGTATCTTTACCGGCGCCGATGCAAAAGAGAAATTACAGGCAGGTGCAGCCCTGGTACAGGTTTGGACTGGTTTTATCTATGAAGGCCCGGGGATTGTACAGAACATATGTCGGGATTTAATCTAACCGGATAGAATAATTATCCCTTGCGGGTGTAACAAATAGCAGCATATTCAACTTATATATACAAATGGAACATCTTTTTACGTCGGAAAGTATTATCAGCTTTGTAATACTGGTTATCCTGGAAATTGTGTTGGGTATCGACAATGTGATCTTTGTAAGCATTATCATGAACCGCCTGCATACCGAAAAAGAGGTTAAGAAAGCCCGGCGCTTCTGGATGGTCAGCGGTATTATAATGCGTAGCATTTTACTGATGGGCCTCGGATGGCTACTTTCACAAAAAGGGAAATACGTCATCCCTGAAAGTTGGTTTGGCAAAGGCTTCGACCTCGCCAGCCTGGTAATGATTGCCGGTGGCTTGTTCCTGATCTATAAAACAGTGATGGAAATTCACCACAAACTGGAAGGGGAAGACCCCAATGCTTCTACGAAAAACAAAAAACCATTGAGCCTTGGACAGGCTTTGGGACAGATAGTACTCATAGATGCCGTCTTTTCATTCGACAGTATCATTACCGCCGGCGGTACGGCCAAGCATGTGGAGATCATGATCGCTGCCGTTGTAATTGCCATGATTGTAATGTTCCTGTTTAGCCCCAAGATAGCCAGCTTTATACAAGAACACCCCACCATCAAAATGCTGGCCCTGTCATTCCTCGTAATGATCGGATTAAGCCTTCTGATTGAAGGCTGGGATTCAGAAAAAGCCCATGAGCTTCACCTGAAGAACTATATCTACTTCGGTATGGCATTCTCTTTCGGCGTGGAATTGCTCAACATGACCATGCGCAAACGCCAGCAAAAAAAGCATGTCGTTCACCTGAATGCTCCCAAGCTGGAGCAGCAAACCGTGAACAAGGACGATATGGCGCATTAAACCACAGCAATAACAATCTTACTCATATCTGCCCGCGCAAGAAATTGGCGGGCAGCTTTATTTACAGCATTGTCTGCTGCTCAATTGATCACACGATCTTTAATAAAGTAGCCGCTACTACCCCGGCTGTTTCTGTGCGCAGGCGATTGGCGCCCAGCGTTACCGGCACAAACTGGTGCTGCAGGGCCAATGCAATCTCATCAGGTGTAAAATCCCCTTCAGGCCCTATCAGGATGATCTGTGAAGGCTGCTCCCCCTGTACCGCCTGACGAAGGTCCAGGCGCGCATCTTCCAGGCAGTGTGCAATAAACTTTTGGGCAGTACCCATCACTTCTTCCTGGCGGAACAATTGTTCATAGCCTACCTGCTGGTGCAGAACCGGCAACCAGCTTTGCTGGCTTTGCAGCATAGCGCTGGTTAGAATGCTTACCATCCGATCGTACCGGAAATGCTCCCGCTCAGTGCGCTCACACAACAAGGGAATAATAGTTTGAATACCGATCTCTGTTGCTTTTTCCAGGAACCATTCAAAACGGCTGGCATTCTTGAGTAATGATATAGCAATAGAAATACTGCGCTCAGGGGCGGGTGTATGCTGGGATTGCGTGATGCGAACACCGCATTTTTTCTTGTGGTCATTGATGATCTCCGCCGTCAGCAGATGACCCTTGCCATCGGTAAGCTGCACCTGCTCGCCAACTTGTTTGCGCAATACCTGGATGATATGTTTGGAAGCTTCTTCCGGCAACGTAATGATGTCATTAACGGAAGCTGCAGATTCAATATGGAAGATCGGTAAGCTCATGCTGCAAGTTAAGTCAAAGAATGTTTTTACAGTCCCGCTAGCCCTTGACCCTTGCCTGGGATCTTTGTGAGTCCAAAGGTAGGTTGTCCTCAATGGTACCTTGATGATCCCTCACATCCTCCTCTTTGGGTTCTCTTTGCTTTCCCGGATTCCGGGGAGGCAAAGAGGAGGAATCGAGGAGGCAAAGAGGAGAAACAGCGAAAAAACAGGGGAGAAATAGGAAAATCCGGGGAAGCAAAGAGGAGAAACTGTGATGAATGTGTTATTGGTCCCTGAGTAGGCGCTGTTCGTCCCAGGTTTTGGAGGAAGCCGTCCCAATTTGCCAGGTGCTTTCGGGGAAAATGTGCAGTTCGTCCCAGGTTTTGGAGAAACTCGTCCCAGGTTTCCGACAAGCCGGTCCCATTTTTGAAAAACGGAGTGGGGCTTGATATAGATTTGCTTTATTAATCACTAACAATAACGCACAATGAATACCAATAAAAAAGCCCTCCCCGTTGCTTGTTTGGGAGGGCCTTGGATAAAACAACCTCAGAAGTTTATAATATTTTTTTTAAAACGGAGCATCATCATCATCGCCAAAAGGCATATCGTTCATCTTGCTGCCGGCCTGAATAAACAACTTGGCACCACCGCCGCCATCAGCACCTTCAGTAGGTACAGGCTTCCAGCTACCACCACCTGGGGCGCCACCAATACCGCCAAAGTCATCGTTGTCCATCTCTTCAAATTTCTGGATATGCAGCAAGGCGCGCAGCTTGATCGTTTCCAGCGAACCGTTACGGTGCTTGGCTATCCGGATATGCGTTTCCCCTTTATTGCTTTCCCCCATTTCATTGGAGGTGATATCATAATACTCAGGACGGTAAATGAACATTACCATGTCCGCATCCTGCTCGATCGCACCCGATTCCCGAAGGTCACTCAACTGAGGCATCTTGTTACCTTCTTTACGCGTTTCCACCGCCCGGCTTAACTGCGACAGGGCAATGATCGGCACCATCAACTCCTTCGCCAGTGTTTTCAGGTTACGCGAAATGGTACTGATCTCCTGCTCACGGTTTTGGTTCTTACCACCACCACCACTCATCAGCTGCAGGTAGTCAATGATGATCAGACCGATATTGTGCTTGTTTTTCAAACGGCGCGCCTTCGCACGCAATTCAAATACGTTGAGGGCAGCTGTATCATCGATGAAGATGGGCGCTTGTGCCAGCTTTTGGATACCCTTGGCATACAATTGCTTCATCTCATGTTCTTCCATTTTACCACGCGAGATCTTTTCCAACCAGATCTCACTTTCGGCCGAGAGGATACGTTGTACCAGCTGGGCCGAGCTCATTTCAAGGCTGAAGAAAGCCACGGGTGTAGGTTTCCGCGGATCCAAAGCTGCATTCCGCACCAGGTTGAGGGCGAATGCCGTTTTACCTACCGCAGGACGGGCAGCCAGGATCACTAAGTCAGAAGGCTGCCAGCCGTAGGTTACCTTGTCAAGCGAGATAAACCCGCTCGGTACACCCGATATATCATCCGTCCGGCTGCGCATGTCCTCAATACGCTGTACCGTTTTCACCAACACACTATCAATACTATCAAAGTTCTTACGAAGGTGATTATTGGTGATCTCAAACAACTTGCTTTCTGCCTCATCCAGCAGGTCAAATACATCCGTGCTGTCCTCATAAGATTCGCTGATGATCTCACCGCTGATACGGATCAGCTCACGCTGGATAAACTTTTGCAGAATGATGCGGGAGTGCGCATCAATATTGGCCGAAGAAACCACAGCATTCGTAAGCCGGGTTACATAGTAAGGACCACCTACCATTTCCAATTCATCCTTGCTCTTCAGCTCCTCTACCACCGTCAGGATATCAATTGGCTGGTTCTTTTGCTGCAGGCTAAGCATAGCCCGGTAAATGCGCTGGTTCGCATCCACATAAAAACATTCAGGCTTGAGTATCTCGATCACCGTATCGAAAGCGCTCTTTTCCAGCATGATAGCACCCAGTACAGCTTCTTCCAGGTCTTTGGCCTGCGGAGGTACTTTTCCATATACCATCGTACTCATATCGATGGATGGCTTCCGGCGCTGCTTGCGATCTTTATTGAAATTCGTTAACTCCATGGGTTCAATTGGTCAGTAAGTAAATGAAACGTTGGCAATACAATCCACTGAACGCTGGTTTTGTTTTAGGGGGACGGATATCCTGGTCACTCAATTGGAAAACCAATTAATGACTTGCGGGTTAAAATTCCAGTCTTGTGTTACGAAATTGTTAATCCAGGGTTATCTGAATGTTACCGCTCTAGTCAGGACGGCGAATATATAACCACCCAGGGTCCCGGAAAAAAAAATCTCGAACCTATATTTAATCACCCGCAATTCACGAGCCGATCCACATCTTTTATGGGGTTATCCACATAGATGTGCAGGATATTCCCAATTTACAAAAGTTTACCACCCTTTCCCAAAGGAAATTCACACAGCTTGTGCGAAGATATAATACCCCAAAAATTTGGTAAACAGGTTGTTTCGGTGAGATACAGCAGGGCTAAGGGTTTACCCTTTCCAGCTAGCAGAAAACACTTACAGCGCCTGCGTTTTAACCCTTTCATAATGCTGAAACCGGTATTAAATCGTTATTTTTAGAGACAAAAAATGAACAAAGCTTTACTGGTATTGTTTTATGACCGATATTAGTAGTAGCATCAATTTAAAGTCTCATGCGGGTATATCAACTAAGGCATTATGAGGTATTGCTGAACGATCAGCAAGGAGAAGAATTGGAATTACTCATACAATACGAAAAGTTGTGCAGCCGCTTGCTTACCACCAAAGCCCTTGCCTTCTCCAATACCATCGAAATTGCCAGGATTCGCCATTACCGCATGGAACGCCGCGCTCCACGCATTCACCGACTTTTATCAGAGACCATGCCCCCATTCAGTTTCCTGATCAGCAAAAATTAGCCTTATCGAGACCTTATCGGGACCTTATCGAGACTTTACCGAGACCCAGATAGTACCGTCCTCCGTAAATCAGCCGCCCCAGCTCCGTATGCAACTAATATCGCCCGCTTTAGTGTCACATCTACCCAGTTTGTGGTATTGATAATCACAAATATTCTTACCAGCTTTGCCGGTCTTGCCCAACCAACACGATTTAATCCGGAAAACAGGTGAAGTCACACCCTGCCCCATGAACGCGTTACCCTTGTAAAGTAAGATTGCTAACCTTTTCAAATAACCTACATGGCAGACAACGACATCGCAGATCCCCAGATCACGAGAGGAGGAAAGATCGCCGCCGGCATCCTGCTGGTCCTCTTCACCGTATTCTCCATCATCATCATCATTGCTTTCTGGCCCGACAGATTGCCGGAACCCGGCAAAAAATGCGCCCTATACAGGTACCATTGGTTTGCAATGACCCTCGATACCAATGCCTGCAACCTGCAATTTGCATCCAACAGTCCGGTTATCGATTCCCTCCACACCAATCCGGCCAGGCCCGTCACCACAACAAACGCGGATACTTCCGCTACCGATACCAGTGTTAAACAGCCATCCCTACCCAAAGCCGATTCTCCGCAGGCGGCCAAACCGGCAAAAGCAACCGCTTCCCCACCCACCCATTCCTATATCAACCTTAATATTATCCTGCTCCTGCTGGTAGCCACAGGAGGCTTCCTGGGCAACATGATCCATGTAGCCACCTCCTTCACCACCTTCGTAGGCGCCGGAAAATTCCAGCAAAGCTGGATACTCTGGTATTGGGTACGCCCCTTTACTGCCGCGGCCCTCGCCCTCGCCTTGTATTTTGCATTTGGCGCTACCAGCGATCCCGCCAATGCCGATATCGATCGCATTCTCACCGTGGCCATCCTTTCCGGCCTCTTCACCGATATTGCTACCCAAAAGCTCAAAGAAGTATTTGACGTACTCTTTAGCCCCAAAGACAACCGGCCCAATAAACTCAACGACCCCACCATCAGCATAACCAGCACTGAGCCCGATGAACTGGCCAAAGAAGGAGACAACAAGATCACCATCAAAGGCAGTAAACTCACCAGTCAAAAACTGGTGATCAAAATAGATGATCAACCCATCACCGATACCCAGATCTCTGATGAGGAGATCAGCTTTATCTATATTGTTCCGGAGGAAGCCAAAGACAAAACCGAGCTGCTGCTCCTGATCACCGACGCAGAAGGCAATACCGTTTTGCACAAGAAGATGCTGGCAATAACAGAAAACACGGCGCCGCCACCTGCCGAAGGCACAGAAGACGCAGAAGAAAAAGCAGTTGGTTAACCTTTAAATCCATTTGTTATGCCCGGTACATTCAACGACAAATTCATCGTCATAGCACGTTATCTGCCTGTTCCCTCCCGCCGGCGGGCAGGCATACCCATTCAAAAAGTACGCTTCCTCGTAGCCCACGATACCGGCAACCCCGGTTCCACCGCTGCCAACAACATACAGTTCTACATCAATACCGCTAAAACGGTAGAGCCAGCCAAAACAGCCTCGGCCCACTTATTCGTAGATGATAAGGAAATACTGGAATGCGTTCCCGCATTAACGGGGCCTGCAGAAAAAGCATTTCATGTACTGAAGAAAGTCACCAAAGACAATGAACTGTATGGCATCAACGCCAATGACGGCGCCATAGGGGTAGAATATTGTTACGGCGGCGCCATCAATGCCGACAAAGCCTATGAAAAATTTGTATGGACCCTGGCCAAGCTCTGCTTTGTGTACAAACTCAACCCTGCCAAGGACATTGTAGGCCACTTTTTCCTCGACCCTGCCCGTAAAACCGATCCCGTTACAGGATTGGCGCGCAGTCGTCGCACCTACGAACAATTGTTGCGTGATGTAGCTACCGACTTTGAAGCTTTCACCGGCAATACGCCAGTCACGCCCACTACCAATGTGCAATCAGGCAGCGTTACCGTCGCCGTAAAGCTCAACCTGCGCAAGGCACCCAATACCCGGGCGGCCGTCGTACAGGTAGTGCCGGCGGGTACCGTACTGCAGGTGGCGGCCAGCATTCCCGACGGAGAACCTGTCAACAACAATCCCCTTTGGTACCAGGATACCAATGGTAATTTTTTCTGGAGCGGAGGGGTCAAATAAACCTGGAGAACATACGCTATTAATAATCCTAATTTAAATTTATGACAGCACACCCAACAGTAAAGAAGATCGCTGGATTTTTGCTCGTAAGTATTCTCTTGTTTACTGCCTGCAAGGTTACCCTGCTATCCGCCTATGATGAGGTAACAGACAAGACTTTGAGCGAAATGCAGCAAAGTACGACCACTTTTTTTGTGAAGCACGAAACCAATCCTGGTTCACAGGATCTCTCTTACACCAACTCCCATCCCTTCTATGAAGGACTGCGGGTAAAATCACGTACCGTACGCATCCGCAACAATGCCATTGAAAAAAACAAGATCATGATCAATATGCTCGACCTCCTCGACGAGAATATTACACTCATGGATTCCCTGCACAAACAAAAACCCAATGGCCTGCTGTCCAAATCGGATGTCACCCTCCTGAAGAGTGCTTTCGAAACCCAGTACACAGCTATGTTCAAATTCATCATGGCACTCAAAGCAAGAGCCAAGGCTGCCCAATAATCAACCTTTAACTATTCAAAATAATTCATATGGCACTCAATGTTTCTGCACTCGCCAAAGACATGCTCAATGCAGCAAAACCAGTTTTACAGAATTTCTGGAAAGAAGCAAAACCCTATGTAGAAAAAGAAAGCAAAGCCTTTGTTCAAAACCTGGCCATGATCGCCAAACTGAAAATTGAAGGCAAGATCACCAAAGAAGAAGCCCTGCTACATATTCAAATACAAAAAAACTCTTACCGCACGGTGTTATTGGCAGTAGAAGGATTGGGCCTAATCGCTGTGGAAGGAGCATTGAATGCAGCCATCGGTGTGATCAGTACCGCCGTCAATAAAGCAATAGGCTGGAATTTGTTGTAAGTGATTGAGATACTTCCCGGTCCGGCCCTCGCAACCTTCCCGTCATATCCTTATCTTTGCCCCTCGCCTGAATGCCGCTCGTAAGCCCCAAAGGCTGCGCAGATTGGACCGGCAGGGGCAAAGCAAGTAAATCAACATCTAAAGATCAAACTAAGTAATGACGATCTCGTATAACTGGTTACATGAATATTTACCGGTAACCATTGAACCGGAGCGACTGAGCAGGATTTTAACAGCTGTAGGCCTGGAAGTAGAAAGCCTGGAAAGATATGAAAGCCTTAAAGGTGGCTTACAGGGACTTGTTATTGGTGAAGTACTCACCCGTGAAAAGCATCCCAATGCCGATAAACTGTCGGTTACCACCGTCAATATCGGCAGCGGCGATCCCTTACAGATCGTATGCGGCGCTCCCAATGTAGCAGCCGGCCAAAAAGTGATCGTAGCGCCCGTAGGCGCCACTATATATCCTAAAAATGGCGATCCCCTCACCATGAAAGTGGCAAAGATCAGGGGCGTTGAAAGCTATGGCATGATCTGCGCCGAAGACGAAATTGGTCTCAGCGATCACCACGAAGGCATCCTGGTACTGCCCAATGAGGTAAAACCCGGCACCCCTGCCGCAGCTTATTTCAAACCCTATACCGATTGGGTATATGAGATTGGTCTCACACCCAACCGGATGGACGCCATGAGCCACCTGGGTGTAGCTAGGGATGTTACCGCCTACCTGGTTCACCACGATAAAAAGGACTACCGGGTAAAATCCCCCTTCAACAACAGCTTTAAGACCGACAATACCACCCTTCCTGTAGCAGTGGAAATCGTTAACGCCAACGCCTGCCAGCGCTACAGCGGTGTAAGCATCGCCAACGTACAGGTAAAGGAAAGCCCCCAGTGGCTCCAGGACAGGCTCAGGTCCATCGGCCTGCGCCCCATCAATAACATTGTAGACATTACCAACTTCATACTTCACGAAACCGGCCAACCCCTGCATGCTTTCAATGCAGAAGCCATTAAAGGCCGGAAAGTGCTGGTGAAGAACCTGCCCGAAGGAACACCCTTCCTCTCCCTGGACGATAAAACCAGGAAGCTGAATGCAGAGGACCTGATCATTTGCAACGGCGATAGCGAACCCATGTGTATTGCCGGCGTATTTGGCGGGCTTCAAAGCGGGGTAAAAGCAGATACCAAAAACATCTTCCTGGAAAGCGCCTGGTTCAATCCCATTGACATCCGTAAAACTTCTTTCCGCCACGGCCTGCGTACCGATGCAGCCACCCGCTTCGAAAAGAATGTAGATATCAGCAATACCGTCAATGTGCTGAAAAGGGCCGCCATGATGATCAAAGAACTGGCCGGCGGTGAAATAGCCTCCGATATAGTAGACGTGTACCCCGACCCACGCGAAAAAGCGTCAGTAGTTCTTAAATACCACTACCTCCGCAAGCTGAGCGGTAAGAACTACCACCCCGATACAGTAAAAAAGATACTGACCACCCTGGGATTTGAGGTCATCAAAGAGGGTATGGACAATATCTGGGTCAATGCTCCTTACAGCAAGCCCGATATCAGCCTGCCCGCCGATGTAGTGGAAGAGATCATGCGCATAGATGGACTGGACAATGTAGAGATTCCTACTTCCATCATGATCTCCCCCTCTATTGAAACAGACAGTTACAAGCATACCTACAAGGAAAAATCGGCCAACTACCTCGTAGGACTGGGCTTCAATGAAATATTTACCAACTCTATTACCAATGCTGCCTATTTCGATGAAGCAGAATTGGATACAACCGTCAGGCTGCTGAACAACCTCAGCGCCGATCATAATATCATGCGTCCTTCCATGCTTGAGACAGGCCTGGAAGCCATTGCCCACAACCTCAACAGGAAAAACCACAACCTGCAATTCTTTGAGTTTGGTAAAACATACCATAAGCCGGCTCCCGGCACCTATAATGAGCAGGAACATGTTTGCCTGTACATCACCGGTCAGGTAAAAGAGGATTCCTGGAAAACAAAAGGATACAATGTTGATCTTTACTATCTTAAAGGAATCGTGGCAAGGATATTGCAGCTTTCCGGAATTACTAAAACAAGTTGGCAGGCCACTACTACCCAAAAGTTGGCAGACAGCCTGGAAGTAAGGATCAATAATGAAGTGATCGCCACTTTAGGCGCCGTAGCCCCTCATGAACTCAAGCGTTTTGACATCAAACAGCCCGTATTCTTTGCTGATATTGACTGGGAATTACTGCTGAAGAAAGTAGCCAAAGGCGAACTGAGATTTACCGAATTACCCAAACAATTACCTGTTCACCGCGACCTTGCCATGATCGTACCGAAAACCCTGCCTTTTGCAGATGTAGAGTCTACGGTAAGAAAAGTGCAGATCGGGAAACTGCAGGAAGTGCAGTTGTTCGATATTTTTGAAAGCGGGAAAATTGGTGCCGATAAGAAATCACTGGCCATCAGCTTTACCTTCCTCGACGAAGAAAAGACCCTTACAGATAAGGAGATTGATGGCATGATGAATAAGATCATGACAGCCCTGGAAAAAGACCTCCAGGCTGAAATAAGGAAATAAGGAAATAAGTATTATGTCAGATACTCAGCAACCATGGAAACGCGTCAATGAGAAACTGCAGCAGGTGCTGCAGCAATACCAGGTGCTGCAAAAAGACAATGACCGGCTGGCAAAAGAGTTGAAGGAACTAAAGGCAAAGGATGCTTTGCAGGCCAAAAAGATCGAAGAGCTGGAAATCAAGATGGCAGCACTGAAAACAGCTACAGGCCAACTTGACGAAGTTGACAGGAAAGAATTGGACAAACGCCTGCATCTCTACATCCGGGAAATAGACCGGTGTATTGCCATGCTAAGCCAATAAGATCAATTAGTTATACGCGCTTCACTAAACGCATCTTCATTTCATCATCTCCCTGTGAAAGCTCTAAAGTGTAGATGCCATATGGTAGATCATTGAGGCCTTTCCAGGTAACAGTATTGTCCCCTTTGGGAACACTGGCCTCCAGGCGACTGCATTCATCGCCTTTTTCATCACGTAAAATGGCTCTAAGGCTGGAACGGATAGGTGCTACTAATTCGAGTGTCAGGACATCGATGAAGATGGACGACTTTACTTTTGCAAACATAGTTCGCTTGGTTTTGGTGACGTAATCATAGAATACGGGCTCATTGTTTCCTTAACCATCCAAAACGATCCATTAGTGTCCAAAGTGTACCAGATATCCAGTTGTTAATTCCGTGTGGATAAATATAGAATACTCTTTTCAAATTTGCAAGCAATGGAAGAATTAATTCCGATAAATGTAGTTATTGGCGATAGAACCTACCGAATTCGCATCGCTCCTACCGATGAAGAAGTGGTTCGCAAGACCATTAAACTCATCAACGACAAGATCATTGAGTTCAAAACCCAGTTTGCCGGCAAAGACATGCAGGATTATGTAGCCATGGTGGTTCTTTGGTATGCCACACAGCAAAAAGCGGCCGGAGACCAGCCGCTTATGTTAAGTGAAGCAGATAAGCAAATACAATCCATGGAAAAGATCCTCGACCGGATCCTCCAGGGCTAATCATCCTATTTCTTCGTCACGCCTTCGTCCATGTTCAACTTCATGGTAAATGGGGCCGATTGACCAGCCACTTCCATAGTGCCCGTTGCATCCAACAGCACATTGCGCTTCTTAATGATACCCGTTGCTACTTCCATAGCAAATGTGCCTTTGGAAGTGCCTTGAATATTGAGGTTAATGGTCATACCATTATTCTCTGTTTCGCCGGTTTGTGTTACCGTACCATCCATGCTCACTGTGGCTTCATCCCCTTTAATGTCAAGCACCTTATAGTTGGTTACCGCTTTGCCTTCCTTCGATACAGTGGAATCGATCCAGGTATCTCCTACTTTCAGCGTCTTTTCGGGCAGGTTGGCGATCAGGTCATAACTGCTGCCAGGCTTATTGGCCGCATTGGTCAAACCGCCCGTCATTCCCATAAAACCACCCGCTTTTGCAGCTGCGCCACCGCCTGTAGTGTCATCACTGGCAGTAATAAAACCCTTGGTATTGATCGTCAGGTTACTCGTTTTACCTACCATCTCCCCCATCTTCTGTCCCATTTCATTGGGAGCGCCATCCTTTTTATCTGAATCATAGCTCATCTCCTGTCCCATTCCACTCATGCTGGTAACCACGCGCTTAACAGTGCTCGCAAGGGCATAATCCTTATCCGTCGCATTCTTAACTTCTACCAGCGAGGTAATCGTATTGTTATTATTCATGTCAATACTCTGACCCATCATTTCCATAGCAAAAGTCATCTTGATAGAAGCCACCCGCTCCAGTTGCTGGCCTTTCGCAAATACAGCCTTCCGGCTCAACGACTGACCATTTACAAAAACAACCGATAAAGCCAGGGGGATAAAAAACAGTTTTTTCATACTTCTCAATTATTATAAAATATATGTAGCGAATTCAGCTGTGATATTACAGGAAATCTCCATCTTCTAATTAAATAACTCGGCCAGCTTCTTTTGAAGGTCTTCCCCACGCAGGTTCTTACCAATGATCTTGCCCTGGGGGTCGAGCAGGAAATTCTGCGGAATGGCTTGTATACCATACTGAACTGCTACCGCATTTTTCCAGAATTGAAGGTCCGATACATGTGTCCAGGTCAGCTTATCATCATGGATCGCTTTGATCCACTTTTCCTTGGCAGTAGGCTGATCCAGGGAAACGCCCAGCACATGGAAACCTTTCTCCTTGTATTTATTAAAGGCCACCACCACATTGGGGTTTTCCACGCGGCAGGGTCCACACCAGCTGGCCCAGAAATCGATCAACACATACTTTCCCTTAAAGGAAGAAAGCGCTACCGGATTACCCAGTGTGTCATTTTGTGTGAAATCCATAGCAAAACGACCAACACCCGTTTTCTTGGCTATCTCGATCCGATCTTTCATATCCTTACCCGCCTGAGAATTTTGAACTTCTTTCGGCAACAGGTTGAATACAGGTTCTGCCTTTTCGGGCTTGATATCGTAACCCGCAAACTGCTGGAACGCAAAAAAAGCTACCGGCGATTTGGGATTGGTCTTTACATAACTGCCGTAAACTTTGTCGTTCATTTCATCATTAAGGGCATCTATCTGTGCATCCAGCTTTGCAGCCTCTTCTTTCTTACCAGCCTTATTGGCCTCACTATATGCCTTGAACAGTTCTCTACGGCGGTCATTGTACACTTTTGTCTGCTCGCCCAGCTTTACAAATTCATCATGGGCTTTGGAACCCGTTACGATCACATTGCTGAAGGAATCTACACTGTTGGCGGTAATCGTGCCAGATTGCAGAAATACTGTTGCAAAATCCCTTTGCAAGGGCCTTCTTTTGGCAGCATCCGATCCGGCCGGATATTTTACCCGGAGATTGGCCACCGTGGCCGAAGCCAGGGTGCCGGAAAAATTATACTGGCCGTCTTTTACCTGAACACTGTCAGATTTACGATCCCCATTAACCGCATAAGAGATAAAGACCCATTCAATGGGTTCGCCCGCCTGGGCTACATTGCCTTTAAGCGTAAATTGTTGCGCATAGGATTGGGTTGCCAGCAGCAGTCCGGCACCTGCAAATAGTAGATATTTCATCGTAAGGAGGTTTTGAGTGGTGAACAGTACAATATTAAAGAATAAATGGCTTTTTCTGTTCCCACCCATCATCCAAAATGACAATGCAGCAGTTTTTTATACGGTTTTCATCCAACCGGCGTTCTAAACAGAAATTATGCAAATAGGTTCAGCGGCCAAAAAATGCTTGTTTAATTTCCGTACTTTCGCACATTAACGTCTCACGTATGGACAATATACTATACATAGAGAGGAAGCATAATATGGTAGAACAATCTAAACTTTTAAAACACAATGGATCCGAACGCATTAACCTATATAATTGGAGGAGTTGGGCTACTGGCAGGCATCATAGCAGGAAAGTTCATCTTTGCTAAGAACACCCAAAAACAAGTCGACGACGCTGAACAACAAGCTAAAAAATTACTCGCCGACGCCCAGACCCAGGCCGAAACCGTCAAGCAACAAAAACAATTAGAGTCCAAAGAACGATTCCTTCAACTCAAAAGTGAACACGAAAAAGAGGTAGGAGAACGCAACCGCAAGCTGGTTGATTCAGAAAACAGGGTTCGCCAGAAAGAACAGACCATCAACCAGAAGGTAGACCAACTGGACAAACAGGTAAAGGAAAACGAAGCCATCAAGGAAAACCTGAACCGCCAGATAGAAGTCGTTAACCTCAAGCGCAACGAACTGGAAAAACACCAGGAAGAGCATATCCGTCGCCTGGAAAAAATAGCCGGCCTTACCGCTGAGGAAGCCAAAAAGCAACTGATAGAAAGCCTCAAACAGGAAGCTACTACCCAGGCATTGGCCATCCAACAGGAGATCATCGACGACGCCAAGCAAAAGGCCAACAAAGAAGCCCGCAAGATCATTATCCAGTCTATACAACGTACTGCCGCAGAACAGGCGATAGAAAACTCCATCACTGTATTCAACCTCGAAAGCGACGAGATCAAAGGACAGATCATCGGTCGTGAAGGCCGTAATATCAGGGCCATTGAAGCCGCTACCGGAGTAGACCTGATCGTGGATGATACGCCCGAAGCCATCATCCTTTCTTCCTTCGACCCTCTGCGTCGTGAAATTGCCCGTTTAAGCCTTACCAGGCTCGTGACCGACGGCCGTATCCACCCTGCCCGTATTGAAGAAATCGTGGAAAAGACCCGTCGTCAGATCGAAGAGCAGGTAATGGAGATCGGAGAACGGACAGTTATCGAACTCGGTATCCACGGCTTACACAAAGAGCTCGTGCGTATCGTAGGTAAAATGCGTTTCCGCTCCTCCTATGGACAGAATTTGTTGATGCACAGCCGTGAAGTAGCCAACCTCTGCGGTATCATGGCAGCAGAACTGGGCCTCAACCCCAAACTGGCCAAACGTGCCGGTCTCTTGCATGATATTGGTAAAGTGCCTGACGAAGAATCTGAACTGAGCCACGCCCTCCTGGGAGCCAAACTGGCCGAGAAATATGGTGAAAACCCAGCCGTAGTGAATGCTATCGGCGCTCACCACGATGAAATGGAAATGCAATACGTGATCTCCCCCATCGTACAGGCTTGTGACGCCATCAGCGGCGCAAGACCCGGCGCCCGTCGCGAGATCATGCAACAATACCTCCAGCGGATCAAAGACCTGGAAAACCTCGCTTTGGCCTACCCGGGTGTTGAAAAAGCCTACGCCATTCAGGCTGGCCGCGAATTGCGCGTGATAGTTGAGGCAGATAAAGTAACCGATGCGGATTCTGATAAACTCTCTTTCGAGATAGCCCAGAAGATCCAAACCGAAATGACCTTCCCCGGCCAGATCAAGGTGACCGTGATCCGCGAAAAAAGGTCCGTGAACGTAGCCAGGTAAAAGTAGCAATGCAACGACAGGTCCATAAGGCCTCACAAACAGGATTTTAGTAACTTATTTATAAACAGGAAGCCAGCATAGTACTTAGTAAGTTTAAAAAAATACGGATCTTAAATTCGAAATCCGAAATAAACGCTTACCTTTGCCCTCCTTAAAATTTGAATGTCATGAACGCAGCAGTTCAATTCGTACAAGAGCAATTAATCGGTAAAAAAGAGTTCCCCAAGTTCAAAGCTGGTGATAACATTACCGTTAATTATAAGATTATAGAAGGTGGTAAAGAACGTATCCAGGGTTTCCGTGGAGATGTGATCAAGCGTCAGGGTACTGGTGGTACTGCTACGTTCACTGTACGGAAGATCTCTGATGGTGTAGGTGTTGAAAGGACCTTCCCCGTTTTCTCTCCCAATATCGAATCAATAGAACTGAATAAGTCAGGTCGCGTACGCCGCGCCAAGCTGTTCTTCCAACGCGAACGTAGCGGTAAGAGCGCACGTATCAAGGAAAAACGCCAGGCTGTTGCAGCTAAAGCTTAGTATTCAGCTCGTTACAACTTATAAAAAAAGCGGAAGCCATACTGGTTTCCGCTTTTTTTATCCTTTTCCCCTGTCAGCTACGTATATACAACAGGCAGTTTGTTAACCGCAAGTAAAATACCTTATTTGGCTAGTACTTATAGGTAATTTGTATTGACGAATATGCGTTTTACTTATGAAAAGCTGTAATTTCGTTTTTCAATCTAAAATAAAAAGAGTACCATGCTTGTAGCTACAAATTTCCTGATGATCTCGATGCCAGGTGGTATGGAGTGGGTGTTGATCATTTTGGCTGTACTGATCCTTTTTGGTGGCCGTAAGATCCCTGAATTCATGAGAGGTATTGGTAAAGGTATCCGTGAATTCAATGATGCCAAGAGCAATGTGAAGAAAGAAATTGAAGAAGGCATGCAAGAAAAGGATAAAAAAGCTCCTTCTTCTCCTGCTCAATAACTCACTTCCTTAACGGGGATTTCAAACCGATTTGTTCTCTCAAAGCCGGCACCAGGATTTGTTTACCTTCTCTTCAATAACCCAATACCATGCTGATCTGCTGAATGGCACTACCACCTGCGTAGCTGCTGTGCAGCATTTTTTGCATAATATTGAGCGTAAACGCCAGCTGAATGCCTACCTCCAGATCTATGACCAGGAGGCTTTGCAATTGGCAGCCCAGCTTGATGCAGAACGTGCAACCGGTGCTCCTTTGGGTAAACTGCATGGTGTAGTGATAGCTTTGAAAGATGTTATCTGCTACAAAGACCATCCCGTTTCCGCAGCGTCCCGGATCCTGCAAAACTTCACCTCCCTTTACAACGCTACCGCCGTTGAGCGCCTCCTCGCAGCCGGTGCCATCATTATTGGCAATACCAACTGCGATGAGTTTGCCATGGGCTCAACCAACGAGAACTCAGCCCACGGTAAAGTGCTGAATGCCCTGGATGAGACCAGGGTACCCGGCGGTTCCTCCGGAGGTTCGGCTGTAGCCGTCCAGGCAGCCCTTTGCATGGTGAGCCTGGGAAGCGATACCGGTGGCTCTGTACGCCAGCCAGCCGATTTCTGCGGCATCGTAGGCCTGAAACCTACCTATGGCCGCATATCCCGCTATGGCCTCATTGCCTATGCCTCCTCCTTCGACCAGATCGGTATTTTTGCCGCCAATGTGCCCGATGTAGCCCTTACCCTCGAGGTAATTGCCGGTCCGGACAGTTACGACAGCACCGTTGCTGATGTCGAAGTACCCGCTTTTTCAACAGCAACTAATTCATTACCAGCCACTTTAAAGATCGCTTACTTCAAAGAAGCACTCGAAAGCCCGGCCCTGGACAATGAAATAAGAGACAATATCCTCGGCCTGATCGATAAGCTCAGAGCCGACGGACATACCGTAGAACCAGTCAATTTTGAGTACCTGGACTACATCGTCCCTACCTATTATGTACTCACCACCGCCGAAGCTTCCTCCAACCTTTCCCGCTTCGATGGGGTCAAATATGGCTTCCGGACCCCAAATGTGGATAAAAACCTGGCCTTAACAGATTTTTACAAGACCAGCCGATCTGACGGTTTTGGCTGGGAAGTCAAACGTCGTATAATGCTCGGCACCTTCGTTTTGAGCGCGGGTTATTACGATGCCTATTTTACGAAGGCCCAGCAAGTAAGACAACTACTTGTAGAAAAGACGAATATGGTATTCAACCAGTTCGACGCCCTCCTTTTACCTACCGCCCCCTCCCCCGCCTTCAAGCTGGGCGAAAAGATGGACGACCCCATCGCCATGTACCTGGCTGACATTTTTACAGTTTTTTCCAACCTAACCGGCATTCCCGGCATCTCAATCCCGCTTTTTTGGCACAGTAATGGCATGCCTTATGGGCTGCAGATTATGACAAACCGATTTCGCGAATTATATTTGCTCCAGCTATCCAATCAGTGGATGAAGCAGTATAGGTTCGCCGGTTCACAAGAAAGACCCTAATAAGCGACTCCCGGCGTCATAATTTGTACTGCACCCTTTTCCTTCTATCCTATCTAAAGACGATCCTGTTCCTATTTAAAACATCATCCGTTTAATCCATACCTGAGAGTCGGCATTGTTGTGCTAAAAAAACGATGATGAAAAGAAAGCTAGTTTATGCCAGCATTTTTAGTCTGGTTTGGTTACTAATGGCATTTGATACAGGCGGCAAGAAAAAAGCCACCCCCAACCAAAAGCCGGCAGCGAAATCAACTCGGGCCACAAAAGCAAAGGCCACTATCGTACTTAATGACACCATTCAGTCTCCCGCAAAGTCAGATTCTCTGGCCGACCCGGGTTTCAACTCCCTCTTCGAAGCCAATTCGAACGTGCGGTTGAACCCCCGTGCCATCAGTTTCGTGCAGGACTACATGGAAAAAAACACAGAAGACCTCCTGGAAATCAAGGATTGGGGTCGTCCATACTTTAATATGATGGAAAACATCTTAAATAAGTATGGCCTGCCTACCGAGTTGAAATACCTCGCTGTTATTGAATCCAGGCTGAAGCGTTCGGCTGTTTCCTGGGCAGGTGCTGTAGGCCCCTGGCAGTTAATGCCCGCAACAGCCCGTATTTTGGGTTTAAAAGTGAACCGTAGCCACGACGAGCGCACGGACTACTTTAAAAGTACCCATGCTGCCGCTAAATACCTAAAAGATCTCTATACCGAGTTTGGTGACTGGTTACTGGTAATCGCCGCCTACAATGGTGGTCCCGGTAACGTGTACAGTGCCATCCGTAAAAGTGGTAGCCGTAATTTCTGGAACCTGCAGTATTACCTGCCGGCAGAATCCCGGACCCACGTGAAGAAGTTTATCGGTACGCATTATATATTTGAAGGTCAAGGTAGTGTAACCACCTTAACCAAGGCAGAAGCTACTGAACAAATGGGTGTAACAGCAACTTACCTGCTCAAAAGGAATATTACCACCCAGGAGCTCAGTGAGGCCAAAAGTGTGACCGTTTCCGGCAAATACCAGTCCGGTGTAATTGCCCGTCACATCGCCATGGACCCCGTTGCCTTCAACCGGTACAATCCAGACTTTGATAAAAAGATGGCCAGCGCAGATAATGCTTATGAGCTGAAACTGCCCGCCGATAAAATGGAGCTTTTTCAGGCCAACAAATACACCATCCTGAACGAATCAGTTCAATTACTGCTCAGTGGTGCTACCGTAGCAGCCAAAGAAAGCAAGTAATTAGTTACTATATATCTATAAATGAGAAGGCCGCTTTTTCAAAAGCGGCCTTCTCATTTATAGTAATTCGCATAATTCGCTCTATGTCGGATTACCCTATGCACCTAATACCTTCTTGATCGCCGCCGCTTTCAGCAGGCACTCCTCATACTCTGCTTCCGGATCACTGTAAAAGGTAATACCCGATCCCGCCTGAAAAGAGAGGTATCCGGTGGCCGCATTGTAGAGAATGCTGCGGATCACCACATTAAAATCAAAATCCCCCTCAGGCGTTATATATCCTACGGAACCGGAGAATACACCCCGCCTTGTTTTTTCATATTGCTCAATCAACTCCATCACCCGCCGCTTGGGGGCGCCCGTCATCGATCCCATCGGGAATGTATGCTTCAGCGCATCGATGAAATGAACATCTTTCCTCAACTGGCCGCTTACCGTAGAGATCATCTGGTGTACTTGGGGAAAGCTATAAATACCAAATAATTCGTCCACCTGCACACTCCCTTCCGCACACACTTTCGAGAGATCGTTCCGGACAAGATCTACTACCATCACATTCTCCGACCGGTCTTTTGCGCTGTTGTATAACTGTTCCCTGTTCCTGACATCGGCCTCCAGATTAGCAGTATCCCTTTGCCAGGTACCTTTGATAGGTTGTGAGAACAGCCGGTCTCCTTCCTTTTTGAGGTAACGCTCCGGACTGGCGCACACCAGGTAACGATCCTCCACTTTGTAAAAAGCCGCGAAAGGGTTGGGCGAAGCTTTCCCCAGAGACAGGCAAACAGACAGCGGGTCGATCAATACATCAGTAGCATAAAACTCCTGGCAGTAATTGATCTCATAACAGTCTCCCCGTAAAATATGTTGCTGCAGATCACCGATCACCTGCAGGTATTCATCCCGCTCAAGCCGTTGATGAATAGCCAATCCTGCTTGCCGGGGTTTTAGTACCGGAGATTCCGTCGCCATAATTTTCTGGTACACCTGTTCATGATCAGCATCAACGGAGCCAATACTTATAGTATCCTCATTCAATTGAACAATTACTTCCGGCACAAAGAAGAACAGGTCGGGAAATCCAATACCATCGGGGTGCTCACTGACCAATGGTTCCAGCCCGTTTTTCAGATCATATCCCAAATGACCAAATATCCAGTCAGCATGCTTTTCATGAAAAGCCCTTAACTGAAGGAACACATCCTCACCTGCCTGTAATTTTAAAGAATGGATAGAACCCGCTGCCAGCAAGCATTCGAAGCGTTGAAGAGAAGAAGGATATTGCTGGCTGTCTAATAAACAATAAATGTTGAACCGGTTACACCAGTTCAACATTTGCAATTTGGTTTGCTGAAAATCTTTTATCGGGAATGAAGTAAAACTTCTGTTCACACTTACACTAGCGCCTCAGCATCGCTGTTAATTAAAAATCGTCTTCTTCATCGTCGAATCCACGATCATTGAATAGATCCATGTCCTTGAATTCATCATCAAGGCCAAGATCATCTTCGTCCTTTCCGGCTTTTTTACCGGCACCTGCGCTACTGCCGCCGCTGCTGGAACCAGCTTTCTTGGTCTTTGACTTAGGTAAGTCAAATTCCTCGAAGTCAGGATCCCATTCCTCTTCTTCTTCAGGTTTATCCCAATCATCTACCTCATCCTCTGCGACGTCGTCGTCGTCATCGTCATCATCCTCATCACCTTTTTTAGAAGAAGCTTTGCTTCCCTTTTTAGAGGCTTTGGGTGTTGTTTCTGTATCATCATCCTCAAGGTCTTCATCATCCTCATCTTCCTCTTTCTTAGGTTTAGATGAAGCTTTTTTAGGAGTTTCCTTAGAAGACTTTGGTGCAGGGCTTCCGCCGGTCTTTTTTTCTTTGTCAGATTTTGCTGCCATTGTCTGGTAAGATTATGCTGTAAATTTCAGCGAAGTTTTCAATTCGCCAAACTTTTTTATTAAAAATTTTTACTGGTCAAATTACTCTTCAAGTTACTCAAAATAAAACCACAAATTTCAGACCTCTTACATGATTTGTTTCAATCATCATTTCCGGTTTTATTATGCATAAGTAAGATACATACCGTTCTCTAAGAAACAAATATTTCACCAGAAATACTAAATTTCTATTAATTGATCCCGGCCAGGTCCATTGGAAATATAGGCCACCTTAACGCCCAGGTATTCATTGATAAAAGATACATAATCTTTCATTACCCCGGGTAATTCGGAAGCCGACTTCATAGCTGTAACATCCTGTTTCCAGCCTTTAAAGGATTTCCATTCAGGCTCAATAGCTACTTTGGTCATCTGGAAAGGAACCTGGGTTGTCTTTTCCCCATTAACCACGTAGGAAGTACACACTTTCAGCTCATCAAAGGCATCCAGTACATCGGCCTTGGTCATTACCAGCTTGGTAACACCATTCACCATACAGGCGAAATTCAGGGCTACCAGGTCAATCCAGCCACAACGGCGTGGACGTCCGGTTGTAGCACCAAACTCATTGCCTATACGGCGCAGTTCTTCGCCCATCTCATCATGCAGCTCCGTAGGGAAAGGGCCACTGCCTACACGGGTACAATAGGCCTTTGTAACGCCTATTACATCCCTGATCTTTTGAGGAGCCACGCCCAAACCGGTACATACGCCGGCAGAAATGGTATTGGAAGAGGTTACAAACGGGAATGTACCGAAATCTACATCCAGCATACTTCCCTGTGCGCCTTCTGCCAGCACTTTCTTGCCCTGGCTTATCTTGTCATTAATAAAATACTCGCCATTTACGATCTTGAACTGGCGCATGAACTCCAGTGCATCGAAAAACTCCTCTTCCCAGGCTGAAATATCTTCATGAAAATTCATGCTGTCCAGCAGCTTCTGGTGCTTCAGGCGCAATTTAATGTATTGGGTGGTAAAGCTTTTGTCAAGCAGGTCGCCTACCCGCAAACCATTACGGCCTGTTTTATCCATGTAAGCTGGTCCAATACCTTTTAAGGTAGAACCGATCTTCTCATTGCCTTTCTGTAACTCTGAAGCCTTGTCCAGCGCCCTGTGTGTGGGCAGGATCAGGTGCGTTCTCTCAGAGATGTATAAGTTCTTGCGATAGTCTACACCAAAGGATTGAACCGTTTCACACTCCCTGCGCAGCGTTACTGCATCCAATACAACACCATTACCAATCAGGTTGGTGGTATTCTCGTGGAATATGCCGGAAGGGATCTGGTGCAGAACTACCTTCTTATCTTTTACGTACAGGGTATGACCTGCATTTGGACCTCCCTGAAAACGGGCTATAACATCGTAGGAAGGAGCAAAATAATCCACAATTTTCCCTTTGCCTTCATCGCCCCACTGAAGACCTAATAAGACATCAACCATCTATCTGTGTATTTGTATGATTTGCTGAACCCGCTAAGCAACGGGAGGGCAAAAATAGGCGAATGTGTTAAAAGCGGGAAATAAAAAACCTGACAGATTTCAGGCAGCTGCATCATCTATTTTTGCAAACTGCCTAAACCTGTCAGGCTTCTAATTACCAACTACTTAGTTCTCCGTCAATGGCAACGGGAATTTATCCCACACATCATCACCAGGTCTGTCAAGAGGCAACTGGTTCAGGCGGCCATATCGCCGCATATCCACCCATCGGTGCCCTTCAAAGAACAGGGAATACCTGCGCTGGAAAAGCATGTCTGTGATCACGGCTGCCTGTGTAGGGCCACCTGCATAAACAGGCAGGTTGTGCCCCGTTCTGATCCGGTTCAAAGCCACAATAGCATCCGGTATTTGATTCAGGTTGGCTTTCGCCTCCGCATAGATCAATATCAACTCCTCATTCCGCACAATGGGAATAGGCGCCGTACTGGAGGTATATACCCACACATCACGGTTACTTGTTAAATCATCCAGCGAAGCTGCAGAAGTCCTTAGGGTAGCTTTTCCTATCCTGTCATCGCCAGCGATGATATTAGTAACATAACTGGGATGTGCCAGCCTCACCTCTCCCGTACTATTCTGCGGAAAAAAGGTCAGGTTCAATTGGTCATTGGGCCCACTGGAATAAACATGAGAAACACCCAGGCCAAAAGGTCCATTCAGGTTAAAAAAGGATTCATTCAGGGCCGTCAGCGCAGCAGCCCACTGCTGGCGGTATACAGCTACCCTGGCGGCCAGCGCCCGGTTGAATTGGATCAATCCGGCGGCAGATTTAAACCCCGTGAAACCAGAAGAGAGTGTGAAAGCAATAGTGGATCCTGTAAAATCAGCTTTGGCTTCATCCAGCAAAGCTGCAATGGCCGTAAGCGATTCCGGATAGCCCACTACCGGTCCCAGGTTATCAGGATCGTTTACATCTATGCGCACACCATTCGTATAAGTCAGATTTAGGTTCAGCAATAAATGATAAGCCTTCATGGTTTTCCCAAAACCAAGGTATCCTTTCCTTTCTTCCGCAGTGATCAAAGTAGAACTATTGGCGGCCTGGATCAAAATATTACAGTTCTTCACCACCCGGTAACGTGCATTCCAGGCATTCGTTAGATAAAAGGTATTATTATTCAAGGTAGCGCTTCCACCTCCCAACAGGTCGCTGGTGTAGCGGGGCTCCGATCCGGCAAAACGATACATTTCACGACCGATCATACCTACCGCATCCAGGTAAAAATCAATCGCATTGCGCATGCCCGATTCTGTACCTGTAACCACATTATTAAGCTGGAATTTGGTAGCATTGGCCGACAGGTCTTCAACCGTAGAGCCGTTCAAACTGGCGATCTCCTTCTTGCACGAGGGCAGTAAAGCCATCATTACAAGCAGGCAGATTATAGTAGCACTGAAAATCTTCTTCATGATAGATAGTTTTTGTTTTTAGAAATCAACCAATACATGGAAAGTGGCCCGCTTGGAGGAAGGGAATGGCATCACATCCACATTGGTTGAAAAGCCTGTTCCAAAATTGGATACTTCGGGATCGTAGTTTTTGTACTTCGTTCTGGTAAAATAATTGTTGGCCGAAACACCTATCCGCAGGCCTTTCACAAAATGCATGGGCAGCTTGCCAAAACTATAATACAAAGCCACTTCACGCAGCCGCAGATAACCTGCATTCTGTACAAACTGACTGGCCGATACGCCCAGATTGGCTAACCTTGCCGGGCCCTTTGCGTTGCCATCCTTATCCAGGTCATCAAAATCCGGACTGGTACGGCCCAGATCTGTTAACAGCTCGCTGAGGTTAACTACATCCCCTTTGTTTTTCCAATGCAACAGGAAACGAAAACTGAAGTTCTTCAGGAAGGTGACCTCATTGAACCAGTTCATCTGGAACCTTGGCTCCGTATCACCCAGTTTAACAACGCCATTGGCGCCATCAATACCTACGATCTGGGTAGCCGTCTTACCTGTTTCAATTCTGAAAGTACCCAGGGTAGTGCCAAATACACCCAATTCTACCGGATCAATATTCAGCTGAGTGATCTTTGAGCGGTTCATCCAGAAATTCAGCGTGGTATTCCAACGTACATCCCTGTTCGCAATCGGCTGTGCATTCATACCGATCTCGATACCCCTGTTGCGCAACTGACCGGCATTCACCCATTCTGTAGAGAACCCCGTAGAGCCTGATACAGGCCGTTGCAACAGAAAGTTCTTGATCCTTTTCTCATAGACACTGATCTCAAAATTGAGCCTGCTTTTCAATACACTGAAATCCAGGCCTACTTCCAGCTCAGAAGTTCTTTCCGGACTGATATCAGGTCTTCCACGCAGCGTGTTCACCAGCAAACCGATGGTTCCGTCAATATTGAAAATGCTCATGGTGGTAAACTTACTGCCAGGCGCCGGGAAGTTACCAGCTTGCCCATAAGCAGCCCTTAGCTTCAGGTTATCAAAAAGGCCAGCTTTCCAAAATCCCATATTGGTCAGGTTCCAGGAGAAACCTGCTTTCGGATAAGCATAATATTTATTGGGATCACCATTGTTGGTGGATTTATCAAAACGAACGCCCGCCGTAAGTGTAATGGCATCAATGATCCCTACTTCTTCCTGCACGAAGATGCCATTGTCCTGGTACTTATTGCGCAATTGCGTAGCTGTTAATGCACCGGCCTGGTCTACACTCGATTGGTTGGCCACTGTTCTGGTAGCTACATTCAACAGGTTATTATAATCCCCTTGTTCCTGGGTGATGCCAGCAGAGGTGGTAAACGTGAGGTCCTGGGAAGCCGTGAAATTATTCACCAGCGAAAGAATATAGTTGGCGTTCAGATTCCTGGTAAAACCCTGCACATTGGTTCCCTGATTCACTTGCTGGAACTGCAGGGAGTTGGGAAATAAAGCAGTTGTTTTAAGGCTATAGAAATCGATCCCGCCACGGCCTATGAACCGGGTAGTGGAGGAGGTTGATTTCTGAAAAATGGCATCCACATTGGCACCCATTACAAAGCGGTCAACTCCTTCATTATTCGTTACCATGTCCCTCGTTTCAATAGGATTGGAAGCACTGAATTTATTCCTTGGATAATTACCCAATGCATCCGGGTGCAATTCTGTGAAATTAGGAGTAGAGGAAAGCGCTACACCCATGGTCACTGAATTGTTATCGTTATTCGTCAATGCCCTGTCCGCCGAAGAATTAATATAGTTGGCGCTGGCTCCTATTTTAATATTATCATTCAACCGGTGATCTACATTGAGCCGTAAACTATTGTTGCGGTAGCCCGTCCTTTTGATAATGCCGTCTTCGTTCTTCTGCGAAGCAGAAAAATAAAAAGTCGTTCTTTCACTTCCACCGCTCACACTCAATGCGCTATTGCGGGTAAAACCGGTTTCACCGTAAAGCTCTTCTTCATAATCGTATATTTTGCCGGCAGCCTGGGCATCCAGGAACTCCTGCTTTCTGGCCGCACGGGTTGCCGCGTCATTGCCACCCAGCGCTTCAGCACTGGTGGCAGTAAATACCCTCGAGCCTAGCAGCTTTCTCACCTTTACAAAACCCAGGTCTTGCGAAAAGCTCACTTTCGTTTGTCCTGCTTTACCACGTCTTGTGGTGATCAACACCACACCTGCTGCAGCTTTCGATCCATAGATGGCAGCAGCAGAAGCCCCTTTCAGTATCTCAATATTTTCAATGTCTTCGGCCCGCAGGTCGGCAATGCGGCTGGATGGGTTATCCTGGTTAGAAGAATTACCGCCTCTTGCAGCAGCTGTTACCGTATTGAGGCCCGCAGGGGTGGAAGTATTGTCCACAAACACACCATCCACCACAAACAAAGGTTGGGTGTTCCCAAATACAGAAGTTACCCCTCTCAATTTAATGGATATACCACCTCCGGGCGCCCCGGAATTTGCATTGATATAGGCGCCGGAGATCTTACCATTCATGGCGGCATCCAGGGTTTGTGCGGGCGCCCCACCCGTTAATTCCTTGCTCGATATGGTAGCTACCGCATTGGCCAGGTTCCTTCTTTTTACGCTGGTAGCAAGACCTGTTACGATCACTTCATCCAGCTTACCCACATCTTCCATTAACTGGATGGCTAAACCGGAAGTACTGGAACTGACCAGTAAAATTTGTGATTTAAAACTGATGGCTGAAAACTCTAAGGTTCCCCCTTTGCCGGGAACTGCAAGGGTGAATTTACCGTTGGCATCCGAAGAAGTGCCGAGATTGGAGTTTCTGAGTTTAATAGTAGCGCCCGGAATAGCGTTGCCGGAAGCATCTGTAACAGTGCCCGACACCGTTACCTGTGCCCATAGCATTGCAGGCAAGGCAGCGGTCATGAACACAAGCAGTGCTTGTTTCAAAAATTGTCTCATGCTGGTGTAGCTTTTTGGTTATAAATATGTGTTTATAAAAGGAACAGAACAGGCATAGCGAGGCTATCCTGTACCTGTTGAGATACGGACACGGTACGGATTATAAGGAAGAGGGTCTTAGGGGAAAGTTGCGTGAGCGCATGCACATGACCATGCCACATGATCTTGTTACAGAGCAGGTAATAGCTAATTATCCTGCATCTGGAGCGATACGGACATGGTACGGATGAAACGAATGTTTGAGAGTAGGTTGGAGAATTATCACGTCGGGGAGCAATTACAAAGCTTAACTTATCTTGTCAGGATATTTTCTCATGTTGATACTGTTTTGGTTGTTTTCTAAATGAGATTTCGTAAAAGAGATCATAGCTCAAGACAAAGGAACTTTGCCATAAGCTGCACAGGAATACGGAAGGGGGAGAGGTGTTGAAGGTGTGCTTGTATAACTATAACCGTGATACTAAGATAGGGAAAAAATATACTGTACGGGTGATTAGGTTTCTGTATCATACCTATCGACCGTTTCAATACCCGGCAAACGTTTCAACCGATCTACCAGTTCGTCCAACTCCTCTTTATCATGCACATATACCTTCACATTGCCATAGAACAACCCGTCCTTGGCCTCAATGGTCATTGCATTGATATTGATCTTCATCTCGCCGGAGATCAGGTTGGTGATCTTATGGATCACGCCCACATCATCAATACCTACAATTTTCAGACCGGTTAAGAAAGATATCTCTTTATTGCGCGCCCATTTGGTTTTCACCACCCGGTGCCCATAGTTAGACAGCAGCTTGGTGGCATTGGGACAATTGGTACGATGTATAGTAAGGCCTTTACCTGTGGTAACAAACCCGAATACATCATCCCCGGGAATGGGTTTACAACAATTGGCCAGTGTATAAACGATCCTGTCACTGCTTTCACCGAATATGATCAGCTCAGCATCCTTTTTAGGTATTGTACCATGTTCAGGTTTATGCTCCTGGATCGGCTTAACGGGTTTCGGCGGCTCCAGCTTATCACCCAATACCTGAAAATCCTTCAGTTCCTTCAGATCAAGCGCCTTAATAGATATCTGGTAGTAAAGATCAAGCGGCGATTGCAATTTGTAAAAGGCTGTAAGCACATCTACATTGTGCTGGTTGAAAGCGGCGCCGAGGCCCTCCACTTTGCGTTGCAGGGTATATTTACCCTCATCGGCCACCTTACGTTTTTCTTCCTTCAGTGCATCCTTGATCTTAGTCTTGGCCTTGGCAGTAATTACAATATTGATCCAGTCTTCAGAAGGCTTTTGTTTCGCAGAAGTAATGATCTCTACCTGATCTCCGCTCCGTAGCTTATGGCTAATAGGCACCAGCTTGTGGTTTACCTTGGCGCCAATACATTGCGATCCTACCGCACTGTGGATAGAAAAGGCGAAATCCAATGCCGTAGAACCTACGGGCAGCATTTTAACATCGCCTTTTGGCGTATATACATAGATCTCTTCGGCCAGGAAACTTGTTTTGAAGTCCTGCAGAAAGTCAATAGAATCATTATCCGGGTTATTCAGTACCTCCCGTATTTGCTGGAACCATTTATCAAAACGGCTTTCGTCATTCGTCCCTTCCTTGTACTTCCAGTGAGCGGCCAGCCCTTTTTCGGCAATTTCATTCATCCGTTTGGTGCGGATCTGCACTTCCACCCATTTACCCTGTGGCCCCATTACCGTAGTATGCAGCGCCTCATATCCATTGGATTTGGGATTGCTGAGCCAGTCGCGCAAACGCTCCGGTGAAGGAGTATACTCATCCGTAATGATGGAATATACTTTCCAGCAGGCTTCTTTTTCCTTTTCCTGCGTAGTATTCAGGATCACCCGGATAGCAAACAGGTCATACACCTCCTCAAATGACACACCCTTTTTCTTCATCTTGTTCCAGATGGAGTGTATACTCTTGGGACGGCCATATATTTCAAACTCAAAATCGATCTTTTCTAAGGTTTCCCGGATAGGCCGGATAAACTCATTGATATACCTGGATCTTTCCCTTTTTGTTTCAGCCAGCTTACGGGCTATCTCACGGTAAGCCTCCGGCTCCAGGTATTTCATGGAGAGATCTTCCATCTCCGTCTTGATATTGTACAGCCCCATGCGGTGCGCCAGTGGGCCATACACATAAACGGTTTCAGAAGCTATCTTTAACTGCTTCTCCCGCTTCATGCTATCCAGCGTGCGCATATTGTGCAGCCGGTCACTCAGCTTGATCAGGATCACCCGGGGGTCATCCGTAAGCGTGAGCAATATCTTCTTGAAGTTCTCTGCCTGCTGGGAAGCATTGACATCAATCACATTGGAGATCTTGGTAAGTCCGTCCACGATCCGGGCGATCTCTGTACCAAATTCCCGCTCAATATCTTCCAGGGTTATATCTGTGTCTTCTACGGTGTCGTGCAGCAGGGCGCAGATGGTAGAACGTACGCCCAGGCCAATCTCTTCTATCCCGATCCGGGCCACAGCCAGGGGGTGAAGGATATACGGTTCCCCGCTCTTGCGACGCATCGTTTTATGGGCATCCGCAGCCATTTCAAAGGCTCGACGCAGTAATTCCTTATCACCGGGCTTTAATTTGGGTTTCAATGCACGTAATAACGCACGGTATTCGCGGAGTATCAGCTTTTTCTCCTGCTCCTCATTCAAATTATATTTCGGTATCGCAGCTACAGTTTCCATATTTCTATACAAACGAATTTACAGTAAAAGAAAGTGTTTTTCTGTTTTCTCTTAAATCTCCTACTTTTGCACTCCTTTTAACCCTTTACAGGTAAAAAAGGCATTTCAGCGCTTGCGGATGTGGCGAAACTGGCAGACGCACTAGACTTAGGATCTAGCGGGGTGACCCATGCAGGTTCGATTCCTGTCATCCGCACTAAAAAACAGAGAAAGCAGGTGTTTACAGCACCTGTTTTTTTATGTCCCGCTCCCACCAGCGAACGGCTGATACTATCCGGAATGCCTATTTTAGCTCCGTTCGGCCTTCCTGCCTGTTTTCCTTTAATACATACCTCAATGGATCAAAAACTATGCTTATCCCGGTATCATCATTTTGACCTGCACAATTGTCATTTTTAGCTTCACCCCAGGGCAAAACCTACCAAAATAGCCGGTTTTATACCGGCAAACCAGGGGTTGGTATAACGTTTTTCGGCAGCTTCCCTGCCTGCTATATGTTTGGTTCATGAATCATAACAACCTGCATTATGTTTGCTACCTTAAAGCCATCATCAGCCAATAAAACCATTTCAGCTTTGTTTAGAATATTGCCCTATAAAAAAAGGTTTCCCCTCAAGCGGGTATTCTGGATGGTATTATCCATTCATGTCATACTACTGATGATTGCAATGCTCTCCACTTTTATGTATCCTTCCAAAAACGACGGTCAGTATTGGAAAGCGATGTTCAGTACCTGGACCCTCTTTACAATGGTTATAGGCCTTGTCTTCTATACCTGTTTTTATTATTTCTGCCTCAACCATTTCTTTTACCTAATCGCCGAAAAGAAAGGCTTTTTTCATTTTGTGATATCTTCCCTGGTAGTAACATCCATACTATTCACTTATTACATTATTGATGGCTATACGAAAGTCGATGCAAAAGACGGCGCCTGGAGCGCCCCCGTAGCGCTGGTGCTTTACTTTATGTGTTTTATACTTTCTGCCGCACCCTCGGTTGTCATTGCCTTTGTGGCCAATCTCCGAGATGAAAAGAAACAAAGGAAGGTCCTGGAAGAAGAGAAGTTGCAGCTGGAAATAGAAAAGTCCAATGCCAATCTAAACTTCCTGAAAGCACAGATCAACCCCCATTTCCTCCACAACACACTCAATTTCCTGTATGCCAAATCCCTTCCCTATTCAACCGAACTATCCGAAGGCATACTTACCCTGAGCGATATTATGCGGTATGCCTTAAGTGAGCAAAACATAAAAGACGGTAAGGCCGCCCTGAAAGACGAGATAGAACATATGCGCAATGTGATCAGGATCCACCAGCTGAGGTACAATAATAACCTCCTGGTGAACTTTGAAGTGAATGGGGTAGTGAATGGCATCACCATCATTCCCTTTGTGCTCATCACCATTGTAGAAAATGCCTTCAAGCATGGCGACCTCAAAAGCACCGAACACCCAATTGACATAAAACTCACTATTGAGCACAACCACCTTCAATTCTTTTGTCGCAATAAAAAGAAAACAGGTCCCAAAGAGCTTTCCACCGGCATTGGTCTTGATAACATCAAAAAACGACTCGACCTTGCCTATAGAAACCAATATTCACTGTTCATAAAAGACGAGCACGATCTTTACACCACACAACTAACCATCCACGCACTATGATACGCTGCCTCATCGTTGATGACGAACAACATGCTTTGGATATTTTGCTCCATTATATTGGACAAACCCCCTTGCTGCAATTGGTAGCCTCCACCACCAATCCCCTGGAAGCATTGCAAATAGTAGCCACCCAAAAGGTAGACCTGATATTTTTAGATGTCCAGATGCCCGAACTTTCCGGCATCGACTTTATACGGTCCATCAATGGAAAATCAAAGGTTATCCTTACTACCGCCTACAGCGAATTCGCCCTGGAAGGCTATGACCTCGATGTAGTGGATTATTTATTAAAACCCATTCGCCTGCCTCGGTTCCTGACGGCAGTACAGAAAGCTGCCACCGCCCTGAATAGCGACACAGCGCAACCTGCCAACGAACAACCGGCCGATGACTACATTTTCGTAAAAACAGAATCCAAAGGCAAACTCCTGAAAATTAACCTGTCCGATATTGACTATATCGAAGGCATGAAGAACTATATCGCCATTTTCTCAGGAGGCAAAAAGATCCTTGTCTATTCAGCCATGAAAGACATAGAGGAACGCCTCCCGGCCCGGCAATTCATTCGCGTACATAAATCCTTTATCATTGCTATCGACCGGATTACCGGCATTGAGGGCAACCGGGTATTACTGAAAGGCATTACCGCCGAGATCGTAGCCGGAGAGAATTACAAAGCCGAGCTCATGAAAATTGTAAAAGGGAAAATGATATAGGCCCCGATCCCATGCATCCCGTACTGGGCAAAAAGCTACCCAGATCTTGGCAAACTTCCCAGGTAGCTTAATATAGTCCTGTTTCCCGCCGCAGCCTGCTGCCATTGCTTTCCCGCAGTGTACCAGCAAATTATCTCCCCTGCTGGTATTCGTTTTTTGTTGAGTCGATCCCGGTCAACCTTTGGTAACTTTATACAAACCTTTCAGTATGCAAACGATACTCGTCCCCGTAGACTTTTCGCCGGTTTCACGCAATGCCTCGGTGTATGCCGCCGAGCTGGCCAGGCTTTTCAACAGCCGCCTCCTGCTTTTCCATGCCTACATGCTGCCTACCCCGGTTAGCGAAGTGCCCTATGTGATGGTGACCGCCGACGAAATGCAGCAGGAAAACGAAGCCTTTTTGAAAAAGGAAGCCGATCACCTCCATTCCACCTATGGAGTACAGGTAGAATCACTGGTCCGTATCGGCATTGCTTCAGATGAGATCAAAGAGCTCGCCAGAGAACAAGCCATTGACATGGTCGTAATGGGTATGAAGGGAGCCGGCGGGTTGGATAAGATCATCGGCAGCACTACTACCAATGTGATCCGGAAGGTCAAAATACCTGTACTCATTATCCCCCATGATGCCGGCTACAAACCGGTACAGCTTATTACGTATGCCAGCGACTTTAGCTACAAAACCAGCAGTAGCCTTTTCACTCCCCTTCTCAAAATAGCCAAAACCCTGGGCGCACGGATACAGATATTGCACGTGCAAAAAGACGCTGTCAAAATGGAGGAACTGGCTGGCCGCAAGAGCACTGAACGGGCTTTTAACGGTTATGACCATGAATTTGTGAACGTTACCAATAATTCTGTCACTGCGGGGATCAATGAATACCTCCAGCACCATTCCAGTGAATTACTGGTGATGGTAGCCCATACCCATACCTTTTTTGAGCGTATTTTCTCCAAAAGCCGCACTACAGCCATGGCTTACGAGACCAAGATCCCTTTGCTGGTGTTGCAGGATAAAGAGTAAAACACCTGCCTTGCTTGCTCCTAAAAGCTTGTATAAAGCATTCAGGATCTGCATTATGGGGTCTTTTTTTACCTCTTTTGGGTACTTTGGCCCGGTTTACCTGTGCACCCTATTGACTTTTTCCCGTACTTTTGCACCCCAATAAAAAAAGCAATATGGCAACAGTTACCAGAGAGAATATAGGCCTGCTTAATGACAGGATCACTGTTAAAGTGGCCAAAGAAGATTACCTGCCTTCTTTTGAAAAAGCCCTGAAGAATTATAGCAAAACTGCCAATATACCAGGTTTTAGGAAAGGAATGGTACCCGCCGGCATGATCAAAAAAATGCATGGCCAGTCCGTTTTCACCGACGAAGTGCTGAGAACAGTAGAAAAACAATTGACCGACTTCATGCAGAATGAAAAGCTGGAGATCTTTGCCCAGCCCCTCCCATTGCCTGAAAATGATGCCCGCCAATTGAACGTAAACGAACCCACAGAATATGCCTTCGCTTTTGAAGTAGGTTTGAAACCTGACTTTAAAATTGCCGATCTGGCCACAGAAAAGACTACCCGTTATAAAGTAAACATTACCGAAGAAATGATCAACGAAGAAGTTGATCGTTTGCGCTTACGCCATGGTAAAATGACTGATCCGGAAACTGTAACCGGTGATGACAATGTACTGAATGTAACCTTCACAGAAACAGACGAAGAAGGCAATGAAGTAGAAGGCGGTATTAAGAAAGACAACTCCCTGCTGGTAAAATACTTTGCAGAAGAGTTCCGTAAAACACTCCTTGGAAGAAAGAAGGATGATGCCGTACAGGTACAATTGAGCAAAGCTTTTGACGAAAAGGAAAGAGAGTGGATCCTTGGCGATCTTGGTCTGGATAAAAACGATACTGCTGCTGCTGGCAAGTTCTTCAATATGCTCATCACTAAAGTGGGTATGGTAGAAAAAGCTGACCTCAATGAGGAATTCTTTGAAGCAGCCTTCCCCGGCAAAAATGTAAAGTCCGAAGAAGAGTTCCGCAATACTGTGAAGGAAGAAGCGCAATCATACTGGGATAAGCAAGGCAGCAATCACCTGCAACATGAGTTGTACCATGTGCTGCTCGACCATACCAAAATTGATTTCCCCGAAACTTTCCTGAAACGCTGGATACAGCAAGGTGGCGAACAACCCAAAACTGAAGCTGAAGCTGAACAGGAATTCCCCACATTTGCCAACCAGCTCAAATGGACTTTGATCATTGACAAACTGGTACGCGAAAACAACATTGAGGTAAAGCCCGAAGACCTTCAGGCTTTCGCCAAAAATCAGTTGTTCAGCTATATGGGCAATATGGGTGCAGGCGCAGAAGAACAACCCTGGGTAGCAGATTACATCAACCGTATGATGCAGGACAGGAAGTTTGTGGAAGATGCTTACCACCGTATTCAAACAGAGAAAGTGTTTGCCTGGGCCGAAACACAGGTAAATGCTACCGACAAACCGGTAACTGTTGAAGAGTTTACGAAAGAACTGGAAAAGCACCAGCACCACCATCATTAATCGATAAGAAGCTTTTAGGCTTATACAAGCCATCCCGACTGAAGTCGGGATGGCTTTTTTGTTGGCCTGGATGGGGCTTGAAGAACATATAAAATTAACCTCAAATATCAAAACCGCCCTTTCCAGCCCCGGTTCCGTAGCAGATGAACTGCCATATTCACCACAACTGGCCGGGGGATTTACTTGTCCTGACTTGCTTTTCTGGCAAAATGTCCGATTTTTTATATAGCACGGTAATTGATTTGCCAAATGACTTAAATTGCTCACTAAATCAATTAGGAAAAATCTTATGAACCTCAGCAAAGAATTTGAAAAATATGCGGTGAAGCACAGGGGTATATCCAGCAATACGTTGAATGATTACCAAAAATACCAGGTAACCAATCTTACGCCCAATATCATTGAAGAACGCCCTATGAATGTGGCCGTAATGGACGTATACAGCCGTCTGATGATGGACAGGATCATCTTCCTCGGTTACCCCATCAATGATGAAGTAGCCAATATTGTAACAGCTCAGTTATTATTCCTGGAAAGTACCGATCGCACCCGCGATATCCAGATGTATATCAACTCTCCCGGCGGTAGCGTATACTCCGGCCTCGGCGTATATGATACCATGCAATACATCACTCCCGACGTATCTACCATCTGTATCGGTATGGCAGCCTCCATGGCAGCTATCCTGCTCTGCGCTGGTACCAAGGGCAAACGTACGGCCTTAAAACATAGCCGGGTGATGTTGCACCAGCCCAGTGGCGCTATCGGCGGACAGGCCAGCGATATCGAGATCACGGTCAACGAGATCAAGAAGATCAAGAAGAACCTGTATGACATCATTTCCTATCATACCGGCAAAACCAACAAGCAGGTAGAAAAGGATTGCGAACGCGACTACTGGCTCACTTCACTGGAAGCCAAAGAATACGGCCTGGTAGATGAAGTGTTGCTCATCAACCCACGTAAAGAGAAAAAAGAAGACTAACCACAAACAACAGATTAACATATGAACTACTCAAAATATTCAGTGAATCCTTACCGAATGGACGATGAAGATGATGAAAAAGAAGAGCAGCCTAAGTCCGACCTGATGATGTTCAGCAAAAGGCTGGAACAATACTTCTTCGAAACCCGCAGTGTTTACCTGTGGGGCGTGGTTGATGACAAATCAGCCAGGGATGTTACTGCCAAACTGTTGCTCCTGGATGCTGATAAGCCTGGAACAGAGATCAAATTCTTCATCAATAGCCCAGGTGGCATCGTAACCAGCGGCATGGTGATCTATGATACCATGAAAATGCTGAAAAGCCCCGTAAGTACCATCTGTATGGGTCTGGCGGCATCCATGGGATCCATCCTGCTCAGCGGCGGTACCAAAGGCAGCCGGTACATCTATCCACACGGCGAAGTAATGATCCACCAGCCTAGCCTGGGAGGTCATATCCAGGGCGTAAGCGCCGATCTGGAGATACAAGCCAAACAAACCAAGAGGGTTAAAGAGATCAGTGCAAGAATACTGGCTGAGAATTGCGGTAAAAAGCCCGAACAGATCCTGAAGGATTTTGACCGGGATTACTGGATGGATGCCAAAGAAGCCATTGAATACGGCATTGTAGACAAGATTGTAGAGAAAATATAACACATTAGGGCTCAACGACTAACCTCTTTGAGCCCTTCTAAATCACCCAATATCCCGGCCACTGGCTATTTACTTGGATTTGGAAGTCCCTTTGAATACCTTTGTAGCCGGAGATTAATATACTAATGGCAAAGACAACCTTACATTGTTCTTTTTGTGGGCGTAGCCGTGATGAGGTAAAGATCCTTATTGCCGGCCAGGAAGGGCATATTTGCGAGAACTGTGTTGAGCATGCCCGGGAGATCATTGAGCAGGAACTCATGATCCGAAGTGAGACACCCACAGCATCTCCTTCTTTCAAGCTAAACGTAAAGAAACCTGTGGAAGTAAAACGCTTCCTCGATGAATACGTTATTGGACAGGATGATGCGAAAAAGGTATTGGCAGTAGCTGTTTACAACCACTATAAACGTCTTCAGCAAAAAGTTGTAGAAGGCGAAGTAGATATCGAAAAAAGCAACATCGTAATGGTGGGCGAAACCGGTACCGGTAAAACCCTGTTGGCAAAGACCATTGCCAAATTACTCAATGTTCCTTTTGCTATTGTAGATGCTACCGTCTTTACAGAAGCTGGCTATGTAGGTGAAGATGTTGAAAGCATCCTGACCCGCCTGCTTCAGGTTTGTAACTATGATGTTCCCGCTGCAGAAAGAGGTATCGTATACATTGATGAGATCGATAAGATTGCCCGCAAAGGCGATAATCCTTCCATCACCCGCGATGTAAGTGGTGAAGGTGTGCAACAAGGTTTGTTAAAGCTGCTGGAAGGTACTGATGTACTTGTACCGCCACAGGGAGGCCGTAAGCACCCCGAGCAGAAGCTCATCAAGATCAATACCCAGAATATCCTCTTCATTTGCGGAGGCGCGTTCGATGGTATCGACAGGGTGATCGCCCGCCGGGTAAATACCAATGCCATCGGATTCAACGTAAATAAGGACCTGCAGGAGTTCATGAAAAAGAACCTGCTGCAGTACATCAATGCCACCGACCTTAAGTCTTTTGGCCTGATACCAGAATTACTGGGCCGTTTGCCGGTTGTTACACACCTCAATCCGCTGGATAAACCAACCCTGCGTTCTATTCTTACAGAACCCAAGAACGCATTGCTCAAACAATACAAGCGACTGTTTGAATTGGAAAATATCCAGTTGAATGTGGATGAAGATGTGCTGGATTTCATGGTCGACAAAGCCCTGGAGTACAAGCTGGGAGCAAGGGGTTTGCGCAGCATCTGCGAAAGCATCCTCACCGATGCCATGTTTGAAATGCCTTCTTCCAAACAGCAGGTATTCCACCTCACCCTGGAATATGCTGTGAAGAAATTCGACAAGAGCAAAATGAGCCTGCTGAAAGTAGCCTAGGCTTCATTAAATATATTTCCATTAATTTACAGAGGCATATTTTATGCCTCTGTTTTTTTTAGTAGCCAACTTAAATTCTACTTACAATGGATGAACTGATCAAAAAACTCATGGCAGAGGGACTTACAGAAAAGCAGGCTTATAAAGCCGTGGAGATCGTGAAGAACTTCGCCAAAGAAAAGTTTCCCATCTTCGGCGGCGCTATTGATAAAGTATTCGACAAATACGCGAAGAAAGATGATGACGACTTTATGCCTTAATTCGATGCTATGGGAAGCGCTACTTTATACGCCTTGATATAGGCAAGTATCTGATCAATTTCCTTGTCCGTCAAGGTAGGGAAAATACTCATGGGCGTTTTATTCCATTTAACATACAGCTCATTAAAATACCTATTGCCTGTTTCCAGCACAGCGCCATTATTCTTGATCCAACCGTATAACAATTTTTTATCCTTTACTCGCTCTTCAATCCCTTCCAGAGCCGGCCCTGTAAGGTCCTTATTTACTTTATGGCATGCTCCACAATTATCATTAAACAACTGGGCGCCTGCCCTGGTTTCTTCTGTATGTTTTGTAACCTCAACCGAAGCAACTGCAACTGTACCACACTCACCTCCCGACACTACAAATTCACCCTGCATTGAGGTCAATAATCGCACAACACCCATACCCGTTAATACCACCAGCAAAAGGAAGAAGCCCTGCCAGATAAAACCAACTTCTTTATTCATGCGAAAAGTTTTAATCAAGCTTGTTACTTTCTGTGCCGCCAGATATACTCCAGTATTTCATCAATGTCCTGATCACTCAATGCTGGGAATGCAGGCTGATTGACCTTATTCCAATTTTCATATAGCCTGGTAAAATATCGGTTCCCTGTTTTCAGCACAGAATCATTATTCCTGATCCAACCACGCAGGAGGGGTTTATCTTTTATCCGGTCTTCTACGTGTGTTATATCAAGCATATCCCCTACGCTCTTTTCAATGGGATGACACACCGCACAGTTCGCCTTGAATAATTGTTGCCCACGGGCATTATAATAGGGAGAATTAAAAGTGTTACCCTGTTCTGCGGTAGAGGAAGTAGCGCCTGCATCAGCACTGGTTTTCTTTGCAGGAATTAACAACTGAGCAATACCCATTCCGGTCAGCACGACCAATAAAAGGAAGAAGCCCCGCCATATAAAACTGACTTCTTTGCTCATACTTTAAAGTTACAATGCAAAGACTGCCAGTGCAAGAATTTTTCGCCAGAAAAGCTATGAGATCCAGTCACGCCAATACATAACGAATAATTATGATCCCACGCCGTACGGCCAGATCTTGTGATTGAGCATAAAAAAAAGGCCCCGCAACCAACGGGGCCCTTTGACGTGACAAGCAACCTTTCGTAACCTTTAGGCTCTCAAAACTTCTCTGGAAATAACCAGTTTCTGGATTTCAGAGGTACCTTCTCCGATAGTACATAATTTACTATCGCGGTAATATTTTTCAGCCGGGAAATCTTTGGTATAACCATATCCCCCGAATATTTGTACTGCATCATTGGCCACTTTCACTGCTACCTCACTGGCATAATATTTAGCCATGGCCGCTTCCTTCGTCATCTGCTGACCTCTTATCTTAAGATCACAGGCCTGCAGCGTAAGTAACTCGGCCGCCATTATTTCTGTAGCCATGTCTGCCAGCTTAAAAGAGATACCCTGGAAACTGGAGATCGGCTGGTCAAACTGGTAGCGCTCCTTGGAATATTGTACAGATGCTTCATAGGCACCTTTAGCAATACCCAGTGACAACGCCGCTATCGAAATACGTCCGCCATCCAGCACCTTCAGCGATTGCTTAAATCCTGCACCCACTTCGCCTAGCCGGTTGGCATCCGGTATCCGGCAATTATCGAAGATCATTTCTGCGGTCTCACTGGCCCGCATACCCAGCTTATTTTCTTTCTTACCACCTGAAAAGCCTGGCGTACCGCGCTCAACCACAAAAGCGGTCGCATTGTCTTTCGATCGCGGCTCACCTGTACGTGCAATCACAACCGCCACATCACCACTCTTACCATGAGTAATCCAGCATTTGGTACCATTCAGTACCCAATGATCGCCATCCCGCACAGCGGTGGTTTTCATATTACCGGCATCACTACCGGTATTGGGCTCAGTCAATCCCCAGGCGCCCAGCCATTCAGCAGTAGCCAGTTTAGGAAGGTATTTTTGCTTCTGTTCCTCATTGCCAAAAGCCATAATATGGCCCGTGCAAAGAGAATTATGGGCAGCCACGCTCAATGCGATGGACCCGCAAACCTTTCCTATTTCCTGTAAAATAGCTACATACTCAAAATAGCTAAGCCCCGCACCTTCATACTTTTCAGGCACCAGCACACCCATCAAACCCAGTTTACCCATCTCCTTGAATACCTGAAGCGGAAACTCCTGGCTTTCATCCCAGTCCATTACATAGGGTTTGATATGTTGCTGCGCAAAATCCCGGGCAGTCTGTGCTACCTGTTGTGTTAATTCAGAAGTCTCGAAATTCATAAGATAAATTCGTTGGCAAGAACCCTTAGAGGCTGTTGCAAGATAAATACTATTTTTGAAAAACTAACAATTGTTAGCGCTAAAATATAATAAATATTTCCCCTTCACTGAAGCGCCAGGTATGGCCTTATTTTCTCCAGTATTTCGGGGGTTACAATATTGATCTGCAATAACTGATCCACAGCCTGATAGGCCCCATGTTGCCCCCTGAACTGCACAATGGCATTGGCCAGTGCCCAACGAATATAAGGATGTTGCCGGAGTGCATCTACATCTGCTGTATTAATATTTAGGGTGCGTACAACAGCAGGTGAACACTGCAAAAATTGCCTGATCTGCTGATAAGTAGAATCGGGTAACCCATAAGTTTCCCCTACCTGCTCCACTGCATGAAAACCACCCAATTTCTCCCTGAAATGAACAATTCGCTGAGCCAGTTTATTGCCAATGCCCCGCAAAGCAATAAATGCCACAGTATCGGCAGTGTTGATATCAATGACAGCTGGTTTGGCGTATCCCTCTTTTTTATATTTTCCGGAGCCTGAATCAGTCACAAACCTGCCCCCCACCCGTCCCATAGCAGGTTCTGCCGTCCGTATCTGCGCATAGGGCACCAACCGCTCCGCTTCCTCCTTTTTCAGACCATATATCCTAAACAGGTCTTCCGGAAGGCGAAAATGTCCTCCCTTCGACAGGTAATGCTGAATGGTTTGGGCAGTACGCTCCCGCACGCCCAATCTAACCCATCCCTCTACCGGCAATGTATTGGGGTCAAATGTAAACAGCTCTGCCGGCTGTGCAGGCTTTTCTGCAGCCCGGGCATAATAGCCGGATTGGCCGTTTTCACCCTCAGCCGCGTCGTTCACAGTCTCCAATTCTGCTATCTGCTGGCGTAATTTTTCAAAGGCCGCCTGATCGGTTTGCACAGGAGGAGCAGGCAATAAATAGGGGATGACAATGGTGGCGAAAATCAATACCAGCAATACAATGATACCTGTCCTTTCTTTTTTGGAGAAATTGAAATACTCCTTGAAGTTGTTTTTCATAGCATATGCGGTAGCCGGCAGCGTTATCTGCTGCTGCTACAAATAAACATACGGTTAAAATATTTTATAGATTTATCACCAGGCCGTCCCAACCGAGGTTAATACCTTCCGGCAGTTCATTTTCCACATCGGCGTGCCTGCCCATCTGGTGACTGAGGTGGGTAAAATAGGTTTGTGGCATCTCTAATTCCCGGGCTACATCAATGCCTTCAGAAAGACTATAATGGGAAATATGCTTTTCTTTCCGCAAGGTATTTAGCACCAACACTTCACTGCCGCGTATCTTATCTTTCTCAGCAGGGTCAATATTGTTGGCATCTGTGATATAGGTAAATTTCCCAAAACGAAATCCCAATACCGGCATTTTTAAATGCCATACCTGCACGGGGGTGACGAGGATATCCCCAACCATAAAAGGCGTTTGGTCGATCGTATTGAGTTGGATCTCCGGAACACCCGGATACCTGGTTTCATAAAACGCATAGGGAAACTCCCGGATGATCACTTCCTGGGTCATTTCATTCGCAAATACCTTCATGGGCTGCTGGGAGAAGAAATTAAAGGCCCGTACATCATCCAGGCCCGCTACATGATCTTTATGGGGATGTGTAAAAACAATGGCATCCAGGTGCTTAACATTCGCACGCAACATCTGGTAACGAAAATCGGGCCCGGCATCTACCGCCAGGGTAGTAGTAGCCGACTGTACCAGGATGCTTGCCCTAAGTCTTTTGTCTTTTTTGTCGGGCGATTGGCACACAGGGCAATCGCAGGCTATCATAGGAACGCCACTACTGGTTCCCGTTCCTAAAAAAGTGATCTTTAATAAAGGATAACTCACGCGATAAAAATACGAAGTATGGGGACATCTTCCTACTTCTCTGCTGCAGCATGCCTGGCCAGCACATCCTCATAGGTTCTGCGCACTTCCGAAGAAAGAGTATCGGGATCAATATTCAATTGGGGGATCAGATCAATGAGGGTATTGATACGTCCCTCCATTTGCAGGAACTTATTCAACACCACCACCTTTCTGGCTTCAAGGATACAATAGCCGCTTTGGAAATTGCCCCGCTCATAGCGCACCACATACTCCACCTCGTCAAGTATCCGTTCAATCTTATCCAATGTGTTCTGGGTATATTTCATAGTCGTACTACCAAAGTTCACTACCAAAATTAGCCAAATGTCTGCGGTACACAGTTTATAGGCTATTAATGTTTTCCACACTCAGTGGACAGAAAATCAGCCACTTCTCACAATAATCATCAAAAACACCCCGATTTAATGCCACTACACAAAAAGTAAACCAACTAAATCTACTCAGCTCCTGGCCAGCAATCCACAAAATGACCAAATTTACCTACTTACGCTCCCATATTGCCGATTGCCGACTGCCGATTGCCGATTGCTGCCGCGCCCTACTTATTCGTCATCTTGATCACCGGCACGATCATCTCTTCCAGGCTCACCCCGCCATGCTGAAAGGTATTCCGGTAATAATTCACATAATAATTGTAATTGTTAGGATAACACAGAAACAGGTCTTCCTTCGCAAAGATGAAAGAAGAATTCACCGTAGGCACCGGTAATCCAGCTTCTTTGGGATCACGGAATGCCAATACCTCTTTGTGCTCATAATTAAGGTTACGGCCGTGTTTATAGCGCAGGTTCGTAGTGGTTTGCTTATCTCCAATTACCTTGGCCGGCGTTTTTACCCGCACACTGCCATGGTCGGTAGCCAATACAATATTGATCTTCTTATCCGCTATCTTCTTCAACGCCTGGTGCAACGGTGAATGCTCAAACCAGCTTTTGGTCACAGAACGATAACTGATCTCGTCTCCCGCCAGCTCTTTCAGCACTTCCATTTCTGTGCGTGCATGGCTCAACATATCCACAAAATTATATACGATGATGTTCAGGTCATTAGTCAGCAGGTTATGGATATTATTCACCAGGTCCTGACCAGCCTGGTTATTCAGGATCTTGGTATAGGAAAAGCGCACATCATCCCGTTTCATCCTTTTCAGTTGCCCACGGAAAAATTCCTCCTCAAACAGGTTTTTGCCGCCTTCTTCATCGTCATTCTTCCATTGTTGAGGGTATGCTTTCTCAATATCCATGGGAAGTAAACCACTAAAAATGGCATTCCGGGCATATTGCGTAGCAGTAGGCAGAATGCTGTAAAAGCTCTCCTCTTCCAGAATACGGAAGCTCTCTGCAAAAATGGGCTGTATGGCCTTCCATTGATCAAAACGCAGGTTATCGATCAGCAGAAAAAACGTAGGCACCCCTTTTTCCACATGCGGCATTACCTTGTATTTAAACAAGGTATGTGACATCACCGGCCCTTCTACAGATTTAGGTCCCACCCACTTGGTGTAGTTCCTGGAGATGAACTTGAAAAACTCATTATTCGCTTCACTTTTCTGCGACTGAAACACTTCCTGCATTTCCGGACTGTCACTTTTCTCCATTTCCAGCTCCCAGTATACCAGCTTTTTATAGATCTCCATCCATTCATTATAGTCCGGGCTGCTGTTAAGCGCCATAAATAAATTGCGAAACTGTTGCTGGTAAGCCGTCGTGGTCTTTTCAGCCACCAGTCTCTTATTATCAATGATCTTCTTCAAACTCAACCATACCTGGTTGGGGTTGACCGGTTTGATCAGGTAATCCGTGATCTGGCTGCCAATGGCCTCATCCATCAGGTTTTCCGTTTCATTCTTGGTGATCATGACAATCGGAATATGTTGGTTGACCTCCTTTATTTTTGCAATGGTCTCCAGGCCCGTAATGCCCGGCATGCTCTCATCCAGCAATACTACGTCTACAATATTATCGCGCACAAAATCCACCGCATCAAATCCATTGGTCAGTGCACTTACTTCATATCCTTTATTCTGCAAGAACAGTATTTGAGATTGCAAACTTTCTATTTCATCATCAACCCAGAGTATCTTTCCTAATGCCATGTAATTTTTTTAATAGTTGTTGTTGTTGTTATAAAGGTTACCTGTACTATTAGCAGCAATTCGAAAGCCACCCTTCTCCAAACTCCCCCTCACGGCCTCCGGTTCCAGCCTCTCGGCTCCCTATTCTGAACGCTCGCCTCCCAGGCCGCGCCCGGATTCTGTATTCTAAATTCTGTCTTCTGTATTCTCCTCCAAAATACATTATTCCCGGTGCAATCAGTTAATCTGTACTTTTGTCAGCTCCTTTTAGCAGTAATTTTAACAAAACAGCAAGCAGCGAAATGGCATCTGGCATTAGAAAGATTATTAATGACCCTGTTTACGGCTTTATTACCCTCGACCATCCCCTTATTTTTAAGGTAATAGCCCATCCCTGGTACCAGCGTTTACGCCGCATTCACCAAATGGCATTTGCCCAATTGGTATACCCGGGCGCCGTTCATACCCGCCTGCACCACTCCCTGGGGGCCTACCACCTCATGTGCAATGCACTTCATGAGCTGAAGAATAAAGGCGTGAGTGTGACCCCGGAAGAGGAAGTAGCCGCCAAAATAGCCATCCTGCTGCACGATGTGGGCCACGGGCCCTACTCCCATGCCTTGGAAAACAAACTCCTGAAAGGCATTCACCATGAAACCATCTCCATCCGGATCATGGAAATATTAAACAATGAACTTGATGGAGCACTCTCCCTGGCCATCGACATTTTTACCAATAAATACCATAAACCCTTCCTCCACCAGCTTATTTCGGGCCAGTTGGATGTAGACCGCATGGACTACCTCACCCGCGATAGCTTCTTTACCGGGGTGTCCGAAGGCGTAATTGGCTACGACCGTATCCTCAAGATGCTCACCGTGCAGAACGATGAACTCATGGTAGAAGAAAAAGCCATTTATTCCATTGAGAAATTCCTCGTATCCCGCCGGCTGATGTACTGGCAGGTATATCTCCATAAAACAGTGCTCTGTGCCGAAAAAATGCTTGTCAAGATCGTAGAAAGGGCACAGGAACTTATTACCAGGGGAATAACCGTTAGGTCTACCTCACCCGTATTTGATTTCTTTTTACAAAACCACGATAACGTTACCTCCATTGAGGCCCATTTGGAACAATTTTGTCTGCTCGACGACTATGATGTACTGGCCACCATCAAAAACTGGATGTTCCATGAGGATCGGGTATTGGCCAAACTCTGCGATTGTCTCGTCACCCGCCGCCTATTAAAAGTTAAATTAACGGCCACTCCTGTTAATCCTGCCTGGATGGAGGAACAACGGAACAGGATTTGCCGCGAAATGCAAATCGAGGAGCGGGATTGCCATTACTTTCTGTTCAGTGGCGTAGCCGAAAACACCACCTACGATCCCCGGGAAGAAAGGATCAATATCCTGTTTAAAGACGGCACGGCAAAAGACATTTCAAAGGTCGACAATGCCCTGATTCACCAGGCACTCGCAAGCCCTGTAAAAAAATATTACATTTGCTATTTAAATTGATCTCGTAGCTCACAGCTAATAAAAGTATTACCATGCAATTTACGGCCGCCCAAATAGCCATGCTCATAAACGCAACCATCGAAGGCGATGCTAATACCTCCGTTGGATCTTTCGGAAAAATTGAAGAAGCCCAAAATGGCCAGCTTGCATTCCTCGCCAATCCCAAATACGAAGATTACTTATACAGCACCGGTGCATCCATTGTGATCATCAATGCATCCCAGGAACTGAAGCAAACCGTCAACGCTACCCTGCTCCGCGTTCCGGATGCCTATTCCGCCTTTGCCACCCTTCTGTCCAAATACCAGGAAATGGTGACCCAGCAAATGGCTGGCATTCAGGAACCAAGCTATATCGCCAAAACGGCCAAACTGGGGCAGAACATATTCGTTGGAGCATTCAGTTATATTGGAGAGCACGTAACATTGGGCAACAATGTAAAAATATTCCCCAACGCCTTCATTGGCGATCATGTAAAGATTGGCGACAATACCATCATCCACCCCGGTGTAAAAGTCTACCACGATTGCGTGGTGGGTAAGAATGTAACCATTCACGCCGGTACAGTAGTAGGCAGCGACGGTTTCGGCTTCGCTCCCCTGGCCGATGGCAGCTTCAAAAAAGTGCCCCAGATCGGCAATGTGATCGTTGAAGATTTTGTGGAAATAGGTTCCAATGCAACGATCGACCGCGCCACCATGGGCTCTACCCTCATTAAATCAGGCGCCAAACTGGACAACCTGATCCAGATAGCCCACAATGTGGAAGTAGGCAACAATACCATTATTGCTGCACAGGCAGGGGTAAGCGGTAGCACCAAACTGGGTAATAATGTAATGATCGGGGGCCAGGCAGGTATTGTAGGCCACCTTTTTATAGCCGATGGCGCCCGCATCAATGCCCAAAGCGGTGTGAGCAAATCCATTAAAACACCCAATACAGCCGTAACTGGTTCTCCCGCATTCGATTATACCAGCACCCTCCGGAGTCAGGCCCTCAGCCGCAACCTCCCGGACATGGAAAAACGGATCAAAGAACTGGAAAAACTGGTACAGCAGCTACTTGCTGAAAAAGTAAACCTGTAACCACCACCAGCACCCTTATCGGGACCTTATCGAGACCTTTTCGGGACCTTATCGGGACTTCATCGAGACCCAGTTCCTGGGAAGCTCCATATATACTCCGTGTCAGATACAGGGGCAACCTATCCCCGATACAGCGATCATTCATGCCTGTTCCTCACCCTGGGTCCTGTTCCCACGAACCTGCAGGGCACACAGACATGTTCATTAACAAGCCTTTAGGGGAAACAATCATACAAACTACACCCCGCAAACAAACTTTCTGTTATCTTTGCGCGATCCTTTAAAAAACAAGAATGGACGCTACCTTCAATCCGGATAAACAACATACTTTAGGTTCCGCAGTAAGCATTTCTGGTACCGGATTACATACCGGCATCAACGTCGACATGACCCTAAAACCAGCCAATGCAGGCTTTGGATACCAGTTCCAGCGTATCGACCTTCCCGGTCAGCCCGTTATTAAGGCTGATTGTGAGCTGGTTACCGATACTTCCCGCGGTACTACCCTCGAAGACAATGGCGCCAAAGTAAGCACCATCGAACATATCCTTGCAGCCCTGGTAGGCATGGGCGTCGACAACTGCCTCATCGAACTGAATGGACCGGAGATCCCAATTATTGACGGTAGCTCTTCCCCCTTTGTTGAGATCATCGAAGAAGTGGGTGTAGTAGAACAAGAGGCTGCCAAAGCCTGGTACACCATCGATACCAATATTACCCACTACGACGAAAAGAAAAGGGTGGAAATGACAGCCCTCCCTGCAACGGAATACAAGATCACTACACTCATAGACTTTAATAGTCCCGTGTTGGGAACACAACACGCAGGTCTTAAATCTATGCAGGAGTTCAGAACTGAAATAGCCTCCTCCCGTACTTTCGTATTCCTCCACGAGCTGGAAATGCTATTGGAACATAATCTTATCAAGGGTGGCGATATCAACAATGCCATCGTGGTAGTAGATAAACCTGTTACAGACGGAGAAATGGAGCGCCTGGCAAAAGCTTTTGGCCGCAAGAAAATGGAAGTGAAAAGCGAAGGTTATCTCAATAACCTGGAGCTGCGTTTTTCCAATGAACCCGCACGCCACAAATTGCTCGATGTTGTAGGTGATCTGGCCCTGATCGGTTATCCCATCAAGGCACATATCATTGCTAACCGTCCCGGTCATAGCACCAACGTTGACTTTGCACGCAAGATCAAGCAATACATTAAAAAGAATAAGCACGTAAAAGATATTCCTGTATACGATGCAAACCAACCGGCGGTTTATACGTTACAGCAAATAGAAAAGACATTACCACATCGTTTTCCCTTCTTATTGGTCGATAAGATCATTGAATTGAGCGATCGTCACATAGTGGGTATCAAAAATGTCACCTTTAATGAGCCGTTTTTCCAGGGCCATTTTCCGGGCAATCCGGTAATGCCTGGTGTATTACAGGTAGAAGCGCTGGCACAAACAGGCGGCATTCTTTGTATCAATGCCATGCCCCCCGGAGAATATGACACTTACTTTCTAAAGATCGACAATGTTAAGTTCAAGCAAAAAGTAGTACCCGGAGATACTATGATTTTAAAAATGGAGTTGATAGCTCCAATACGTCGTGGAATCTGCGAAATGAGAGGAAAAGTATACATCGGCAACAAGATCGCAACAGAGGGAGATTTGATGGCACAACTGGTAAAACGTGGCTAACGAAGCGATTAGAGCGATTATACCCTCTTAAACAGAATAAATTATATTTGATTATAGGGGTTAATTGCATGACTTTTGTCTATTTTAGTACAATCTTTTAATATCAAACATCAACCAATCCATAAGTATACGCCAGGCGAACATAAGCCGGATTCCCAGGGGGAACCAATGTCCGTCGCTCCAAAAAGCCAATTTCAGGCTACACTTAAGAACGTCAATACAATGATCCATCCTCATACCTACATTCATCCCAATGCCAGGTTGGCTACCAACGTAAAGATCGATCCATTCACCGTCATTCACCAGAATGTAGAAATTGGTGAAGGCACCTGGATCGGCAGCAACGTAACCATCATGGAAGGCGCCCGCATCGGTAAAAACTGTCGCATATTTCCCGGCGCTGTAATCGCAGCCATGCCCCAGGATCTCAAATTTGAAGGAGAGGATACCATTGTTGTAATAGGTGACAACACCACCATACGCGAATTTGTAACCATCAACAGGGGCACCAAAGATAGCTGGAGAACCAAAGTAGGCAACAACAGCCTTATTATGGCCTACAGTCACCTGGCACACGATTGTGTGGTCGGTAACTATTGCGTACTCAGCAACAACACCCAGTTGGCCGGTCACGTAGAAGTGGGCGACTGGGCTATTCTCGGTGGCATGTGCGCCGTTCACCAGTTTGTGAAGATCGGACAGCATGCCTTCGTAAGTGGCGGTTCACTGGTAGGTAAAGATGTTCCTCCCTACATTAAAGCGGGCCGTCAGCCTTTGAGCTACTCCGGCGCCAACTCAGTAGGTCTTAAACGCAGGGGCTTTACCATCGACAAGATCAATCACATCCTGGATATATATCGTGTTATCTACAACAAAGGAATGAATACCAGCCAGGCCCTCGAATTCCTGGAAGAAGAATTCCCTGCAACAGACGAGCGCGATGAGATCGTGACCTTCATCCGTGAAAGTGGTCGTGGTATCATTAAACGCTATGTAAAAGGCAGCCTGGATGAAGATATCGCTGACTAAAGCCGGCAAACGATTCAACCGCGATTGGATATTCCGTAACGTTTCTTACGAATTTACTACTGGCAATGCCTATGCCATCACCGGCCCCAATGGCTCGGGTAAATCTACTTTACTACAAGTGATAGGTGGGGCGCTCATGATGAGTGAAGGCGATCTTGGATATGAAGTACCAGGCAAGGGCCAACGGCCAGCCATCACCGGCAACGGAAAACTATCCACGGACAATCTTTATCAACACATAGCCATCGCGGCGCCCTACCTGGAAGTTATTGAAGAAATGACTGCCACTGAATTCCTGACTTTCCATACCCAGTTCAAACCATTCCTGCCCGGCATTACAATCTCCCGGGCCATAGAAATAGTGGGCCTCAGCAAAGCAGCCGGCAAACAGATCCGTTATTATAGCAGTGGAATGAAGCAACGAGTCAAGCTGGCACAGGCCATCTTCAGTGATGTACCCTGCGTACTACTCGATGAACCCTGCACCAACCTCGATGCAGAAGGCGTAGCCCTCTATCAGCAACTCATCAACGATTATTGTACCAACCGACTCGTTATTGTAAGCAGTAATGATATCCAGGAATATGGATTCTGCAAAGAGAAGATCAGCATCCTTGATTATAAATAACCTTACCGCTGGCTTGCGATCAGCAAATTCAGATCGGTATACTTGAGATCAAAACGCTGACTGAGGTGAAAATTAGTAAGCGCTCCCTTGAAGATATAGATACCGCTGCGAAGGTGCACCTTATGCCATACCAGGCTTTCAAAACCACCTTCATCGCCTGCTTCCAGCAACAACGGCATCAATACATTGCTGATGGCCTGAGAAGCCGTACGGGCAAATCCCGAAGGTATATTGGGCACACAGTAATGAATAACCCCATACTTCATAAAGATGGGCTGCTCATGACTGGTTATTTCCGATGTTTCAAAACACCCTCCGCGATCAATACTCACATCAATCACTACACTCCCGGGGCGCATATTGCTCACCATTTCTTCCGTCACCACCACTGGTGTACGGCCACTTTGAGAGGCCAGGGCCCCTACTGCTACCTCGCAGGTCTTTAACTGCTTGGCCAGGATGCGCGGCTCCATCACAGAGGTCCACATGCGCTGACCGATATTGTTCTGCAACCGCTTCAAACGGTATACACTATTGTCAAATACTTTTACAGAAGCACCCAGCGCCAGGGCCGCACGGGCAGCAAACTCCCCTACAATACCAGCTCCCAGGATGATTACCTTGGTGGGCGGAATACCCGATATACCTCCCAGCAATACCCCTTTGCCGTGATTGGCCGAACCCAGGTACTGCGCTGCGATCAGCATCACCGCACTTCCCGCAATCTCACTCATGCTACGTACAATGGGCAGGCTGTCGCTGTCATCTTTTAAAGTCTCGAATGAAATAGCAGTAATACGCTTGTCCATCATCTTCTGCAACAGCTCGGCCTTCATAGCCGAAAGATGAATGGGCGAAATGATCACCTGGTTGAATTGCAGGTAAGGAAGGTCTTCCTCCACCACAGGAGCACTCTTCACCAATATGGGCGATTTAAATACTTCAGCTTTGTCGTAGACAATCCGGGCACCGGCTTCACTATAATCCCGGTCGCGGTAATGAGCAGCTTCCCCCGCATTGTGCTCAATGATCACATCATGTCCGTTGCTGATCAACACACCCACAGCTTCTGGTGTGAGCGCAATCCTGTTCTCCTGGAAAGCGGTCTCTTTGGGAATACCAATATGTAATTGTGCGCCCTTGGGTTTTATATCTAGCTTTTCTTCAAGTGTTTCGTAACTGAAAGAGGTGCTGATGTGTGGTTTTTGCTGAGACATGAAGCGTTTTTCAGTTTTCAGGTTGCTGTTGATTAAACTTATGATAGAAAGCCATCAAATATACTCATTTATCCCCTATCCTCAGAACACGGGTTTGAGGATCAATGGTGCTGATGAAAACAGGAACGGTATCATCCGGGAAAATGGGCGCTGCCCTTTCAGGCCATTCCACCAGGCAGATCTTGCCCGAATACAGGCAGTCTTCCACACCCGCCTGAACAGCTTCCTCCTCATCTTTCAGGCGATATAGATCAATGTGAAACATCGATCCGCCCGGCCATACATATTCATTGATGATGGAAAAAGTAGGACTGCCCACCGTACTCGTCACCCCTTTCACATCACACAGGGCGTGGATAAAAGTAGTTTTGCCGGCTCCCATAGCACCATGGAAAGCAAAGACCCTGGCCCCATCCCCGGCCTGCCAGAACTGCCTGGCCGCCTCCTGAATACCATCCAGCGTAAACCGTATTTCCATAGGCGGCAAAGATACAGCCGGGGCCAGTCTTTTAGGAAAATGTCCGCAGGAAATTGCAACCCGGTAAAGATATTAATCGTAGATTCATATCGAGCTGCCGCCATTACGCGGTAAATTTGCAGAGACCCCGATGCGATACCCACCATAGAAATGCTATGAATTGCCAGCCAACCTTTAAGAACACCCATTACTATGAACTGTACGATCGGGAAATGATCCTGCAGTATAATCATAGAGAGATCAAAACCCGGCAAGTAAATGAAAACAGTGAATTGGAAAGTTGAAGGCATGACCTGTTCTAACTGCGCACTCACCATCCATAAGTACCTTGAAAAAGAAGGTATGGCGGATGTGAAAGTGAGCCTGGCCAGTGGCGACGTAAGTTTCGGCATCAATGGCGGCAACACGCCCAGCCAGCAGATCGCAAAAGGCCTGGAATCCCTGGGTTATACCGTTCATGATGAGGAAGGCGACATCACCCCTTCCAAAAAGAAATTCCTGTCCAACCACAAACAGCGTTTCTTATTCTGCCTCCTTTTTACGGCTCCCCTTATGCTCCATATGCTGGACAAATGGGTCCATATCCATTGGCTCATGAATCCATGGATACAGCTGGCTCTTTGCCTGCCTGTCTTCATCGTAGGCATGGATTTCTTCGGCCGCAGCGCCATCAAAAGTATCCGCAATGGTATGCCCAATATGAATGTGCTGGTGGCCATTGGCGCCACCGCCGCATTTGCATACAGCCTCATTGGCACCATTTTCAACCTGGGCGCAGGTTTTCTCTTTTACGAAACAGCAGCCTCTGTCATTACCCTCGTATTCCTGGGCAATTTCCTGGAAGACGCATCCATACAATCCACCCAACGCGCTTTAAATAAACTGGCCCGTTCACAAAAAGTGATGGCCAATATGATCGCCTACCACGAAGGACAGGAAAATGTATTCCCGGTAGAAAATACCGCCCTCCGCTCCGGCGACCTCATCCTCATCAAGAACGGAGAGCAGGTGCCCGCCGATTGTAAGATTCTGGCCGGAGAAGCTACCGTCAATGAAGCCATCCTCACCGGCGAAAGCATGCCCCTGCATAAGAAATCCAAGGATATGCTCATAGGTGGCAGCCTCGTGGTTGATGGAACCGTAAGAGCCCAGGTGACTACAGAAGCCAAAGATTCAGTATTGGCCAATATCATCAACCTGGTTAAAAGAGCACAGGGAGAAAAACCACCTGTTCAGCAAATGGCCGATAAGATCAGCGCCATCTTTGTACCCGTTGTATTGGGTATTGCTGCTGTAACATTTATCGTCAATTTCATCCTACTTCAAAACTTCACCGCCTCTCTCATGCGCAGCATTGCAGTGCTGGTCATTGCCTGCCCCTGTGCCATGGGACTGGCTACACCTGCCGCTATAGCAGTAGGGCTGGGAAGGGCTGCCCGCAATGGCATCCTCTTCCGCAACGCCAAAAGCCTGGAACTGTTCAGAAATATTAAGCAGGTGGTATTTGATAAAACAGGTACCCTCACCACCGGCAAATTTGTAGTGGCTAACTATAAACTGCTGGCAGAAAATATCACCCTGGATGAATTCAAAAAGATAGTGGTCTCCCTGGAGAAATATTCCAATCACCCGATCGCACAAAGCATTGCCGCTGAATGGAAGCAGCCCGAAAATATCCGCTGGCAGCAAATAGACGAGGTGAAAGGACAAGGCATGAAGGCCACCACCAAAGAGGGCGATGTTTACCAGGCAGGCTCTTACAGAATAGCCATGGCCCATACCCGCGAAGACAGCCACAATGTATACGTCCTGAAAAATGAGGAGCTGCTGGGCTGGATCGATGTGAAAGATGAAATACGCGCCGAAGCCATACAGGTAGTGCAATACCTGCGGCATAAAAATATACGTACCATCCTGCTCAGTGGTGATCGTTATGGCAAATGCCAGCAACTGGCCACCTTCCTCGGCATTGATGAAGTGATTGCCGAAAAAACACCCGAAGAGAAATTGACCGTAGTAGAAGACCTTACCCTGCAGGGCCCTACCGCGATGGTGGGTGATGGCATCAATGATGCGCCGGCACTGGCCAAAGCTACCATTGGCATTTCACTGAGTGAAGCATCACAGATTGCTGTGCAAACGGCCGATGTAGTGCTCATGAACCAGGGCATCAAAAACCTGCCCTTGTCATTGGGATTGGGCAGACATACCTTCATGACCATCAAACAAAACCTGTTCTGGGCATTCTTTTATAATATCATTGCCATTCCCGTGGCAGCCTTCGGATTACTCACCCCCACCTTCGGCGCTTTGGTGATGGGGCTTAGTGATGTGGTATTAGGCATTAATTCAGTACGTTTGTTCGTTAAAAAAGTAACCTGACAGTGAACCAGTCATCGTGTACCGGAATAATCAGCGACTCACATTGCCGATTGCTCCCGCCCGTTGGCGGGACCGTTTGCCGACAATGCCCAACATCCATTCCATACTAAAAGAATACTGGGGTTACGATTCCTTTCGTCCCTTCCAGGAAGAGATCATTACGGCTGTGCTCAGTGGTAAAGATACCCTGGCCTTATTGCCCACAGGCGGAGGGAAATCCCTTTGCTTTCAGGTACCGGCCATGGCGAAGGATGGATTGTGCCTTGTTATCAGTCCCCTGATCGCGCTGATGAAAGACCAGGTGGAGAACCTCCGCAGAAAAGGCATCACCGCTTTTGCCATCCACGCCGGCATGGGCCGCAAGGATGTGATCAATGCCCTCAAAGTTGCTACCGAAAGCAATTGTAAATTCCTGTATGTATCGCCCGAGCGATTGGAAACCTCGCTCTTCAAAGAATATCTGCCCGGCCTCGATGTGAGCCTGGTAGCAGTTGATGAGGCCCATTGTATTTCCCAATGGGGATATGATTTCAGGCCGCCCTATATGCGGATCGCAGCCCTTCGGGCCGAATTGCCGGGCATACCTATCCTCGCCCTCACCGCATCGGCTACTCCCATCGTGCAGCAGGATATCTGCGATAAGCTGGAGTTTAAACAACCCCGCATCTTCCGCCAATCTTTTGAACGGCCCAACCTGTCTTATAGTCAATTTGCACAGGAAGCCCGCATCAATAAGATCGTAGATATTTTACAGAAAGTACCCGGCAGCAGTATTGTTTATTGCAAAAGCCGCAAGCGTACCAAAACCTTCAGCGACCAGCTGAACATGCAAGGCATCAAGGCCGACTTCTACCATGCAGGCCTCTCCCAGGAAGAGCGCACCAAAAAACAGGATGCCTGGATAAAGAATGATACCCGTGTTATTGTTTGTACCAATGCATTTGGGATGGGCATTGATAAGCCCAACGTGCGCACCGTGATCCATGCCGATGTACCTGATTGCCTGGAAAACTATTACCAGGAAGCAGGACGCGCCGGCAGGGATGGCCAGAAAGCCTATGCTATTCTATTGCACGATCACAAAGAGGTAGGTGACCTGGAAACCCTGCCCGACATTCGTTTTCCTTCCCTCGAAGACATCCGCCTCGTATACCAGGCCATTGTAAATTACCTGCAGGTGCCTACCGGCGCAGGAGAAGGGGTGTATTATAATTTTGAAGTGACCGACTTTGTGAGCAAGTTCAAACTGGATGCCTGGCTCACCACCTATGTGATCAAAGCCCTGGAGCAGGATGGTTGGCTTAGCTTTAATGAACAGGTATTCCTGCCTTCCAAAGTTCAGTTTGTAACCAATAAACAATGGCTGTATGAATTTGAAAAAAGCAGCCCCGTATTGGAACCACTCATCAAAACCCTGTTAAGACACTATGAAGGCATCTTTGATGGGCCCGTCGGCATTCAGGAAAAGAACCTGGCTTACCTGCTCAGAAAAGAGCAGACCGACATTGTGAACCAACTAAAGATACTCGATGCCAATGCCATCATTGAATACATACCACAGAAAGACAAACCCCAGTTGTATTTCCTCCGTCGCCGGGTGAAAGCAGAAGACCTGGTGATCGACATGGTGAATTACAAAAAAAGGAAGGAGCAATACCAGAATCGCATAGATACCATGATCCGCTATATCCGTGAAAAGCAACAATGCCGCAGTCAGTATATAGCTGCTTATTTTGGCGACAACACCACCCGTCCATGCGGCATCTGCGACAACTGTCTCAACAGGCAGCAACAGCCTTTAACAACCGAAGAATTTAAACAGATACACCAGCGCATCCTCTCCATCATCGGACCCAATAGCCTTACCGCCGATGAAGTATTGGTTCAGCTCAATGGCATCAAAAAAGAAAAAGCCTGGCAGGTCATCAATTACCTCCAGGCCGAACAAATAATATTTGTAGATGAAAAAGGTTTGATCAAATTACCATGCTAAGCAAAGGCATCCTTCCAATCCTTTAGATCCAACAGATCCAGGTCAAAACCAGCTGCTGCTCTTCTTCTTACTACTCTTTCCACCCAGTCCCAATGCCCCCAGTAAACTACGGGTAATCACATTGGCAGCCGTACGACCTATCTGCCTTGTAACAGAATTATCCAGCACCTTTTCAATGGTAGACTTTTCCTGCCTGCCGCCGGAACTTTTCTTAGCTTCTTTGGCTTCCTCCTTCGCTGCTTTCTCATCAGCAGTCTTCTGCGCCGCTTCTTCCAGCTTGGCATTCAGTATTTCGTAAGCGCTTTCCGTATCCGCAGTCTCAGCATATTTCTTAGCCAGTTTCGACTTATTGATCAGCCCGTCTATTTCACCATCCGTCAGCACATCCATCCTCGACCGGGGCGATACCAGCATCGTATGTACCAGCGGGGTGGGGATACCTTTCTCATTCAGCATCGTCACCAATGCTTCTCCGATACCCAACTGCGTAAGCAGTTCTTCTGTTTTATAGAAATCAGTTTCAGGATAGTTCTCTGCAGCCTGTTTAATCGTCTTCCGGTCAGCGGCCGTAAAGGCGCGCAGCGCATGTTGTACTTTCAACCCCAGTTGACTCAGCACACTGGCCGGTACATCCTGCGGGTTTTGTGTACAGAAGAAGATACCCACACCCTTCGAACGGATGAGTTTGATCACCGTTTCGATCTGTTGCATCAACGCATCCGTAGCTTCCTGGAATACCAGGTGTGCCTCATCAATGAACATCACCAGCTTGGGCTTGTCCAGGTCACCGGCTTCCGGCAGTGTGGCATACAATTCTGCCAGCAGTTGCAGCATGAACGTAGAGAACAGCTTGGGCCTGTTCTGCATATCCGTTACCCGCAATACACTGATCATACCACGACCATCATCAGCAATTCGCATCAGGTCATCTACTTCAAAAGAAGGCTCTCCAAAGAATATATCGGCGCCCTGTTGTTGCAGCTCGATCACCTTACGCAAAATGGTACCCGTACTGGTGGTGGCGATCTTTCCATATTCCTTTTCAATCTCCGCCTTGCCTTCATTACTTACAAACTGCAGCACTTTTATAAAATCCTTCAGGTCCAGCAAAGCCAGCTTGTTGTCATCACAGTACTTGAAGATCATGGCCACCAGGCCCTGTTGGGTATCATTCAGGTCTAATATCTTGGAAAGCAGGATAGGGCCAAACTCACTTACCGTAGCCCTTAACCGTAAGCCTTTTTCATTACTCAGGCTCATCAGCTCTACGGGGAAGGCAGTAGGCTTATAGGTCTCTCCAATAATAGCCAACCTTTCTTTGATCTTGTCATTCTCTACCCCTGCAGCGGCAATGCCACTCAGGTCACCTTTGATATCCATCAGCAACACCGGCACACTGGCATCACTGAGGGCTTCGGCTATTACCTGCAATGTTTTGGTTTTACCGGTACCCGTAGCACCGGCTATCAGTCCATGACGGTTCATGGTTTTCAGGGGCAGCTTGACCAAAGCGCCGGGAACGGCTGCTTTATCCAGCATACCTACTCCCAATACAGCAAATTCTCCTTTGAAAGTATATCCCTCCTGCACGGATTGCAGGAACTTCTCTGTGTTCGGCATAAGGCATTATTATAGAAGGAAAGATACAGGATTGACCGAATATCAATCACAAAAACTTGTTATCTGTATGTAATCAGAAGCGTGATAGGTGGGTCGCCCTCCCAGGGCGGCTCACCTATCACGCGCACCGTAGGCACGCACTATTTGTGTGCTACTCACATATCTTCTTCGCGCTCCAACATAAGGATCGCGCTCTGGGGTACGATGTAATATTTTTCACTTTCGTACAGCACTTCTGTAGCGCCGCTCAGCAGGAATACAGCCAGGTCGCCTTCTTTTGCCTGAAGTGGTATGTATTTTACCTGGTCATCCGATCCTTTCCAGGATTCATCTTCCACGGGCATTGGAATGGCATAACCCGGTCCTGTTTTGATCACATATCCCTGTTGCACTTTTTCCTTTTCCTGCACCCCGGGAGGCAGGTAGAGGCCACTATCTGTACGTTCATTGGCTTTGGAAGGCCGTATTAATACGCGGTCACCGATCACAATGAGCTTCTTAAAGGTATTATCGTTCGTCAGTCGCATTTGAATGAGCTTATACAGCAAAAGTAAATCATTGGCGGAAAATGAGCCACCAGGGCAGATTTGACCGTCCTTTTCATCCACAAAAACAAGCCACGGGCTATGAACTGCGAGCCACAAACCGCTTCCAGACTCCAAACTCTACGCCTACGCCTCCAGACGCTCAACTCCCGACTCCTAACTCAACATTCCCCATTTATTAACAAAATATTACACGCCACTTGCGGGTTATAGCAAATGAATTAATTTTATTTACACTATCGAACTAAATCTACCTAACAATGGACGGAAAGAAACCGAAAATATTATTGTGTGAAGACGATCAGAACCTGGGCAGTGTACTGAAGAATTACCTCGAGTTAAACGATTTTGATGTGACCCTGGAACGAGATGGCCGCTTAGGGCTGGCAGCCTTTCAAAGGGAGAAATTCGAACTTTGCCTGCTCGACATCATGATGCCTCACATGGACGGATTTACCCTTGCCGAAGAGATCCGTGATATTGATCCGGACATTCCTTTATTCTTCCTCAGTGCCAAAACCATGAAGGAAGATATCATTCAGGGGTATAAGCTGGGCGCCGACGATTACATTACCAAGCCATTCGATAGCGAAGTGCTGTTAATGAAGATCAAGGCCATCATGAAGCGGAATGAAGAAACTACCCGCGAAGCAGAGAACAAAGAGTTCGATCTCGGCGGCTACCACTTCAATCCCAAGCTCCGTGAATTGAGCCATGCCGGCAAAACACAGACCTTATCGCCCAAAGAAAATGAATTGCTGAAAATGCTTTCCGAGCATATGAACGACCTGTTGCCACGCGAACAGGCCTTGAAGAAAATATGGGGCAGCGATACCTATTTCAACGGACGCAGTATGGATGTTTACATTGCCAAACTGCGCAAGTACCTGAAAGAAGATGACAAGATCGAGATCGTGAACATCCACGGCAACGGCTTCCGCCTGGTAGCTCCTGTTGTATAAACAGCTTGTACTTAATCTCCATAATTACGATAAGTCCCGTCATTCATGGCGGGACTTATTGTTTTATAGCTTTAATCTTCTCGTTCTGCCAATCGACAGACTTAGCTTAAACTGTATCGTAAAATAAGCATCCTTGTGTTTGGGATCGCCCCTGATACCGCCTTCCGTTGTAACCACAGAGGGATCAAGCTCCTGCCTCCTGTCGGCCAGCTTCACCGCCTGCTCTGCCGCTTCATGGGTTAGGTTTTCCGAAAACAACGCAGGATCGATATACCGTGTACTCACATCATCGAGGTAATCCGTATTGAGTACCCGGTGCATTATTTCCAGTCTTGCATTCAACAAGGCCGACACTTCATATTTAACGCCAATGCCCAAAGGAAAATTAACTTGTGTAAGCCGGTAAGGCTGACGGCCGGGATATTGAGGAAAGCCCTGCCCTTCTGTACGCAGGGGTTGCAGCGCTACCCAGGTATAACCATTGAAGGCTTCCGGGCTGAAATGAAACACGCCAATACCACCTATTATATAAGGAGAAAAAAACGAAGGTTCTTTTGCCAGCGATTGAAACAATGTGAGCGGATGAAACTCTGCCAACAAAGCCAATTCAGTGATCTTGCTCTGAAATTGCAAGTTGCGCATGTACCTGTCTTTGGCCGCACCCATATCTCCTTCCAGCACATTGTCAGAAGCACTCACCCTTCCAAACGTAGCTTCCAGCCTGCCTCCGATGGTTTGGTGATACAATGCACCCACATAGAAACCACCTGCAAAATTGTAATGTTGCCCGTTAAGGTCTTTGATAAATCCTTTACCAACACCTTTCTTTCCACCGAGGTCGGTAAAGCAATTCATAGCCCCTACCGAAACACCGGCTTCCCACAATACAGCGGGCTCCAGCCGTTCATTATCGTAAAAATAATATTGAGCAGATACGGAGTGGGCACACAGGTTCATAACCCATAGGATCACAATGGACTTCAATAATCTCATAGCAATAAACAATAAGTACAATAAAATAGGCTAACAATCAGGGAAGGGGTCGCGTGAAGGCTACCAAACAGGCTTAACAGGTAATCAAAAAGAATACCACATACGATAATTCGCGTGTGTTAGTTTTATATTTCTGAGAAAATATGCTCAGCAAAATCGATAATACAGTGAAAGATACCTGGAAGCAGTCTTTCAGCCTGTCAGGCAAATACTTTACAGCGGTAATATGATCGGATGTAAGTGTAGCGCATCAGGCAGATCAGAACAACAGGTGTTCACCGCTGCCTCCATGTTTGCGGCCCAGGTGTTCATAAGCCTTGGCCGTTACTTCCCGGCCACGGGGTGTACGCTTGATAAAACCTTCCTGTATTAAGAAAGGTTCATATACTTCTTCCAGCGTACCGGTTTCTTCACCCACTGCCGTAGCAATGGTGGTAATGCCAACCGGGCCGCCTTTGAATTTATCAATGATGGTAAGTAAGATGCGATTGTCCATTTCATCCAGGCCGTATTCATCCACATTCAATGCCCGCAAGGCATGCTGTGTAATGTTCAGGTCAATGACGCCATTGCCCAATACCTGTGCAAAATCGCGCACACGCCGCAACAGGCCATTACCAATACGGGGCGTACCACGGCTGCGGCGGGCAATTTCGTTGGATGCATCCGAAGTGATCTTGGTATTGAGTATACCGGCCGCGCGGGTAATGATCTTCTGCAGCACTTCAGCATTATAATACTCCAGTCTGGATTTTATCGCAAAGCGTGATAACAGCGGCGCGGTGAGTAAACCACTGCGGGTAGTAGCTCCTACCAGCGTAAAGGGGTTCAGGTTGATCTGTATGCTCCGCGCATTGGGACCGCTGTCGATCATAATATCCAGCCGGTAGTCTTCCATGGCTGCGTACAGGTATTCTTCCACTACCGTGCTCAACCGGTGAATTTCATCAATAAACAATACATCGTGCGGCTCAAGGTTGGTGAGCAAGCCTGCCAGGTCGCCCGGCTTCTCGATCACAGGCCCGGAAGTCTCCTTGATGTTCACCCCCATCTCGTTGGCTACAATGCGGCTCAGTGTGGTTTTGCCCAATCCAGGAGGGCCGTGAAAAAGCACATGGTCCAATGCCTCTCCGCGCAGCTTGGCAGCTTTGATAAATATTTTGAGGTTCTCAATGATCTGCCCCTGTCCCGAAAAATCATCGATCTCTGTGGGACGAATATTATTTTCGAACTCTTTATCAGCGGCGGATAAGGAACCCTTTTCTGTATGTAAGTTTGGATTGGACATGCTTTTCGGTCAACTTTGTAAAACTACACAAAAGTAAGTCAGTAATCCCATGCGCATTCATTTTATACAACACGTAGATTTCGAAACGCCCGGCTATTTATTGGAATGGGCCATCGCACAGCAACACAATATCAGCTTTACTAAAATATATGAATCAGTTGCATTCCCTGCTGTTGATGCAATCGATATGCTGGTGATCATGGGCGGTCCCATGGGTGTATATGAAGAAGATAAATATGCATGGCTTACTGCAGAAAAAGCATTTATCAGCGCCGTGATCGCTGCCGGCATAAAAGTGCTGGGCATCTGCCTCGGCGCTCAACTCATCGCTGAAGTAGCAGGCGCCAAAGTATATCCCAATAAAGAAAAAGAGATTGGCTGGTGGCCCATGCACAAAATAATCAACGATCAAACACATCCGCTCACCGCATCCCTGCCCGCTGAGTTTATCACCTTCCACTGGCATGGCGATACTTTCGATCTGCCACCTGGCGCCCTGCATTTATTCGCAACCCCGGCCTGTCCCAATCAGGGCTTCCTGCTCAATGATCAGGTAGCGGGATTACAATTCCACCTGGAAGCCACCCCTCCCCTGGTAGCTCAAATGGTTACCCATGGACAGGATGAGCTGGTGACCGCCTCCTTTATCCAACCAGGGCAGCAAATGCAGGAACAAAGCGATCAGTATGCCGCCACGCAGCAAAAGCACCTGGAAGCCTTTATTTCCAGCTTCCTGGACCTTTGAAGATATGACCATTAACGACATACCTAAGAATATCTTCGCCCCATAAAGGCAGAAAATAGACCTGGTTACCAATATATTAAACCGGACCTTGCCGGAGCAGCAAAATATTTCTTCCACTATATTTGCATATACAAATGAAAAGCCTTTACCTTTGTTCTCACAATGAAACCTTCCGAAAGTAAATACCGCCACTGCATGTATTTTGTGGCCAATGCCCTTGGCCGCAGAATAGAGAAGCTGGCTATTGAAAGCTGGAAGAAAGTAGACCTGTCGCCCAGTCACGCTTATTTACTGATGCTGGCCATTGAAGAGCCGGGCATCCAGCCTACGGGCCTCAGTGAACAACTGATCCTGACCCCCTCTACCATCACCCGGCTGATTGAGAAGTTGGAAGACAAAGGACTGGTGACACGTGGTAATGAGGGCAAGCTCACTAAAGTATACCCCACCCCAAAAGCCAAAGACATGTACCCTGCCTTGCAGGAATGCCTCTCCCATTTCATTGAAAACTATTCCAAAATACTAGGCAAGGAAGAAAGCATGCGCATGGTGGGTAATATGGCCTGCCTGGCCGATAAACTGGGAGATTAATTTTTTTTACCCTAATACTTGTACGTACAAATATAAAATACTCAATCATCTTAAATCAACTATTATGAAGTACGTTATTACTGGAGGCGCAGGCCATATTTCAAAGCCCCTGGCAGAAACATTACTGGCAGCCGGTCACCAGGTAACCGTTATCGGGCGCAATCCCGCCAACCTGCAGGAACTGGTCAGCAAAGGAGCCAGCACGGCCATCGGCAGTGTTGAGGATGTCCCTTTCTTAACGGCAGCCTTTACCGGAGCCGATGCGATCTACCTGATGAACCCACCCAATTATGCGTCTACCAATGTGAAGGGCACACTGGAACAGGTGGGTAAAATTTATGCAGCAGCCGTGAAAGCCGCTCAGGTTAAAAATATAGTGAACCTGAGCAGCATCGGCGCACACCTACCCGATGGTACAGGTCCCATTACCGGCCTGCACCGTGCTGAAAAATTGCTGAATGCATTGCCCGGCATCAATGTCCTCCACCTGCGGCCGGCTTATTTTTACTATAACCTGTTTGCCAATCTTGGATTGATCAAACAGGCAGGTATTATGGGTAGTAATTTTAGTGTGCCCGCTAACAAATTCCCCATTGTAGACCCTGCTGATATTGCAGCCGTAGCGGCAGAAGCCTTGTTGAAACTGGATTTCAAAGGCAGTACCGTACGGTACATTGCAAGTGATGAGGTGGGCACTGATGCCATTGCTGCCGCAGTAGGTAAAGCTGTGGGCAAACCGGAATTGCCCTGGGTTACCTTTCCCGATGATCAGGCAAAAGCAGGCATGGTGCAAGCCGGCCTTACCGAAGACCTTGCCGACAACTATATAGAGATGGGCCATTCCATGGGTTCCGGTAAAGCTTTCGAAGAATACTGGAAAAACCGTCCCGTATTAGGCAAAGTAAAACTGGCTGATTTTGCAAAGGCATTTGCAGCCGCCTACAATGCTTAAAATATCAAAGAGGAGACACCTTTCTTTTGCGATGCAAGCGAAAGGTGTCTCCTCTATTCATTTCTATCATCTCCTCTTTTAGTGGCTGCACAGCGCTTTCCAAATTCCTGTTTTGTATCTTTGAATCACTATGCAGTACGATCAATTCTATGCCAGCATCACCCAGGCTGCACCTCCGCCCGGCATCAACGTTTACCTGCGATCCTTGTGGTACGATGCCAAAGGTGATTGGGACGCTTCTCACAATACCATCCAGGATGTACCGGATAAAACAGCTTCGTGGATACATGCCTACCTGCACCGCAAAGAAGGCGATGTGTTCAATGCCAATTACTGGTACAACAAAGCCGATAAACGGATGCCTGGTTATTCCCTGGAACAGGAATGGGAAGAAATTGTAAAGGCCTTGCTGTAACAGGCCGACGTAAAAAACAGCCATGGCAAGGTTATCCAGCTTTGCCATTTATCAGCACATACTTCCTTTATTCCCCTTTGGGTGGACGAGTTGCCCGGTGGCTTAATACATTTAATCCTCACTGTTAAATTTATAAAGCCATGAAAAGACTCCGCCTGCTGGCGCTGTTGGTGATATTCCTCACAACCCAATTGCAGTATACTTTCGCACAGAAAAAAGACACCATTATTATCGATGCCGCTAAAGTAAAGACCAGCTTTCTAAAGCCAGGCATGAACCGTTACCTCGTCTATTTTAAAATGGGTAAAGACAGCAGCCGCACCAAATACCAGTTCTGGTCGAGGAAGGTGGACTTTCTTTCTTACCAGGGCCGTGATGCGATCAGCATTACCCAGGAGTGGGAAGACAACCAAACAGTAGTACACAAAGTGTATTCTGTATGTGATAAGAAAACATTCGCCCCACTCTATCATGAAAGCTGGTGGACAGGCAGGGGGGCCACCAAAGCTGATTTTATCAACAAACAATTTTTGCTGCGCGATACCCCGCTGACAAATCAAGATACTTCCACCGGTAAGAAAAACACGTTGCAGGCGTTCAATGCTGCGCTGGATCAATATGTACTAAACTGGCACCTCGACCTGGAGACCTTCCCTATCCTTCCCTACAAAGAGAATGTAACCTTCCTGATCAATTTTTATGATCCCGGATTTCCTGCCCCCAAAATGCAGGCCTATACCGTGTCCGGAAGCGGGCAACTGGAAGGCTATGACAACCAAAAAATTGATTGCTGGTTATTGACCCACAGCGCCACCAACAACGAAGAAACCTTCTGGATCAGTAAGAAAACACATGAAGTACTGAAGCTGGAACAGGAATTCGGTGGCCGCTACAGGTACAAGATCAAACTGGGTTATAGTATCTGATACAAGTGGCAGTATGCTCACTTGCAGCACGCTCACATAATAAAAAAGCATGAAGAGAACACTTCATGCTTTTTTAGTTGAACGGCCAGGTATTGGTTGATACCTGCTCAACCCGGACTGCTTGCTATGTATATCGATCTTTTATTTTTCTCTTACGCCGATCGCTATCCTGCGGTCGAGTTTGCGTTCTGCATCAGGTGCATCCGCTGCTGCTTTTGCAAATTCAGCGCCATAACCTTCTGCGCCTACCAGTTGGTCCTTGTTGGCGCCCGTATTCTTTAGAGCAGCCAGGGTAGCATCCGCCCTTTCCTGCGACAGTTTTTTATTGATGGAAGCATCACCGCTTTTATCTGTATAACCACCTATCTTGATCTTCAATTTGGGATAGGCTTTCAGGATAGCAGCAATATTGCTCACCTGTTTCATACTTTCAGCAGTCAACTCGGCACTACCAGTCTGGAAGTTGAGGTTATCGAAGTCAAACCATACATCTTTGCCTCCCTGCGAAGCAGGATCATTCAGGAAAGTCACGAGTTTATCTTCAATACCGCCCTTATAAGCATCCAGCTCTACCCCATCGGGCAATTTCACTTTGATGGAGGCGAGCGAAGGTTCGGCAGGCACATCCTGGGCCGGCACCGTTTGGGTAGTGGTATCGGCTGGTGTTACCGCCACATTATCTGCTGTCTTATTGCAGCCCTTCATGAAATACCATAGGGCTCCGATCACGATCAACGCCAGGATCAACGGCAATAACCATTTGTTACCTGTGCTGGTTGCTTTGGCTGCTGTAGCCCTGGCGGTGCCGGCAGCACCACTGAAAGCACTGGAGAGCTTACTGCCTATATCACCCAGGCTTCCGAGCCCCAGGGCGCCGGCCAGATTAAGTCCGGAGGGAAGTGCATTCAGGATAGAATCTTTTTGACTGGCCAGCAGGGAAGTGATCCCGGCGGTGTTCAGGTTGTTCTGCGTTACCTGTTTGCCCAGTGTACCCAGCGCAGCCGGCGCTGCTACGCTGAGCACCGATGCTGCTGATGATTCGCGGATGCCTGCATAACCCGCGATCATGTTGATGATATTATCTGCTTTATCTCCAAAAAGTTTCTTCAGCCATTCCAACCCTTTACCGACGAGGTTGCCGCCGCCTGTAAAGGCAGACAGGTTACTGAGCAATCCACTGCCTGCTGCTTCTTTCGAAAGGTTTAAGATGCTTGAAGCGCCATCAGAAGTACCAGCTTTATTAAGCAGGCCTGCCAGTACAGCAGGGATAGCGCCACCGATGGCTTTTTGAATACCGCCCTCACTCTCCCCAAAAGAAGAAGCCATTTTACCGGCTAACTCATTGGTGAAAAGACCTTTCACCGAATCAATAAGATTGAATGACATAAGCAAAACATTTTTAGATGAATAAAAATTGACTAATACAGGTAACCGCAGGTATGCGGACGGAAGAGGGTAGGAAGTATAACGACGGGGGTTATGGGGCTGAGCGGTAATATCAGAGGTACAGTATCCGCGATAGGAAATATAGCGAAAAAGCTAATATTTGGGGCCTTTTGTTGAACTTTAAGGGGGATCTATGCGCTTTTCGCGTAACGCATTAATTGGAGTATCAGATCGGGATTCGGGCAATTAGCCAGGTATTTATCTCTTTCAGAGTATTTGCATACGCCGGGATAATCACCTTCTTTTAATTCCATGTCCAATATTACCTGAAAATGAAGGTGGGGAGGCCAATGCCCATTTTCGGCAGGAGGGCCAAAATGAGCGATCTGTTGACCAATGGAAACATACTGACCGCTGGACAGCTTCTGGATATCGGGCAAACTAACATGACCGTATAAGGTATAGAAAGGCATTCCATCCAGTTGGTGGAGGAGTATCATGGTAGCCCCATAATCACCATATTGGTCATTAAAAGCAAAGCTGTGCACCATACCTCCCATAAACGCATATACAGGTGTGCCGGCCGCGCCCCATATATCTACGCCAATATGTAAGCGGCGGGGTTCATCGCCCTGGGTGGGCGCATCAAACAAATGGCTGCGGTTGTATACCGTTCTGTGTTCATCATAACCACCAATACCATAGCGGCTGTGGGTACCCTGCAGTTGCTGATCGATCCAGGCTGAAAATTGGGTGGTATTATCGATAATATCTGCAGTAAGCTCCTTGTTCTTTTCCGTAAAATCGAGGTGTAATAACTTATCGTGTAAGGGATCCACTTTCACTACGGGATGAAAGGTTGACTGGTATTTACGTATGGTATTTTCAAAAACAGAGGGCATATGCGGGGATTGTCATGATTGTCTATACATTAGTCGGGAATAGCGGTCAACTGTTACAAGGCCACTAAATACTGCCGCTTGTAAGCATTTTACTGCTTTTATGCATTCCCACCTCCTGCAAATATCCCGGTTTGCTACCTTTAAATCAATTCGAATTATCAAAACTCCCTGTTTTATGAATAAATACCTTTTCCTGTTCCTGCTGGTGATCATGTTCAAGATAGCAGCAGCGCAGCAAACACCCTTATGGTTGCGGTACCCCGCCCTTTCGCCAGACGGAAAAACGATTGTTTTCAGTTACAAAGGCGATCTGTACAAAGTACCTTCAACAGGTGGTGACGCCATTCCTTTGACCTTACATGAGGCCCACGACTTTATGCCGGTTTGGAGCCGCGACGGACAATTCATTGCTTTTGCCAGCGACCGCTACGGCAATTTTGATGTATTTGTAATGCCGGCCTCCGGTGGTGAAGCTACCCGCCTCACTTATCATTCTGCCAATGACTATCCCTATGATTTTACTCCGGATGGTAAGAAAGTGATCTTTGGCACCAACCGGAATGATATTTATACCAGCGTACGGTTTCCGCAGCGGGGACTATTCCAGAAATTGTATGAGGTGCCGGTTACCGGCGGCCGTTCGGTGATGTTCCTGTCCGCAGGTTCCGAATTTGCCCACTTCAACAGCAAGGGCGATCAACTGGTATTCCAGGACCGGAAAGGCTATGAAGACGCCTGGCGCAAGCACCATACTTCGGCAGTAACACGTGATATCTGGATCTATGATGTGAAGAAGGATGATTACCAGCAGGTATCGGGTTTTGCCGGGGAAGACCGCGAGCCGATCTTCTCAGCCGATGATCAGTCTTTCTATTACCTCAGCGAAAAGAATGGCAATAGCCAGAACATTTATAAAGCCCCGGTAAAAACAAAGATCGCCGAGCAGCAGGTGACAAAGTTCAAGGACCATCCTGTACGCCACCTTTCGCGCGCCAACGACAACACCCTTTGCTTTACCTATGATGGCGAGATCTATACCCTGAAGGAAGGTGAGCAGCCTAAAAAGGTGGCTATCCGTATTAATACCGATGGACGCACCAATACCGAAAAGATCATCCCCATCAATGCAGGCGTAACGCAAACGGCGCTATCGCCCAATGGCAAAGAGATCGCCTTCATTGTGCGTGGTGAAGTATTTGTCACTTCAGTAGAAGGCGGTATTACAAAACGCATTACCAATACTCCCCAACAGGAACGCACTTTACAATTCTCACCCGATGGCCGTTCGCTGATCTATGCGGCCGAGCGGGGCAATAGCTGGGATATTTACCGAACCACTATTGAGCGGAAGGAAGAACCTTATTTCTATACCTCCACAGTATTGAAGGAAGAACCATTGGTAGCTACAGAAGCAGAAGAATTCCAGCCGGTGGTATCGCCCGATGGGAAGGAAATTGCCTACCTCGAAGAAAGGAATATCATCAAGGTATACAATATCGCTGCTAAAAAGAGTCGCACCATAGTACCGAAGGGCATCAATTTCTCTTATTCAGATGGAGACCAGAGCTTCAAATGGTCGCCCGATAATAAATGGATAGCCTTCAATTCAGCCGAAGGCAAGTGGGGCACCGCAGAAATAGACCTGATGAAAGCAGATGGTACAGGAGAAAGAAAGAATGTAACGGAAAGCGGATTCGCAGATAACAGTGCCAAATGGGCTTTCAACGGGAAAGCACTATTGTGGCTAACAGACCGTGATGGCAAGAAGCCACTGGCCTTCCAGGGCGCCCGTGAAGTGGATATCTATGCCATGTTCTTCGACCAGGAATTGTATGATCGTTTTAAATTGAACAAAGACGATTACGCCATGCTGAAAGAGAAGGAGGACAATGATAAAAAAGAAAAGAAGGACTCCGCTTTGCAGACGCTGGCTGCCAAAAAAGAGAAAGACTGGCAACCCCTGTTTGAGAACCTCGACAACCGCAAGGAAAGGCTCACCATCAATTCCGGCAATATCTCTGATTATGTTTTATCATCCGATGGAGAGAAGCTGTATTACCTGGCCCGTGTAGAAAAAGGATATGACCTCTGGCTTACCAATACACGCACGCGTGAAACGAAGATATTGACGAAACTGGATGGCGGTCCTGCGGGGCTGGATGTTTCCAAAGATGGCAAGAGCTTGTTCGTAGTAAGTGATGGACGCATCATGAAAGTAGATGCAGAAGCAGGCCGGGTATCTCCGGTGACCGTGAATGGTGAGATGAACCTGAATGCGGCCGCAGAAAGGGAATACATCTTTGAGCATGCCTGGCGCCAGGTAGTGAAGAAATTCTATGATCCCAAATTGCAGGGCACGGATTGGAAATTGTATAAAACAACCTACGGGAAATTCCTGCCTTATATCAATAACAATTATGATTACCAGGAGCTGCTGAGCGAGCTGTTGGGTGAACTCAATGCTTCTCATACTGGCGGCCGCTATGCGCCGCCACAGGTGAATACCGATGCTACTGCCAGCCTGGGATTGCTGTACGATGAAACTTATGCTGGCGCTGGTGTAAAAGTGATGGAAGTAATAGAAGGCGGTCCCTTATTGAATGCCAAAACGAAGATCGTGAAAGGCACGGTGATCGAAAAGATAGATGGTGAGCAGATCGCTGAGAACATCGACTGGAACAAGTTGCTGAACCGTAAAGGCGGCAAGAATGTATTGTTGAGCCTGTACAATCCCACCACCAGGGAACGTTGGGAAGAAACCCTTAAGCCCATATCACAGGCCGAAGAGCAGGGGTTGATGTATACCCGCTGGACAAAGATCATGCGGCAGAAAGTAGATGAGCTTTCGGGTGGCAAAGTGGGTTATGTACATATACAGGGCATGAATGATGGCAGTTACCGCACCGTGTATGAAGAAGTCCTGGGCAAGAACGCCAATAAAGAAGCCTTGATCGTAGATACGCGCTTTAATGGCGGTGGCTGGCTGCATGATGACCTGGTAACCTTCCTGGGCGGTAAAAAGTACATGAACTTTTCACCGCAGGGAGCAACGCCTACATCAGGTGAACCACGCAATAAGTGGAGCAACCCCTCCTGTGTGCTGATGAGTGAAAGCAACTATTCAGATGCCTTCTTATTCCCTTACGCTTACAAAAGCCTCGAGCTGGGCAAGCTGATCGGTATGCCGGTGCCGGGTACAGGAACAGCAGTATGGTGGGAAACACAGATCGATCCCACATTGGTATTCGGTATTCCCATGGTAGCTACCATTGGTAAGGAAAACCGTCCTACGGAGAACCTGCAACTGGAACCGGATATTAAATTGACCAATGATTACAAGGCTATCCTGAAAGGCTATGACCAGCAATTGGAAAGAGCTGTGAAGGAAATGCTGGAAGAGATCAAAAAGGGACCGAAGAAAGGGTTTTAGGGGAGAAGGCAACAAGGCATAAAGGCAGCGAGGCAACGAGAGGAGAAATGGGAAATGCCTGGGTTGAATAACACGATTTGTACGAAGAGGAGTTACGATTCAGACGAGCAATAAAGGAAACGGTGGGTCGCCTTCCAAAACTTGTCCCGCTTTGCGGGAGGCGGCTCACCGTTTCCTTTTTAAAAAGAGGGAGTTTTATCTGGCTCACCCTTTCTACTATACGCAAGTAACTATCAAATGCATTAAACAGTAACCGGAGAAGACTGTAACCATTGTTCCAGTGGCAGGGAAATGCTGCCGGCAAGTTTATCTTCCAGCATATTGGCCATGGTGTCAAAATAGAGGATCACATCTTCCCTTACATTTCTTTTGAGCCAGCGAAAACCGCCGGGCAATTGTTTCAATACTTCCCTGTCTTCCAGGTATTCGATATTGTGGATATCGGTAGGTGTGAGTCCAAGTTGTTCCAGCTTCGTCAGCAATAAGGCGATGGGGGCGCCGGTCACAACGCAGGCTTCCTGCGCTATTTCCGTCCATTCACCTGGTCCGGTATGAGCATACGCCCGTATTTCCTCTTTGTTCAATTGAGTGGTAGCCTGCAGCAGGTGACCACAATTACAGGCCCCATGATGACCCCAGGCATAATAGGCACCCGTGCGCAGGGAGGCGGCCGCCTTGCGCAATCCTTCCATCAGTTCTATAGTGGGATGCAACATGGTACTAATTTAATAAAAAACAATATGACCGGGCGATTTGTTCAGGGCTGTACTCCTTACCTTGGGTGTAGAAGAGAGGCATATCTCCCCTTTCGCCCATTCGTTAAAAGAAACTTAAGACAAAATAATCATGTGTTGAGGGCGTTTTTAGGGGTATCATCCAACAATAACCATTTGAAAACTATCGCAATTTCGCTGTGTTGCCTGCTGGCAACCTTTTTCTTTACCCGACAAGCTGCTCTCTCCCAAACCATTACAGGGGCGTGGAAAGGAAAGACAGGTAATGTGCGTACAGAACTGAAGCTGGTCAAGAAAGGTGATAGCCTGCTGGGTACCGCCTATTATTATACTTCCAAAGCCCATTACCGCCGTTACGCGGTACGGGGATATTTTGACGGGCAGACCAACGATGTGGTATGGTGGGATGAAGCATTGCTGGAAGACAGGTCTTCCGGCAACCTGTTTGGTAATTCCAAAGAGCCCGTGCTTACCGTAGCAGACTTTAACTGTCCCGGGGAGGATAAAATGTTACTCGATGGCAGCAGTACGGAGCGGGATCATAAGGACGTTCCCAAGGGCACGGTGGCTTTAGAAAAGATCGGCAGTCCCACTTTTACAGATGAATGGGATTACGTGATCGAGAATTATACCGTGGGCGCCAATCACCCGGATATTATTGACAGCATTGCCCGCATGTCATTTGCACCACCGCCCATGGAAGAACGGGAAATACCCGCTGCAGTGGTCAGGCCTTCCGCACCTGTGGTGGCAGCCGCACCCAAAGTAAGTGCGCCACCACCTGTCGCTCCTCCCGAAGTGAAGAAACCAGTGGGTTCGCCCATAACACCGGAAGATAAATTCACTGTCCGCACCAATAAACTGCAAACAGTCATACCCATTACGGGTAAGAAGATCGAGCTGCGCTTTTATGACAATGCGCAGGTGGATGGAGATTCCATTGCCTTGTTCCTCAACAAGCGGCTGATCTTTAAAAATATCCGGCTTACAGAGCAGCCCTATACCATTTTCCTGGACGCCGATGAGTTGGGCAATGACAATGAACTGGTGATGGTAGCAGAGAACCTGGGTTCGATACCTCCCAACACTTCCTTCATGGTAGCCATCGTAGGCAAGAAACGTTATGAGGCCCGGCTTCATGCGGATGAGAACAGCAGCGCGCTGATAAGACTGATCAAGCAAGACGGAGATCAATAAAAAAGCAAGCCAGTAGCTTGCTAAAAGATGAAAGAGAACAATATTGGGCTAAGCCCGCTATTGTTCTCTTTCTATTTTATCCCGGCCCCAAAGGGCCTGGCAATATGCATCATTGACTACACAACAATATTGATCATCTTCCCTTTTACATAGATAATCTTCTTGTGCGGCTTGCCTTCCATCCACTTTTGAATAACATCATTGGAAAGGACCAGCTTTTCTACATCTTCCTGCGGTGCATCCAGGGCAATGTTGAGCGTAGTACGGAGCTTGCCATTTACAGAAATGGGGTATTCCTTGTTGCTTTCCACCAGGTACTTTGGCTCGAAAGTAGGATAAGTAGCATCCAGGATAGTGGTCGTGTTACCCAGTAAATGCCAAAGCTCTTCGCATACATGCGGCGCATAAGGAGTAAGCAATATGAGTAAGGGCTGGAGGATCTCTTTTTTCGTGCACTTCAGGTCTGACAGGTCATTCACACAGATCATGAAGGTGCTTACGGCTGTATTGAAAGAGAAACGCTCGGTATCTTCTTCTGCTCTCTTAATGGCTTTGTGCAATACTTTCCACTCTGCGTCGGTAGGCGCATTGGTATTCCATACCTGTCCTTTCACGTCATCATAAAACAACCTCCACAACTTCTTCAGGAAACGGTGCACGCCTTCAATACCCTTGGTATCCCAGGGCTTACTCATTTCCACAGGACCGAGGAACATTTCGTACATGCGGAAAGTGTCTGAACCATACCTGGCCACCAGATCATCGGGATTATCTACATTAAACTTTGACTTAGACATTTTCTCCGACACTTCCTTCGTGTAGATGAACTCAGTATCGCCCTCTTTTTCCCAAATGATTGCATGTTCAATCTTGTCTAAGGGATGCTCTGTATTGTATTGATCAAATTTCTTCCTGGTCAATTTAGCATCTGTTTCCACGTAATTGTGACCATACTTAAATCTCACTATTGGATTTTGTGAATCTCCATTTTTATGGGATATAATTGTGGAGCCCGTCTGCTGTTCCAATTCAAAGAAATAAGACTTGCCTGTGATCATCCCCTGGTTCACCAGTTTTTTGAAAGGCTCATCAAATCCGATATGTCCAAGGTCATAAAGGGCCTTGGTCCACATGCGACTGTACAAAAGGTGACCAACAGCATGTTCCGTACCACCGATGTAAAGGTCTACCTGGCCCCAGTAATCACTGGCCTTGCGGTCGCAGAATGCGCTGTCATTGTGGGGATCCATATAGCGGAGGAAATACCAGCTGCTGCCGGCATAGCCGGGCATGGTAGAGCTTTCTCTTTGTCCGCCGATGGGTGAGGAATTGATCCATTCAGGCAGGTTGCTGAGCGGACCCTCTCCTTCTTTACCGGGCTTTATCTCCTCCAAATGGGGCAATAATACCGGCAGTTCGCTTTCGGACAATGGATACGCCACCCCTTCCTTCCAGACAATGGGGAATGGTTCGCCCCAGTAACGCTGGCGGCTGAAGGCAGCATCACGCATCTTGTAATTGACCTTGCGAATACCAATGCCCAACTCTTCGAGTTTGGTGATGGCTACTTCCATAGCCGGGCGCATGACGAGGCCGTTGAGGAAACCAGAGTTTTCCAGGATGGCATCCTTGGTAGGGTTGGCTTCTTCGCCATTGTAATAACTGCCGATAATATTGGTAATGGGAATATTGAAATTCCGGGCAAACTTATGATCGCGCTCATCACCACAAGGCACGGCCATGATGGCGCCGGTACCATATCCTGCCAGCACATATTCAGATATCCATACAGGTATTTCGCGGCCATCAAAGGGATTGAGCACATAGGCGCCGGTGAATACTCCGGAGATCTTCTTCTCGGCCATGCGCTCGCGCTCACTGCGACTCTTCACATAAGTGATATAGTCCTCAACAGCCTGTTTTTGTTCAGGGGTAGTGATCTGGTCGATCAATTCGTGCTCCGGGGCAATCACCATGAAGTCCACGCCGAAGATGGTATCAGGACGGGTGGTGTACACAGTAAGTTTTGTTCCGGAAGTTGGGAGGCCGGAGGCTAAGGGCTTGAAAGCAAAGGTGATCTCGGCGCCGTAGCTTTTACCGATCCAGTTGCTTTGCATTTCTTTCATGGCATCGCTGAACTCTACCTTTTCCAATCCTTCCAGGAGACGATCGGCATACTCGGTAATACGCATGTACCACTGACGCAGCTTTTTCTTTACCACAGGATAGCCGCCGCGCTCGCTTACGCCATTGATCACTTCATCGTTGGCCAGTACAGTACCCAGGGCCTCGCACCAATTTACTTCACCAATACCACAAAAAGCCAGGCGGTATTGCATCAATATATCCATCTGCTGATGCTCTTCAAAACTGATCCATAAGGGAGCAGTGAATTGGATGGAAGAATCACCCGGACAAGGATGGCTGGCATTGCCTTCCTTTTCAAACAGCTTGATCAGTTGATCGATGGGCTCGGCCTTTTTGGTCTTGCGGTTGAACCAGCTATGGAAGAGCTGGAGAAAGATCCATTGGGTCCATTTGTAGTAATGGGGATCGGAGGTCTTGATCTCGCGGCTCCAATCGTAACAAAAGCCGATATTATCGAGTTGCTGGCGAAAGTTCTTGATATTGTCGTCGGTAGAAACAGCAGGATGGATGCCATGGTCAATGGCGTATTGTTCGGCAGGAAGGCCAAATGCATCATATCCCATGGGGTGGAGTACATTGAAACCCTTGAGCCTTTTAAACCGGGCAAAGATATCGCTGGCAATATAGCCCAGGGGATGGCCTACGTGAAGGCCGGCGCCACTGGGATAAGGGAACATATCCAGCACATAATACTTGGGTCGGTCGCTTTCATTGCTCACCTTGTAAACATTGGTCTCTTTCCAGGTCTGTTGCCATTTCTTCTCGATATGGCTGAATTTGTATTCCATATATCCGTTACGATTCTGATTGTTTTAATGGTATTATTCTTGTACCCTGCACGAGGGCTGGTACTGCGGGGCTATACCTGCTATAATTTCAAAGACGAATTATTTCGTTGAGGAAACGTTAAAAGGCGTAACCCCGAAAAATTTTTCCGGCTCCGCAACCGTTAGTAGGGCGTCAAAAATACGGATTATCCCGCTTAAGCTGGATAAAACCGCTATTTTTGCCGTTATCCGTTTATTAACTAACCCATCAAAATTATTGTTTCATGGCGCAATTAGGTAAAGGATCGGCCAGGCGTTCAAAGCCCTCGTATTTTATGGCCATTTTGGGGGTCACCATCGTACTTTTCTTCGTCGGCATTTTCGGATGGCTGCTGCTCAATGCCCGTCAATACACCGAAGAGATGAAGGAAGATGTGAAAGTGCAGTTGTTTCTCCGGAAAAACATTACCCCCCAGGATGTAGAGACCCTAAAGACCTTTATCGCCGCCCAGCCATATACCAAATCTTACGAATATATTGATAAGGAAGCTGCCAAACAGCGCTGGCTGAAAAGCGGGGAAAACGATTTTAAGGAACTGCTGGACGAGAATCCACTGCCCGCCTCCTTTGACCTGAACCTGAAAAGCAATTATGTACAAAGGGATAGTGTGACGGCCATCAAGGCCGACCTGGAAAAGCAATCCATGGTGATCGAGAGTGTTCAATACCCGGCTTTTGTGGTGGAAAAAATGAGCTCATCTGTACGGGTGGGACTGATCGCTTTCGCCATCCTGGCGGGCATTTTCTGCATTTTCTCCATCGTGCTCATCGATAATACCATCAGGCTGGCCATGTACAGCAACCGGTTTATCATCAAAACCATGCAAATGGTAGGTGCTACCCGTGGTTTTATAGCCCGCCCCATGACGGTAAGGGCCATTATCAACGGTACTATCTCGGCCGTGGTGGCCATTGCGATCATTTACGTGGTCATGATGCTGAGCGAGTATTTCCTGCCCTACCTGCGTGATCTGCGCGACAATGGCAAACTGGTCTTGTTGTTTGCCTTCCTGGTATTGCTGGGCATCAGCATTTCGCTGTTCAGTACTTACCGGAGCGTGGTGAAATACCTGAAAATGAAATTGGACGACCTGTATTAAGCTGCGAACTACCAACCGGGAGCTTCAAGCCAGGAATACGGTTCACAAATAAATTGTAAAAGGCCGGTGGAGGAATCTTCATCGGCCTTTTCATTTTCAAGGGTTTAGAGGGGCATTCCGGGGGCTGCCTTCCCGGAAAACAGGAATCCTAAATTGCTGTACCTTAATCTTGTGTCTTCTGCCTAATTTCCTATATTGCAGCCCTAATTTCATTGGATAATGGCTGAAAAGTTAACGACTGAAAAAAAGCAAACTCCGAATACCCTGTTTGGGAAGGAAAACTATATCTGGATCTTCGCCGGACTGGTGGTGATGTTGCTGGGCCTGCTGCTGATGGCAGGGGGCAATAGCAAAGACCCCAACGTATTTACCAATGATGAAGTGTACAGCTTCCGGCGCATTACCCTTGCCCCTATTGTGATCCTGCTTGGATTGGGCATCGAAGTATTTGCCATTTTCCGGAAACCGAAGCAATAATTTGAAAGGATATCAGTTTGGAAATTTGAAAATGAAGGCCGGTTTATAACGGCTGGCCCCATTAGTACATTTTCAGGTTCTCCAATTTTCAAATTTCCCCATGAGTATACTCCAGGCTATTATCATCGCTATTGTAGAAGGCATTACCGAATATCTTCCTATCTCTTCCACCGGGCATATGATCATCGCGAGCAGCCTGATGGATATTCACAAGCAGGAATTTACCAAACTTTTTGAAGTAGCTGTTCAGCTGGGAGCCATCCTGGCCGTAGTGGTATTGTACTGGAGGAAGTTTTTTGATTTCAAACGCTGGCAATTCTACCTGAAACTGATCATTGCAGTGATTCCCGCCCTGGTGCTGGGTTTTCTCTTTTCTGATAAGATCGACGCCTTACTGGAAAGCCCTACTACGGTAGCGATCACGCTGCTGGTGGGCGGTATTTTCCTGTTGTTTGTGGACAGGATATTCAACCAGCAAGCTACAAGCCAGATCGACACAGAGGAAAAGATCAGCAATGGGAAGGCCTTTGCGATTGGCCTGTGGCAGTGTATTGCTATGATACCTGGCGTAAGCCGCAGTGCGGCCACGATCATTGGCGGTATGCAGCAAAAGCTGACGCGCAAACTGGCCGCTGAGTTCTCTTTCTTCCTGGCCGTGCCTACGATGTGTGCAGCCAGTGGCTATTCACTGTTTGTTAAAAAGTGGGATGGCTCGGGTACTGCGCAAAAGGGGTACGAGCTGATCCTAAGTTCATCTGATAATTTATATGCCTTTATTGTAGGCAATATTGTTGCCTTTGTGGTGGCCATGCTGGCCATTAAGTTTTTTATTGGCTTTTTACAAAAACGTGGATTTCGTTTATTTGGCTGGTACCGTATCATTGCCGGTATTGTACTGCTGATCCTGATCTATACCCAGGTGATAACAGCGTGAGTAAGGAGGCCCCCTGCGGCGTGGTGACAGCTTATAGTATGTTATAAACCCTTCTGCCATGCAAACTGCTTCCAAAAAAGTAATTAACGGGTGGGCCATGTACGACTGGGCCAATTCCGTGTACAACCTTGTTATTACAACAACGTTCTTCCCTATCTACTTTAATGCTGCGACGAAAGACCACTTCAAAAGTGATGAGATCAGCTTTCTGGGCAGAAAGTTCATTAATTCTGCGTTGTATGACTATGCGATCGCATTCGCCTATCTTATTATAGCCTTGCTATATCCCCTTCTTACTTCTATTGCCGATACGAGGGGCAATAAGAAACGGTTCATGCAATTCTTTTGTTACCTGGGGGCCATCGGCTGCAGCGCCTTGTATTTCTTTAATGGCGCCAATGTGGAGTTTGGCATATTCTTCTTTATCCTGGCAGCTATTGGCTATTGCGGCAGCCTGGTATTCTATAATTCTTATTTACCTGAAATTGCTGCGGAAGCAGACAGGGACCGGATCAGTGCCCGCGGCTATTCATTTGGCTATATTGGGAGTGTATTGCTGCAGATCATCGGATTCGTACTGGTGCTCGTATTACCAAGCGCCGGACTAGCTTCCCGCCTTACCTTCCTGCTAACAGGGCTCTGGTGGCTGGGGTTTGCACAGATCACTTTCCGTGTATTACCAGTGTCTGTTCCATCCATTGAAAAGCATACTGCCGGCGTATTCCAGGAAAGCATGCGGGAAATCAAAAAAGTGTATGGCCAGGTGAAACTTATGCCCGTGCTGAAACGCTTTCTGCGTGGGTTCTTTTTCTATAGCATGGGTGTACAAACGGTGATGCTGGCAGCTACGATGTTTGGCAGTAAGATGTTGGGGTTGAATGAAACAAAGCTGATCATTACAGTAGTGATCATTCAGCTGGTGGCCATTATCGGTGCCTGGGGCATGTCGAGGCTATCGGCTGTATATGGCAACCTGAAAGTGTTGATGGGGGTTGTGATCCTTTGGATCTTTATATGTGTGGCTGCTTATTACACAGCTGTGTTGAAAGAAAATGGGGTGGATCCGGAGTTTTATTTCTACGGGCTGGCTGTAGCTGTAGGACTGGTAATGGGTGGTATTCAGTCGCTGAGCCGCTCTACCTATTCCAAGCTGATGCCTGAAACGAAAGACACTGCATCATACTTCAGTTATTATGACCTCACAGAGAAAATTGCCATCGTGATCGGCATTTTCAGCTTTGGCTTTATAGAAGAGTTGACCGGCAGTATGAAAACATCGGTATTGTCGTTAATCGTTTTCTTTGCCATTGGGCTAATCTGGTTATATTCGGCGCTGCATAGACAGAACCGTCAAAAAGCAATCTGAGATGAAACTACATAGTGTTCATACGGGTAATTTCAAGTTGGATGGGGGCGCTATGTTTGGCGTGGTACCCAAAAGCATCTGGAACAAACTGAACCCGGCCGACGAGAACAATCTTTGCAGCTGGGCCATGCGCTGCCTGCTGATCGAAGATGGCAACCGGCTGATCCTGGTCGACAATGGGATCGGCAATAAACAGGATGCTAAATTCCTGGGGCATTATCACCTGCATGGCGATGACTCGCTGGATGGGTCACTTCAAAAGCGGGGCTTCCACCGGGACAACATAACAGACGTATTCCTCACCCACCTGCACTTTGACCATTGCGGCGGCAGCATTGTGCGGGAAGGAGACAAACTGGTACCCGCCTTTAAGAACGCTGCCTACTGGAGCAGCCTGCGGCACTGGGAATGGGCCACTAAGCCGAATGAGCGGGAGAAAGCGTCTTTCCTCAAAGAAAATATACTACCCATAGAACAGAGCGGCCAGTTGAAGTTTGTGGAGCCACTGGATGGAATAGATTTCGGTAAACATGTGACGGTGCGGTTTGTGAACGGTCACACAGATGCGATGATGCTGCCCCAGATACAATACAAAGACCGTACGCTCGTATTCATGGCAGACCTGTTGCCTTCTACCGGCCACATTCCCCTGCCTTATGTAATGGCCTATGACATGTTCCCACTTACTACATTACAGGAAAAGAAAGCCTTCCTTACAGAAGCTGTAGAGAATGACTATATTCTCTTCTTCGAGCATGACCCGGTGAATGAATGCTGTACGCTGCAGCTGACGGAGAAAGGCATACGCGTTAAGGAAACGTTCAGGCTTGCTGATATTTGAGCAAGGGTTAGCGCAGGTCGATGAGTGATGAAAGCGGGTAACGAAGGTTACGATAGCTGATCATATCCACTTTTACACTACCTACAGAGATGGGACTTTCCACCCGGAGAGGCACATGGTTTTGATCATCACTTACCCATACAGTCATTTTCTCTCCGCCTTCAAATATGGTTCCCTTGATGAGCAAAGGTTTGAATTTAATAGCCCTGAATTTGCCGTACTTTGTCTTCACGGTCTCTTTTCCGAGGTAACGGATGTACATTTCGAAGACTTCCTTGTCCAGGAATAAAGAGAAGTTGATCTTATCGTTGGGTTTGTATTTATTGAAATCAATATTGCGGGCATAGTAGATAGCGCTCAACACATCCTGCACACATTCGGGCACTTTGTACACACCATCATTGGTAACGGCTGCATTGGTGGTCTTGTTGAAATCTACGTGTTCGTATTTTTTATAGCTGCCTTCATTCACATTGCGTACAAAACGGTAAGGCTGGAAAGTAGCCGTATCGATATAGGTTTCATATTTATCCCGCACTTTGAAGATGCCATCATAGAAGCTATAGGTACTGCCCTCCCCTATAATATGATATACAGGCTTATTATTGAGACGTTCGATATTCGATCTGAAAGTGGCTTCGCCTGCGCCGAAGAAAGCGCCTGCTACGGTATAAAAAACCTTGTAGGTTAATGTTTCGCTGGCCTGGAAGGCCGTGTTGCGAATGTCGCAAAAGCCGTTGCCCGAACCATTACCCGCCTGGATAGGAAAGCTGATCACCGTGAGCAGGAAGAAAGCCAAAGGTCGATATAGTTTCATGCAAGGATCTTATTCTTAAATAATATGAATCAATATTGCCGGGTTCTTACTCCTTTTACCTGTTCCTGAAGATACGGATTCCTAAAATTAGCAAACTCCCTATCAACGCAGGTATTACTAAATTAATAACCCATACAGACAACGAGGTAGCCAATACCCCCCATGTGTTGGTACTAAAAAATTGTACCAACTCTATGCTGGCCTTCCACCTTACGCCCAGTTCGGTAATGACAGCGATGGTAGGAACCACCGCCAGCACCAGGAAAACCACCCCAATGGATGCAAAAACCTGTCCGGGCGTCAACGACACGTCAAAAACTGCAAAGAGCAAATAATATTGCCCGATAAATACGAGGTAACGGGCTACTGATAAAGACAAAATGTGCAGCAGTATAGTTGCGTTAAAGGAATCTAAAACCCGGATATAACGAACAAACCGTTCAATTCTGGGTATTTTTTCGATCCATTTTACAAGCCATGCCAGCCGGAAATAAAATAATGTTAAAATAACTGTGCCGAAAGCAGTAATCCAAAGGAGGGTATTGATCCAAAACAACAGGGAAGTATCAGCTGGCTGTTTAATGGCAATGATATTTTTCATGTATACGAGCGCCCCCAATCCCGCCACAAGGGTCACGAGTAACTGCGCAATGCTGCAAACAATGGTGAGGGAAATGGCCTGGATGCGCTTATTGTCTTCAATATATAAAATTCGACCAACATACTCCCCTATCCGGTTGGGCGTAAAAAACGCCATGGTGGTGCCTGTAAAGATGGCTTTCCAGGACTGTATAAAGGAAATAGGTTGTATGCGATGAATAACCACCTGCCATTTGCGGGCCTCAATGCCCCAGTTTACAAGCATTAAGAGGATGGCCAGCCATAATTTCCATATTCCAGGTCCGGCGAGTGCATGGCGGATATGCAGGAAAGACGCTTTCCAATTGGGCTGTCGCTGCAACTGGTGATAAATAGACCAGGCCAGAAGGCAGAACACCAACGGGCCAATCACATAGTTGAGGATTATTTTGATATTTTTGTTCAGCGGCTATTAGTTAAACACTAAATGAGGTACAAAATAAACTGAATTGACCCACTCCTTGCAAAACTCACCCAAAATAATTCTTGGCATTGACCCCGGTACGCTGATGATGGGGTACAGTATCATTGCCGCCACTCCCCGACAGATAACAGTACTCGACATGGATGTACTGCGGCTGAGCAATAAGAAAGACCACTATGAACGGCTGCAGCTCATTCACCAGAAGATCACAGCACTCATTCTCACGTTCAAGCCACAATACTTTGCCATTGAAGCCCCCTTCTTCGGCAAGAACGTGCAGAGTATGCTGAAACTAGGCCGGGCTCAGGGGGTAGCTATTGCTGCGGCTATGGGCGCCGGACTAACTGTTCACGAATATTCTCCTAAAAAGGTAAAGCAATCCATTACAGGCAACGGTAATGCAGATAAGGACCAGGTGTGGAAAATGCTGCAAACAATATTAAAGCTACAGGATACCGTTATTTCCAACCATGATATTTCTGATGCACTGGCAGTAGCAGTGTGCCATCATTACCAGGAACGGATGGTACGCCAGGATACCGGCAGCAAGACGAAGGGTTGGGGGGACTTTATTAAAGCGAATCCGGGAAGGGTGAAGAAATAGAATACAGGATACAGAATTCAGAAGCCTTTGAGGCGCTATAGCTTCGCAATGATCTTTTCCTGTATGGCTTTCAGCTGATCCGGGCTCAGCTTCAGTTTTCCCCGGGTGAAGTTGAGGTCATCGGCTGAATTAATGGGCATCAGGTGCAAGTGTGCATGGGGCACTTCCAGTCCTACCACAGAAATACCACAGCGGTTGCAGGGAATCGCACTTTCAATAGCCCGTGCAATGGGTTTGGCAAACAACAATATTTCGGCCAGGTACTCATCGGGCACATCAAAGAATTTATCTACTTCTGTTTTGGGTACTATGAGTACATGACCTTCCACCAGTGGAAAAATGTCGAGGAAGGCAAAGAACTTATCATTCTCGGCTATTTTATAGGAAGGTATCTCTCCCGCTATGATCTTTGAAAAAATGGTCATACCACCAGTCATTTTAGAAACAAGGTTAAGCAATGCAGATTTGAGTCGTATGAAAGTAAAACCTTTCATGTAACAAAGCTAACAAAAAACCCCGCTGGTGGGCGGGGCTATCCTTGTACAGGGATAATTTTATTATGCGGTGATATTTTCGATCTTGAACTTCACCACACCTGCGGGTATCTGCACTTCTGCTACATCTCCGATCACTTTCCCCAGCAAGCCTTTGCCGATGGGCGAGGTAATGGATATTTTACCGAGCTTAAGATCAGCTTCTTTCTCAGAAACGATCTGGTACGTGAGTTCTTTTTTGGTAGTTAAATTCTTTAGGGTAACCCTGGTAAGGATAGATACTTTGCTTGTATCTACATTGTCGGAATCCAGTATACGCGCTATAGCCAGATCGCCTTCGAGTTTTTTAATTTTGGCCTCCAGGATGCCCTGAGCTTCTTTGGCAGCATCGTATTCTGCATTTTCCTTCAAGTCACCTTTTTCACGTGCTTCAGCAATAGCGCGGGCAGCAGCGGGTCTGTCAACCGTACGCATACGTAATATCTCCTCTTTCATTTGCTCAAGTGTTTCCTTACTTACATATAAAACACTGCTCATAAAAACCTCCTTATTTTTTAACCGAAAGCCGTTCCGGCTTGCGGTAACAGAAAAAAAGAACAACGCCTCAGGTATCCCGCTGAAGCGTTGCATGATTGTATAACAAAGCAAATTTATGACTAAATTCCCAAATTGTGGTCCAATACCCCGGAATATTGTTGTTGCGGGTAAACCGATCACTGGGTGCCCCTCTACGCTATAAGGCCTTGTAAAACACCCTTCTGGAGCGGGAATTTGTGTGAACCGTACACAAACCCTGTTATATGCCCAGTTTATCCAACACTACTTTGGCCATCTTGTAAAAGGCTTCGTGGCTGTATCCGGCAATATGCGGTGTGATCAGCACATTGGGCTGGGCCAGGAGCCAGTCGAGCTGCTGCTTTTCCTCTTCGGTATAGGTGGGCAGCTTTTCGTTTTCGAGTACATCGAGGGCAGCACCGGCAATCTTTCCATTCTTTAATGCCCGGATCAGGGCAGCCGTATGGTGCACCTTACCCCGGGAAGTATTGATGAAAAAGGGTGCCTGCTCCAGGGCATTGAAGAAATCATCATTGGCATAATGGTAGGTCTCTTCGGTTAAAGGGAGGTGCATGCTGATCACTTCAGCATACCGCGCCACCTGTTCTACATTGGCTTCTTTGACCAACCCTTTGGCAAAACCGAACTTATACTTATCATGCGCCAGGATGGTGACATCAAAGGAGGAGAGTACTTTGGCAAAAGCACCGCCTGTGTTTCCAAACCCGATGATCCCCACCGTCTTGCCCGTCAATTCGATACCCCGGTTGAGGTCGCGGATCCATTTGCCTTCCCGTATTTCCTGCATGCTGCTGTTGAGCTTATTCATGAGGCTGAGCAACATGCCCAGGGCCTGCTCGCCCACAGCATTGCGGTTGCCCTCGGGGCTGCTCACGCAGGTAATGCCCCTTGCCTGGGCGTAAGGCACATCGATCAATTCCATCCCGCTGCCGAGACGGCCAATCCACTGGAGCTTTTCAGCCTTATCGAGCATTGGCTTGTCGATCTTGAGCCGCGTAGTAACGATCAAACCGGTAGCGTCTCCTATTTGCTGCAACAATTCTTCATAGGTGATCTGGGGAACATATTCCACCGTAAACCCTTTGAGTTGCAGTTGTTCCACGAGGTAGTTGTGCACTTTGGCTGTAACAATAACTTTCTTCATGTTCACTAAACAATCTTATTGAGTTGATTTGTTTTCTTTTTCCACGGCTTTCATTTTATCCTGGTAGCTGGTGCCTTCGGTGATCCAGGCCGGAGCAGGCTTACCCAGCAGGAAGTGATCGAACCATTCGCGCTGACGCTTCTGGTAGTCGATCTGGTTTTCTTTTTTGGCCAGACCATGGTTCTCATCGGCATATACAAGCATTACGTGTTCTTTTTCCATGCGGCGCATGGTACCATACATTTCAATACCCTGGTGCCAGTCTACGGCGCCATCTTTATCGCCAAAAGCTACGAGTAAAGGCGTTTTGATCTTATCGGCATTGAACATCGGTGAATTGCGCATATGGGCATCCATACGGTCGTACCAGGGACCATCAAAACGACCCTGGCTGGTTTCGAATATCTTTTGATCGGGCGTACCGCTGTTCCAATAGATAGACAAGGACATACTGATGAGATCGGTAAGCGGTGCGCCGGCACAGGCTGCTTTGAAAAGGTTGGTTTGAGTAATGATAAAAGAGGTCTGGTAAGCGCCCCAGCTATGGCCCATCAGGCCTATCTTGTTCTTATCGATCATACCAGTCTTTAATACCTGCTCTACAGCGGGTACCACACAATCTACGGCACTGGTACCGGGCTCGTTGATATCGTATACGATATCGGGCCTGAAAATGAAATAACCATTGGTGGTGTAATTGGTGGTATTGTAGGCACTTCTTACAGAAGGGGAAGTATACATGTGCACCGTGTTGGACAATATCTCATAGATGTATACGATCATGGGATACTGCTTGCCGGGCTCATAGTTGGCAGGATAGAACAGGGCTCCCTGCATTGGCTTTCCTTTCTTATTGGTGAAGCTCACGAGCTCGCTCTTGCCCCAGTAATAGTTTTGTTGCTGCGGATTGGTAGCTACTACCTTTTTGTTGTCGGTAAAATTTTCTGTTACATACAACTCAGGAGATACATTGTAGTCTTGCTTTGAAAAAGTGTATACGTTGGCATCTTTTGCTTTGCTGAGCCTGCTGAGCGTAGCATCTTCAAACAACAATTTTGTTACCTTATTTTTCTCCAGCTTGTAGAAGCCAAATTTCTTGCTCTTATCGCCATAGGCAGAAAAGTAAATGGGTTTGGTATCATCAATAAAGGGGTCTTCAAAATCCAGGCGATATACGCGGTATTGGATCTCTTCTTTTTCCCCTTCCGTCAGTTTGCGTGCACCCTTGCCATCAGGATTGAGGGCATACACATTGTACTCATCATATACCAGGAATTCTTTATCGCCTTTGATCCATCCGCCAAAACCAAAAGGTGGCTTGGTAGCCGGATGATCATCACGGGTATTCCAGAAAGTGGCGTTTGTTTTTTCGGTAAGGTTGATGGCCTGACTGGTAGCGGTATTGTAACTCCACCAGTTCTTGTCTTTAAAGTACACTACATACTTCCCTTCCGTAGAAGGCTGGGGCGCAGTGAAGAAACCTGCCAGCATTTTTTCGAACAATAGTTTTTGCTCGCCGGTCCGGGTATTCACCAGGTAATAGTCGGCATAGTCTTCTTTAAAAGCGGGTTTATATTTCTTACCCGTATATACCACTGCAAATTTCCTGTTGTCGCTATAGGAGGCATAGGGAGCATCGTCTTTGGACAGCTGAAAGTAACTGTTGTTGTCGATGTTCCATACGGCATGGAAGCTAAGGTCTTTGTCCTGCGTATAGGTTATTTTCTGACGGGGTTGAATTTCTGTATCCTTCCAATGCCATACGTCTACGGCCGCCAGCTTATCTTCTTTCTTAAGTGCAGCTGCTACGCTCTTTGTGGAATCGGTTTTCTTAGCGATATCTGCCTTTTTAGTAGTATCGGTTTTTATTTTGCTGGAGTCAGCAGCTTTTTTGTCTTCTTTCTTAGGCTTTGCCGTCCAGCTCTTGATACCGAAGAAGGCAGCGCTCATGTCATCACTAAGTGCGAGGTTGGATGCATTGTTGATGCGCATACTGTCTGGAAAACCTTTATAGGTAGTACCGTCGAAGATCTTCAAGGTTGGCGCTTTGTAGATGTTTACATAAGCATATACCATGGCATTCTCTTCTTCATAGGTTTCCTTTTTGAAGGTTTTATAAAAGGCAAGGCCCTCTCCTTCTTTCTGCCAGGTGAGTTTGGAAAACTTGCAGGTATCGCTGGCAATGATCTTGAGGGAGTAATTGTCGAGGTTGAACAATTCCACAGAGTTGCCGGCAATATTGGCCGACTCTACGATATAGGCGAGGTAGTCGCTTTTTTTGTTGAAGGAGTATGCCGTCACATTACCGATGGTACGGGTGCTGCTATCCGCCAGTTTTCTTAAGAGTAATACGGCGCCTTTGTCTTTGTTTTCTTTTGGTGGCTCGAGGCTGATGGCGAGGAGCTTACCATTGCGGGAAAAACGGAAGGCGGATACATCCTGTACGATCTCCTTTTTACCGGTAGCGAGGTTGAGCAGACCCATTTTATAACGGATGGGTTGTTTTTGATCACGGAGCTTTTCTGCATCCTTATAAGAAACGCCGATCTGCCAGGCAATCCATTGGTTGTCTTTGGACAACTCAAAGTTGGTGGCAAATTCCAACTTATAGCTTTTATTGGTGAGTCTGTTGACTACGTACAGCGTATCATTTTCTTCCTGGGAAGCCACGATGTAGGCCACCCATTCTCCGTTGGCGGATACGTCGGCAAAACTGAGGGTTTGCCATTTACCATAATCATCGGGGGTCAGGTTCTTTTTCTGTGCAGGCGCTATGGTGGCCAATAACAGGAACAAGGTCAGGGAAACGAGCAACTTCATATTGAGCGTGGGTTTAATGGAGGCTAAAATACGCCAAGGTAAAGTAGGTAAGAGAAAAAAGTTATAAATGGACCACAATTTGTACTTTGTAGGTTTTCAACAGATCTGATGGGCATGGATTCTAACATATTACATTTTGACCGATTTAATGTGGAACGTTCAGTATATCCTCCTGATTTATATATGGCTCCGCACAAGGACAAGCTCTCCCGGATCAGTATTATACTGGACGGGGAGCTGTGGGAATCCACCGACCAGGGCGAAGTAAAAGCTACGCGCAACAGCGTGGTAATAAAGCCCAATGATGTAGTGCATGAAAACACCTTTGGACCTACGCCTTTACGCCTGCTTTCCATCAGCTTCAACGACAATTCGTTACTGACCGATCGCTTTGATGCCTGGCAATGGATCAATCACCCGGCCATTAATGTATTAGGCATCCGGTTATGGACACAAATGCAGGGGGTAAAGGATGAAAAGAGGCTGATGATGCTTTTTGAGGACTTCTTTACTACCCTGGCCAGGTTGGGGAAAGCGCACTTTACGCGACCTGCTGAATGGCCAGCCACCCTGAAGGCACTACTGGAAACGGACCTGGATGCACCACAGACCATCCAGGCCTTGTCGGAACAACTTTCCCTGCACCGCGTTTCGCTGGCCCGGGGGTTTAAGAAGGAATTTGCTTTATCGCCTGTACAATTCCGCCAGTATACCAGGGTGGCGACTGCCTTGCAGCAGCTGGCGCTTACCCAAAAGTCATTATCAGCCATTGCCTATGATGCAGGCTTTTCGGATCAGAGCCACCTGAGCCGGTCCTTAAAAAGCCTGGTGGGGTGTACACCGGGGGGATTTAGGAGAATGATGAACGGGAGGTAAAGGTTTCATTTGTTCAAGACGGCCGGCGCAGGGAATGCTAATTTTATCCTTAAAAATATGCGTTCGAAAAGTATAGCCGTTATCATTGCAGCACTGATGTACTGTTGTGCTGTCCACAGCCAATCTTCCCAACAGCAAGCCAAACAATTTACCCGGAAAGCAGACAGCTTTATTAACCGGATGCTAACTGCCATCCCCGAGATCCCTGGCGCCATCATAGTAGTGGTAAAGGATGATCAACCGGTATTTATGAAGGCCTATGGTTGGGCCAACCGGGAACAACAGATCAAAGCGGACGAGAACACGCTATACTATATTGCTTCGGCAACGAAATCATTCACCGCCATGGCAGCGGCCATGCTTGACCAGGAAGGCACCATCAAGCTGGATGATCCGATGCGGAAATATGCACCGGCTATTCCATTTAAAAATACCATTCCTGATAAGGTTACCATCCGCAACCTGCTGACGCATACAAGCGGCATCACGAATGATGCGCTTACTTTCAGGATGGCTTATACCGGCGCCATTGAACCGCCTGCCATTTTAAAAGTGTTCCAGGACGAAACAATGCTGGTGGATAGCAATTATGGCAAATACAATTACGACAACCTGGGCTATAATATTTATGCTGTTTTGCTGCAACAATATCTTGGCAAGAAATGGCAGGACCTGTTGCAGGAGAAATTGTTTACCCCTTTAGGCATGGGCCATACCACAGCATATATTTCCAAAGCAGCCAGCAAGAAATGGACCGTGGCCATTCCTTATATGGCTTATGGCGAAAAAGGGCCTGTGCGCAGCTGGCTGGACAAGCAGGACAATACGATGCAATCGGCTGGTGGCATGTATACCTCTCTCAAAGACCTATCGGTATGGCTTCGTGTGAATATCAACCAGGGCAGGTTGAATGGTAGGCAGGTAATACCCGCCGCCGTTATGAAAGCCTGTCATACGGGGTATACCAAAACCGATCGGGATGTAGAACCATTTCCGGGTGAAGGCCAATATGGGCTTGGCTGGCAGATAGGAAGTTATAAGCAGGAAAAAGTGGTCTATCATTTTGGCGGCTTTCCGGGTTTCCGCAGTCATGTCTCTTTTATGCCCGATAAAAAGTTGGGGGTGGCCATCATTGTCAATGATGGCAATATCGGCGGCAGAACAACGAGCCTGCTGTCTACCTACGCTTATGACTGGTGGCTGCAAAAGGAAGGTAATTTCGATGAAGCGTATGAGCAACAGTTGAAGCAACTGGTAACTGCTTTTTACACCTCTAAGAAACGGTATCAGGAAGAGTTCGCCAAGCGTGCCCAAAGGGTATCACAGTTATCACAACCGCTGGAGGCCTATACAGGACAATATGAACATCCGTATTATGGCTTGATCGAAGTGTCTATGCAAGATAATGCCCTGGCTGTGAAAATGGGAAATATGAAATGTGTATCAACTGCTTATACCGTGAAGGAATCGATCCGTGTGGAATTGATACCTGGATCGGGAGAGCCGCTGCAGTTCAAATTGGACAATAATGGCAAGGTGGGGAGCGTAGTGTATGATAAGTTGGAGTTTGTGAAGAGGTAAAGGCGTTTTCTGCGAATCGTCAAGGTTATTAACTGGTTCGTCAAAGTAATTATACCAGGGTTTGGTTAAGCTGTTTTTTTGTGGTGTAATGTAATTATTCACCTCAAAATAGTTTTTTATGAAACTTAACAACAGCAACCGCATAGCAGCCAAAACACTGGCTTTGCTGGCCGTATGCGCCACTTTATTCTCCTTTTCATCTTATCGTGGGGGCGACAGCTTCAGTATTTTCCTGAACAACAAACTGGTGTTTGAACAACATGTAGCCATGAAAGAGGGGACCAAAAGCTTTGAACTGGGCAAGGCCAATTACAATGATCAACTCAGTGTTTATTACAGCCATTGCGGCCAGCCCGGCAAAGACAGAAGCATTGCCATCAAGGATGAAAATAACAAGACCTTAAAAGAATGGCATTTTGGTGATGGTAAGACTGCCAAATCCACCATGACCTGTAAAGTGGGTGATATCCTCGACCTGCAAAAGAACAAGCAAGGCAAGCTGCAACTGTTTTATTCTTCCAAAGAACTTCCTAATGGCCAGGTGCTGGCAGCTATCGTTGTAGGCGACAAGGGTAAAACGGCGTCACGATAGATAAAGTACTTGCATCAGTTTCAGAATATAGCACGAAAGAGCGGGCTTGCAAGTGGTCCGCTTTTTCAATTGATAAAGACCTCATCTATGAAGAGCCAGCTTTTGGCGCCTTTATCTTTAATCCATCCGGAAATATTGGCAATGGGAGTGAGTACAAGTTTAATGCAGCTTATTTCCCTTGGAGAAAAGCGGCTATCCAATAATATATTTTCCTTGCCACGGTCATCCTGAGCCGGAGGGGGCGGACGCAAGGTTTGTAACAATGTCAAATGATCCTTATCCTTACCACCCCATACCTGTATGGATGCCGGTGGGAAAATGTGTTCATTAACAGACTTGATCATACTGATGGAAAGGCTGCTGACGAGCCTGGGCTGATCAAACAACAAAGTGGCTGTTATCTGCTGACCATGGTAGCCAATCCATTTGCCATTGCCATGGTTGAGATCGCTCTTTACCTGGTCGATGAGGGTGTTGCCACCCTTACCCCTGTACTTAGGATCAGGATCGGGTGAAATAACAGCACTATCGGCCTTAAAGGTTGCTTTGAAGAAACGTTGCTGCACCACATCACTGCCTATCCATCCGGGCTTGAATGCCCTCGCTTTCACGAGGCCTGTTTCCTGTATCAATAATTCCTTACCATATATGGGGGAACTGGCACTATCAGGATCCTTACCATCGAGGGTATACCTGATCTCTGCTCCCTTTATATAATGCTTCATTTTTAGGGGCACGGGTACTGAAAGGACCTGCTCTTCATTTTCAATAACGGGTGGAATGATCTTTAAAGTAGCAGTATCCTTAAATCCGGTATGGTAATGAACCGCAGGATGGGCCTGCTGCAGCTGGGCGGCCTGTTGGTCACTGATGCCGGTATTCCATATATACACTGCTTTTAACTGTGGCAGCGCTTGAAGCGCCTTTACCTGTTCGGCCTTTACTGGTGTACCTGTCAGTGACAAGCTTTTTAGCTGCTTGAGTTTCTTCAGTTCGGCCAATGAACTACCTGTGATGGTTGTAAAGTTGAGGTTGAGTTTACGAAGGTTCTTTAAGCGGGCGATGATGGACAGGTCTTCATCTTTAACGGGCATATTGTCGAGGTTCAATGCTACGATCTGTGATTCCAGTGGCCGTAATGCTTCAAGTTCCTTTGCGTTGTAAAAGCCACGGTTGTAGAAACTAACGACCAATGCGGGGGAACCTGCGGCCAATGGTGTGATGACGCGGTTGTTGTTGCTCAATTGTTTTACCTGCTTATCGTCTGGCGCTTCAAAATCGTAGGTCTCCTCTTCGGCGGTCCTGAGCATGGTAGCCGCCAGTGTTTTTAAAGTATCACCATCGGGAAGCTCCATCACCTTTTTGTCGAATAAAGCACCGCCCCTGATCCATGCTTTCAGGAGGTTTATTTCGAAGACGGTGAGCTGTGGTTTTCCAATGGGCGGCATGTGTTTTCTTGCCTCTTCAGGCAAATGGACTCGTTGCATCAGCAATCCCAGGTCGTCCTTTGCAGTATCCCACAACAGGCCATTCTTCCCTCCTTTGAGTAAGCTTTCTTTGGTCTCCATGGTGAGCTCACCTTTGGACTTGCTGCTGTTGTGGCAGCTCATGCATTTGGTTTGGAAGATGGGCTCAATAATGTCTGCATACACCACGGCCTCTTCGAGGAGGGGCACGGGCTTTTGCTTATCGGGTGTAACAGGGGCCAGCACAAAGTTCTGGCCATGGGTAATGGTACCACCCAGGTGAGCAGCCAACAGTAGTAACACGGTTATGCCCAGCACCGCGGTATTCAGGAGAAAAGTAGATTGTATCTTTTCGCGAAAAGTATATACGAGGTAGAGCAAGAATGAAAGGGTAGCTCCCAGCCACTTGTGCCAGTCAACAGTTCCTTCTTCGTATCCCTGTTCTTTTGATAAAAGGAATCCGGTTAAGGCAGTGATCACAGCAGTAAAACAAGCAGCTATGAGCAGCGCTTCGGCGATGCTTTTGTACCAGGGAAGGTCTTTTATGTTGCGGGGTGCAAACATTACCCAGGCTGCGTACAGCAAGATCAGTACGATGGGGAAATGGAGCAGGAGTGGATGCGTGCGTCCGGGTACCTGGAGCCATGCAGGGACAACGATCTTGCTACTGAAGCAAAGGAAGAACAGCAGCAAAACGTTGAGCGGTAAGAGGGATACGGCAATTCCTTTTTTTAGTTTCATTCCAGTCAGTGATGGTTCGTTTTAAGGGAATGGGACTTACTTACGCTATCAGGTCTTTGACCACGTTGCCGGCGACATCGGTAAGGCGATAACGGCGGCCGAGGTGTTTGAAAACAAGTTGTTCATGGTTGAGCCCCATCAAATTCAAAATGGTGGCATGGAAGTCGTGCACATGCACCGGATTGCTGGCAATATTGTACCCAAACTCGTCTGTTTCTCCATACACGCCGGGCTTCACACCTCCTCCTGCCATCCATACGGTGAAGCAGCGGGGATGGTGATCTCTTCCATAGTTGTCTTTGGTGAGGTTGCCCTGGCAATAATTGGTACGACCAAACTCGCCTCCCCAAATGACGAGGGTCTCATCGAGCAAACCACGCTGCTTAAGATCAGTGATCAGGGCAGCACTGGCCTGGTCTACATCCTTGCATTGTCCTTTTATCTGTCCGGGCAGGTTATCGTGCGCATCCCAACCCTGATGGTATAATTGTACAAACCGAACACCACTTTCACTGAGCTTGCGGGCCAGCAGACAATTGGCCGCATAGGAACCGGGCACGAGGCAATCGGGACCATAGAGCTTGATGATAGATTCGGGCTCTTTGTTCATATCCGTAATTTCCGGTACAGCAGTCTGCATGCGGTAAGCCATTTCATATTGCTGGATCTTGGCCCTTATCTCAGGATCACCAAACTCTTCATAAGATGATTCGTTGAGCTCCGCTACTTTGTCCAGCATCCTGCGCCTGTCGGCCTTGTCCATGCTCTCGGGATTGTTGAGGTAGAGCACGGGGTTCTCACCACTGCTGAACTGCACCCCCTGGTGCATGGAATCGAGGAATCCATTGGTCCACAGTTTTCCATATACCCCCTGGCCATTCCCTTTTCCCTTCGACAGTAGCACACAGAAAGCAGGCAGGTTCTTGTTCTCACTACCCAATCCATAACTCAACCAGGCGCCCATGCTGGGCCTGTTGCCCACCTGTGCACCTGTTTGAAAAAAGGTGAGTGCGGGATCGTGGTTAATGGCTTCTGTAAACAATGTCTTGATGATGCAGAGTTCATCTACCACCCCTGCGGTATAAGGGAGTAATTCACTGATATGTGCTCTTGCCCGTCCATACTCGCCAAACTGGAAGACTGAACCTGCAAGGGGGAAATGCTCCTGGCCGCTGGTCATACCGGTTAAACGCTGTCCCATGCGTATGCTTGCCGGGAGATCCTGGCCATGCATCTTCTGCAGGAGGGGCTTATAATCAAACAGGTCTAATTGGGAGGGTGCGCCATTCTGAAACAGGTAGATGACACGTTTTGCTTTGGGTGCAAAACGGGGAAGACCTGCTATGATGGCCTCTTCGGGATCTTTACCGAAAAGGTCTGGTATCAATAATGACCCCAGGGCCACACTGCCTATGCCAAGACTGAGCCTGGACAGGAACTTGCGACGGTTATAGTTGAGGCCATGTTCCAGCATTTCTTTTTTCATACCCTATCGTTTAAACAGGAGGCATTGCTGCCGGGCTTTCTCCTATGATTTGGAGATCGCTTCTTCCAGGTTATAAATTGTATTGACAGTTTTCATTAAGGCGGCACAGCTATTGTCATCAAGTTTACTATTGTGTGGGTATTCGCCCACCTTCAATGTCTTTGCTGCATCGAGTTGCTTTTGTGTGAACAGTTTCAGTTGCTCATCGTAATAGGATTGCAATACCTGTAGTTCTTTGTCGGATGCTTTACGGCAAATGATCCGGCGGAAGGCAATAGCAATCTTATCTTTTGCTGATCCGCTTTGCGCTTCGAGCTGCTGTGCAAGTACGCGCGAGGCTTCGAGGGTAGTAGGATCATTCATCATAATAAGGGCCTGCAAGGGCGTGTTGGTCTTTAATCGTTTCACCTCGCACTGATCACGGTTGCTGGCATCAAATATCAACATGGAAGGCGGCGGCACGGTGAGCTTGATAAAAGTGTACATGCCGCGACGGTATAATTGTTCCCCATGATCCTGTTGATAGGTGGCCAGCACACCCCTGCCGGAAGTAGCTGCTTCCCACAAACCTTTGGGCTGATAAGGTTTTACGCTGGGGCCTCCGATGGTATTGATGAGCAAGCCGCTGCTGGCAAGCACCATATCCCTGATAAATTCTGCCGGGAGCCTGTTGCGGGGTCCGTGCGAAAGGTAAATATTGTCGGGGTCGATGCCGAGTTTATCAGGCGTAACTTTGGTAGACTGCCTGTAGGTTGCGCTCATCACCATTTGCTTTACGAGTCTTTTTATATCCCAATTGTGCTCCATGAAATCAATGGCCATCCAATCGAGGAGGGCAGGATGAGAAGGGAGCTCGCCCTGCATACCGAAATCGCCGGTAGTCTTTACAATGCCTTTCCCAAAAAACTCCTGCCACAACTGGTTGATGAAAACACGGGCGGTAAGGGGATTACTCTTGTTGACAGTCCAGGCAGCGAGGCCAAGCCTGTTGCGCTGGTATCGGGTAGTATCATAGGGCATGATGGCATTGACTGCCGCAGGGTTTACTTCGACTGAAGGGGCATCATAAGCGCCTCTTTTCAATACGTAGGTCTTGCGCAGGGTATCATTATCACCCATCACTGATACAAAGAGGCTGCCGGTATCTTTATAATTGATGAAGTTGAGAAGTTGTTGTCTTTCCTCCTGTGATATCTGCAGAATAGGTTTTTTAGCAGGCTTCGACTGGGTAACATCTCCTTCATATCCCACTTCTTTGGTATTGTTGAAAAAGGCGAAGAGCTGGTAATAATCTTTCTGGCTGAAGGGATCGTATTTATGATCGTGGCATTGGGCGCATTCGATGGTGATGCCCATTATACCTTTGCCGTAGGTCTTGGTTTTATCAAGGTTGTATTCAATGCGGTATTCTTCTGGGATCACGCCACCTTCTTCAGTGAATTTGTGGTTGCGGAAAAAACCGGTAGCCAGCATTTGTTCTTTGGTAGCGTCGGGCAACAGATCACCTGCAATTTGCCAGGTAAGGAATTGATCGTAGGTGAGGTTTTTATTGAATGCGTGGATCACCCAATCGCGCCATGCCCACTGTGTACGGATATTATCGTCCTGGTATCCGTAAGAATCTGAATAGCGGGCCACATCGAGCCAATGCACGGCCATCTTCTCTCCGTAGGCAGGGTTTGCCAGCAAACGGTCTACCATCTTTTCATAAGCATTGGGACTGGCATCGTTGAGAAAATCATCCATCATCTGCAGGGTGGGTGGAAGTCCGGTGAGGTCAAAAGCCACGCGCTTGAGGAGACGTTCTTTATCGGCCTCTTCGTTGGGCTTGAGCCCCTTCTCCTGCATACTGGCCAGTATAAAATAATCGAGGTCATTCTTTACCCATTGCTGGTCGTCCACAGCTGGCAGGGACGACTTTAAAGGAGGCATGAAGGCCCAGTGTTTTTCGTATTTGCCGCCTTGCTGTATCCATTTCCTGATGAGGCCAATCTCGTGCTCATTCAGCAACCCGAGGTGCGATTCTGCTGCCGGCATCTGGTAGGCGGGATCGGTAGAGATGATCCTTTTATAGAGTTCACTTTCATCGGGTTTGCCGGGAACAATGGCAAAAGCGCCTTTGGTTTCTGTTAATGGAGCGTAGGCCGATTCAGGATTGTCGAGCCGCAAGTGTGCCGCACGCTTATTGGCATCGGGGCCATGGCAAACAAAGCATTTATCAGAAAGAATGGGGCGAATGTGAAAGTTGTAGCTGATGGCGCCGGCAACAGTACCGGAGGAAGACTTTGGGTTACAGGCTATTGTTGCTATAATAATAGCCAAACAAAGGGTACAGGCCACCCACAACCATTTGAACCGGCGGAAGCAATCGGTGATGATCATACATGCAATATTGAAATCAGGAATCCCTTTTCCTATGATCGTAAGTTAACTAAAAAAATGGGCAAATAGGTTGCTAACCTTTGCTAAAAAGGGATCATTTCGGGTCACTGTATCATTGCAAACGATTGCTTAAACAACAAGATTTAATTTACTGCTTTTAAAAAGTCGCCTTCCTGGTAAATATTGCCTTGTTGCAGGCTTCTGCCGATCATGCCGAGGATTTCAGCTTTCATTTCTTCTGTCACCCTGCCAAAGCCGAAGAGGCGGGCCACCAGGGGCACAACGGCTTCGGGTTGAATGGCAATGGATCCGCGCACTACTGTTTCAATGGCGAGGATAAATTCTTCGGGGGCGATGTATTTTAGTTTTTTAACAGCGGCCGGCAGCTTACTCCTGTCGCGAAGCGGGGGTTGTTTCATTTCGCGGTGCCAGAGAAAGTCTTCGCTCACCCTGATCCATTTGTTGGATTCGGCATATTTCACAGCCTGGAGGAGGGCATCACGAATACGGGAGCCTACCCTGGCCATGCCAGCTGCTTCAATCATCCTTCTGGCCACTTCATCAAAATGCACGGGGCTTTCTACCTTTACAATCTCTTCGATCCAGATGGATAGCTTGCCCACCGAATGGAGGTGGATCTCGAGGGAGGCAATATCGGGCGGCACTTTTGCAAATTCATATCCGGGAATATCTGTGGCTTCTTCAGTGATCTCTTCGCGTTCCAGGGCAACGGGCTCCATCACCTCTTCTTCTTCGTATACGTCGTCGTCGATGTGTTGTACTATTTTAGCCTGCTCAATGGCTTCTACCAATCTTTTCAATTCGCGTTCAGGATTCCTGAACCAGTCGGTACTCCATACGCGGTAGATGCGCCAACCGATAGCTTCCAATACCTGCTGGCGCAGGCGGTCACGATCGCGGGCCGAACGGGCTGCATGGTAGGCAGCACCATCGCATTCAATGCCGAGTATATACCTGCCGGGATTGGTTTCATCCACGATGGCAAGGTCGAGGTAGTAACCGCGGGAGCCTACCTGCCTTCTCACGGAATAGCCAAGGGCTGCCACTTTATCAGCCACTGTTTCTTCAAAGGGACTGTCGGCCGGCAAGCCTTCTATCTTTTCGGGCAGGTGCAATTTTCCATGCTGCGCAAAGTAGAGGAAGCTTTTCAGGGCCTGGATGCTGTAGCGGGTGGTACGACTGAGGTCGATATCATCGGCCGTGATATTGGTAAACACTTCACAGCGAAGCTTGGCCCGGGTGATCAATACGTTGAGGCGGCGCTCTCCCCCATCGTTGTTGAGGGGACCGAATGACATGCTCACCACGCCATCGGCAGAACGGCCATATCCTATACTGATAAAGATCACATCGCGCTCATCGCCCTGTACATTTTCCAGGTTTTTTACAAAGAAAGGTTCGTCCGCATGGGCCGTAAAGAAAGGCTCCAGTTCGGGATGCTTTCTTCTTCTTGTTTCGAGTGCATCCTGGATGGCCTGTCTTTGTGCACTGCTGAATGCCGCCACGCCCAGACTCAGCTTTGGTGAGCGGCGTGCATGTTCAAGTACTGCTTCTGCTACTATTTCTGCCTCTTTTTGATTGGTCCTTGTTTTGCCCCTGTCGTAGATGGTATCCTTCAGGTGATGGAATACCAATCCCATCCTGTGTTTTGAACCGGGACTGGGGAAGATGACGAGTTTATTTTCATAGAACTCATGGTTGGATAGCATGATGAGTGATTCATGGCGGCTACGGTAATGCCATCTCAACATTCTTTGGGGTGCACCCTGTGCATCGCACATCCCCAATATGCTCGGCAGATCGGCGGTTACATTGTCTTCATCTTCTATTTCATTGGTCAATGAATCGAAGAAACTGGTAGGCGGCAACTGTTTGGTATCGCCTACTACCACTACCTGCTTACCCCGCAGGATGGCGCCCAATGCTTCCACAGGTCTCACCTGGCTGGCCTCATCAAAGATGACCAAATCAAACTCCACGGAACCCGGGGGCAGGAAGTTGGCAATGGACAGGGGGCTCATCATGAATACTGGTTTAATGGCCTGTATGGCCAGCCCTGCTTCTTCCACCAGTTTACGGATCGGTTTGTGGCGTGACTTCTTATTGAACTCTGTACGCAAGGTATTGACCTGACCACCAGCTTCGAGGCGAGGCATGTTTTCCCAATGCTGTGCGGCTGCACGCGCACGGTTGTATTGGAGGTTGAGTTTATCTGTTTGTCGAAACTGCTGCACCACTTCTTCATGGCTGGCGCGCTCGAATTTCCGGAGGGAGGGATTGTCCAGGATGATCTGCTCCAACAGGTATTCATACCATGTTTTCTGTACAGACATGGTGAGCAGGTCTTTTGCCTGGGGCCAATTCGTGGCTGTATTGATGAGTGATTGCAGGTTTTCTGAGGCGCCTGTTTCTGTGAGACTATTCCACAGGATGGCCTGGTGTACGGCTGCTATGCCTTTTTGCCAATCCTGCAGCAAGGTGATTTGCTGATCAAACTGTTGTTGTAATAATGTCTTATTGCCAAAACGAAGGGTCTCATCCAGGGCCAATTTAGTGACCACCTGTTGGGTGGCATTTTTATGCTGCTCCGCTTTAGCCATCAGGTCATCGTGGTACTTTTTGGCAATGGCGGGATCTTCATGTTTCTCCAGGTAATCCAATACAATCTTCGGACAGGTGCCTGAGGCGATCTGTTTGTGTACGATGAGCAGGTAACGGTTGACCGCTTCCAGGGCTGACCAGTCGGACCTTAGTTTCTGCCAGCGCCTACCGAATATCTCCGCAGCCAGGGCATCGTGTTCCTGCAAAGTAACTTCGAGACGTTTGCTTTCCAGAATGGCATCTACATATCGGAGCTTGGTATCATTGTCTTTAGGTAATGATGTTTTACAACAGGCTGCTAATTGCTTGTTGCTTTTGTTGTAAGCGCCAATGACGAACTTGTACCATTTGTGTCCATGGGCCAGGAGGTTTTGCCTTATTTCCATAACATCCTGCTGCCAGGCTTCGGGAATGAAAATATCGTTGTATTCCTCACGTAATGCGGTAAGACGCTTGCCTGTTTGTAACAGTTCTTCTATATCGGCCTGGTTCAACAGCCAGGCTTCGTGTTTGATGGCACAAGCTTCCAGGGCTGGTTTCAGGGAAAGCAACTTGAAGATAGATGCCAGGGCCATCGTTTCTTCGTGGTTGAGCGGAATGACTACACCGATGTGGGGGGCCGATTGAGCAGCAGCAGCCTCTACTTCTTTTGTAGCGGCTTCGTCCTGTTGCAATGACTTTAGCAGCGCTTCCTGTTCATGCGGCAACAAGACCAGTAAGCGGCTGCCCCAGAAGAGGAGGTTGGCCGGTACGCCGATCTCTTTTAACCTTGCCTGTACCCTATCGGAAAAAGCTTCGGCCCGCTTCATGCGTTCGGCATCCCAGTGCTCTATATCCGCGAGCGGTATTTTTTCTACTGACTGCTCGCGTGTGTGGTCATATATCTGTAATAAGTAACCAATAACCTGGTGCGCCGTGAGGTCGCTATTGCCAATGGGCGAATTGATGGCATAGCAATAAGCATTGAGTTCTTCCTTATGGCTTTCCAGCAAGGATACATGTTGCTGCAATTGCTGAAGCGTAGGCTTGCCCAGATCGAGCACGCGGCGCAGTTCCTGGTGTAATTCTTTTTTGTTGGCTTTGTGAGAATGTAATTCGAGGCAGGCTTCACCCAGGTTAATGTTATCGAGCCTGCGTTTTACCACTTCGAGGGCCGCCATCTTTTCTGCCACAAACAATACTTTCTTTCCCTGGCCGATAGCATTGGCAATGATATTGGTGATAGTTTGTGATTTGCCGGTACCGGGCGGACCTTGTATCACAAGGTTCCTGCCTTCATTCACAGCCAGCATGGCCAGGAGTTGGGAGCTATCGGCATCCACCACCTGGAATAGCTGATGGGCATTGGTATCTTCATCAATGTGTGCTTCTTCCGGAATGCCGATGCCTTCACGGCCAAAGCCTCTTTCAAAAAGGTTGATGACTATGGGATGGAGGGCAGGCTTTTTATCAGCAGGCCATTTGTTGCTGTCGAGATCGTTGTAGATCATGAATTTCCCGAAGGAGAAAAAACCCAGTTCCACCTGGTTGGGCTCGATCTTCCAGCGCGGGGCTTTGTCAATGGCTGTATCTATGGCATCGAAATAGACATTGATGTCAAAATCTTCGGGTTCGGGCATATCAGGAATGATGATGCCAAACTCTGCTTTCATTTTCGCCTGTAGTGAAATATTGGCTCCCATTTCCTCGAGCGTGTAGCGGAGGCGAAAGCGTTCGCGTGCACTGGAGCGGTCGAGGCTTACGGGTATTAATACCAAGGGCGCTTTCCTGGGCTCCTGGCTATTGTCGGCATCATACCAATGCAACATCCCCAGGGAGAGATAGAGAATATTCACCCCTTGTTCTTCTATGCTGGTACGGGCATCGTAGTACGTATTCAATAACCTGCGCTGAAGGTTGATGTCGGTTTCATTGGTCTGTAGTTTTGTATCGCTGTACACTTCTTCAGGTACTGGCTCAGGCAGTGTTTCTTCTTCCAATGCCGGCATTCTGTTTTCAGCCAGGGCAGGAAAGCCATTTGAATTTTGTTCGGGTAGCAGGTTGACCTCATGTTCCGGCAGGGCATTGACGGCGGGCTCGGGAAATAGCTCAATGGTGGTACCGCTTTTACCATTTTCCTTAGCGGGTCTATTCTCTTCTTTGGCAGGTTTGCTGAGAAAGGTCATGGCTTTACCCTGGCGCACGAGGATCTCGTACACGGCGGTGGATCTTTCCTGTACGATCTGCAGGCCGCGTGCAGCGGGCATTTTATAATTCAAAAGAGGATTGCGCAGGCCAAGGTCCAGCAATTCTTTGCGCGAAGCTTCGAGCTTGTTCAGTATGGTTTCACTCATAAAACGGGGATGAAAAATACGGATAAAACAGGATACAGGGCTGTTGACAGCACTGACTGTAGAACAAGTAATAAATTAATAAATGTAGAAGTTGGTCGGGATGAGTGAATTAGTCTGTAAATGATGGGAATGATGGTGCCCTTTTGCCCTTCTAAGATAGCATAGTTTGGGAAGAAAAGCAAGGGGCGGATCGAGTGGGTGAATCTGACCTAATGGGTGTGCGGAGAGGAAGAGACGCGGGCTGGCGTTTTATTGGACGATCTGTTGGGGGTAGAATAAGTAATTGCGCGAACCCAGAAGCAATTATCATGTTTAGACACCCGAATAGCATCCATAAAGAATCTTGATACTCCCAGTACTACTTCGCGTGAGGCCACGGTTAACTTTGCGGGTTCAAGGCTATCGCCCTGCACCTTTTGTTCATAATATATCCCAGTCTTTTCATTGTAAAACCCCAGTCTGAATTCTTCAATCCTGTAAGTGGTATCGGTTAGCCGCAATCTGAATCCATTAGCAATGTAAGCCGGCAATATTGATCGCTGTTTACCTACCGGGTCTGGCAGTGTATCCTTTGCACCGGCAACAAAAGCCGTTGCGTTGATAGTCAGAACTGGTTTACAGGAATCTATCGGGCTTTGCGCAACTGCTCCGGCACCAGAAGCTATCAATAGCAGGAAGGCTATGCAGGCAGCGCTGAGTTTTCTACTTAGTTGTAAAGGCATGAGGATGGTTTAGCGGTTACGCAAGTTGCTTTCACTAAGATAAAGGTTTGATCGGAGAGTCGCAAGGCCTTCGAACGTACATTTGTGACCCGACCAACCATGGATCAAGTCAAATTGTTGCAGGCTCATGCGTATATCTTTGGCGCTCTTTATAAAGCTCCCGTTTAAATTCCTTATCCCGCCTTCGCCAGGCACGCAATGCAAAAGAGGACTCCGCAAAAGGGGTATTCTTAAATAATCCCGGGGCAGAGTGCCCTACAATTGGCTTTAACCTGCGATAAGATGGCCGCAATACCGTTACAGCAGTTTCCTCAGGCAGTTGTACGCCCGCGTATTTTTTAACTAGATATCCTATAATATCAGACTCTTCCCACCCATATCTCAACCAGGTCATTACTTCTCCGGTGATCTTACGGCAGAGATTATTTTTTTTATGTTGTAGTGGGATCAATGCATATACCTTCGACCCAATTGGGGAAGCTTTTGCCATCAGGGCGGCATATTGCATGGTCTTGTAAAAGGCGGGGTCAGTTTTAACCCGCTTGCCGGTCAATGAACTGCGGGAACGTATATAGTACTGTCCGAACATGAAGTATATAGTTATATGTTCGAAAGTACCAATGAACGAAGGCGTGGAAGTTAGTCGTGCCATATGATTTTTTTTGATAAAGGTAGAGCCTTGATCTGGATGATCAATATAGTGGTAACGTAAATGGTTAGGTTCTGTCACATTCTGTTGAAAAAAGTTGAAAACTGAAGTTTAAAGTCACTTTTTACTAAGTACCAATGCCACCCATAGCCTGGTTTGGTAGGGGTCTTGTTCGGGACATGTTCGTACCAAGACCGGAGTTAAAGCGCATTATCCAAAATTATGGTGCGGCTTTGTGACGAATTTGGATCAGGAGAGGCTTGTTTTGTTTTTTGATATGGCTTGGGTTCGCCTAAGCGGGTCCCGAACGAGACCCGAACAAGGTACGAACAAGACCAAAACAAGGTCCCTTGTTTGGGGCAATGAATGATGCCTCATTTTGCCGGCATAATTTGTGTCGCCAGTGCCGGTACTTTTTTCTAATTTCAACAGGCTATCACTTCATTCCCCTAACCTTACAACCCGATTGCTTTATGGCCACCTGGACAGCATTTTACGTCAAGACAACGGACGAAGCTGGTTTCAAAGAAAAGCTGATTGCCTTAACTGGTATCACTGCGGTTTCGGAGGCCAGGTTCCCTACCGACTTTCATACCAGTTATTTAGTCGATGAAGCACCGCCCAGTTACCTGGTCTTTGCCTCCACGCAACCGGGTTGGGTCACCATTGTATACAACAGTGCCAATAAATTAACTGATTGGTGTATTGATATATCCAGACAATTTAACACACTGGTGATCGTGACGCTTGCCCAAACCGTTTCGGATTATTACTATTTTGCGCTTTATGACAAGGGTGAAATGAAACGGGAGCTTGAATACTGTTATTCAGAAGATTATATACCTACGAACTTCGGGAAGAAATTTAATTTTGAAGCCGAAGAGCCAGGCGAGGAAATTGAATACAATGGGGATAGCACCTACCTTTTCGACTTTGATAGCATTGAGAAGTATTGCAGCCAGTTTGGCTTAACCATCCAATGCAACTACCAGGATTTTTCCTGGAGTATACTGAAACGCAAGAGCACCGGAAAAACGGTGGCACAAGCTGTGAAGGAATTACATGACGCCAGAAAGCCCTGGTGGAAGTTTTGGTAGGGAGCAGGTGTAAACTAAAATACTGGAAAGCATATGAATGTTATCAGTCAATTGGCCTCCTCACTGGGCCGAAGGGATGAGGTTCCAAACCAGGAGCTGGCCAAACAAATCGCCAGCAAGAAAGATAAAAAAGCCATCCAGGAACTTGTAGACAACCTAAGCAATAAAAGCAAGGACATCCAAAACGATTGCATCAAGGTGCTCTATGAGATCGGGGAACAGCAGCCTACACTGATAGCAGATTATGCCAGGGAGTTTGTGGGTTTACTTGATAGTAAAAACAACCGGCTGCAATGGGGCGCCATGACAGCGCTCTCAACTGTAACACTTGAAAATCCTAAAGTAGTCTATGCCGCACTTCCCAAAATACTGGAAGCGGCAGACAAAGGATCTGTTATTACGAAGGACTATGCGGTCAACATTTTAATAAATCTGTGCTCGCTAAAGCCATTTGCAGACAAGGCATTTCCCCTTTTAATAGAACAGTTATTGAATAGTCCGACGAATCAGCTCCCCATGTATGCAGAGAAGGCGCTGCCCATCATCAATGATAAAAACAAGGTCCTTTTCATTAAGACCCTGACTTCAAGACTGGGGGATATTGAAAAGGATACCAAGAGAATACGGGTGGAGAAGGTGATCAAAAAGGTAAATGGGAAATGAGGAGGGGCGTTACCATCCGACCACTTCTGCCGGATGAGGAAATCCCTTATTTATTACTTCTATTGGCTGATCCTTCGCGCACGCTATTACCAGAAAGACGTTGCTAAAACGCTTTGGTCGGCCCGAAGAGTTCGTAGAGTTTGCCGCCATTCTTGCGTCCGATGGAGCTTCCTTTGAAAAGAAAATATTAAACCCCTAACTTTAAGGCAGGAGATACTTTTTTACCCGGCTAACAAACTCCATTGCAAATAGGCCAATTCATAAAATATTATTTCGCTGTATTGCTCATTTTGAGCTGCCAGCTCCTGGGTGCTCAATCCAAGCTTACCATGCTTGACAGACGCATTGACAGCTTGCAGTCATTGATATCAATGGCACCTTCTGATACACTCAAGATTAAACTATACATCGCAGTAATTGACGATCTCCTGATAAGATTCGGAAACAAGCGTATACTATCGTCTGACTCCCTTCGTTTTTTCCAAACCACGGAAGCATGTCGATCGCTTAGCAAGCAGTTGAATGATTTTTATGGATATGCGCACACTTTTCTGAGCGAATTTACCTTCTATCACCTGTTACTTAACAGGGCTCTGGAAATACAACGGCTGAACATGGCCCATGCGCTTTTCGTTTCGGGTCAACGAAATTGGCCCATTGAAAACCCGGACGTAAAAGCAGTGCCAACCAAACCGCTTGATGACAGTTCCGAAATAAGGCTGTATGAAAATGTTATCCTTTCCGCCCGGCAGGCTGGCGATCTGTCGATGGAGATCCGTTGCCTGCGACTTATTGTAAGAGTGTACATGCGCCAGGCGAAATACGAATTGGCGATTGAGAAGGCCAAAGCGCTGCTTCAATTTGAAAAAGCAGTAGGCTACAGTGAACAGGAACACACGCTTCGATTGATTGACCACATGTATGCAGTAACCAGCCGTCATAAGGAGGCACTCCAGTATGCCATTGCTGCACTTGATTCCTATCAAAACGGTTATGCCGGAAGTAATATGTGGTTTTACTATGCAGAACTAGGCCATCTGTATTATGATATGCACAACTATGATAAGGCTTTCGATTATTTTCAAAAAGCACTGAATACTATCGATACAACCCATAATGCGGTTACAAACATCATTTTTAACATGGTGCATTGCTTCATAAGAGAACATAAATACCAGGAAGCCCTCAATTTTCTCACCTCCACCTTAAAAAAGTATACTGTTAAGGACGATATTTCAAAGTTTGAAGTGCTGAGATCGTACATGGACGTTTTTTACTTTTTGGGTCGGTACGCCGAAGCAGAAAAGTACGTTCTGAATGTTCCTAAAAATCCAAATTTCGAGTTCGACAAAAGTTTCCAGCTGGAACTATACACGCGCGCCGCTCAGATCTATTTACAGCTTCACAAATTCGACAAGGCCGCAATTTATGTTGACACGGCTTATACATTAGCGGCCGAAATAAAATCATGGCAACACCTCCTGGAAAACAGCCTTACGTTATACAGGCTAGACTCGGTTTCCGGGAATTATGAACGTGCAATGAGATATTACAAGGAATACAAAAAATATGATGATTCAATCCATCAGGATATCTCAGATAAACGGGCCATGGAGTTGGCCGTACAGTATGAAACCGACCAGAAAGATAGCGAACTGGAACAGCTGAATACGAGACATAGACTCCAGGAAGCAACAATTCAGCGGGAAAAAATAGTTCGAAATGCGATGATTGCAGGTTCGATATTATTGTTATCACTTCTGTTTGTCATCTACAATCGTTACAGACTCAAACAAAGAACGAACAGGGAGCTTCAAAAACAGCAAAATGAAATCGCTGAGCAAAACATTTCATTACAGCATCTTGTAAATGAAAAAGACTGGCTTGTGAAGGAGATTCACCATAGGGTAAAAAATAACTTACAAACTGTAACTGGTTTGCTTGGCACTCAGGCAGGTTACTTGAAAAATGAAGAAGCGATTTCAGCAATGGCTGATGCTCAGCACAGAATTCAATCTATGTCGCTCATTCATCAACGCTTGTATCAATCCGGAAATCTTTCGTCAGTAAAGATGATGGATTATGTACACGAGCTGGTAGATTCACTGATCGAAAGTTATTATGTAAGCAATCGTGTTAACTTCAATCTGGAAATTCAACCCATCGAACTTGATCTTGCTCATGCTATTCCGTTGGGACTGATATTGAACGAAGCCATTACCAATTCTTTTAAATATGCCTTTACTCAACAAGAGCGAGCCGTTATCACCATTGTATTGAAGAAATGCCCTGACTCTACGCTGCTTCTTAAAATACAGGATAACGGAAAAGGCCTGCCAGCCGGATTTAAGCCGGGACACTCAGACTCGATGGGTATGAACCTGATGATGGGACTTAGCGCTGAGATCGGGGCACAGTTTTCCATTTCGGGTGAACACGGTACCCAAATTGAGCTTAAATTTGTTTACGAGCCAGAAGTAGCAGCGCACATGGAAAGCTAACCCAATATCTAATTTGTAATGCAAGAAAAATTCTCATCGTAGAAGATCAGTTTGTCGAAGCGGACTATCTGCGAATGATGATTAAGAAATCGGACTACCTGGTAACAGGTATTGCACATTCGGTAGCACAAGCAAAAGAACTCATCAAACAAGAAAGGCCCGATATCGTACTGCTGGCACATACTTCCTATTCCGTTTTCAAGCTCTTCACCGGATTGGCCAGCGCCGCCTTAATCGCCTGAACGCTTACAGTTATTAAAGTAATGATGATAGCACCCGCTCCGGTAACAACGAAGATCCACCAGGACATGGAAGCGCGATATTGATAATTCTGTAGCCATTGGTACATGCAATAATAAGATACCGGAACAGCTATCAATAAAGCAATGCCCACCAGCATCACGAACTCTTTGGACAGTAAACGCCATATGCTTGCCACGGAAGCGCCTAATACCTTGCGCACGCCAATCTCTTTGGTACGCTGCTCTGCTACAAACGAAGCCAGGCCAAACAATCCCAAACAGGATATGAGAATGGCCAGTACGGCAAAAAAGCCAGCGAGCTTACCTACGCGCTCTTCATTGCCAAACTTGCGATCATATTCCTCATCTACAAATTTGTATTCAAAAGGGGCAGCCGGATTGTATTTGTGGAAAACAGTTTCCATTGAATGCAGCGCAACGGAGGCGCTTATAGCGGGATTGATCTTTGCAAATACAAAATTGGGGGTTCCCTCCATACGCCAGAAAAGGGAAGGTCTTACGGGCTCATAAGGAGATTCGGTCACCACATTTTTGATAACACCAATCACCGTGAAGGCCCTGTTTCTCCAGGTGATGGTCTCCCCCACCGGATTCTTTAATTGCATGAACTGTACGGCCGCCTCATTAATAATGAGGGAGGAGGTATCGGTGGAAAAGTCACGGGAGAAATCGCGCCCGGCCAGCAATTGCCAGCCAAGGGTTTTGCCATAATCAACGGATACACCGGTAACGGGAAAGTCGACGGTTGTCTGGGGATCTTTGCCCTTCCAGTTCAACCCGCCTTCAGAGCCCCAGGTATCGGTAGCAGGGGCCTCGGATCCTGCCAGGCCTGTGATCACATTTCGCTGCAGGAGTTCATTTTTTATGAGGTCGTATTGGGTATTGGCATTCTTTGCCAGCACGGGCATCACCACCAACCCATCACGGCTATATCCTACAGGCCGTCCTTTGGCAAATTCTATCTGGCGAATAACAACAATGGTACAAATAATGAGAGCCACGGATACGGTGAATTGAACGATCACGGATGCCTTACGGGGCAAGGCGGCCAACTTCCCCACACGGAAGGTGCCCTTCAATACTTTGACGGGCTGAAAAGAAGAGAGGTACAAGGCAGGATAGCTACCCGCCAACATACCGGTGATGAAGCTGAAAGCGATGCCTGCCAACCAAAACATGGGCTGCCCCCAGGGCATGACTATCTTTTTGGCTGCCACGGCATTGAAAAGCGGTAGCAGGGTTTGCACAAGCAATAAAGCCCCTGCAAAAGCAATGGCGGTAACAAGAAGGGATTCGCAATAGAACTGGCTTATGATCTGCTTACGCATGGAACCAATGGCCTTGCGCACACCCACTTCGCGGGCCCTCTTTTCAGAGCGGGCGGTACTGAGGTTCATAAAATTGATGCATGCCAGGAGGAGCACAAACACTCCAATAATACCAAACATCCATACGTATTTTATTTTCCCACCGGCATTGACACCGTTTTCATATTCCGCATATAGATGCCATTTGTTCATGGGCTCCAGGAAGAGGGCAGGCTTGTATTTTGCGGCTTCGGCCGACAGCTTCCGGAGTTTTAAATCTCTGATGAGGCTTGATACTTTGTCTATATCTACTCCTTCTGCCACTTGCACATAGGCCTGTACTGTATTTCTATCCCAGGCATGGCGGGAATTTTCAATCCAGGAAGCACCGCGTACATATAGATCGAAAGGAGCTATGAATTTCACGTTGGTAAAGGTGGAGTTGGCAGGAAGGTCTTCATATACACCTGTTACTTTCACATCGTCTTTGTTGTCGATCCGCATAAGCTGTCCCACAGGTTCTTCATCGCCAAAGAATGCTTTGGCAGTTGACTGTGACAGGAGGATGGAAGAAGGGTCCTGTAAACCGCTGCGGGAACCCTTGATCATGTTGAGGGTAAGCATGTCGGGGGCCTGGGGTTCGAGGTATACCCCATGGTTGGTAATCTTCTTATCGCCTACTGACAGAATATGCCCTGCCCGGTTGGAGGACATGACGATGTACCTGAAATAGCTGCTGTAACTGGTACGAAGTTCTGCAGCCAATGGAAAGGGCACGGCTTTATCGGTACTGATCTCACTGTTCACACTTACATGCTGCCTTATTTTGGCAATACGGTCGTGGTTTTGGTGCACGGTATCATAAGACAATTCATCATAGATCCACAAACCGATGAGGATGGCTACTGCCATACCGGTTGACAGGCCGACAATATTGATGAAGGCATGGGCCTTGTTCCTGACAAGGTTGCGGAATGCTACTTTGATGTAATTGCTGAACATGGTTGTGAATAGTGAATGGGTCCGTAATTTCCTTTAACGGCTAACTGATTTTGGCCTGTACTATTACAGGTTACGCTGCGAGTTGCCAAAAAGATGCCGGGCTTTTATACTATTAATAATCAACAATTTACAGCCTTAAATTATCGACCACAGTGTACGGTTTTGATACGTTGATCGTTCATTTATGCAAAAGGGCCAGGGCACTGACCCAGGGGAGTGAGCCGCCTCCCGCAAAGCGGGACAAGTTTTGGAAGCCGCCCCACTCCTCCTGCGCCGTTTACTAAATTATTGAAAACGGGCAACGAAGAAATTGTATATTCGGTTACAGAATACAGCGAGGCTAGTTGACCTACAGCCCGCATCTCCACCAGATAGCAACCTTACTCACTTTTTTATCCGTATTTGCGCAGATTCATTTATACCGGCTCATGCAATTGCCGGAGTAAGGCATTTATTCCCAAGTAACCAATAAACCATCCATACATGAAAAGTTACCTGATTACAGTATTGTTGCTGACAGCAATTGTATTTGCCTGCAACCAGCTTGACACCCCGCCTGCTCCTGGCAACGGGACAGACCAACCCATTGTGATGCAATACTGCCCGGATACCACGCAGGGCAATAATCTTTGTCCTCAGCTTCCCTATGATGTAAATTTCCCCTTCCAGGCAGGTTATACAGCTATCCTGGACCCTACTATCCAACCAGCTTTCGACATGTTTAGCTGGCAGAGCTTTGCTGCGCTAAACTGGCCAGCTGACTCAGCCGGCCATCCCATCGGGAACAGCATTGGAGATCATCCGGAAGCACAGCGGGTATGGGAACATTATCCGGATATTGCGGAAGTGTTTGACACGCAAACACCGTTGCTCTTACAGATAAAGAAATCCCGGGACAATAAGCAGAAGGTGTTTTATATGATCAGTAAATTTTCTTCACTCAGGGATTCGCTGGTTGATGTGTTGAACCCGGATGAGAAACCCTTAATTGACCGTAACCTGAACTTCGCGGTCTTTGAAGTAAAAACAAACCCCATAGAAGCTGATTTTATAATCCATAATAAACTTAACACACAAGTAGGGGTTGATTCCTTCTACAGGAAACACGGTAAAAGTTTTGCATTGCCCCCCAGTGTACTACCGGCCAAAGGTCATATTGGATCGGAGGGGTCTATGGAGATCAAAACTTCCTGGCGCATACTCGATACTGCGAAAGGTGATATTCCAGCCCGCTATTATACAAGGGAGGCGCTGATCCTTGTAGACGCAGGCAATAGTGTAAGTGGTAAAGCATTTACGATCAAAGCTATAGTAGGACTGACCGGCATGCATATCGTACGCAAAACAGCCCGCTTCACTACCTGGGTATGGAGCACCTTTGAGCATATTGATAATACGCCGGATAACCTACAGGAAGCGCAGGTGGCATCCAAGCATCCTACGCGATGGTCGTATTTCAATATTGGAACGCTGGGATTGACACCCAATCAACCCGCTTCTTTTCAAACTGGTGACAACAAGAGTTACAAATTTGATTCCACAAGACCTTATGCCAAACGCTATGCAGATTCTGTTGCGGGAGAACATGATGGCGAAAAAATATATGGCACACAAGCGCAACGCATGTATCCGATCTATTACAGAACAGAAGAGGTGAATAAGGCCTGGCAGAACAAATTGCAGGGAACGGTATGGGCCAACTACAAACTAATAGGCAGCCAATGGACAGCTGCAGATCCGGGTGTTAAAACGAGCCCCAATGTGCCGGCCATGCTAGGCAACAGTAGTATGGAAACCTTCCAATTGCTCAGTGCGAGCTGCATCACTTGTCATAGGGGTGCTTCGATCATTTATGGAAAGGACACGATTGCTACTGACTTCAGTTTCATGATCGCGTTTAATGCGCAATAGCCTGCACCGGTTTAGGCGGGGCAATCTATGATTTGTTGGATTTAAAGAGTTGAATGCACAATGGGGTGAGCCGCCTTAAAAAAGGCGACCCACCCTATTGTTTATCCTTATCAGGAGCTTTTAGCTGTTAGTTGAGAGGAGTTATAGCTTATTCACCTGTATCGCGTTTAAAACAGGCTCTCCGGTAATGGGATTGAATGCAATGATGATCCCCTGCTTTCCGGCAACCGTTATTTTAATCTTCTTAGCCACGGCTTTGGCAACACCGTACTGGCGGGCAATGTTGAAGTTTTCCAGAATAGGGGCACCGTTGACCAGCACATTGAAGCTGCGTTGTACTTCGTCTTCCTTACGGGTATCCGATGCCAGGTTGTAAGGCAGGCCTTTTACTGTACCACCCAACAATTCAGCAAAATGCAGTGTGATCTCATATTCACCGGGTGGCACATCGAAGCGGTATTGTTCTATGCCCGTTTGCTGGGTTTGATAAATGGGATCATCATCGGTGCCAACAATATTCTTATCTGTGCCATAAGGAAGGCGGCCACCATTGGCAATTTTGAATGGCTTGCCCCCAACGTGGCCCCAGGATCCGGACCTGTAGGGTTGATCGGGTAACCAGCATTGTTGCCGCTGTTCATCTATGTAGTAACGATCAGCCCCCAGAAGGATGTTGAGCTGACTAAATGGCAATCGTTCATTGTCTAACCGGTAAGGTTGCAATTGAAAGCTGACGGTTAACTGATCGGTATGGTGCTTACCATCTTTACTACCCCTTACCATTATATTATTGGCACCATCCAAAAAGGGTACGCTCCATTGGGCCAATCCATTTTCTATCTTCTTTATTCCTGTGCTTTTCCCATTCATGAATAGCTCTACTGAATCGAGGTTGGCAGCTACCTGTACAGGCTGGTAACAAACGAGGGCATTTGAGTCGGCCACACCAGTTCTTAATTTCCAATAACCGGATGTTATTTTCAGAAAAGGCTCTTTACGCAGGATGGCCTGATAAAGATACCAGGGATCTTTGGCAGTCCTGTCCCAGGTGAGCAACCCCTTGTTGTTGATATGGGACATGGTCTCTTCGCGGGTCTCGGAATTGAAATCGGCCAGGTTCCACAACATAGCACCTGCAACAAAAGGCCGCTTCAGCATTTCGGTAAGGTAGTACTGGTGGAAAGCGGTGGTATATTCCACGCTTTTATCAAAGCGAACAGGATGCAGGCTTCTGATGCGCGGATCGGCATCTGCTCCATATTCAGTTACCATCAAGGGTTTGGTGGGCAACTCTTTGTGGTGACGTTCGAGGAAGGCAGGAAAGTCGGCGAGGTTGCCGCCATACCAGCCGGAATATAAATTCCATCCAACAATCATGGGTATATCGGTAAGACCAACTGTTTTGTAACGGTTGAAATCGCCATGATCTACCAGCATGGTATAACGGGAAGGATCTTCCTTACGGGTGATGCTGTCCAGGGTCCTGGCCAGCTTTGCCACATTGCTAAAATAGATCTCCTGCCGGGGTTTATCATTGTTGAAATGAGGCCTTAACAAGGTCTCATTCATATAACACCAGATGATGATGCTGGGGTGGTTGAAGTTCTGCCTGATCATCTCCACCTGCATGTTGGCACAATTGCGGTAAAAAGTATCCGACTCAGTGATCTCGTTGACCACGGGAATCTCAACAGAAGTGAGGATACCCAACTGATCACAGACTTGCAAAATGGCAGGATCCTGCGGGTAGTGGGCTATCCGCAGGAAATTGCCTCCCATTTCCTTCAACAACTGCACATCGCGCCTGGCTAGTTCATCGGGCACTGCATTGCCCAGGTTCTTATAATCCTGGTGACGGCTGGAGCCTACTAATTTATATGGATTACCATTGAGGAAAAATCCTTTGTCGGCATCAAAAGAAAACCAACGGAAGCCAAGTGTGTTAGTCAGCTGATCTGCTATGGCGCCGGTCCTGGCATCCTTGATGATGGTGCTGGCCGTGTAGCAGTAAGGATGTTCGGGGCTCCACAATTGGGGATTGACAATGGATTTGATATCCTGCCTGAATGTTGATTCGCTATTTTTCTTAACGGTGATAGTGGTGCTTACTTCCCCTACACTCCTGCCGGTTTTATCGCTGATGGCAGTGATGATCTGTAGTTTTTTATCGACACCTGTTTCATTGGCAATGGCGCCATTGATCTGCACAGAAGCATTTTGTGCAGACACCTGTGGGGTTGTTATAAAGATACCAGTGGAACCATGATCGGCCAGGGAGAAGTGTACATCCTCTGTTGTTACGAGCCAGCAATCACGGTAGATGCCGCCATAAAAAGTAAAGTCAGCGGTGAGTGGCGGTATATTCTCGTTGTGGCTGTTGTTGACGCGTACTACTATTTCATTGAGGTTCTCTTTTCCATCAAACTGCAGCCATTGGCTGATGGGTATGTAAAATCCGGTATAACCGCCGATGTGCTTCCCTGCTAATTGACTGTTGATCCATACTTCTGTTTCCTGGTTGGCGCCTTCAAAGAACAGGTATACTTTCTTCGACTTCCAGGCATTGTTGATGGTCAACTTCTTTTTATACCAACCGTTGCCCCGGTAATAACCTGGCTCATCATCCATCACATCGTTCACATTCCAGGTATGGGGAATGTTTAGGGGTTGCCAGCTGGTTTGGGGAACGGCTGTGATGTTCGTTATGCCGGTCACTTCTTTGGAGAAACTCCAGCCTTCATTGATGGTGATGGTAGTACGGCCGGCAGCGGGCGCAGTTTGGGCGCTTAGCTGAGCGGTGATCAACAAACAATATGCAAAGAAGAAGTATTTCACGCAGGAGGATTTAAACACTGTTACAAGGTGAGCCGCTCTGGCCTTGCCGCAAGCTGCGCAACAGAGCGACCCACCTTTATTAAGGATTATTTTCTCTTCGTAATTTTTATACTGCTAAGGTTGAAACCACCTTTTTTGCATAATACCTGTAGCCGCAGGGGGCTTCCTTTCAGGTAAAGGTATTGGGGTTTGGTAAACTGCCAGCTTTTATCGCCACCGGTATTGGGCACGAGTATCTCCTCACCGATCGGTGCATTCTCCAACAAAACAGCAATACGTCCTGTATCACTGGTGGACGATACATTGAAAGCAATATCGTATTTACCTGCTTTGGGAACGGTGAGGGTGTATTGTAACCATTCTTCGTCTTCGATGTAAAAGATATACGGGCCACTACTATCGGCCTTGATATCCACGCCATCATTCCGGTAAGCGCCTCCCCTGTTGCCGCGGGTATTGACGCCCTGGGTATACTGGTAACTGGCGGTGTCTTTATCGTAGTATGCAGCACGCTGACGGCCCATATCAAAATCAACAGCCTGAATGGTGGTGCTATTATTGGTAAGGATGTTTTTCTTAAAGGGGATAGCGGCAGTGCTCTGAACCTGTCTGAACATAGCATCCACTACATCGGGGTGTGGGATGTTGTTTTTGATCTTCAGGTTTTCGAGGAATTGCTGCAATGTTTTCCAGGCTTCTGCTTCGGATGGTTTTGGCCCCTTACCAGCCCAATAGTTGAGGAGTTGCTGATATCCTTCCGGTACTTTTATTTCGAGGGGATTGTTCAGGCCCATCTTCTTGTTTTGCCACCATGCCCAGCCAATGTCATTGCTTTCAGCAAGGTGTATAGCTTCGGCGAACCAGGTGTTGGAATTTTCGCCGGACTCTCCCAACCAAATGGGCACATTGTGCTGCTCGCGCAAGTTGAGGAAACCGCGAATGGCATCGGTGGTATTGAAGTTGCCGTATTTGTGGAAGCTCAATACCATGTTGTTGTCCCAAACGGGTAAAACGCCGCGGTAGTTGTTGCCAAAACCATTGCCTTCAATAATGACGATGTGCTTAGTATCTACTTCCCTGATGGCTTTGGTGATATCGACCATAAGCTTGCGGAGAGGCTCATTCTTTTTTTCGGAAGTACCGCGTGTATCTTTGGGATCTTCAAAACCCCAGTTGGGTTCGTTGATGATATCATATCCTCCTATCCAGGGCTCGTTGGCATAACGCTCTGCAAGTTTACGCCACAGTGCGATTGTTTTTTGCTGGTTGGACTCACTGTCCCAAAGGGAAGGCTTGGCAGGGTCGCGGTCGGAAATATTCAGGTCGTTGCCTTGTCCACCGGGAGCTGCATGTAGGTCTAAGATGAGGTATATCTTATTGGCTTTGCACCATTGGAGCAGGGAATCTGTCATAGCAAATCCTTTCTCGAGCCAGGTGTTCTGTCCAGGTACTTTTTCTTCTTCAACTGGTAAGGTGTAGAGGTTGTAGTGCATGGGCAGGCGCATGGAATTGAATCCCCAGGCAGCCATCGCATCAATATCGGCTTTGGTAGTATGGTTGGCCAGCCAGGCTTCGTAGAACTGGTTTGTTTTTTCTTTGCCAACAACCTCTTCAATTTTGGCTTTGATACGGTATTGCTGGCCAATATTGCTCAGCTTAAACATGTATCCTTCCTGGAGCATCCAGCCTCCGAGGCCCATACCACGCAGGATGACCTTTTCTCCTTTTTCGTTGACGATCAATTTACCATCTGCTTTGAGAAAGCCCTGACCATACGATTGGAGAGCAAATAATATTACGGTGAAGAGGGGGATAATTCTGAACATAATAATTTGTTATCGATTTTATTCAACAAAGCGGTTGCCCCTACAGGGCTAAATACACTTTTGATACGAGGCAAAGCCAGAGGCTTTGAAGCAGGCGTCATCCCGCCATACGGCGGGAAGGCTAGCGACTGTTAATTAAGGTGAGCCGCCTTTGAAAGGCGACCCACCTTAATTAACAGCAACCACTACCAAACATAGGTAGCCATGGCGCCTGGGTTGAGTGTTGCTGCAAATGTTTTCTTTTTGAACTGTACATCAAAAGTTGCGGGCTCCTTACCATCATTGAGGACAATGAGGACGGTTTTTCCCTGTGGATTTTTGAAAGCCACATTGGGGAGGGAACCTGGTATATTGGAAGCTATGCGTACAGAACCCGGGCGTACAAATTTACCTGCATGGGCAATGGTATAGTAAGCGGGATTGTGTTTGACGCTGTCTTTATCGATGGTCACAGCTCCCAGGCAACGATCACAACCCCCTCTATCGGTATGGGGCTTTAACTGAGGATTGGAAGAAAGGTTCCATTCAATAACAGTACGGCTCCAGTTGCGCGAGGCGCCAATGATGAGGTTGCGCACGTGTTCTGCAATATCTCTTTTCATATTACCCGGAGCGCCCACCCACTGTTCGGTAAAGTAAAGGTTCTTATCAGGATGAGCTTCATGCACCTGCGACAAGGCTTCTATTTTACCACCATACAAATGGAAAGCAGATCCATCAATGTACTTTTTTGCTTCGGGGTCGTTTAAGATAGAAATGGGGTATTCGGGTTTATCGGCGTTGTGATCGTAGATAATGATCTTGGTATTAATGCCTGCTTTTTTAAAAGCAGGTCCGAGGTGGTCCTTAATAAATATGGCCTGATCGGGCGCCAGCATTAACAAGCTGGGTGTATTACCCGGATGCAAGGGTTCATTTTGAACGGTGATGGCATCGATACGGATACCTTCGGCTTTCATCGCCTGAATGTATTTGACAAAGTACCTGGCATAAGCGCTGTAGTATTCAGGTTTCAGACTACCACCTCTTGTATCGCCGTTGGTCTTCATCCACACAGGTGGAGACCAGGGAGAACCCATGATCTTTATGCCGGGATAAATGGCCAGTATCTCTTTGACAACAGGTATCACGGCCACGCGATCATGGCCCAGGTCAAAATGCTCCATGGCCGTATCTGTTTGTCCTACCGGCAGGTCATTGTAAGAGAACACTTTTTCATCGAGATCGGAAGCGCCGATACTCAAGCGTATATAACTGCCACCAATGTGATTGGCATCGGCCGTAAACAATTCTTTTAAGAGGACTGTACGGGCTGCAGGACTCATTTGCTGTAAATGACCCGCACTACCGCCTGTTAAGGCCCAGCCAAAGCCATCTATCCGTTGGTATTTTGGTCCATCATCTACGGTAATGGTATTTTGCCCGGCTGCTTTTTTTGCAAAAGCAGGTTGTTGTGTTTGTTGCTGAAAGAACACGTTATTGGCAGGATCGGTAAGCCATACATTAACTGCGCCTTTTTGTGCAAAGGTGTTTAATCCCGTGGCGAGCAATACGCTTAATCCAACTGCTTTGTATACTGTAGTCATTACTGAATGGTTGGGTATGATCAATTATTTTATGACGATGGTACTGATGGAATGTGGCAGGCTTTCAGTAGCTGCTCCATTGCCCTTCAACCACAGGTGGTAAGGCAATTTTTGATCGGTGGTGTTCATCACGATCACCACAATGCTTCCATCGGTATTCGCAAAGGCGGTGGTTTGAAGTTGCGCCCTGCTGGAAGAAGCGCCAATACGTTTAGCACCTGGGCGGATGAATTTAGAGAAATGGCCTATATAATAGTATGCATTGGTATAGATGAGCTTACCTGTCCTGGTATCTGCATGAATAGGCGCAAAGCAAAAATTACCTACGTGGTTGGGGCCGCCGGTCTCATCGAGAAGGATGTTCCAATCTGTCCAGGCCACAGTGCCATTGTTGAAATCGTTGATCATGGAGTAACCATATTTTTCACCCAATGACCAATTGTTGACGCTGTCGATGTGGAATTTCTCTTTGCAACCTTCCGTGAAGATGAGGTTCTTGCCGGGGAATGCCTGGTTTACAAGGCGCAGGTTATCAAATTGCATGGGACCGCCTGTCCAGGTTTCGTACCAATGGAATCCGATGCCCCATACGTATTTAGCTGCTTCTTTGTCATTGAGGATAACGCTGGCACGCTGGTATAAAAGATCGCGGTTGTGGTCCCAGGCGATGAGTTTCCTGCTGCTCATTCCCGCTTTTTGTAAAGTGGGTCCGAGATATTGCTTTATGAAGTCACGCTCTTCTTCGGCAGTAAAGATGCAGGATTCCCATCTTTGTTTGGCCATGGGTTCGTTCTGTACTGACAATCCCCAGATGGGTATGCCCTTGGCTTCATAGGTCTTAATAAACTTTACGTAGTAGTTGGCCCATTGTTGCCTTGCTTCCGGTTTTAATTTGCCGCCCTGCAGCATGCTGTTGTTGTCTTTCATCCAGGAAGGTGGGCTCCAGGGGCTTACATACATGGTGAGTTTTCCGCCGGCAGCCTGAATAGCCTGCTTAATAAAAGGAATGCGGTACTGCTCATCATGAGCTACGTTGAAGGATTTAAGTTCGGTATCATTATCACTAACATAGGTATAACTGCCACTGGAAAAATCGCAACTGTGAATGGTGGTACGAGCCAGTGTGTAACCAATACCTTTGTCTTTATCAAAATAAGCCTGGAGGAGTTCCTGTTGCTCGGGTTTGGGGAGTTTGGCAAATGTTTCGGCTGATGCATCGGTGAGGGCCGCGCCTATCCCAATAAAGGATTGGAAGGTATTGGCGGGATCAACGAATACGCAGGGCTGGGTTTCGAGGGGTTGTTTAAATTCCTTAAAACTGAGTTGTGCATTTTGGGTCAGCCGGAGATCTGATTGACTGGCGGTAGTATATACGGTAATTTTCTTCTGCGCCTGAACAGACAGGCAGGCGGACACCATCAACACGGCAAGCATTCTTTTCATCTGAATATTTATTATTTTTAATATGGCCAACTTGACTGATTGTCCCCTGACAGCACCAACCCTGGAAATACAAAATTCTATTTAAATTCAATATTAATCCAATGCTCTTTGGATGGCAGGGGGCATTTTCATCAAAAAAAGGGCTTTAATTGTATTTCCCCTCTCTATTGATCGAAAGCCCAAAAGTGCTGATTTACAAGGGTTAGCTCCAAATTTATTACTACGCCAAAACCACTACAGCAGAAAAATTAAATATTGACTATCAGCATCTTAATACAATTCAACGAGCATTCACGTTACGCACTTGCTTCATGAAGAGGTTACAACCTGTATTTTCATTGTCTGAACTGGCATTGATTGGATTTTTGGGATTGGTGAGATTTTGATGAGGATTGCCCCGATTGGGCAAAATGCATGTTTGACCCGCATAGCCGTTACAAAGCGGAAGTCCCGAAAAGCTTTGGGTTGCCGGATAACGGATAGCTATTAAAAATTAACAGGCATGAGGCAATTTATCATGTTCGTTTTTATGGGATTCATTGGATTGCTGGTCTTTTCACAAGGAGCAGGACAATCGAAGGCTCCCCGTTTCAGGGCATTGGCGGTATATGAAAATGGAGGCCACCACCTTGCCTATTCAAAATGTGCCAGGCCCTGGCTGGATCAACTGGCGGCCGACAGCAACTTTGTAATCGATTATTTTACTAATATGGACAAGGTGGACTCAGCCTGGCTGGCCGGGTACAACTTATTTATACAATTGGATTATCCGCCGTACGGCTGGCCAGCCAAAGCTGTGAAAGCGTTCCAGGATTATATAGAACAGGGGAAAGGAGGCTGGATCGGCTTTCACCACGCTACACTACTGGGAGAATTTGACGGCTACGCGATGTGGCCCTGGTTTTCAAAGCTGATGGGTGATATACGCTTCACCAATTATATTCCGGGTTTTGCCTCAGGTAAGGTAATAGTTGAAGACAGCACGCATCCAGTAATGAAAGGTGTAGGGCCTGCCTTTGTGATAGCAAAAGAAGAATGGTATACCTGGAATAAGAGTCCGCGCGCAAATGTGCAGGTATTGGCCAGTGTGGATGAGGGTTCTTATGCACCGGCCTCCGCCACTAAAATGGGAGACCATCCGGTAATCTGGAGCAACCCTCATGTACGGGCCAGAAATGTCTATGTATTTATGGGGCATGGCCCGGACCTGTTTGATAACCTGGCTTATACTACGATTTTCAGGAATGCTATCTTTTGGGCCAGCGGTCATTAATGTCCCGGGGGAGCCGTTCCGCCGACCAACGGGAAAGGCGACCCACGCTTTCGACAGATGATCTTATTATACGCTAAAACTTACCATCTATAATGAAAACGCTTGCTATCCTTTTTGCTTTATCAACGATCGCTCCGCTTCTGCACAGCCAAACCTATGGCACCACCAAACCTGTTGTGATCGGCTATGTAGGCGGCTACAGGGGCCTGGTTAATACTGCTGTAATTGATGTGAAAAAACTGACGCATATTAACTATGCTTTTGTAGATGTAAAAGACAACCGGGCCTGGCTGACGAATGAGAAGACTGATACCACCAATTTCAGGACACTTAATTTATTGAAGGAACAAAATCCTGCCCTGAAGATATTGATCTCTATTGGAGGCTGGACCTGGAGCAAGAATTTCTCCAATGCTGTACTGACTGATTCAAGCCGCAGGGCTTTCGCGATTTCATCGGTAGACATCATCCGCAAATATCAATTGGATGGAGTGGATATTGACTGGGAGTATCCCGGTATGGCGGGTGACGGGAATGTTTTTCGCCCGGAAGACAAACAAAACTACACGTTGATGTTCCAGGCCATCCGGGAGGAATTGACGAAACTGCAACAGGAAACAGGACGCTATTATCTGCTGACGACTGCTACGGGCGGGTTTCCAACCTACCTCGACCATACAGAGATGGGTAAAGCACAGGAATACCTGGATTATGTAAACCTGATGACCTATGATTATAGTTATGGGAAAGCAGGACATCATACCAACCTGTTTCCTTCAAAAGATTATGACAAGGAAAATTCTGCTCACAAAGCGGTGACCACTTACCTGGCAGCTGGTGTGCCGGCGCATAAGCTGGTGGTAGGCCTTGCATTCTATGGACGTGGGGGTGTAGTAGAAACAGTTGATGACCGTGGCTTTAATCAGAAGATCAATGCTACTTTCAGGGTAGGCGGGTTTACTTATATCAAAGACAGCCTGATCAATCAGAAAGGGTTTCGCGCTTACTGGGATAAAAAAGCCAAGGCGCCTTACCTGTTCAATACAGAAGAAAAGAAGTTTGCCACTTATGATGACGAACGCTCCATTAAGTATAAATGCCGGTACGTGAAGAAACACAAACTGGGTGGAGTGATGTTCTGGGAATATTCTTCCGATCCGAAAAATTACCTGCTTAATGCTGTTGACAAATACCTATAGAGGTTATTGGGTGATGCTGATGAGATAATCGAAGAGATTAACTTCATTGGAGATGCCTAGTTTTTTCCGGAGCCGGTAGCGGCTGGTCTCCACTCCGCGAATGGAGATATTCATCAGCTGTGCGATCTCTTTGGTGGTGAGGCTAAGCCTGAGGTAGGCGGCCAGCTTCAGCTCTGATGCGGTGATCTCGGGACACTGGTCTTTGAGCTTGCGGAGGTAATTGGTATGCACGGTATCGAAGTGGTTGGCAAACTGCTCCCACTCACCATCATGGTCCAACTCTTTGTCCAGCACACGCATGATCTTCTGAAATTCTTTACTGCCTTTATCGGTTCCGGCACCGTTCTTATATTGAACAAGGTCTTCTTTTAACCTGGTGAGTATTTCCATTTTTCGGACGAGGCTCATGGCAGAAGAAGCGAGCTCGGCATTTTTGTGTTCTATTTCAGCCTCGAGTTTTTCATTTTCCAGTTGCATGATCTGCTTTTCGCTTTTCCCGATCTCGAGTTCATGCTGCACCTGTAACTGTTTTTGTTCTTCCGCATATTTACGCTGCTGTTCCTGGAGCTTTAACTGCTGCAGGCGCTTGTATTTATGCTGCTGCCGTTTGTAGAAAATGTAGAGCAAGCCAAATAATAAGAGGGCATACAGGGTGTAAGCCCACCAGGTTCTGTACCAGGGTGGCAATACGTGAAATGACCAGGCAGCGAGGGTGGACTCATTGTCGGCAGCATTGCGGCACTTTACTTTCAGTGTATAAGCGCCCTCAGGTAAGTTGGTATAGTCTTTTTCTGTTTTTTTGATCCAGGGAGACCAGTCCTGATCAAAGCCCTCGAGATACCAGGCATATTCGGTATTTTGTTCCTGCCCATATACGCTGGAAGCCACTTCAAAATGCAGGGAATTTTCGCTGTATTTAATATCTGGCATGGCAGCCATTGGCCCATAACCGCCAACAATGGTACCCTCTTTTTGTGCCGCAGACCTTACCATCCGAATACGTACGTGCAAAGGATGTCTGTTCTTTTTATACTGCGTATAATTTATATGTAAGAACCCTTTTTCGGCTGCAATGAAAACATTGTTGCTGTCCACTACGTTGATGTTCTCAAATCCGTTGCCCATTATTTTATCGTCAATTTCGGAGATGTACAATAGGCGGGGAGTGCTGCCAGACCTGTCCACAATCCCTACTCTTTTATCGCGGCTAAACCATATGTTACCAAATTTATCTTCCTTGATATAACTCAAGGGATCGGTACCCAAGAGTTTTTCCAGGGCAGCCGACCTTACGAAATCCTTTTGAACGCTGTCATATTCGAAAATGCCATTATCGGAAGTGAGCACCATCTTACCCATAAGCTTGTACAGGTGGTTGCGGTTGGCTGACAATATCCCTTTCTTATCCTGGTAATTGATAACATAAGGCTGCCCCTTTGCATTGAAGGTTACCTTGTACAGTCCCTTATAGGGATGCGCTATCCAAATAGTATCCTTTTCCATTACCACATAGCGGGCTGATTCAAATTGTGCGTGGATAGCAGGATTGGTAAAAGCTCCCTTGTTGTAATTGTAGAAGTTGATCCCATTGTAGGTACCGGCAAACATCACCGGTGAAGGATCGGTTGTATACAAGGGTCTGAAGGTCCAGAACCCTGTTTTGTCGTCAATTACTTTAATTTTCCCGTTCTCTACCTGGTAAGCTCCTCTGTTGTGGGCTACCAGTAATTGATCGTTGACAATAGAAAGTCCCCACACCTGTCCTTCTGTTTGGGGAACAAAACCAATATCAGCACTGGCATAGCTATAATCGGTATTACCTGGTGGCAGGTTTACTTTATATAGTCCGGTAGATAGTCCAAAGTACAATTGATCGTGGTAAAAAATGGAAGTATAGCCGGTATTCTTGTTCTCGCCATCGGGGTAAATAGTTTTAATAGCGTTGTTGTAGGAGATAAGGTCAATACCATTGTCCAGACCGAGCCAAAGGTTTTTATCCTGGTCTAGTTTAATACTTAAGATATTATTATTTTGGAGGCCTTCTTTTTTGGAAAAGCGCTGAATAAATTCCCCCTGCTTATTGATGACAATGCACCCTACTAAATTGGTAACGAGTGCGATCCTGTCAGGGGAAAGGAGACAGGCATTAAAGATATTTTTTCCGAGGAAATTCTTAATGCCCGGAGCATTGAACCAGGATACGGTATCTTTCTTTAAGATGAACAATCCATGGTTGAGGGTGCCTAATAAAATACTGTCTTTACCAATGGACAGGACAGTGGTTAACCGCACATCATGGGGCAGCACGCCTACTTTGATGACGGGCAACCATTCGCCCCTGTTATAAGTAACGAGCCGATTGGTAAAGTCCCAGGCTATCAGACCAGCCGGGGTGATACCCATGTACGCCCAGTCGATACTTTTGTGAACGGTGATCGCATTGCCTTCCAGTTCAAATATCCTTTTATTGGAGCGAAAGAATACCCGTTTTTGCCAGATACAGATATTCCACACATCAGCAAAGTCATTGTCGTTTGGGGATATTAATTTTTTGAGTGAGTTATAAGTCAGTTCACCATTCTTTGCGGGTGAGAAGTAACCAAATTCGCCCTGCCCTCCTACATATATTTTATTGCTATCGCCGATGGCCAATGAACGGACGATGGTGCCGCCGGGCATAGGATAAGTTCTCCAGGAAGTGCCATCAAAGACCAGTAAGCCTTTATTGTTGGCAAAATACATGAGGCCATTGTTGTCCTGCCCAATATTCCAGTTTTGGTTGCCGGCATTGTAGGCCTGGCGGGTATAATTGACAATGGTGGGAATACCAATGGTATTTTGCGCAGACGCAATAAAGAAGCAGGAGAGCGATAAAGTTAGTGATATGGCGTATCGTATCCGGAGCATATTTCTTATGTCCGTGAAGTTAAAGATCACGCATTAATTTTTTCTAACTATTTATTAAATATCAGGGTATTTGCATTGTCGATCTCATCCTGTGTAATGGTATGCCCCATATTGGGGTATACTTTTTCGGTGACATCGGCATTCATATCCCTTAAAATATTGGAAGTGGCATATACCCTTTCTACGGGCACGTGCATATCGGGATTGCTGGTGCCAATGAAAACAGGCGTTCCTTTAAAGTCTCCGCTGTAATGCTCCTGGTAAATCTTATCGCCGATCAATCCGCCTGTAAAGGCAACTACTCCACCATAATGGGTAGCATTGCGGGTAACAAACTCCAGGGCAAGACAAGCTCCCTGAGAGAAGCCAAGGAAGTATAGCTGTTTTTCGGTAAAACCCTGGGCTACCAGTTCATTCACAGTATCGCTCAGTACGGAGAGTGCAGCAGTGAGTGCGGGTTCATTCTGTTGCAAGGGGGCCATGAAGGAATAGGGATACCAGGTGTTGCCGGTGGCCTGGGGGGCAAGCAGGGCATAATCATCAACGGCCAGGTGTTCGGCCAGGGAAAGTATGTTTTCCGCTGTGCCACCGCGGCCATGGATCATGATCAAAACCTTTTTGGCTTCTGTTAATTTCTTCCCTGCTGTGCTGATGTCTTTCTGGTGCATACATGAAAATCTTTCAAGGTGACTGCTATTTATAATCGGCCAGGTTGATGGAAACGGGTGTGAGTGTTTCCTCCAGGTGGGCACGGTTCTTTTCAAACTGCGGTGGCAGTTTGAGTGCTTCGCCCAGATGGCCGGGACTTTCGTCGATGGCAAATCCGGGACCGGCTGTGGCTACTTCAAAGAGTACGCCACCGGGTTCACGAAAATAGATGGACGTGAAGTAGTTCCTGTCCAATACCGGGGTGGGGTTCAGCATCCGCTTCACAATCCGGAGCCTCAATTCTTCCTGCGCTGCTCTATCGGGGGTGCTGAAGGCAATATGGTGTACGGTACCACTACCGCCCAGGCCTTTCAGGCTATCGGGGGAGCATAGGATGTCTACATAATTACCAGGTGCATCATTGGCTGCAAACCGAAACCGGTTGCCCTTTTCTGCTATCAAAGTGTGGTCAAGCTGTTCGGTCAATAACCCTGCCGTGCGTTCATATCCTTCTTCCCATATTTCCACATTGTAAAACCCTTTGATAGCATGTTGGGCCGGAACGATGCCATTGCTGTACCCGGTCCTTGTGTCTTTATCATTGAACACGAGCTCGAGCCCCAATCCGTCGGTATCTTCAAAATACACTACTACCTCACTGTCAAACCTTTCTTCTGGTTCTTTATACGCAATGCCATATTTCTTTAACCGGCCAAGCCAATAATCGAGTGAAGCGGCGGGCACTGAGAAAGTTGTGGTATTCAACATGCCCTTTCCATGCCGGCCTCTAACGAGTGCCTGATAGGGAAAAAAGGTGAGGATGCTGCCTGGTTGTCCTGTTTGATCGCCGTAGTAAAAATGATATACTTCGGGTGCGTCAAAGTTCACTGTCTTCTTAACCATTTTCACACCAAGGATACCAGCGTAAAACTCAAGGTTCTTCTGGGCATCGCCAGCAATGGCAGTTACATGATGAATACCTGTTATTAACTTTCCCATATACTTAGTTTGTTAGTGGAGTACGGGTAATTGTTTTTCAATATCCTTCCGCATGGGTTCGTATTGAGCCGGCAACCTAAGGTTGGTTCCTAATTCTGCTACGGATTCATCTGTAGCAAAACCTGGATTGTCAGAGGCTACTTCAAACAATACGCCGCCGGGTTCGCGGAAATACAAAGAGAAGAAATAATTACGATCGATCTTCGGCGTGATGTTAAAACCACGTTTTTCGATCTTTTCACGGAACTCCATCAGTACATTGTCATCGGCTACCCTGAAAGCTACGTGGTGATTGGTACCACCCGCTACCTGTCCGGTTTTACCTTCGGGATCTTCTATAATATCTACAATGGCTGCATTGTCAACGGCATCGGTAATAAACCTGTACCTATTGCCTTCCTGCTCCAACAGCTTGTACCCGAATATTTCGGTCAATACGGCTACGGTTCCCTTAATACTCTTGAGTGTAAGGGTGATGCTGTGGAAACCTTTGGCAGCAGCCTGTTCTGTAATACCTGTTGTGACCCAGGCTTTCCTGTTATCGGCCACTTTGGGCACATTGAGTGCAAGTTTCAAACCATCAGGATCCTGGAAAGGGAGGTAGAGTTCGCCAAACCTTTCGCCGGTGGCTTCCTGTTTTACCTTGTATTGATCAAATCTTTCTTTCCAGAAATCGAGGCTACCAGCAGGTACGGAATAGCCAATCTCGGTAGCCATGCCTGTTCCTGCATAACCCGCAGAGATGCCCTCCCAGGGAAAGAAGGTGAGGATGGTACCAGGTGTACCCACCTCATTACCGTAGTAAAAGTGGTAGGTACCCGGATCATCAAAGTTCACTGTCTTTTTTACCAATCTTAAACCAAGCACCCTGGTATAGAAATCAAAATTACGCTGGGCATTTCCTGCTATGGCAGTGATGTGGTGCAAGCCCAATATCCTGTTGTCCATAAAAACTCCTTTTGAGCTTTTCGCTCCTTTTTAAGCTTGTTTGATTAACTGAAACTCACCTGCAAACTTCACTTCGTCACTTACTACTACGTTGCCGGCTTCTGTTACAGCGCCCCAACCGAGGCCAAATTCTTTACGGTTTAATTTACCGGTAACTGTAAATCCAGCTTTTGTTTGACCATAGGGGTCAACGGTAATACCTCCAAACTCAACATTCGCAATCACATTTCCGGTTACACCCCTTAAGGTTAATGCACCTTGTAACTTACCTTCTTCTTTGGTACCTGTGTATTTGATGCCGCTGAACTTAATATCCTTGAATTCAGATGCATTAAAGAAGTCGGCAGACTTCAGGTGGTTATCTCTTTGTTCATTGTTGGTATCGATGGAATCCACATCGGCTGTAAATTCAATTTTCGAAGCATTGGTGAAATCGTCGCCATCAGCTTCCACTTCCAGGTTAAACTTTTTGAAGTAACCTGTTACGGTGGTGATCATGAGATGCTTTACTTTAAACTGAATTTCGCTGTGTGCTGGATCGAGAACCCATTTAGTCTTTGACATGTTGTGTTAATTTATTGATTATCAATTTGTTTATTTGTCTCATTGACTATACAAAGTTGCAACATTAATTGTTCTGGGAGAATAGCTATACCGCGGAAAGAGTTGTACATATTCAGGTTTTTGGCCCTTTTTATAAAACTTAGCTCACAATCAATGGGTTAGGGATTCGGCGGAAGGGAATAAGGGAGAAGGGAATTGAGGCAACAAGGCATAGAGGCAGCAAGGCAACAAGGGTTTGATGCAAAACGATTGCCTGCCGTGGATGTGGATTGTGGCAAGGCAATTTGGATTAGGGAAGTCGCAGCAATTGTACATCACAATGGAGCACTACTTCGTCGGACAGCAGCAGACCATGTTTGTCGATAAACTGGTTCCAGGTGATGTTGAAGTCTTTGCGGTTTAAGGTGGCATCGAGTGTAAAGCCTGCTTTTGTATTGCCCATGGGATCGGGCGAAGAGCCTACGTGCCGGGCCTGCAGGGTTAATTCCTGTTCTATACCTTTGATAGATAGGATGCCGGTAGCTTCTAACTGGTCGCCCCGGACAATAACAGCGTTTGAGTTCCAGGTGATGACGGGATGTTTGGCTGCATCAAAGAAATCGGCCGACCGGAGGTGGGCATCTCTTTCTTCATTGCCTGTGTATACAGAGTTGGTATAGATAGTGAGCTGAGCACGGCTCCCATTGAAGTTGTCTTCGGTTGTTACAACAGATCCTTCAAACTGGGTAAACCAGCCGGAAACCGGTGTGAGCAGCAAATATTTTGTATCGAACCGTATCCTTGAATGCACAGGATCGATCACCCAAATCACTTCTTTATTTATCTCTTCCATACATGGCGCGTTTAATGCTGAATGTAACAGACCCCGCTCAACATCGATCTGTGAATATAATATGGTAAAGTACTGCGGCCAAATAAATATCTATATTAAAACTGGCCGGGACGCTGCGCTACCCTTTGTATTGTGCGCATAACGACCCGGCCATTTTTCTTTATTTCAAATGGGCTCTCAGCATCCAGGCCATTTTTTCATGGGTTTCCATGAGGCCTGTTATAAAATCACTGGTGCCCGCGTCATGTAGCTCGTTAGCAAAGCGATTGATATTTCCTCTTAGGAATACAATGATGCTTTCGTGATCGGCGAGTAGCTCTTTCATAAAGCCTGCGCTGTCGTTCAATTCCCTGGATGATTCGGTAAGGTGCGTAAGCTGCAGGAATTGTTTGAGGGTAGCGGGAGCATAATGGCCCAATGCACGGATACGCTCTGCCACATTATCCATGGTCTCATCCAGCATTTCATACTGGCCTTCAAAGAAGGTATGTTTGGCGTAGAAGTCAGGGCCTTCTACATTCCAGTGTGCATTGCGGGTTTTGGTGTACAAGAGAAACTCGTCTGCCAATACTTTGGTGAGTGTGTGTGCTACTTCTGTCAGGTCTTTCTGATCAATTCCAATGGCTGGTGTCATATATAAATATTATAGGTTGTTAATTTGAATTGGTAATACAAAGCTATGCCCGTGAGTAAGGGCAGTCAATTGACATATGATGGCAAGAGAGGTATATTTTATCGAGGTTGTTAATAGTCTAACTGCCCAAACACACCGTTCTTATAATCTTCTATGGCCTGCTCTATTTCTTCAGCGGTATTCATAACGTAATTGTCTTTGGCAGCCACTGGTTCGTCCAGGGGTTCTGCCGACAGGAACAAGACCTGGGCATCTTCGCTGGCACTAACGGTAAATTCATGGCCTTCTTTACTGAATACTATCAGGTTATGAAGGGCCACCTCTTCCTTATCATTTACCAGAATGGATCCTTTTATTACATATAGTAAAGCCCAATATCCGGGTGTAGCAGGAAACAATACCTGGCGGCCTGCATTGATCTCACCCACCACCGAGATCACGGGCGTGAAGTTTTGAATGGGGCCGGTTTGGCCATCATAATCGCCACTGGCCAGGCGGAGGTGTACACCTTCCTGGCTTAGTACCTGGGGCAATTGTTCTTTGGTAGCAGCCTGGTAAAAAGGCTTATCCCATTTGTTGGCGCGGGGGGCATTGATCCAAAGCTGTACCAACTCCTGTACCCCACCCTGCTGCTGCATTTGTTGTGTGGGGCCTTCGCTGTGCAGGATGCCTTTGCCGGCAAACATCCACTGTACGTCACCTGCTTTTATGATTTCATCATTACCGGCATTATCGCGGTGAAAACCTTCGCCCTGCAACATGAATGTATAGGGTGAAAACCCACGATGGGGATGTGGGTGTATTCTCACCTGCTGCCCTGCTGCTATTGCGGTGGGGCCTGCGTGGTGGAGTACAATAAATGGATTGGCAAAACGAAAGTCCTTGTGGGGCAGGGCCTGTCTTACTGTTTCTTCTTCGGTGATCTTCTTTTCCCGACCGTATAAAATATGCTCAATCTTTTTCATATCCTGTGCTTAATGAAATAGCAATATTGAATCAGCAAATGTACGGCAAGGTGGGCCGGGGATGTTTGCCAAATGGAGGAAAGAGTTGTATATATTATCGGCCTACTCTGCTCAATATGCCACAGTAAAGCGCTGGCGACTATGGCGGGGGCTTTCCGCCTCATCCAGTACTGCTACTGCCAGGTCTTCAACAGAGATGGTGCTTTTACCCTGTTCATTGTATACGGGGCTATGTGTACCGATCCTGTATTGACCGGTGCGGGTACCGGCCAATAAATCAAGGGGTGGAGTAATGTAAGTCCAATCGAGTTGTGGTTCTTCCTGGAGCAGGTGGAGGTAATCACGCAACGCAGCCGGCCCCGGCCGCCAGGTGGCGGGGTACTCCGGTGCATCCACCCACTGTAAGGAAGGCCCGACATACAGGCTTCCTGCATGCCCTAATACCAGGAGCCGTGGGACAGCCGCCATTTTAGCAGCGTTTTGAATGGAGATGGATCCTTCCAGTAATTGGTCATACAAATGGGGTGTTCCCCATCCAGGGTTCCAGGCACTGATTATTATAGAATGATCTATAAATGCCGTTGTTAAAGCTGCCCTATCGAGTACATCGATTGACCGGAAATGTAATTTGTTGTGGCGTATTGTAATTTTCTCCGGGGTACGCGACATGGCAGTTACCGTATGACCTCTGTTCAATGCTTCCTGCAGGATGGCTGTACCTATAAAGCCTGTTGCGCCTACCAGTGCTATTTTGAGTGTAAGCATAACAAGTTTGTTGTGGATACTATGCTTTATTGAATTGGTAAGCAGCCTGTTTCTTAAAGTCCGTAAAACTTTGCCCGGATACGTTCTTAAAGAATTTACTGAAATGGGCAATGTCATCGAAGCCGAGGTTGTACGCTATCTCTTTCATGGTGGAATCGGAATACGTGGCATGTCGTTTTGCTTCCAATACAATCCTTTGCTGGATATGGTGGCTGGCGGGAAAACCTGATACCTTTTTCACAATCTCATTAAGGTAGTTGGGTGTTACAGCCAGGTGTTCTGCATACTCGGTAACCTTTTTGAGGGTGATGAACTTGTTCTCTACAATGGTAAAGAACTTTTTCACCAGATCGGCATTTCTTGTTTGACCAATAGCCTGTCCCGCTTTATCAGATTGACGAGCGAGGTAAATGAGGAGTATTCTAAAAAAGCCCATGAGTATTTCAGTACGGAGAAGGAAGAAGTTATCAAACTCCTTTACCATTTTTTGTATTAAATGGTCTACCTCTATGGTTGTTTCATCATTGAGCCTGGCCACACTAAAATTCGAAAATGAAGGAGAAGCGCGTTCGTTTAACCAGGCTGCCGACTTATCCTGGCCCAGGAGCAGAAAATCGTTGTTAAAGGAGATCACAAACCCTTGGGTGTGTTCGCCAACTTTCAACTGGTGCACCTGACCAGGAGCCGCACAGTAGACCATGTTTTCTGCTACTTCATATTTTTCGAGGTCGACGAGGTACATACCCGATCCCTGTTTTATCCAGATGATCTCATAATAACTGTGACGGTGTGGGCATTGGTTTTGTTGCCTGTTCTTCTCCATCCAGTCAATGGTACGGATCTCAAACGGCAGGTTGTTTTGCTGAAAAGGAATGGCCTGCTTACCGTGTGCTTCCGGTTTACCCGATTGTTTGTCTCGTAACATATTGGTTAATTTTGGCGCCCTGATCTGGCAAGCTTGATCAGGTTTACTGGTTATTATTTGCGCTGTAAAAGGGACAATTTACACGCCATAAGCTGGGAGGCTGGTAAGATAGCTATTGACGTATTTGCAGGATTGTGATTGGCAGGGCGTTAGGAGACAATAATAATTTTTCAGGCGGTGGGAGACAAAGTTCGCCGCCTCCAATAATTTCGGAGTTTTCGAAAGCAGGCTCCGAAAAAAATGGAGCTATAGATCTTCTTTCTTTATACCGAGTTTGAGCATTTTGGATTCGAGGGTGGTGGGCTTGAGGTTGAGGAGTTGTGCGGCGCCTCCTTCTCCCCTGATGCGACCATTGGCTTTGCGGAGGATATTCATTATGTATTCCCTTTCTGTATCATCCTGCATCTTCCTGATGTCGGTAAGCGATTGGGCCGTGGTAACATTGTAGGGTGAAGCATGTTGTGCGGGGCCAACAACCAGGCTGGTATTGATGGGCCGCTTTAATTCGAGCGGGGAAGCCCCCTCATTGAGTATAACAGATTGTTCTATCACATTTTCCAATTCCCTGATATTACCGGGCCAGTTCCAGGTTTCAAGTTCTGCTATCATCTTTGGCGCAATGCCGTGAAAAGCCTTGCGGTTACGACTGCATGCAAGGGTAGCAAAATGATGGGCCAGGTGTTTGATATCTTCCCTGCGCTCGCGTAAAGGTGGAAGCATTACGGGGAATACATTGAGGCGGTAATAGAGATCTAGCCGGAAACGGCCTTCTGCCACTTCTCTTTCGAGGTGGCGGTTGGTGGCGGCAACAATGCGCACATTGATCTTAAAAGATGACCTGCCACCAATGCGTTCTATTTCTTTCTCCTGCAACACGCGCAACAATTTGACCTGCAATTCGAGGGGCATTTCACCAATCTCGTCTAAAAAAATGGTACCCTCGTTGGCCTGTTCAAACTTCCCTACCCGCCGGTCGGTGGCGCCGGTAAAAGCTCCTTTTTCGTGACCAAATAATTCAGATTCAATCAGGGTTGGAGGGAGGGCGGCACAGTTGACCTTTATAAAAGGTTTTGATCTACGGGTAGACATATGGTGCAGGGAATGGGCAATGCGCTCTTTGCCGGTACCGCTCTCACCCAATATCAATACGGAAGTGTCGAGGGGCGCCACCTGTGCTACCTGATCCAGGACAGCCAATAATTGATGACTGTTGCCAACGATACCTTCAAAACCGGGACTGACCCTGGAGCTATTTGCACCTGGCCCTCCATCTTTATGTGGTGCGGTGGGGAGGCCCGCGCTGTTTGCTACCTCTATTTTGCCAAGGATGGCGCCCAGGGATTGTTGTAACCTTTGCAATAATGCCTGGTGACCTGTATGCCAGGCATCGGAGCGGCGGCTGTAAAATGACAGGGCATATATTTCATCCACTCCCGCTGTAACAGGCTGGGTTAGTAAAGCATTGGCCTGAAAAGATGCAGCTATCAGTTTCTTTAACGGATCGGCCTGACAGGCTTTCTGAAATTCACTGTTATTGAAGCAGGCAGGTGTAATTGATGAAGTGGCCTGGCTTTGAATCGTATTCCATTCATTGGCCTTAAGCCCGGTAATCACCAATAGTTCATTGATGCCAATGGCCTGGTATTCATCATATCCTATACGCAGGAAAGCTGCGATCTCTCTACTTTCTTCCCTGCTCTTTATGTTGTTGATGAAGAGAAAATCAAAGGGAATAAATGGCTGTAAGGTACTGATGGCCTTGAGCATTTTTTTCTCCCGATCCAGGTTCTGGGTGGCGATGGCAGTCAATTTTTCCTGAAGAAGCGCTTCCTGCCGAAGGCTGAACTCAAGGCTGTGTTTGTGGCGGTAACGTGCAATATCGAGTGTTATCAGTACATCTTTTGCACGGAAAGGTTTTACCAGGAAGCCATAGGGCTCGGTGGCTTTGGCCGCTTCGAGTACCCGCTGGTTGGAATTGGCCGACAGGTAGACAAAGGGAATGTGTTGTTCTCCCAACTCGTGGGCCAGATCGATTCCGGTCAATTTACCTTTAAGGTAGATGTCCAACAATACCAGGTCAGGTTTATGTTCCCGGATGATCTCACGGGCTTCTTCAACAGAAGCAGCTATTCCACAAACCCGATAGCCTGCTTTCTCCAGGATAAGCATCAGGTCGTTGGCCACTATGAATTCATCTTCTACAATCAGTACTTGTTCGGTCATACAATTTCATTTCGCTATCCTGAAATCAGCATTTATTACTCTTTTGATCAGGCGGGTTGTTCTTCCACGCTATTTACAGCTCCTGCAAAATATCCGGTTATCCGCTCTTGCGGAAACCTGATATTAACGGTAACGCCCTGATGGCTTTCGATGACAAAGGTTCCGTTTAATTGTTTGGTAAGCCCCTGCACCAGGTTCATACCCAGTGAACGGCTACCGGCTATATCAAAGCCTGGCGGCAATCCTTTCCCGTTATCGACGATCACCAGAAGAACATCGCCCTGCTCTTTCAATTCCATTGAAATACTGATCAGGCCCTGGCTGTTATCGGGGAAAGCGTATTTAATGGCATTGGTGATGATCTCGTTGATGATGAGGCCCAGGGGTACGGCTTGAGCAATATTCAATTCTAAAGAAGCTATGTTCAATTGAAACCTGATCCTGTTATTGACATTGAAGTTATCGTCCAGGTAACTTGTTAATTCCTGTAAATATGCCTGCATGTCGATAATGGCCACTTTGTCGGACTGGTATAATTTCTGGTGGATGAGTGACATGGCGCGCATGCGGTGCTGGCTATCACGAATGGCGAGGATAGCAGAGTCGTTGTCGAGGTAGGCAGATTGGGTATTGAGGAGGCTCATTACGATCTGCAGGTTGTTGTTAACGCGGTGGTGAATTTCTTTCAGCAGCCATTCTTTTTCTTCCAGGAGCCCATCTTTTTCATTGACCAGTTTTTGGAGGGATGTATTTTTAAGGTTGATCTCTTTTTGCTGATTTTCCAATTGGCGGTTACTGAGTTGCCTGGTCCTGTACCGGCTGTACAATAAGGCGATGATGACGAGTAGGGAGGCAATGATGGCAATAGTAACTATTCTTGACAGGGAGGCTTGTTTCAACTGACTTTGCTGCAACTGGGTTTCCCTGCGCAGGAGTTGTATGTCTTTCTCTTTTTTATCTGATTCATATTTGGCCTGCATTTCCTCAATCTGCCGGCTTTTGGCTATATCATACATGGTATCATTGATCGCCTTGTATCGCTGGTAATGATCAATGGCCGCCAGGTAATTCCCTGCCGCAGAATCGGCTCTGAAGAGCAACAATTGCACATTGCGCTGGGTGGCGCTGTTGACGAAACCTCTGGTATTAGCGGCCTGGGTGAGGTAATAACGTGATTGTTCATATTTTTTCTGTTCGCTGTAAAACCTGCCTGTTGCGTAATAGGTTTGAAAACGCAAGGTATATCCATGCGGATTTTTCTCTTCCCAGGCTACAGCCTCCAGGTAATATTTCTCAGCCAGTTTTTTTTGGGAAAGGGCCTCATAGGATTTGGCCAGCATCATTGCAGCCACATGTTTTTCATCGGGCTGTGCTGCCGGATATTTGGCAATGATCCCGTTTGCCATGGTTAGTGCCTCCCGGGGTTGGTTTAACAAGACCAGGGTGGTGACGACATTATCTGCTACTGTATAGAGCGCAAAAGTGTCCCGCACAGGCCGTTGGAGGTGCCATTCATATCCTTTTCTTTGCCAGTACAGGCACTTGTCGAGTTGGCCCAGGTCTTTATATACGATGGCTAACCTATTGTAAAAACGGCTAACATTGACAGTATCCTTTGACGCTTCCCCCAGTTTGATGGCTTGCAGTGCATAATAAAGGGCCTGGCTTAAATTGCCTTTAGCCCGGTATACTACAACGAGCAGATCGCTGGTTACCTGTATTTCCCGGATACCCTGGGATTGCTGCAGCAGCATTAATTTGTTGAGTGCCTGTTCGGCCTTATCCATATTATCCTGACGGATATATAGGGTGGCAATTTTCTCCATCACTTTTGCCTGGCTTTTATAGTTGGGGATTGCTCCGTAGACTTCTATTGCTTTTTGCAGGCTGGCGACCTTCCCGGTGGCAGAAGTATCGTCCTCGGGCAGGCTATTGCCCAATTGCATCCACCAACCAGCTTCCTGTTCTTTGTTGTTGTGTTGCTGTGCTTCCTTTATCAGGTGCATGAAAGCAGCTTTGCCTTCGGACAGTTTTCCTGCCTTCAGGAAGGCAATAGCCTGTGCGGCAGGGTTATCCGGCTGTTCTGTAGTTGACTGTACGGGCTGCTTTTGTGCCGCAGCATGCATTGCGGCCATTGTTATGAAGCAAGTTATAAGCAGCCATTTGAGCATTTGAAGTGTTTTATGTAGCACCATTAGAGCAGTTACGACATAGGGGTCTATGCAGTAAGCGCACTGTATTTTGTCATTTTCTCATCAGGAAACTGAATCGTGATCTGCAGGCCGTCGTTGTTTATGATCCTAAAAGTACCATTTAATTGGCGTGTGAGTCCCTGCATGAGGCTCATGCCCAGGGATTTGATCTTTGTAATGTCAAAGCCGTCCGGTAATCCCCGGCCATTGTCGCTGACAACCAGTAATAAGTTGCTATCTGCTGTGTGACTCATGGAAACGGTAATGGTGCCTATCCGGTTGTCTGGAAAAGCATATTTGATGGCATTGGTAACGGCTTCGTTGAGAATAAGGCCAACGGGTACGGCCTGTGCTACATCCATATCTATTTTTTCCATTTGCAGGTCAAAGCGGATACGATGGCCAAGGTTGAAGTTATCATCCAGGTATTCGACCAGCTCACGGATATAATGCTGCATATCAATGCTGGAGTTTACTTCGGATTGGTACAATCGCTGGTGGATCAGTGACATGGCGCGCATGCGGTGCTGGCTGTCGCGAATGGCAGTAAGGGCTGCTTCATTGTCGAGGTAGGCGGTTTGGGTATTGAGCAGGCTGATGATGATCTGGAGGTTGTTTTTTACGCGGTGGTGAATTTCTTTCACCAGCCACTCTTTCTCATCAAGTAGTTTATCCTTTTCGGCAACAAGTTGTTGCAAGGAAGTATTTTTGGCATTGATCTCTTCCTGTTTCAATTCCAGTCGCTGGTTGTTGCGCTGTCGGGTGCGGTACCGGTTGTACAGCAATGCGACAATGATGAGTAACAGGATAACAGCACCAATGGTGAGGTTGCCGGTGAGCTTTGCCTGCCTTAACTGGCCTTGCTGTAATTGATTCTTCTGCTCAAGGATGTCTATATTTTCTTCTTTTTTACCGGTCTCATATTTTACCTGGAGTTCTTCTATTTGTCTGCTTTTATTTTCATTGAACAGGGAATCGTTTAATATTTTGTGTTTATTGAAGTGGGTGATGGCAGACAGGTAGTTGCCGGTAGCGGAATCTACTTTGAACATTAAATAGTGGAGATCCCTGATCCTTGATACTATGGCGATGCCCGGGGACAAGGCCATTGCTTTTGACAGGTAAGGACGGGCCAGGTCATAACGAAGGGTGTTGATATAGAATTCACCCATGAGGTAATACACATCGAATGTGAAGGTATTGCCCTGATCCATTTTCTCTTCCCAGGCTACCATTTCGAGGTAATACTGTTCTGCCAGCTGGTATTGTTTCAGGGCGGTGTAACAGTCGCCTAATGAAATGGCCAGGGCTTGCTTATCGGACATGCGAACAGGTGGAAATCTATCCCTGGTGTTCAATAGCAATTGAAGGGCTTCTGCTTCTTTTTTTTGAAGGATCAATGCACGTATGAGGTGGGTGTTGTACCTGTACATGGGGCTATGTATTGCCCGCTCAACGCTTTGCTGGAAGTACCCCACTGATCGCCGGTACCATTCGATAGACTTATCTAAATGTCCCAACTCCTTATAAATGCCGGCCAGCCTTCCGTAAAAAAAGCCGGCAGAGGCACTATCGCCAGTGGCATGCATACTCTTAACGGCCTCAAGGGCATAGAAAAGGGATTGGTGGTAGTTGCCTTTTGCGGTACAAACAGCGGCCAGGAGATCGTAGGTATAATGCAGGTTGGCAAAATGTATGGACTTGTACATTTTCAACACACGGAGCAATACCTGCTCTGCGCTGTCGCGCTTTCCCTGGTGCAGGTACACGTCTGCAATGTCCTTTATGGATGCAATTTCTCTTTCCTTATTGCCGGTTTGCCGGTAAAGTTCACGGGCCTGTGTAAAATAGCGCAAGTGCTCGGCAAACGCACTATCGGGATGATCAACTACTTTATCGGGAATGGTGTTTGCCAGCCTGGTCCAAACAATGGCTTCCTGTTCTTTTTGCCCCAACCTGTGCAGATCGCTGATCACTTGTAAAAAGCAGGCACGGCCATGCTCATAATCCCTACGCTCAAAATACATATCGCCCAATAAGAACAAGCATTGGTGTTGCCAGCCGATAGCCTGCAACTGATCACTGAGTTGCCTGGCTTTTGATGCATATACAAATGCACTGTCGGCCTCATTTACATAAGCTCCCGGTTTAGCATCATAATACTTTGCTAATTCCAGCAGTATCTTGATGCGGTTGGTCTCGGGTGCAGCCTTGTGCAATAGTGCTCTCAGTTCTTTGTCAGAACGACCAGTGGTTATTTGTGCAAAATCTTTGTTGGCTGTTAATATTATTATGCAGCCGATGAGCCATGGGCCAATTATATTTTGGGGGTTAATCATATTACGATACGGGTTGCTAAAACCTCATTCCTACTACCACAAAAGGCAACCATCCTTCACTGGAATACCCTGCCAAAGCTCTTATGACGATCATTTGGGCAGGCGCGAAGAAGAGGCCTCCACCTACACCATTGTGCCATTTTTTAGAATGCTCATCTTTTTGCCATACGCGGCCAATATCATAAAAGGCCACCATACCCATGATACCTGGCAATACATAGCCGCCAATATCGGTCAATTTAATGCGCAGCTCGAGGTTATTGTACAGGCTGTGGTCACCGGCAAAACGGTATTGTCTGTAACCCAGCAGGTTCTCATGTCCGCCCAGGTAGACAGATTGATAAAAAGTAGTTTTGCCCACTGTAACAGCTCCGCCAATGCGGTTTGCCAGGACGATGGTTCCTCTTGCATTCAATGGTTTGTAGAATGATACTTCAGGAATAAGCTGGGCAAATGATTTGGAATAAGTGTTTAATCCTGCAAATCCCTGCAAGCGAATATTGATGTAAGAACCCCAGGAAGTAAGGATGGGATTGTTTCTTTTGTCACTGATGTAATTCAAAATGAGTCCTCCATGTGCTTTATCATCGGCAACGGTGGCGCTATCGTATGAACCGATCAGGGAAGTATTTTCGATGAACCTTCCCTTATTTCCGTCATCATCAAAACGGTAGATCTGTGCGGCCGGTCCTACGCTGATGCTGCTGCCTTTGGTGTTGCCCCAACGCAGAGCAGCCCATGCCTGGTAGGTATTGAAGCGGGCGCGGTAGTATTTTTTGAAGTTGCCTGTTTTATCAAATTCGGATTCATTACCACGTCCGAAGAAGTTGGTAGTATTGTTTGGCGCTTTTATTATAGCCTGGGTGATCACATCGGCTTTACCGAAAACGTGTATCCACTCGCCTTTGTAATCAATTTTATAAGCCTTGGTAGAAAAGGAGTGGGATACCAATAATTGCTGAATGCCGGAATATTGGGTAACCTTAGAAAAAGGTTTTTTACGGAAACCTTGTTTGCGAATATGTTTGAAGCCTGCTCCCAGCAGGAAACCGTCATCCACATTGAGGCCAATAGCTGCCAGGGGCATGGTTACATTGTACAGGTCTACGGGCACAAATGCAGTATGGGCGCTATCATTTGAAAGACGTTTGCGAAGCCTGCTTACGTCGCCGCTATAAACAACATTGTCTTTTTGCTCATACAGTTTTATCCTGCCCTTTCCATCGGCCACCTCATAGGTCTTATTGCCTTCACCACCAATGATGCGCAGTTTAACCCCATTGGTGGTATTGTTGATACGCACACTGTCGTTGCCTTTGGACAGGTAAAGCCTGATCTCTTTTGTAAGGCTGGGTGAAAAAGTCCTTTTGAACAAAAGATCTTCGGTCTTCCTGGATTTGGATAATTTATTGATCTGTACGGTTATGCCATTATCGGGCGCATCGGTGATCTCTACCAGCTCATGTTTGTCGGTAACTTTTATATCTACGATCTTGTTGAGGAAGTTATAGTAGCGTTCCATTGCTTTGGGTAGGTTGTTCCTCCTGTCTTTAAGTATCCTCAGGAACTCATCATGCCTGAGTTTATAGGCGGTAGCGGGCAGTCGCCTCAACCCTTCTTCCAATACGGAATCCGTTACGGCTGCTACAAACTCATTGGTGATGCGCATCCAATCTTCATAACTGAACTGTACGAGGAATCTGCCATTGAGGGCCCTGCTTTCCCATAATATGCCTTCAATGTTGTGGTAATCGCTTTTAAAGCCCTGCAGAAAAGGAAGCAACCAGCGCATTCTGGCTAAGCCGGGTAATACACCCTGGTTGGTATAAAACACCTGGTCGCGGTCTCTGGGAATGGCCAGGTACTTTTTGCCTTTGCCATCTTTTTCTGGCAGCCATCGCCATTGGTCTTCGTGCCTGTCCCAATCGCCTATGAGGAGATCGAGCAAACGTGCACGCAGGTATAAGGTGCTATCAAAGCTGTTGTCATTGTCTTCATCTACTTTGCGGCGCATTTTGGGGGTATTGTCGGATTCTCCCAAAGGTTCGCGTTCTTCCAGCAGGCATAAGGTCTTGGCGAATGTATTGGAATAAATGCCCAATGCTGTATCAGGCGCAACCCAACCGATGATCGGATTGGAATGGGGAATACCCAGGAGGCGGGCAATGGGTGGAACCACCAATGCACCATAAGGGTAATTGGAAGACATGTTATCCGACAGGAGGTCTTTTACAAAAGTCTCGCGGAGGGCTTCAGGCAATAATACATCCGGATATTTTTCCACGCTTCTGAGTGCCCACTCTTTGCCTTCTTTATCCAGGAGTCGTAATGATTTGGATTGATGGCCACCACCGAGGCGGCTGGGTGTCAAACCACCTTTTATTTCAGACATCCGGAGGATGGGGAAAGTGGTAGGAGTGGCATAATCTTTCCGGTAGTTTTCGCCAAACATCCAGCGGTGGAAGCTGCCCACACTGTCGAACCTGGCCAGGGGCACAACGGTGATGCTGTCCCCGGACATGGCCTTTACGGCCAGCTTTTCCTGTTCCTCTACTTTCACATATTGCTGGGTATAGGAGAAAGAAGGTTTCACACCATCTGTTGTTTCGGTATAGTAAGTAAACCGGAGGTTGTTGTTGAGGAGGAGATCGGCAGTAACAAAACCTGCCCTATTGGTAGCAAAAAGGGAATGTTTTCCTTCCCGGGCATAATTCTTTTTTGCTCCTGCACCACTAACTACCTGTACCTGGCTGCTTTTGATGAATTGCAATCCGTGTTCATGTCCTGCTACATGTATAAGGTTGGGTACGCGTGCGGCGTACTGATCAATATTCTTGATCATGCTTTTATACAGGGGATGGCCCATGTCTTCGGGGCTAACGATGGTTTTTCTAAGGATGGGGTATAAGGAACCAATAATGGGAAGAGGTATGTATAAATTTTTGTTGATGGCGGTGAAAGGAAAGAGATGGTCTTTGAGGGAATAATATCCGCCATGATGACCATAGGATTGAAAGGGGTGGTGCGATGCCAGCAGGATCATTTTGTACCTGTTTTTATAGAGCAGTTCGATCAAACGGGCTGTTACATCTTCTTTGGTGCGGCAATCGCAATCTGTTTCTTTGTTGTCTTTATTGTAAGGGAATAACCACCATTCGCTGTCGAAGGCAATTACCGTGAGGCTGTCGCCCATGTTGATCTCTATGGGGTCGGGGCAGCCATCCGGGGGCACCATCTTTAACAAGGGATCGTTTTGCTGGTCGAGAAAGCTCCACTGGCTTTTAATTTTTGCGAGGCCTTTGGTGCCCATCCTATCCCAATCATGGTTGCCGGGAATAAAATAAACAGCGGCGCCGTTGCTCCGCATGGGTGAATATTGGGAACGAAGGATATCCTGGGCAGCTTTTTCATTTTTAGACCCGGGGAGTGTCATCCCGCTGGGATATATGTTATCCCCCAGGTAGAGTACGGTAGTCTTACCCTTTATGACCATGCCTGCAGCCAGGGGTATAATATGCTTTTGATCTTTACTGATCTCTCCGGCATCACCGATGAGAATAACACGGTGAACAATACTATCCTGCGCATGGGCCAGGCATACAGTACACAATAAAATGAGCGTGGATAGATGTTTTTTCATGCTAGTTTGGTTTAAGCACAAGCTAATAGCTATCAGGTGTTAGCATTTAGCTATTAGCCTTGAAGATAATGATGCAAAATTAGGATATGGCTTCCTGGTTTGTTGCTTTGTTTTTCAGGTATTTATATATGGCTTCCTGGGAACGGATATTTTCTTCGGCATTGGTTATGGGTTGGTTTTGCAGGCGGCTATCTAATTGTACCGCCTGTATGTTATCCCTTAACTGAAGACCAATTATGTCTTTTATTTCCTGTTGCACCTCTTTATCATGCACAGGGAAACATACTTCAATGCGGCGGTAGATGTTCCTGTCCATCCAGTCTGCCGAACCCAGGTATATTTCCTCTTCGCCACCATTCAGGAATATGAATACGCGTCCATGTTCGAGGTAGCGGTCCACAATACGCCTGACGGTGATGTTTTCGCTTACACCGGGCACGCCGGGCATCAGGCAACAAATGCCTCTTATTAACAGCTGAACGGTCACCCCTGCCTGAGATGCTTCATACAGTTTGCTGATGAGCTTTTTCTCTTCAAGATTATTGAGCTTGATGGTGATCTTTGCGGGCCTGCCCTGGCTGGCCAAGGCAATTTCGCGATCGATCATGTCCATGAAAGCACGCTGCAGGTTGAACTGGGCTACCAGGAGGTGGTTGAACTTAATGTTGGTGTTGCTGTTTTTTTTACGCTGACTTAACCATACAAAAAGTTGTTCCATTTCGCTCAACATGGCATAATCCGATGTGAGTAATATATGATCGGTATAGAACCGGGCAGTACTCTCATTCAGGTTGCCAGTAGCCAGCAATCCTGCATAGTATGTGCCAATTTTATCTTTTCGCCTGACGAGGGCAATTTTAGCGTGCACCTTTAAAGCGGGTTCGGAGTAAATGATCTTTACGCCGGCGGCTTTCATTTGGCGTGCCCAGCGGATATTGTTGGCTTCATCAAAGCGGGCTTTTAGCTCTACGAGTACGGTGACCTGCTTACCATTCCGGGCTGCGCTGATCAGGGCATGAACGATCTTTGAATCGTCGGCCACCCGGTAAAGGGTAGCATATATTTCTGATACGGCCGGATCAATGGTCGCTTCATTGAAAAACCGCAATACGGTGTTGTAGGATTGGTAGGGAGCATGTATGATAATGTCTTTGGCGGCAATGGTCTCAAACAGAGAGCGGGTTTTATCGGCTGCTGTATGCATGATGGCAGGCCAGGGCTCATATTCAGGAACAGATACAGGTGAGCCACCTTTATTTATGGGAAGTGCGGCCAGGTCTTTGAGGTTGTGGTAAGTTCCTCCGGCCACTATACTGGCGTTGGTGAGCCCGAAATGGGTGATCATGGATTCGAGGCAGGAAGGCGGTATACCGGGCTGGTACAGGAAGCGGGTAGCGAAGCCATAATCCCGTTTCATGATCTGCTTTTCTATTTTTTCGGCCATGTCTTCTTCGAAATCGTCTTCGAGATCCAGTTCTGCATCACGGGTGATCTTAAAGTTCCAGGCGCCGGCGATGGTAGCTTTCCGGAATATACAGGGAAGGTGGTGTTTAATGATGTCTTCTATAAAAACGATGTAGGTTGTATCATTCAGGGTACAGGCTTTGAAGCGGGGCAAGGTGTCGGAAGGAATATTGAGGATCGCATAAGCCGATTCTTTACCGGGGTACTGGAGTACGGCCACGATGTACAATTTATTGTTGCCGGGGAAGAAATCGGGCCTGATATCGGCCAGGTAAACCACTTGGATAAATGCCAATACCTGGGTAAAGAAGTATTCTGTTAGGCCCGGCAATATTTCCTCCGGGATGGGCTGGTTGTAAAGGAGCCTGATGTTTTTTTGTTCCAATAAGGGGATAATGCCTCCAATGGTCTTTCCAAATAGTTCCTGCTGGCGGTGTATGATGCCTTTAGCCTCTTCAAGCGCGCCGGTATAGATCAGCTCCTTACCGGCTTTGGACTTATTGATCTTTTGTAAGGCCATGAGGGCCGGCATCCGGACACGGTAAAACTCATCGAGGTTGGAAGAATAGATGGAAAGGAATTTTACCCTTTCGGCCAATGGCACGGTTTCTTTACCAGCTTCTGTTAATACGCGTTCATTGAAAGAAAGCCAACTGATGTCCCTGCTGAAAAAGTTAGTTATCTGCATACAAAAGTTAAAAGCCTGACGGAATACTCCAAGTTACCAAATTACCTACAAAGCTATATTACCCGCTGGTAACAGCCATTGATAAACAATGGGAAGATTTGTACATTTTACGGGGGGGGGGTGAGCAGTAAGCGGTGAAATGGAGGACGTCCTGCAGAGCGGGACAAGTTTTGCTTCGATAGCAGATTTCGTCCTATCTTACCGGGCGGCCAGCTCTTTCCGGAAATCGGAAAAGCTGGAACCGGATACATTCTTGAAGAACTTGCTGAAATGGGCCACATCATCAAACCCGAGGTGCCAGGCTATTTCCTTCATGCTGATATCTGAATAGGCTGCCTGCCGTTTGGCCTCCAGCACAATACGTTGCTGTATGTGGTGACTGGCCGGAAAGCCGGATACCTTTTTGATCACCTCATTGAGGTAATTGGGGGTAACAGCCAGCTGATCTGCATAATCTGCCACCATCTTTTTAGAGGCGAATTGTTTTTCGAGCAGGGAGAGGAATTTCTTAGCCAGTTCAATGTTCCTGGGCTGCTGAGGATGAGGGTCGGCTCCTTCAAACTGCCGGGTGAGGTAGATCAGGAATATTTTAAGAAATCCCCGGAGTATTTCTGACCTGAGAAGAAAGAAGTTGGCGTATTCCTTCACCATTTTCTCTACCACGCCTCCCATATCGTCGGCCATTTCTGCCGACACTTTAATGACAGGGGAATGGGAAAATGTATAAAAGAGGCCGGTATTGAAGAGGAGGTTGAAATTGTCCTCATTCAGGCTGAGGAATTCGGCTGTAAAAGAGATGACATAGCCGTCAACAGGCCCATCGACTTTCAGGAGGTGTATTTGTCCGGGGGTAAGACAGTAAACGGTATTGTTTTCCAGCTCGTACTTATCTACATCAATAAAATGAAGACCGGCGCCATTTTTTATCCAAATAATGACAAAGTAGCTGTGGCGGTGGGGTACTTCATTTTGCTGAAACCTGTTTTGGGCAATCCATTCCATCGTGTGAATCTCAAAAGGTGTATTAGCCACTGATTTTCCAATATCCAATACAGGTGTTGCCGCCATGAATGCCTGAATTTTAGGTTGAAATTAGGGGAAATTCAGTTCACAAGTAGAAAAGGCTACGCTCCAATGGTTAACAAATTATATTTTTTTCAATTAAATCGATTGGCATGGGTGGATTGGGTGATCATATCTTATAAAGGTGGAAGGTATTACCGTTAGGAAACGGCAGGTGTTCCTGGCACCCGCCAGCCACTGCCAGCGCAAGGTTTGGCGCTAAACTATTAATGTCACTGGTGCATATTATTTTTGTGCCCTGATCGTTATTTAAAGAGTTCTACAATTTAACCCCTAACCGAATTTATGCTACATCGTATCCTGCTGTTACCGGCCTTGTTGTGCCTGTTCAGCCACAGCTTTGCCAATGATTATGAAGAAGCCTGGAAGGCTTTGCATAAGAATGACAGAAAGACAGCTAAAGTATTATTAGAAAAAGCCATGCAGGAATCTGCCACGAGCGTGGATGCCTACCTGACGTATATTTACCTGCAGACCTTTGAAGGCCGGGAAACCAGTGAAAAAGACTTTCTTTCAAAGGTCTACAAAAAAGTACCTGATGCCAATCCTTATATCTATGCCATGTGGTTCAACGACGCGGTATTGGGAACGTATGGTAAGAAGAAAGAGCATCAGTGGAACCTCCTGGAAAAGATAATGGCCGACGGGAATATTAACGGATCGATGAAATCGGCCGCGCATTATGTGAAAGCGATGCATTACCTGTATGGCAACGATTATTCAGGAGCCAATAAGGAATGGAAACAAATGGGATCTGCCGGGCCCTTGTGGCAACTGGCCGGTCCTTTCGATAATCTTTCGGGCAGTGGTTACTATAAAAACTATGGGCCATTGGAGCACCCGGAAGCAGGCGCCAGTTTCACCTCGCTGAGCAATGCTACTATCAGCTGGTTTTCTCCACCGCTTATGACCACTGAAGGTTGGACCTTTCCGCATTCGCATATCCTTTACAATACAGCCATTGTGTATGCACAAACATTTGTGCAGGCGCCCGCCGATATGAAGGTGCTGCTGAATGCAGGTGTAAACGGATCGCTGAAAGTGTGGGTAAATGATCAGCCTGTATTGGCGGAGTCCAAGGAAATAGTGACGGAGCTTGACTATTACAAGAACTATGTACAGCTGAAAAAAGGTTACAACCGCGTATTGGTGCAGCTGGGTTATATGGACAATAGCAGTCCCAACTTTATTATCCGCTTCACGGATGAGCAGTACAATACGATTCCCGGACTGACTTATACTCCTGCTTACCAGGCTTATTCCAAGGCGGCCAAAGTAACTGAGGAACCACATTCGCTTCCTCACTTTGCCGAGGTCTTCTTTGAAAAAAAGGTAAAAGCAGAACCCGGCAATGTGGTAAACTATATATTGTTGAGTCAAACCTATCTCCGCAATAAAAAAACATCTGCTGCCAGGAAGCTGCTGACGGAAGCGCTGGAACGTTTCAAGGATAACTCACTGCTTCGCTTCCAGTTTATTCAATGTTTATTGAAAGAAGGAAACAGGACTTTGCTGTCGCTGGAAATAGAAAGGATGAAAGAGACTGACCCTAATTGCGTCTTTACCTACAACCTGAATTTGCAGCAATTGAAGGAAGATGAGAAATATGAAGAGGCGATGAAGGAGCTGGACAAGATGGCCGCCTTATCGGGTGAAGATGAGGACATACTGGTATCACGCATTCAATTGTATGGGTCGCAGAACAAAATGGATGAGCTGGTAAAAACGCTGCAGGATGCGTATAACAAATATCCCAATAATGTTGATCTGGTAACCATGATGTTCAGGCTCAAAAAGAATGGCTACAAGGATGCCAAAGGAGCTTTGAAAGTGTATGAGACCTACCTGAAGCAGAATTACAATTACCAGTTGATCAAAGCGCTTGCGCAGGAGTACAATGAACAGGGGATGTCGGATAAAGCGCTACAGCTGTTTGAGGGTTTGAAGGACAAGTTTTCCTACGACCCGGACCAATATATGACGATCGCGAATTTCTATTATGACAAGCAGCAATACAGCAAGGCTGAGGATTATACACGCAAAGCGCTGGTACAGGCGCCCTATGTAGCATCGTACTGGCAATCGCTGGGACTGGAATTGCAACAGCAACATAAGGACAATGAGGCCATGGAAAATTACCGCAAGGCACTGTATTACGATGCCAATAAATACACAGCGCGGGAACAGTTGCGGGAATTGCAGAAGAAGCCCACGGTATGGAAAGCTTTCCCGGAAACGGATGTGTATGAACTGATCAAGCAATCGGCTTCCAGGACGTATGATCATAACTCTTATTACCTGCTGGATGAAAAGTCGATCGTTGTTTATCCGGAAGGCGCTACAGAAGAGTATATTACCATGGCAGTAAAGATCATTAACGAAAAGGGCATTGATGACTGGAAGGAAATAAGCCTCAGCTACAACTCCAATTCACAAAACCTGCTGGTGGAAAAGGCAGAAGCTGTGAAGAAGAACGGGAATAAGATCAAGGCTGAACAAAATGGCAATCAACTGGTGTTTACGGGCCTTGAGGCGGGGGATGCGCTGGTGATCAAGTATAAGATACAACATTATTCGTATGGCCGGCTTGCGAAAGAATTCTGGGACAGGTATACATTCAATGCCTATGTACCGGTAGAAATGGCACGTTATTCATTATTGGTGGCGAAGAACATTCCCTTGCATCATAAAATGCTGAATGCTGCTGTGAAGCCAGCGGTGAGCGCTTATGATGATTTTGTATTGTATACCTGGGAAATGAAGGACCCCGCGGTAGCGAAGCCAGAGAAATTTATGCCACCGCTCAATGATGTAGGACCGGCCTTGTACCTCTCCTCGCTGTCGTCCTGGGCCGATATAGCTGCCTGGTACAGTGATCTTTCTTCTTCTAAAACGGAAGATGATTTTGAAGTGAAGCAAGTATACCAGGAGTTGTTTCCCAATGGAAAAGGAACGTTGAGTGAAACGGAGCGGGCAAAAATAATCTACACTTACATTACGGGCAATATCCGCTATAGTTCTGTATCATTTCGCCAGAGTGCTTTTGTTCCCCAGAAGGCTGCGCTTACCATTAATACGCGGCTGGGGGATTGCAAGGACCTGTCGAGCCTGTTTGTTGGACTGGCGAAGCTGGCGGGCATAAAAGCCAATCTGGTACTGGTGAATACGCGTGATAATGGACTGCATGCGATGGAAATGCCATCGGTGGAGTTTAACCATTGCATTGCAAAGACAACGCTGGACGGAAAAGAGTATTTCCTGGAACTTACGGACAACGATCTTCCTTTTGCCAGTTTACCCTCCAATCTTTACAAGGCGGCATATCTTGTAATACCTGAAAAAAGCAGTGATACGGCAGGAGCGCAATTGAAGTACCTGTACACCACGAACAGGGTGAAGGATAAGGTAAGACGCAATATAAATGTAACCATAGAGGGCAGTGATATTAAGATGGCCATCAAAGCTGTGAAAACAGGCAGCCTGACCTCGGGCCTGCGCAGCAATTTTGGTAAGCTTACAAATGAAAAGCAGAAAGAGGAGATGGAAAAATCGGTGAGCTCCTGGTATAAGAACCCGGTAAAGCTGACGAGCATATCCTTTACAGGGCTGGAGAGTCTTACTGATTCTGTTTCTTTTGAATGCAAATACAAGGTGACCAACGAAGTAACAGAAGTAGGAGAAATGGGTATGATCAAAATACCGTTTGGTGAGATCGTGGCGTCTATCGATAACCTTACAGAAGATGAGCGCAAGTTCCCAATTGAATACTGGTCCTATGAGGATACCGATGAATATGAAACGACTATTTCAGTACAGGCGCCGGCCGGGAAAACATTTGTAGAGATCCCCAAAAACGAAAGTTGCACTTTTAATGGAAGTACCTACAGTCTTCAATTTGTAAAGAAGTCGAATACGCAGCTGGAGATTATCCGCAAGGCAAAGATACAGCGTGATAATGTGGCGCCTGCTGATTATGCAGCATTGAAGGTATTCTTCAATAAGATCATTAAAGCAGAGTCGAAGTATATTGCTTTTAAATAAGAATACAGCATATAGAATTCAGAATACAGAATTTGGCAGTAAAGAGTGGGCGTCCCAAGGGATGCCCACTCTTTGTTTGTGCAGGTAGAAAATTGAGCTTAATTTCAGGCATTATTTATTGGCGTAATATGCTGCAGCTGATGCAGTATAAGGCATAGAACATGAGCTTATGAACAGTAAACCACAACTGAGGACGGTACAAGTGATCCGTTATGTGACACCGCTGCGTGAGGGCGGGTCGCTACCGGCTATTGCCGAGGCGGATGACGAGTTTCTGTATGTACTAAAATTCCGGGGGGCAGGACAAGGGGTTAAATCGCTGATAGCGGAACTGATCGGCGGAGAAATAGCGCGACTGCTTGGTTTGCGTGTGCCGGAGATCGTATTTGCACAGCTTGATACTGCTTTTGGCCGTACGGAACCGGATGAAGAGATACAAGACCTGTTAAAAGCGAGTGTGGGACTGAACCTGGGGCTCCATTATCTTTCGGGTTCCATTACCTATGATCCGGCAGTGACAAAGCTTCCTTCTAAACTGGCTTCGCAAATAGTGTGGCTGGACTGCCTGCTCACGAATGTAGACCGTACTGCGCGCAATACGAATATGCTGGTTTGGAATAAAGAGTTGTGGCTGATCGATCATGGCGCATCGCTGTATTTCCACCATTCCTGGACGAATTGGGAAGAGCAGTCCAAACGTCCCTTCGCACCGGTGAAGGACCATGTATTGCTGCCACAGGCGGGCGAGCTGGATGCAGTAGACGCGGAATATGCACCCCTGCTCACCGAAGAACGCATCCGTGCCATTGTGGGGCTGGTGCCCGATGAGTGGTTAACAGGAGGGTCGGAAGACGGATCGGCTATTGAACGCCGGGAAGTATATATTCAATTCTTATTAACACGTGTAGCCTCCTCTCCCATTTTTGTAAAAGAAGCACAGCATGCAAGAACAACATTTATTTGAGTACGCGGTGATCCGCGTGGTGCCCAGGGTAGAGCGGGAAGAATTCCTGAATGTGGGGGTTATACTGTATTGCAGAAAACCAGCCTTCCTCCAAACCCTGCATACCCTGGATACATTACGGTTGCAAGCTTTTTGTGCCACACTGGACATTGAAGAAGTAAAGGCTTACCTATGCGCCTTTGAACAAATTTGCCTGGGCCATGCTGCCGGAGGACCGATCGCGAAACTGGATATGGCTTCGCGCTTTCGCTGGCTCACTGCTACCCGCAGCACGATCGTACAAAGCTCTAAGGTCCATCCCGGATTTTGCACGGACCCACTAGTTACGCTCGGGAAGTTGCATGAGCGGCTGGTGTTGTAAACATTACAGACACAAATAATCGATTTGTCCGTTTCGGGCCTGGCTGGGTGGTTTAATAGCTGAAGGGTCTCATGCTTTTTTAAACCTCAATACGGCTTCACCACCCAGTTCAATCTGATCACCTTCCTGCAGGTGATGAGCAATGCCATACATGTTTAACCATTTTACTTTGTCATCGGCGGTATGCACTTTGATCTTGTTGCCACTATCAGGCAATCCGCCTTTATCAGGGTACAACAGGTATTTATCTACTTTGGGGTCGTAGACTATATAAGCGTGGTTTCGGCTCACATGCAGGTTGGCCCGGCCAGCCACTTCATCGAAGCCAGGTTCGCCGGCCGCCAGGAACACGATATCGTTCAATTGAATTTTACCGGAGGAAAGTTGGGGGGACTTGCTCCTGCCAATGTTGAAGCGGAGCTGGGTATGCGGATCGAGTACATATTCAAATTGCTCTGCCTGCCCTACAAGTACCTGCAGACAGGCCGCTGCATATTTCTCTACGATGTGGTCGCCTGCACGGGTGACCTTCAATCCAAAGTTGCCCTGCTGCAGGCAATTCTCCGGCAACTGATCTTTCACCAGCTGGTATTCAAAAAACCATCCCTGCTCCAGTTGTATAAAATGGTTGAGCAATTTCCTTTCCAGGTGCTCTGTTTTAAACATGCCAGGCTTATCGGTATACAAGGCTATTCCCGCTGCCTCTTCCTGTTCGGGATTGGTACACAGAATATAAAATCGCAAGCCTGCCACGGACATACTTTTTTCATCCACGTATGGCTTAAGCGCCTGTATGATGAATTTAATAATAGCATCGCGCTTTACAGGGGTAGCCGGGATAAAGGATACGGGTGATTCTTCCTTAGTTGATGATACAGCCTGGTCAGTAACAGCCGCTTCTTCTGTGAGGCCAAAGCTTTTCTTTAGTTTGTTGATCAAGTTTTTCATCCGTATATATTTTTTTTGTTTTCCAGCTGGCTGGTACCAGCTTTTCACAAATATTGTTTCTAAAATGACCCCATATAGGCCCTTCGCTGTAAGATCTTCGACACGGTATTGGCCAGGAGTACGGCATTGGCTGAACTCTGGCCACTCTCAATTCGAATGCAGGTGACGGTGTATGATGTATTATCGGGCGTGGGCGCGAAAAACACATACCATCCGTCGGACTGCTTTTCTCCCTTGATGATGCGCTCGGGTGTACCCGACTTACCCGCTACTCTCGTGTCCTTGATCTTTAGTTTACCGGGTGTACTGGACTGGTCGATCATAAATTGCTTCAGCAAAGACGCATAGGCAGTATCCTTGCTGATCTTTATTCCTTCGGGCAAGGGTGTGGTTTGTCCTGCTTCCTGTAGAAAATAACGGGAAGGCTGGAGCAAGCCATGGTTGGCAATACCACCTGCCATCCTGGCCATCGATGCCGGGGTAGCGGTGAGCACGCTTTGGCCCCAGGCAATACCGGAGAACAAACTGCGGTAACGTTTGGTAGTACCTACGTATTTGGGATTATTGTATTGTTTCCGGTCGTGGTTCAGCACATCTTTTCTCCATGCGGCGAGATCGGCAGACTGTTTCCGCACATCATTTGATCCGGTATAATTATAACCACCACGTTGTTCCAGGCTCATACCTGTTGCTTCATACAAGGCGGCCATCTCATCTTCGAGGTGGTTCTCATTGGCCAGGCGAATGAAGAAAATATTGCTGGAATTGACAATGGCTTCGTGCATGTCCACAAAAGGAACTTTTGGAATGAAGGGTTCCTGTTCTTTTTTATTGTCACGGAATATTTCAGGGCGATAAATATCGGTGTACTTTACTTCAGTAGCTGCCATGCCCATTTTATTGAAACCCGCCATGGCGGTGAGTATCTTAGCAGTGGAACCGGGCGCTGTAGAATAGGTCATACCAAGGTCTCTCTCTGTGACGGGCATTTCCAGCTGGTTCCTTTCCCTGTCGGACAATTGCAGCAGTTCGGGCGACTGGAGATTGGGCAATGGATTCAATGCGGATGCCAGTACATCGCCCGTAGCAGCATCCAGCACCACTACAGATATCCGCTTTTGCTGAAACAGGCTGTTGCGCAAAGAGTCCTGCAATTCTACCTGCAAGGCCGCATCGACTGTGAGGTGAATGTTTCTATCCTTGTCTCTTATTTTTTTGATGGCAACTTCGTTGGTATCTATACCGCTTTTCAGACCATCCACGAGTGCTGTGTAATCGTACCGGGCCATCGGCACTGTTTTATGGAATGGCCGGGTGAAGCGGTCGGGCTGATAGAGGGTGTAAACGGAATCCTGTATTTCACGGGTGATACCAAATCCCCTCAGGGCGGTAAGGTGGCGCGCTTCGGCAAAATAGCCGTTGGCCTGTCCCCAAAACAAGCGGGTATTGTAATCGCCCGTCCAAAAGAAGAGGTTTTCTGCAAAGGGATAAAAACGCCGCACTCTTTTTTGCATCAGCTGCTGCAGGTATGGCCTGCCAAGACCGGCAGCCTGGAGGGTATCCAAGTTTTGTTGTATAGCACTTGTTTCGCTGGTGGCCAGCACAAGGCCTTTGCGGTCATACACGTTACCGGCGGCCAGCAGTCGCATCAGTTTATCGATGCGGGGATTGTAACTGTATACAGGTACGCCGTTGCGCATTACCACGCGGGCCTGTTTCACGATGTATTTATCACGGTCGATGACTTGAACAAATAATAATTTAACGGATAGTACGATGATGCCTATCAGGAAGAAAGCGATACCTGTTGCCAGTACAGGGTCATAGTTCTTTTGCATGCGTTCGCGCTGCACTTCCTGTCCTTCCCTGGCGGATATGCCTGCCACGATTCCCATGGCTGCCAGGTTGATGATGAGTGATATCTTGCCATAACTGAGGAAAGGAACGGCTACGCCGGTAAGAGGTAGCAGCCCAATAGACCCTCCCGCGATGATGAGGAGTTGGATACCGATGGTGATGGCAATTCCCGCACACAAGTAAAACGTGAACGGTTGCCCTGATCTGCGGGCATGGAGAAAACTCCGGTGAATGAGTATGCCAAACAAGAGCAACACGGCCACGAGTCCCAGCCAACCCAATTCTTCGCCGATACTAGGGAGGATCATGTCGGTATGGGCAGCAGGCATGGTGTTGGGAAAACCACGGCCAATGCCCTGACCTGAAAACCCACCGGAAGAAAGTGTCCAATAGGAATGCGCGAGGTGATCGCCTCCAAATACATCATTGTCCCATTGGCTTAACCACATGGCTTTGCGATCGGCCAGGCGTTCTCCTATTCCGGGCACACGATCACCAAAGGCAAAAGCTGCCATGACCATGATGATGATGACGGGCGCATCGGCGACAGCTGCAAAAGCGCCATACCATTTTGTACTGCGCAGGTTGCCTTGTACCAGTAAGCCGATCACTACCAGGAGCAATGCAGCCGCGGTAGCCATCCAACCGGGTAGTACCAATAACAATCCACCATAGGTCAATCCTGCCAATACCGTAAAGAGGAGATTGCCACGGGCGATGCTGTAAAAGAACAGGAAAGTGAAACACACTACGAGGGCAGGGCCCATATCGCCCATAAAAAGATAGAGGGCGAGGAGGAGACCAATACCGGCAAATACACCCCAATTGATGTAAAAGCGCCAGCGTATATCGGAGAGGTTGCGTATGTTCTCTTCATTGGCTGCAAAGAAGGCAGCCAGAAAAAACAGAAGAAGATATTTGGTGATCTCACTTGGCTGGAAGGTAAAGCCACCCAACTGAAGGTTTACTTTTACGCCACTGCCTTCAGGACCTGTGCCGATCAACACGGTGGTCATCGCCAACAGCAAGGCCAGGGCCAGCCAGGTCCAGCCTTTGAGCTGGTAAATATGCTTGTTTTTAAAGTTGAACAGGCCATCAAACCACCAACGGGTATACCAGGCGCCCACGTTCACGCTACTGAATACTGTGTAGGCGACAAGCCCGGCTACGATGCCCTGCAGGGTTTGAAAAGCATGGAGTGAATCGGTAAGGGGATGCTGGATACTAAATAGTGTTAAAACGGATATGCCACACAAGAGTAATAGCACGGGTAACAGAAAGATATCGGGCCTTCGCTTTCTCACAGACAGGATGAGGTGCACAATAAAGAAAGCAAGGATGAGGCCACCGGCGATGATCTGAAAGCTGGTCTTGAATTCTTCCGGCGTCCGGACTACTAAAGCACCATCTTCTTTTAATTGTCCGTACACGATGGAGCCAATGAGTCTTATCTTATGTGGTTTAGCCACAAAGGTGAAACCGGGTTTATCGTTCAGCGCGCTGGTGCCTTTTCTGCTGCCAAATTCGTAACCTGGCTTCATGGGAAGCACGCTGTACCCGGAATCACGGAACAAACCGGCAAAGGCAAATTCGCCTTTTGCATTGGTGCGTGCGTAGCCAATGATACCGGTCAATGAATCTTCTTCAAGAGAAGGTATGTGCTGCCTTAATTGTACCAGCACGCCTGCCATCGGCTTATCCTGGTACAGGACCCGCCCCGTCATTTCCTGATCACCAGTTGCAATCATGACCCGGCCTCTCGAAGAGGACGCTCCACTGAACAATTCACTGTTGACGGGGCTGGTTAACTCCTGTACATATAAAGCAGAATCGAACCCAAGCCTTTGGCGGGATGCCCGCAGGCGATCCTGAAAATCAATTCCTCCGATGGCTGTTTTCCATGGTACGGGTGCTGTAATGGCATAAGCGCCTTTATTGAGTGCGCCCAGGTTGTCGGGCTGACCAAGGGTGAGTAATTTACCGGCGAGGGAATCCACCAGGAGGTCTACATCACGCTGATCGGTATAATAGCTTCCATCGGCAATTACCTTTCTCAGCACTTCTTTATTGACAACGCTTTCCAGCTTTAAAGCCCTGCCTTCCAATAGGGCCTTGTTTGTTTTTTCCAGTTGTGGGGCAAGTGCCTGAAAGAGGTTGTAGAACAGGAAGAGGAGTATTAATGCCGCACCTGTTAATAATAACCATCCTTCCTTACGGACAGCATTATTGGTATTTCCTGCCTTAACAGCCATGTATTATTTCTGATTGAGTTTTTATTGTGATCCCTTTACAATAAGCTGGTCAAACGATACGGTTTGGGCGCCATCTACACGAAGACCAAAATAGTTACCAAATCCACTGGTAAAGGATAAGGTCTTTTCCAACCGGTCGTTGATCAGGAAATGCAGCACATTGCCATGTTTTTCTACGGTGAGCATATTCATGCCGGCATCCTGCCGAATGTTGGTGGAGGGGGTCCAGTCCACCAGCACATTCCACTCATCTTTAATTAAGGCCCCTACGGAATAATACCCATTGGAAGTAATGTAAAAGACGAAGTAAGAATCCTGTTGCTGATCGCCACAGAAGTTAAGGCCAAAGGGATCGCCGGCGCTATCGCCCCAATGGGTGGCATTGGCCATGATGGTGAAATCTTTATGAATATCCAGGTTGAATTTAGCCGCCGTAGAATAACTGAGGCTGTCGGCCAACCCTTTCATAATGTATTTCCCATCAGTTAGGTTGAACTCACTGGTCTCATCTTTTCCAATGTCCCAGATGGTATCCTGCGGATCGCTAAAGTCATTGTAATAGACCCCATTGTTTAGGGCTATGCCCGGATTGGTTTCCGCTGTTCTTTCCTGCACTTCCTCTGTAACAGGCTCTACGGCGATGGCTGGAGCTTGTATGGGGGCGCCCAGGTATTTTCTTTTTCCTGAAGGGATATTGTATTTGACCTCCTGTACTTGGGTTGGTTTAATATCCGGGGGCATAGTCTCAGCAGCATTGGCATGGGATTTCACGAGGGTTGTCCAGGAGAAGAAGATGGCCACACTGATGAGCAACAACACCACTGCCACAAAAGTGATCTCTCTTTTTTTGGCAGGCACGGGCGGTGGAGGCGCTTCATATTTAACGGTTTCGCTTTTTTCAGCCGGTGGTAATATTCTGATACCACGGAGGTCTTCAATAGCAGCCATTTTTAACAGGTGGCGTACCTGTACAGGATCAGCCAACCGGTGCGAACCTTGTTTGGTGAGCAGGCCTTCCAACAATAACATCAGGCTGGGTGGCAGGGAACGGTGGTCTGGCAGGCGGGGAACAGGGATCGGCGAAGCGATCACCCGGTTGATGTGCATTAAAAGATCATCCTGTTCATATTCAAAGGGAACAACGCCGGTGAGGCATTCATAGATCACCACGCCCAAAGAATAGTAATCGGTAGGGGTGGATACGTTTTTTGATTGATTGAATTGTTCGGGAGAAGCGTAGTCATAGGTGAGCATGGAAGCTCCGGTAACGGTAATGGTGTCAGACTGTTCACGCAATTTGGCAATGCCGAAATCGGTCAGCAGGAAATGTATCTCACCGGTAGAGAGTCGCCGGTACATGATGTTCTCAGGTTTCACATCGCGGTGTACGACTGCTTTGGCATGAATGGCATCCAATGCTTCTGTCATATGGTGGGCCAGGCGGATGATGGTAGCAATATCCAGGGTATGGTGCATTCTCAGCAAACTGCGCAAATCGCCTCCCTCTATCAATTGCATCACGATATAGGGCAGTTCTGCATCGAGGTGCACTTCTATGATCTTAACAATGTACTCATGCTGGATGGACTTCATGATCTCCGACTCACGCTGGAAGCGCCGGAGTGTATCGGGTTCTGTATTAAAGGCGAAGTGCTTGATGGCTACCAGCTCACCCGTTTGCAGGCTTCTGGCTTTTAATACCCGTGCATTGCCCCGTCCCAGTTCGCCGAGGATCTCATACCCCTTAAAATACTCTCTAAATATCGAAGTGGCCATGTTTTATCGCTTGACGTTGTTCATGATCAATAGGGAGGGATGGCTGCTATCGGCTTTCACAAGATTATTGAATGGATATTTGATATTTTCAAAGACGAGGTTATCTGTTTTAAGGAGGATGGGTACCTGCACCTTGATGCCGGTCTCAAAGTTCTTGACACGTATATTTCTAATGAGGATGGTATCACCGGGATGGGCAGAGCGGGCGTTGATCTCGATGGCGGCAAACTTTGTCTGGTTGCTTTTGGCTGGCAGGATCACCAGGGTTTTGCCAATACTGTCTATATACTGTTCAATGTATGTCCAGTTTTGTGTGGAACTTATACGCAGGGTATCTGTTTGTTCTTCCACCACGGGACCGGGTACGGCGGGATGATTTACCCGTACGGCAGCGGTGGCTTTATTGCTATCCACAACAATGACTTCAGGTGGCGGTATGTCCATCCTCTTGGGTGGAGTGAAATACCAGCCCGCCCCTGCTACCAGCAATAGTATGAGGGCAGCCCATAGGAGGCGTGGTGGTGAATTGTGCGTTTTGGGCCGGACGTTTTTTGCTTCAACAGGAGACGCAATACGTGGTTCGATGGCTTCGCTAATCAAGGGAACGGGTGACTCATTTGCTTCAACAATCGGGTTCACCACAGGCACCTGCTTTTTGGCTGTAACAGGTTTACGCTTCAGCAGCACGACGGTGATATTGTCGTTGCCTCCCATTTCGTTGGCGAGGGCAATAAGGCTGTTCACTTTATTAGACAAAGGCTGGCCCGTAGACAATAGGGTGGTCACTTGTTGTACAGTGATCATGTCTGTCAAGCCATCGCTGCACAGGAGTAAGCTATCGCCCGGCAGTAGTTCTTCGCGACCATAGTCCATAAAATCTTCATCGTCCAGCCTGTGCAGGGTGGACCCGACTTCCCGGAGTATCTGGTTGCGATGGGGATGATTCATGGCTTCCAGCTCGGTCATTTCTCCCGCATCTTCCCGGATGCCAACAAAAGAATGGTCTTTGGTCAACTTCTGCAACTTCCCTTCTCTGTAACGATAAAGTCTTGTATCACCCACATGTGCAAAGTAGAGGGATTGTGTAGCAGCATCCGCCACCACTGCCGTAAGCACACAACACATTTCACTGATCTGCTGGTCTTTTTTCCTTTCTTCTACAATGCGGTTATTGGCAAAAATGATCGCTTCGCGCAGCATGGTAAGGGTATCGCCCTTGGGCAATTGCATGTATTGTATGATGCTCTCGCGGGCAATAGCAGCGGCCTTTTCACCGCCGGTATAGCCTCCTACTCCATCGATCACGGCCAGCAAAGCATTTTCGGGCGACCATAACTGCTGTGCTATCCAGGCGTCCTGGTTTTCTTTCCGACGCCTACCCGGATCAGTATTTCCGCTGATGAACATGCTTTTCATTTTTATCGGGGCAGGTTTTTAAAATGTCGTATTAATAAGAACACAACAAACAAGCAGAGTGCACTGGTGCTGATCACAGAGACCATCATTGTTGTTGCTGTTTAAATTCAAGGGTTATGATACCATTCAGTAATACCTGGCTTTGGGGTTCAAGGTCAAACCAGCGCGGACTGTGGGCCTCGCTTCTGGCAATCACGATTTCGTTGACCCTGGTTTCATTGGAACTGAAACTGGCTATTTGAAATTTGCCGGTGGATTCATTCAACCGGATACGTGCATGGGGATTGGATACATAATTGGATTCGATGAGCAGGTAATTGCTATAGCCCTGGTTTTCGGGCTCCTTGCGGGCAATAACAATCTCGGTATCCTTCATGAGGTAGACGTCGGACTTGTTCTTATCGCCCAAATAATATTCGATCCTGGCCAGGCCACTGTCCATGTTGCGGGCCTGTTTGAGTAATGATCCGCCACCGAGGGAAAGATCGCTGCTAAACTTAACGGTAAAGTTGCCGCTTTCGGCAAAATGGATATGGCGGAGTACCTCCAGGTTAATGTCCATCTTATCGAATACATTGGTGGCTTTGGATTTCATGGTCACTTTGGCTGTTTGCCTTCTTTCGCCACCCATGTTGCCGGTCCTGATGCCGGTAAGCATACCAAGCACTCTTATATCGTAAGGACTGATGCGCTCGCTGTTGAAATCAGCTGCCGGCCCAAACCTGAACTGCCAATGGGAGGAAACGGGAGACAGGTCTTCATAGTTTTTCCTGTAGAGCTCGAGTTTCTTATAAAACATTTTCACAGCTTCCTTCACCACCACGGGGAAAGAAGGCAACCGGTGTTCATACACATCAGGATGGAGAATGACGAGGAAGTGCATATTGAACACCAGGCTCGCACCTACTGATTCGGTTTTACAGGAATCATCGAAGCAATCCAGCAATTCCTTCAGGATATCGTTATTGGTGATGGGTGCAGCAGGTGAATCCTTCGTACTTTCCGGGATCAACCAATTTTTCATTGCGCCCAAAAAATCTCCTGGTCTTCTCTTCATAATTAGCCGGTTGTGTATTTAAAAAATACAGGGTGGGTTTGTTTCTAATTAAATGTAGAAGATTTTGATGCAGGTGAATGATAAAGAAAACCTAAAACGCAAGACTGGTGCAGCCTTTATGAATTCATTAAGATAAGTGGAATAAAAAGGAGGCTTTGCAAGTTGCGGGCGCAAAAACGCAGCATACCTTATTTTATTGCTAATAGGAAATGTTAAAATGGAATTACGGGATTTGTATAGCTTAGCGGGGTGGAATATATTCTTGTTTCCGGACTGCTGCTGATCGTTATGGCGATGAGTGTAAAGACAGGTAAGCTGTCTATTCCTGCCGCCCTGGCGGGTGGTTTGACAGGTTTCCTGGTCTTTGGCGGAGGCGGCTACGCCGGGTTGCTGATGCTAAGCGTTTTTTTTGTGCTCGGGGTATGGAGCACTTCTCACGGGAAGGATATTAAAGCTGCTATCCTTCCACAAGGGCCACATCCCCAAAAACGAAATGCCGGACAGGTGCTGGCCAACGGCGGCATCGCTGCCCTCGCTGGATTGCTGGCCATGGTTGATGCTGCCCATGATAAGCTTTACCTGCTGATGATGGCCGCCAGTCTTGCTTCGGCTATTGCCGACACCTTATCTTCTGAACTGGGGATGGTGTATGGCCGTAATCATTATAATATCCTGACCTTCAAAAAAGACCAGAAAGGGTTGGATGGTGTGGTGAGCCTGGAAGGCAGTTTACTCGGTATGGGTGGGGCAGCCATAATGGCCGGTATCTATTCGCTGTACCAGGGGTTTGGAAAAGACAGTCTTCTGATTGTGCTTGCGGGTGTGCTGGGCAACCTGTTGGATTCATTGTTGGGAGCCACACTGGAACGAAAACACCATGTGAACAATGATGTGGTGAATTTCCTGAATACGCTTTTTGCCACCTTATTGGTGTTATTGCTTCGATGAAAACAGAGGGCTGCCCCGATGGGGCAGAATGCACATTTGCTATGCATTGCTACAAAGCGTTAGCCCCTAAAGGGGCAAAATACATTCGCGATGGCTTTCTCTACAAAGCGGCTGCAACGATGGGGCAGAATACACGTTTGCTATGCATTGCTACAAAGCGTTAGCCCCTAAAGGGGCAGAATACATTCGCGATGGCTTTTGCTACGAAGCGGTACTTTTAAAGATAGCGCCTAAGGTTACCGCTTTTCCAGCATATCCCTGAAAGTTGTCATGGTGGAGAATAGATTGTTCCGCACAATGGGATCAGCTATCCAGCGGGGCACTTTTTTACTACGGTTGGTGGAGATGATATAAGCCACTCGCATGTTTCCATTCTGCGCATCTTCGAAATGCCATTTTCCTTTGGTTCCGGCGATCCGGGTAACGGAACTGGTAACGGGAAACTGGTTGTGGAGGGTACTTTCAAAACTGATGGTGCCAGCTCTTGGATTACCTGCTTCTTTGGTTACGGAGTAGGACAGGCAACAATCCTGATCTCCAAAAGGCCAGGGTATACTGTACCGTGTGTAGGTGATCCAACTGGTACGGGTACCAGACGATATTACGTTGTATTTCTCGGCATTTGAATTCCACTGTTTTCCTTTTGCCTGATCGGTAAGCAGGTTGATGACAGATTCTACATCGGACCGCACGATAAAAACAGCTTTCACCTCCCGGATGTTCCCGCCCTCTGCACCCGGTATCCATCTTTCATAGAGGGACATGACATTATCTTGTTTTACCAGTTTAAATTCACCCTCCCCGGTTATCCCGGCATTTGATGACTGTGCCAGCATTACCAGCAAACAGCCAATGATCTGTAACCTTTTCATGCTACTACTTTTTTATTGTAAGACAACTTTGGCAGACCAAACCCCTATAACGATAGACAAATTCCTTACTACAGGATAAGCTCAGCCATGATTTACTAACCAGGATACAAATGTGTAATTTGTAGGTTTCAACACCTATGATTTTCCGCTGACCTGTTGAATGAGGTTGTTGAGTTGTAGAAAAGGGAATGGATCGGTATATTTAAGGATCATTTGAAGGATATGAATAAACGACTGCTGTATGTACTTTGTCCGATAGTGCTTTGTATCGCTATCTTTTCGCAGTGCGTTGATCATGAACCGGATGGCCGTGATATCAGGGGTGAAAAATTTGCCGGCGCTGCCACCTGTGCGGGTTGCCATAAAAACATCTACGATACTTATCTCTCCACGGCCCACGCCATTACTTCCCGCCCGGCGGTCGCCAGTTCTGTCAAAGGCAGCTTTGCCGCTCCAGGGAATGTTTTTCATTATACGGGCAATACCCGGGTGATCATGGAGGAGCGAGCCGATGGACTCTTCCAAACAGGGTACCTGAATGGCTCCCTACAGGGAAGTTATCCATTTGACATAGCGATCGGATCGGGCAGGAAGGCGCAAACCTATCTATACTGGGCAGGAGGCAAATATTTCCAATTGCCTGTTTCTTATTTTGTTCCGGCCCATAGCTGGGCCAACAGTCCTGGTTTCCCTGCCACGCATCCCAAGTTTGACCGGGTGATACCGAGCACCTGCTTTGGATGTCACAGTTCGATGGCAGCGGTGAAAGAAGTAAAGCAGGAAGGTGTGACGGCTGTGGAAGAATTTGAGCAGCATAAAATAGTGTACGGCATTGACTGTGAACGCTGTCATGGTCCAGCAGCCGACCATGTAACTTTTCACACCACGCATCCGCAGGAGAAAAAGGGCATGCATATTACCTCCATCAGTAGCCTGGAAAACCAACCCAAACTGGACATGTGCGGCATTTGCCACTCCGGCCTTAAGACAGCACAAAAGCCGGCTTTTGAATTTAAACCGGGAGATGCCTTGTCCGATTATTTTTACCCCGACTTTACCCGGGTTACAAAAGCTACTGAAATAGATGTGCATGGCAATCAATACCAGTTATTTACTGCCAGTGCCTGCTTCAGAAAAAGCAAGGGCATGCATTGTTCTTCCTGCCATCAGGTGCATGCTACAGAACGTGATCTGCCCGCTCTCTCCAAACAGTGCATGAATTGTCATACTACAGCAGGTAACAACTTTTGTACTCAGAAAGACCTTTCTGTTACCACGCTCATGAAAAATTGTATTGACTGTCATATGCCGGCGCAGCCTTCCAGCAAGATCACCTTACTGACCAATGGACAGGCTAGTCCTACGCCTGATTCTATCCGCACGCACCTCATCAAAATCTATCCGGACGAAACGGCCAAAGTAATGGCGTTTCTCAAGAAAGACAGCGTGGGCGTCCATCATTAACCCCCTTTTTTTAATCCAGGTAGTTTTTGGGTCACGTTTTCGGACGACGGCGGCACCTATACCCAGTTTAGGGTATAGATAATGGTTAATTCTTTTTGTAGCAGCTGTTTCCCGCCACCAAACTAATTACGACTAAGTTTTATACGTACCCTTTAAGAGAAAGCTCTTTCTTTTAAAGGGTATTGCATTTAAAACCATTCCCAATCACCCCTTTAAGCTTCCCATCATGATTAATATCAATAAGGTTGAAGTATTTGTTTCGGACTACAACAACAAGTTGCTGAAGAAAGCCAAGGTTACGCTACGCGGTGAACAGTATACAGCCACGCTCAAATTCAACAGTTCTACGAGTGCTTATGTATTGTTGGACTTCAAACCGGGCAGGTATGAGATCACCGCGACGGCAGAGGGATATGAGCCAAAATCAAAGAGTGTTTTCATTGGCAACAGCGGCGTTTCTGAAACTTTTATTTTGGGCACTAAAGGGATGCCCTTCTTTTACCGGGGCACGGTGGAAGTACCCTTTGAGCCGATCAAGGATTCGTTTGCTGTGGTAATGCATACAACGGTAAAGGAACCGGAACAACTGATAAAAGGTCTTGAAAGCAAACACAAAGTAACCTATATAAGCCCGCATAAGAACCTGCAGAGCAATGGGGTACTGCTGTTTAAATACCCATCAAGACTTTCTGAAGATGCCAAAATGGAGATCCGGAAAGCCATCCAACGACAAAAAGAAGTGGCATTGGCCACTTCGATCCTGAAACAATCGGAAGCAAACGTTTCGCTGCTGACAGATGAGATCGTTGTGAAGTTTAAAGGGAATATTGAACCGAAAGAAGTGCAGCGGGTGGCCAGGGAGTTTGGCCTTAAGCAATTGCGTACGATTCCTTATGCAGGCAATGGGTATCAATTCCGGGTAGTCAGCGGCAAACAAAGTGATATACTGGGTGTGTGCGCCAGTCTTGTAAAAATGGGGATTGTAGAGTACGCTGAGCCTAATCTGTTTCACACACATGAAGCAGATGTTATCATTCCCACCAATTACCTGTTTCCGGAACAGTGGGACCATACGATACTGGGTACACCCGGCGCCTGGCAGGTATTGAATGACCATCTGGGCGCTGCCCGCCGGTTTGGCCATCCGGATATAGTAGTGGCGGTAGTAGACAGTGGGGTGAATACTGCTCACCCACAATTCAGCGGAACGGTATCGAATGCTCAACCCAAAATGTTCAGTGCATTTGATTTTGCCAATATGGTGGCAAACAATACATCATTGGATGGCAGTCACGGTACTTGCTGCGCCAGTGCCTCCACGGGCATGACATCGGTTTCTTCCGGCAGCACAGGTGTTCCTGACGGAACTGCCGGTATTGCCGGCAATGTGCGGCTAATGGGCTGCAGACAACCAGGATGGGCAACAGGCCTGGAAACAAACTATGCCGATATGTATATCTGGATAGGTGGTTTCAATCCCAATAGTATGCTGGCCGGATTTCCGGCGCAACAGGCAAGGGGAGCTGATATCATCACCAATAGTTTTGGATACAGTACAGGAGCGCCTATTTCGGGATTGATGAAGGATACCTTTGATCATTTAACCACTTATGGAAGGAATGGCAAAGGGTTGTTGTTGTTCTTTTCGGCGGGGAATGCGAATACCCAGCTGGATGTAACTTTTGCAAGACCCTGGGGCATGTATAAAAAGTGTATGAGTGTTTCGGCATCCACACTTGGCAATGATGGGGTCACTGAAATCAAGGCAAGCTACAGCAGCTTTGGAACACCCGTCAGTTTTTGTGCACCCAGCAATGATAATGAGGGACACCACCCACCCACAGGCTATGGAGCATTTACTGCCACCATCCTCAACGCGTCGGCCGGCAACGATGGCAATACACCCAGAAACCGGGAGATTCAAACCACTTTATCGGCCAATGCAGCCATAGGCGCGGGTAGTATCACGGTGGCCAGCGCCGCTGGCATGGCGGTGGGCCAGGCCATTATGATAGAAGTGCCGGGCAATGCGCTGTCGGAAGCAAAAAGGATCTCGGGTATTGTTGGCACTACCATCAGCTTTACACCTACCCTTTTCAATGCACACAATTCGGGCGCAACGGTTGCTTTTGGTAACCGCGATTATACCAATAATTTCGGTGGCACCTCTTATGCCACGCCGGTAACAGCGGGCGTATCGGCGTTGATGCTTTCGGCCAACCAGCAACTAACCTGGATAGAAGTACGTGAGATATTGCGCAATACGGCTGTGAAGATAGATGCCGGCAATACGCATGCTGTGGGCAGGTGGCTGGATGTAAACGGATTAAACTCCGGTCAGGCCGGCTATGCAGGGCCTTTCTTCAGCCAGTTCTTTGGCTATGGCCGTATCAATGCGCTGGCAGCTGTAACGGCCTCCAGGGATTATGATTTTGGAAGAGACATTTTTGTGCGCGATAATATGTCGGATATAGGGGCAACCACTTCGGTTCCGCCGCATTGGAGAGGCGTGGACATATGGGTGCGTAATTTCAATGATGGTGTAGCGCCCCTGAACTATGCTACAGACGCTAATGTCAACAACGTACACCAATCACCGATATTCGGACAGGTGAATTACCTGAACGTGCGCTTCAGAAACAGGGGAGCTATCAATTCATTCCCCTTTTTCATTCGCGCTTATATTGCTCATTATCCGGGTACGGAGTTTATCTACCCTACTCAATTTATTCCCACGGTGCGCCCTAATGGCACTATTCCCAACCCACTCACCTTTGGCACCTACCTGATCGGTGAACAACTTGTCAATCCGCTGAATGCCGGTACAGACAGCAGTGTTTTACTGGAATGGCCTGCAGCACTGATCCCACCCAAACAGGTGAATGTAGGAGGGATATTGGTGAACTGGCACCCCTGTTTACTGGTGGAAGTAAGTCCGCATGATGGCTTTGCAGCTACAGGCAACCACGTATGGGATGACAATAACCTGGCCCAGAAGAATATCTCGATCAATTACGGTGATTCAACAGACAATGCATCGTTTGTGATGCTGGGCAATGAGATCCGCAATGGCGTAAAAGATCTTCGCTTTGTGATCACGCCTACTGGTAAAAAGCCGCAACCTTACTTCCTGTTCTTTGCCGATGAAAAGATCAACGCTTATTTCCTGCGGTATGCAAAGCAGAACCCCCGGATATTTGAGATCGGGAAATACAAAAAGGTGACGGTAGCCTGGGTAAAATCAGCTTCCAAAATAGCATTTGAGTTGCCCAATGCGGGCTTGCTGCCCATGGTGGCCGGCGTTGATCCCAAAAGAATGACCACTGAGTTTTCACTGGACATCCTCCAATATAGTGGCAAGAAAATAACAGGTTCTTATGGAATAGAATTCAGAAAGAAACAGTAAAAACCTCTTATGATAGCTGCAACCATCCATGGGCAAACACGCTCAAAGGAATTTGAGACGGCCTTACCCTGCCTCTTCATTAAAACTTATTATAAAGGCAAGCCGCAGCAACATATCCAAACAGCTGTATCGGGGGATGACGGCCGGTTTGCCATCGGCATCACGGAGAATGCGGCATTTAAGTTGCCGCAGATGCTGGCAGACCTCTCTTTTCATATACTGGACGAGTTTGATGGCACATTGATCCACCAGGTTGATTTTTCGGCGGTCTATCCAGGCTTCGATATCCTGATCCCACTGGAAGCATTCGATAAGATCAGGAAGCCCATTATTGAGTTGTTGGGAGATGATGGCAAAAGAAAGGATCAGTTTGAAACAGGAGAATCGCTGGGTATCGCGGCCAGCAGACTGGTGCCACTTTCTATGTACGAGATCGTGCTATCGGTAAATGAAAAGGAAATGGCGGGCGTATCATTGAGAACAGACAGCCATGGTCATATAAATCATACGATCATCTGGCCTCAACTGGGTATCAATGACCTGGAAAGTAAACATTTACTAACGCCAGCCGAAGCGGCGCTCAAGTGGCAGAAGCAACCGGTATTGGTGGTGGTTAAAAAAGACAAGGAACTTATATATCAAAAGCAGTTCATTGTTCATTCAAACGGGAAGCCCTATGTATTGGCCACCGGCAGAAACGGCAGGCCGGTCAATGCTATTGAAGGACATAAAGAGGCGCTTTATATTATGCCTGGCAATATGGGCCGTAAAGGAATAGCCAGGATATTGCTGGTGAAAAGGCAGCATGACTGGAATGTGGGTGATGCCTTTGAGCTTGCCACAGGCAGAAATGGAAAACCTGTGGTGAAAGAAATTGACCTGGCCAAACTGGAGCCCGCCTCGCCTGTACTCGTAGCAAGGGTGGGGCAACTGGTGGCAGGTGCGTATGATATTATCGTGCGGCCAATTCGTTATGGATTTGAAGACAATGACGCCACGCACGTGATTGCCCGGGATGTGGTTTCGGGGCGAAGGATCACGGGTATTGTGGTGAGGGAAAATTTCTGGAATGCGAAACCTGTGCTGGGTGGATGTGTCAATAAGCTGCCCATCAGTGGCCGGTCGGTATCAGGCGCTCCCTATTTTCAATATGCAGACACGTTCACAGTTGGTGAAAATATTTATGGGGCGTTGGACCCAGGCATTGTAGACCCCTCCAATATTAGTAAGGCCTGCGCGCTGTACGTAATACAAAGTAAGGATGATGCGGCCTGGAATATAGATAACTCGCTTGCCCACCTGCCATTACTGGGTGGCAATGCGGCCGTTCAGAAAGTAATGATGCAGCCTGGTTGTATGAATATGAATAAGCATTTGCTGTGGGCCAATGCTACAACTCCGGGAGATTATGATGTGATTGCCGACTTTGGCAACAACAGTCCCACGGTAGCAGGTTTTGTACAGGACGATCAATACAATACGCCCCTGGATATCATCGATGGGTATTTTGTTCCGGGATTCAAAGTGGTAGAAGACCCGGGCATTATGACGCAGTGGGCCCATGCAGGCACCTGGCATTATGATGAAACGATCGTCAATGCCATGGGTATTACCGGATCACCGGTGGTGACGGATGAAAACGATGATTATTTTACGCCGGGCGGATATATTGCTGTAAACAGAACGATCAGACTGAAGGCCCAGGTATATTATCCTACAGATGTAGCGGGTGTCACCAACCCTGTGCAGATAAGCCCTGTGGCCCCTAATTATCCGCTGATCGTTATCGTGCATGGCAATGGACACAATTATACCTCCTATGATTTCCTTTTGACGCACTTTGCCAGGAACGGATTCATTGCGGTGAGCATTGATTGCCGGTATCTATCGGGCATGAGCCTTATACATGGGATGAGTGGATTGGGCCGGGCGGAGGCTTTGTTCAAACACCTGGAAGTGATCAATACAAAGTTTGGCGCTACTGTTCAGAACAATATCGGCATTATGGGACATAGCCGTGGCGGCGAAGCGGTATTAAAAGCGGCCCGCCTCAACCAGCAGTCGGCCCTGGGCCACAACTTCAATGCGATCATGAGCCTGGCGCCTACAGATCAGTATGGAAGCGAAGTATTGACCGGCGCCTGGAGCAAACCCTATTTTGTATTGTATGGATCGCGGGATGGGGATATCGACGGAGGCATCTGGACAGCTGGCTATACAATCCCTCAAACAGGCTTTGCCTTGTGGGACCGGGCAGGGGGATCGGAAAAGACGATGGCATTTGTATACCTGGCCACACACAATGGATTTGTAACAGCCAATTCGGATAGTGGAGATGCAGGTTTACTGACCCCGGCTGTTCAAAAAACAATAACGATCGCTTACATGAATGCATATTTCAGGATGGTGTTGAAAAACGAAGCGCAATGGAAAGGAATGTTTACGGGAGAATGGAAGCCGGGTTCTGTAAGCGCTACCCCGGCACAATTGTTCACGCAATACCAGGCAACGGGCACCCGCGTAGTAGATAATTTTGAAGGCGCGGTAAACTGGCAGGCCAGTACGATCAATGGTACGGTGGCGGCTATTGGTTTACCGATGAATCCTGATGAAGGCAAACTAAGAATATTGGATACACATTCGCCCCATGATTCACAAGGATTAAAGATCAGGTGGGATAATACTACCGACGGCCTGGAGTTTTCGATACCGGCAGGCCAACAGGACGTATCAGGCTTTACGCATGTGAGTATCCGCATTTCCCAGAAGGATGGCAGCGCCTTCAATCCTGCCAACCTCGACCAGAACTTAAGACTGGCGCTGAAGGATGGCGCCAATAATGAACGTGCCGTGCGGGTCAGTGCCTTTTTCAGGATCCCTTATCCGGAGCAACGCCCCAGTGCCAATCTCCGGAAATCGGCCATGGTGAGTATACGGATCCCACTCAAGTCGTATACCATTGTATGTGCCGGGCAGGTACAGGTGGACCTCACCAATGTAGTGCTGCTTTCACTGAAGTTCTCAGAGCAGGCACAAGGAGAAATAGATATTGATACCATCGAGTTTACCAACTGAAAAAGTAATTGACCATGACACAAATAGGGAAAACAAAGGGCCAGGCGCCTGCCTACGAATTGCATGTGCAGGATATTATCCGCGATTTCAACCACAAGCCGCACCGCATGGTCAAAATGGTGATCATGGGTGAGCAGTTTCCCATCAGGAATGCCCCACTCTTTGTAAGGATTGTAGATGAAGGCAGGACTGAAGAAAGCTGGCTTACGGAGTTGGCTGCATCCCGGCAGCAGATCATTGCTTTTTTCCCGGTTGACTTCAATAAAAAAGGAGCTGTTGAATTTGGCTATGGCAATGAGGTGTTGGGTGTGTTCAGGAATCCCGGCTGGAAAAACTTCAAGGCGCTGGATGCTTCCTTAATAGAAAAGGAAGTAATAACGGTAGATAAAAAATGGCTTCAAAAAATGAGCGACCCGGATTCCAAAGGGAAGAAATAAGCTGCGGTTCATATAGAATACTTTGGAAGACTTTAATAAGGTTACGGTCGGCCGATTACCTGAGCCTTATATAAAAATCATTCCACGAGCCCACCCGTCCGTTCACGCTATCCAAATGCGATAAAAAGTACCCAAATAAGCAGTTGCACCGTTAGTCCCATCAACAAGGTTGCCACACTGTATACTTTGAGGGTAGCCGCAGTTTCGAGGTTAGAGAAGCGGCTGATCACCCAGAAGTAGGCATCATTGGCGTGGCTCACCATCATACTGCCGGCGCCCATGCTTAAGATGGTAAGCGTTAATCCTGTGGGCGATTGTAAACCCAGGCTGGCAAGCAAGGGGGTTACCAATGATGCTGCAGTAATGACAGCCACGGTAGAAGAACCTTGCGCCGTTTTCAGGATGGCAGCGATCAGGAACGGAAAGAAGATGCCCAATGATAAACCACTCAGCAAGTCACCCAGGTTTTTACCCATGCCGGTAGCCTGGAGCATTTCACCAAACATACCACCTGCGGCAATAATGGCCAATATCATTCCTGCTTTTTCCACGCCACCTGTAAGCCAATGTGACCATTCTTTTTTATCCTCTTTCCGGATCAAGGTGAGGGATATAAGGATGCCAATGGCCAGGGCTATCACCGGTTCGCCTACAAAAGAAACCAGGCGCAGGAAGGTGTGCGCTGCCACTTCTTCTTTGGTGGCAAACAGCAACATGCCCGACTTGGCCGCAATCAAGGCTATCGGAAGTATAACAGGCAGAAATGAACGTCCGGCTGGCGGCAGGTGTTTAGGCAATTCTTCCAGGGTTTCAGACTCGATATATTCATGTGTAATTTTGCTGCCCCGCCACACACTCCATAAATAGCCAACCAATGCCGCAGGTATGGCCAGGGCAATACCCCAGAGCATCACCATGCCCAGGTTGCCTCCTGCAGTACCTACTGCCGCTGTGATACCGGGATGCGGTGGCACCAGGCAATGCACGGCATATAAGGAAGTAGCCAATACGGCTGCCATGACGGGCATACGGAAATGTGTTTTTTTAACAAGTGAATGGTTCAATCCACTCAGGATGATGAAACCGCTATCGCAAAAGATGGGCAGTCCCACTATAAAGCCCGTAAGGGCTACGGCGGCTGGTGCATTTTTCTCTTTCACAATGCGTAGAATAGCACTGGCCATGCTAATGGTAGCTCCCGTTTTTTCAAGTATGACACCCAGGGTGGTGCCGAATATAATAAGCAGACCGATCTTTTCCATCGTGTGGCCAAAGCCTGTCTTAAGTATGCCAGGTATATTTTCAATGGGCAAGCCGCTGAGCAATCCTACTCCCAATGCAGCAATCAGTAAAGCAAAGAAGGCATTGACCTTTTTATACGCAGTGAGCCATATAATAAAAGCAATGCTGGCAATAAGAAGCAATAACAGGTAATACGTGTTTGTCATCCAGCCTGGTTTTATTGTACGATAGCTATCATGATGTCCATTACATTGGTTTGTGTGGGGCCCGTTATCACAAGGCTGCCGGTAAGTTGCAGGAAAGGATAAGCATTGTTTTCCCGCAGATGAGCTGCCATATCGAGGTTATTTGCTGTTGCCTGGTTTAATGTATCCGCATCCACCACCGCACCGGTAGCATCCGTGGGGCCATCTGTTCCATCTGTACCGCCACTGAGAATGGTAATATGGCCAGCGATTTCTTTATCCTCCAGCTTACTCAACTCAAACAACACTGTCAATGCGAAATGCTGGTTCCTGCCTCCCTTGCCCTGACCGGTGACCTGTACGGTGGTTTCGCCACCTTGGATAATGCAGGCAGGTTTTTCGCCCTTGTATTGCACCGCTGCTTCCACCAGCTTCCTGGCTTCCGCTGCTGCATCGCCGGTTATTAAAGCGGGAATAATATGGGTATGGTATCCCATGGCTTTTGCTTTTTTTGCCGCCGCTACTACAGCTACCTTGTTGCTGCCGATGATCATATTGGTCGTATGGTGAAAAAGCGGATCGCCAGGCTTGGGTGTTTCAGGGATCACCCCATTCCTTCCCTGCTCCATATGCTGTAGTACGCTTTGAGGCAATTCTGCCAGTAAATTGTATTTGGCAAGAATGACCCAGGCATCCTCGAAAGTAGAGGCATCTGCCACGGTAGGGCCACTGGCAATAACACCCAGGTCATCTCCGGGCACATCGCTGATGATCAAAGAAAATACCCTGGCGCCCTGGCAATGACGGATCAACTGTCCGCCTTTAATGCCCGACAGGTGTTTGCGAACGGTATTTACTTCATGGATGGCGGCGCCCGATCGTATCAATTGATCAAAGGTAGCTTGTACTTCGGGCAGGGTAATGCCTGTAGGCACATCGCACCAGAGCGCCGAGGCACCGCCGCTGATGAGGCAGATCACGATATCCTGACTGGTTGTCTTTTCCAGTAGTTGTAAGGTTTCGGCAACCGCCGCCACGCATTTTTCATCGGGCACCGGATGAGCTGCCTCCCTGATCTTTATGGTGTTGGTGGGAAGGGAATGGCCATATTTTGTAGTGATGAGGCCTTCGATGATGGCTTCACCCAGTATTTTTTCTGTTGCCACCGCCATGGCTGCGGCTGCTTTGCCGGCACCGATCACATAAATATGACGGAAGGATCCTTTGGGTATTGTGTGCCCGCAAATAGTGAGTTCATCCTTGTTGATGGTCAGGTGTTCCTGCAACAACTGAGCAGGTTGCACAGCTGTGATGGCCGAATTAAAGACCTGAATGGCGCTTTCTCTTTCTGTCATGAATTTAATGAGTACAATATAGATATTTCAAATCGTTATGAAAGTATTTTAATCCGGCAACCATTGCAACTGGTTCCCTGACCGTAATACCCATAAAGATATGAAAGGCGCCGGTGAAGAAGAAAGAGTTATAGGAGTTAATTAGTACCTACTCTAAGGCTTTGGTGGGCAAAATCTGTAATCCATTTTCATGTTGAAATAGCAGGGAGCTAACGCCTTCGTTCAGACAGTACACGCGATTGGCTATTCGTGTTAAGGAGTCTTTGTGTGAAATGATGAGCAGGGCAGCATTTTTACTGATACGTTTTAAAAGATGTATAACAAACTGTTCGGTGTTGGTATCCATGGCAGCAGTAGGCTCATCCAGTAAAACCAGTTGAGGTGATGAATACAGGCAGCGGGCCAGGGCCAGTAATTGTTTCTGCCCGCCTGATAAAGCAACGCCTCCCTCACCCAATATCGTGTTGTATCCTTGTGGATATGATTCAAAGAAAGGGGCAAAACCATAATCGTGACAGAATTTTTCCACTTGTTCAATAGCTTGTTCGCTGGTATCCAAACAGATATTCGCCAGTAGGGTGCCACTGAACAAAACTATATCCTGAGGCACCACACCAATGAGTTGTCGCCATGCCACCGTATCAATATTTTCCAGCTGGCACTGGTTGTTCAGTACTATTTGTCCCCGCTCATAAGTGTAGAACTTTTGTAATAACTGGAGTAAAGTGCTTTTCCCCTGGCCACTTTCGCCGGTCAGGGCAATTATCTCACCTCTTTTTACTTCCAGGGAGATATCCTTCAATAGTAATTTTTTCCCGGGAAACCGGAATGCCACATTCTCCATGGCCAGTTTTTCAAAGTTCAGTGGAACAGGCAGTGGCTTTTCATCGACACCCTCCACCTTATATTCCGGTTCTGTGGTAGTAAATTCATACATCCTGTCCATGGCCACCCGCGCTTCCTGTACCTGCAGGTTGGTCATAGCCACCATTACAGCTGTTTGCATCAGTAGTGCTGACAGCTGCAGAATAGCCACCAGCTCACCTATTTTGAGAGCGCCGTTCAATACTTCTATAGCACTCCAGGCTGTAACGGCCAGCAAGAACAACATAGTAGTTATTTCCAGTGCGGCATTGAAACGGATCCTGATCTTTCCCAACTGCCATATAGAGCGCTGGAAAGCAGAAAAGATCATACGTGCTGCGCTGACGAACAGCTTTTCTTTGTTCATCACTTTTATGGTGTGAATACCCCGTAAACTATCCACATAGTTGCTTTCATTATGGGCATGGGTTATCATCACTGCCCGTTGCTGTGCTATGATGTCCCGTTCAAAATATTTCACCAATGCATATATAGTGGGAACTATCGCCAGGCAAAAAAGGCTAATAGGCCATGAATAAATAAATATAAAGATCAACGATGCCAGTAGCATCAAAAACTGGATGGCCATTTCGCCTAATATATAGCTGATTGCCTGCTGTATGCGTATCGTATCATTGAGCCTGGCGATGAGATCGCCGGTTTTCCGGTTATCAAAAAAAGACTTCCCCAGGTACAGGATAGACTGATAAAATCCACCCGTTAGCCGCATATTGAATTGATACCCCTGCCGCATCAACAAGGATTGACGCAACCAGGAAAAAACAGTTTTCAATATCAGCAACAGGCCCAGTAAAAGTAATCCCAAATAAAGTTTATCAAGATCCCTGGCTGGCAGAATAGTATCGACCAGTTTTTGTGAGAAGATAGCTGTTGAAAGACCAAGTGCTGCAGTTACTGTGCCCAGGCCGATAGCGATGTAAAGTAAGTACACATCTTTTTTTATCGTTTGCCAAAGCCAGTGTATTTTTTTAGCGTTTTCCTGTTTCCATTGTGCTAATTTTTCACCGGGCTCCAGCAACAGGAGCATTTTTGTTTCCCATATTTTCTCCAATGTTGCTTTATCAAGGTACATCAACCCTTTTGCCGGATCGCCAATCAGAAAACGATCTATTCTTTTGCCGGGATAATACACTACATAATGTAATAATTTATCGTTGGTTATTATGTGCAATATACAGGGATGTTCTACCTGCTGCAGGCTGGCAACATTATCGGCCTGCACACCACGGGCATTAAAGCCTGCCTGGTTAGCCGCCTGGAATAACCCCAATAACGTAGTGCCCTGCAAACCTGTCCCGCTCCATTCACGTAGTTTTTCAAGGGATATATTTGCCTGATAATAACCCAGAACATTACGCAGACATACCACTCCACAATCATATTGATCCTGCTGCAGCAGGAAGGCTTTATGGAGTCTTTTTAGAGATGGCATTACCCAGTGGTTGAAGGTTTTTAATAATAAATTCCATCGTTACTTCACCGACAATCTTTTTTATCAAGCGTTGCTGTGCGTCATAAAGCAGGTAAGAGGGTACATTATCGAGCCCCAATATTTTATGTGTTTGCCCATCCTTGTCAAGCAACAGCGTAATATTTGGCATTTGATCAATCTTATAGCGGGCCGCGAATGCCCCTACTTCCTGTTTTGTTTCGCGGGAAATCATTATAATGGATGAATGTTTCAGCTGATCCCGGTACCAGTATAATTCTTCGGCTGAATGCCGGCAATGATCACAGCCGGGTGAAAAATATATGATGAGTAAGGGATTGTTCTTTTTAAGACCGGCCCAATTAAACGGTGCATCCAGGAGCGTAGTAAAACCAGCTGAAGGCAGCCGTGCTATCTTCAAAGCCATTTTCGATTCACTGCTTTCCCTGGAGGCTATTCCAACAGACAGCACTACTATTCCTATTGAGACTACTGACACGAGTAGCCATCGTATATACTTTTTCATAACTGCAGCTATTAGGTAGTGAGATAGGTATTTAAGAAAACTACGCATACTATCCAGCATAGTAATCCCAGGCCGTAACTGGCCAGCACAATCCATATCATCTTACTAAGTGGTTGTTTCAGAAAGAAACGTAGCCCGGCGGCCAGGAGCAGGAAGTATAACAGTTCGAAGAGGTTAAGGGTTTGCAGGGGATATTGCAGATATGTCGGAACGGTGGTTGCATTCAACAAGCTGAACGCAGACAATGGAGCAAAGGACTGTAGTTCATTAAATGTATTGATCTCGTAGAAAAAAGACAATAAAAACAACCGTAGCAAGGTATAGCCTGCAAAAGCAGTTTCTGCAGACAAGGCTATCTTAAAAACAGTTCTGAAAGGAAGGGCATATGAAGTAAACTGTAAACCGGTATAAATACAAAAGCAGGCAAGTGATATTCTAAGCAGTAAGCCGGCAGGCACCATCAGGTAACTGAGTATGCGGATACGCTGTTGGGTATGGATGATGGATTCTATTTTATCGGCTGTAAGCCGGTCGGCCAATGAATTGTAATATACTTCGTCGGTTAATATATTAGCCTGCATGTAATAAGTAGAAAAAAGGGATAGCAGGCAGATGCAGGCAAAAAGCCACCAGCTATTGATCGTATAGATGCTTTGACTGGAATAGGTTGACGATTGTTTTCCTGGTGCAATCGAATCCATATAAAACGGCTTTGATGAAAAGGTTATGCTTCTAAATAATAGGCAGGATGATAATTACCAGTAGCAACTATCACCCTGTCTATCCGTAGAGCTATCATCCGTTTAAAAAAATGGAATAAGGGGTCTTTAGCAGCAGCCTGTGTTTATTCCTATACCAAGCCCTAACCCCAGCAGGCCGCAGCCGCCTAAACTTAATAACAAGAGAAGGGAAACGTTGAGTCCTCCGCAGGAGGAACAACCACTACCACCTTGAATGTTCTCCATAGTAGCAAGATCTAAGGTTTTCATAACTGATTTTTTACAGGTGCATCACAATAGCGTGATGTCCTGTAAAATTGTTCTGAATGGCATGCATATCCTAATGCCTTTGATGGTAATTTATTCGTTTTACAAATAATTTATTCGCTTTAGTGATAATCTACCCGTTTCAGTGAAGGCTGATCCTTTGGGCTTACCTATCTTTCCAGGCAAATATACAAGAGAAGATTTCCAACAAAACTCTATTAAAGATTTGATTCTTATATCATTGAATCTACTCAAGAAAAGATATTCTAAAAAACTATATAATATAAAAATCTAATCACTTCTTTTTTTCGTTAATCTTAATCCAACCATCAACCATCCTCTTTAGTCTCACCTCTTATTCCACATTAAGCTCTTCGATGATTCAAGTCCTATTGATTAACCAGGGACCAGATCTGTTTAGCTGGTACCAGAAACCTGTGTTTTACCATTAATCATCAAAAGAGCCCAGCTTATGACCGGACAAAAGCTTAGGTTATTCCGGGAGTTCCGCAATTATTCCCAGGAATATATTGCGGAAAAATTGGGAATTACTCAAACTTCCTATTCCCGCATTGAAAACAACCGAACAAGAATTACAGCCGAACGACTGGGTCAGCTTGCAGTCATTCTAAATGTACCTACAACAGAGTTACTGTCAGACAATGAGCCTGTTATTCAATGTAACGATTCCTCGCTCCATCATCTGACTTTCACACAGAAAGACGAGTGGAGCGAAATGCTGGAAAATATGCGACAGCATTATGAACAGTTTATCAGCAGTAAGGACGAAAGAATATCTTTTCTTGAGAATGAGGTCAACAAGCTTCGCGATGAAAGGGACAGAATGATCCTGTTAATAGAAAAAATAACCACCAACAGTATTGCAGGCTAACTGTCTACTCCTTCTTCTGTAGGTTAGCCGGAATGAGCCTATTCCCGCCATGGCCTTCTACGGATTTCGAATAAGCTGTCTGACATCCGGTTATTGTACTTATGGATTCTTCGGAAGTATGTCTTCTATCTGGTCAAACTTCAGGTTACTCCATCCTTCTCCTTTGCCAGCTTCTTTGAAGCGGCCTACCCACAGCAGGGTACTGCCATTGAACCAGCGCGTACGTTGAAAGGAACGCTGAACTATAACACCGGAACGCGGCACTTCTTCTTCGTTCACATAATAAGGCGCCGGCACCTCCTTCAGGAAAACACCCAGGGCGCCTTTGGCTCCCGGCATGGCGGCCCTTTGTAACCTTATTTCGGTATCGCTGCCTTCCATGTGCACGGGTATAAAGGGTATCCAGTTATCAGGTACGGTTGTGCCCAATACATAACGTATGGGAGCATTGGCTACAGGCACAAAGGGAGCAGGCTCAGTATCTTTCAAGGCCATTTCATTGCCACTCACACCTTTTCCTGCCTGTGATGGTACTGTGCTTTCAACTGCCCATACCATATTGACCATTTCATCGCGCAAAAAGTTTACCTGCTCAAGGGGCTCCCCTTCCAATGCTTTGGTAATGGAAGGCGACAGGTAATACAGGTTGCTATTGGAATCCTTGCTGGCGGTATTGGTATGCTGGAACATGGCCCAGCGGTGCCAGTTTGTTTGAGCGCCTCGGCCTGCCGGCCTTATGAGGATATGCTGCCCGAATACATCGGTGATGGTAATGCCTTTTATCTCACAGAGGGTATTTATGTCCAGTGTGTAAGGAAGCATGAACCAGTCATTGGAATAGATCAACCCAAATTCGGCCAATAATAAGTGCATGAGTCCCGTTGGGGTGGTATCGATCTTTCCGAAATCGGTCTGGTTTTCTTCCATGGTCCAGAACCTTGGATTGGGCATGCCTTTAAAGGCAATGGGTGCAGGAACAAAGGACACGAAGTTTTCTGTTGCTGCTACGCCCGGAGGTTCCGGATCGAAGGGCAATTGCCGGCCGGGGTTGATATCAAAGGAGTACCAGTCCAGGTGACCTTCTGAGTACTGATCGGCAGTAAGTACTTTTTGTTGTTGCTGTTGAATACTGGCACCCACGGAAAACTGGTATTCAAGCTGCTGGGGCAACCAGGCAGAACCGATCCCGGGATCGGGCTGACTATAGTTTCTCTCGTGCCAGCTGCTAAACAGCAGGGCAATATCCTTGAATAATAATTGATCCCCATTGGGGATGGCAGTATCATTCATCCATTTTTCAAAAAGGGTCTGCACACCATCGCTTGTTATGATATCCTGATAGAGTATAAACCCATCGGGCAGCAGGTCTTTGGAAGCGGTGAGTAGTTGTATGCCTTCCGCATCGTTTTTATCGGGTGTATAATTGAGGGCGTATTCGGTCAGCAGATCAGGTATCCAGGCATCAAGTGCTTTTTGTTTTACCAGCCGGATAAAATAACGCCCCATTTGAACGGCGAAGAAAAGATCGGCGGTCAGCTTTTCTCTTTCCACTTTTGTTTCGAGCGGGGTGGCTTCGTCATAGGCGAATACGGTATTGCCCGAAAACCCCACCCTGTCCATGGTGGTATGTTCACCCAGTATCTGGGCGGTCACGGGCGTGGCAGCATCTTCTCCCTGGAACTCTCCGAATTGCCATTGGCGGGTGAGCATCCACAAAGCATCCCTCACTTCTGCTTTCAGGCTCCGGTCGAAATTCTCCGTACGGGGCGTTGGCTCCAGCCTGTTATAGGCGGTGATGGAAGGAATACGATATTCCTGCAACAATAACATGGCTGGCTGGAATACTACCTCAGGCATACATTATTTTTTAGTTCGTATCAATTATTCGCTGTGAACATAACGGGCAATATGGGTATCGATTGGGCAAAGAACACCAGGTTCAACCGGTAATCCAATGACACATCGAGGTCATATTCGGTGAAACTGGCCAGCAATGCCGGCAACAATACGCCGAGTTCGGGTTTATTCACCTTGTCCAGCAATTGGGGTTCTACTGCCCGTAGTTTGGCCCGCTTCAGTGTATCATTCAAAATACCTACCAACGCATCCCAATCCCAATGGCCGGTTTCTTTAGGAGTAACGGCCAATAACAAGGTTTGCGGCGGCGCGGCATTGGGCTGATTGTAATTGAAACTGATACCGGTCACTTCCTGCTTTGTAGGAATTTCTTCGGTCCAGTCGTCAATGAGCAAACCCGCCTGTTTACTGCCAGGTACAAAAGCTGCATTGCCATGTATGCATACAGACAGGGTATCATGCGCAATGTTGAATGGAAGGGTGGGATCGGTCTCATCTTTTTCGGGGAAACCAACAGCCAGCCAGGAATCCTTGGCACGGAAAGGCAATTGAATAGGCTCCAGGGACAGTGTACCGGTGCCATTAAACAGTTCCTGCAGGGTGCGTACATAATCCCAGCGGGCCAGTTTGGGCCGTACATGTGCCGCATTCTGCATCCATTCATCGGCCACGAATGTCATTTTGACTACATTGGTGGCATGCTTGAGCAGCTGCACCCTGTCGGCATTGGATTGCTGAATATCTGCTTCATTGTTAAAAGCAAACAAGGGCAGGATATTAAATACCTCTTCCAGTAGGCTTTTACCGGCTTCGATGAGCTTTTCGATCTTTGTTGTCATAACGGTAGCGGCAGCAGCTTCAGCCAGTAAGGCAGTGGCTTGTGCATCGGCCAGCGCCATTCTCCGGCTTACGCTTTTTGCCTGATCGAGCAGGACTGTTTTCGTAGCATCATCCAGTGCCGCACTCACTTGCGGGAAAGAGTCGGCCAGCCCATAAGTAGCAATGCGTACCAATATATTTTGCAGTTGAGCAGCTTCTGTATTGCCCAGGGTAAATACTGCATCACCAAAGTTTAGCTTGTCTTCATTCAAGGCCACCACAGCATCCTTGAGGTTATTGAATACGGTAACATTTCCATCCTCATCTTCTATTTGTGTTTGAACTGGCAGGTTATTCAGTTCACCAAGCAACAATTGATAAGCCTGTTGAATGGGTGTTATCCTGTTGAGTAATTGCACATCATCATACCCTTTCGGATTGTTCTTATCGGCAAGGCTTTCTTTGGAATGGGGTTCATAGTCCTGGGCATGCAATGGCCTGGAATCGGCGATCATGGATTTGAGGTGGCGCAACAAGGGAAGCAACTTACCCAGGGGGCGTTTACCTGGTATATTATCAGGACGCAGGAATTCTATTTTTACAGGCACTACATCATCGAGTGCATTCAGCTGGCGGTAATAATATGCAATGCGGCTCTCCAGTTCTGATGCGGAAGTTTTGCTTTCTTTATTGTTCTGGGTTGCGCCCGTATTCAATTCATTGCCGGTGATGTAAACGATGTCGATGGGCTGCAGGTTCAGTTTATCAAGGCTTATATCGTCTGATGCTATTTCATTGCCGAGGGCATCCAGGTGGGCTACATGGAATAATAAGTTTTCTGGCGCACCAATGATACTATTCAGCCATTGGTTGATGCCTGGCTCCATTTTAGCTCTTGGGGTCATCAGAATAGGGGCCCAGGGATTGTTGCCCGGATCATTGGGATCAAGGTTACTAAAATGAATGGTAACACGGTTGGTAAATGTAAAATGATGACCACGGGAAGTATTGATGATATCAATATCCGGTGGTATCTGTGCATCTTTAAGGGCATTGACCAGTGCAGCAGCACGCTCATAGTTGCCTTGCACCACCTGGTACATGCTTTCACTGAGCAAGAGGTCTTTTACGGCATCCAGTGAATCGGCCAGCTTATCTTTTTCCAGTATGATGGCTATACGTTCGGCGGGTGTGGCAGTGAGCACATCGCCGCTGGCGCCGAAGGGGAAAGCCAGGGTTGCTTCGGCCAGCTTAACACCATTCACCACATTGTTGGCTGGTATGGCTTCGGTGGTTTCATCGGCGCCCTGCTGGCGCACTTTGTGTTGCCGGAAGGGATAAGCATCCCTGAAATTATAGATATAAAGGTTTAGTTTCTTCAAACTGTTATCGGCAGATGCCCTGTCATGTAATCCTCTTTCAAACTGGTAGCCCAGCAATGCTTCCAGTGGCTGACCATTGCGGATACCCTGCAGGATGAACAAAGCGCGGCGCACTCTTTCGGAAGAAAGATTAACGGCCATGGTATCCGGATTGGCAGGGGTAGCATGGCTCATATAACCACTCCGCAGCACAGCGGCGGCAGATGCCTGGTTGAGTGATGGCGCGTGTACAAACCCGCCATTGTCGGCATATTCAAATAAGGGTGCATTGTTTTTGGGGATCAGTTTTTCAGGAACACCCTGGCTCACCACCTGCCTGCGGGAAGCAGGCTTTACATCCAGCAGCCATCCGAAGGAAGCCATGTAGATACCGGTCCTTCTTTCACCTGCCGGGGTTTCATGATCGTGATCGTTGCCGTGTTCTTCTCCGTGTTCATCTCCGATAATGCCTGCCTCCGGAGCATCGCCACCAGCAGGACCATGAACGGGCGCCGCATGTTCGTGCACATGGGGTGTAGTACCTCCGTGTTTATGTTCGGGAGACACATGGGCAATTTCCGTTTTTAATCCCCGGTGTTTCCGCAAGCGGGTATTGAACATGGCGGTTTGCCAGGCATCCAACCGGTAAGTACAGGTATCGAGGTGTTCAGTAAAGCACCGTTCCAGCCTGGCTGTAGGCAGGTCAGCCAGGTACTCAAGTGATTCTTTGATCTTATTGAGGAAAGCGGCTTCATCTTCATTCCTTCCTGTGGATAGCAGGTATTCAGACACGAGCTTATTCTTTTGCCAATGGTTGGGCGCTGCCACAGAAACCTTGGCCTTCATTACTTCCCATTTGGTAAGATCGCCCTGCGGCCGGATATTGTGAAAGTTGGCAGCCTTGATGGTTTGATTGAGTACAATACTGTTCTTACCAAACCAGCGCACAGTGGCTTCATGTATTTGCAGCAGCAAGGCCCTTCTCAGCTGCATGTACAGTAAGGCAGAAGGGGCTTTGAGGCCGGCGCCAAAATCCTGCTTCTCCAGAGCTGCAATGGTATTGGCTTCCTTGAGCCAGTTGAGGTAATTCTTTTTCTCTGTTTCATTGAAATAACGAATGCCGTCTTTTTCCGACAGGGGTACATTGTCTATCAGGTTGGCAGCATCGAGCAAGGTGTGGTAATGCTGGAATATCAGGCGAAACTGTTGAGGTATCTGCAACATGCCTTTATCATCTTCCAGGGGATTGCCCCAGGCTTTGAACAGGGCCAGCAGGTCATTTTTGGAATCGAAGCCCTTTTCAATGTCGGCCGCATATTTTCCATTGTGCTGAAAATCGTCCAGGTTCTTTAGGTAATCGGTACTGTAACCTACCCGCTGATAAAAGGAGGCGGAACCGGGCTGCAGGCCCAGTACATTCATCAGCACATCCGAAGGGTCTTCATTTGGCTTTCCTACATACTTCAATTCAGGCAAGAGGCTTTCATACAGGGACTGGTAATGGGAGAGTATTGTATAGAGCTTGTTGAGAAAAGGGGTATCCAAAAAGTTTTCCCGCTTTTGCCATTGCCAGTTGGAGAAATCGCTGGTCAGCAATACACCATAGGGTTGATTGCCTACGCGCAGGGAAGGAAGTGGCCCCCGGCCAGTAACATATTGCACAAAAAAGTCGCGCAGCTTATCCTGGTCGGCCTCGCTGAGCGCTGGCCTTAGCATAGTGCTTAGATAGTATCCCAGGGTAGAGGGGTACAGGGCGGTATTCATCGCTATTGATTCCGTATAATCGGTAGCATCGCAATTGAGAATATGCTCCAGCGGTACATAATCAATGCCCAGTGCATCGGCGAGGTTCTTACCGTCGCAATCGCAATCATCGCCCGGAAAACACATGGGCTCCTGTGTTTCTACATAATAACTCACTTCATTGAACTGGTCGTTCTTCGTATACCCCGATCCATCACTTTCGGTATTGTTGGTGGGTGATCCTTGTTTGATGAGACTTAAACCCTTGGGTGAATAATGGTGGTTGTTGATCAGCTCTTCCAATCGCGCCTTGCTGGTATCCTTATCACCCGACAAGTTAAGGCCCAGCACCAGTATCTTATCAAAACCATTGGTGGCTTGTGATGCGGTGAGGGGAATCTTAAATCCCATACCGTATTCAATGGCTTTATCAAAGTTGGAGGTCCAGTCGAAGGCTTCGCCAAATACCAGTTTCTCGTCTTTGGTTACAAAAGCATCATCTACTTCCATGGGATCGGGCCCTACAAACAACTCATCGGGAATCACGTTGCCCACTACCTCTTTCTTAGTTGTCCCTTCATAGAGGATCACTACAAACCGGTCGGGCATCACGGTAGTGCGGGGAGCCCGGCTCCAGGCTGCCGTTTTCGTAAGATCATGTGTAGGGAAATTCAGTTCACTCACATCCTGCAATTCATCCAGGTGGTGCCAGTTGGGCGGCGCGGTTTCACTGGCTACCCAGGCCGACCGTTGCGGACCAAACACGGTTACGATATTACTCCAGGCCGATTTCTTCAGGTCTTCTTTTTCAGCGCCACCATTTTTCTCTGCATCGAAGAGCGCTTTCCAATATTTTACGCCTTCCGTCACCTCCTGTTCGGTGAGTGTTCCTTCATGGGTATGAACCGCAATATCATCGGGATACACACGCAGCCAGAGTTCTGTATGTTCGCGGGTAGTAATAAACCTTGTTTCAATGCGCACAGGCATCAGTAAAAAAGGGATGCTGTCATCAAAGTTTTCCAGCAGGTGCCGGGGATGGGGATCTACATAAATACTGCCAATGATGCCCTGTAGTTTGGCGCGATTTTCTACAAGCGCGGTTTTACCTTTGGTAGCATTGGCGATCAGTTCTTTTCTTTTGGTTTCCAGGTCAGCCGTATCGGGTGGCGTGGATTGCAATAAAGCGCCCAGCTTTTCCTGTGCCTGCGATAACCTGCCTTGCAGGTCCTTTCTTTTTGCCTGCAATGCCTCGCGGCGTGCGTCTACTTCCTGCTGTTGTTGCTGCAGGCGGGCAGCTTTGGTCTCTTCTGCCGTCAACTCCTGCTTAAGATCTTCCAGTAATTGCTTCAGCACCTTGAGCTTATTTTCCAGCTCCTTTATTTTTTTGGGATCAGGTGTTGGCTGATTGTTCTCCGCAGCCAGTTCATCTGTTAACCTGACTATCTGGTCCTTCGCTGTTTGAATTTTCTTTTTGAGAAATGCAATGCGGTTTTTGCTATTGATGACAGCTTCCTGAAAATTATCCAGGGTGCTCATTTCATTGCTCAATTGTTGCAGCTCCTGCAGCAAGGCGGCAATGGTGGCCCTTACTGCTTTTACCTCATTGGCATCGGCGGGCAAGGCAGTATCACCGCGTTTGATCTGCTTCAACAGTCTTTCTGTTTTCAGCAATTCAGTGCGGTCGGCATACAACTGCTCGTCCAGTTCTTTTACTTTCTTTCGTTGCGCCTCAATTGCTGCTACTTGTTCTTTCCAGCTTTCCATATTTGGTGTTTAACGCATGTGATCAGGCTGGCAGGTTCTCCAGCATTTCTTTGGCATGTACTGCTACCATGCTGGGTTTTTGAAATAATACAAAAGCCATATTGGCCGAATCGGCTCCCCATCTGAAATCATCGGAAGGGTGTATATTGGGCCGCACGCCTGCTTTAATGAATTTTACATCTCCGGTGAAATTGGTCCAGGCCAGATCGTCCCAGGACAGGCCATCGGTTCCCTGGTTGAAACTGATGTCCATACCAAACCTCGGTTCACCGGGCAGTTCCTGGATAATGAAGAACCAGCCAAGGTGATCGGTAAAGGGCGGTGTGAGGTCAATGCCTCGTGCCTGCTTAATGGTAAGATCGAACCCAAAGAATTTAATATCGGGAGGTATCTCGGCTTTGTACAAAGGGAACTTCACCTGCTGTTCAAATTCTTCAGCTGTGAGGTCAAGGTCTATTTCTGGTTCCGCTTCCGATTTTCCGGCAATTGCTTTCTGTGCAAAGATGACGGTATTGGGATATCGTTTCAGCAGGTCGCCGCGGATCACCAATACGGTTTGTTCTGCATCGCCCTGGGCATCCCGGTTATTGTGCCGCCCCAGGTTGCTGCTGAGGGGCCAGGTATGAATGGGTTTGATGTCTTTGTATTCTTCGGTGAGTTCGGCTTCTGTTTTATTTTCTGCCGGGCGGATGATGCCTTTTACATCCCAGAACTGGCGGAAATAGCTGCCTCTTTCATCACTGGGATATTCGCGCCACAACAATTCCCGGCCCATTTCATGGTTGAGCCCTACCATGTACGATTCAATGAATTTCTGGTTGGTCTTCAACAAGGAAATGGTATTGGGTGGTATCAGCTTCAGGTTGGGCAATAACAACTCGCCTGAAATATCTGCCAGCTTCTTGTACATGGGATCTTCAAAATCAGGATAGGCCATGGCCGGAAAGATCGTTTCAGGTTTGTTCAGAATTATATAGGCAGGAAACTGTACCAATGATGATAAGCGGAAGGGGAAAGAAGTATGCGGATGAATAGCGGTACTTACTTTGGCATAAGCGTTTGACAAATTCAATGGCAATATTTCCTTTACAGGCTGCAGTACAGCCAGTCTTCTTGTAAACCCGGTCAATGCCAGCCGGAAGTTTTTGCCTTCCACACTATCAGTATTGGCGCCCGTGGTAGTAGGGAGCGGTGTGGTGCTTTCATCACTAAGCTTTAAAGTGAAGTTGGGTCGTACCGGTATCAGGGAAATGGCTTCTTCCTGTTTCTGTGGATCGGTAACGGTTTCGGCAGCTGCAAGATTTGTCTTCAGTTTGTTTAGAAAAGGATAGGCCACGGCTGCCAATACAGCCAATATACCAAACAAGAGGAAGGCGCCGGTAATAAAGGCCAGCAATACCAGCAGCAGCAACAGGATGAGGAGTATGATCTCAAAATTCCTCAGCAACCATATCAACCAGGCTGGCAGCTTGTAAGGAAATACCTGACTGGCTATGCCGGCGGTATTGGGCATACCTGCCGGTGTGGCTTTGGGTGGTGCAGCAGTGACGGTACCCTCATTCAATTGTGTCACCAAGGTTCCATAATCAAAAGGCTTGCTGCTGCCCAGCCTTTTGGCCAATTTACCATTGGGGCGCACAAGTCGACGGAAGGCGCCTGAAAAAACAGCCAATGGCAAACGGCTATCCTGTATTTGTTTGTGAATAGTAGTGGGACTGCCCATGATGCGGGGCAATAAGGGCTTGCTGATGGCGAGCATGGTGTTGGCAGGCAGCTTACTGAAACTTTTCACGGTATACTGCAGCGACACTTTCATGAAGAACATGGTGGCGCGGATACGCCGGTTGGCTTCTATGATCTTCAGTACCTGCTCCCAGGCTTTGCGCATGTATTTCTCCTGGTTCTTTTGGATCACCAGGGTACCAAAGCCTGCGGGCACGCGCGTGCGTGGGTCTTTGTTCAGGTCATGCAGCCAGGTGGTTTTGGCGATATCGAGCAACACGACTTCGTTGGCTGATTTCTTAGCATGTTTACCTCCATACAGGGGTACCGAGATAATGGGGTCGCCTGAATCATCTTTGCCAATGATGGTAGCAGGCAGGTTTACAATATCTTCCAATTGCTCCTGAAAATCCAGGGGCTTGGTGGTATCAGGAAAAACGGTGGATACGGTGGAGGGAGATTTCAAAGCGCCTTCCAATCCAATGATGGGTGGTTGGGTACCGCTCACTTCCAGTGCAGGATTATCGGCCCTCACAAATCCGGGGCGTGAGCAATCCATATCACGGATGCCTACCTTGGGGTCCATGGGCCTTGGCTGCAGCAGCTTCACCAATGATTCAAAATCGGCATTGGTACCCGTGCGGAAGAACCATTCATAATAGACGGGCATTTCTCCCCGGGCGCCATTGTTATCCCAGGAAGCCATTTGTGCATTGACGGTTACCGTAGGCTGTTCCAGCCCCGCCAGCCTGCCGGTTTCAAAAGCAGGAATTAAGAATGCATAGTAAGCAGTATTGGGATCCAGCTTCCGCGGGCTCATCAGCCTGGAATATACCTGGTCGGGATCATCATTGGTGGTTTTATTAAGGGAGAGCAGGAACTTTTCATAATCCGACAATTCATTATCCGGAATATCGGCATTGCTGTGCATGTGCGCCCACAACCAGGTTTCATTGACCGGTGGAAATGCTTCTTTGTTCTTAACGGTAATGGAAGGAACGGGAATTTTGCGTTTGGACCTGTCAAACTCATCTTCCTTCAACACCAGCAAAAATACCCAGGGGCGTAGCTTAGAGCCCTGGGGAGCTGCCGGTGTATAACGCCAGGCAAAGTCTTCATCGTAAAACTCTATAAAGGAAAGATAGTTGGGTTCGAAGTCGGTGATCCAGTTCAGCGGTTCTACCCGTACGATCATATCGTGGTTGATACCGGTAATATCACCGGGACCAATGAGTGCAAAATTCTTAGCCAACCCAGCTCCATTCAAAGATACCTGTACAGGCACTTCCGCCCTTTCTACGGTAGCAGCGCCACCGGCGCCCAGGTCATCTCCTTCAATGATATTGCCGGCAATGCCTTTACGCGCCCATGAGTGAAACTGGTACCTTGCTATTTCAACACTCATATGCTTAGTTTGGGTTTAGTTCATAATGTGATACCACCTGCACTTCATCTTTCAATGCCGGATTCTTTTCTACCAGTTTATTGTAGAGTTGAACGGCTTCTGTATAACTGCCCGCCGTCATTTCCTGGCTGTACAGTTTCATATCGTTTTTACCGGCCACGGCAAAATGCTCTGTTTTCATATTGACTGCTTCCGGTGCATTGGAAGACACTTTGTTGTTGGCGTACGATAAAGTAGACTTGGCCACGGCACCTCCTTTCACATTGGCCTTGAAGAGGCTTTTGGCGTATTTGTAAATGCCGGCAAATACCAGCACCCGTTTCTTTCTCAGGTAGGTGAGTTCATAATCTACGCTCTTGTTAACAGCCATGGGAGTTTGTACAGCAGAAGAGCCGGTGATCTTGAAGCCACTCTTCATGTTTTCAAAAGAAGGGCGCGCCAGCTTTTCATTGTCCTTCATGTCAATAAAATTGGCCGGTGCAAATTGTTCTTTCACCTCCTGGGTCTTGAGACTGGGGTCGGTCGTTTTTATCTCGAAGCGCTTGGCATCCTTGGGCAGCTTGTTGCCAAACTTATTGATGTCCAGCTCAAGCGGCACCAGTCTTTCACTGAAAGTGAGTACCCCAAAAGGATGGATCACGAGTTTATCGCCTATATCCTTGATCTCTTTGATGGTTACATGTAATTTGTTGTTGTCGGGTATATCGGCTTTCCAGTTTCGGTTATCGGCGATCTCTTTGGTGAGCAGGTCAATAACGTCGATCTTTTCTTTACCGGCATCATCGGGATTATCGCCCCAGGTTTCATGGAAGCTGACAGTGACATCGAAGAAGAGAATGGTAAAGCTGGCTTCTCCTTTCACATCCCAAGGTTCGGGACCTGCCAGTTCACCGGAGAGACGGATGCCCATGATCACAGAAGTGCCACGGCGCAGGGCCAGGCCTGCATATACAGCGGCAATAAACCGGAATGGATCGAACTGGAAGAGTACATCAAATCCCAGGTAACCGTATACATTAAATCCACAGGCTTCTGCATACAATTCTGCTTTGGCGCCTAATTGTACGGTATTGCTGGTAACGGCAAAATAGCACTGAATGGAAATACGGGGATTATCACCACTCAATAAGCTGATGGTAAGCCGCGTCATGTGTTGCAGGTCCTGCGGTGCTTCATGAAAGGCCGGATGGAATCCGCCAACACTCAGTATGAATACCGGCTGATCGCCCCAGGATAAACGGAAGGCCATATCGCCGGTAAGGGTAAATACCAGCAGGCGTGAATCGTACAGACTGGCATCGAAAGAAATGTATTTGTTCTCAAAATCTATTACGCCCAGGAAGTTGACCTGCAGGCGCAGCAAGGCGGCTTCTTCCGTTGGCAGCACAGCTTTAATAACACCCAGTATCACAATACGCGGTACAGGTATTTCAATCAAAATACCAATCTCCAGGGTGATGAGGGAAGGCGTGCCCCATCCTACTTTGGCCATCGGGCCAATAATGAAATGGTCAGGATAAGGCGGGAATACCTGCTTGATATCGCTTACAATGCGGCTGATATTGGCCACCACATCTTCCGGGAAGAGGATGCTTTTGATCGCATTGGTTTTGACGCCTTCACGCAATACATCAATCTTGGTGGTACGGTTCAGGCCCAGTAATCCCCCTACGGCGTTGAGGGTAAACCCAAAGCCCAGTTGTATCGGTGTAAATTCAGCGGTGATGATGATCAGCAGAGAGAAACCCTGGCTGCCATCAGGCATCTTGGTATTGATGATGCCCACTGCTTTCAGGCTGAACAGGCTCTGGAATTCCAGTTCCAGGGAACCGAAATATTCTCCTTTGTCAAAATCAAGGTATAAGAATCCTCCTCCCTTGATGACACCGGTATCCAGGGAAAGGCCCACGCCATTGGGTGGCTTAAAACCAAAGTCAACCTGCATGGGTCCCATATTGCCACTATTGTTGGGCGGGAAAGAGAAGGTAGCGGTAACACCCATGTTTTGCACCACAGCCACCAGTGGCCCCAGGGATGCTTTGATATCTGTACCCAGGCTCACGGGGAATTTGCCGTCTTCCATCTTCAGGGTAAGGGTCAATCCTTCTAATGCTATGGGACCGATATCAACATGGATGGGCAGTTTTATTTCCAATGCACTGCTGCCCTGGAAATAGAAACCTTTATCGGAGGATATACCGATCAATATATCGAAATCAGCTTCGGCTTTGATGCCGGATAATATTTTTTGTATGAGGCCATCGCCCTTGGAAGAGTCGATGATGATCTTGCCATTCTTCAAGGATGATTCAAAACCAATCGATCCTTTGGCCTGGCCGGCGCCACTATCCCAGTCGAAGGAAACGGTAATGCCATTGCTTACCTCTCCTATTTCCACGCGGCTGCCACCTGCCTGTCCCAGCAGGATAAAAGGCCGGGGCGGATTGACTGGCTTGCCAATCAGTTTGAATGCTGCAGCCCCGCTTACAGATCCCGAAGGAGGGATAATGCTGATATTGTGAGGAGGTGTTATTCTGATACCGGTTCCTGCCGACAGACTGCCTTCGAGGTCAATCCCGAATTTCCAGGCTTCATTCCACAGGGGAATGGCAAAGCTGAGTGTGCTGGCCACTTCCCCAAAGATCAATGCTTCCAGCCCCGGTGGGTTAAGGGCATTGGTAGGTTTGAGCCGGAAGATGCCAAACCGCAGCGCAGGCCCTATTTCGCCCTCACTGGCTTTTTGCAATGTGACCGGAATGGCGAATGCTTTCAATACGGAATGAATGCGTGGTATGAATGCCTTACCATCAAAATCATTGGCGCCCCATTTATAGATATCGGTAAATAACTCCTGTGGTTTGGTGAAGAGTTTGGGAAAGCGGTCAAAGCGCACCACCCTTTTCGTATAAGCTGGCTTGGCCAGGTTAACGGGATCGGCGGGAATATCTTCTTTTTCAAACAGGCCTACAAACTCGAAGATGGAACCTACAATGGGGAAACGTGTTTCGCAATAGCGTATCACCAGGAAACCGAAGAGTGTTTCCGGCAGCTTTTGTGCAAAGGCTGTTACATCACCAGCTGATATACCACCAATACCACCTACGCCTTCCAATTCATCAGCAATGGTTTTGATATTGGTAATAATATTGATGACGCTGGTAAGCAGGTCGGCCGATTTGCTGAGGATATCACCGGTATTATCGGCATCAATAGCTGCAATAAGGGCTGTTATCTTAGGAGCAAGCTGGCCTGCCTCATTGCCTGTTTGTACAAAGGCATTGCTAAGCGCCGCATTGCCCAACAATGCCGGGGGGAACTGCAAGCCCAATTCCGACAGCAGCACCAATACCTGGCCTGCCTGCAGGCGCTGTTCCAGTGGTTTCAGCACATGGCCCAATTCAATACCGATGAGTTCTATGGTTCCTCTGGCAGGCATTTTATTGATTTAGGTAATAGATGAATAATTGATAACAGCAGCTGATCAACCATGCCGCTGCGGTCACCGCACCCATCAGCAATGCCATAAAGGCAATGATGAGGCTCATGCTTTTCAAAGTATCGGACGACAAGCGTTCCGTTATTTTCTTTACGGCCTGCATATAGCCAATGATTGGCCTTATGACCATCAACCTTGTTATGGTACGAAGGGTTTGATGCCTGCCGAGGTAACTGGCCACTGCCGGACTGAAACTGTAATACCACCTGTTGAGGTAATGCACAAACTGCTTTCCAAAGCGGGTGGCAGCCATGTCCACATCGCGTATAGCAGTTAACAGCTGTACTTTGGGGTGGTCGGGCGTTTCAAAACAAACGGTGGCGATGATGCAGGAGCGGTTGGGCGAAGCGGTGATGGAGGCAAGGTTGGAGGTGAGCTTCACAAACACGGCTCTTTCACAGGGCCTGCCTTCTTCAAAATTGTCGATAATGAACAGCATGTACATGCCAGGGGGCGCCACGCTCCGGTCGCTCACCATGTTGACCCGTAGTTTGGAATTTTCTATTGTAAAATCAACATCTTTTAAGAAGGGGATATGCCGCTGCTCAGAATCGGTATGGTGGGTCATAGCCCCCGGACGAATGAGCACCACCTTTTTTATATCATTAAACTGAGGTGTTTCTACAAAAAAGGGCCTGCCATACACCACCTCATTCACCACATTTCTTTCATTTTTTACACTGGTAATGGTGGGGCGTGGGCCGGTGAGGAAAAGATAGGAAGGCTTGTATATCTCGAAGGTTTTCTGATTGAGCGTCATACCAGGATTGCCCGGTTCATCAAAGTTGGGATCTACACCTCCACCCACAATCACACTGCCATCGGGCAGCAGCAGGGCGGCAGAGTGGTATATCCTGGGTGCGTGCAGGAAAGCGGCCAGTGACCATGTTCTTGTAGCGGGATCGAATATCTCGCATTCAAGGGCCATTGCGGAAGCGGGACACCATTTGTAAAAATCATGGCCGCCCAATACCAGTACGCGGCCATCTACCAGGTTAACAGCGCTCACGTTTATGCGCGCATGGGTCATATCGGGTACAGCGGTCCAGGCGTAGGGCAATACTTTGGTATCCAGGGTCTCAGCGCTTTTGGCATTGGAGCCGGCAGCGAGGGGATGGGCCGCCCGAAAGCCGGCTGCTCTCGGCGGATCTGAATGCCCGTTAGCAGGCATCCTGGCGCCTCCCAATAACAATATCTTGCCATCCTGTGCAGGCGACAACAATATGGAGGTTCCCTCTTCCCTGTGCTTAACAATGGGCTCCAGGAATACAACAGGATGCGGGTAAGCGAGGCAATTGGCCCTGGTACTGGCGGCCGAATTGGCCGTGATCATATAGGAAACCGTTGGTACGCCGTTGAGTGCAGTAGGCTGGGCAGCGCTTTCATAACGCCAGTTGGTACCTGTATGAAATACATCACTGCCTGGCACCAGGTGCATACCGGGATAGGTAGCAAATGCTGCAGCCTGGGCTACATGTACGCCATCCAGGGCCACAGTTCGTGCGGTGCCGTAACTACCGGCCACCAGCATTTCTACCGACTCGGCAATATAAGCGCCCGTCAATACTTCCTTGCGACCTGAAAACACCAGTATGTTCTCATCATCCATGAATACGGAAGTGGGGTACCATCTAGCTTCGGTCATATCACCCAGCTTCACAAAGCCTGCCCCGGGATTAGCCGGATCAAACATGTTGATATCCTTGATACCCCGCCCGTGAGAGTTATGCGGGGCGGTTCCCGTGCCAGCTCCGGCCCCTCCCATGGTGATCACTTTACCATCGGCCGCATGCACATGATGACAGCAAAAAATATCAACTCCCGGAAAAGTAATGATGGTAGCATTCGAGATATCGGGCATGGTTGCGCTGCCATGTACATTGACGGCATCCACGGTAGGATCGGGAACAGTAGCCGCCAGGGGGTCCCACATCACTGCTTCAGCAACATAGTTGACAACTTCGGCATGGCCCGACCACCACAAGACTTTGCCCGTATGCAGCAAAACGGCATGGATGACAAATATACCCAGGTTGTCGCCGGAGACCAGCGAATTACCGGGTGTCTTATAAGGTCCAAACCATTTCCCTTTAGGTTCTGAACTTGGCATATTTCAGTTATAACTGGTCAAAGCAGGTTATAAAATGTAAGACCCAAAAATGAATAAGGAGCATACAGGACCGTATCAATCAATAATGGTATTATTCATTGAGCAGGTACAGCAATAAATAGCGTAAATCCTGTATGATGGCTTGCGCGGCAGGGGAATGCTTACCAATGCATACTTACTAATCGGTGAAACTTATGAAGCCTTGATTTTCTATAGAGTGAGGAGAACGTCGTTGAACTAAGATAATAAAGTTTTTGATGAATTGCCAAATATGGGGAAAACTAATGGACCGGATTTCCCTTTCCAGGGCTGCTCCTTTTTTTTACAAGTTGAGCTTTTCTGCAATGAATCTGGACTGCACAGACAATTCCATTACAACAATCAGCCGCAATTTTGCAGTATCGATTCCCTCCTGAAAGCGCCAACGCTAATTGCATCATCGTTTTTTTAAACATCAAATACCGTTATTATCATGAATGCAACATCTTTCAGGTTGTACAGGTCTACCCTTACCTGTGCACTAACTGTCCTGGTCACTTTTTTTGTATTGACTGGCTGCAAGAAATGGGATGACCATCCCGGTCAACCCGATTCACCCAATTATTATTCTGCTGAGGTCGTTGACAAATGGATGGTTATGCAATTGAGATTGATGAGGAATGCGACCGGCATTCCCAACCACGGGTTTTCCAGGCATTACGCTTATACAGGCATTGCTGCGCTGGAAGCCATCGCACCGGGTGTGCCTGCCTATAGCCAATGGAGTAAAAAATGGAATGGCTTAACGGGTTTGCCGGATGCCAGTCATTCAAAGAAGTATTACTGGCCGGCCAGCGTGAATGCAGCCCTGGCAGCAATCAACAAAGCCATGTTTCCCAACGCCAACGCTACCGATAAAGCAGCTGTTGATTCATTGGAAAATGCGCTCAAGGAAACATTTAAGATAGATGCAACAAAGCTTGCTATATCGGCACAATTTGGAAAAGACGTGGCCACTGCTGTGTACAACTGGGCAGAAACGGATGGCTACAAAAACGCCAACAATCCGTACACGCCTCCTGTCGGTGATGGATTGTGGAAACCGACACCGCCAGCTTTTGCTGCTCCCGCTACTCCTTATTGGGGCAATAACCGGCCGGTTGTAAAAGGAAGCCTTGCTAATTCACAGCCAACTCCTCCGCCTGTTTATTCAACCGATCCAGGCTCTCCATTTTATAAAATGGTAAAACAAGTATACGATGCATCACAAGAGTTGACGGCCGATCAAACTGCCATGGCTCTTTTCTGGAGAGATATACCGGGTGTATCATCACCGGGACATTGGCTTAGTATATTACAACAAACCGTACACCAAAAGAATACTTCCATGGCGAAGGCTGTGGTAGCATACGCGCTTACCGGTGCCGCTACCAATGATGGGTTGATCGGTTGTTTCCAGTTGAAATACCAATACAATTTGGTAAGGCCTATTACCTATATCAGGGAAACGATGGGATATACTACCTGGAATTCGACATTGGCCACGCCTGCCCATCCGGAATATCCCTCTGCACATTCCACGCTTTCTGCCGGGGCGGCCCATATTTTCGAGCAGCTCTTTGGCAACATACGGTCCTTTACCGATCACACGTATGATTATTTGGGTTTTGCGCCACGCACCTATACTTCTTATACTGCCATTGCAAATGAAGCGGGCGTATCAAGGTTGTATGGAGGTATACACTATCCTTTATCTATCGACGCAGGTTTATCGCAGGGAAAGAAAATAGGACAGAATATTTATGGTCAGGGTTCACCTGTGGATTTTTCTACTGATTAAATTCATGACATTTATCAAATGAGCCTTCCCCCGAATGAGGTAGCAGGCTCATTTTTTCAAAATGCTGTTTCACAATTGATTTTTAAGCTCTTGTGAGAATTGGGAATACAAACCGGGCCTGTTGACCCTGGCGATACTACCACTTTTGGGTATGGTCGGGCTTTCAACAAGTATTAACTTTGTATCCCAATTCTTTTCCTTGTACAACTTATATGGAAAAATAGCGAGCAATCCCAACTACTACCGGCAATTGAACTGCAGGGAGTCGCTCATTACTATTATCAACTGCCAGTATCAAACCAAATATGAAAATTTTTGGAGTGATAGTAATTACCTTGTTTATATAATGGACGGCAGACGGGTATGGCACACCTCTCATGGTTCTTATGAGTTGCAAAAGGGCAGTTGCGTTTTCGTAAGAAAGGGTGCATGTATTGTGGAGCATTTTATGGATTCCACCTTCTGTGTGTTGGTATTTTTCGTGCCCGATGAATTCATATGTGAGGTATTGAAAAGTAAATCAACACCGATCTGCAAATCCGGGGAGTCATACGATCCTGTAATGGCCATTGACAACAATGAAGCAGTACAGGCTTTCTTCCAATCCATGCTTTCTCATTTCGATGCCAACCGCGCTCCGGACGCATCATTACTGGAACTTAAGTTCAGGGAACTCATCCTCACCATTGCCGACAATCCGGCGAACCGTGAATTGCTTGCTTATTTCAGTGCCCTGCTACAGGAGCCACAGAGTGTATCCCTGCAAAGGGTGATGGAGGATAATTACTGCTTTAACCTGGGGCTGGAAGAGTTTGCCCGGTTAAGCGCCAGGAGCTTATCGGCCTTTAAGAGAGATTTTCAAAGATTGTATAATACCTCTCCCGGTAAATGGCTCATCAAAAAAAGATTGGACCATGCATTGCACTTACTTACCAATATGGATAAGTCGGTGTCTGATACTGCTTTTGAAAGCGGTTTCGAAAGTGCTTCTCATTTCAGCCGGGCTTTCCGCCAGCATTTCGGCACCTCTCCCCTTGCCGTCAAACAGCAAGTTTTAGTTTGATCTATTCTCAACTGGTGCCAGCACTTCTTCATCCATCCGGATAGGCCGGATCGGGTGGAAAAGTTGGGAACCCTGTCAAAGAACTGTGGACGACTTTATGCTGAAGGACCGAAGTCCTGACTAGAGATCAAAACCAAACCTTGTGGCCGCAGGTTCGCTCTTCCTGTTATCCCCAGGCGAAACTCCTTTGGCAGTGACCGATACAGCAAATCTACAGCTGCTTCCACTCCCGTTTTTCAAAAATGGGTCGGTCTCCCCGGAACCTTGGGACGGGCGCTTCCAGATCCTGGGACGAACTGCACATTTTCCTCGAAAACACCTGACAATTTGGGACGGAGAGAGGAAACATCTGGGACGAACAGCACATACTCGGGGACGAACTACACAGTTTTCCCTCTTTCTTCTCTTTGCCTCCCCGGGTTCTCCTCAATGCCTCCTCTTTGGCTCCTCTGTGCCCGAGGAAGCAATGAGGACCCAAAGAGGAGGAAGAGAGGTATCATCGAGGTATCATTGAGGACAATGCCCTGCAGCCATTTTTTGTCTTCTTTAGCCGTTCAACCATTTGACAGGCTTTGTTGCCTTCAATTTTTCCGCATAGAGATCAAGCGCTTCTTTAACGGTCTCGAAAAACTGTCCACCCATAGGGGTATCATTATACGAAACATAAAACTTACCCACTGTTTTTGGCACCTCGTCACTGTACATTACCGGAATAATATACGTGTCGAGCGTCCAGACTTCTTTCATGTCCTTGTCAATGCTAAACCTTAGCCAATCGTGGCTTGTGAATGGAAAATAATCTTCAAGAGATTTGTGCCGATTTGCTTCATGGAGTAATGCCCAATACCTATGGTTCCATTCAACCGCTTTCCAATATGCGGTATCGTTGAAGAACATATTCTTAATTTTTGTCCAAGCCTTATCAATGTCAGGGTTCGGATTTTTATGTTCAAAGTCAGCATACAATTCAAGCTCGTCAAATTCGCTTTTTATGATTGAAATATCTTTTTGCTTGTCAACCCATAGGTCGATAACACTTGCAAGTCTGTCAAGATCATTAAACAACCCTCTTGCAAAACAGTTTTCATAAATCTGCGTGGAGGTCCGCTCGTAAAGTACAATTGAAAATTCATTGTGCGTTAAGCCAAACTCAGTCCTGAAGCTTTTTCCTGGTTTATTGTAAAAAGAATATTGGTCGGGAAAAGTTCCGTCAATTGTCGAAGCCAACTTTACAGTAGACTTCAGGATGTCAAGTCGTGGTTTGTTTTTGTTTTGTTTAATCCAGTTTGTGTATTAAAAAAATTGCCAAAAAATTTATAAATGTCGACTCGGGGTCGGTAGGTTTTTAAAAC
>CBIHOV010000008.1:0-279311 GCA_966211765.1 uncultured Paraflavitalea sp.
AAAGGTCCACTGTAGAAACAGCTGACCTCTAACGATTGCTTGCCATATGAAAAAAGGTAATAAATTCTATCTCTTTTTGTATGGGTGAACGTATTTTTGCTCAATTTCACCCCGGCCTCTAACTCACTTGCCTGCGATAATCAAAACCTCATCTTGTTCTTTGCTACACAAAAATAAGATGAGGTTTCATTTAATTCAAAACATCTTATGAGGGATTTGATTATGCCAAAGGGGTGATGCTAGTACAGAACCCTTACTGGTATTGTGTTTCAGGAAAATTTCATGATGATGGCCAACAGATTAACAGATACCTTATTCCAGTTAGTTCATTCTTTGGAGAAGTCGGAGAAGAGACATTTTAAACTCTATATAAAAAGAAGCTCAGGTAATGAAGACCTGAAAATCATACAGTTATTTGATGCATTGGATAAATTGAGCGAGTATGATGAAAAACTGCTGCTGAAAAAACTTCCCTCTATTCAGAAGCCGCAACTGAATAATCTTAAGACCCATTTATACAAACAGTTGTTAGCAAGCTTACGTTTGCTGAAGACCGCTGATAATGTAGATCTCCAATTAACCGAGCAACTGGATTACGCCCGCATATTGTACACAAAAGGATTGAAGATCCAGAGTCTTAAGATACTGGAACGTGTAAAAGATATTGCCCGCACCAACCAGAAGTTCAACTTCCTGGCACAGGTGATCTCTCTCGAGAAAAAAATTGAGACCCTCCACATTACCCGCAGCTCACAGGAAAAAACAGATCAGCTGGCAGCCGAAGCCCTCGAGATCAGTGGGCATATTGACCGGGTAACACGCTTGTCCAACCTGGCGCTTCAGCTTTACCGTTGGTATATCAGGAATGGTCACGTGCGCAATGAAAAAGACGAAGTAGGCATCCGGGAGTTCTTGCATAAAAACCTTCCGCCCAATGATGAGATCACTGGCTTTTACGAAAAACTATACCTCTACCAAAGCTATTGCTGGTACGCTTTTGTGCGCCAGGACTTCTTAATGTACTATCGCTATAGCCAGAAGTGGATTGACTTGTTTGATGCCGATCCGTTTATGATCACGGTAGAAACCGGTCACTACATCAAAGGGATGCACAACCTGCTCAATGCACATTTTGACCTGCGCAACTTTGAGAAGTTTGAGATCACCCTGCAGAAGTTTCAGGAATACGCCAAAACACCCGTGGCCAATCTCCACGACAATTTCAGAACACATACGTCCATCTATATCAACAGCGCCAAGCTCAACTGGATCCTCATGCGAGGTACTTTCAAAGAAGGCCTGGCCGAAGTGCCGCAGATTGAAAAAGACCTGGAAGATTATGCGCTTTATGTAGACGGGCACCGTATCATGGTGTTCACCTATAAAATAGCTACCCTTCATTTCGGTAATGGAGATTATGACAGGTCTATCGATTACCTGCAAAAGATCATCAATGGCAATACAGAGATCCGCAATGACCTGCAATGCTACGCCCGGCTGTTGCACCTGATGGCGCATTATGAGCTCGGCAACTTTGAACTGATGGAGTCGCTGACAAAATCAGTATACCGCTTTATGGCCAAGATGGAAAACCTCACGGTAGTGGAAGAAGAAATGTTCCGCTTCCTGCGTCATTCCTTTGGCGTATCGCCCCGCCAGTTGAAGCCAGAGCTGGAAAAGTTCCTGGAAAAGATCAAACACCTGGAAAAGAACCGGTATGAAACACGGGCCTTTGCTTACCTGGATGTGATCTCCTGGGTGGAAAGCAAGGTATCGGGTAAACCCATGAGCGAGATCATTTACAACAAATACCTCAAACGCCGGAGACGCCGGTATGCAGAACAGGAAGAAGCGGAGATAAAGACGGCTTAAATAGCCCTTCTATACTTTCCGCAAGCGCTCTACGGCTTGTTCCAGCGTAGATTCCTTCTTGGCAAAGCAAAACCGGATCACTTTGTTATCCTTTCCCGACTGGTAAAAGGCCGACACGGGAATGGTGGCAATGCCAAATTCTTTTGTAATGCGGATGGCAAAGTTCTTATCACTTTCTTCACTGATACGATCATACTGGTAACATTGGAAATAACTGCCATAACTGGGCAGCGGCGTGAAACGCGTATCCTTCATCAGACCGCTGAAATAATCCCGCTTATGCTGCATTTCAGGCGACAACTGCAGGTAAGATTCCCGGTTCTTCAGAAATTCAGCCAGTGCCACCTGTGAGGGAGTATGGCAGCTAAAACAATTGAACTGGTGTACTTTCCGGAACTCTTTGGTAAAGTCGGCCGGCGCTACGCAGTAACCCAGTTTCCAGCCCGTGCAATGGTATACCTTCCCAAAAGAAAAACATACAAAACTGCGCTGCAGCAGATCGGGGTAGCGTAAAATGCTTTGATGGGGTATCTCATCAAAGATCAGGTGTTCATACACCTCATCAGAAAGGATGAGGATATTGGTATCCTTTACCAGCGCCCGTAGTTGCGCTATATCGTCCTCCCTCAATACAGCCCCGGTAGGATTGTGCGGCGTATTGATCATGATCATCCGCGTACGGGGACTTATTTTGCTGCGTACTACTTCCCAGTCGATCCGGTAATCCGGGAACTTCAGGTCGATCAATACAGGGATCGCTCCGTTTACCTCAATATTCGGGATATAGCTGTCGTAAGCCGGCTCAAACACGATGACCTCATCACCCGGCTGCAATACCGCCGTCAGGGCAGTATAGATAGCATAGGTACCGGCAGGGGTAATGGTGATCTCCGTATCGGGATTGACAGTCGTATTGTATAGGAACTTTATTTTGTCGGCGAGGGATTCCCGCAGGGGCATCCAGCCGGGCATGGGAGCGTACTGGTTATAGCCATCCTGCATGGCCTTGTTGACCAGGGCAGTGAGCGCTTCGGGCATAGGATAATCGGGAAATCCTTGTCCGAGGTTAACGGCCTTGTGTTCGGTGGCCAGGGCACTCATAACAGTAAAAATGGTGGTGCCTACATTGGGTAGCTTAGATTGAATATACAAGGGTGCCTGATTGAATAGTTGATAATGCTGATCCAAATTTATAGCCTTATAAGCTATCCGGCAATAATAGCGGTGGCTTCTATTTCAATGAGGTATTCCGGCTCGATCAGCCCTTTTATCTCGATCATGGAGGTGCAGGGTTTTATGGTACTAAAGTATTCCCCGTGTGCTTTTCCATATTCTTCCCAGCGGCTGATATCTGTTACAAACATCCGGGTACGCACTACATCCTTAAGACTGGCGCCAGCCTGTTGTAACACTTTTTCAATTTTACCGATGATAAAGTGGGCTTGCTGATACGCATCTCCTTTGCCTACCAGCTGGTTGTTTTCATCAACCGCTACAGTTCCTGTTACCTCTACCGTATTGCCGATCTTTACGGCACGGCTATACCCAACAATATCTTCCCATTTGGCGCCGGAAGAAATGTTAATTCGATTGGACATGGCTATATTTTTTGATGAGTTTATTATAGAACTTCGACAGGCTACTTTAGACAGGGTGAGCCGCCCCTAAAGGGCGACCCACCCTCACACCGACTTCGACAGGCCCTGCCTGATAAACGTTGTAAGGTTTGAAAGGTTTGAAAGGTTTATTTGATCTCTACATTTTCCGGGTTGATGAGGCTTTCGCCATTAAACCGCAGGTAGATCTGGGCCACTGTTACCACATCTTTCTGGCAATAGACAGCTATGCGTTCCAGGTTATTTTGTTTCCAGTACACATCACCCACCATCTTGCCGTCAATATCATCCTTCGGGGTAGGGATACCGAGGGTGCGGGCCAACAGGTTAAGTGAAGTAAAACTTTTATAATCCCCGAACTTCCATAGCTCCATCGTATCGAGATGAGCTATTTCCCAGGGCTTTTTACCACTGATGTTCAGCATTGGTGGAATGCTTATACCGTTGATGATGAGACGGCGGCAGAGATAGGGAAAGTCAAACTCCTTGCCATTATGGGCGCAGAGGTATTTTTGATGGTCCACGGCCCAGCGGCGCAGCATCTCTGTAAACTGCTGCAGCAGCTCCTTTTCATCGTGCCCGGCGAAGGACTTTATGACCAGTTTTTTGGATTCTCCGTTGCCGTGTATAATTCCACAGCTGATGCAGATGATCTTACCAAATTCAGCATAAATTGCTGCCCGGTTGTAGATGGATGCAAATGTTTCTTCTTCTTTATTACGTATCAGATAGCCCGCTTTCAGACTCCACAGTTCCTTCCATTCTTCAGGCACTTCTTCATACGTAGCGTATTGAGAAACAGTTTCAATGTCGAGGAAAAGAATGTTATTTAAGGCTGCAAGCATACAATAAGAATGTGCGAATAAAGGGTAAAAGGTAAAGAAACTTATTGAAGTTCCCATTCCCCAATTGGCACATTAACTCATCGGCCCGACAGCTTACCGCGGGAGCGGTAATATATTAAAGGAATTTATCGCCTTTGTTTCTTTTTACTTCGGCCACATATTCTTTGATCTCCTGCTCTTTGTCTTTTTTACAGATCAGGAGTACATCCTTGGTGTCTACCACGATATAATCTTCCAGTCCCTGCAGCAGCACCAGTCTGTCATTCTTAGCATGAACCATATTGTTATGGGCATCGAATACCATCACCTGGTCGCCGGCTACGGCATTGCCGAGGTAGTCTTTCTCCAGGTTTTCATAAGCACTGTTCCAGGTACCCAGGTCGCTCCAGCCAAAGGAAGAAGGAATGAGGTATACATTATCTGCTTTTTCCATGATGCCAAAGTCGATGGAAATATTGGTACAGAGGGGATAGATATTGTTGAGTGCGGCAATCTCTTCGGTGGTATTGAATTTGTCTTTCTCCGCCACAAATACATCATACATCTCCGGCAGGTATTTCTCGAATGCCGAGATAATGTTTTTTACCTGCCACACGAAAATACCGGCATTCCACAGAAACTCTCCGCTGGCCAGGAAGGTCTTGGCCAGTTCCAGATTCGGCTTTTCAGTAAAGGTCTTTACCTTATACACATTGTCTGTAACGCCATGTTGTTCGTATTGAATATAGCCATACCCTGTATTGGGGTAGGTAGGCTTAATACCCAGCGTAATGAAAGCATTGTGTTTATTCACAAAGCTCAGCGCTTCGAGGCATACTTTGTTAAAACCAATGGGATCAAGAATGAGGTGATCCGATGGGGCTACGATAAGCGAAGCCTGCGGATCAAGCTGCTGAAGCTTGAAAGAAATATAAGCAATACAGGGAGCTGTATTCTTTCGTGAAGGTTCGCCAAGAATATTCTGCAGCGGCAACTCGGGCAGCTGGTGCTTTACGATATTGATGTACTCATTGGAGGTCACCACAAAAATATTCTCTTTGGGAATAAAGGCTGCAAAACGATCATAGGTAGACTGTATAAGCGTTTTGCCGGTATTGAGAATGTCCAGGAACTGCTTGGGAAAGTTGGTACGGCTCATGGGCCAGAAACGGCTACCGATACCTCCTGCCATAATAGCCACGTAATGATGTTTAGAACCGCCCATTGCAGGAATTTGTGATTTTGTCATAGTTCAAGTCTAAATGAGTCCTTCTCTTACGAGATCGTGCAAATGTATAAAGCCAAGGTAGGTAGAACCTGTGGTTACCACCAGTTGGGTAATATCGTATTGACGCAAAAGATCCAGTGCTTCCACTGCCAATGCATCGGCATTGATTGTTTTGGGATGCTTTGTCATAATCTCTGCAGCCTTTATTTCATCCAGGTGCAGTGTGATACTCTTCTCCAACATACGGCGCAGGTCACCGTCCGTAATAACGCCAAGTAGTTGATTATTCGTATCTACAACAGCAGTAGCACCCAATCTTTTTTTCGAGATCTCTACGATCACCTGCTTCAGGGTTGCCGTAGACAATACTTTGGGGCATTCATTGTTTACATACAGATCGGAGACATGCAGGTAAAGTTTCTTGCCCAGGGTACCACCCGGATGAAAGCGGGCAAAATCATCTGACCCAAAACCTTTCAGTTCCATCAATACTACTGCGATGGCATCGCCCATCACCAGCTGGGCCGTAGTACTGGAAGTAGGCGCCAGGTTATTAGGACAGGCTTCCTGGGAAACGGTCGTATTTAGTATGATATCGGCATGCTTCGCCAGATAAGCTTCCATGTTACCTACCATCGCGATCAGCGTATTGCCAAAATTGCGGATCAGCGGTACCAGCACTTTGATCTCCGGGCTCTCACCGCTTTTGCTGATGATAAGCACGATGTCGTCCTGCTGGATCATCCCCAGATCGCCATGAATGGCATCGGCAGCGTGCAAAAAGATAGCAGGTGTGCCGGTAGAATTAAGGGTAGCAACTATCTTTTGGGCGATAATGGCGCTTTTGCCAATTCCGCTCACCACCAGCCGGCCCTTTGTTTCAGCAATGGCGTGTACTGCTCTTTCAAAATCGTCATTGATCATGGGCAGCAGGGAAGCGACCGCTTCGGCCTCCCGGGTGATGGTTCGGGTTGCAACTGATTTAATATCAATGGTAGACACTACAGACATAATTAATAAATGACAAACCTACTTGAAAATTGTTGGCTCACAAAACCACTAAAGCAGGGGATAGCTGGCCCTGTTATAGTCATTTAACAGGCTTTAACCGATAAACGGTGAAACGAACCGCTCGTAAAACAATTAAATTTAGTAATTTAAGTGATTTACAAAGGGATAGAAGAAAAAAACATGACTTATCGTTTATATCATATTTGTTAAAGCCTGCGTTATTGATTGGCGAACGCTTAAAATGAATTAAATTCGCCACCCTTTGAAACAAACCCGGTTCCAATAAAGCTGGAACACTCTCTAACCAACGCTAACTACCGATCTGACGACCTGGCCAAACATGAGATTCTACTATGTCATCCGTAAATGACGGATGTGTTTTTTATATATCTGAAGAGCTACCATTAACATTAAAACCTTACCTCTTATGTCTAATTACGTCACTTATTGTGTGAAGGAAACTATTTGAGCATGGGAACAACAACCAAGAAAACGGCATCGAAGACAGAAAAGACATCTAAAAACGGCGCTGTTAAAAAGAATGGGGCTGCCAAGTCCAACGGTACCATTACCGGTTCTTACCTGCACGAAGCATTGCAGGAACACTTCGGCTTCAATGTCTTTAAAGGCAACCAGGAAGCTATCATTAAAAGTTTATTAAGCGGAAAGGACACTTTTGTTATTAAACCTACGGGTGGTGGCAAAAGCTTATGTTACCAGCTGCCGGCCCTGATCAGTGAAGGAGTGGCCCTCATTGTAAGCCCCCTGATCGCGCTGATGAAAAACCAGGTCGACCTGGTACGCAGCTACAGCAGCAAAGATGATGTAGCGCATTTTCTCAACTCTACTTTAAGCAAAAAAGAAATACGGGAGGTTCAGGAAGACCTGTTGAGCGGGCGTACCAAGTTGCTGTACGTAGCACCTGAAACACTCACCAAGCAGGAGAACCTCGAGTTTTTTGCTGAACTTAAAATATCTTTTTTCGCCGTTGATGAGGCCCACTGTATTTCGGAGTGGGGCCATGACTTCCGCCCGGAATACCGGAGACTGCGGGAGATGATGACACAGATCAACCCGGATATTCCGGTGATCGCGCTTACAGCCACTGCTACCCCCAAGGTGCAGAGTGACATTATCAAAAACCTCGATCTGCGCGAACCCGCCATTTATATCTCTTCTTTCAACCGGCCGAATCTGTATTACGAGATCCAGCCCAAGATCAAGAAAGACACGACGATCAAAAACATTGTACGCTTCATCGTTCAGATGAAGGGTAGAAGCGGTATCATTTATACCCTCAACCGTAAGACAACGGAGGAGCTGGCAGATATGCTGATGGCCAATGGCATCAAGGCTGTGGCGTATCATGCGGGATTGGATAGCAAATTGCGGGCTGAGCGCCAGGATCTGTTCCTGAATGAAGATGTTCAGGTAATTGTGGCTACCATTGCCTTTGGTATGGGGATCGACAAACCGGATATCCGTTTTGTGATCCACTACAATATTCCGAAGAGTATTGAGAATTATTACCAGGAAACCGGCCGCGCAGGGCGCGACGGACTGGAAGGAAAATGTATTCTCTATTATTCCCATAAAGATGTAGCGAAGCTGGAACACCTCATGCGCGACAAGCCATTGAGCGAACGCGAGGTGGGTGCTCAACTGATCAACGAAACGGTAGCTTATGCCGAAAGTGGTGTATGCCGCCGGAAGGTGTTGATGAGTTATTTTGGAGAAGAGTACACAGATAAGAATTGCGGCGAGTGCGATAACTGTCTGCATCCGAAGGAAGAGATAGAAGCCAAGGACAATGCCGTGAAGGTATTGAAGACAGTGAGGGCCCTCGATGAACGTTTTGCAACAGACTACACTGTAAATATTATCATAGGCCGGCTTACGCCCAATATCACCATGTTCCGTCATGAAGGTATTGCCGAGTTTGGTATTGGTAAGGATGAGCCAGATCATTACTGGAGCACCTTGATCCGCCAGTTATTGCTGGGTGGATTGTTGAGCAAGGAGATCGAAGATTATGGGGTGCTGAAGATCACCAAAGCTGGTGAAGCATTTGTGAAGAAGCCCAAATCGTTCAAGATCATCCTCAACAATCTCTATGAAGAGGCCAATGCAGATGACGATGAAGGAGCTGAGAATCCAACCGGTACAGCAGCCACTGATGAGAAGTTGTTTGAGATGCTGAAAGAGCTCAGGCAAAAAGAAGCGAAGAAAAAAGCATTGCCTCCTTTTGTGATCTTCCTGGAAACCTCTTTGCAGGATATGGCTACTTTGTATCCCACCACCCTGCAGGAGCTGGAAAAATGCTCTGGCGTAAGCAAGGGCAAGGCCCTGCGCTATGGAAAGCCTTTCATAGAAATGGTGGCCAGGTATGTACAGGAGAATAACATTGAGCGGCCGGATGATTTTGTGATGAAGAGTGTGGTAAACAAGAGCGGCAATAAGGTATACATCATTCAGCAAACCGATAAGAAGATCCCGCTGGAAACCATCGCCAAAAATAAAAGCTGGCGGATGGATGAGATGCTGGAAGAAATGGAGACCATTGCAGCCAGTGGCACCAAGCTCAACCTGGATTATGCGATCGATGAAATGTTGGACGAGCACGAACAGGATGAGATACTGGACTATTTCAAAAGCTGTGAAACCTCCTCTTTACAGGTAGCTCAGGAAGAATTGAGTGATGGAAACTATACCTGGGAGCAGTTAAAGATCATGCGTATCAAGTTCCTGGCCCAATATGGCATGTAAGAACAGCCATAGCAGGTGAGGCCTGCAATTGTATTAATTTCTTTTAACTGATTAACTATTTATAATGAGTTGTGGCTACCTTGCCGCAACTTTTTTTATTTTATGGATCCGTACATTGACAAACTAAAAGCTAGCATCGGAGTGGCCAGGCAACAGATCGTAGACCATCCTTTGTACCGTACCATCAATTCCCTGGAAGATGTACGCATTTTTACCCAATACCATGTATTTGCCGTTTGGGATTTTATGAGCTTGCTGAAAGGATTGCAGGCCCAGCTTACCTGTGTACAATACCCCTGGGTGCCTGTTGGCAACGCCAATACCCGCTACCTGATCAATGAGATCGTGACGGGTGAGGAAAGCGATGTGGATGAGCAAGGCCGGCGTTGCAGTCACTATGAATTGTATTGCCGGGCCATGCAGCAATTGGGCGCTTCCACCAAAGAGATAGAGGCATTACTGGCTCTGGTGAAAGAAGGCGTGCAGATACAGACAGCCTTAGAGCAGCTGGATCTGTCACCCGCAGTACAACAGTTTGTGGGCTTTACTTTTGACACACTCGATCAGCAAGATGCAGCTGTCACGGCAGCTGTATTCACTTTTGGGCGTGAGGACCTGATCCCCGATATGTTTTATGGCCTGGTGAAGGACCTGGAACAGAAATTTCCCGGTCAGGTATCCATTTTCAAGTATTACCTGGAGCGTCATATTGAGGTGGATGGGGACCATCATAGTTTGTTGGCCATGGAAATGGTGCAAGAGCTATGTGGGCAGGACCAGGAGCGCTGGAAAAGGGCTACAGCTGGCGCCCTGCGGGCGTTGGAACTGAGGAAGTTACTGTGGGATGGGGCCTATGAAAGAATCTTGTCAACTAAATGAACTAAAATCAATAATTAATTTTTTGATTTACACAGATTTGCTATTTTTGCAGCCCCTAATCAAACAAAAGGATTTTATCCTGGAGTTGAAGAAAGGGAAACAGGAGGTGCGGTAGCTCAGTCGGTAGAGCAAAGGACTGAAAATCCTTGTGTCGGCGGTTCGATCCCGCCCCACACCACCAACAGAATCAAGCGATTACAGCGAAAGTTGTAGTCGCTTTTTTCATGGCACTACAACAATACTACAACAAGTGCAATTCGATATTATAACCCGCCAGCATAGATTGAAGTGAAGGAATGTTATATTTGGTTCTATGAGTTTAGAAACTTCAAGAAAAGGTATTTCTGATATTCTTGACCTTTTAAGAAAAGGAGAATGGCAAATTCCGCAATTTCAAAGAGAATTTATCTGGTTACCAGAACAGGTAAAAAATCTTGTTAACTCTTTCATTAAAAGCTACCCGATAGGTCAAATAACTACGTGGGATCAACCTCAAAACAATCCTCATACTCCAGGAGATCCTCTTAAACTTCGTGACGACAGTGCTTTCAAATTTTTTGAAGCTGATCCGGCAGTAATAAAGTTAGTGTTGGACGGCAAGCAGAGACTTACTACCCTTGCGATGGTTTTTGGAGGATTTCACACTAAAAATGATGGATATAGATATTCAGGTGGATGGTACGTCAATATTGATGCAATGTCAGAAGAAGACGAACCCAACATTGTTCTTTATAAAAAGCAGCGAGAAATTCAGCAAGAAAACCTTGATACATTAGCCACGTGTGTAAAGAAGGGAATTATTCCTTTTAAAGATTTTCACAAACTAGGAGATTACCTTGAAAAGATAAATGATCGGGATGTTTATCCCGTAAACGAGTATCCTGAAAAAACTTTACGTGAAAAGAGAAGTAATATAATCAAGGAGCTTTCCACAAACTACAGTAAGTTTCAAATTCCAGTTGCAGAAATACCTTCAACAGTTGACTTGGGTGCTGTGTGTGAGATTTTTGATGTTTTGAATACAACTGGTACCCGCGTTTCCACTTCTGATCTAATTCACAATAAACTTTTTAAGGAGAGCGCAGGTACCTTCCTTTTGAGAGAAAGCTTTGACCGTTATGCAGAACTGAATAGTTTTGGCTTTCTTTGTGATGAAAACCGTCAAGAGTTCTTGTGCCAGGTTGTAACAGGCTGCTATCTTCTTGATGAAAAGCCGTACAAAGCGTCTAATAAAAATGATTTTGTACGTAGTATAAAAGGAAAGGATTTGATTGAAACTCCTTTGAATTTTTATACAACTTTTGATTCCAATATACCCAAAATAGATTCATATACCAATGATCTATTCCTTAATATTTTTGGTGGAGATTTTAAACTTAAAGAAATTCCTTACCCAGTTCAAATTGTATTATACCTTTCGCTAAGATGGAACTTAGAATTTCGTCTCAAAACAGATTATTACACTGTCGACGAGTTAAATAAGGTTTATAAGGCATTCTTTTGGCGCAACACTTTATCTAATCGATATGATCAAGGTTTTTTAACACAATTCCCTAAAGATTTAGCATATATAGATGGCCTATTAAAAGAAAATATACAAGCCCGAGGGCAAATTTGGAACTCAAGCATCAATACAGCCCTTGATCAGTTTTTTGGCGCTTCCTATGCCCCAAAGACTAAGGATAAAATCGTGGGTGTAATAATGGAAAGTGAGAATAAAGGGGCTCTTGGACAGAGCATTACAATGTTGATTAATGCCTTAAGCAAGTATGATATTGTGACTATGGAAAAAATAGACCGCCTTACAGAAGAAAGAGGCAGAAAAGTTCAACTGCATCACATATTTCCTCGCAATTGGTGTCAAAATAATGAAGGCTCATATCCCGTTCTTCAGAGATTTTCTTCAAATAACTTTGCAAACCTAACGCCCTTAACAACAAATTCAAATCTATCCTGGCGAGCAAATTCACCGGCAACTGCGATAAATAATCTGAATCTTGATTACAACTCTAATTCAAACAAGTTCAACTTAGCATTTATTAGCGCTGATGCTTTTAACGCGCTTCGAGACGATAATATTGAATTATTTTGGGATTTGAGAGCAGATCGTATCGCAGAAATGTTGTACAACTTGCAGTATGTCCATTAAAGTTTTGGGCAGATATATTATATTAGAAAACCTAACCTGATTGTCGGCAAAAAGGTAGATAAAATATAGAAAGAGAATGATGAAAAATACATCATAATTAGGATTACAATAAAAAGCCTGAACCAAAGGGGTTCGTTTGTAAATTGATACCTTCCTCTTAATAAGTCAAAATTAGAATTAGTGTTATCCTTTTTCATTTTTCCAAGTTTATAGTATAATACCACTTTTTATATGCAACCTTGCTGCAGTAGTACATTTTTGCTTATGAGTGGCAATCCTGGCATGATGAACGGACAAATAATTTTATGATTTATGAAACAAGCATTTTGGGTTATCATAAATAACAGTCTTCAATCGGACTTTATTCATCCACTCAAATTTTTTCGCCAGAGTAGGGCCCTTGCCATACTTCTGGCGCGGGAATTTATGCCCCATCAATTCAGCTTGAACACGGTCGGGCGCGTCTACATCTGTAAGCCTGTCCTGGAAACTGTGCCGGAGAGAATATAAGGTATGCTCGTCTGTCGGGAAAAGGCCATTTTCTCTTAAAAACCCGCCAAGCACAGAGGAAAGACCATCTGGTTTATCTTCAAAGTCCGTAAATCCTTGCGGACAAGCAGTAAAGGCATCAAGAGCAAATCCGACAAGAGGTATGTCCCGTTGGCGTGACAACGTTTTAGAGCTTTTACCCTTTCGGCGCTTGATTGAGATATATGGGATCTCCGTATCAAGGTGAATATCCTCCGGCAATAAGCTCAACAATTCGGCAAGTCCGGCTCCTGTCTCTGCAAAAGCAAATAATGCCCACATTGCTTGGCTATCCAATTCCGCAAAGTTCTCAACTTTGAGTAATCGGGCTACAAGCCATTCCGTTTCAAAAGGCGGACGGGTTCCGTTGTCATCTTCCTGCAGCCCAAGCTTTCCAAAAAGATGGTCAATGTCCAGGCCAAGCTTTAAGTTCGTATTGACCGTTTCGATAACACCTTTGACATGCCTGAAATTCTTATTAGCGCTGTTTTTTATAAGGCTTTCCACCTCAATACGTTCAAGCCACCAGTCCCGGAATTTTAAAGTGTCGTCACGGACAAGTTTTGTAAGCTCTTTATTACCGACACAACCGATAAAGTTTTTGATTGCTTTTTTCCTGGGGCTTCGCCACTTCCGAACTTGATTTGGGGATTTGTTGAGAGTTTTGTCTTTCGCAAAATCCCAAAACTTGTTCAGAGCTTCATCAATACGGATGGCTGGAGGCAGTTCTTTACCAAGAACGGCCTCAACATGCTTTTCATTATACTTTTCTTTTTTGACGTGGGCGTAACGCTCAACCACTTGCTCAATCGGCAACGTGGCAAACAAAGAATTGTGCATATAGGTAAAGCCTAAAAGCTTTGCCCTTTTCACAAGGTCTTTATAGACGCTATGGCTGTGCTTTTGTCCCGTCTCAATTAAGCCGTTCCAATACGTTTCAATTTGATCGTTACGAGCCACAGCCAGCTTACGGGCCAACTTTTGGCAACCCGTTTTAAGAGCTATCCGGATATATTTTCGGGGATCAAATTCCTGAACTTCTGCGGGGACACGGCGGTAATAGTAATAGCGTTGATTTACTCTTGCCAAATACTGCATTGCTTCCCATGTAACTTGTGTAGCCGGATTTGTAGCCGGATCAGGGAAGGATATTTACCGTCAGATTCTTCAAATGGTTCAACTATGTTTGGAAATCAAACATTTATAAACATGGTTCAAAGATATTAAATGAGATAAATGGCTCCCTGGGCAAGACGGCGGGCCAAAAGTTACATCCTCCTAAGTGTTTGTTATAACGTGATTATTAGGTAATGAGAATTTCAGAAAATCGGTTTCTGTAGCCGAAACTGTAGCCGAAATTCACGCTCTGTATAGTATCAAACTGTAAAAAAGATTACAACTTTCAATTAGGAATATTTGGATTTAAACATCAGTCATGCTGGTTGCCAATAAAATTGCTTCTGCTCTTGCTTGGCTAATTTGTTTTGCCACCATTACTTCATTTCTAAGCCGTAAAAAGCCAGGTAAATAAGCATCGCCATACATGGCAACAACCTTCGCTGCAATTTTTAGAGCTTTCTCTAATTCCTGAATTGAGATTTCAGAAGTATTAGTAAAATATTCGGTTGTGTCTTTCATGTGTTCTCCAAAAAGAACGCTGATATCAAAAACTGAAAATCTTTTCTGAAAAAACTTCTTCGATATAGTCTCCTTAAGTCCTGCATGCCGAATTGTTCCATACGTGCGTATTGTTTGTACTTAATCAGTCTTATTCATATTTAATTTTCGTATCTACTTTGTTGACTGTCATAAAATATTTCCGTATCAACACGCTCCCTTTCACAAGGGAGTAATTTTGAATCAAATATTTTGGAGAATTAAATGATAGATAAAGTAGTGGGCGACCGCTTGCTAACAAGAAAAGAAGCCGCGCGATACCTTGGCAAATCCCCAGGCACGCTTGCCGTTTGGCAAAGTACCAATCGCTATAGCTTAAAGCCGATAAAAAGATTCGGAAGAACTTATTATCGGCTTACGGAACTGGATGCATTTTTAGAAGACCAAACAAAGTTTATCTAAAAACACCTTCCGAACATTTCCCTCAAAACTTAAACTACAAAGGAGTTTGCCGTGAACTGCGAGCAAGCAAATCAAATCCCTATTGTCCAAATTTTAGACACCCTTGGACACCAGCCTAAACGTAAATCATCCAACTACTACAAATACCTTTCACCCTTCCGACCAGAAAGGACAGCCAGCTTTACCGTATATCTTGCGACGAACCATTGGCATGACTACGGAACAGATGAGGGAGGCAACGCTGTTGATGTTGTCATTAAGCATCTACAGCAACAAGGTGAAGCGCACACCGTTCCCGATGCGCTACGGTGGATCGGAAACATGCAGGGCAATAAACCTGTGATTAGGTCTGTGCCTGTTGAGTGTCATATACCGAAGGATAGTAACCTTATCTTGAAAGCCGCGTACAATGTTAAACACCCTGCATTGATTCAATACATGCTGCACCGTGGTATCCCTGAAATTCTTACAAAGTCCTATCTAAAAGAGCTACGTCTTCATAACAAGGAAAGCAAAAAGAGTTTCTTTGCTTTGGGGTTTCAGAATGAATCTAAAGGATACGACTTCCGCAATAAATTCTTGAAAGGTTGTGTAGGCCCTAAAGACATTTCTTTTATCCGTGGAACGAAGGAATACCAGGACAAAATACATTTATTCGAGGGAGGGACAGATTTTCTCTCTAAACTCCGAATAAAGGGAGTGATAAGACCCGAAGATGATGCGATCGTCCTGCACTCGCTATCCATGCTTAAACAAGCGCCGCCGCTGATCCAAAACTATAGTTACAAGACTGTATTTACCTGGCTTGATAATGATAAATCAGGAGAGCGGGCGACAGCTAATGTTTCAGATTTCTGCAAAACACAAGCTGGCTTACTACATAGGCCGATGAACTGCCAATACAAAGATCATAAAGACTTGAACGACTTTCTCGTCGCCAAATTAGCCCTACAGAAGTGAGACACATTAATGAGCTTAGTTAATACACACTCCATATTTAAAATTGCACAAGTTGAGCTTACCTACCGAAATAAAGTTAAAGCAGCAGACCGTCCAACAATCACTAATTCAGATATGGCTTATAAGTTTCTCTTATCAGCCTGGGATATGAATAGGATCGAATTAGTCGAATCATTCAAAATCCTCTTACTCGATAGGCGAAACGCATGTATCGGCATTTCAGAAATATCTATGGGTGGGGTAAGTGGATGTTTAGCTGATCCTAAAATCATCTTTGCCACAGCACTAAAATCGCGAGCAAGCAATTTAATCTTAGCCCACAACCATCCATCAGGGCAGGTTGAGCCGAGTAATGCCGACATTGCTATATCACGTAAGCTACGCGAAGGGGGCAGGGTGTTAGACATCACGGTGCTGGATCATTTAATTGTTACGCCGGAGAAGTATTATTCTTTCGCCAGTGAGGGGGTTCTTCTTCCGCTATAATTGGCACTAAACGGTTGAAGTCATGAATTCTCATCTGTTGTAATTGATGGTTACGGAATCGGCTTAGCCGAACCGCTCCCTTGTTTCCAACAACAATTTTCCCCGCCCTTGCAGGGCTTCCTCGCGCAGCAAAATTCTTGCTGGATGGTCGCTTGAATTCGGCTTTTGGCCTTCCTGTAACCATCAACCACAGGAGAATACAAATGAGACTTCTAACCTTAGCCCAATACGATCAACTTATCAAAAACGGCTCACCCGATAACCGCGAGAAAGATCATTTCCCAGTTGTCAAACTCTTTATGCCAGGGACAGGCTGCACCTGGTTAATAACAGAGATTGATCCAGAGGAACCCAGACTTGCTTTTGGCCTATGCGATCTTGGCATGGGTTTTCCCGAACTTGGTTACATTGATCTTGATGAACTTATGAGTATCCGTACCAAATTGGGATTGGGTGTTGATCGTGATCTTTGCTTTAAAAGCGAGTATCCGATTAGCGTTTACGCTAATGCAGCAAGAACCAGCGAAATGATAACTGAAGATGATTCAATCCTTTCCAAGCACGCTGATAAAAAGTAATCAGCCCTAATAAAGAACAGCGCCCTTTGCGGGGCGCTGTTTCATTTTAAAACCATTTCTGCTTACTTAGGCTTATTCGCGTAGCCGTTCAGATAGTCGTCGATAGACTCCACATCATACAGGATAATGCGGCGCTCGGGGTGTGAAAACCTTAGCAGCCCCTCATTGCGCATTTTTTGCAAGGTTGCCTTGCTTTTGATACGTAGCTTCTTCATGGCTTCCGCAGGAGATATCCACTTATCTTCCTGGGTTTTGAAATTCTCCTTTGCATACTCAATCATTTTTCCAATGAGAGAATAAAGTGCCTGGCTCTCTAAACAAATGACTTCCATTTCTTAAATTTTTTAATCGGGTTCAATTATTTGTTACTTTAATATGATTGACTACGGGTGCAGTTTCACCCTGGAGATGATTATATCTTTCATCGACGCAGGCCACGACCCTGTTTAATTGTTGCATGAATTGCTCATACAGGGTTTGCAGGCGTATTCCTTTCAACAAAATGCCATGCGTAGTAAAAGCCAGCAGGATCAAGCTTTCATCGGGATTATACTCGCCAGATACCAAATAAGCGTAATTAAGAAACAACCGCTTGCCATCCAGCAATACAAAACATACATTCCGAACGCCCCCGCCGGAGGGATAAAACATATCTCCATCCGAAGCATCATGCGTTTGCGGCTGGCTTTCGCCAGGGTTATTTTCCCGCATTTCATCATACCGAAATTTAAAGCTCTGGCTCATAATCCCTGTCTATTGTTTTATGGGGTTGCGGTAACGTTTTGTCCTGGGCTTTAGATTTATCCGGCAAAGCGGGTTGACTACGTTGTTGCAATTCAACATGGGCTTTGTGCCGATCACCCGCAAAGACAAGCTCCAAGGCCGATTGCCTGTCACCCAATTCCGAAGCGTGTTCAAGAAGCGCCGCCTTATCATCTGTGTAAATGTAGACACCAGATTTACCCCTGGACACACTTACATAAAATTGCTTGGCATCGGTCGCAGAGAATGTTTCGGCGTTCTGCCAAACTAATACGTTATCCACAGTCTTCCCCTGGCTGGCGTGGCTTGTCATGCAATAGGCATGGTTGATATGCCCAAAATCATCCCCGACGGTGTAAGTCGTTTTGCTTTCCTTGTTGCGTAAGACAACTTTTCCCTTTTTATTGATTGAAACCACATCCAGCGTCATACCGTTGTTCAGGCGCTTGTCTTTCTTATCAAATCCATTCTTTGTGATCATCACCTTGTCGCCTTTGGATAAGGTGAGGGGCTTTTCCTTATACACGCTGAAATCCTTTGCCTTGTGACGGGGCAACACGACCCTTTCACCAATACTGTCCTTAATATGTACTTCCTTATCCTGAATTTCCGCGACATGCCAAATACTGCCGCGCTTGATACCTTTGGCGTTCTGGTGGAATTGCACAACCTGTCCAGGGTGAAAGTTTCGTGCGTCGCTTTTTTCCGCTTCCGTGAAATTCAAATTCATATAGCGAAAGGTGGCGATTTCCTTTTTGCCGATCATTCCCGCGCTGCGTAATTTGGTACGCAAAGCTTCGGTTATCACTTCGGCCCCTTTATGGGTAGGGCTTACGATTAATGTCGATTTCTTTCCTTTCACGGATGCCATGTAGTCTTTAACCAACTCGTCCTTACCATTCAACGGATCAACTTCTACAATTGCCCCCCATTCATCGAGCCTTTCAAATCCAGCCTTTATATTACCCAAAGCCAATTCCTGTACAGCATTGAGATATTCTTCATTTCCCTTTTGCCGACGAATGGTATTCACTTCTGCCGCACGTATGCCGCCGACTGTATTGAGAATGCGCATAGCATCGCCGCGTACTACTGCTGCGTGCTGGCGCGAATCTCCGCCGAAGATCACACGGGCGTTTTTCGCTTTGGCTAATTCTAAAATTCTGATGGTATCCTGCGTACCGAGTAATCCCGCTTCATCCACCCACAGGACTTGGTCCTTTAGTTTTTCTTGCAGCATTTTATCCGTCAGAAGCGCCGCAACCGTTTGGGCATCTTTAAAACCATCTTGCACCAACACCTCACGACTCGCTTGACTGGTGGGAGCAACAGGGATGATTTTTTTGCCCGCCTTTTCAATCAAGGCCACGGCTTCTTTCATCATGTATGTTTTGCCGACACCCGCCGCACCTTTGACGATAGACACCATATTAGGCGTCGTCAGGATATGCTTAACGGCTTCCGCTTGCTGGCCTTCCAGATTCATGGACGGGGCTTTATCGTAAAGGGGCCTGAATTTCCCATGACCGCCACGCGCCAGATCAATCATGCGCTTTTCTTCTTTGAGGATGGTATGTGTGGTGCATAAAGTTTGCTCACCTTGCTTGATACGTAGCAAACGCCCATCCCGTGCAAGCTCATCTTCAAGATCATCTAAAGAAAGGCTCGTTTCGCCCAGGGCGTGACGACAAGCCTCGGCAACCAGTTTTCTTTCGGCCATGACAGAAGTACGTTCAAAGCTGTGCGTCAAAGCATGATCTACCGCCTCTTTTGGTTTCATGGCTTCTTTGGGTTTGACAGGGGCAAAACGGATGGGCGCGTAAAGGTCAAGGTTCAAATCTTTGGTCAAATTTTGCAATTGCCGCTTCCAGTCGGTTTTCAACTCTGTCATTGTCAGGCCCTTTTGCTTTTTACTGCGCGTTTTAGCGCCGAGTTCGTCAAGCGCCTTCACATCGGTAATGCCCTGTTCTTTAGCAACTCTGCTGATTTCATCCGTCCTTTTACTGAAATGTTCAATTACTTCTTTAGGCACACCCACCAGTTCAAAAGAGTTTTTGGTGCGGTAGACCTGATAACCTAAATCTACCAGCCTATCAGCAAAGCGTTTTTGAAACCGCGCCTGATAATAAGCTTTCGACCTGAACACTTCGCGCACTTTGGCGGCTTTATAACGGTTCTCAACGTCGTCAAACGTCAGGTTATGCACAAATGAATGGATATGAAGGTGAGGGTCTGGATTATGACCGTCTACAGGTCGCGCGGTTTGATGCACAAACTCCGACCAGATTATTTCTCCCGTGTAACGGTCATCATGTTCACCATCTTTCCGGATACGTGTTTTTATATCCATCTCGATATCTTCCATCGTTTCGCTGACCGAGTATTTAAAGGCATCCATAATATGATTATCACGAGAAAGGGCGTGTACGAGGGACGCACTTTTTGGCGCATGCCAGTTCATATCCCATCCCGTGATCCGGTTATCATCCACGCGCGGAGTGAGCTTCTTACCCGTTTCGGGATGTCTGTTTTCCACCAATGCGAAAAACGCTTCTTTAGTAGTTGGGCCAAACAGGCCCAGGCGTTCTGCCAACTTCCCCCTGAAATGCCCCTGTAGCTCCTGATCGTTGGTGTAATAATCAGACTTTGAAAGGGCATCCGAGAAGTATTTTTTCGCCTGGGCCATTGACCGATTTGGGATAATTCGTAACATACAAACATATTAGAGCGGATTCTTTCTGCGATGCAGAAGTTCTCCCTAAATCAATACAAATTCAATTTGATTAAAGGTGATTATCTTTTCCGCTTATTCTCTCTCAAAATCATCTTCAATATCTTTTTCTTTATCATCAACCTCTTTGTCTTTCGATCTGTCAGGTTCACGGACAAACCTAAACATACGCACCTCTGGCTCGTCCATAAATTGCTTGAAATGCTCCTCTGTCATACTTTTTATTATGCCCGTGTCGCCTTCTTTGGGATCGATCGCGTATAGCACGCCGAGTTGATCATCAAGAAGTATCTCGCTGCCAATTTTTTTCTGTATCTCCTGGCGTAGTTTTTCAAGTTGTTCCTTTTGTTCTTTCGTTATCATCGTCTTGTATTTTGAACAGTGATTAAACATGAAGCAGTGCAGGTGTAACAGTGCTGATTAAGCAAAATTTCCTGCACTGCTTTTCTTTCTTCAGACCAGTGCCCTTAGCTCTGCTAAGGGTCTATTCTGCAAGCGTAAACTCAACCTTTGACGCATCGTGAACCATAGCTTCAGCAACCTTCTCACGCATGGCATAGAGCTTGGGTCTTTCAGCGTAAAAACGAACGCCTCTTGTTTGATCGCCAGAATCGCCACGTACAAAGGCATTTTCTGTTTCCTCATTCATGATCATTTCATCAATCATATTCATGATGAAATTATCGCCTTTCGCATAGGCCGCGTAATAGCTCAAACAGTAAATCAAGCTCACCACGACAAGCAGGAGGCCGAGGCAAAGGCCCATCTGGTTCAGCACCAATCCGATGATGAAGAACAGCCCAGGTTCAAGGATAACTTCAATCGTGCGCACATCCGGCTTCCAGCCCCAAATATTGAGTGTGCTGAATAGAGGATGAATGTCCCCCGCATAGAGGGAAAAGCGTCCAAAGTCAAAAACACCCGGCGCATAAGAGCCTTCCCACAGGTGCTTGATGATGCAGCCAGCGAAGAGGGCATCAAACAAGTACCAGGAATATTTGTCCAGATTGCTGGAGAAGAAACCCCCAAACAAGGACTCACCCGCATAAGGCAGAAAGGCGAGGATTGCAAAAATGCAAATCGCCGTGGCAAGTGAGAAATACCGTTCCCCAAAATTCTTCCGGATCATGACCTCGATAACCATTCGCGGATAGCTGGAAATTTTCAGGAATACTTCATTGAAAAATTCCATCAACAAGTTTTTACGCCCGTAAACATGTTGGAAATAGAGATTGCTTTTTTTCATTGCTTTTTAATTTTAAAGTTGTTTAAAAGTGACTTTTCTAAAACTTAGTCCGTGGAATGGGTTGCCCTGGCGGTGTATGATGCCTTCGACCATGTAGTTGTTTCGCTTCCCGCCTGTTTTCAGATTAGTAAATTCTTCCGGTCGCATCATTTTTTCCAGCTTAAAGCTCATGCTACGCGTAGATGAGAATTTCCCTGCCAGTGTTGACGATCTGGAATGGTCTTCCGTATAGGCGCTGCCGATCAAATCAGACGCATACAAGTTTGTTTGCACATCGGAATTGCTGTGAAAGATTTTCGTGCCTAACGTACCCATAAAGGAGGCGACTTTATGCTCCGATTTCACCCCACCCATAGCTGAATGATAGGAGCTTAAATTCTGGGTGATATACACAGTACAAATCCGGCTGCTGCGGGCTGTGGCTTGATAGGTTACATCATGCGGGTGCAAAAACTCCTGTGCTTCGTCTGCGAACAGGAAGACAGGGCGAGGGTTTTCTGCAACGTTGCGCCGTTCCATCGCCCGTTGCCAGATATACTTAAAAGCGACCTGTATATCTCGTCCGGCTTTGTGATACAGCTTTGTAGGGACATTTAGCAAGATGACCTTGCCATCAAAACAATCCTCTGGCTTGAAGTTGGATTCATGCCGACAGAACAGGGAATGAATAGGTTCGCGCAACAACCGGAATAATAGGCCGACAAAAGAGAACTCGATAATACCCCGTGTCTTCTCCGCAAGGTTCTTATAATGGTCGTTAAAGAACTGATCAAGCGAACGGAACAAAGCTGCATCGGGGATATTTTCAACAATAAGGTTGTCGTAGTAATCATCATCCGACAGCTTTCTCTTTTCAGCATCCGGCAGGGTTTTGACAAACTCCTTTGCTTGCTGTTGCACCTTATCCTTTGCCGCTTGGAACGCATGGCCGAAACTATTCGGCTTCGGCCTGTCTTCCGGCTGTTGTCCTCGTTTAGGTACAGTAAGAGCTATATCGTACAGCGTCTGTACCGATACCTTATCATAAGCCAGCAAACACAAATCCAGCACATGCACAACAAGCATGTGCATTGAGTCCGACCAAAACGGATCATTCGCTTGCCCTCTGTTCTTTTCCTCGTTGCTGTCGATGACTGTTTCTATTACTTGCGCGAGGTTCTCCGAGATCGCTTGCCCGCCGACCTTTTGCGCCGCCTCATAAGCCAGAAAGTTGAAATGATACTTTCCACCTGGTTCCACCAATATCAAATCATCCAGACGGTTTGCTTTGCGCATGTATTCGATCCACGCATCCTTTTCGTCTGCCTTCACCGTAAGCACCAGACCACCCATGCCAGCAGAAATGTAGTTATTGGCCCAAGTCTTGGCGCTGCCAGAACTCTTCCCACTACCATTGCTGCCCATAATGCTCACCCCTTCCACAGCATCCCTGATAGTGAATGCAGAGCTTCCCTCATGACCGGAAAAATTTATCAATACCTGATCCAGGTCAAAAAATGTTTGTGCTTCCATATTTCAAAGAGCTTTAGTTTAGAGAAAAGAAGACCGCCGCGTGGCGGCCTCTTAGGTGCCAACTATTTCTTATTGTAGTTGGAACTGTTCTTAACACCTTCAGGTGTATTGTATGGCCCAGAACCATTCACCTTTACGCTCTCCTTAGTAGGAGAAAACGTAATTGTGCTGCTACCCTTGACCATCTTGGAACCGTCGGAGTTCCATTGATACCCATTGCTTTGGGCATCTTTCACGATTTTTTTTCTTTCATCGTTTGTCATCGAAATAAAATTTAAACGTTATAAACTTTGAACCTATATGACTGGTAATGCTTTGCCCAGTCGCGCTTCTGGGTTCGTCATATACCGTCATGTGAAAACCGAAAACTTATCTTTTGAATACCCACCCAATATCGGTACTGGGTGGGGGCATCTCTACCTACACCAGCTTTTCTTCGGCCATAGTTGACAAGAACTCATCATACTCACCAGCACGGTTGAGCTCCTTGAACGACCAGAAAGTAAACCGTGGCCGATCCAAAACAGCCGGATCATACGGCACACATTCAACAGTAGTGATGATGCTGTTGCCTGTAATCATCTGGGAGAAGGTGCCAGGCACAACAGCCAGCCTTCTATCGTGTAAATAAGCTCCCATGTTCCAGGGCAACTCCAAGTATTTCTGTTCCATAGCGTTATGCTTTTGAGGTTTACAATTTTGTTCTTCGGTTTGGGCAAGGCTCCGCCACCACCGGAAATCCGGCGTTTTTTCGCAACTCCATAAGATTTTAAAAGGGAGGGCAATTCCGCATACCGTCTTCATGGTATGACAGAGTATGCCTGTATGATTAATTAGTATTTCTCTCTAACAAATTGATTTTTAATGATTTTCAACTACACATACTCGATGGATTATAGTTGACACATACTATTATTTATGGCAAATAGCTAAAACAGAAATCACAAAAGGAAAAGAAAATGTTACAATCATTTATAACCAAAGAAAATTGGTCTGAACAGGATGCTGTTGAAGAGCAAATGCTTTACGGTTATGCGGTAGGAACCCAGTTTATGCTGCCGCATTTAGAGCGTATTTCTAAAATTGAGGATTTTGATCAAATGAAACAGGAATTGCTTAATTTCATTACAGAACGTGACGAATTCGTAACCTTTGCATATAAGAACACGCTTCCGTTCAACAAAAATCCAACATAAGTGTAGCCCATTTATCAGGGCATATATAACGATAAAACCTTAATATTCGATCTTTTCCTTTTGGATATCAAAGAGCTTCTTAGTTGATCTTAAATGATGCTAACGCTGTAAAACTAGCGAGCCAAATCGAGCTATTGAACGTTTTTACAATGTATTGCCGCAATAATTAGAAGCTTCATAATTACTTGACTATTAATTATTTCAAAAATGGGAGTTGTTTTAACAAAAGCTGGCGCTCGGAAATTTTTCGCTGAAGTTGTGCACAAGTGCGCTGATATTCCTTTAAAGCGATTTTATGAAGCAAACTACATGAACCAGCAATTGAACAATTATTCTTTTGCAGAATACCACAAAGTAGTTACTTATAAGGTTTTCCCACAAATCATATCGATAGATAGAATTTATGAGAACGGGTTTGATCACAAAACTCTAAGAGATCATCATGCCTTTTATAATTTTGTTACTCAACTAAAAGACGGCAATGAGCCCCAAATCGCTCAAGCTCACTTTGAAGCTTTTCTGAAGTTTCTTGGTTATACATCCAATAACCATCCCTTCGCAGTTAAGGCAGAAAGTAATAAATATAAAATAAGCCAAAAAACTGATCTGTTTGTCAATAAAAAATGGGAGGTATATTTCACAGGGTATTCGTCAATAACTTCGTATCAAACACTTGTCGCTTATCCGAACGCAATCTCTAAATGTGTATTATATAGTTACCCATTTGGAGAAGCTAAACTTATACATTACAATCCTGAACTGTGCAAAGAAATAACTTATCATGGTTCTTATGAGATTTCTAAAAATGAAAAAGAAGTCAACTTTGTTTTGGAACTTGCAGAACATAAGAATAATATAGTTGAAATTAACCTTCAACTTGAAGGAAGAAATAGTATAGAAATTGCTGTAGGTTCCGTTCAAGGCATAGACGTAAATCAATTACCTCAGTGTTGCATATTTCGAAAATTGAATCATAAAGCGAATGTTACTAAGCTCGCAAAGTTTTATTCTGAAGAAGTACCAAGCGAATTTCCCTCGGAGTTTTTGGCGGATATCACGGCAGTTTTAGACACTAAACCTAAAATAAAAATTCCATCCCAAAATATTAACTCATGGTTGGAGCTTAGTAGGTTTTCCAAGACAATATTACCTTATTTAGGTTTTTACCTTCTCGGCACGGAAAAGAGCTATGCGAAAGTAAATCAAACCTGTAACCACAATATAGATGATCATAAGTCAAAATTCTTGACCACGAAGAAGGACACTTTCGCTATTCCAGTTTTTCATCCCGAGATTTTTGAAACCTCAAACGCAATAGTAAAAGTACGGGCCAGAAATTCAATTAAAAACGGTGCAAACATTCAACTAATAGGACAACAGTATCAAAATCCTGTTAAACAAATTGAAACCCCAAAAGCTTCGATTCAAAAGACACCAGGAATTAGTTTTAACATATTAGAATTGTTCGGAACTCGTCCAAAAAATAAAAAACATATTACCCCTGTACGCACTGTCAGGGTTTTTTCACCTTACATATCAGTTTTTGACAAAGCGTTGAAGGAGTCGAGTATTAAAGAAGAATCTAAAGTAGAGCCGATAGAATTGGAAGAACCATCATTCTTTATACCCTATAAAAACAATGTTCAATATTTGTATAAGAAGTCTTCAATCGTGCCAGTAATGCCCAAAAGGAATTCAAAGTACTTACTTAACTCCGCTTCAAACCCATCTAAATGGTTCCTTGCTATGGCCTCGGTGCCTGAAACTACCTTGTAAAAATCGAAGTACTTATAGTCAACCATCGTGCACAATGCCAGGTAGGAGATTAAAAGGTGCTCATTCGGCCATTTTATAATTAATCAAAATAACCTTGCCTTATAAATTCAAGAGGGTCACCGTTTCTCGTGCCATTAAATCTAATGTTATATTCCTCGTTTGCTTGTAATTCCATCAAGGCCGTAAAATAATTAGGTTCTTGCTTCAGCATTTCTATATTCCATTCACGATCCTGGAACAAAAGCTTGAACTGGCCACTTTCTTCATGATGCATGACTTTATATTCATGCCACATCACAAGGATTTCCCTGGTGCGCATATTCTGAATTTTATACTTTCCCGCAGTTTCACCTTGCGCAGGGTATCCGAAAATATAGCATTGATCCTCACCTTTTAAATGCCATGTGTGCTTATATAGTACGTCAATGTAATCGTTCACATTCTTTGGAACATCTTTGTAACTATCCTGATTTATTACACCCATTTAGCTTCTTTTAGTATTGTGTAGTGACAGCGTAGAATTTCCGCCATGCAGTATAAGAAGACGACACCAAACTGAAAAAGGTGAAAACACCTGATTTTCTATTCGCTTCAAATTTTTACTTAAAAATTTTGTTGGCAAGTAAATCAACGTTTATATGCCAACAAATCCGGGCATTTTTAATCTTCATAGATACAAATAAACTTTAAAAATCAGCATCCGCGATTTTTATCTACACCGCATTTTTACGATTTCTGTTGTAAAGTTAACGTTGGTTTATGTGTCAACATTGATGAGGCAATTCATCCAATGAAAAGACCCGCAGTTTTGCTTTTCAGGGTTTCAAGGGACCGACAGGCTGAAGAAGGTTATGGGTTAGGAGCGCAAAAAGCAGACTTTGATAATTTCTTAGATCATTATCCTTTCTGTGCAATCAAAGAATTTATTGAGGTGGAAAGCGGCGGTAAGAGGAAGCGACCCGAATTTGATAAAGCTTTTAATTACTGCCGGAGGCACAAGGCTGTTTTACTTGTTGCAAAACTCGACCGTCTAAGTCGTCGGGTATTTATTATCTGTATGCTCCTGGAAAGCAAAGTGGATTTTCGTGTTATCGAATATCCGAACATTGATCCGAAAGAAAACCCTATGTTCTTTATCATGCTGGCGATTGTTGCGCAGATGGAATTGAAGAATATACGAGAGCGAACAAAAGCGGGGCTTGCCATTGCCAAAAGCAGGGGAGTTGTATTGGGCCGCAACGGCAAAGTGCTGGCCGAGCTAAACAAACGTGCAGCCGACAACTTTGCACTAATCATGCTACCTGAATGGATAAAAGCCCAAGCTGAAGGCTACAGTTACCGAGAAACTGCCGAACAATGGAACAGGGATGGCCTGCCGACTGCACGAGGGAAAGGCTATATGTGGGATGCAACAACAATTTTCAGGTTAGTCAAAAGAATAAAGCACCTAACAATAGACAATCCTTTGCACTGATTAAAAAACCTTATAAAAGAAAAGCTATGGTACTACCTGCACCACCTTTCGAACTGAAATTGTTCTTTCCTGTCAATACGGACGAGGAAAATTATAAAAACCCTATCGATCCGCACGAAGTGATTTATGATTTTTTCACCACCTATGACTTGAAGGGCTTCCGTGAGAATTTTTGGGAGCTGCTGAAAATGGCGTTGGAAAACAAGAACATCACAGGCGAGCAATACCAGATCGGCAATTTTATATACCTGTATGAGAAGCTGAATGATCTTATTACGGCCAATTTTATTTTGAACGAAAGAAACATCCAGCCGGAACCAGAGCAACAAGAAAAGAACACCGATCCTGGATATAATTAATCAACCCTATACTCATGACAACAAAACTGCTTTTAGCGATCATTGGAATTTGTCTGTTCACAGGATCGGCCTGCACAAAAGATGATGACACCACGGATCAGGAGCCGCCGCCTGGCTCTGGTTCCGGTCTTGGGATTACAGCGACAAAAGTTTCACAGATACATTTAATCGCCTATGATGGAATTAATTTCAAGCAAATACAATTAGCGCACCAAGACAAAACGATCAGAAGTTTTGATCTTCATGAGGATGGTACGGCGAAAATAACATTTCACGGAAAAGATGGCCGCAGCTTACTGGGTGAGTATAAGGCCACCACTAATCTTGCCAACTTCAAAATCCAAAATGGCGACACAGTGCGAATTGTCTATAATAATGACACGACTGTTTTAATTACTGACATATGGGATACCTACAATAGCGGCATTACATTTACCGCTAAAAGTTCGGAACCTGTTGAGGCTTCCAAAAAACGTTTCGATGAATTTGTGAAAGAAATGGGTAACAAGAAATTCAAAGCAAAGCCAATTGTGCCGTAAAGATATTTAAGCCAGCACTTGAACCCTGATGGAGCGTCCCTTGCGACGCTCCATTCGTCTTTAGAATATCTATGAAGGTTTTTGCTAATAAAAAAGAAAAATAATGGTTATCCTTTGTAATACGCAGGCACAGAGGGAAAGTGCCATCCGGTGCCGATTTTTTGCGTAGTACGATTTTAAGAGAAGACATGCTGCACCCATTGAGAACTGGGGCAACAAGAACAATAAAAGCAAAGTAAAGGGTGAGTTTTCTTCCAAAATTAAACTCACATAATATTGACTAAAAGTCATTAAGAAACAAACGCGGCTATTCGACACTAAAGTTGTATCGAATCGAATTGTGAGAACCTATTTCTTAAAATTTAGCAGGTGCTCGTAGCCTTGAATAATTCCGGTGGCCATTTCATCAGACAAATATTCCTTGGGCTTATAAATCAGCCCATTTTGTTCTAATTGACCAGGAGTGCCTATTAATGCGCCTCTGCCTTCACCAAATTGTGTAATCAAGTCTATTTTACAGGGTTTAGTGAACTCTTGTGCATACAGTGTCCTGAAAAAAGACAAATCACAAATAATATCTTCTAGCTCAACCCAGGCGTGACCAGCCCATTCTTGATACGTATTATCTTTTGCGTCTGAAATCTTAAAATCTTGTTTGAAAATAATACTGTCTTTATAATGAAGATCGCCTGTCACAAGTCTTGCCCCTGCTTTATGGTTATCGTTTAAAGTTGCATAGAGCAGTGCTGACATAGGCAAACATAAGAATGGCCTATACGCGGTATTATCTAAAACCCCGTGGATTACTTCTTTTAATGCTTCTTGATTCATATATTAATCCCTTACAATATCGACTGTACTAAATAAACTTCAAAAATAAGCCGAGATCACCGCCATGTATTTGGCTTTTCCATGTATTACCTCTCTTTTCAAATCCTTTTCTCTCTAATAATTTTTTCATAGGATTACCTTCACTCAATTCGGTTGAGGCCATCAAATTAATGTTTCCCGCTTTACTTATAAGCCCCTCAATAACTTTTGAGCCATATCCATTTTTTCGATGCTCATCACAGGTATATAGGTATCCCAGTTCCCATTCAAACTGGCCTTGTAAACCTGGAATGTTCGCTTTATTAGAATTGAAGTCTGAAACCGTTTTTGGTTTTATTGCGCCAATCGAAATGGGGAACTGATCAATCATGCCAAAGCATATATATTTGCAGCGATCAATTTTTTTTATGGTTACATTCCGTACCTTATTTTGCTTCTTCAATAGCATCTCAAATGTTTGCCTTTCTTCAAGGCTAAACTGTTCCGGTGCATTGATTACAAATTTGACTTCTGGCATTTTCCTCTATTTGGGTACAACAATTGATGATTTTACATGGTACCTAACGAATTTATATGATACTCAAAATATTAACAATCAATCACTTTATTTTATATAAATATATATAAATCGCTACTTTTCATCATTGAAAATCCTTGAGTCGGCGGTTCGATCCCGCCCCACACCACGAAGAAAATCAGGCAGTTATGAAGAAAATTCATAGCTGCCTTTTTCGTTGGTCGAGTATTGGTCGAGTTTTTGAATTGTTTTAGAAGGGTTGGCCAAAATCTTTAAAAGAAATTGGCTCGAATGTCTCTTTTTTGATTCCCATGCTTTCCATCATTTCAATTATCAAACTATAGGTTTGGTTAGCCTGCTCTAATGTAAAAGAACCTTCTTTGAACTCAATTTTAACCATCGAATCGTGAACCCAGGTTAAGGAGTAGAAGTGTTTCACCTGATTATCTATAATTTCTAAAGTGTTTTTTATTACGGTTTCATTTTCCGTGTAGAGAACAAAATAAAATTTATCTATTCCTCTATATATTCTTAGACTACTATTATTGATACGTCTTGGCTGATTAGGATCCTCTTTAAAGGAGATTGTTTCTTCGTTCCAAAAACCGTCCCACTCTTCATCTATGTGCTTTGGTATAATCCGATTATGAGCGAGGCAGGTATAAATACCTTCCACAGAAATAGCAGAGAAATACCCAAGCTCTGGCGGTTGTTCGCCATTTACCAGTGATTCTGTAATTACGCCTAACACCACACCATCTTCAGCAACAGCAGGGCCACCACTAAAACCTCCCCTTGCCATTGAAGAAAGAATGAATTGTGGATGGCCACCCGTATACTTATCTATAATTGCATTTACCTCACATTTTGCGGCTAGCAGCGTGGGTAGTGACGAGAATGGAACTGGTGGATATCCAAAAACAACTGCATTTGAGAGAATATGTTCATACCCCAGCCAATCATCCAAATGATCTCCTAATGGCAAAATAGGCGCCTTGATGTCAGGAACAACTAATGCTGCAATATCCACTTTGTCATTGGGATGAAAATAAGGCCCTGCAAAAATGGAGGTTCTTGAAGAAGAAAAAGGGAATTCCACAGAAGCCATGCCAGTAGTTTTAGTTTCTTCTACTTCGTAATATCGTCTTTGCGAAACAGTTGTTCCTATTTCTTTAATTATACAATTTTCTACAACATGTCTTGCGGTAATAAAAACTCCACCCCCTATATGAAAGCACGACCCTATCCCTTCATCTCCTTTTGCAGTGATAACAGAAATATATGCAACTCCCGCAGCATATTCATCATATAGTCTTCTTAAGGGATTTGGAGATTTCAGCTCATTACCCTTTTTATTATCATTATTCATAGTAATTTATACTTATTTGTCTTCTATCTACTTACGCAAGAACAAATGTCAAAACAATAGTGATAATCCTGATAAACTAATGGAGTGTCCGGGCGATAAATAAGCCAGTAATTCGGGAGTTCGGAAATCTTTGTCTCAGGAGGCTTTGGCATGCTTTAAAATGAGCACCTTCGGTTATCACATCATCTACCAGTACAACGTTGTGCTTGGGGTCCTGGCATAGTGCTTCATTTATTTCAAGATAGGGCAATATCTCTTCCGGGCTTAATTTGTTCCCATGAGTGGGTGGCATGTTTTGGTTGAGATAGATTATTTCTCTCAATTCTCCATGCGGTTTTGCGTGGCATAAACTGGATATTACTTGTACGTTCCGGTCATCATAAAGGGCATCACCTTTCATGCGGGAAGGAGGTATTGGAACGAAAATTACGCCAGGGGGATTTATTGGCAGTGTGCCCCTAATGAAGAGATCAGAAGCCTCACGAATAGCCTGGCCTTTGTAGTGCCAATCATGCAGCCCTTTACGATCCATCTTCTTTTTGAAGTTCATCATAAAACTATTCTCGGCCGTATAACCTAAATCCAGCCGAGTATAGGTTCTAAAAAAATAACATTCATCCTCTGGTGTCAAATAACGATGTGATGGCAAAAGCAACTCGTCAATCTTCTGGAGGCGATACATTTAGTCATGGTTTAGGTGTCCTATTAATTCCTCATAGCTCCCAACCCGGATCGCCCCTTGTTCGGCAAATCGCTGCGGCCAGGTGATTTTCTTGTTTTTGAAACAGGTGTCCCAAATAAACAGTTTTCGCTTTTGGAATAATGCAGCAGCAGCTTGTGTAAGACTTCCCGATGTTTCGCCAGCTTCGACTATTAATGTAGCTTCGGTCAGAGCCGACATAGTTTTATTACGTTCGGTAAAAAAATGCCTGTTGATACGGTAATCCTGCTTTGAGTACCTATAGAATGGAACCTGACTTATAAGCAGGTGCTTTGTAGCAATCATTTCCTGTAATGCATTATTTTCCTTTGGATATACCCTGTTTAAAGGCGTACCCAACACAGCAACGGTACGGCCACCTGCCTCTATTGTGGATTTGTGGGCTTGCGTATCAATTCCTGCCGCGAGGCCAGAAATAATTGTAAAATCATCCTTTACCAGTTTAGTTGCAACTTCAGCAGCGATAGCCAGCCCTTCAGAGGAAGGGGTTCTTGTACCTACAATGGCAATACAGCGTGTTTCTAAGTATTCAAGGATGCCAGTAAAATACAGAAGAACAACTCGTTCTTTTGCATCGTTGAGCTTCTTTGGATAATCGAAGGTTCCGCTGATGAGCATACTTGTTCTAAAATCCATCCCGAAAACGAATTTTTTTACCTCTTCCTCTATTGCACTAATTTGATCCCCTCTGACAAAATCTGAAGGACGGGAATCCGGATGCTGGGTAAACAAATCTGAAAGGGATTTCCAAGTTGTCTTTTTTTCAGCCCATAGGGCCTCGTAGGCCACGATCTCTTTTAAGGGCTGGATAGGTGTAGTATTTCCGAATTGAAGCATAAAGGTTATTTAAAAGTAAGAAAATTTAGCCGAAATGCCAAAATTTTTAGCAATTAGGGTATTCTATTTTCTTTGCTGCAATTAGAATCGGTGAACGATTGTCATGAATAATTTGTGCCGTCATGAGGAAAATTTTGGGTATACGATTTTGTTTCTCCCAAAGTCTGTATATTTGGGAGTCTACACTTCTACAACGACATAATTAAGTATGCAGGGTGGGTAGTTCACAGCTACCGCCCTACGGTGGGAATAACAAAGTTAAAGAACTTCACATCGATATTACATTCTCCAATTCGCACATTTTATCCACCTAATTATCAACGGTTTACAACACATCAAGTGTATCAGCAGATTACTCCATAACATATTATTTACCAGGATTGTGTCTAAAGCAGGTTTCTAATAAATTCAGCATTACCGTGTGATACTCATTCACATCTTTATATGGTGCATAGTAAGGATTCATAGCGTAATGCTCTATTTTCTCGCTCACCAGATACTCAGATAGCATTTGCATTGCCTGTTCTCCGGCCTTGTCGTTATCAAACCAGGTAGAGGCGCTTTGATAACCGTAATTGCGGATATAACCGGTGGCTTCGCGCATGCAGAATAGAGAATTCAAGATGATTGTATCGTCATCGAATTTTCTTCCGCCCTGATGCTCGATGATGGAAACATAGTCCATTATGCCTTCAAATATCTGGATGCCTTCAGGCTTGAGAACGAGGCCCCGGATAAAAGTGATGGATTTAGCGCCTACGCAGCCTTTGAAATAAGGACTGCGATATTCGTATCCATCTTCCTCGTTCTTCCATCCGGCGGCAAAATATGTTTTGCCTGTGTCTTTATTAAAAACACGAATCTCCTTGAAGATTTTTGCGCAACACTTTGTGATATGCCTCTGCTCCAGGTACGGATGAGGGCCGTGTTAGTAAGAGGTTTAACGCTTTTGAACGTGACATTGCTTTCTGCAGCATGTCATCCTGCGGGGCGATAAACGGTGCAGGTAAATTGCCAGCGTGAATCGTCTACTGTACAACTCTACATATTAATTATTTTTCAATAAAAACCCAGCAAAACCAACTGCTGGTTTTTTCTTGTAATGCTTGTTTCATTAAATCTTGACAGGAAAATGGGTGTTTTCCTCATTTCTAACTTCTACTTAATCACCTACTTTGAAGGCAAACTAACAATCATGAAAAAGCCTTTTTTTGCCTTCCTTAGTCTTAGCTTATTTCTCTGCGTCATTTCGATAGAACTCTTTGCACAACGAAATGAGAAAATTAAACTCTACGGCGTTTCATATAACTCTATTGATATTCTTGGAGTGCGTGGAGGATTTGGGCCGGACGTTCCAAATTACACTGAGTTACTTACTGATCCAACAGGATCATCGTCTAGGTATGAACTGCTGGGCAAAGGCTATCACAAGAACGAAATGTCCAAGCCGTTTGACTTAATGAAATCATCGTATGAATTTTCTCCCATTTTGGACAGTATAGATATTAGTTTCTACGAAAATGAAGGAATTTCCGATATTATAAGAGATACGAAGATTTCAAAACCAATAAAAGATAGCGCCGGCGCACTTAGAAAAAAGCTTCGAAAATTATCATCTCTGAAGGAAAAAAAAGATTTTCTTAACGACCTAGAAGGCGAAAATTTAGACCTTCTTTTGGCTTTAGAACAATCGAGATATACATTCAAAGACGATAGAATTATTAAAAAACTCCACGATAGCCTTGTAAGAAAGTTAAATTTAACTTTGGCTGCTGATATTAGACTTCAACTAAAAAACGAAGGCGATACGGCAAAAAATAAACTCGCAATAAGTATTGCAAACAAGTTCATAGACAGCGTGGCGAGAGTTGTTAAGATGGATAGTGGTTTTTATGTTGATGTATATCTAAAAGACAGATATATTCAACGAGCCAGTGAGGTATTTAGTTATTATAACACAAACCGAAACTTGTTTACAAAGTTCAATGATAACTTTACAAAACAATTTATAAAATATCTTGATGATCCCTGTGCTGCGATAATTACTTCAGCAGCAGTGTTTGAATTAGAAATAGCCTCTGAAAAATTCAGTCAATTGACTACCTCACTAGGCGGCACACTTGAAGCAAAACTTGATTTGTCGAAAGAAAAAGCGAATAGCCTAGCAGCGAAATTGACTGCACAGTGGTATTCAAGTAGAGCTAAGTCGTTATCTGTAATTAGCCCACGAGGATGCTTGACAGTTCGCTATGGATATAGTGAGGGGCTTGAGGTGGGAGCTAAAGGTTGCAGACCATAAGCAGCTATTTCGCTAGATATTGGCATTATACTAATAACCCTTCAAAGCTAATAACACATATTTATTACTAATAGTGATAAACAATGCCCTTTATTGAAAACTTGTACCAAATGTAATGGTAAGGTTGGGTATGGCCTGATCAAAATACGCGTTGCGTCTGGTGCGGAGGTACAGGACTAATAAGAGAATGGGAGCGTGACGAGGAAAATCCGAACCGCCAGGAGGGCAGCAAGGATGTTTATTATTTCTTTTTGTAATTGTCCTCTGTTTTCTATTCCTCAAATTTTCTTAAAGAAAAATTGGTACAACAAAAATCAGGTTCATATAGTCTCTTTATGATTTTGTGTAAGATATAATTTATAGACAATCAACCATTTGATTAATCTTAAACTTTATATAAATCATTGATTTTACACTGAAAATCCTTGTGTCGGCGGTTCGATCCCGCCCCACACCACCATCAGGATAAAGCGATTATAACGAAAGTTGTAGTCGCTTTTTTTGTGTTGATCAAACAACCGATTTTAGGTCTGCTCAACGGCATTCCGTATTTTTCAGATGACAAAATTTTCATCCCTCGTGCAGGTCATTTGTCTGGAATAACCCGCCTTCTACGCCCCGGTAGACCAAGTTATTAGATACATCAAAACCAAGCATGAGATTAAAGAGGATAAATGGATTTCTGCAGAATTCTGCACACCACCAGCAGGACCACCTTGCAGAAATTCCGGGATGAAGGTCGCATCCGATTTTTCCAGGCCGACTGGAAGATCCTCTATGACAGGGATAAACCGAACAGTGCGAACTCCCGATGTTGTTACCACTCATTGATTGTTTCGCCGTATGCTTCCTTTCAATATTCCACTGGCGGAAAGCTCGCTCCTCGATCTCTTGGTCTGGTAAGCACCAATTGAATATCCGCTTGGCTAACCGATACTGGCATATGGTTACCATTATACGGTAGTGGTTCAATACGCCAGTCAGCGTTTCCAAACCGCGTCATTTTGTATGTAATTGTATCGTGATTTGTCCAGTCATTCCAGCCATGATAGGTTATCTTGTCCGTAGGCTTTGTAGACCATGCAATTCTACGCACTGCTTGAGAAATGAATTGTAACCTTCCGCGCCAAGTTATTCCGTTGAGACTATCGGCCACACTTACATCATCGGGTAGTATAAATTGTTTAGTTCCTAAATATTGGCTGACTAGCCTATCCATATACCAAGTGTTCGGATCGTTTGGTGAACGGCTTGTTTTAGTTTGCATTTCTGAAAAAAGAAAATCTCCGCTTGTGGTAAATGTGCTCCTTCTAATCACGACGGCTTCATCCGAAGGAGATATCCTAGGCTGCAGTGAGTTAAAATTTAAGCAAAATGTGAAAAATAGAAGAATCAAACTTTTCATGGAGGGGGCTGTTGGTTTTTACCACCAAAAAGTTACAAATTTTCTTTGACAATCATATTGTTTCCTTAGCCTCTTGTTTCGGAGTGAGGAATGACGTCATTGAAAGACGCCGTTGGTTGCAAGGCTGTCGCTGCGCGCTACCTTGGCATCAACGTAAGCAGGCAAACTCGTTAAACGCTTCATCTGTTCGCCCGACAGCGCTGCGGTGGATATTTGGTTCAGCGATTGGGACAACTACGGGATAATGCCGCAGCAAACAGGCTTTTCCCTCAATTACTGCATCGGCGTCAAACAATCAGATCGGATAACCTATTGGTAAAATCTCTTCTGCTGAAACGAAGTGAATTGATAGCCATCTTTACTGCCCTGATGGAGCGTCCCTTGCGACGCTCCATTCGTCTTTAGAATATCTATGAAATGTTTTTGCTAATAAAAAAGAAAAAGATCATGCAGGCACGGGCTTCGATCTCTTACCAAGTACAGCGTCCAGGGCATCATCCGCATCTTTGTGAATGAAATTTTGCTGATAGTTGATTGTCGTGGTGACATTGGAATGTCGATATAGCTTTTGAAGCATCTGTATAGGAATAGTATCACCAGCAAGATCGGCAAAGGTGTGACGGGTAATGTGCATTGTAAGGGGCTTATTGATCTTCGCAGCAGGAGCAACGAACTTGCGCAGGAATTTATCAATGGCGCTTGTTTTATGCGCAATCTTTCTTTCCACTTCCCAATCATCGCTAAGATCAACGCCTTTCAGTTCAGGAAAGACCAAATCAGTTTCGTTTTCTTTGAACTGCTCATAATACTTTAAAATCCGCTCTGCCTTATCGGGAATTTTCAGGGAGCCAGCCTTATCATTTTTCCCCATTGTGTAGTGCAGACGATAATCCTGAAAGTCCGACCAATTCAGCCGAAACAGGTCAGACACGCGCATCCCCGCGAAATAGAAGGAGAACAACCATATTTTTCTGGCATGTTCATGTTGTGGGTTATCCAATTCCAACGCTTCCAGGCTTTCTACATCCTCGATGGCTATCGGCACCTTGGTCGTTTCAGGAAATGTGATCTTTTTGCCATGCTTGCCATAGGTTGTTTTTTCGTCGATGACCTCGTTTCTTCTCGCATGGGCGAATACGGAACGGATCACGACCAGATGATTGGCGATTGTGCGGTCACTTAGACGTTTTTTCTTTTTGCCTTTCGGCTTGTAAGTAGTCTTTAACCAAATCTCGAATTTTTCAAGTAAGCCCTCGTTGATATCAGCAAAGGCTATCTCTTGCCCCTTCATAAATTCCTTGAAATGTTTGATCCTGGGCTTTTCGGGGGTGTAACGGTTGTATTTGCCAGCTCGCTTTAGTTGATCGAGGTAATCTTGTGCCTGGGCAAAGAAGCCGGAGGTTGCTTTGGGTTTGATCTTCTGCCGGATGGCTGTTGAAGTGGCAGAGGCTTTTTTGGTTTCGACTTCCAGAGCGCTATCCTTCGCTTCGGATAACCTTTTAAGCAGGAAGTTGTCCAGGCGTTTGTAATTCGCGCATGACTTCTTGATCCATTGGGTGACTTCATCCCAATCATTGATATGAATACGATAATCCAAGTAAATATAGCTGGGCTTCCGATCCTTGATGATACGGATTGCCAACGGATAGGTACCGTCAGCCTTTTGTTCCTTGCGCAATACTAATTTTACTGAAGCCATACCGACTGGATACAGCCGGACAACAAGCAAGTGTGAATTTTAGGTCAGGAATTAAACATGGATAAACTCACATATCATTGACTAATAGTCATTTAGAGTATTAAGAGACTATGTAGAAATATGGAGCAGATAAGGCGAAATCACTACAACAATACTACAACAATTGCTGTATTTACCTATGTTTATGCGTACTTACAAAATTGCTAAAAGGCTGATTTAAAGCTACTTGAATATTATTGAAGTGATATAAAACCATGAGATGCGGGCCTGAAAATCCTTGTGTCGGCGGTTCGATCCCGCCCCACACCACCAAGAAAATGAAGCGATTATAACGAAAGTTGTAGTCGCTTTTTTCATGCCACTACTACAATACTACTACATTAAAAAAAGCGGGTCGATTGCTCACCCCGCTTCCTCATTTATTTTATACGGCATCACTGTAATGATTGCACATCCTGTGACCAACATATCAAGGATACAACAAATACTTCTTACGCATCACCTTATACTTACTCAACCCAGGTTCCCAAGTAGCCCGGATCTCTTCTTCCGATTTACCATCAATGATCTGTTGACGGAAAAGACCGGAACCAATCTGTATTTCAATAGAGTTCATTTCACGGCTAAGTTTGGAATCAAAAAACTTTTCCTTGTGAGGATGAGCTTTATATAGCTCCATGATCCATTGCAGATTGATCTTTTTGCTTTTACGCAGGAGGCTCACATCATAATTACGCAGGTCAATGCCATAGCAAACCTGGTCCATGAACAGCGGAGTTGCTGACATGCCTTTAATACTGGTAGGTGTGTAAGAGAATTCATATATACCTTTTAGCTCCGGGCTGCCAAAAACGGTGAAAGGAAATAAAGTCCCTCTGCCGTGATTGAGGTAAGTAGCTTCAAACATGCAGACAGAAGGATACAGCATAATAGATTGCTGTGTGTTCAGGTTCGGAGAGGGCTTCACAGGTAGCACATATTCCATATCATGGTTATAATTCGCAACCGGTATTACCTTGATCTTGCATTTTACTTTATTGGTGAGCCAGCCTTCACCATTGGCCATACGCGCAAATTCACCAACAGTCAATCCGTGCGACATAGGAATGGGAAACATGCCAATACCCGATCTATACTTCATATCCAGTATGGGACCATCTACCAGGTATCCGTTTGGATTGGGCCGGTCGAGGATCAACATTTCTTTTCCGCTTTCATAACAGGCGTCCATCAATCGCACCAGGGCATTGATATTTGTATAAAACCGGACACCAACATCCTGGAGGTCATAGATCAGGATATCCACATCGGCTAGGTCCTGTTTACTTGGTTTATTCTTTGCTCCATATAAAGAAATGATCGGAATACCTGTAGCAGCATCTGTTTCATCTTTTACTTCTACTCCGGCGCCTACATTACCTCTGAACCCATGTTCGGGGCCGAATACTTTAACAATATTTACGCCGAGAGCATGTAGACTGTCTACCAGGTGCTTTTTCCCAATAATAGAAGTCGGATTTGCCATGATCGCTACCTTCTTGCCTTTCAGGTAAGGAAGGTATTTATTGACCTGATCCGCGCCGGTGAGAATTGGTTTCTTATTGGCATGTTGGCTTTGCAAAGAACTTACAGAAAGGAAAATAAAACTAATGATGAGTAACAGGCGCATACTGAAGAGCTTTTTTTGGGAGGATCTTTTTTAGGGAGATCCCGGTTTACCAGTTCATTTTAAACAAGGAAGATAGGTATTAAGTTTCGTTCCAGAGCCAGCAGAAAAACGCATAGCATTTTAAACAATTAACATCGAAGTACAAATGATCTTCTGTATTCCTTAACGAAACTCCTTTACCGGTTTCAACTCTTCTTCTATCCGTGTTCTTAACACTTCATATTCTGGCGCGGCGTACCATTGGGCTTTAGAGACCAGCAAAATGTTTACGCGTGTGCCTTGTGGTATGGTAATGTGGAATAATTTTTCCTGCAATTCCCATTTAAGGGCCGGGGGATGATCGGTGGTGGTCAGAATAAGTATATCCCAATCGCTTTGGGCATCGTATGTTCCCCTGGCCCGGTTACCGAAGAGCATCAACTCTGCGCCGGGTACTTCTGTAGTGATGATGGTTATTAAAGTAGCGAGTGTTTGTTTATCCAGTTTCTCCTGTTCGGTCTCTTCAAATATACCTCCATCCCCATCGGTAAGCAGGAATTGCTTTACGATGGCGCGGAAGACTTTATTGGGCGGCACCTGCAGCATTTCGCAGGCCCGCTGCTTTAGCCGTGGATTTGCCATGACTCCTTTGGCTGCAATAATGGCCATTTGCATCTGTTCATTGGCCTCCTTTTGCTTTTGGGAAAGCTTCCTTTGGGACATATCCGGTATGGATGTTATCACTGTTTTGCCCTGGTACTGCTTTACGACGAGGTTCTTTAGTTTACCTGAGACGCCTGTTAGCAGGGGATTGCCTGTTACGATCATAGTCAATGGATTTTAACTGAAGATATGCAAAGTATATTATATATACAATAAAAGTCAATTGTTTTTCCATTCATCTTCCATTGTGTAATGGAAGATGAATGGAGGATCAATGGAGAAACGATGTAGATAAAATGGGTTTACAGAGGTAGTATTGGCTTTTCAATAGCCTGCCGGCAGCCACCAATGGAAAAAGCGCGCCCCTGGGTGAGTCGCGCTCTGTGCATTAGCCTCGCTTATACACAATAAAAAAGCCCCGGAGAGCCGGGGCTTATTATTAAAACGTAGGGATACTCTGTTTTACCAACGGTTGTTTCTGTTGTAACCACCGCCGCCGCCGCCGTTGCCACCTTTGTAGCCACCGCCACCGCCGCCAGACCTGTTGTTCTCTTTAGGTCTTGCTTCAGTTACACGGATAGAACGACCTTCTACAGTCGCTTGATCCAGTTCAGCAATAGCTTTCTTAGCTGCTGCATCGTCTGGCATTTCTACAAATCCAAAACCACGTGATTGACCAGTTTCCTTGTCATTGATCACTTTGGCAGATGTAACTTCTCCATAGGGTGCAAAGAATTCCTTTAAGTCTTCATCCTGAACGTTGAAGCTTAAGTTTGATACGTAAATGTTCATACTAACTAAAAATTAAAATTTAACAATTATCTGAGAAGGCAAGAAGTATAGACTAACTAAAATGCGGTTTGCTAAAAGCTGGCATAATGTAACGATACTGACTGCGAGGCTCAAAATTGACAGGTCAAAGGTACGATTAATTATAACACCAGCCTACTAATTACTGAAATAAGAAGTTTCCCGCAAATATCCCTGTGAAATGGATATTACCCGGTCAGCATACTTTGAAGAGACAATTGTTATTTCCAATCAGGAATCGGAATGGCTTCCAGCCAGGGATCCAGTTGATTGGTTTGGTTAAACACCCGAAACTCATAGGTTTGCTTGGTGGCCTTGTCGCAAAAAACCTCCACATAAAAAGCCTGCATCTGGAAAAGAAAGATCATGAATTGCTGATTGGCCTTTTTAGCTACCAAAATACCCTGGTGTAGCATCACCATTTTCTTTTCTTCTTCACTGAGTAGTATAAAGTCTGACAGGATCATGTTACAGATTTTAGTTGTGACTCTCTTAAGAGAAATAACTGACATTTCGTAACGAGGCTGATTGCTTTGTCCGGACTAACAATAAGTCTTGGCTTATTGTCACTTACTAAATGGAATACTGAAAAAAACTAAACTGAAAGAGTGTAAAAACTGAGGCTGATGCTCTTAATAACGAGGCTTTTATAAAGGTAGTATATAAGTCGGGAATTCTCAATAAATTGCCGCATGCATTTTACCTTATTTAACAGTTCCGTTTATAGCAGCCGACGCCAGGTATTGCTCCAAAACATGGGTACCGGCCTTATTGTCCTGATGGGCAACGAAGAAAGCAGTATGAATTACAAGGATAACACCTATCCTTTCCGGCAGGATAGTACATTCCTGTATTATTTTGGCCTGGATGTGGCAGGACTGGCAGCCGTTTTAGATGCAGAAAGCGGTGAAATAATCATCTTCGGCAATGAACTGAGCATGGATGATATCGTATGGACAGGCCCCCTACCCTCGGTAAAAGAGATGGCGGCAGCCGTAGGTGTTTCAAATACAGCACCTTATAACGATATAGCCGCCCGCATAAGAAAAGCACAATTAGCAGGTCGCACCGTACATATTTTACCTCCTTACCGCCCGGAAAACAGGATCAAACTGGCAGAATGGCTGCAGGTGCCCGTACAGGATGTTGACCGGCAGGTGTCCCTGAAGCTGGTCAAAGCCGTGATCAGCCAGCGGGTGATCAAGGAAACCGCAGAAGTGGCGGAGATCGAAAAGGCTGTTTCCATCAGCGCCGACATGCACCTGGCAGGCATTCAATATGCCAGACCGGGAATGAAAGAATATGAGGTGGCTGCCAAAGTACAGGAAGTGGCTTTTGCAGCAGGTGGACGGCTCTCCTACCCCATCATTTGTACCGTGAACGGGGAAACGCTTCATAATCATTATTATGGAAATACGATCCGGGAAGGGCAAATGCTATTGCTGGATGCCGGGGCAGAAAATGACCTGCACTATGCAGGCGACCTGACAAGGACTTTTCCCGTAGGTAAAAAGTTTACTACCGAACAGAAAGAGGTTTATAATACCGTATTGGCTTCCCTGGACCACGCGATTAATTTACTGAAGCCCGGAGTACGTTTTCGCGATGTACATGCAGGCGCCTGTGAAAAGCTGGTAGAAGGGCTGACCGCAATTGGTATTATGAAAGGCAATGCGGCAGAAGCCGTAGCGGCTGGCGCACATACCTTGTTCTTTCAGTGCGGCCTGGGACATATGATGGGCATGGACGTGCACGATATGGAAGACCTGGGCGAGCAATATGTTGGCTATTCAGATGACCTGCAAAAAAGCAAAGAGTTTGGCTGGAAATCGCTGAGACTGGGTCGTGCTGTAGAGCCAGGCTATGTACTCACCATCGAACCAGGCGTTTACATCATCCCTTCCCTCATAGATCAGTGGGTGGCCGAAAAGAAACATACCAATTTTATCAATTATAAAACCCTGGAAGCTTTCCGCAACTTCAGCGGCATCAGGGTAGAGGACAATTTCCTCGTCACCGCCGATGGAAACCGTAAGCTGGGAAAATATTTGCCAAAGTCGGCAGAAGAGATTGAATCACTCCGCTCATAAGAGGGGCACCTGGTGAAATCTTATTCTTTGGCCCTCAGGTATTGAGATGGCCAGTAGTCTATCTGATCCCCAAGCTCCCGGGCAGCATGCAACGGGAAATAGGGATCGCGGAGCGACTGCCGGGCTATGACGATCATATCTGCCTGACCGTTGGCCAGGATTTCTTCGGCCTGTTGGGCCGTCGTGATCATGCCTACTGCGCCTGTTAAAATATGTGCTTCCTTTTTTATCTGCTCTGCAAAACGGACCTGGTACCCAGGACCTACCGGTATTGTAACAGCAGGCACCAGACCACCCGAAGAACAATCAATAAGGTCTACACCCTTGCTTTTTAATATCCTTGCCAGTTGCACGGACTCAACTTCATTCCAGCCTCCTTCGGCCCAGTCGGTAGCCGAAATGCGCACCAATAAGGGTAGGTTGGCAGGCCAGGCAGTTTGCACCGCTTCAACAACCTGGAGAAGTAAACGGATGCGGTTTTCAAAACTCCCGCCATATTCATCTGTCCGGTGATTGCTGAGTGGTGAAAGAAATTGATGAAGGAGGTAGCCATGCGCACCATGTAATTCCAGCACCTGGTAGCCTGCCTGCACAGCGCGAAACGCGGCTACTGTGAAATCCCTGACCACCTTTTCTATCCCTGCAATATCCAGCGCCAGCGGTGCATCATCGGTATCCCGGAAGGGGATGGCCGAAGGAGCCAGCGTTTGCCAGCCGCCATCCAGTTTCGGTATATGCCTGCCGCCTTTCCAGGCGCTGAGACTACTGGCCTTGCGGCCTGCATGCGCCAGTTGGATACCAGGCACCGCCCCCTGCTCACGCAGAAATGCCGTGATTACTTTGAGCTTTTCCAGGTGCTCCGGTTTCCAGATGCCAAGGTCATCCGGACTAATACGCCCTTCGGGCGATACAGCCGTAGCTTCCTGGATAATGAGCGCCGCTCCGCCTACAGCCCGGCTGCCCAGGTGTACAAGGTGCCAGTCGGTGGCAAACCCTTCTACCGAAGAGTACTGGCACATGGGCGATACAACGATACGGTTACGAAATATAATGTCCTTTATCTGGAGTGGCGTAAAGAGTGTCGACATTGCAGTACGTGTATTGATTCGATGCCAAAGGTATTATTAATAAAAAGAACCCCTTCCGCTGTATGCAGAAGGGGTTTGCCGGAGTTAGGTTTAATAATTATTGGTATTCGTAAGTAAGTTTTACTCCATCCTCATTAGAGGTAAGGGGATAACCACTAGCATCGTAAGTATAAGTAACTGTAGTCTTCTCATCCAGTACTGTACCAGGGAAATCAAATTCAGTGGTGATCAACTCATTCTTAGAACTAAAGAAGAGAGAGAAACCTGCCTGGTCCAATACATATTTTGAAACCTGGGGAAAGGGTGATTTTTTAGTGCCAAATGTGAAAGTAGCTTTATATTCATAAGCACTACCCTGCGCTGATTGAACTTTCGACAGGTTGCCATTGGCATAAGTAAAATCCATGTCCAGGTCTGCATCGGCCTGCTTCATGTGGAGCTTGAGTTTTGTTACCTGGTTATTGGCAACGGTGTAGGTGAGTTCGTCATCTTCTATCAACTCATCTGGCTCTCCGGCATTCTTCTGCCAGCTTTTGAGTGTGCCGGATACAGGAACGCCATTGGCGTAAGTGTAGTTGTACACATTTTTAAACTCTTGTTCAATAGACTCTACCTTAATAAGATTACCGGCAGCATCGTAAGAAAAAGTGGTAGACTCTTTATTGTCGGTACTGGCAAAACCGGTTAGCTTTTTGGCATTGTCATAAGTAAAGTTGTAAACAGTGGTAACACCGTTCTCTACTTTCGTCATCTTTTTAATGAGTTTGGTGGTGGGATTATTACCTCCTCCTCCTCCATTGTCATCACTGCCGTTATCGTCTTTATCCTTTTTGCAAGATGTGAAAACCAGTGCAGACACCATGCCTGCGAGTAAGATTAATTTTTTCATGACTCTTTTTTTTGTTTTAAATGGTTATACTTCGCCGATATGATACCCTTGAAGCGAAATGGAGCGCAATATTACCAGCGGACAGACTGATGTAAATAGCAGATTGGGATGAGTTGAGATAAACAATGAATGGGATGTAAAAAAGAGAGCGGTAAGTCATATTTGACTAAATATTTTCACCCCTTTGAGGTAATATATCACCGCTTATTCTTTATATTTGTACGGCTTTTCTTTTATCACTAGTCAAGGTTAAGGACTGATTTGGATAGCGTTAATGATTATATGGGAATAAAAGGGCCCTTCCGGGCCCTTTTAAAACTGTCTTTCTATCAATAGGCAACACAAGTTGCAGGGAGATTAAAGGATGATCATTCTGTACGCAAGCTCTTTACCGGGTTGGCAATGGCTGCTTTGATGGCCTGAAAACTTACCGTGAATATCGCTATCAGCAAAGCCAGCAGGCCCGCCAGTGCAAAGATCCACCAGCTAAGGTCAATGCGGTAAACAAAGGACTGCAGCCATTTATTCATGGCCCACCAGGCCACCGGTGTAGCTATTACGAAGGATATAGCCACCAGTTTTATAAAATCATTGGATAACAATTGCACAAGTCCCGGCACGCTGGCGCCAAGCACTTTCCTTACGGCAATCTCTTTATTCCGTTGTTCTGCACTGAATGCAGCCAGGCCAAACAATCCAAGACAAGAAATAAGAATGGCAACGCCTGTGAAGGAATTGATGATACGTGATAAGGTAATTTCTGTCTGGTATTGTTGCTGCACCTGACTATCGAGAAATGCATAATCAAATGGCACGGCAGGAAAGTCTTTTTTCCAGATGGCCTCAATTTTTGACAACAACACCTGGTAATCTTTACTGTCCGCATTCACCATGATATTACCGGCTGAACGGTTATGAGGATTATAAATCAGCATAAACGGACTGATGGCTTCATGAAGCGATTGGTAATTGAAGTCTTTCATTACACCAGCTATTTCGTAATTCCGCCCGTTATCTTCTGTATACAACTTTGTGCCCGGCGCCGCTTCAACTGAAAGGCCCAGTCTCTTCGCCAAGGTTTGATTGATGATCACTTTACCCGAATCGTATAAGCGAAAATCTCTGCCGCTTGCCAATTGAATGTCCATGGCCTTGATAAAATGCTCATCGGTCGTAACATTCTCCTGGTTTACAGAAGTTGTGAGGTTGCCGCCGGCAAGAAATACACCCCAATTAAAATAAGTAGCCTGCCCCGGTATACCGGTTGTTTTGGTCACAGCTTTGACTTCCGGCAGCTGTTGCAGGTCGGCCATAAAGGATGGCATCTTTGCCTTTGTATCGTCTGTATAAAAGGAGAATACCAGTTTTTGATTGGCATTGAAACCCAGGTCCCTGTTTTTGATATAGTTCAACTGGTTATAAATAACGAGGATACTAACAATAAGAATAATCGATAAGGCAAATTGAAACACTACAAGTGCGCGACGGATACCGGAAGCGGAAATATGGCTCCTAAAATTGCCCTTGATCACTTTGATGGCGTCGAAAGCAGATAAATAGAAGGCGGGATAACTACCAGCCAATAACCCTGTAACCAATACCACACCTGCCAGCGCCAGCCATATCTCATAATGTGTCAGGAAGGAAAGGGTAATATTGGCCTGCGTGAGCTGATTGAGCCAGGGAAGGGCGACGATCAGCAAAGGCAAGGCAATCAACACGCCAATCAATGAAAGCGAAAATGATTCACTGAGAAATTGCAGTATCAGGCTTCTCCTGCCGGCACCTATTACTTTTCTTACGCCTACTTCTTTGGCTCTTTTGGAGGCACGGGCGGTGGAAAGATTCATAAAATTGATACAGGCTATCACCTGTATAAGGATCGCTATCAGCAATAAAATATACAGAAATGAGCTGCTTACTACTTTTCCCGACTCCACTTCATATCCGCTGGTAGTGTGAACTGAAGTGATGGGTTGCAGGAACTGTTTCTTTTCCATACCCCTGCTTTTGAGATCAGCCTGAGCATATTTGTTCAAAAAGGCAGGGAATTTTGCCTCCAGGGCGGCTGCACTAGCTCCCGGTTTTAATTTTAGGTAGGAATAAGTAAAATTATTACCCGTCCAAACATTGTTGCTGCGTATACCTTCTCCATAACCATTAAGTGAGAGAAAGAAAGCGGCGTGGATATGTGATTTGCCAAGGCTTTCATCTACAACGCCGGTTACTTTTAAGGATTCTTTCCCCCAGGCATTGTCTACTTCTATTATTTTGCCCATGGGATCTTCGTTGCCGAATATCTTTTCAGCAAGTGGTTTACCCAATACGATGGAATAAGGCTGCGCCATAGCAGTGGCGGGTGAACCACTGATAAAATGGTAGGTAAAGATCTCAAAGAAGGTTGAGTCTACCAGGAAGGTCTCTTTTTCGTAGATGGATTTGTCTTTATACCGCAGCAAATGACGGCTTACACCGAGTGTAGGTATCACCCGGGTAAATTGTTCTACTTCGGGAAAGTCGTTTTTGATGGCAGGGGCAATGGGTGGCGAGGCGGTGGCCATGGTATGTTTATCACCCGTCAGGTACAAATAGGTAGTAAGCCGGTAGATATCTTTTTGATCCTTGTGGTGCTTGTCATAACTATACTGGTCCACTATATACAGCACAATATACAGACAACACAAAGTGCCAATAGCCAGGCCAATAATGTTGATAAAGCTGAAGATTTTGTTCTTCAGCAGCAACCGGAGGGTGGTTCTGAAATAGTTTTTGAACATGGTGCAGTTGAATTTGAATTGAAGGAGCTGTATTGCCTTGCGATTGCCGCCAGAAAAATGCCAGAGTTGGAAGAGATTGATTTTGAATCATATAAGCGCCAACTAAACTACGAACTTGTTCGTTTTTGATACAGTCACTGTGCGATTTGGCCTCCTTATCTCACCTAAACCATTGGATTTCACGATAATCAGCCCGTTCCTTAACACCTCTTTTTGCTAATGTTTTGCAAACGTTTGCCTCTTCGGTAAACTACTAATAGCTTTCATCGTCTAACCAGTGTAAATTGATAGTGATAACAAAACCCACCAGGGATTTTTTCAACGCAAACTGCCTCTTTATGAAATCATTCTTTACCTTTTTATGCGCGCTGGGCGGCACTTTGCTGTCTGGCCTTTCTGTCTCAGCACAGGACGCATGGCCCAAAACCGTAACCACCCCACAGGGAGCGGTCATTAAACTCTACCAGTGGCAGCCGGAATCTTATTCCGGTAATACCCTGCAGGCCAAGGCCGCTATCTCTGTTCTGGAAAGTGGAAAAACCGATCCCGTTTTCGGGATGGCCTGGTTAAAAGCTACGACCAACAACAATGGCAGCCGGGTGCAGGTGGAAAAGGCACAGGTTGAAAATATTAAGTTACCCGGAGAAACAAGTGATGATAAGCTCGACGATTATGCCGATGCACTGGAGCAGCAGATTGGGCAGGGAGGCATCAGCTTTGCGCAAAGTGACTTACAATCATCCCTGGACCTCAATAACCAGCAATCGGAACTTGCCCAGCAGATCAACAATACTCCTCCCAAAGTTCTATACAGCAATACCCCTTCTATATTGGTATTGATCGACGGCGCTCCCAAATTGCAACGCAACAGCGAATGGGGAGTAGATGCAGTGGTCAACACTCCTTTTACGATCATTAAGAACAATGATGGCCGTTTTTACCTCTATGGCGGTAAGCATTGGTACAATGCCAATTCCGCCACGGGTCCTTATACCTTAACTACCCAGGTTTCACAAAACCTCAACAGCATAGCCCAACAGGTGAATGATGCCAACAAGGATAATGCAACAGAAAAGGAAACGGATGAGAATACCATGTACAAAATAATAGTAAGTACCGAGCCGGCCGAGCTGATCCAAACCAATGGAGAAGCCAATTTTGCACCGGCATCAGGAACAGACTTACTGTATGTTTCCAATTCCGACGATGATATTTTCATGGATGTACAGTCTCAGCAGTATTATGTGCTGATCTCCGGTCGCTGGTATAAGTCAAAAACTTTAAGTGGCCAGTGGCAATATGTGGCATCTGACAAGCTGCCCCAGGATTTTGCACGTATAAAAGAAGGCTCCGCGAAAGACAATGTACTGGCCAGTGTAGCTGGTACCCAGGCCTCCCAGGAGGCGTTGCAGGAAGCAGAAATTCCTCAAACTGCTAAAGTAGACAGGCAACAAGCGAAGGCCGATGTGGTGTATGATGGTGATCCACAATTTGAAGATATCGATGGTACGGATATGGATTATGCCGTGAATACTTCCGCATCCGTGATCCGCTGGAGAAACCGCTATTATTCTGTAGACAATGGTATTTGGTTTGAATCTTACAGCGCCGTAGGACCCTGGTCAGTAGCAGTGGTAAGACCTTCTGTGGTGGCCCTGATCCCTCCGCGCTATCCAGTATACCAAATGAAGTACGTATACATTTATGATGTAACGCCCGATTATGTGTGGATGGGTTATACACCCGGGTACCTCAACACCTATGTTTACGGACCTACTATTGTATATGGTACCGGCTACTATTACAGACCATGGTATGGCAACTATTATTTTCCCCGCCCTTATACCTGGGGTTTTAACATACGCTATAATCCCTGGATTGGCTGGGGCTTTGGTTTCAATTACGATAATGGTTGGTTTCACACCAGCATAGGATTTGGCCGCCCCTGGGGATATGGCTATGGCGGCTGGTGGGGACCACGCGTTTATCGTCCTTCCTACTGCTATGCACCTTATCGTAGTCATGGTGGCTATTACAGCGGAGGTTTCTATGGCAACGGATATCGCAGCCGGGCCAATGTGAACATTGTGCACATCAACCGCACCAACAATATTTACAATTACCGTGGGGGCCGTGGGGTAGTAACCCGGGATAACCAACGCTATGTTCCCAATAACAGGGGACGCGACTTCAATAACAGACAGGGTTATGCCAACAGGAACTACAACAATGGTAATAACGGCAACCGCGGCAGCCGGTTTGACAACAATAACCGCACAGGAGATAATAACAGGTTCAACAACAGACCCCGTGAAATAAACGGACAACGCGATAACAACCGCTTTGGAAATAATAGCGGCCAGGGTAGCCGTGCTGATAATAATGGCACACAACGTCCTACCCGCGAATGGAAACCAGTTGATGGAAACAGGGGTGGCAATACTGGTAGCCGTCCGGGCGCCATCACAGCCCCCGGTGGCCGGGAGCGGACCATTCGTGACAACAATGGTTCACGTGATGACAGCCGATGGAATAACCGGGGTAATAATCCCGCACCTGTAACCCGTGAGCCCAGAGTATTCCAACCCCGTAGCAATGATGATAACCGCCAATGGCAAAACAGGCCGGGTGGTGGAGAAAGGAATAGTCCTGGTAGGGTGATACAGCCACAACAACCACAACGACAACCGCAGGTGCAGTCGCAACAGCCTCGTCAACAACGGGAAGCAGCTCCTCAACAAAGATCCTTTGAGCGCAGGGATAATGGCAATGGAGGCAGCAATCGTGGCGGTGGCGTACAGGGAGGCGGTAGCAGACCTTCCAGAGGTGGTGAAGGCGGCGGTAGCGACAGACCCGGCAGAAGAGGTTAATGTAAATTTTCTTCCTCAGCATACAGAAAGTAATCCCCGCCGGACAGGTGGGGATTATTGCTTTCATAACTATCTAACAGAACAAGCGTTAACATTTATTTTAAGTGTAGAAACAGGACAGCAGTTTGGTTTGGCACAGTGTTGGTAATTACAGTATCGTAGGATTTATTATTTACGTTTAAACTTTATTATCATGAAAGCAAAACATATTCTTATAGGGATGATTGCTGCTGCCGCTGTAGGCGCATTGGTGGGCACATTATTTGCTCCTGATAAAGGAGAAGAAACCAGGAAAAAGATCAAAGAAACAGCTGATGACCTGGTGAATAAAGTAAAAAAAGGAATTCGGAAGAACAGCGCTACCGGTGAAATGGAAGTGGGTTAATTTATAAGGAGTACAATTACTCAACATATATCTGTCTTCATTATCGTACAGAGACTGTCTTACAAGTCAATAAGATCGTTCCGGAATAGCATTTCGGACAGTGAAGGAGGAAGCGGTGGGCGAAAGCCTGTTCATTCCAATCTGAAGAGACTTTTAAGACAGTCTCTTTTTGTGTGCCTTGTCAGAACATTTGTAGCTGGTATTACCCAATTAGTAATATCCCCTCACCAATAGTTTCTTCGATTCTACAATACGGCCTCCAGGTGAAATAAAGCTTACTACATAAGTACCGGGAATGGGCATATACATCTCGATAATATTCCTTTCTTTTACCAGCTCTTCTTTCACTTTACGGCCCACCGCATCCCAGATCACAATGGTCTTGATAGAAGAGGCTGCTCCTATGCCCACAAAGAATTTACCAGTACTTGGGTTGGGCCAAAGCAGCAATTGGTTGTCGGGCGTTCTGCCTACAGGTACTATATTAGAGAAAGTTTGCCGGCCACTGAAATCCACCAGCATTATCCGGTAATACGTAATACCGCCATAACTATTGGGATCATTGATGGTATAGTTGAGGAAGTCGAGACTGATTCCATTGGGCGCCAATGAAACTACGGTATCTATATTGATAAAGTCCGGTACATTACTAAACCTTCGCTGCACCACGAAGTAATTGTTGTTGATCTCTGGTTTGGTGGTCCAATAAACTTTTACATTGTGATAATCGATGCGAAGGCCGCTCAGCCATACCTGGGTTTTGTTGATCCCCCGGTCTCCCTTGCCCACGAATTTGGTATAATAGGCTCCTCCGGGCATGTCATTGTTCAGGGTTCGCCGGTTCAGAGCGGCATTCAGCAATATACCTCCTGTAGTAAGATTACCCGATGATGGGGTAATGAGTGGAGCAGCTGTATCCCATACTCCGTTTCCAAACCTGGAGATATAACTCAATTGCCTCCCGGCCTTGAAAATAACCCCTTCCTCATCTCTCAAATGCTGGAGTAGAATTTCCACCTCTCCTTCATTGGGATGGAGGCGCTTGCCTATCTCCCAGGTTTTATTAACAGACTCTTCCCGCAGGCTGCTGCCACTAATAGCCTGGCTTTTTACACTATCGAAAACGGAAACATAAAAGTCATCACCCAAATCCGATTTATTGCGAACAGCTGCAGGTGTATACTGATGAGCCCGGCTGCCTATTGGAAATACCACAATATTATCTGTTGCACGAATATTTTCCCTGATCAGCAATCCCGTACCTGGGGCATTTCCCGTAACGATATACCGGGCAGAATCATACCCGGTGATCGAGCCGGGATTATTATTGCCCACCACCAGTATGTTGTTGTCGAGGTAAAGCAATCCCCCGCTTAACTTTAATTCATTGCGCACTTTGGCAGTGCTGCCCACGAGCCTCACGCCATTAATGTTTTGTATCTGCAGGTTGGGAAAACCAGGGCCCGACCGGCTCACTGCATTGTACGCACCATAAATATATTGACGGGTAGTATCGGTAGACAAGAATTTTATTATTCCACCAGTACCTGAAACTCCTTCTCCCCCATTGCTTTCATCTGTAAGTAATGATTGGGGGTCATTTTCCCAGATGCGACCCTTAAAATTCACCACCGCGTTTTTACCCACTCCCAGCTTACCGCCATTGGTTACATTGGAAAAAATAGTGGCCGTATCGCCGGTGAAGAAGATCTTACCCTGACTAGGAACATAGAAGCCAGATTGTGCTTTCGTTTGAATCGCAAACAAACAAAGCAGTATGGAAGAAAACGTAATATATTTTGCTGGAACCCTCATGATTACCTGATAGTCATAATTATCCTGGTATTTTATTTAATAGCAAGGTTTAAATTTTGTAATATGACATCAGTACCATCAGTATTATTTTCTACCCATACTTCTATGTAATCAGTGGTGCCCATTGAAATGGTACAGGACAACACTACTGATACCTGGTCTGTGCCATTTGCGATCCTGACCTTTTGCTTCGATTCGGGTAAAATAACTCCATTCTTGGCTATAGAAAATGTAAAATTAGTGCCCAATATTGACGATGCCGTTGCGGTTAAAGCCCCTGTAACCTGAAACCTTCTGGTTTTGGTGCCGCCATAGGTCAGCCGGTTGTTTGCAGGTGAGGTAACCCGGAAAAGGTTGACAGCAGTAGTAGTGCCTGTTGCTTTAACAGGCGTATTAGCGGAAGCAATGACAGTTGTGGCGACAGTGGAAATATACAGATTTCCGCTAGCCACATCATCCTTTTCGGTGGTTAAACCAAAACATTCCACCTCCCATTTATTGGAGAAAGTGCCCACCACATTGGTGCCGGTGCCGTTGAACAACACCATTTTTAATTCTCCTGTTGTCAGGGAAGTGACACCGGAGACATCAATGGCTACAGGACTGTTAACTGCCTGCATCGTTCTATCGCCCCCTGTTATCTGAATGATGTTAAATGTTCCCACCAGTTTTTCATACGTATTAGAGTTGGATTTGTCCCAAAGCTGTGTTGACAATACCAGGTTAGTGTTATTCTCATACGTTATGCCATTTGTGTTAAAGAAATAGGCCACGGTTTCAAAATATACAGTACCACCAAATCCTTTGACCAGGCCAATATTATTACATCCCAGTATGTAACAATTCTGTACTATAAAATTCAGGTTGGCATTAGCGGCATTAACATTAAACAGTCTGGCGCCTGCAGAGGCGGCAGTTAATGTTAGTAATTTTATCGTGCCACCATTGGATCCTGTAAATAATTCCCCCGAAGCCGGCGTGTAGACCAGTTTATCTGTAAGCGCATTTACTCCTATCAAGTAACAACCATTCATATCAATTTTACTGGTGAGGGTAATAGTTCCGTTGATCTCATAAGTAGTACCGGCCACCAATGTTATTATCCCCCCTACCGCTGCGGGAAAATCGGATGCAGACTTCACCAGCACATGATTATTTCTCGAGTAAGATGAGGAACTGGTCACTACCACGTTACCGCCGGCATCTATACCCAATGTGGCAGAGGAAGGTGTAATAGGAGAAATATTATTAAGGTTGGTAAATTTCAGCCCGGAGGTATTGGCTGTGCCCGAAGCCAGTTCGAGTTTGGCGCCAGGTGTTATAGTGCCTATGCCAACATTACCAGTGGAATTAATAAACAACCGGGTATTAAGTAAAGTATCGGCTTCAGCGTATGCCAATGAGCTATTTTGCGGATTATTAAATGTTTGCACGCGGAATTCTTCCGCTACTACACGCATCCTGTCTGCACCAAAACTGCCGGCAGTATCATTACCGATATATATCAGCAGTTCATTTTTTTCGCTGGAAACATTACGATAACCTATTACAGCATCCGGGTCGCTGGCATTTCCGGCAAAGAGCAGTCGTTTTGAGCCACCGCTTATCCGTAAATTGCCATTAACGTCCAGTTTTTCTGCAGGCGATGTGGTCCCAACACCTACATTGCCCGTACTGCCTATACGCAATCTTTCAGACAAAGCATTGCCATCGGCACCTGGGATCTTATTTGAAAACGTTATGTGGGAAGCATAAAGGCCCGCATCAATTACACTGATCAGCGCGTTAGGATTGTCTATACCTGAATACGTTTTGAAAGCAATGTTGGCTGTATTTCCTACATTCCCGGCTGTTCCGTGCAGGTACAGTATGTTTCCATTTTCGGCAGCTATATGAAGGGGCGCAGCAGGTGTGGTTATGCCAATGCCCACCTTGCCGTTGCTGTCAATGCGCATCCGCTCTGTATTATTGGTAATAAAGGGAAGATCGTATTTATCAATATTTCCTAATTTCTTCAACGTTGCATTGCTATTGCCATTGACAGACCAATAATTATTTAATGAGGAAGCTGCGACCAAAGGATGCCAGGAGCCATTTGAACGTACCAGTATTTGCTTTGCTGGAGTAAAAAAGATCACCATGCCATCCGGAGGGGCCAGCGCATTGATCAGCAGCGTATCGGCTATCCGGGGAAAGAGCAGGCCCTGGTTATTGGATTGCAATTCCAGTACAGCCGATTTCTCCACTGTAAAGGGATTATTGCCCAGCCTTAATTGCTGGGAAACCCCTTTATGGCAGAGTAATAAAAGTAGAAGTCCGGCACCAATACATCTGGTACGTTGCATAATAATCGGCTTTAGCAAGTCCATTCTATTTCTTGATCACATACCAGTTGCTGCCATCTGTTTGCAACGTCACATAGGTCCAGTCGTTATAGATTGTATAGGCGGTGCCGCCATCTATAGTGCCGCCTGTGGGATTGATCGTAAGCTGGTTATCGATACCTCCGTTGCCAATTTTCTTGATGGTATAGATACGGCCTTTGATGCTAACCGGCGCTGGCAGAGTAATCGTGATCGCGCCGGAGGAGGTATTGGCCAGGATGGTATTGTCGGCGGCTGTGGCACTATAGTTCACTGTAGTAGTGGTGATGGTCATCGATAGAGAACCTTCCACCTGTACGGTAGAATTGGCGCTACCTGTAGAACCAATCAGCACTGCTTTGGCAGCATTGACACTGTCCTGGAAAGTTTTGGTACCGGCAAAGGTTTGTGCAGCTGTAGAAACTACCCCTCTCGCTCCGGCAGCAGCATTGGGCACATTCAGGAAAATACTATCCGTTCCGTTGGTGGATACGGTCAGATCTGTTCCCGTAGTCTTAAAAGCTATTTTCTGTGCCGAATCACGATTCCCGTTGATACTCCGGATGGCATTCCCGAAAGCAGATGCACTCACTTGTCTTTTTTCTATCACACCATTATTAACCACGAGTACAGAGTCGGCAGTAGTATTATTGGCCAGAGTTTTTAATTGCAGAACGCCATTTACTGTTACACTGTCAGCAAATGTTTTATCGCCGCCAAATGTTTGTGTGCCGGCCGTTACAATACCCGGATTGGTGGCATCGGCAGGATGCAATATCAGGGTGCGTGAAGTAGTATCAGTTTGAATAGAAGCGCCATTGATATTCGGTGTGGTGGCTACAGCGCCAATGGCGAGGGTCTGGATACCACTTTGTATTTTCTGCCAATCCTTATAAGTAAGAAACCCATAGGGCTTGGAAGCGCCTGCCGAACCGTTCTGAACAGGCAGGAAAAGCGCGATCGTACTATCCGCATCGCGGTTCTGTACCAATACATTATTGGAAGTATCACTGGCATTGGCTGTAATAGACAAGGCTTTTCGCTGGATACCATTTATAGCCCTGATGGCATTTTCAAAGGCGGTGGAAGCAATGGTCCTTTTGAATACAGACCCATCTGCTGCCAATACCAGCACATCCAACTCGGTAGTACCGGCTGCCAGGTTCTGCAATTTTACTGTTCCATCCACATTCAACTTAGCCGTGGGATTGTTGGTACCAATGCCCACATTGCCCGCAGCATCCACCCGAAGGCGCTCGGCATTGTTGGTACGTACCACCAGCGGCTGGCCATCAAGCGTTCCGATAAAATTTACACTGGGATTGGTGCCGGTATTACCGGTCAGCGACCAGTTGGAACTGGCTTCTGACAGATCAGCGATCTTTTTCCAGCTTCCGTTGCTGCGCAGGCGTAAGCTTTTGTCGGAGTTGAGGTAAATGATCATCCCATCAGGCGGCGTAAGTAAATTGATGGCCGCCGTATCCGCCAGGCGCGGCAACAGCAAACCCTGCCTTGAACTTTCCAATTCCAGAATGGATGATTTTTGAATATTGGTAGGATTGTCTCCCACTTTTAATTGCGCGTGAGCGGCTATGCCTGTTCCGAAAATGACCAATGAAAACAGGGCGGCCTTGCGTAAAAGAGTAAGCATGCGTTTCATAAGAAACAGTTTTACAGGTATTGAATGTTGTTATATAGTTGTTGTAGCGAAACGGACAACAAACGTAGAATAAAATTCTATGCACTTTAACAATTATTAAAGGAATTAGTGCTTTTTATCAATTGCCTTTAACAGTTTTTACTTACTAAATGTGATTGATACCCGAAACGGGTCAATACAGAGAAATAATACCCGAATAAGATCATGTTGGGCAGACTTGTTTCAATCAACGACCGTCACCTGAGGAATGACCCGATCCGGGCATCATTTGTGTAGATTCTTATAATTAGGCCGTAATTTTGCCCCCTTATTGAATTGATGATGACAACGATCTACTATTGTTATGACGCTTATTGTGGCTGGTGCTATGGTTTTAGTCCGGTGATCAAACAGATTGCCGAAGAATACAAGGACAGGATATTCTTTGAAGTGCTTTCAGGCGGAATGATCATTTCCGATGAGCCAAGTCCTATTGGCGCCATGGCAGGCTATATCCGGCAGGCCTACAAAGTGGTGGAAGAGCGCACAGGCATTAAATTCGGCTCCGATTTCCTGTGGCATATCAACAACCCGGATGACAGCGACTGGTTTCCCGATTCCGAAAAGCCGGCTATTGCAATGTGCGTGTTCAAAGATTATTTTCCGGACCAACAGGTGGCTTTCGCCGCCGACCTTCAATACGCCCTGAATTATGAAGGTAGGGACCTTTGTGATGATGAGGCCTACCGGCACCTGCTGGAGAAATACCAGATACCGGCCGAAGATTTTTATGCCTCCCTGCACAGCGAGGCTTACAAAGAGAAGGCCTATTATGAGTTTGCGCTTTGCAAACAACTGCAAGTAACCGGGTTTCCAGCCTTGCTGTTGCAGGCCTCCGAGTCTAAATTTTATTTGCTGGCCAGAGGCTTTACAGATTACGGGGCGCTAAAAGAACGGATAGACGCTGTACTGCAGGAAATAACGCCATCGTCTTAAAGGCGGCTTCGATAAACTCAGCCTTTCATCAAAAAGGATTGTTAAGTTTGACCACTGGTTCTTCCAGGGGCTGTGGTTCCCATAGCTTGCCCCACTCAAAACCTCCTACATGCAAAAATTATCCTTTGTTCTTTCTTTTTTGGTCATTACAGCTGCTGCCTGTGCCCAATCGGGCCGGGGAATGGACTTCGAACAATACAATCCTACATCTACCCTGGTAGTGCCGGAACATGTTCTAACCCGGGCGAAATACCCTTTTATTGATGTACACAACCACCAAAACGGCCTGCGGCCTAATGATATCAAACAATTACTGCAGGATATGGATAAGCTCAATATGCAGGTGATGGTGAACCTGAGCGGCGGCTACGGCGGCAGCCTCCAGAGTATGACAAGCTCTGTCAGGTCTACAGCACCTAAACGGTTCATAGTATTTGCCAATATCAACTTTTCAGGTATTGGAGAATCCGGCTGGACGGAGAAAGCAGTGAAACAGCTGGAAGAAGATGTGAAGGCGGGAGCCAATGGCCTTAAGATATTCAAATCGCTGGGGTTTTCCGTAAAGGACAACCAGGGCAATCGCGTCGCAGTGGATGACCCAAGGCTGGATGCCATCTGGGACAAATGTGGTGCGTTGAAAATACCGGTATTGATCCATACAGCCGATCCTAAGCCATTCTGGGACACACAGGATGACAAAAACGAACGTTGGCTGGAGCTGGCTACCCATCCCGGCCGTAAGCGGAGTGATACCAACCCCGAGCCCTGGGAAGCGCTTATAGAGGAACAACATCGTATGTTCAGGAAGCATCCGAAAACCATTTTTATTGCTGCTCATTTTGGGTGGTACCCTAATGACCTTACCAAATTGAGTAAACTGCTGAATGAAATGCCCAATGTGGTAGTGGAGTTTGGGGCCGTCATTGCCGAGCTGGGCCGTCAGCCCAAAGCCGCCCGTAAATTCTTTGAGCAGTACCAGGACCGGATATTATTTGGGAAAGACAGCTGGGTGCCGGAAGAGTATGCCACCTATTTCCGGGTGCTGGAAACGGAAGACGAATATTTCCCCTATCATAAAAAATACCATGCTTTCTGGCGCATGTATGGCATGGGATTGTCCGACGCCATTTTGAAGAAGGTTTACTATAAAAATGCGTTGCGGATCATTCCCAATATAGACAAAACCCAGTTCCCCGATTAATGGTTGACCATTGGCAGAGGGCGGCAGGTTGAGCTAAAGGCTTAGCCTGCAAGAGTTCATCCGGAAAATTTCCGGGATCGTCGTTTTTGAGGCGCAGAAATGTGGAGGCAGGCAGGTAATTTGTTTACCTTCCTTAAAACACATTTATTATGAAACGGCTAACCGTCATTTTCTGTTCAACGATTGCACTGGCCATTGCCGGTTGTAATGATGCCCCAACTACTGATAGCGCTGCCAAAGGCGATTCTGCTACAGTTACCAAACCCGACACCACTGCTACCGCTGCGACTGATGCTCCTGCGCAACCACTTGATTCTGCAGCTATGATGAAAGCCTGGGGTGAGTACATGACGCCGGGCGAACAACATAAAATGTTGGCCGCACAAAATGGTAAGTGGGAAGGGAAAATAACTATGTGGATGTCGCCAGGCGCCCCTCCTTCTTATAGTAAAGGCACTGCTGTTAATCAAATGATCATGGGCGGTCGGTACCAGGAAGCAAAATTTACCGGCACTTTTGATAATATGCCATTCGAGGGAAAGAGTATTGTTGGATATGACAATATTAAAAAGGTCTTTATCAGTACCTGGATAGATAATATGGGTACAGGCGTAATGGTTACAGAGGGCCCCTGGGATGCTGCCAGCAAAAGCATTACGTTCACTGGTAAAATGGTTGATCCCACTACCGGAAAAGAATGTAGCATCCGCGAGATCATGACCTTCATAGACGACAAGCACCAAAAAATGGAAATGTTCAATACGCCTGCAGGCTCGAAAGAATATAAGAGCATGGAGATTGAGTACACCAAAAAATAATAGCCCGTTAATAAGCTGCCCGCGCAGGTCCGGAACCTGGCGGGCAGTTTTTTTTATGGCTATACTGCTAGTCAGACTTTATTCTACTCTGCCGGGCTTAGAACGAAAGTTCCTCAGCGCCAGGCCCCGATAATGGCGCCCATTAGTATCAACGCCAGTACACAATAGCCTCCATTGATGAAAATATAACGGGCTGTTTTGTGTTCAAATAGTGCAACTACAGCAATGCTGCAAAAAACCCAGATACCGGCTAGAAGTCCCGCTGTGCTGCCCCAGGAAATGTTGACCACAGGAGCGCCCGGACAGGGTTGCGCAGGCTCCGTAAGGAACATCGCCAGGTTCACAGCCATGATCAGGCAAAGCACAAAAGCCCAGCCGAATATCCTGGCTTTGTTGCCTTTCTGTACCGCTTCCATGGTCATTTTATTTTCTTTCATCCAGGCTTTACCGAATAAAGCAGGAGAATACCATACACCGCCCAGTACAAAGGCAGAAATGCCGGCAACCAATACCGCCAGCCAGTTAATTGAGTTCATGTCCATTTGTTTACACTTTAAGGGATTAAATAGATTATGATTAATCGAATCTATTTCACTAATTTTTCTGTGCCAACGAAAAGCGAACCGGCATGGAAAAAGAGGTGACGAAATCAAGCAACACGGCGACGAAAGTTCCGGTTGCCAGCCAGGTCAATGATATCGGCTTCCGGCTGATACTGATACCTTTCTTTGGTATTGCCATTCCCCTTATCACCAGGCTGGTAGACCACGACTCTTTTTCCAACTGGGAAATCAAACTGAGTTACGCCTACACCATCGGCCTATCCTTCCTGATCTGGGAAGGCAACCGGTATCTGCTATTTACCCTGCGCAGCTATTTCAACTGGTTCAACCAACCCATACGCAAGCTGGTCGTTTTGATCTTTTCCGTATCGTTTTATACGATACCGGTGAGCATTCTATTATTGATGGGATGGTACCATATCTTCAAAGCCGGACTGGTAAATTGGAATATCGTTACAGAAGCTACTCTGATCATTATGGTTTGTGTGGTCTTTATTGTGCATGTATATGAAACTTTCTTCCTGGTCAAAGAATCTGAAAATGAAATGTTGAAAAATGCACAATTGGGCCGGGCAAAAGTAGAAGCAGAACTGGAAGCCCTGAAAAACCAGATAGACCCGCATTTTATTTTTAACTCTCTCAATACCTTGTCGCACCTGATAGAAGAAAAACCACAAAGGGCCAGACAGTTCAATGATAACCTGGCTGATGTGTACCGGTATATTTTGCAAAACAAAAGACGGGAACTGGTATTGCTGCGGGAAGAAATGCAGTTTCTGGATGATTACTTTTTCCTGCTGGTGATCCGGTTTGAAAAAGCCGTACAATTAAATACAACCATCCCGGATATCCTGATGGATCAATTCCTGATCCCTCCTATTTCCTTGCAGGTATTGGTAGAAAATGCAATCAAGCACAATGAGTTTTCAGATGCATCGCCACTGGTGGTAACCATCGATTTGCAGGAGGAGGTCTTAACGATCCACAACCAGGTACGCAAAAAAACACTACGTAAACCTTCATCCCGCATCGGATTGAGCAACCTTGACGAACGTTACAAACTTACGACCGGCAAAGAGATCTTAGTAACCGCTTCGGACCACGACTTTACTGTTTCTTTACCCGTTCTAAAAATTGGCTGATATGCATGTATTGATCATTGAAGACGAAAAACCCGCCGCGGAAAAATTAAGGAAAGCGCTTCAGGCCTGCGATCCATCGATCCAGGTAGTGAATGTATTGGGCAGTATACAACAGGCCGCAGCCTGGCTGGAAGAACATCCGGCCCCTGCCATGATCTTTATGGACATTGAGCTCAGCGATGGATTGTCATTCAGGATCTTCGAAAAAACAACGATCAATTGTCCCGTGATCTTTACCACGGCTTATGACGAGTACTGGCAGGAAGCGTTTGAACACAACAGCATCGACTATTTGTTAAAGCCCATTAAACAGGTAAAGCTGGAAGCCGCTTTAAAAAAATATGAGAAGCTGAGGCAGTACTTTTCTGCCAATTACCAAAACCTGGTCAACTGGCAACAAAAGCCTGTAGAAAGCGGATACAAAAAACGTTTCCTGGTAAAACGCGGATCAGATTATGTGAGTATTAAAACTGAGGACATCGCTTATTTCTATGCTACCCACAAGCTGGTTTGCATGGTCGATAACAAAGGACAAAAATTTATCCTGGATCAGTCTTTAAGTGACATTGAAATGCAGCTGGATACTACTTTTTTTTACCGGGTAAACCGTAAATACCTCGTCAATATGAGCGCCATCAAACGTATTAAAACTTATCCTAAAAGTAAATTGCTGCTCGAAGTAGAGCCAGCTTTACAGGAAGAAATTGTGATCAGTCAGGAAAATGTAGCCGCTTTTAAGCAATGGATGGAGCAATAATAAAAAAACCCCGGCTTATCTGCCAGGGTCTTGCTAATTACATAGAGATCGGAATAATTAATTATTTCCACCGCCACCACCGCCTTGACGACGTTGAGGACGTAAAGAAGGTTCAATTTCGTCTTTCCATTTTTTATATTGGCCTTCGTCGAAGATCTTCTTCAGTTCATCATCCCTGTCTGCTGCCATCTTCTGGCTCTTTTCACGCATCGCGTCACGGTCAGGTTGAGCACCACCAGCGCGCATTTCTTCCATCATTTTGTCCCTGGTCCTGAAATATTTCGCAAAAGCGCTGTCGGATTTGGTAGTTTGATCAGGTGTAAGCTTGAGGTCTACCAATTTTTCTTTAACTGCTTTCAGTTGTTCTTCGGGTGTACGACGTTGAAAACCGCCGCCGCCGCCTTGTGCATTGGCAGTATAAATGCCGGCGATTGCTACAGTTATCATTAAGAAGATTGCTTTTTTCATTGCAATAATTGTTTATGTGTTTTAAAATTGACTGTATAAATTGGATGGCAATTGCGGGCAAAACCTGCGGTATACCCCTATAAAATTAACCGGTGGTTAACAATTTGCCCTGGACTCCGGAACTATGCAATCGGGAGGCCGGGGATAAAAAAAGACCGGATTTGGAGAGATAGGCAAGTTTTGGAACAGGGTTTGCCGAATTCCGTTTATCTTGCATATCCTTTAAAATTTCTTCCCGATATGGAATATGGAAAAATCATAGCGGTAACAGGGTTACCCGGATTATACGAGTTAGTAAGCAGTAAGAGCGATGGAGCTATTGTTCGTTCCCTGGACGATCAGTCTACCCGGTTTGTATCCAGCCGGGTACATAATTTCTCACATTTAGAAAGTATTGAGATATATACCGTACGCGACAATGTGAACCTGGCAAGCATTTTCCAGGCCATGCAAGGCAGTGGAGAGAAATTGCCCGACGGTAAGGACAACAATGCCCTGAAGAAGTACTTTGAGAAAGTGTACCCCGATCTCGATTTCGAGCGCGTGTATGCCAGTGATATGAAGAAAATGGTGAAATGGCTGACTGTCCTCGACGCTAACAAGGTGGAAATCAAGCTACGCGAGCTTTCAGAAGAGCCTGCTGAGGAAGCAGTACTGGAAGAAAAAGCGCCAGAACCAGTAGCTGAAGAGCCCAAAGCTCCTGCCAAAAAAGCGGCCGCCAAATCAACAGCCAAGAAAGAAAAAGCTGTAGAAGAAGAGGCCGAAACAGCAGAAAAGCCCAAGAAAAAAGCAGCTCCTAAGGCTAAAAAGGCCGAGGAAGGTGGAGAAGAGCCGGTAAAAAAGAAAGCCGCTCCGAAAAAGACCAAGGAATAATTTTTCCTATTTATAACAAAAGCTACAACCTTCCGGAACCTGTTTTTTGCAGCCGGGGTTGTAGCTTTAGTATTTAAACAACGATCTATCTATGAATGTTAGCGCTGATATCAAGAAGTTGCCCAGGCATTTTTTACCAGCCGATTTTGTAGTTACAGACTGGAATACCCTGGAGCCTTATTTTAAGGATTTGCTGGACCGGCCTATCGGAAATTATGCCGAACTGGAAAAATGGCTGTTGGATATGAGTGAATTGGAAGCTGTGGTAAGTGAAGATGCCTGCTGGCGCCAGATAAAAATGACCTGTGACACAGAGAATAAATCACTGGAAGAGGCATTCGTGTTTTTCGTAACCACCTTGCAGCCCCAGATCCAATTGTATGGCGATAAGCTGAACCGTAAACTGGTAGAAAGCCCCTATACCGACCAACTGGACAAGCAAAAGTATTTTACTTACCTGCGCGGTGTGCGGAAGAATATTGAACTCTTCAGGGAAAAGAATATCCCTCTCCAGTCAGAATTAAGCGTGTTGCAACAACAATATGCAGTGATCTCCGGCAAGATGACAGTAGAAGTGGATGGACAGGAATACACTTTACAACAGGCAGCCAAATTACTGGAAAGCCCCGACAGGGCATTGCGTGAAACTGTTTACCGTAAAGTGAACGATAGAAGGATCCAGGATAAAGAGGCCTTGAACGGTTTGTATTCGAAGCTTATTGAAAAACGCCACCAGGTAGCAAATAATGCCGGTTTTTATAACTACCGGGATTATAAGTTCAAAGAACTGGGCCGTTTTGACTACACCAAGGAAGACTGTTATCAGTTTCATGAAGCTGTTAAGCAACACGTTCTTCCATTGGTCAATGCTATTTACCAAAGGAAGAAAGAAAAACTCGGTCTTGATACCTTAAAACCCTGGGACCTTGAAGCACAACCCGCAGGTATTAAACCTTTAACGCCTTTCAAATCAGGCGATGAGTTACTGTCAAAAAGCATTCAATGCTTCGAAGCCATACGTCCCTTTTTTGCCGATTGCCTGCGGAAAATGAATGAGATGAAACGATTTGACCTGGACAGCCGCAAAGGGAAAGCCCCTGGAGGTTATAACTGCCCGCTGGCAGAAACCGGTGCTCCTTTCATCTTTATGAATGCAGCAGGCCAGATGAGCGACGTAACCACTATGGTACATGAAGGCGGCCATGCGGTGCATTCCTTCCTCGCGCATCCTTTGGAACTTAGTTCATTCAAAGAATACCCTATGGAGATAGCAGAAGTAGCCAGCATGGCGATGGAGCTGTTTAGCATGGATGCCTGGGAAGTATTTTTTGACAACAAGGCAGATCTGCAGCGGGCCAAAGAACATCAGCTGGAGCGTGTAATTACGATCTTTCCATGGATTGCTACGATAGATAAATTCCAGCATTGGGTATATGAACATCCAAACCATACTGAAGAAGAGCGCGCAACCCGCTGGATGGAAATACTCAACGAGTTTTCTTCCGATGTAATCGATTTCAGTGGGCTGGATGATTACCGCACCTATAGCTGGCAACGCCAGTTGCACTTGTTTGAGGTACCATTGTACTATATCGAATATGGCATTGCACAATTGGGGGCCATTGGTTTGTGGATGCAATTCAGGCAAAATAAGGAAGCAGCGTTAGACAACTATATGCAGTCTTTAAGTTTAGGCGGTACCAGAACATTACCGGATTTGTATAAGGCTGCAGGGCTGGAGTTCAACTTTTCACCTGAGAGAATCAAAATCCTTATGAAGTTTGTGCAGGAGGAAATGGAAGCAATAAAACGTTGAGCAATAGGCGGTAAAAAAATACCCAGTTAGTGGTATATGGTTTATTCGTTGTAACAATTATCTTTGTAAGGAATACTTGTCTACGATAGTAAGATGAGCAATCATCTGATCATCATAAAATAGCTACTAATCAGAGCCTTAACCAAAAGTCCCGGTGTTTCTACATCGGGGCTTTCTTTTTATACCCGAATCCGGTCAATCCAGACTGGTCAACCAATAAGTTGTATTTTCTGCTAAAACAGCCCAGGAAAGGATATGAGGCGAATTAATGACACGTTAAAAGTGTATTAATGACAAGGTAACCTGATCTTCATTTAGTGGCAATCTTTGCAAACACCAGTTACCACCATTTGAAATTCTTCGGGCTGAAATCCCTCAGGAAGCTTCACTTCGGGGATCATCACGCTTTCCAGGCAGGTAGTATTGCCGCAGGCGCTGCACACAAAATGAACGTGGTTGTCGTGATGGTGGCCACCGGCACAACCTTCTTTACACATGGCATAACGAACAGAATTATCTACCGTAGGGATGCTATGGATAATGCCCTTTTCGAGGAATGTTTGTAGCGTACGGTACACCGTTACACGATCAAATTTTTCGCCTGTCTTTTTTTCAATATCACCATGCGCAAGTGCACCGCCATTTGTTGCCAAAAACAATTCCAGGATCCTTTTACGGCTACCGGTTACACTTAGCTGACTACGCTTTAAAATATTATCGATCTGTGTATCCATGTTTAGCTTTTTTATCTTTTCTGATAATCGTTAATTTCCAAAAAGGTTATTACTAAATCGTTTTTGAGCAACAGGTTCATCCAACAATCCTTTGATATCCTTTTTAAGCTCTTCAAGTTCTTCCTTCTTCAGTCCATCATAAATTTTTCTTACCTGACCACTTTTATCAACCAGTGCAAAGAACTGTGTGTGCAAAAACTGGTCATCAATATTCTGCAGGTTGTTCTTTGGATCATCCAGCAAATAACTGGTGCGGGCAGTGTTGTACAAACTGTCTTTCCGACCGGTCAGAAACCACCAATGCCGCGTATCCGCTTTAATGGAATCGGCATATACTTTCAATCGCGCACTGCTATCCGTTTCAGGGTCGCAGGTATGCGAAACGATCAGGAACCGGGATTCATTAAGGAAGGTTTCATGAATGGGGCGCAGGTTGGTGTTCATAATGGGGCAGATGCTCTTACACGTAGTGAAAAAGTACTCCGCCACATATACTTTACCATCCAGGTCCCGCTCGGTTACGGTTTTGCCATCCTGGTTAACGAATTGAAAAGGAAGAACATAGCTCAAAACAGGCAGCTTAACCTTGCCATAGCCCGGGATCACCCGGGTGAGGACTATATAAAAGCCAATGACGAGAACTAGGAAAAATCCAATATAAAATACGAATTTTTTATTCATGGATGCAAAGTTAGGAAATCGGGGCTAAGGGCTTCCTGTAACCAGCCGCCTTAAACGGTACAGCTACCAATTTAAGATTTCGTTTGCAACTTAGTTGCATATGAAAGTTTTCCCTTATCTTCGCGCCATGAATTTCAGGTTTAACTGGGACGCATTGGGAATCGCTACTTCTGTAGCCTGCGCTATACATTGCGCAATCCTGCCGCTTTTGCTCACCAGCTTGCCTATTTTTGGCATCAACATCATTGAGAATGTATTGCTGGAATATGTGATGATCCTTATCGCATTTGTCATTGGAATGTACTCCCTTTGGCACGGCTACCGGAAGCATCATCACAATTATTTGCCGGCCATTGTTTTTTGTGTAGGCATTATATTGCTGATTGCCAAGCAAATATGGCATAATTACCAACTTTGGCTACTCCCCTTCGCAGTAGTTTTCATTGTATCAGCCCACGTTATCAATTACCGCGCCTGCCGTATACACGACCACGCCCACGCCGATGACTGCGATCATTAAGAATAGTTGGGAGGGCTGGCAAGCCCGAAAGAGCGGCTGTACAGGCTTTTTAGAAAGAAAACAACAATTCCTTGTTGGGGTTTGTTATTTTTGTACTTTAAAATACTGGGAATTATGATTAAAACAGGCAGTCCGGTTATCAGTATCTATACGGAGATGACACCCAATCCGGAAACCATGAAGTTTGTGGCCAATAAGCTTTTGTATCCGGGTAAAAGCATTGACTTTCCCGATGTAGAAAGCGCAAAACCCTCTCCACTGGCTACAGAACTATTCGGCTTTCCTTTCATCAGGGCTGTTTTCATTGCCTCCAACTTTGTGACTTTGACTAAAACGTCCGAAACGGAATGGACGGATGTAATACCTACTATCCGCCAGTTTCTGAAAGAATACCTGGAAGAAGGAAAAGCTGTGATCAATGAAGATGAAGTGGCAGTTATTGTACCGCAAAGCAGCAATACAGTTTCCGCCGATGATGATGATGTGGTAAAACGTATTAAAGAGCTATTGGAAAACTACGTTAAGCCGGCAGTAGAAATGGATGGCGGCGCTATCCAGTTTAAGAGCTATGACGATGGCGTGGTTAACCTCATGTTGCAGGGTTCCTGCAGTGGATGTCCCTCTTCCATGATCACCCTGAAAGCGGGCATCGAAGGAATGATGAAGCGCATGATACCAGAGGTAAAGGAAGTAGTAGCAGAAGCAGAATAAGATTACCGAGAATTAATTTATATAAACCCTTCTGTTTGCAGCAGAAGGGTTTTGTATTTACAGCATTAGCGGCGGGACTATTTATTGCAATGGCTTGGCTTTGTAGCCTGCTTACTGTAAATTACAGTTAAACAGCTTGTATATATGCTGGCATTGTACATCGTTTATTGCTTTATTGGCATCATCCTGATTTTGTTGGTGATAGCCTTCTTTCTGCCTGCCAAATACCATATTGAAAAGTCGCTGGTGATTATAAAACCGGTACGGGATGTAATGTCGCGGGTGGCCGATCTTAATTATTATGCGCGCTGGAATCCCTGGCAGATGATGGAACCAGGCAGTAAGATGACCATCAAGGGCGCCCCGCAAACCCCTGGTCATGAATACTGGTGGAAGGGTAAAAAAATTGGTGAGGGGCGGTTGATACTACGCAGCATCGATCAAAAACATGTTCACTTTGGCCTCGAATTCATAAGACCCTGGAAAAGTTTTGCCAACGACAACTGGTTGTTTGAAGAATGGGGCAATGGAGAAACGAAAGTAACCTGGCAAAACAATGGCGACCTTCCTTACCCCATGGCTCGACTAATGGGGCCTTTTTTAATCAAGAACCTCAATAAGCAGTTTGAAGAAGGGTTGCGTAACCTTAAAAAACTTTGTGAGGGATTGTGATCCGCATGAGTATACCAGAGATCTACCAACGACTTGTTTTTGGATTAGTGCATACTACATGGCCCGAATACGTTGCCGTCTTTACAGGTATTGCCAGTGTATGGTTTTCCCGCATTGAAAATATCTGGGTATACCCTGTAGGGCTGGTCAGCACCATTATCTACACCTGGCTTAGTTTGCAGGCACATTTACCGGGCGAGGCCAGCGTAAATGTTTATTACACTGTGATGAGCATTTATGGTTGGATACTCTGGGCCAAAAGAGATGCAGCACACCATCATGTAGTGATCATACGGCACTCCACCAGGAAGGAATGGTTACAGCATTTCCTCTTCTTCGGTTCTTTTTACATCGCCATTTTCAGTGCATTGACCTGGCTGCGCGCTATCTTTTCGCAGGAGATCATTCCATGGGCCGACGCTTTTGCTTCCGCTACGGCCTTTACCGGTATGTGGCTCATGGCAAAGAAAAAAGTGGAAAGCTGGTATTGGTGGATCGCTACCAATATTGCCTCTATCCCCTTGTACTTTGTAAAAGGATATGTATCTACCAGTGTATTTTATTTTATCCTCCTCCTGATGGCCGGATTTGGCTGGGCCGAATGGAATAAGCGTGCTAAGCTGGCAAGGCAGGCCTCTGCCTCCTGATTCCGCTGTATATTTGGTTTTTGTTACCCCATGATAAAAAAAGTAGTGGTAGTAGGGCCTGAATCAACAGGCAAAAGCACCTTGTGTGAACAGCTGGCCGGCCAATACGCCACCGCCTGGGTGCCCGAATATGCACGGGAATATCTCCTGAAGCATGGCAAGCAATACAATTATGATGACCTGCTGTTCATTGCACAGCAGCAGGTGGCCCTGGAAGATCAATTCTCCTCCGCTTTACACATAACTGATAAAGAAAACACCCTGCTATTTATTGATACAGACCTGTATGTGATGAAAGTGTGGTGCGAATACGTATTTGGCAAATGCCATCCCTGGATATTGGACCAGCTGGCCATCAGACAATACGACCTGTATTTACTATGCGATACAGACCTGCCCTGGGTAAAAGATGAATTGCGTGAGTACCCCGACCTGGAAAGCAGGCGCGAGCTGTATCATATTTATAAAGATATCATGTTAAACCAGCCGGTTCCCTGGATAAATATTTCAGGCAATTACGAACAACGGTTGGGGAAAGCTGTTAAATCGGTAGAAGAATTACTCAAATCCTGAGTGCATGCCATAGTTTTGCGCCCTTCGTCTGTTGGATATGCTTAGTTTTATCAAGAGGAACCATCAACCACTATTTTATATTGCCTGGTGCTTAGTGAACCTGATCCAGGCTGCCTATACAGAGCTATTTGATGACGAAGCCTATTACTGGGTATATGCGCAATTTCCCGACTGGGGCTATTTTGACCACCCTCCCATGATAGCGCTGCTGATCAAAGCAGGTTATGCGATCTTCCCAAACGAATTAGGTGTCCGCTTCTTTATTGTACTGCTCAATACAGCTACCGTTTTTATTACACAACAGCTACTGGGTAAACGTGATGATTACCTTTTTTATGCCATCGCCTGCTCCATCGCCATTGTACAGATAGGCGGCATCATTGCCGTTCCTGATATTCCGCTTTTGTTTTTTGTGGCCTTGTTCTTCTGGCTCTACCAGCGGTTTATAGTGAGCATGACCGTAGGGCGTTCTGTATTGCTGGGGTTGAGTATTGGCTTAATGCTGTACAGCAAGTACCATGGAGTGCTGATCGTAATAGCCACCCTGGCATCCAATCCAAAACTCTATTCCCGTTACCAAACGTATATCGTTACTGTGGTGGCACTGCTGGTTTTCGCCCCCCATCTTTACTGGCAATACACCCATGGATTTCCATCGGTACAATACCATTTGTTTGAACGCAGCAATTCCAATTATGATACCCGCTTTACCATCGAATACCTCGTAGGACAACTGGCATTGGCCGGCCCGCTGATGGGATGGTTATTGTTGAAAGCAGCTTTCGATCATAAGCCTGCCGGCGAACTGGAACGTGCATTGAAGTATTCCCTGATTGGGTTCTATGCATTTTTCCTCCTGAGCAGTTTCAGGGGCCGGATAGAAGCCAACTGGACCGTACCCGCCTTTATAGCTTTAATAGTGTTGAGCCATCAATATCTTGCCCGGCAAACTTCCTGGCGCAGCTGGTTATACAAAAGCATTCCCATCAGCCTCGTTTTTATCCTGCTGGCACGAATCTATATGTTGCCGGTAATACCCCGGACAGCATGGATTCCGAAAGATGAGTTTCATGAAAACAAAACCTGGGTGGCGGCGGTGAAGAAGCGTGCGCAAGGTATGCCCGTAGTATTCATTGGTTCTTACCAGAAAGCATCCAAGTACTGGTTTTATGCACAAACGCCCTGCTTATCGATGAATGATATTGAATACCGGCGCAACAACTTTAATTTCTGGCCGCTGGAAGATTCATTGCTGGGGAAAAATGTGCTGGTAGTGGGCATTTATGATAGTGTAACGCAGATCGATCCCATTAAGGAGCTGGGCAATAAAGCCAGTCATGTGTACACGCCTTACTATTCTTTTTCGAAAATAAATATCCGACATGAGGGTAAGCCCTTACTGAAAAATAATCAGTTCGCTGTAAAAGGTATTATTGAAACTCCCGCCGGCTATCTTCCCTATTTGCAACAAGCCCCATTTGATACTGCTTCTATCCAACTGGCCTTTGAAAATGAACACGAGAAGATACATGCTTTCCCTACGGGATTAACAGTGCGGCAAATTCAACAGACTTCTCAGCCTTTCCATTTGCGGGTACCAGTTCATTTGCCGCCTGGAAGGTATACTTTCCGCTTTGCCATCAGCACCTGTATACCCAAAAGCAGGTCGATGAATAGCACAGGCTATAGCATACTGGTGGAATAATAGTGCGTGTGTGAATTATTGTATCAGCTTTTGTATATCCTCATCATCCTGAAGGTTGTTCATTTGTCGCAGTACCCAGGGATATTTCCAGGCCACATACCGTGAAACAGGTTTCACCGTATATTCTTTAGGATTGGGTAAGGAGGCAGCAATCATTGCAGCTTCCTGGCGGGTGAGCTTTTGTGCCGGCTTTTTAAAATAAGCCTGGGCAGCGGCTTCAATACCAAAAACGCCTTTGCCCATTTCGGCTACATTGAGGTACATTTCCAGGATGCGCCTTTTACCCCATATCAGTTCAATCATGAAGGTAAAATAAACTTCCAGTCCTTTGCGAAACCAGCTGCGGCCCTGCCAAAGGAAAACATTTTTAGCTACCTGCTGACTGATTGTGGAGGCTCCTTTTATGCGGTTGGGCCTTTTTTCATTGTTCTTCATGGCCTTTTCAATGTGCTTCCAGTCAAACCCATTGTGGTCTGGAAACAATTGGTCTTCCGAACAAATAACCGCCAGGCGTGCATAGGGCGACATCTGTTTAATGTCTACATAATCCCGCTTGAGACCCTTACCTGTAATGAGGCTTCCCAGCTGCGTAAGCGTAAATGGGGGATCCACCCACTTGAGCAGGAGTATATAAAACAACTGAAAAATGAAGAGGAAAATAAAGACTCGCTTCAGAATTCGCCAAATACGAAGACCTAATCCCCTGGTTTTGATGGCCATGCCGGGTTAAATTGCTTGGGTGCAAGATAATCCGAAACTAGAGAAGTGCGAAGGATGACATTAATTTAGCCTAAAACCCTTTTTTAAGATCGGCTGCCCTCACATAAACCACTTTGTATTTACCGCCCGCTTTGTTGTTCTTGTCCCGTATATGCTCCCACATATAACCGGCCACGGCTACGCCGGCTGCTACGCCCAACGTAAGCAGTTTGCCATCGTCATTGAAAGATTCTTTGCGGTAAATGGTATTCACGGTTTCCAATAGGATATAGCCCACACCACCAATCATCATGATCTTGGGAAGGGCTACTTCTACAAATCCTTTTTTACCGCCCCATTTAAAGTTTTTGGTGTAATTAAATCGTTTGATCTCGCGGTAGTCGATGCCTATAGTAAATTTAATAGTATCCAGTTGTGAGCCAAATTCTGTTCCCTGCAACCTTGTTTCTTCCTGCCGGATGTATATGGAGTCATTTCTGATATCGGAAATAAAGCCATTTATCCTAAACTCGTTGTGGGTTTCGGCCGAAATAAAAGAGCCGCTATAAAATGTCTTGATCGTTCGGTTATTCCGCTTTTTAAGTACAATAAAATCTGATTGCTGAGAGTAAGAGAGCAGTGAGCCGAACAATACCGTTATGAGAAGTACAGTTGTTTTCATGTAAAGCCAAGTTACAGCGGTAAGCTAATTAATTGAACTAAGGTTTTGTTAAGACTAATGCAACTAACGCATTATGAACACCAAAAACCCGGCAAAGTTTGATCAGCAGCTTATATATCCTTTGCCAAAAATACGGTGCCATATAAAAGGGCCATTCCAAAGCCAACCAGTATTACTCCTGATACCTTATTTATAACGGTAATATTATGCAGGGTGAGTCTTTTACGAAGTTTGCCTGCCAGCAGTACTTTAAAAATATCAGCTGCAATGTTCAAGGCTAAACAAACTGCAAAAATAATGATCCTTTGTTGAAAGCTGAATTTGGTAGCCAGGGCCGTAGCGGTACCCAGCCAGAAAATGAATACACTGGGGTTGAGTGTATTGATCAGGAAGCCACTGGATAATATTTTGAGGATATCCCTTTTACGGAATCTTGCTAATTTCAGATCTGCATCCGTACGAAGCGTCACTTTCTTGAAAAAGAGGTAAAAGACACCCATGATTACCAGGAAGGCGCTGCCGATATAGCCAATGATCGCTTTGTACTCCAGCAGTTCACTCACGAGGGCCGAAAAGGCATTGCTGATCACCACCAGCACAATATCGCTTATCCATACGCCGGCCACGAAGCTGAATCCGCCCGTATGACCGTTGTTCAGACTTTGTTTGATTACCGTGAAGATCACGGGCCCCACCGACAAAGCAAGGATACAGCCCAGCATTAATCCATTGATGATGGCTTGCCACATGCGTTAATAGAAGGTAATGAGAAATTAAAGCGACAATTTACAAATAATCAGACGAAGTGAAAAAGAACAAGTTACATACCTGCCCTTTAATATATAAGTAAGGGGGTGGTTCGTATTGATCCGCTTGGTTAAATGGCGCCGGTTTCCAGGAATTTTACCCAATCCTCGTACATTTTGCCTTTCATTACACGGGGAAACTTATGCTGTCCGCCTATCTTCCCTTTGAGGCGCATGAATTCCATGAAGCTCGACTCCGGGAGTATTTGAAGGTAAACATCTTTGAGGGCACTGTTCCGTTCCACGGCATAATCATCATTCAGGTCCTTCAGCTTTTGATCGATCTTCTCGCGTACCAGTTCTGCATCCACCTTGTCATCACAGGCTATCCACCACTGGTGGGCAAAGAAAAGTCCGTGGGGAACACCCGCTACTGTAAACTCCGGAATGCAAAGGTTCATTTCATCGGCCACCAGTTGCACAGCCTTATTCATATTATCCACACTAAGGTGTTCTCCTACCAGGCTCAGGAAGTGCTTGGTGCGGCCGGTGATCACTATTTCACAGCGTTCTTTGTCTACAAAACGAACCGTATCGCCAATCAGGTAGCGCCAGGCGCCTGCTGTGGTACTGATCAGGATGGCATAATCCTTTGCTTCTTCCACTTCATGGATCATCAGCACTTCGGCATCTTCCATGATATTTCCTTCGCTATCGAAGTTCTTCTCGTTGAACGGGATGAACTCAAAAAAGATATGGTCATTGAGCGAAAGGTGCATGCCTTTGGCAAACTGCCTGTCCTGGTAGGCCAAAAAGCCTTCAGAAGCCAGGTAAGTCTCAATATAGGTAAGTGGCTTGGCCACCAGTTTCTCAAATCCTTTCTTGTAGGGTTCAAATGATACGCCGCCATGTACAAAGAAGGCCAGGTTGGGCCACATGTCGTGGATGCTCTTGAGGTTGTAGCGCTCAATGATCTTTTCCATGCACATCTGGATCCATGCGGGAACACCTACTACAAAGCCAATATCCCAGTTGGGGGCTTCCTCTACAATGGCCTCCAGCTTCTGGTTCCAGTCTTTGGTACGGGCAATTTTTTTACCTGGCTTATAGAAGGGGGAGAACCAGAATGGTACTTTTTTGGCAGTAATACCACTCAGGTCACCTGCATAATAGCCAGGGCCCTTCTGCAGGTCGGTACTGCCGCCGAGCATCAGCCATCCTTTACCCACACTCTTTAAGGGAATATCATGGTAGGTGCGCAGGGTGAGCAATTGCTTGATCATCACAATGCGGTTGCCGCGCATCAGGTCGTTGGTGATGGGTAGGTATTTGCTGGCTGATTCGGAGGTGCCGGAGCTGAGGGCAAAGAACTTGATCTTGCCGGGCCAGCAGATGTCGGGCCTTCCTTCCAGTGTCTTATGCCACCAGGCTTCGTAAATTTTATTGTAATCGTAAGTCGGAACCAGTTGCTGAAACTTTTTACCAGCATGTTTGCTCAGCAGGATCTCATCGAACCGGTAAGTTTGCCCGAATTCGGTAAAACGGGCTTTTTTGAGCAATTTCCTCAATACCCGTAGCTGTTGCCGCCGCGGTGAACGGGCAGGCAATCGCAATGCTTTCGCTATGGAGGGGGGTAAGGAAATATCAATTAATGCCATTACATTAAAAGCCGGTTTGGTCAGGCAAATTCAAAATTAAGGGATTAGAGGGAATTGTAATGCTTAAATGACCAGTGGATGGGGGTGAACTGCCAAAAAGTCGGCTATACTTTAACTTTTCTGCCTATAACAAAGGTTATTACCGGGGCGTTTAAACGCCAAACCCTTCGTGTGAGACAAGCATTTCCGTTTTTACTCTTCCTCATCCTGCTTTTCATGGGTAACCCTTGCCGGGCCCAGGTACCGGCAAATGATAGTGCTTCTTTTGAATCCCTGAAAGGAAAATTGCCCATGCCGGTAGACCGGTTTATCAGCCTAAGCACTTATGAGCAGTGGCTCAAAAGGTACAAAGCAGGGACTCTGCAGGGGTGTGTTGGAGACGGCAAAAGACTAACTATACAATCAGATTCCATTATGACCGTCCAAAATGTAGTCCCAGGAAAAGTAGCCTCCGTTTTTCAATACGACGATTTATACGCTCTTGTTGTAAAGAGCGGTGAATACGTTTTTATGTATCCAAATCTTGATACTGTTTTTGTAAAAAAAGATGAGATTATTACAGCTGGCCAACGAATCGGGAAAATCCTTACCAAAACATATCATGGATTGTATGAGTTGGAATTAATGATGAGCAAAATAGGTCCAGATAAGCCGGAGTCCATTGATCCGTACCCGTGGTTTGCCCATAGCAAATACTATTAACCCCTGTTTATGAAAGTAAAACGGATCCTGAAGTACATCTTCCTTTCTTTACTGGTCATTTTGGTGATCGGTTATTGCCTGCCACAACAATTTGTAATGCCGGTGGCCGGGGCAAATGGCAAAAGCTATAGTGACAACTCCTTCTGGTTTTATCCCTGGGGCAAATCGGTAACGCATAAAGGCGTGGATATATTTAGCAAGAAGGGTACGCCGGTGCTGTCTTCTTCTTATGGCATGGTGGTGTATACCGGTGTACTGGAAAGGGGCGGTAATGTGGCCATTGTATTGGGACCCAAATGGCGGTTCCATTATTATGCCCACTTAAAAGACATTAATACATCCTCCTTTCATTTTGTAAAAGCCGGTTCGGAGATCGGCACGGTGGGCACTACCGGTAATGCCGCCGGCAAACCACCTCACCTGCATTACAGCATATCCTCCCTCCTGCCCCTGCCCTGGCGTATCGATGGCGCCAAACAGGGCTGGAAGAAAATGTTTTACCTCAACCCCGTTCCTTACTTAAAGGAGGCGGAATAATTCTCTCAACTGCTTTTCTGCTAACTCTTGATTTCTTGAAATTCGAATCAAGCTCGGACCAAACAGGGACCAAACTCGGATCAAACTCGGACCAAAGCCGGGTTGTAAGTCTGTTTAGCCTGTGTTTGCATATGCTTTGTTTTGAATATGTGGCGTCCTTTTATTAGTCAAGGCAATGCTGACACGTAATTGTATCACCTACTTTTCAGATATGGTATCAATCGGAATATGGCAAAGCGCGTACTAACAGGAATATGATTTGTAGAGACACCCCTTGTGGGTGTGAAAATTTGGGGAGTAACTGCCCGGAAAGTGGAGAGTCAAGGGGGCAATGTTAGAACAATTCAGTAGGTAAGTTAGACGATCGTATTTCCCTGGCTATCCTTTGCATTACTACCTACTGCGCCGGAGCTATTATTTCCATGTACATATAGACTCTTATGGCCGCGTGTGGTTTGATATTCTTTAATAACGGAGCTAAAAGGAAATGCCGGGCCTTCGCAAAGTATCAACATATCGGCCTCTTTGATGGTATGGGCCAGTTTATAATTGGTAGAACGAATGATTGTCTGAAGGTTTTCAATAGATGCTTCATCGCCGGCGAACCATATTTTCTTGTTGGCGGGTAAACCAGGCTTTGCAGCTACGGGATTCCTCTTATTGGCCCCAAAGCTCCTGGCCACAATAATGCCTTGCAACAGTTTGGTATACCACCAGGCGCTTACGCCCCGGTAATGTTTCTGCACAAACTGGATCATGGCGGTATAAAACAGTTTTACGTAACGGGCATCACGGCGGGTGCTTTCGCCTTTGAAGTGGATAATTACCGGGCAAGGCAGGTAATAATTTTGATACCCGGCCTGTTGAATGCGATAACTCAGGTCAATATCTTCGGCATACATGAAAAAGCGCTCATCGAAGCCGCCGGTCTTATCCAGTACTTCTTTTCGCACCCAAAGAAAAGCGCCAGATAATACATCCACCGGGTGTGTGCCATCAGGCGACAACTTCCCCAGGTAATAACGGGCAAATAAGGGGGAGGCAGGAAATAGCCGGGTGAGGCCACTCATTTTACAAAAGGATACCCAGGGCGACGGAAATCCCCGTTTAGATTCCGGCAGGTAGTTGCCACCACCATCGATCATGCGTACGCCGAGCGCCCCGGCATCAGCATGCGCCTCCATAAAAGACAGGCATTGGAGAAAACAGTCTTCCGGCAAAATGGTATCCGGATTAAGGAAGAGAATGTATTTCCCCCGGCTTTGCAACAGCGCCTGGTTATTGGCCCGGGCAAAACCACGGTTTTCTGTATTGGCAATGAATTGAACAAAGGGAAACCGGCTGCGGAGCCAGCTGATGCTGTCATCAGTAGAGTGATTGTCTACCACAAACACCTCTGTTTGGACGTCGGAACCATGCACAGCTGATTTGTCCACCTGTTCCATGGCTATTTTCACAGAACAAAGGCATTGTTCCAGAAAATACTTCACATTATAATTTACAATAATTACTGATAACTGCATGGCGGGACGAAAATACGGCTGAACCTGCTCAATTAAGCAGGGCAAGCTACGATTTTGCCGATCTTTTGGGTGCGGCAGCAGTCGGGCATTTTCATTTGTCCCGGGTATTTTTTGACATTCCGGTGATGCTTTAGGGGCTCAGATTGATGGATTTGTGATTTGACTGTTTAAAAATATACGGTGGGGCGTATTGTTCATAATTCTATATTTGCTCAAATCTTTAACCAGCTTATGAAGTTCATCGTTTCTTCTTCGGCTTTATTGAAACAGTTACAACAGATTAGCGGCGTTATCAACGCTAATACGGTCTTGCCTATTTTGGAGGATTTTTTGTTTGAGATTGACAAGAACAAACTCACCGTGGTGGCCACCGACCTGGAAACAGTCATGAAGGTGCAAATGGAAGTGGAAGCCAAGGATACCGGCCGTGTTTGTATCCCGGCCAAGATCCTGATGGATTCCCTGAAGAATATCCCCGACCAGCCCCTGACATTCAATATCGACAAGAATTACAGTGTGGAACTTACCAGTGATAATGGTAAGTACAAGGTAATGGGTGAAAATCCAGACAATTTCCCCAAAGAACCGGTAGCAGATGATACTACTTCTTTTACGTTGACCTCTGCCGCACTGGTAACAGCTATCAATAAGACCCTGTTTGCGGTAAGTGGCGATGACCTGCGCCCGGCCATGACGGGGGTATATTTTGAAATGGATAAAAAGGGACTGCAGTTTGTAGCTACCGATGCACACCGCCTGGTGCGCTACAAGCGCAAAGATGTGAGCTGCCCCAAGAATGATTCGCTAATCGTTCCCAAGAAGCCACTCAACCTGCTGAAGGCGGCAATGCCGGTGAATGATGACGAGCTGACGGTAAGTTACAACAGCAATCACCTGTTTGTAAAACATGGCACTACCCAAATGAGTTGCCGGTTGATCGACGCCCGTTTCCCCGATTATAAAGTAGTTATCCCGGTTGATAATCCTTATAAACTGATCCTGAACAAGGCCGATTTCCAGAGCGCCCTGCGCCGGGTAAGTGTATTCTCCAACAAGAGTACCAACCAGGTAGTGCTGAATATCAGCGGCAGCGAACTGCAGCTGGCAGCCCAGGATGTGGATTTCTCTTTCGAAGGTAACGAGCGCATGAAGTGCCAGTATGATGGCGAAGACCTGGCCATTGCTTTCAACGCCAAGTTCCTGATTGAAATGCTGAATGCTGCCGAGAGCGATGAGGTAGTGGTGGAACTTTCCACACCCACCAAGGCAGGTATCATCAAGCCTACTGAACAGGAAGAAAATGAAGAAATGCTGATGCTGGTAATGCCGCTGATGCTGAACAGTTAATCGCGATCGCGGATTAAGGGATTATCCTGATCTTGCTGATTGGAGGATTGATTGGATCGCGTGGACCACAATGATCTCATAGATTAAAACGATAGGAAGCCGGATGATATATCCGGCTTTTTCTTTTACCTTGCTACAGGTCATTCATCATTCAAAACAGGATAGCTTTGTTTGTTGTGCTCCGTACATACGACAATTATATTCCCGCGCATATGATGCTGCAGAGGCTGGAGGAAGAGCATATCCGGGCCTATTTGCAGGATGAACATACGGTGACCATCTACCCCATTTTCAGTAACGCCATTGGCGGTATTAAGCTGATGGTACGCCAGGAACAGCTGCCCAGGGCCCAGGACCTTGTAGATGGGTTTGAAAACGAGTACCAAAAGAACAGCTGAGCATGTCTCCCCGAAGACTACGCTGTGGTATTTCACCGCAGCTCTTCATACCCGCTTAAACCACGCTGGCCACAGCCTGCTCTGCAAGTCCTGGTCCGCACCAGTAGGGATTCTCCTTTCCGGATTTTTAGCGTAAATTACTGATGAAACGATGTATTGGCCTATGGAATCATTCATGCATTTCTGGGAGAATATTCAAAGCTGGCAACGAATGGTGATTCTGCTGGGCGGGATGGTCTTTTTCTGGGTGCTGGAAGGTTATTATCCGATGTTTCTTTTTTCTTTCAAACGGTATAAACACGCCGGTGTTAATCTTCTTTTTCTACTTACTACCATTATCCTCAATTTATTATTAGGCAGCATAACCATCGTAGTGTGTAAATGGGTCACACAAAATAATATTGGATTGCTGAATTGGCTCAGCCTGCCGCTATGGTCCAATATCCTGCTGGGGCTTTTCTTCATGGACTTCTTTGGGCAGTATGCCCCACACTATGCCATGCACAAAATAAAATGGATGTGGAAGTTCCATATGATCCACCACAGTGATACCAAGGTAGATGTGACCACCGGCACCCGCCATCACCCGGGTGAATGGGTATTTCGGGAAGCTTCCACCATTGTGGGTGTACTGTTAATTGGACTGCCCATCGGCATGTATTTCTTATATCGGAGCGTGGCCGCTATTTTTACCCATTTTAATCATGCCAATATCCGGGTTCCCCTATGGCTGGATAAACCCATCAGTTGGGTGCTGGTATCGCCCAATATGCACAAAGTGCACCATCATTTTAAGCGCCCTTATACAGATACAAATTATGCTAATATTTTTTCTCTGTGGGATCGTATCTTTGGCACCTTCGCTTATGAAGATCCCCGGAACCTTCAGTACGGACTGGATGTTTTGGACGGGAGCACCGATGAAAACCTCCAATACCAACTCCGACTTCCTTTTGACAATACCATCAAGACTGATTATTGAATTGCCTCTTATTGATTGACAGACCCTGTTCCCATTGAAACCGTTAACATGAAAAAATTGTGTTGTATTGTTTTATTGATGGTAGGTTGTATACCGGTTTTCTCTCAGACATTTACCCTGATGGCCGATAGCATCCGTAAGTACCGGGGCGTGCCGGGGCTTGTATACGCCGTATTTGATGCCGATAAAATACTGGACATAGGCGCATCAGGCGTACGTGAATTCCGGAAGAAAGACAGCATCCGCATTACCGACCGTTTCTATACGGGTACCAATACCACCGCTTTTACCGCTTACCTGGCCGCCCGGCTTACAGAAGCTGGCAAGCTGCTGCAATGGAACACTTCCATCCTGAAAGCTTTGCCCGAGATAAACGGCAAAACCATGAAGCTGTATCATTCGGTTACCATACGCCAGCTGCTGGCCCAGCGCGCTGGTATCCGCCCTTATACAGAACCGGAGGACCAAAAAGGGATACCGCCATTGGCCGGAAGCAAGCCCGAACAACGCAGGGCCTTTGCCACCCTGGTGATGAAGGGCACACCCCTGCTGATCGTTGATAGCAGTCAGCCCGTTTACTCTGTAGCTGGTACCGCCATTGCCGCCGCCATGATGGAAAGAATAACCGGCAAAGCCTGGGAAGACCTGGTTGGTCAATACATCAACAAACCGCTGAACATCTCGATCCGGTTTGGGCTGCCCCGTTTGAGTGACAGCCTGCAACCCTATGGACACGGAGAGATTGCCGGCATCCTGCAGCCGGATTTTGGTCATACCACCATAGCAGCCATTGCACCTGCTACCGACATCAATATTTCGCTGAAAGATTACATCGTTTTTATGCAGGATATGCTAAAGGCTTTACAGCGTAAAAGATCCATCATCAGCACTGCTTCGGCGGAACAGTTGTTGTCCTCAACACCCGGAATGGCCCTGGGATGGGAAAATGAAACCTGGAACAAACTCCGCATTAATCATTTCCTCGGTAAGAGCCCCCTCTTCAGCAATTATACCATGATCATTAAGGAAAAAAATATCGGCATCATTGTGCTGTGCAACAGTGGTACGGTGAGTGGCAAATCGGCCGTGCTGAATTTTGGCCGGATGCTGCGGGAATATTATTGTCAGTAGGGTTATCTTTATGGTCCGAAAAGAATATTATGGCAAAAGTGATAGCAATGATACCTGCACGGTATGCGGCCACAAGGTTCCCGGCCAAACTGATGCAGTTATTAAAGGATAAGACAGTGATCCGGCATACCTATGACAACACAGTAGCTACCGGTCTTTTTGATGAAGTATGGGTAGTTACTGACAGTGACGTGATCTATCAGGAAATTGTATCGCACGGTGGCAATGCAAAGATGAGTGTGAAAGAACATGAAAGTGGCAGCGACCGCATTGCAGAAGCTGTGGCTGACATGGAGGTAGACATTGTACTGAATGTACAGGGCGACACGCCATTCATCAGGAAAAAGCCATTGCAGGAATTATTGCAATGCTTCAATGATCCTACTGTACAGGTTGCTTCTATGATGCAGGTACTGCACGAACAGGAGCAGATCGATGATCCCAACTTTGTGAAAGTAGCGGTAGACAGAAATATGAACTCTCTTATGTTTAGCCGCAGTGTGGTACCCTATCCACGCAATACTTCGGCTCCCATCACTTATTATGAGCATATTGGCGTGTACGCTTTCCGGAAACAAGCCCTGCTCAACTTTACCAACTGGCCTATGACTCCATTGGAGGCAGCCGAAAAAGTGGAATGCTTGCGTTACCTGGAATATGGTATACCGCTGCGCATGATCGTGGTGGATTATATGGGTGTAGAAATTGATACGCCGGAAGACCTGCAGCGCGCTGCGAAGCTGCTTTAACGGCAGTCGTGAATCGGCAATCGGAGTACGTAATTTTTGATCGTACTCACCAATACCTGGCTCCATTTGATATTTATAAACCTGCTTAGCTATGAGTAATCCTTTATGGGGTATCGACCTGGGAGGTACCAAGATCGAAGGTGTTATTTTACCATCACCCAATGATGCACGCCCCCTGTTGCGTACCCGTATTGATACAGAAGCAGGCAAAGGATATGAACACATTGTGCAGCAGATCAAAAAGCTGGTGGATACCATGCAGCAGCAGTCGGGCCTAACGCCGACCCGCATTGGCTTTGGCACACCTGGCGAGTTAGACCCACGCCTGCAAACCATGAAGAATTGTAACAGCACGGCTTTGAATGGACAGCCTTTGAAAAAGGACCTGGAGGCAGCATTGAATATACCGGTGGTGCTGGCCAATGATGCCAACTGTTTTGCACTGGCCGAAACCCACTGGGGTGTGGTGAAGCAGCAGGTGCCGGAAGCGTGCGTTGTTTTTGGTATCATCATGGGAACAGGCGTAGGCGGCGGTATTGTGATCAATGGCCAGGTATGGAATGGCCGGCATGGTATTGCCGGGGAATGGGGTCACAATTTCCTGGATGAATCGGGCGGCCCCTGCTATTGCGGCAAAACGGGTTGTGTGGAGAAAGTACTGAGTGGCCCGGCTTTACAGGAATATTATACCCGCCTCACCGGGCAATCCTTTTCCCTCAAGCAAATTGTAGCAGGCTATACAGGAGGTACCGATACAGCTGCAGTAGAAACCATCAACCGGCTCACACATTTCTTTGGTAAAGCAGTTTCTGTGGTTACGAACCTGCTCGACCCGGATGTAATTGTGGTAGGAGGCGGTGTGGGCAACATACCTGTCATTTATACAGCAGGTGTTGAATCATTGAAAAAACACATATTTAATAATGGTGTGGAAGTGCCGGTATTGATGCCTGCACTCGGTGATAGTGCTGGTGTTTTTGGGGCGGCAGCACTTGTGGCTGACCGGTCGTTAACCGAAAACAATATAGCCTTTTAGCGTAATGCATTTAGGTTGCAGGTATTTGCAGTTCACTTATCTACGAAAAGGTTTGCGTAAAGCACAAACACGCAGTTTACGGCTTATTTTGCGGTTATTTTGCAATTATTTCTAAAAATTCAGGCTCCTTTGTGTCGACATGCAATAAAAATAATTAATTTTATTCCATCCCGATCTCCTGCTGAAAACCGTGCTAAAACGTTTATCCACAGGCACCATGTGACAGTCGTTTGAACCTTGTCTGTCGTTTTTCAATCCAATACATCATTACAAATCCAGTTCAAGATATTTTCCGGTTTATGCGTATGCACCGGAAGTAAATGCGGTTATTTTTCACTCGAAACTCAGCATTTTGGTTTAGGCTCTCCAGAAAACGCAGCAGTTAGCTGCGTTTTACTTTCTACATTCAATTCTCTTCCCTCCTTTTGCTTTTGACGTTCAGGATACACTCCCGCGGGATTTTTGTTACTTTCTTTTCTACACTTACCTTCACCCATCAATTCAATACGGTTGATTATCACAGCATCACCGTTGGTTGAGAAATCAATAAAATATCTTACGGATGAAATTCAGAAACTTTAAAATGGTGGACTACGTGGTGTATGGCCGCGGCAGTTTTGATCAGCTTGATGAAATTTTGGCTCCCCGTCGTAAGGGAGAAGCCCCTGTGGTCTTCTTTGTGGACCATTATTTTGAGGGCAAGGCCCTGGTCAACAGGATCCCCTTGCGCGGAAAGGATAAAGTGGTATTTGTGGATGTTACGTATGAACCCAAGACTACTTATGTAGATAAACTGGCCGCGGAGTTGAAAAGTGAATTTGGAACAGTGAGCGGTATTATTGCCATTGGTGGCGGATCGGCCATGGACCTTGGCAAAGCAGTTTCCCTAATGATGACCAATCCCGGATCATCGGCCGATTACCAGGGTTGGGACCTGGTGAAGTTGCCCGGCGTATACAAAGCCGGTATCCCTACGCTTAGCGGCACGGGTGCGGAAGTTTCCCGCACCACAGTATTGACCGGGCCTACCCGCAAACTGGGCATGAACTCGGATTTCACCCCCTTCGACCAGATCGTACTGGATCCTGCCTTAACAGCCAATGCTCCTGTAAACCAGCGCTTCTATACTGGTATGGATTGTTATATCCATTGTATTGAAAGCCTGGAAGGTACTTACCTCAATGAATTCAGCAAATCGTACGGCGAAAAAGCGCTGGAGCTTTGCCAATACATTTTCCTGGAAAAAGACCAGTGGGATGAAGAATGTGACGACAAGCTGATGATGGCTTCCTATGCAGGCGGTATGAGCATCGCCTATTCTCAGGTGGGTGTGGCGCACGCAGTAAGTTATGGGCTGAGCTTCCTGCTAGGCACCAAACATGGCATTGGTAATTGCATCGTAATGAATCACCTGGAAGAATATTATCCCGCCGGCGTAGAAGAGTTCAAACGCATGGTGGAGAAGAACAAAATCGATATTCCTGTTGGCATCTGCAAAGGATTGACGGATGAGCAGTTTGAATCCATGATCAATGTATCCCTGGGTATGAAACCGCTCTGGGAAAACGCCCTGGGTAAGGATTGGGAAAAGATCATGACCCGCGAAAAGCTGCGCGCTTTGTACGAACGGTTGTAATGGCTGGTAGTCTGTTCCCGCTATGGCGGGACAAGTTGTGAGTGGTACCCGTTCAAAAATTGATGATCAATGGCCAGCCCATCTTATGATTTTGTTATCTAAGGTCAAAAAAGGGCTAACCGGTACAGTGATGCTTGGCCGGGCTTTTTGATTGCGGTACATTCGCTTAAACAACAACCAAACATACACCATGAAAAAAGTACTATTTGCACTCTTCCTGATGAGCGCTTTGGCAACTGTGGCTCAGGATAAAGTAAACCCTGTAGTGAAGAAGGGATCAAAGTTCACCTATACCCTGTTTACAGGTGGCAATACCATTCCAATGACTGCTGTGGTGGATTCACTGAGCACCGAGTATGTGAAGATCGCCTGGAATATTGAGGGCATGGGAACCGGCGGCTGGGTAATGAAAAAGAAATCGCTGGAAACGGCCACACATGGTTACTGGAGTCAGCCTACCGCGGGCACCGATGAAGACCTGGGCGATGAAACTACCGTACTTATGCTCTCAAAAGCACAATGGAACAGCCTGCAGCAGGATAAAAAGTTTGTGTACAATGATCAGACCTTCACGGTGAAACAAGGTGAGCAGACTGCTTTAAAAGTTGGCGGCAAAACGGTGGATGCGATCCAGGTAGAAGGTCCCGGTGGTACTACCCGCCTGTGGATATTGAACAATGCTGCTTTCCCCGCGCTGCTAAAAGTTGAAGGCAATTCACATGGTGTAGACCTTGATCTGAATAATATAGAATAGCTTAATTGACCTTTCTCTTCGCATAAATGCTCCCGCAGTCTGTACTGCGGGAGCATTATTTTTTAGGTATGGTTTTTATGCTTAATTTTTCAGTGATTATTCGCCTATGAATATGGATCCGCAGAAATATCTACGCTATCTTGGCTTGCCTTCTTTATTCGGTACACACCGGACAAAAGAAATATTCAATATCAATCCCACAGCGCCCTCCCAACGTGAGGAGGCCACGGAAATTGTAATCACGGTATACGATTACAATTCCGATTCCATGGAAGAGCGAAAGTTTGACAAGGTGCAGGATTGTTTTGGCTACAGGAATAATAACCGGATCAGTTGGATCAATATAGACGGACTGCGGAAAGCCGATGTAGAGGCCGTGAGCAACCAGTTTAGCATTCACCCCCTGCTTATTGAAGATATACTCAGCATGCACCAGCGTCCCAAGATGGATGAGGTAGAGGGAATTTTGTTCTGCTTGCTGAATATGTTGTATTTCAATGAGACAACCAGAACGGTAGAAACAGAGCAGATCAGTATCGCACTAGGTAAGGATTTTGTGATCTCCTTCCAGGAAGATGCCAGCCGGGATGTATTTGATCCCGTTCGCAACAAGCTAAGATTTGGCAATAGCAAAATACGGCAGCGTACGGCCGATTACCTCCTCTATGCCATGCTGGATATTATTGTAGATAATTATTTCCAGGTAATGGAGAAACTGGGCGAGCAGGTAGAGCTCGTAGAAGAAGAAGTGATCCGCCGCAGTAATACGAAATCGCTGGCACGCATTAACCAGCTTCGCAAGGAACTGATCGTCCTCAAGCGGAATATTGCTCCCGTTCGCGATCTGGTCAACGGCATTATCCGGAGTGAGAGTGATCTGCTCGACGACCGGACCACCAAGTATTTCAAAGACGTATATGATCATATTATCCAGGCCTATGACCTGAGTGAGAACTACCGTGATATGATGACGAGTATGCAGGACCTTTATATCAATAATGTGAACCTCAAACTGAATGAGGTGATGAAGGTGATGGCCATAGTAACCTGCCTGCTGGCGCCCGCCACGGTGATAGGCGGCATTTTTGGAATGAACTTCGACAATATTCCTTCCATTCACAACAAATGGGGCTTTTTCATTGCCGTTGGGTTGATGTTGTTGATCCCCATATGGATGTTGCGGGCCTTTAGAAGGCGCGGATGGTTTTAGCGGCATTATTCTTTCCCGATATTGTTGTATTTTCAGTATTCTGAGATCAAATTATTGCTTCCTGAAAAAACACTTTCTTTATGTCAACCAATCGTCGTCGTTTTTTGCAACAACTGGGTGGACTGGCCGCCGGTTTTGGTGCAGTATCTACCGGGTTTGCTGCCTGCAGTGATGGAACGCCTGCCACTGATACTCCTAAAACAGACACTTCTACGGCCGGCACAGTCGCTGCCGCTGCCAAAATGTTCTTCACCATCTCCCTGGCACAGTGGTCGCTGCACAAAGACCTCTTTGATAAAAAACTGGACAACCTCGATTTTCCGCTGGTGTCCAAAAGAGACTATGGCATTGACGTAGTAGAATATGTGAACCAGTTTTTCAAAGACAAAGCGAAGGATGAGAAATACCTGGCCGAGTTGCTGAAACGGTGCCATGACAATGGCGTAAAGAACCACCTCATTATGGTCGATGGCGAAGGATCGCTGGGCGCCCCCGATGATAAGGAAAGACTGAAAGCAGTAGAAAACCATTATCAATGGGTGGATGCTGCGAAATACCTGGGTTGTGCCACCATCCGTGTGAATGCACATGGAGAAGGCAGCAGGGAGGATGTGCAGAAAGCCGCTATTGATGGGTTGAGCCGGTTGGGCGAATACGGCGCCAAAGCGGGTATCAATGTGATCGTGGAAAACCATGGTGGTTATACTTCCGATGGCAGCTGGCTGGTGGGGGTAATGAAAGGGGTAAACAAACCCAATGTAGGCACCCTGCCCGATTTTGGTAACTTCTGTGTGAAGCGTGATGGTAAAGGTATGTATGATGGAAAGTGCATAGAAGAGTATGACCGCTATAAAGGTACCCAGGAAATGATGCCTTATGCCAAAGGAGTAAGCGCCAAAACTTATGAATTTGATGCGCAGGGTAATTGCATAGAAACTGATTACTACAAAATGCTCAAAATAGTAAAGGATGCCGGCTTTACCGGTTATATCGGTATAGAATTCGAAGGCAGCAAGGGCGACCCTGTAGAAGGTATTAAGAAAACAAAAGCATTACTGGAAAAAGTGGGCGCTACTTTATAATTACTGATTATTAATTATTGATTACTGTGTTGGCGGCTGGTCGCTGATCTCAATAACTCATTTCATCAAGCTTTACTTTTCCTTTGAAGGTCCAGAAAACAAAGGAAGTATAAATGGCTACCAATGGCGTACCGATCACGGCAATGGTTAGCAAGATCTTCATGGTCTTATAGGAAGAAGCGCCATTGTGGACCGTAATGCTGTTGGCGGGATTGACAGTGGAATACAACAGGTACGGATATACTTCCAGTGCTACCATCACGAGCAATAAAGCAATCGTAAAGGCTGAGCTGAAAAATGCATAGCGGTATTTTCCCTTCTTGATCTGTCGTGGAATATTGGCAATACTCAATACCATTAATATAGGAATAATAAATGCCGCCGGATTGGAGCGAAAGAAATCACTGAGGTGTGGTATGTACAATAGTGTATAGAGGGTAGTGATGACAAAACTGAGTACAAAGAAAATAATGAAGTTCCGGGAAAGCAGGCGCAGCCTGGCATAGAGCCGCTTTTCGGTTTTCATGGTCAGGTAAATGGAGCCATGCATCATAAACAAAGCCAGGGTGGTGATGGCTACCATGATGGAAAACGGATTGAAGAAAGAGAGCCAGTTGCCGGCAAACTCCTGTTGCTCATTGAGTGGAATTCCGAATGCTACATTGCCCAGCATAAGACCCAGCGAAAGGGCAATAATAATACTGGCGGCAGAGTAAACGATATCCCAGGTCTTGCGCCACCAGAGCATCGGCTCTTTACTCCGAAACTCAATGGCCACCGCCCGGAAGATGATACCTACCAAAAAGACCATGAAGGGAATATAGAAGGCAGAAAAGATCGCTGCATAGGCTATGGGAAAACCGGCAAATAAAGCGCCGCCTCCGATCACCAGCCAAACTTCATTACCATCCCACACAGGCCCGATGGCATTGAGCGCTATGCGCCGGCTTTGTTCTTTTTTTAACAAGAGGTGCAGGGCACCAGCTCCCAGGTCAAACCCATCGAGGATAGCATACCCGCTGATGACGGCCCCAAATACCAGGAACCACCATACATTATAGTCAAGTCCGAGAAATGTTTCCATGTGTTGACAGGTTAATGTGCTAATAATGGGTTGTCGCGCTTACTGCCTTCTTCAATATCTTCTTTGGAACCGTAATCCACCGGCCCGTGTTGTATTTTCTTGTTGAGCAAATACAGGAAGAGTATCAGCAGCAGCAGGTACACTACCATAAACATGATGAGCGAAAATAGTACCTGGTTGGCAGTGACTGCTTTAGACAGGGCATCGGATGTTCGAAGCAATCCATAGACCACCCAGGGTTGCCGGCCCATTTCCGCTGCAAACCATCCCGCCTGGTTGGCAATCTGCGGCAGCAGCACGGACCATACAAATATCCACAGCAGCCATCGTTTGTCAAACAGCTTATTGCGGTAATAAAGCCAGGTGGCGAAAACGGATAAAGCAATGAGGGAAACTCCTATCGCCACCATAATATGGTAAAACTGAAAGATGGCATTTACCTGCCGGGGGCGTTCGTTTTCAGGAAAGGCATTCAACCCCTTAATGGGTGCTTTGAAATCTCCATGAATGAGGAAAGAAAGCCCGCCGGGAATACGGATACCTTTTGTTTCCTGGGTTTTATTGTTCACATACCCCAGCAGGTACATATCACCTGTGGCCAGGGAATCATAATGCCCTTCGAGGGCAGCCAGTTTGGCCGGCTGGTTTTTGGAAACGCCATCGGCGCTTTTATGACCCACAAACAATTGAAGCAGGGAAAAAATGGTGGCGGTGATGAGGGCTATTTTGAAAGAGGGTTTGGCCAGGGTGAGGTGTTTGTTTTTTAAGATGTACCAGGCATTTACGCTTAGCACCAGGAAAGCGCCTGCCAGGAAGGCTCCTATCCACACATGGGTGAGGCGTTCTACACTGGAAGGGTTAAATACCATGGCCCAGAAATCGGTGATCTCGGCACGGGCATTCATCCCTTCGCCTACGATCCTGAAACCAGCGGGTGTTTGCTGCCAGGAATTGGCCACCACGATCCATACGGCGGAAAACATCGAACCGAGGAATACCATGAGGGCAGAGAAAAAATGGACTTTGGGCCCTACCCTGTTCCAGCCAAAGATGAGGATGCCGAGAAAGCCTGATTCAAGGGCAAAAGCAAAGATGCCTTCTGCAGCCAGGGCACTGCCAAAAATATCGCCTACGTATTTAGAGTAAGTAGCCCAGTTGGTACCAAACTCAAATTCCATGATGATGCCGGTGGCTACGCCGATACCAAAGATGAGCGCAAAGATCTTTATCCAGAAACGGGTGATCTGTTCGTAACGCTTATCGCCTGTTTTGAGGTACATCCCCTCAAAAATGACGAGCAGCAAACCCAGACCAATACTTAATGGCGGATAGATGTAATGAAATGCAATGGTGAATGCAAACTGAACACGGGATAGTATTTCGACATCCATGGGAAAGATGTTTGATGGCTAAATTAGATCAAATCCCTTGATGGGGATTGGTTCTCACCGGCAAGCAGGTTCACACAACAGACACGGTATATAAAAAAACATCCCGCCATACGGCAGGACGCAAATACAATTATTTCTTTTTGAAGATGGGAACTGTACTACACGGTTCGCCATACATAATACTTTTAGCTACCGGCCGCAATTTCTTGGTAATCTCCAGGTAGGCAAATTCACCAATGGGTAGATCACCGCAACCCTTTACCACCACCCGTTGATCGGTGTATTCGGCCTCCGGGATAGCTGCTATATTTTGAATGAAAAGTTGTTGCCTGGCTGTTTGTTCGTTTCCGAAGATAATGTCTTTTGCCACGGGCTGCAGGTAAGTGGCTACCAGCATATAAGCCCACATGGGAATAATGGCATCTGCTGTACAGGTAACAGCTACTACTTTGTCCTGGTAGATTGTCCAGTCGATCTGCTGAAGGGCAGCGCGGAAATCTTTTTCTTTGAGGATGAGTTCCATGAACAGGTGTGGCTTCAGATCAAATAGCCCTATCTCCTCTTTGGGATAGTACTCCTCGAGGTCCAACGTGATCAGCCCACTGGCAGTTACCTTATTAATGATCTCATCGCTCATGACTTATCTGTTTCAGGAATATTAACAAAGTTACGTTGCAATTGGTTGCCCTGAAAGCAAAATGAGCCCTGAATTGGCACAAAAAAAGATCCCGTTCTAATGAACGGGACCTCTCTGTAATATTATATGTTAGAACAGTTTAGTAGAACTTGTAGCGATTGTCGGTAATATCGGCTGCCTTCTTCAATGTTTCGATGATCAGGTAGCTGCTACGCTGAATTTGCTGAGCTGCCATTTGTTGCTGCATCTTGATATCCAATCCGGCATTGGGCTGGGCAGTAACATTATTTACCTTGATATAATACACACCAATCTCTCCATAAATGGGATCAGATACTTTGGCCTGGTAATTCTTGTTGAAAGAAGCGCCAATGAGTTTTGACTCATTACCCAGGTTTGGAATATAACCCGCAGAGAATGCCACACTATCCAGTTGTTGAACAGGCTGGTTCACGACTTTGGTCACTGCATCGAGTGAAGCAGGCGTACCTACTTTCTGACTGATCTGCTCGGCTTTCTTCTTATTGCGTATTTTAAATTCTACCAGGGGGCGAGCTCTTTCGATTGGCATGGTGCCTTTGTCATAGCTGTTTACCAATACTGGTACAATGTATTTGTCACCTATAAAATAAGGCTCTGCAGCTACATCACCGATCTTGGCATCATTGTACATCCACTTAACCAGGGCGCGGCTGCTGCCCAGTCCGGGAATATTGCTTTCCAGGGGCTGAACATCATAAGCGTTGAACTTGGTAAGGTTCTGTTTTTTGATATTGTCCTCAAACGCTTTCCTGTCGCGACTTTCCGAAGCAAATGTAGAAGCTGCCTGATGAGCAGTATTGGTGGTCAGCTCGCTTGGATAAACAGGCTGGGAAAAATAGGCGATATTATAGGCTGGAGAAGAACCTTTCTGAGAGAGGATCTCTATATAATGGTAACCATATTCTGTTTTTACCACGCCCTTTGAGCCGACAGGTTTACCAAAAATGAAGTCGTTGAACTCTGCAGTCATACGGCCGGATACTACATTATCATATATACCACCCGTCTCTTTCGTACCGTCGTCAGAATATTTTATGCAAAGGGTATCGAAGTTGGCGCCGCCTTTAATGGCCAGTTCCACACTGTCAACAATACGTTTGGCAGTAGAGTCGTAACGAACGGGTTGTAATTCGCCTGTGCGCTGATCGCGCTGGTGAGTAGCTACCAGTATGTGACGAACTTTTACGGAATCGGGCCATTGCTTTTCACTCACGATACGAGCCAGGGTATAGGAACCGCCATCGAGGTAAGGTCCGTATACACCGCCAACGGGTGTCTTAACAATAGAGTCAATTTTTTCGATCTTTATTTCTTTGCGGGAAATATTGCTGGCATAATAAGGAGTCTGGCTATTTTCCCTCAGGAAGAAAGCGTTGATATCCGAAGTAGTGGCAAAAGTATCTTTCAGTTTTTCCACACGCTCACGCACAGCAGCTGAATCGGCTGCGCTGGGTGCTGCATTGAACATTACGTATTCTATGCCGCGCACTTTATCCTGTTTGAAAGCTTCTTTGTGTTCTTCCACATATTTGCGCACCTCATCGTCAGTTACCTTGATGGTAGAATCGGCGATGCTGTTGTAAGGAATATTAACATAAGAGATAGAGGCCAGCTGGCTATTGTCGGTATTTCTCTTTTCTATGAGCCATTTTGGTACATAGTAACTTTTACCGATCATGCCCACGAATTTTTCGCGGATGCGCTGTTTTTCCAGGGCAGGTACAAATTCACCCCAAAAATTATTGTATTCAGGCGATTTCTTTTTCAGACCGCGGATAGCCTGGAAAGCTGCCTGTGCATCATAAGCACCGGTTTGTGGGTTGGTGAATTGCTGACGCAATTGCTGGGGCGGGTTAGCACCATATAATATGTCACCTTTTTCTTTGTCGCTTACTACAAAGCCCAGTTTATCGAGCTCTTTGTCCAGAACTGCGTTTTCCACATATTCATTCCAAAGGCTTTCGCGGATCTGCTGGCGGAATTGTTCATCCACATGCTGGCCATTGGCGGTGTAGTTGTTTTCAGCGGTGGCAAGTCTTTTCTCGAAGTCCATAACATCGACTTTCGTACCGTTGATCTTTCCGAGGGTGGTTGATTGTCCACTGAATAATCCCCCACTTCTTCCACTAAAGGCATCCTGTACAATAAAGGCGATCAATGCTAAAGCAATCGCTGCAATAATGATCCACGCAGCTTTGTCGCGGATGGTCTGAATGATAGACATATAATATTATATTACTCCCGTTGTTTTAAGCGGATGGCAAAAATAGGGTAAAAAAGATTATGAACAAATTGTGGAAAACAGGGTCAAATATGCACCAACACAGCGTTTTATGATGTTGATCTTATGCCAATTATTATTCTCATGGCATTACCTATTTTACAGGTTTATAATATTATCCGGGCAAAGGGGGAGATTTAGAGAAAATGGGGTGTTTTGTCGGAGTTCATTTTAATCAGGCAGGATAATTTAACTGGATAAAACGGTTTGCCTGCAGGCAGTTCTTTGTTTTGAGGAGATTAGGACCGGAGATAGGTCGTTAAATGTGTGATTTTTGAAAGAAAGGAGATCAACGCATATTTTGGCTTTTATTGTGTTGAAGAAGGCATTTTTTTCCGTGAAACGCGCATGTGAAGACAGTGTCCCCACGATTTCGTGAATAAGTAGGGAAAGCAGTGGAAAACCCGGGAATTGGTACTCCGGAAATGGTGGATACTTGGATTAAAAGTTGTCGACCCGGTGCCTGCCGGAAAAGGGGTGTACACAAACCCAGGGTTATTCCACCTCCATTAACACCCCTATTGTGCTGTGGATAGTGTTTATTTATACCGGTCCTTTTTAATCCACATACGTGGAAAAAGGGCGTAGATGCACAACCAGCGGGAGGTTCTGACTGTTAATGAATTGTGGAAAACAGTGGATAAAGGTGTTGTTGTAACTTTACCAAAATTTGTGAAGAAGGTTTTATCCACGAATTCACACCCGTAATAGTAATAGGTTCTTTATAATAATAGATAAGTAATAATAAATACTATGGTAGATATGCACATAGGAGAAGCAAAAGAAAACATAGCTAAAGCAGGGTTCCTGGATGTGGACGTTGACCCCACGCTGGACCTGTTTGGGGAAATCGAAAGATTGAAAAAAGAAAAAAATGCAATTGTGTTGGCGCACTACTACCAGGAGGCGGATATCCAGGATGTGGCCGATTATATCGGGGATAGTCTGGGGTTGGCCCAAAAGGCGGAGAAGACGGATGCCGACATCATCGTTTTTGCCGGCGTGCATTTCATGGCGGAAACAGCGAAGATCTTAAACCCGCACAAGAAAGTCTTACTGCCCGACCTGAAGGCGGGCTGCTCCCTGGCAGATAGTGCACCTCCCGAGCTGTTCAGGCAGTTCAAAGCGAAGCACCCCAACCACCTGGTGATCTCGTACATCAACTGCACTGCAGACATCAAAGCGCTGAGTGATATCATCTGCACGTCGAGCAATGCCGAGAAGATTGTGGAAAGTGTGCCTGTGGATCAACCGATTATCTTTGCTCCGGATAAAAACCTGGGAGCATATCTGGTCAAAAAGACGGGTCGGGACATGGTTTTGTGGAATGGAGCCTGCATGGTGCATGAGATCTTTAGCCTCGAGAAGATCACCAGACTGAAAGTAAGGCACCCTAACGCCAAGATAATAGCTCACCCGGAGTGTGAGGAGCCAATTCTCCGGATCGCCGATTTTATAGGCTCTACGACAGGATTGTTGAAATACACCCAGGAAGACTCCGCAAAGGAGTATATCGTGGCTACGGAAACAGGTATTTTGCATCAGATGCAGAAGTCTTCTCCGGAGAAGACGTTTATTCCTGCTCCGCCTGATAATAGCTGTGCTTGTAACGATTGTCCACACATGAAACTGAATACGCTGGAAAAATTATATCTGTGCATGGAGTACGAATTGCCCGAGATAACGATGGATGAGCACTTGCGGGTAGCAGCGAGGAAACCAATCGAGCGTATGCTGGAGATCAGCGCTAAATACGGTTTGTAAAATGTGTAGAAAGATCGTGATTGTAGGTTGGGGCTGGTTTTAAAAATGTGGGAAGAATTGTGAAGAAAAAATTTAATTATATTTTATTATAATATTATGGCAGAAGATCTATTGGTGCTGAAGGGTACAAAAAGGGAACAATATGAATCTTTAATACCGCAAATAAAAGCGTTGATAGAGGGTGAGCCGGATCTGGTAGCGAATCTGGCAAATGTGGTAGCTGCGTTGAAAGAGCAGTTTGGTTGGTTTTGGGTAGGCTTTTATTTAGTGAAAGAAAATGAATTGGTGCTTGGACCGTTTCAGGGACCAGTAGCGTGTACACGCATCCGTTATGGTAAGGGAGTATGTGGAAGCAGTTGGGAACAAAAGCAAACATTGATCGTTCCAGATGTGGAACAATTTCCTGGACACATTGCGTGTAGCAGCTTATCGAAGTCTGAAATTGTAGTACCGGTTATTCGTGATGGAATAGTGATAGGTGTGTTGGATGTGGACAGCGCTGAATTGGATGAGTTTGACTTGACAGATCAGGAATACCTGGAAGCGATTGTAAATGCGTTGGAGTTTTAAAAAGGCGAAACGTATTCTATAGTTTATTTGAAGTGAGTCATCAGTAAGTAGATAGTCGGGAGACACTTACTTATTGATGACTCACTTTATTATTTAGCGACCCATGTAAACCATGAGAATTTGTACATCGCTTGGATTTACTCCGCTGATCCGGCTGGCTTGTCCTAATGTACGTGGACGGATCTTTTTGAATTTAGACAAAGCTTCATTTGACAATGCAGCCACTCTTTCGTAGTCAAAGTTTTCCGGGATCATGAGGTCTTCCAGCTGGCTCATTCTTTTCACGATCTCCTTTTCTTTCTCGATGTATACATCATACTTGATCTGTATTTCTGCTTGCTCGATTGTATCGGGAGAGAATCCGGATAGTGCATTTTTAATTGTAGGCAGCTGATCCATCATTTCCAGTAAGGAGATATTGGGTCGAAGTAATACCTGGATGGTCTTCTGTTTATGTGGTAAGGGAGCAGAGTTTTTTGATTGGAGGAATGCATCTGCTTCAGTAGGATCAAGGGAAAGTTCTTTCAGTATAGATTTGATCTTTTCTGTACCGGTTCTCTTTTCGATCACAAGATCCATTCTATCCTGATCAGCTAATCCTAATCGGTAACTTAATTCTGTTAACCTTAGATCAGCATTGTCCTGGCGCAGTAATGTTCTGAATTCTGCGCGGGAAGTAAACATGCGGTACGGTTCTTCTGTACCCTTGCTGATCAGGTCATCGATGAGTACACCTATATAGGCATCACTTCTTTTTAGGATGACAGGTTCCAGTTGTCTTACTTTTTGGTGAGCATTGATGCCGGCCATTAATCCCTGGCAGGCTGCTTCTTCATAACCGGTGGTTCCATTAATTTGGCCGGCGAAGAAAAGGTTGCCAATGAGCTTAGTCTCCAGGGCATGGCTAAGTTGTGTGGGTGGAAAGTAATCGTATTCAATGGCATAACCTGGCCTGAACATACGCACATTTTCAAAGCCGGGTACTGTTTGTAAAGCTTTGTATTGAACTTCTTCGGGGAGTGAAGTAGAGAAGCCGTTGACATAGATCTCAACCGTATTCCATCCTTCAGGTTCTATGAATAACTGGTGTCGGTCTCTTTCTGCAAAACGATTGATCTTGTCTTCGATACTGGGGCAGTACCTGGGACCAACACCTTCAATTCTTCCTGTGTACATGGGGCTTCTGTCGAAACCTGTTTTAAGAATATCATGTACCTGTTGATTGGTATAGGTGATCCAGCAACTTCTTTGTTGAGTTGGTTTTTGAACATCCTTGTAAGAGAAGCCTACGATATCTTCATCTCCTTTTTGTTCTTCCATCTGGCTATAGTCAAGGCTTCTTCCATCAACCCGGGGAGGTGTTCCTGTTTTAAGGCGATCACTTTCAAAGCCCAGTTCTACCAATTGCTCGGTGATCCCCGTAGCTGCTTTCTCTGCTACCCTGCCTCCGCCGAAACGTTTTTCGCCAATATGGATAACACCATTGAGGAAGGTTCCACTGGTTACGACTACTGCTTTGGCTTTTACTTCATGCCCTAATCCGGTAATTACTCCGCAGGCTTTATTATCCTTGATGATGATGGACCTAACCATGTCCTGGTAGAAGTCTACATTAGGAGTGTTTTCAAGCATCTCTCTCCAGGTAGCGGCAAATAACATACGGTCATTTTGTGACCGGGGACTCCACATAGCAGGACCCTTTGACTTATTGAGCATCCTGAATTGGATCATACTCTTATCGGAAACAATACCGGAGTATCCACCCATGGCATCTATTTCCCGCACAATCTGGCCTTTGGCAATACCACCCATAGCAGGGTTGCAACTCATTTGGGCAATGGTCTGCATATTCATGGTCACCAATAAAACCTTTGACCCAAGGTTGGCTGCTGCTGCTGCCGCTTCACAACCTGCATGACCGGCACCTACTACTATTACATCGTATTCTGGAAACATAGGCTGCAAAATTACATTAATGTAGGATGTTTCGGGGATTAACCTGTTCCACGTGGAACCAAGGGTTATGGGTTAGCTGACTTCCTACCCTATTTGCGCTGGTTGGGTTCACTAAGGTTTAATTCACTCTTTACTTTGAAGGATGTTATACCATGACTTTTCCAATGAGATATGCTGACTTCCCACAGTATCCTACTCTTAGCAGGCAGTTTTATTCGGGAGAGGATTCTCTTAATCAGGTGCTGATGCGCTTCAGCCTGTTTAATGCACTTGTTTTTCTGTTCCTGATGAATGGTCTTGTAATTGAAATTGGAGGAGAATGAAGGATGGAAACCTGCCAAGTGGCTGGGAAGGTATTTTTCTACCAAGGATTTAGATCAATCGAATAGGCTATGAGCCATTATCCGACTTATTGAAACCCTGATGGACCTTATTGGATTCGGATTGGGACTACTTAAAGTTCATTCTGTTTTCATTAAAAGTTCAATGATTCTCCATTCATTGTCCATTAATTAATGGAAGATCAATGGAGGATGAATGGAGAATGAACGGAGGAACCATGGAATTAAAGGGGTTTTATTAAGATAGGATTGGCCTTCCATAAGGTGAAACAAGCGGTTTGTAAGCAGTTTTCGTTTTAGTAAGATTCATCTGTTAGAAGGACAAAAGCTAGTAGCAGCATTGGAGTATATGAGGCTATGAATGCGTGAGGGTAAGAGAATAGAATCCTTGCGGATGGTGATAGCCTTACTTAGGTGTAAGTAAGAAATAAAGGCATAAAAAAAGAGGAATTAACCCCTATGGTGAAAGGTATGGAGTGTTTGATAATTATGTAAGGAACTGATTTAGACGGCGTGTTCCACGTGGAACGCAAGAAGGTAGAAAATGTTATGGGAGAGATCTTAAAAATTCATTTACCTCCTTATTATCGGAAGTTTTGGCAAGGGCTTGTTCCAGGTATTTACGTGCATTGGTGAGTCTTTGAGTATGGCTAGGGCCTAACCTATTTAAAACTCGGTTCTCTATACTCCAACCCATCGGCATCTGGACTTACATCCCTGGATAATTGCGGATAGGTAAGCTAAGCTCCATGCCTTCTTTTAACCTTGTACTGGTATTAGATAGCAAATTTGCCTGCTTCATAATAAACACTGATTGGCTTGTAACGTTCCTTAAAGGTTTTCGGCCAGAGTCATGGCCTATTCTAAGTACTTCCAGGCCTTGGAAGTGCTGTTACTGGTAAGGGAGGCCATCTTGATATAGCATTCTATTAGGTTCACCCGCCCTGATCGGTATTGAATTCCTTTAGTTGAATCATGTCAATGGCCCTTCCTGTATACTCCCTGGCCAGGTTGATGAGGTTTAATATACCGACATAGGACCCCATGCATTTGAAACCAGCTTTTTCCCCTGCCATCATTGAAATAATTGAGCACTTTTTGAAGACCTGTTGTATCCTTTGTTGGCTATAACCATTTGCAATAGCGGTTGTAATACACAGGGTTCTTTATACTTGGAGCACATCCGGTTACTGTCAAGAGTCTTTAATTGATCAATTACTTCCTCGGCATACGCTGCCCACCGGGCAAGGTCATGCTCACCCCACCGCAGCATAGTAAAATCTGTAGTGCTTATTATGCCAATCCCACAGGACTGGAGCGAGGGCGAAAGAAGATTATTCAGGGCGATTTTCTCTGGAGCCAGCAATATATCCATTGAATAACCCTGGTCGTATTGAAAAAGATAATTGCCATAGCTGGCAGTAAAGGAATGACCCAGGTAAGAGTGGAAAGAGGCAGTATGGTATTTCTTTTCTACAAGGGATATGATCTCCTGCCTAAGGCACTCTACCATTTGCTGGCCAGTGGGAGTAAGTTGACCGGTGGCGTATATAAACCCAATCCTGTACATGTTGGCCGAAATATTAACCAGGATGGAATGGGGCAAGGTATAATTGGCGCTTTGGAAGTAATCTAGCTGGGCGGCTACATTATCATACCGTAGTTGAAAGAATATATTAGGGGTAATGGCTGGCTAGTATCCCTGCAGTAAGGTCATCGGGACGTGCTGAAATTGTACTAATTAGCCAAAGACGTAATTATCAATGGTGATTGGAGAATACTCAGGCTAACCCTACTTAATGCTGTAGAACTTTTTTATACCGGGTAAGGCACTCGTCTTCTTTTGCCCGCATAAGTTTTTCATCTTTTGCCGTCTTGTCTTTGTATCCGCAGAGGTGCAAGGCGCCATGAAAGATCACCCGGTGTAGCTCCTGCCGGAAAGGAGTACTGAATTTCAGGGCATTGTCCTTCACCCGGTCTACACTGATGTATATCTCGCCATTTACAGGAACCGGACTGTCCGAGAGGTTAAAGGTGATGATGTCTGTGTAGTCATCGTGGTTTAGGTATTGCCGGTTGATCTCCAGCAGGTACTTATCCGAACAAAAGATATAGCGCAGGGATTCGAGCTTTGCCCCCTCTTTTTTAAACAAGGATCGCAGGAAAGCTTTGAGTAGCTGTCTGTCTTTCAGGCTGGTGGCCTGCAGAAAATGAAAGTCAACGGGCGCTGTTGTTTGCATAAGTTTCGAAAATCGTAAGCGTAATTATAGATACAAAGCTACATTTGTTGTTGGATGTACCTGAATAATATAGGGGCTGTAAAATGATCTATTTCAAAGCTTCGGATGTTATTGATACCGGGTCGACTGCACATAAACAAAGCAAAATGAAAAGATTATCAGAGTTAAGGTCAGGAGGAAGAGGAACTATCATGTCTTTTGAGGACAACGATCTTTTTCTAAAGCTCATGGAAATGGGCTGTGTACCCGGTGAAACCGTGAAAGTAGAACAAATAGCTCCCCTGGGTGATCCTATCTCCATCAGTGTAGCCGGCTATAACCTGAGTCTCCGGCTTAACGAAGCAGATAATATCTTTATAGAAGAATTAGTTTAACCACATCACCATAGTTCAATTATCTGCCCCGGTATGAAAGTTGGCCTGTATTTCGGTTCGTTCAATCCCATCCACCACGGTCACCTAATTATTGCCCAGCATATGGTGCAGTATACCAGCCTTGACCAGGTATGGTTTGTAGTATCTCCCCAGAATCCGCTGAAACCCTCGGCAGGATTGCTCAATGAATTTCACCGACTGTATTTTATACAGTTATCCATAGAACAATCTCACCAATTAAAAGTCACTGATATAGAGTTCCGTCTCCCCCGCCCTTCTTACACGGCCGACACGCTGACTTACCTAAGTGAGAAATATCCTCAGCATGAATTTGCCGTGATCATGGGAAGCGACAGTTTTGAAAACCTGCCCCGCTGGAAAAATTACCAGCACATTCTTACAAACTACCCCATCTACGTATACAAGCGCCCGGGCCATGAAATAACCGCTACCTATGAAGGCGCGCAGGTAGAAGTTTTAAAAGCTCCTCTTCTGGAGATATCCGCCACGCATATCAGGAACACCATCAAAGAAGGCAAATCCATTCGGTACCTGGTGCCCGATAAAGTAGCCGAAGAGATAGAGCGCAATGGGTACTATCGTTGATTTGTAAACCTCCCACTCCTTCATATATAGCTAACGGTTAGGAATAGTCAATATAACCGAACATGTCTCATCAGGGAGCGCCTGGCTTTTAACCAGTCCCAGTAAGGTTTTCAGGCGATATTTCATATTTACCCTTTATATTAGTAAACCTAACCTAAAACAAACAGTTGGCTATGTTTTACTGCAAGAGATTAACCGTTTGCCTGTTTTTACTCATCCTGGTGGGTAACCTGACTGCACAAACCCGCACCGACCGGAAGCTGCAGCAAAAAATAGATGAATTGGTGAAAAGCCAAAAACTCCGGGGGGTGGCCGGTATTTATGTAAAAAACCTGCGCACGGGTAAAGTGGCCGCCTACCAGGCAGACACCTTATTCCCCACCGCCAGCATTGTGAAAGTGCCCATCCTGGTAGGCATCATGGATAAAATAGAGAAAGGTGAATTGCAATACCATCAGCAACTGGAATATAAGGACTCCTTACTGTATGCCGGGGAAGATATACTTGGCTCTTTCAAAAGCGGCGAGAAAATAGAACTCAGCAAAGTGATGATGTTGATGCTGACCATGAGCGACAATACGGCGAGTCTTTGGTTGCAAAGCCTGGCGGGTGGCGGTGGCCGGATCAATCAACTGCTGGATTCACTCGGACTTCAATTGACGCGGGTAAATTCCAGAACACCGGGCCGGGAGCATAACCGGAAACAATTTGGCTGGGGACAAATGACTCCCCGCGAAATGACCACACTAATGGAAAAAATATACCGGGGAGAAGTAATCAGTACCAAAGCGAGTGAGCGAATGCTGCGCGTGTTGGGAAGGAACTATCATGATGTGAACGGGATCTCGCAAGTGCCACCCTATATCTTTGTGGCCTCCAAAACGGGAGAAGTAAACCAATCGCGCAATGAAACTATCCTGGTAATGGCGCCCCATGGCGCTTATGCTTATACCATCAATACCAAAAATCTGGAAGATCAAAGTTGGGAACCCTCCAATGAAGGCTGGGTACTGTGCCGTAAACTAGCTGCCCTGCTTTGGCATTATTACGAACCCCGCTCAAAGTGGAAGGCAGAATAACTATGGCTTGGATAAGTTTAGTACCTTTCGTGCCCGTGTAGTTTGATTTCATGGTACTGTTACGACATATACCTTTTCTAAGAGCTGTTTTTCTTCATAGTATTTCCGCCTTTGGTGGCCCACAAGGTCATTTTGGGATGGTGATGAAAACCTTTGTGCACCAACGGCACGATGTAACCGAAAAGGAAGTGCTGGATTATAATTCCTTTTGTCAGCTGTTGCCCGGTGCATCTTCTACCCAGGTGCTTACCCTTATCGGCTACAAAAGAGGCGGTATTCCCCTGGCTGTGTTGACCTTGCTTATCTGGATATCGCCGGCCTGTTTGCTCATGGGGGCCTTTTCTTTTGTGCTGCCCTACTTTGATACGCACTCACAAAATATGGGCGTCTTCAAGTTTATTCAGCCCATGGCTGTAGGCTTCCTGGCTTTTGCAGCGGCGAAATCTTTCAGGCTGGCTATTCACAATACCATCACCACGGTAATATTGCTGGTAAGTGCCATCGTCACATTTTTCCTGTTTAAAAGTCCCTGGGTATTTCCCATCCTGATCGTGGCGGGCGGATTTGTTACCAACCTCAGTGACAAACGGATCCCGCAAAAAGGCATTCCTCCCAAAAAGATCAAGTGGGGTAATATCTGGCTTTTTGCCATCCTGTTCATTGCCGCGGGTTTGGTGAGTGAATTGGCGCGGACCCAGGACTGGCCCAATCGCCGGCCTTTGAACCTGTTTGAAAATACCTATCGTTTTGGCAGCCTGGTATTTGGTGGCGGACAGGTCTTGATCCCCATGATGTATGAGCAATATGTGGAAAGGCCCAAGTCGGAACAGGTAATCAGGAAAAACCTTTACAAGAAGGAAAATGTGATCAGCATTGAGCGGGATGATTTTTATACCGGGGCTGGTATTGTACGCGCTATACCCGGACCGGTTTTTTCCATCTCGTCCTTTATGGGTGGGATGGCTATGAATGACAAAGGACCTGCCTGGCAGGTATTGGGTTGTATCATTGCCTCCTTAGCGATCTTTTTGCCCAGCGCCCTACTGGTATTATTCTTTTTTCCTATATGGCATAATCTACAGCGCTATGCTGTTGTGTTCCGCGCGCTGGAGGGCATCAACGCAGTAGTGGTGGGCATAATGGTGGCTTCCACTTTTTATATGATGAAGGATATTTCCATTACGGAATTTAAAACAGTGAGTATCCTTAATATCGGTGTTATTGCAGGCACCTGGCTGCTGCTGGCACTGACACGCCTCCCCTCTCCTGTTATTGTATTGATATGCCTTTTGCTCGGCTGGCTCTCTGGCCTGTGGGTATAAAAAAATCCCGCCCTGTTAAGACGGGATCGTAAACCACCCTTGAGAAAAACTGCCTGATAAAAAACTCGTCACCTTTATTTTGTTGCAATCATTCGGGAGCTACTGCTGTTGCGGGACATGCTCCGATGATGCAAAATTCGTATTGATAGAGATCACTAAATTAGTGCGTGTAATAACCCAACCGGTAAAACCAATTCCTGCTTAGCTTCACTTGTATACATGGCCACGCAATCGGAATGGGTAACAGTGGCGGTATTGGCTGGTTTCTTATCCTCATGCCGGAAGCCCTTTTTCCATTCTTCCCCGCAGTTTTCCTGCGACCTCGCTTTTCCGCTTCCTGCTGCTATCACCACTATGGCAAAGCAACCAAGAAAGGCCACCATCGCCACCACCTGCATCCACTGTTTCATGATTTTTGTTGTTTTAAATTTGCCTCACAAAACTAATCGGTAACCAAAGACTCCACAATAGCATAAAGATGTGAATGATGCCAGGAAAGGAGGACGGAATATCACATGTATCAGGGCGATGTTAGCGATTCGCGCAGAGGTGACACCTTCCGTTTTCGACGCAAGGGAAAGGTGTCACCTCTGAGCCAGCAAAGGAAACTATCACCTCCCTATGGGAATTGATAAGGTATATAACGCTAAAGGACCTGTGTAGTTAAACAATCTTGTCTTTGAAGGCTTTGGCCACGGCTTCGCTCTTGGAATTGACGTGTAGCTTTTCGTAGATCTTTTTGATGTGAGAGCGCACGGTGTCAATGGAGATGAACATTTCAGCTGCGATCATCTTGTAGCTATACCCGTTGACCAGCCATTGCAAAACCTGCTTTTCCCTTTCAGACAGGTGGTAATCGCTATTGACTGTACTGTGCACCTGGGAGAACATCTTTAATACCTGGGTGGCAATGGAAGAGCTCATCGGCGCACCACCCGTATGGGCTTCCTGTATGTATTCAAGCAATTTGGCCGGAGGGGTCTTCTTTAGCAGGTATCCATTGGCGCCATTCCGCACCGCTTCAAACACATTCTTGTTGTCATCGAATACCGTGAGCATGAGAATTTTCACATTCGTATTCATCTGCCGGATCAACTTGAGGCCTTCAATTCCATTGGTGCCGGGCATGTCAATGTCCATGAGGATCACATCAGGTTTTAGCGCATCCACTTCACTTACCACATTATTGCAGTTCTTGAAAGCGCCAATCACTTCAAACCCCTCAGAACCATTCAGCAACATGGCCAAACCTTCTCTGAGTTGGGGATTATCCTCATATAATATGACATTGATCATCCAGGGGCTTATTTATTAAACAAAACTAGGCTTTTATTTTCCCGGTGGCAACCACATAATTATGTCAAAGGCACATCCAGCAATACCCGGGTGCCGCTACCCGGATTGGATTCTATAGCCAGGCTTCCATTCAGTGATTGGGCCCTTTTTTTCATATTGAAAAGGCCATTGCCACTGTCGGCATGCAAAACATCAAACCCAATCCCATCATCCATGATCTTCATGATCAACCGTTCCTTTTGGATCGAAATGTCAATTACCGCATGTTTACACTGGGAATACTTGGCCAGGTTATTCACTGCTTCTTTAAAAAGCAGGAAGAAATCGCGCCGGGCTTCCATATCCAGCTTCAGGTCCTGTACCTCTTCATCCACCCGGAATGTGAAATCAATATTGCGGGCTTCCAGCACCCCCGTGGCAAACTCCCGCATACGGGCAGTAATGCGTTGCATGCTGTCGTTCATAGGGTTAATGCTCCATACAATATCATCCATGGCTTCCATCATCCGGCTGCTGTTGTCGCTGATCTTGACCAGGTATTCGCTCGTTTTAGCACTGTCTTTCTCCACTTTCATTTTGGCCATCTCGCTCAATATATTGATGGTACTAAGGGTAGAGCCCATGTCATCATGCAGGTCGCGGGCTATGCGCGTGCGTACCCTTTCCATCCCCAGCAGCTGATTCACCCGCAGGCGGTGGATGAAATAGATCAATGCGGCAATGGCCAGCACAACGAGCGAAAGGAACCACCAGGTTCTCCAGAAAGGGGGCTGGATGTATATTTTGAGGGTCGTGATACTTTTGGATTCCACGCCATCGGCATTTTCACACATTACCTTGAAAGTATAGTGTCCCGGTGGCAGAGAGGTATAATTGGCAAACAATCCTTTGTCGGGCCGCGTCCATTCTTTATTAATGCCTTCGAGCTGGTAGTAGTATACAATTTTATCGCGCTGCAAAAAACTCAGGGCGGCAAACTCAATGGTGATAGAGTTTTCTGTATGCTTCAGCTCCACCCTATCCAGTTTCATGATAGAATCGGGGGGCAGGTAAGTATTAAACAATTTAAAATCTGTGATCGTCACGTTCAGCGGCGGCGAAGAGCTATAGGACTGCCCGGGTTGAAAGAATACAAAATTATGTGCGTTGCCAAAAACCAATTGACCATTCGGCAAGCGGGTGCTGGCATTGTATTTAAAATTACCATAAATAATACCATCGCGCTGGGTAAACATGGTAAAGACCTTACGTTTGGGATTGTACCGGCAAATGCCATCGGCAAGGCCCAGCCATAGGTTGTTCTCATCGTCTTTCTCTATGCTCGTGACGCTCATGGATGGCAGCCCATCGTCGGTTGTGATCTGCTGGATAGTACCCGTTTTTTGATTGAGCAGGTTCAGCGCGCCGGAACAGATGAAATACAAACTGTCGTTGTATTGGAGGATATCGCCGGCAATGTCGGAGTAGAGTGATCTCCCGGCCCCGCCTTTTGAATCATAATGCGACAGAAATTCACCGGACTGTGGATCCATCCTGTACACGCCTTTCATATGCGTGCACAACCAGAGATAGCCTTCCCTGTCCGCCACCATTTTATACACAATGGTATTGACATTTTGTACCAGGCTAAATCCCTGCATAAAACCCTTGCCATACCCGGCTGCCGGATTCCACTTAATAATATGTCCGTATTGGGTGGCCAGCCATATGGTACCCTGTTTGTCTTCCGTAATCTGCCGGATGGTGCGTTGCTCTGCAGCAGGTAGTTTGTGAAAAGATGATTGACCCGTTGCCGGATCGTATATGATGATACGGCCTTCCTGGCAGGCTATCCAAATGCGGCCGGTGGTTTTTTCTTCATGCAGGTCCCACTGCAACTTGTAATTGCCATCGCCGGCCGGCATGCCTTTCAGTATATTGTTTTTGAAGGGAAGCAAATTGCTGTCGCAGCTTAGAGTGCCCAATCCCCAGGAAGCAATGAGCAGATCATTGTTCTTGCTTTGCAGGAAGCCATTTACCTGCAGGTTATTTTTGGTATTATCCGGTGCTGGTCCCTGCAATACAATGCTGTTGAACATTTGCCGGGCCGGATTAAAAATATACACCCCTTCGTCAGTGCCTATCCAGGTGTTCTGTTCCCGGTCCTCGTACATGCAATACACCATATCATATTTGATATCGTAATCATCTACATAATCATTGCGGATGTATTGGAACCGATTCGTGAGTGTATCAAACACCATCAGCAATCGATCTCCGTAAGCCCAGATCGAGCCATCCGATTGTTGGTTGAAACCATTGATCTCTTTATACACATCAGTATGGACCATCAGGCCGGTGGTATCTTTCGTCATCCGGTTATTGACCATATCATAGCAAAAGAACTTCTCTCCTTTTTTTGTATTCCAGGTGGTTAACCAGAAGCGGGACTGCCGATCCAGGAACATAACCGTCACGGGATCTGTAAAAGCCGGGTTGTCCAGGATCGGAACTTTATCGGTATTGTGACCATAGTGGCTCAAAGATTTGGTCCGGGTATTAAACAAAGCCAGGCCAGAATCTGCACCCATCCAATAGTTGCCGGTTTTCGGGTCTTCCAGCAATCGCTGTACGTTCCAGCCTTTGGGCACGGGCAGACGGGTTTCGTCTTTGCTGAAAGTGTTGGTCTTCCAGTTGTAGGCCAATACACCCAGGCGGGTAATGATCAGAAAAATATTACCCTTACTATCCATCCACAGAAAACGCTCTGCCCGGGGCGGCACTTCGGCATCTGTTTTTATGATGGCCTTTTTATACCGGAAGGTCACCGGATCAAATATGCCCACTTCCTGTTCTGTTCTTACCCAAAAGTGGTGGTTAATATCTTCTGCTATTTGTTTGATGGGCGCGGCTGGCAGGTAATTCCTGTCTCCCGGAGGAGGCCGAAACATAACGATCTTACGTCCATCATAACGTTGAAGGCCATTGGCTGTGCCCAGCCACATGAATCCTTTCTGGTCTTGGAGAATACTCAGTACATGATTGGATGCAAGACCGTCTTTGGATGAAAGCCTGTTGAAGACGTATTTCCGGTGCTGTGCCAGCAGCAGGGATGGCAGTAAAGTCAACAGTATGGTATAGAACTTAAATCTAAACAAGGGAGGGTGTATGTATACCAAAAGTAATTATCCCTTTTTTCTTTTCGGAATTTGTTTGGGCAAAACCACACAGATATGTGATACCGGAAAGTGGTACCAGTGTCTTAAAACCAGGGATAAATGGAAGAAATGGAACATAAAGTGTAGCGCTTGTTAATATCTGTTAAAAAGCGAACAGGCGTTTGTATTTATTCTCACATCTTCATGCTATTGTTATGTGCGCTAACAAATTGCACATTTGCAATGTCATTATGATTGAGACAAGCAGAACAGCGCAAGCATAGTTGATAACAGCCATGAAAACGAATAAAAGCAATCATCAGCGCCAATGGGTGAAGGATAAAGGTTGGTGATTGCTTTTTAAACCTTGATCATTAAACTTTTCCTATAAAAGAAGCTATAACACAGGCAAGCAAGGTGCGTTAGAATCTGTGCGTCTGTTAAGGTGTCGGTAGAGGGTGGCCGGCACCTTATTTTTTTGAGGACATAGATAGAATGTACATGGCAGGGCATCCCTGGTATCTACATTCACCAGTATATAATTAGTATTGTATTAGTAGTATGAGCAGTAGTTTGGAAAGGCCTTTCCCCTGGGGAGAGGCCTTTTTGTTTTTTATCCCTGTGTAAAGCTGTAAATTCACCTTTGTAAAACCTTATTCCCCAACGATGTTTGCCCGACCGATTGCTTTGCGCTATTTTCATTGTGGATTTGTTGAACGAAACCGACAGCATGACAACTGCAGAACATCAGCGATTAACCGTCAATACAGCAAAAAAAATACCCCTGGAACAATGGGGCCCATATCTCAGTGAACGCCAGTGGGGCACCGTGCGGGAAGATTATAGTATGAATAGTGACGCCTGGAACTATTTCCCTTTTGATCACGCACACTGCCGTGCCTATCGCTGGGGTGAAGATGGACTGGCCGGCATTTCAGACTTCTTCCAAAACCTTTGCTTTGGCCTCTCTCTCTGGAATGGTAAAGACCATGTACTCAAAGAACGCCTCTTTGGTCTTGGCAATTATGAAGGCAATCACGGAGAGGATGTAAAGGAGCTTTATTATCACCTCGATAACCTGCCCACGCATTATTACATGCAGTATTTGTACAAATACCCGCAGCAGGAGTTTCCTTATGAAAAGTTGAAGGAGGAAAGCCGCAACCGTTCCCGCCAGGAGCCTGAATATGAGATACTGAATACCGGCGTCTTTGACAATGACGAGTACTTCGATGTGCTGGTCACCTATGCCAAAGAGAATTCCAAAGACATATTTATTAAAATTGATATCACCAACCGGTATACCAAGGCGGCTGAAGTGACCCTGGCGCCCACGCTATGGTTCTACAACCGGTGGGCCTACGACCAAACCGAGAAGAAACCGCATATTACCCGGCGCGACAAGACCTCCGTGAAAGCCACTCATGGCCGCCTGGGCTCTTATTACCTGTATTATATGCCGCCATCGGATAGCCTGATGACGGAAAATGAGACCAACCTGGAGATTGTGTCAGGTCAGCCCAATGCAACTCCCTTCACCAAAGACGCCTTCCACAAGGCCATCATTAAAGGAGAAGAGCTTCCGGCACTCCGGCAAAGGAAAACAGGTACCAAGTTTGCCCCGGTCTATAAATACCATATTGAACCCGGCGCTACCAAAACCACCTATCTGCGCCTGAGTAACAAGATATTCGACAATCCCTTTGCCACCGGCTTTACCAATATTTTCAATGCCCGCAAAGAAGAGGCCGACTCTTTTTATGATGAGGTGCTGCATGCCACCAAAGACCCGGAGTGGAAACGAATACAGCGCCAGGCCCTCTCCGGCATTTTGTGGAGCAAGCAATATTACCATTATGATGTAGAACGCTGGCTTACCACCAGCGATGGTATTACAGATGTAAATCCCGGTAAGCTTCATGGGCGCAATGCCGATTGGAAGCACCTCAAGAACCAGGACATTATTTCCATGCCCGACAAATGGGAATACCCCTGGTATGCCGCCTGGGACCTGGCTTTTCAGTGTATTCCCCTCGCCATGGTGGACCCCTGCTTTGCCAAACACCAGCTGCTGCTCATTATGCGGGAGTGGTACATGAAACCCGATGGGCAGCTGCCGGCCTATGAGTGGAACTTTGGAGATGTAAACCCACCGGTACAGGCCTGGGCCGCATTGCAGGTATACAGGATTGAAAAGAACCGTACCGGAAAAGGAGACATCGCTTTCCTCAAACGTATTTTCCAGAAACTGATCATCAATTTTACCTGGTGGATCAACCGCAAGGACTCCAACGGCAACAACATGTTTGAAGGCGGCTTCCTTGGACTGGACAATATTGGCGTATTCAACCGTAGCAGCGTATTGCCCGGCACCATGCAACTGGAGCAGGCCGATGGCACCAGCTGGATGGGCATGTATGCCCTCAATATGATGGATATGGCTATGGAAATAGCCATGAAGGATGAGGCTTTTGAAGATACCGCCACCAAATTCTTCGAGCACTTTGTATTGATAGCGGAAGCGCTCAATGAACAGGGCATGTGGAATGCAGAAGACAAATTCTTTTATGATACCCTGTCCATTGCCGGCTCCGCCCCCTTGCACCTGAGGGTGTATTCCATTGTTGGCCTTACCTCCCTTTTTGCCGTATCCGTCATCGAAAAGAAGATATTGGATAAACTGGGCGATTTTAAAAAGCGGATCACCTGGTTTGAAAACTACCGGCTGAAGAACGGACGCTTCTGGCCCAATGAAGAAAGGGCGGGTGGCGAAGAGATCCTGCTCTCGCTGGTACCCCGCGAAAAGCTGGTCTACCTGCTCGAGCGTTTATTGGATGAATCGCAGTTCCTGTCGGACTATGGCATCAGGGCTTTGTCGAAATACCATGAGCAAAATCCCTATGAGGTCACGATCAATGGGATTGATTATAAAGTGCAGTATGATCCCGGCGACTCCACCTCCGATTTCTTTGGGGGCAACTCCAACTGGCGTGGGCCTGTGTGGATGCCGATCAATTATATCATCATCGAGTCCATCCGTCGCTTTGGAGAGTTTTATGGCAATGACCTGCTGGTAGAATGCCCCGTAGGTTCCGGCAACCGGATGAACCTGATGCAGGTGGCCGATGAACTCACGCGCCGGCTCATCAAATTATTTGATAAGGACAAGCAGGGCAAACGGCCCACCAATGGCGAGGAGAGCTGGTTCTATGAAAGGCCAGGTAATGAGCACCTCATACTCTTCTACGAATATTTCCATGGCGATTCCGGCAGCGGGCTGGGCGCCAGTCACCAAACCGGCTGGACCGCACTGGTGGCCAAACTGGCACATATCCTGAGCGACAAACAAAGAGGAGTTAAGAAGCCCGTGGAAGAAGAAGTACCAGAGAACAATCCCGATACGGCTAAAGATAATATTGCTGTATAAGATCAGTCAAGGTACTTTGGATATACCGCTCTATAGCCGGCTACCCATGCAAAAGGGGTAAGCAGGGCAAACAGGATACGCTGCACTGTATAGGGTGGCTTTGCCAGCCGGAATACACCCGCGTAGCGGGTGGCTATCAAAGCTATTTGCAGCAGGCCGGGCTTGCCATCGGCAGCTGTTTTACCATCATTCACCAGGCCCGTGGTGGTTTCCAGCAGGTATTCTGTGTTCAGGGCCGGCCTTACCTGCCAGTTGATCACCGTTCTGCCGGCCGAAGCATTCCACATACTGTGAACGGTTCCTTTGGGCACCTTAAACCGGTCGCCAGCTTTGTATAAGCGCAGTACACCATTCATTTTTACAGAAAGCACTCCTTCCAGTATGGTAAAGTCTTCCTCCTGTACCGGATGATAATGGGCAAAAGGCTCCTTTGAGCGTGGAGCATAGGCTGATTCCATTTCAAGCAATTGCCCGTCAGTATCTTTTGCCGTTTTCAAAAACCGGATGTCCTGCCCGGTAACAGCATTGGTGAGCACTTTACCTTTGAATGCCATAAACTTATTTGAAGGTTAAATATAAAACCTATCCCGCGCCCCTGAGTATACATACGGGTGAAGTGCTACTTTTACATTCTGAATTGAATACTTTTCATTCTTATGTCTACACTTACCATTACCACCATACAAACCAGTTTGCACTGGGAAGATAAGGCCGCCAATCTGGCTATGCTGGAGCAAAAGATCAACCAGCTTCAGCAACGAACCGAGATCGTTATCCTGCCTGAAATGTTCAGTACTGGTTTTAGCATGAAACCCGAAGTACTGGCAGAAACTATGGAAGGGGAGTCAGTAGCCTGGATGAAACGGATCGCTGCGCAGAAAAGGATTGTCCTTACCGGCAGCCTGATCATTGAAGCCGACGGACAGTATTACAACCGGCTTGTATGGATGCTCCCCAATGGCCAGTATGGGTATTATGACAAACGCCACCTGTTTGCCTATGCCGGCGAAGATGAACATTATGCACCTGGCCATAAACGCCTCATTGCTTCCGTGAAGGGATGGAAGGTCAATCTACAGGTTTGTTATGACCTGCGTTTTCCCGTATGGGCGCGACAATCTACCCCACGCACAGAAGAGGAAGCCGAAAACCACGAAATAGAATATGACCTGCTGGTATATGTAGCCAACTGGCCCGAGCGAAGAAACCATGCCTGGAAAACATTGCTGCAGGCGAGGGCCATCGAGAACCAGAGTTTCGTGGTAGGTGTCAATCGTGTAGGAAAAGATGGCAATGAAATTTATCATAGTGGCGACAGTATGATCGTAGACCCCATGGGCGAAGTATTGTATACAAAGGCCCATGATGAGGATATACACACCATTACCCTCGAAAAAATAAAGCTGGAAGAGATACGGCACAAACTGCCCTTCCTGGAAGATGCCGATAACTTCATTATTCAATCGTAGTATACCCATGTCCATCGCTTATACCAATGCCCGCCTGTTTACCGGTCAATCAGTAGACACCCATAAAGCCGTACTGGTGCAGGACCAATGGATCGTAGATGTAATTCCGTCCACCGAGGTACCCGCTCATTATACCATACACGACCTGAAGGGTTATAACCTGGCCCCTGCCTTTATTGACCTGCAGATCTATGGCGGCAACGGCAAATTGTTTTCACAGGAGATAAGCCTGGAATCTTTACAGGCCACTTATGAATATTCACTGGCGGGAGGTTGTCCCCATTTCATGATCACCATGGCTACCAATACCATCGACAAGTTTCTGCAGGGAATGGAGGTGGTAAGGCAATATTGGGAGCAGGGAGGAAAAGGATTACTGGGCCTGCACCTCGAAGGTCCGTACATGAATCCTGTAAAGCGTGGGGCCCACCTGCTGGAATGTATTAAGAAACCTACGTTGGAAGAAGTTACGCTTTTGCTGGAGCGGGGCAAAGATGTATTTAAAATGATCACCCTGGCCCCGGAGCAATGTGATCCGGCTATTATTGACTTACTGATACAACATGATATTATCGTTTCTGCTGGTCATACCAATGCTACTTACCAGCAGGCCGTAGCAGGTTTTGACCGGGGCATACCGGCAGCTACCCATTTATTCAACGCCATGTCGCCTTTACAGCACCGCGAACCGGGCATGGTGGGCGCCATCTTTAATCATGCCGGCGTTATGAGCAGTATTGTTTGTGATGGCATTCATGTGGATTATGCGGCTGTGAAGATTGCCAAATCAGTGATGAAAGAACGCCTGTTCTTTATTACCGATGCTGTGGCCGAAACTACTACCGGTGAGTACCAGCACCTGTTTAGCGGCGACCGTTATGCATTGCCCGATGGTACGCTATCCGGCTCCGCACTTACTATGATGCAATGTGTAAAGAATGGGGTGGAGCAGGTAGGTATCCCGCTGGATGAAGCCTTGCGCATGGCTTCCACTTATCCGGCGCAACTGATAAAGGATAAAAAAATAGGCCGCATTACCAAAGGTTATGCAGCCAATATGGTGGTGTTTGATGATGCACTACAGGTGCAACAAGTGATCGTTTAATTATTCCACAACGGAGGTAAGTTTTACTACCATTATGCCGATAATGGCAGCCATTACCAGTAAAAATGCCCAGCGGGAGCTCCTTGTTTTCTTATCAATGTTTTTGCTGCGGCTGAGGTAAAAGAAAGTCCAGCCAAGCACACATAAGCCCAATACGCCGGCAATACCTACAACAATTTTATTATCCGATATGTAAATGGCCGCCATCGCACCTGCCGTTGCCAGTGAAAGAAAGATCCTGCCTTTCTGCAGCAAGTAAAGAGAGGCAGGGGGCGCGATCACAGGTTTCACCTGGTTTAGCACCGCTTCCAATTCCTCATATTTCTCTACCTGCACAGGAATAATAATGATATCTGAAGGCTCCAGGCCCATAATCGTAAACCCGCCTTCCATGCTCTTAATAATTTCTTTTACCTCATGAAAGTAAATAGTGATCTCGGGTGTATTGACCATCTGCCGGGTGATCACATTATCGTCAATGGTCAGCGTATAGCTTTCGAATAACTTCTTCTGTCTGGTGATAGACCTGAAAAGCGAGTACGCCATTACAATAATAAGGAAGGGAACAATAAAGGGCAATACGTTACTATCTCCGGTTTTGCCTTGCGAGTTGAAGTAGGCTACCACGATCCCGCCAACGAGGGCAATAAGCATCGTTGGAATTACGCGCTTAATCATTTTCTTCCTGACCTCGGCAAAGCCATTGGGCCTGATCCTGAATTGTTGCATACTGGGTTAAAAGGGGTATTAACAGGGAAATAAAGAGGATTACTCCCACAAAATACAAACTACCGGGTTATATTAATGGTGTGCTACCCCGTTTTTCTGCATAATTAATTTGCGAACGGTATCCACCTTGGGATCAATGCCCTGGCGTATGGTCTCTACCGTGGGCGCAGCTTCAATATCGGGAATAATGCCGCGGCCTTCTTTCACCAGGTCCTTATTCATCACCAACCTGAATCTTGGCAGCCTGAAGCGTACATGCGTATTGGGCAGCGTAACATCGGGGATCATCCAGGCAGAGTTGCCATAAGCGCCGCCACCTGTTTCTTCACCCACGATCTTTACATTCTCCTGGCCTTTTAATGCGCCGGCAAACAAAGTCGTGGCTGAAAAAGAATTACCACCAGTAATGATATAGATATCACCATTAAAATGGTTTTTCTTCTTGGGTTTGAAATAGTGCCTTTCAAAATATCCAAAATGATACTTGCCATCCTTGTGTTTGCTGGTAATGGCCTGCATCATCACCCAATAAGCTGGCTGCCATTGAATGTATTTGGTATAATGACTGGTTCTGCGTGGCGTATAGAGCGAGTCTGCCAGCTTGAACTTTTTATTAACGAGGTACCTGGTGAGTTTGGTTGAAATGCCTGCATCGCCACCTCCATTGGATCGCACGTCCACTACCAGGTGCTGTATATTGCGTTTTTTCAGCTCCCTGAATGAGCGCCGGAAGAAACCTCTCAGCCTATTTCCCCTGGCAAAAGTATTCACCGTCATATAAGCCGATGAAAGGGTGGTGTCGATCTGTACACTGCGCACCGCATTGAGCATGGGAGGCTGTGGCGCCTGGCGGGGAGGCCGGCCTCCTGTTGGCCGGTTGGCGCCCCGGTTGAGCGTATCTGCCCGGGGATCATAGAGCGGTATCACCGTTTCTTTTTCTGCTCCGTCGGCATCGCGGTAGGTGATCCTGAACTCCGGGGTAAGCCCCAGTACATTGCGGTACAGATTGCCAAAACTACCCCGGTTGCTCAATACCTGGTACTTACCGGTTTGCGTGTAGCCATCGCCGGAAACATAATTGAAGAAGGTATCTGTAAGTTGTGCCGTGGTCCATCCATTTACACCCGTAACAATGGTGCCCCGTCTTAGCACAGAATCTTTGCGGTTGAGATTGGTGATCACCGTCATGGAATCGGGCCACACTTTCAGGTGCAGCGGAAATACGGGTATCCTTACAGTATCCAGGTAGTCGCTGTATTTTTCGGAGAACTTTACAGTAGTATGTCCGCAGCGGACCTTGCTGATCACATAGGCCAGCAAATTCTTAAACTGCGGTTCACTCATAGAGTCACGAATGCCGCGGTAGCCCGCATCAAAATAATAATCCATGCTGTCTTTGGGGGTGAACCAATACAGGCTGGGGTGCGACTCTTCCAATATGTTGCGGAAATAATGATAATCCTGCTGAAGCTGGGCAGCAGCGTATTTTTTATCAGGATCAAATGGCTTCCGGGTAGAAGCGCATCCTATGGAGAACATCGCTGACAGGATCACTATAAAACCAGGAAACCATTTCCTCATGCAAAAACCGTTTAAACTCAGGTATTCTTAAATGCATTCCATCCCTGCGCCGTTATATTGTGCGTTCCGCCACCTTTGGTAAGGATCTTTGCTCCCTCTTCAGCTTCAGTCATATAACCGATCACACTGATCTGCTCATTAAGAACGAGTTTATCGTATTCAGATTGTGGCAGGGTAAACAGCAATTCATAATCCTCACCGCCGCTCAACGCACAGGCTGTAGGGTCAATCTCAAATTTAAAGGCCGCCTGCCGCATTTCCTCGGCAATGGGGATCTTTTCTTCATACAGTCGGCAACCCAGGTTGCTGTCCTGGCAAATATGCAGGATCTCAGAGCTCAGCCCATCACTGATATCCATCATGGAAGTGGGTTGGATATCGTTTTGAGCAAAAAACTCAATGATGTCTTTTCTGGCTTCCGGCTTCAGCAGCCGGCCGATCACATAAGATTCTCCTTCCAGGTCGGGCTGGATCTTGGGGTTTTCCAGGTAGATCTGTTTCTCCCGCTCCAGGAACAGCAGCCCTACATATGCGGCGCCCAGGAAGCCCGTGCAGCAAAGCAGGTCGCCTTTTTGAGCCGTATTCCGCTTTACAAAAGTATCGGGCGTTACTTCTCCAATGGCCGTTACAGATATAATAAAACCCTTCTGGGAAGAGCAGGTGTCGCCCCCGATCAGGTCCACATCGTATTTCTCGCAGGCAGCGTATACGCCTTCATAAAACTCATCCAGGGCTTCCAGGCTGAACCGGTTGCTGAAGCCCAGGCTCATCGTGATCTGCGTAGGCGTGGCATTCATGGCATAAATATCACTCAGGTTCACCACCACACTTTTATAGCCCAAATGCTTGAGCGGCGTGTACATCAGGTCAAAATGCACCCCTTCGATCAGCATATCCGTGGAGATCACCGTTTGCTTGCCAAAATGGTCAATCACAGCCGCATCATCCCCTACGCCCAATATAGAAGAAGCATTTTTCAACTCAATATTCTTGGTCAGGTGCTTGATAAGCCCAAACTCTCCCAGGTCGGCTATTTCTGTCCTTTCACTCATATCTAAATCGCTTTTAGGTGAATACTTTTGAAATCAGAACATTATACTTTGTCATTGATCCAAAGCAGTATATCATCATGGATCTTCCCGTTCGTAGCCACAATATGTGGTTGGTAGGGAGAATAATGATCGCCCTTGAAATCGGTCACTTTACCACCGGCTTCTTCCACCATCAGGAACCCTGCGGCGCTATCCCAGGCCTGTAGCTTGTGTTCATAGAAGCCATCAAACCGGCCTGCAGCCACCCAGCAAAGGTCAATGGCAGCTGAGCCCAACCGGCGAACCGGGATGCCCTGGCGGATGAACCGGGAAAATACTTCCAGCGGCCCATTGGGTTCATTGATATAGGTATAGGGGAAACCCGTTACCAGGCACGACTTCATCAGGTCCGTCTGACCACTTACCTGGATGGGTTGGCCATTCAGCGTGGCGCCCTGTCCGCGCTCGGCAAAATAAAACTCTTTCAGGAAGGGATTGTACACCGCGCCCATGATCATGCTGCCAGCCTTTTCAAGGCCAATGGAAATGCAGCAGAGGGGAATACCGTGCGCATAATTCACCGTGCCGTCAATAGGATCAATGATCCACTTGTATTCGCTGTCCATCGCGATTTCTCCCACTTCTTCACTCACGATAAAATGGTCGGGAAAAGCTCTCTTGATGATCTCCAGGATGGCTTTTTCCGAAGCGTGATCAGCCTCCGTTACCAGGTTGTTGACTCCTTCTTTATTATTGATTTGCAGGTTTTTATTGTTGAAGTAGTGCTGCATCACCTCGGCGCCTGCCTCGGTAGCATTGATAAGCGTCTCTTTTAGCATTCCGCAAAGATAAGGGGGTTACGACAGACAAATTTCCCTCCGGCAAACACAATAAACTAATTATCCTCAGGGGATTGTAAATATGCCCCGAAATTAAATACCTTCATTTGCTCAACTTTATCCCGTTTTACGGGTGCGGTACAAATTCTTATTTATGTTCGATAAACTTTTTGGCTGGGGTAAGAAAAAAGCGGAAGAACCCGCTATACCTTTTGGTCGTTATTCTGACAACAACAAAACGGTAGAAAAGGTAAACTGCTGGACCGAGGCAGATAACCTGTTCAAGCAACAAAAATATCCGGAAAGTGTAGAAGCATTTTTTAACTACCTCCGTGATGAAGCCGAACAAAATGTGGTGCTGGAGCGCAATGGCGCGGAAGGCCGGTTCCATTTATACCAGGGATCCAAGATCGTGCGGGGCGAATTCAACAACGAGCGCATTGTGGCCGAAGTGACACTGGCACGCATGGCACAGCCCAGTGTACCTGTTATGCGCCGTCTGCTGGAAATGAATTTCAACCTCTACTATAGCCGTTATGCCCTGGACAGTGATCGCCTCTGCATGCGGTTCGACAGCAATATAAAGGCTGCCAATCCCAATAAACTTTATTACGGATTAAAAGAGCTGGCCATTAAAGCCGATAAGCTCGACGATCTGCTGGTGCAGGAATTTACTTCCCTGCAAACGATCGATACAGAACATATTGCAGAAATGCCTGCGGCAGAAAAAGAAGTGCGGTACAAGTTCTTCATAAAATGGATCCAGGATACCCTCGATTATGCTGCCAGCCTGGATGCTGATAAATTTGCCGGCGCCCTTTCTTACCTGCTCCTCAACCTGGCATTTCGCATCGACTATATGCTTTATCCCGAAGGCAAGCTGCAACTGGAACTGGAAAAGATCGTAGATATCTATTTCCGCAAAGACGATAAGCAAACAACCGACCGCAACCAGGGTATGATAGAAGGCTATCGCAAACTGCTGGCCAAACCAAAGGAAGAAGTATATCCTTATTTCTTCCGCTCCAGGCATACTTTCTCCATCGTAGCACCGCAGAATCACAAATCGGTGATTGATGCGATCAATGCAGCAGCCAGCAATATGATCTGGTACCGCGAAAACCAATATCCCCTGGTGGCCAATGCCATCCTGGAATATGGACTTTCCTTTTGCCAGTATTCCTATAGTTTACCCAAACCGCTCAGCGATCTGGTGCGCTTATTTATGCAGATAAACCATGCCGATTATTTTGAGGCCCTTGGCTTTACCAGCAAATATTATGATGCAGCGACCAACGAATTTGAAGTGGATGATATCCGTGAACGTATTGAAGACATCATAGCCGTTTGGAAAAACAAATTCACCAAACTCGATTTCAAAGTAAGCAACCTCCGGTATGATACCCTCGTGAATTTCAATACCACGTTTACCGCAGAAATTTCATTACTCAACTTTGACTAATAAACTCAAACAGGTGACATCTTTTCAAAAGCTGCCGCCGCTTTGATCTGAAAACGATAAAAATGCCTACACAGGAAGTAATAGAACGGTTTCATCCGGCCATTATTCAAATTGCCACCCAAACTGGTACCGGTACCGGTTTTTACCTGCGGGAATTTGACCTCATTGTAACCAACGACCATGTGGTAAAGGATACCCCGGAAGTAACCATTGCGGGTAAAACCTTTGAGAAAGCATTATCGAGAGTTTGGTATACTGACCGCAAGCACGACCTGGCTTTTCTACAGCCGCCAGCAGGGGTAGAGTTGCCTGCCCTGCCATTGGGTCATTATGAAACCCTAAAAGATGGGGACGAAGTTATCGCTATTGGTCACCCCTTCGGGCTCAATTATACAGCTACACAGGGCGTTATTTCCAAAGTAGACCGCATACGCGAAGGATTGAAGTTTATACAGATTGATGCAGCCATCAACCCCGGCAATAGCGGCGGACCGCTGGTCAATGAAAAAGGGGAAGTGATCGGTGTCAATTCATTTATCATTCGCGGAGGCGATAACCTCGGCTTCGCCCTGCCGGTATATTACCTGCAGACTGCCCTGCAATTGTATGCGCCCCACAAAGGAACGCCTTCTACCCGCTGTCCCAGTTGCGACACACTCGTATTACCCGATACAATTGATTCTGCGAAATACTGTCCGGCCTGTGGCACAGAAGTGAAGCTGCCCGAAATGCCGGAGAAGGAAGTAGAACCAGTAGGCGTAGCAAAGACCATTGAGAATATCCTGAAAGAATTGGGCAAGGATGTAAAGCTGGCCCGGTCAGGCGCCAACCGCTGGGAAGTAAAAGAAGGCAGCGCCAAGATCAAGATCAGTTATAATCCCGAGAATTTTTTTATAGCAGGCGATGCTTATCTCTGTCAGCTGCCCCCCGACGGCACCAGGATCAAACCTCTTTACCAGTTCCTGCTACAGGAAAATTACCGCGTCAACGGGCTTGTGTTGAGCTGCGCCAGCCAGAATGTAATTTTGTCCTGCATCATTTACGACCTGGATATTTCCAAGGAACTGGGTGCGGGCATGTTCAATACCCTCTTCAAGAATGCCGATCATTATGATGATCTGCTGAAAACAGAATATGGATGCGTAGACCGCCTCGAAGAAGTATAAGCCCCATGTACTAATTTTGCGGTAATGCTCTATCGTAAACAGCTTACCAAAGAACAGGCTCTCCAGAAGGCGAAACATTATTGCGGCTACCAGGAGCGGAGCCATACGGAAGTAAAGGAAAAACTATACTCCTTTGGCCTGTACAAGCAGCAGGTGGAAGAACTGCTTTCACAACTTATTGAAGAGAACTACCTCAATGAAGAGCGTTTCGCCATCCAGTTTGCCGGTGGGCGCTTTCGCATGAAGCAATGGGGCCGCGTGAAGATCAAGTATGAGCTGAAACAAAAACGCGTGAGTGAATATTGCATCAAAAAAGCCATGAAGGAAATCGATGAAGAAGATTACCTGAAGACACTTCAAAAGCTGGCCGAGAAGAAATGGGGTTCTGTTAAAGGAGAAGGCGTCAATCACTTCGTAAAGCTCAGCAAAACCACCGATTACCTGCTACAGAAAGGGTATGAACCCGATCTGATCAAACAGGCCATAGCGGGAATTCCTAAGAAAGAAGAGTAAAACTCTCCGCATCTTTTCGACACCCTACGGCACTGACTCGAAAGACAGTCCCTCATGGCCGCGCAAAAGCTTCTGTATTCTACATTCTGTATTCTGAATTCTCTCCTCCCCCTGGCATCATTCTTTTATCCATAGAGGAAAAAGGCTATGAAACTACTTAACTCACTGGCAGGCGGATTGGCAGGCACTTTAAGTGTTACCATTTTACACAGATTGATACGCAAAATTGACCCATCCGTTCCACGGCCAGTTCCAGCTGGCGCACACAGATTGAATGGAACCCATAGCCGCCTTACCGGTAAAAATCGCTTCCTCATGGTGGGTTTGACCGTTGCCGGTGGACTCATAGCAGCCGGCGTAACCAACTGGCTCGACAACAAGACCACTAAAAAACCTGCAGTAGCCCGCATTAAAGCGCCCAGTGGGGCTTATAAACCCATCCTCGATATTACCGTTTAGCACTTATTCCCAATAGATAAAGTACCGCCTAACTCCGTAGTTGTCCGTCAATTATACTGATTGATCACCCATAAATTGTGTTATTATGGACCTCGGAGAACAGATTTTAAAGATCCTCAACAAAAGGTATGAACCATCCTCCTTCATCGAAACAAGGTTCCAGCGGTATGACCTGGCCTTTAAGACCGACAGGGATGGATTGCCCGTAGTAGCCTACCTGGGGCAAAAAGACAGAAAGGGAAATATCTGCGGAGAAAGGTTTACCCGCCGCCTGAAGCAATTGGTCAATGGCACCATCATCAAGGTGAACTGGGAGCACAATGGGGTTGTCACTTAGATACCTGCCGGTTACAGGTCCTTAATATAAATATGCACATCCCGGGCGCCACTTCGTCTCCACCGAAATAGGGGAACTGCTTTGTCGGATCGAATGAAAGGGGAAATAAAAAACCCGGCACATTACTGTACCGGGTGATGTCTTATAAACGAAGGACAGAGCCTGTCCTGCCTCAACTCATAGCTAACAGTTCGTGGCTCGAAGCTGTTTTCCTTACCTTTTTGCTTTAAACTCCGATCCATCCTTCCAGCCGGGCACTTTGTCGCCAAAGGCAATCCGCTTTCCTACCTGGAATAATAGCTTCAGATCATCCAGGCCGCCGGCCAAAGTCCAGGTGGCGGCATCATATTCGTCCGAAGGACGGTGATAATGCTTCTCCTGGTATTCTTCATGCACTTTTTCGCCGTACTCCTTGCCCTTGCCTACAACATCAATACCCCTTTCTGTGTACAGGGCGGGGATACCTACCTTGGCAAAGTTGAAATGGTCTGAACGATAGTAATAGCCTGCCTCGGGGTGGTTTTCGAAAGCCACATAGCGACCGGCTTTCTCAGCCGCTTCCTTCAGGTAATCTTCCAGCTCCGATTGGCCCTGACCTACCACGATAATATCTTTGGTGGCTTCGAAAGGACTCAAACCATCCATATTGATATTGGCGATCGTTTTCGCTGCCGGGTAAATAGGATTCTGCGCATACCAGGCCGATCCCCACAGTCCCTGCTCTTCAGCAGTCACCGAGAGGAAAAGAATGGTGCGTTCTGGTTTTTCCGGAAGACTTTTAAAGGCCCGGGCCAATTCCAGTAAACCTGCAGTAGCGCTGGCATTGTCGAAAGCGCCGTTGTAAATAGAGTCACCCTTTTCATCAGCTTTACCAATGCCCAGGTGATCCCAATGCGCAGTATAAATAATATACTCATCTGGTCTTTTACTACCAGTGATCTTACCGATTACGTTGTGCGATTGATTGTACACAGGCTTTACCTGCATGGTGGTTGACAGCTTTACATTCAAGGGCGTTCCTTTAAATCCCCGTACATCTGCTTTGGTCAGCACCGTGCTGTCCAGACCAGCAGCGGTCAACAATTTATTGGCCGTAGGTCCCGATACCCAGCCGATCACGTCACAAAGCTGTTCGCTTTTGCCACGGTTGTCGAGGCGCAGGCGCGATCCGTTCCAGTTGTTCTGCACTACAGCAAACGGATAGCTGGCAGCTTGTGTATTGTGTACGATGAGGCAACCTTTAGCGCCCTGGCGGGCTGCTTCTTCAAACTTATAGGTCCAGCGACCGTAATAGGTCATCGTTTTTCCCTTGAATAAACTGCTGTCACCAATATTGAATCCAGGATCATTCACGAGTACCAATACAACCTTGCCTTTCACATCCAGGCCGGCATAATCATTCCAATTGTATTCAGGCGCTACTACACCATAACCTGCAAATACCAGTTCAGTTTTATCCAGAGTGATTGAGGAGTCTATCTTATCAGTCCAGATCACATAATCATCAAACCCTTTTAGGGAGAATTTGCCTTTAGCACTTTCCACTTGCATAGCAGGCGCAGCGGCGGTGGTGATATTCACCATGGGCACATCCTGGAAATAGCTTTCGCCATTACCGGGTTCCAGACCAGCCAGGGCAAACTGTTCTTTCAGGTAATTGATCGTTTTGGTCTCACCTTCAGTAAAGGGTTTACGGCCCTGGTATTCATCAGAGGCCAGCACCGCAATATGTTTGGCAAGACTGTCGGCGCTCATGGCCGCCTCGCCATCATTATTGCCGGTGGCTGATTTGTTTTCGTTACAGGCTGTTGCCAACAAAGTGGCCGCCAGTGAAAACGGTACTAGATAGGAACGCATAGCAGGTTATATTTTTTTATTAAGGGTAAAAGGTAAGACAAAACGGCAAGATTAGAATTGCCATCAATGATTGGTTTTTTCCTGTCATCAAAAACCTTTAACAAAATTGCAGCAATGCCTGATCTATCCCGCTTGCCTTATGCAGACAATGTTGTAGCGTATATAAATAGTACAGTTGTACCTCATATTAAATACACATTAAAACCTACGCCTAAATAACAAAAATTGGCATATAGCGGCACGCTTATTGAAATACCATACACGTATTCATTACTTAAAAAAAATGGAGGTGTTATGAAAACAAGGACAGAAATCTTCGAACTGACGATAGATGGTAAACCACTTGTAGTTAAGGCTACCCCATATCAAACGCTTTCCACTGAAACACGTTTCAGGGTAAGTATCAATGATAGTCCCGTACATATTTTTGGATGGGATAAGGACTTGAATCGTCTTACCGCTATTGACAGCAGCAGCGCTGCCGGTAGTGTGCCTAATAAAATTGATGAAGCCGTTGGCCGCCAGCTCTATCAGCGCGTAGCAGCCTAAAACATATATCCAATTTCAGAAAAACTAAACGCAGGGTCTTGGCCCTGCGTTTTTGTTTTTGATAAGGTAGGTCACACCCGGCAATGTTGCATTGTGTGGAGCAGGGTGGCTAGCCTTGCATTCTTGTTATTTATCAACGGCTTTGATAAATATTGCAGGCACTTCATCCGCCAGCCATACTCCATTGGCTGAAAGATAAAAGATATATCCCCCTGCATGCATGGCCTGTGCATCGATCTTCAGCAATACCGGTTTCCCATGTCGTCCGCCTACGGAAATGGCCGTGGCTGGCTGTACAGACAAATGCACATGATGTCGCTTTTGCCTCTTCAATCCGTCCTTCAGCACTACTGCCAGCAGGTGGGCCGCTGTGCCATGGTATAAAACATCTGGTGGTATCGCTATTGGCAATTGGAGATCAACTTCCACACTATGTCCCTGGCTGGCCCTGATCATCGTCTTGTCCTCATTAAAAGCAAACCGCTTCTTATCGTTCGTATCTACTATAAATGTCAAAAGTTCTAAGTCAAGGCTATCACCCTTTTGATTGATTTTGCTGATCAGCTCGGCTACACTTGCCCAGCCTCCTTCCTGCAGCGTAAGGCCAATAGTTTCTGGCCTGTGTCGTAAAATAAGGCTCAGGAATTTACTCATCCTGGTGCTCTCTTTGTTCATATCGATGATATTGAATGTTCTTTCAAAAATGTTTCCTTAATAACCACCTTCGTCTGTTCAAACCTTTCTTCCCAGCTGCCTCCGATCTTTACATAAGCAATCCCGTTTTCCTGCAACTGCCGCTCATGGTATTCACTCAATGCATTCCGCTCCATTTCCGATAACCGCGTACCATCCTGCCCGCGCTGTCCTTAAAACGCACCGATTCAAAATACAGACTACCGCCATAGGCGGCCACCCCTTGTTTGGAAAAACCCGCACCTCTTTGTATCTGCACACCCGATACCGATTCCAGGAAGTCGAGGTAATTGGAAAAATACACACCCTGATCCTCCGGTTCATTCAACGGCACGCCATTCAGGCTAATATTGATCCTCGTTTGATCAATACCGCGGATCCTGAAATAAGAATAGCCCGATGCGCTGCCGGCATCCGTATAAAAGGTTACAGAAGGAGTTTAAGAAAGCAAGACAGAAGGCTCTTGACCATAATTTTTGCGCTCCAGTTCTTTCCGTGAAAGATGACTCATCGTCACTGGCGATTGTGCCGGCGGCGTAAAAGGAGAAGTGACGACTACTTCTTCCAATACAGTACTGGTATCTTTTTTCTCCTGGGTGAATCGCCACCTCGCCGGATACCCTTGCGCCATTGCGCAGGGATAGCTTCATGGCCATAATACAAGCCGGCCAGCCCGCCCGTTACGGCGGCTGTGGTATCTGAATCGTTCCCGAGGTTTACCGCCATCAGCACCGCATCTTTGTAATTACTGGTCGTCATAAAGCAGTACATAGATGCTTTGAGCGTATTCATTACATATCCGAAAGAGGGAATGCTGTCAATAGACGCTTGCGTAATATCTGCTGCGATCAGCGGCGCAAACAGATCAATCTCGCTTAGCACGATCTCTTTCGCTCCTATGAATTTTGTTACTGATTGGGCAGTGGTAGTATACGCTTGCTTTTTATCCGCTCCGTTCAGCAGGCACAGCGCAAACTCCAAGTAATAGAAACACGCAATAACCGACCGGATATGTCCATGCGTGATCGACGAAACCTCTTTGATGATCTCGTATCTCTTTTCAATGTCAAATCCTTTGATATAAAACAACAAGGGCAGGATACGCATGAGCGAGCCATTCCCATTGGCATCCTCATCAAAATCTCCCGCCAGGTCTGGGCGAATGCCTTTTTTAAGTCGGCTTATGGCACGACTGGTCGTCATACCAATATCGAATACATTCCCTCCCGCTGTCCAATACCCAGTATTATGCCAGCGTACAAACCGTTCACCAATATCTTGCAGATTGTATCCATGGCACAATGATTCTGCTAGGCAAAACGTCAGAGAGCTATCATCCGAAAATGTACCCGGAGGTTGGTTGTGACTTTTATATCCTTCGCAATCTGTTACAGGACTCTGTTGCAGCGTCGCCCGGCTTTTAAATTCTGCCGGTACACCCAGTGCATCTCCAATGGCCACGCCAAATAAGGCCCCATATATTTGTTCTCTGGTCATGTCTTTTTGTTTAATAACCGGTCCCTCGCCTCCATCAGTGCAAATCCCAATAAATTGGTTCCTTTCCATTGCAAAGGATTTCCGGCCCCATTAGCGCTCTCTGCCATTCCTATTCCCCAGATCTTATCAAAAGGACTCGCCTCCACAATGACCTTTTTCCCTGTTCTTAATAAAAACTGCTGCAGGTCGACATGTTGGGAGAACTTATGGAAGGAGCCTTCCGCTACAAATGCATAGCCCTTCTCCTGCCAAACCCCGGCATCAAAATTCCTTACCTTCCTGCCAATCGCTTTAGCAACCGCAGGCTTAGGCGTTGCAAGCACCTCCTGGAAAGCTTCCTCATCGCTAAACAACAAAGCCTTTTGGGCCATCATCCAGTGCTCTGCAGTGGCGTAGGTAATTCCATCCACGGTGAAAGCCGCAGGGTACCACTGGCTCAGACAGGACTTATCAATTATCCCTTGTTGCTTTTGCGTATGGCCCCAAAAGAAGAAGTATTCTACCGGCTCATCCGCTTCAACTTGTTTAATCAGTATGTCTAATGAATATTTCATAACTGCTGCAGGAATGCCCTGCATTTATTAATTCGCGGCAATCTCTCTTTTCTCGTCAATCCCCGCCCTTTCCCTAGCTTCTTCAAACTTCACTTCATTCAGCAGTTGCCCGTTCTCAAATACCGTCACCAGTTGATCTTCAAGGTCTGGCTCCAGCTCTTTGCGTACCGTTTGATAAACGCCATCCGTACGGATCAGTTTCAGCTGACCAGCTTTTGACCTTTTGAAAGATTCTACCAGTCTGCCATGAGAGTCGATCTCAATGGGGTGTTTCTGCACATCCACCGCTTCTCCATTCACTTCGGCATAGGAACATTTGAAAGCAAACTTCTGCGTATCCCTATCCACCCTTTGCAACAAAGCGCCACCCATACCCAACACCAGGTTCTCAGCACTGATGCCATTTATCTTGAGCGCATTGTAGATATGACGGATCGTGTCTACTGTGATGCCGTCGCCTTGAATCACACGCACCTGGGGAGGTAAGACCCTGAACCCTTTTTCATTGATCGTAAAGCCAAACTTGTCCATCAGTATATCAAACACTTTCAGCAGCGTAAAGACAGGATCACCACTATCAGGACGAATCACCAGCACCCCATCACGGCTCAACACAAGCTCCTTCAATTCTGTACCCCAATATTTACTGCAGGCTTTGAATATATCATAGGAGTCCGATACACAGGCAACCGTGCCCGTGGGAAATGTTTTCAGTATATGTTTGAACACTTCCAGTTCACCTTCTTCTCCCAACAGCGTACAGATGGAGTGTTCCGTAGCAGGGATAGACTGGCCGTACACCTGACTCGCCCCATAATACCGTTTTGCCATCACACTGCCCATGATATTGTCACTGCCCCTGAAGTTCAGCAGGTGCGCAGCACCGCCGATACCCGCACTCTCTACAGAACTCACACCCCGGAAACCAAAATCATTCAGTACAAAATCGATCGATGCCATAGCACTTTCAGGAGCTGTTTCCCGGAAATACTCCGTCACGATTTCCCGGATCACCCGCGATTGCGTGGCTACCGTACAGGGATACCATACTTGCATCAGCAGCGTTTCGAGAAAGTTGGTGAGCCAGAAACAGGCAGGGTCTGTATTTTCAATGGTGACCAATACATTGTTCACTGGTACCGCAGCCCCTTCGGGTACTGCTTTGATGCGCACAGGCAGCTTGCCGCCATGCTTTTCTACGATATAATCGAATTTACTCCGGTCAAACACATCATTGCGGCCAAACACTTCCTGTAAAACACTTTCAGCTGCATCGATCTTGGCAGTCGTGATCACTTCGCCCTGCAGGTAATACTTCAGAAAATATTGCAGTCCGAAAAAGATCGTCTCGTCAAACTGACCGCCCCTGCTTTCCAGGTAAGAGTATATTTTGGTGGTACCTGGATAATATAACTTATGGTGTGAATATTTATAAGCGTCTGCAAGCAGTAATATGTTTTCCTGAGTTTTCATTGCGTTCATTTTTGAATAAAAGAATAAGAAGCTAATTTATTGTTTAATGGTGGCTGTTGATTGGGTAATATTAGTAATCAGCATATTTACCAGTGTATGATGCTCAGGGGTTATGCTATTTGTATCCAGCATGTCTGGCAGGGTGCGGGTGTAAAACCAGGCAAGTTCAGCCAGGTCATCATTGGCTTTCGCCGCACCACTCACATATTCAGCCTTAAAGAACAGCGTCATGATCTTATCCGCTTCACTGCGATAGCGCCAGTCATCAATTTTTGCAGATCCTACATATTGCATCGCCCCGGTTCTAAGCTCTCCACATTCTTCCTGCAACTCGCGGGCCGCCGCCGCCTCGTAAGAGGCGTCTGCGGGATCGGCAAAACCACCGGGAAACCGCCATTGCGCAGCGCCAGGTTTTTTGCCCAGTAATACTTCCTTCCCCTCATTTCTTAGCAAAGCAATATCTACAGTGGGATGTACTGCATCATACCGGTTGTGATAAGCATAATTGATCCCCATCCGGAAATCCACCGTATCCAGCACCCGGTCTGCATTTTCATCCCGGATCGTGGTGGCAGAATAATCTCCCTGTTCAGGAAGCGCCACCACTGGCAAATCACCACTGTAATAAGGAATAAAACTATCCCGGCTTCCATACAACACAAATGACTCATGAGAGAAAGTATTGCAAAGCAAACCATCCAAACGTTCACTCCATACGCCATCATCCGGATGATCACTTAAAGGTAATATGACCAAATCCGGCGCATATTGCTTCAACAACCGCTCGCGTGTGTAAAAGTCAAACGGATTGCGACAGCTCCCCTTTACCGGCGATACCCCCAGCACTACCACAATCTTGTTGTGATGGGGCCTGATCTCATTCAGCAGGTACTTGTGCCCCTCATGCAGGTAAGGCGTCTGAAAGCGGGCGATGATCACTCCAGTAGTCTTCATTTTGCGTCATTTGTACGCAAATATAAAGAGGCTATTTGACACACGCAAGCTTTTTGCGTAAAAAAGACGCAAAATATTTCCTGAGGAAGGAAAGCCAGACTTCTCCTGCCCGCCAAAAAGCTAAGGGTTCGTAGTCCGCAACTAATATATTGTCCCGCTATAAGCAGGAGCTTTCAGCTGGTTTTAACTGGCAGTTTGGCAGATTTTGAAAGAACCCGGGAATCAAATAGGGAATGAGGACCTGGGATGGGAAGGATACTTATCCAATGGATGAATCTACCTTAAGCAATAGATCAGGCGTGGATCACCTAACTCAGAAGGAAACCGCACGTAAACCGGAAGTAAACTGAAAGTAAACCGAAAGTAAAGTGAAAGGACTTAAACGGGCCTCGGAGGAGGCGAACAGGGTAGAAGTGCCTGTTGCGGAAAAGAGAAAAGATAGACCTGATTGATCATCATTTTGACTGGTTCAGGTGAAACTCCAGGAGGCCCAAACTTGAATTAAATTTACTGTTATTATGGCAGAGTAGTGGGGAAATGATTGCAGCCGGGTTCCATTTTTATACTTCAAAGTTCATCCCCTCTTTTTCCAGCTGCTGGTACCGCTGCTCATTAAACCGGTACATTTTGCTGGGCCGTCCCTTGCCCTCAGGCTTGGCATATTCATTCGTTTCGTCCAGGATGCCCAGCGCCAGCACCTTGCGGCTAAAATTGCGCCGGTCGATATCCCTGTCCAGTAAGGTCATATAAAGATGCTCCAGGTCCGCAAAAGGAAATACCTTATCCAGCAATTCAAATCCTATCGGCTGGTACCTGATCTTGGCCCTGATCCGCTCTATAGCCACATTCAATATATCCAGATGGTCAAAAGCCAGTTCGGGTAACTGCTTAATGCCAAACCACTGCGCATGCTCCGCATCTGTGCTCGCTTTCAATTGCTGGAATTTGGCCGATTTCACCAGCGCGAAATATGCGATGGAAATGATCCTTTGCCGCGGGTCACGGCCAGGATTGCCAAAAGTATAAAGCTGCTCGAGGTAGTTGACCGTTATACCTGTTTCTTCCTGCAATTCCCGGCGTACAGCCGTTTCCAGGGATTCCTGCTCCAGCACAAATCCACCAGGAATGGCCCAGCTGTTTTGAAAAGGAGGGTACTTGCGTTGTATTAATAATACAGATACACCTTCATGTTTGGAATAGCCAAACACCACCGCATCTACAGCTACTTTAATATGTTGATCGGAAGACGTCATTCAGCCTGCAATATATCCTATTCTGCCGCCACTTTCAACCCCAGGAATTTCGCATACCGCCGGGCGGTGATGTCAACTGCCTGCCTCACCGCCTGGCTGGCCTTGTCAAAATATTCCGTTTCGATGGCCACCTCTTTGACGCCCAATGTCCTTTTCCAAATGCCCGTCACCTGCCCACCTACCACCATCGTGGCACTGAATTGACCATTGGCCGTCATAGCCAGCTTATGCATATGCTGCTTGTCCACCACCGCGCTGCGATCCGTATAACCCAGTATGTACTCATCAAATCCAGGCAACAGGCACACAGCGCCCTTCTTTTTCAGGTCGGGCAGGCCCGGAGGCAGGAAGTAGGTAACCCCTTCCACCACCACCGATTCCAGTTTATCCTTTACCGCAGCCGTTGCCTTCCTGGCTTCATTAATCGTTACACCCGCCCACCACATGAAATCCTTTTCCGTAGCCGGACCATGACTGGTATAATACCGCAGTGCCAGTTCCGCCAACGGGTCGGCCGGTTCATACCGCTGTTCTTTGGGCACCCAATGATCCAGCAATACATGCGTAAACTGTTTGCCCCGCCGCGGACCCATACAGATCAATTGCTCCTGCGATGCATGCAACAGCAAATGGCCGATGCCATAATTAGAAGCTTTGATACCTTTCTTTTTCAGCACCTCCGCCAGTTCCTCCCGCGTCATTGCTGTTCCATCCTGTAAAGCTTTCACCAGGATATTATTGCTTTTCTTCACAGCTGCATTATCTAATGACTCCTTCAACAGCTGCGGCGTATACTTCCTTTGAATTTTAGGCGCTACCAGCCGTAGCATCCAATGCACATCTGCCGGCGCAACCCAATGCCAGGTGCCCCGCAAAGCCCAGGTACGGATAATCTCTTTGTTGGCAACCGCCTTTTCAATGCTGGCATCCGTTGAGCCTGGCAGCCTCGCTCCAATACTCCATTTCGCTCCCGCATAGTCCTGTGCCTGCATAGCCCCCATCCAGTGTACAATGGCGGCGGCAGTTTTGAAAGAAGGGGCAGAAAGCTGTTGGTTCAATAAACGGTATTGAGCAAGCTCAGCTGTTTTCATGAAGCGGTATTTTGGCTGTTAAGTTACTGTTTACTGAAAAAATTGACGGCCAGGAAACTATTGCGGGCATAAGAACCCGTGTTCTTCCTGGGAGCAGGCGTTTCCGTTGTTATCGACTCCGATGCGGGCTCTTTTACCTTCAGCACATAAAACATATAATCCGTCATCGGCGCATCTTTCATTCCCAGCTGGTGACCGATCGTCACCACCTGCCCGCGATGATACGTGCTATGATTCAAACAATGTTGGATGATCTCAAACCTCGGCCTGCAGATCGTTTCTGAAAACCACAGCTTACAATAGCAATCTTCCTGTACCTGCTCTTCCGTCAGCGACTGCACATACCCATTGAAGTCTGCCGCCTGCTCTGCCAGGCTGTTAAGCACCGTGCTAAGATCGTCATCTATGCCCTGCTGCAGCTGCTCCGGCTTTTGTTGCAGGTGCCCCATCCACTCCCGCTCCGCCTCCCAGATATGTAAAAGCGTAGCCTTAATGCCGGGAAAACTGGAGGCGGCCGTTGCTTCCATCAACGCGGCAGGCTTGCTTTTGAGCCAGTCTGTAAGTCGCGTAATAGCCCAGCAATTATAAGCTGCCAGGTCCTGAAGCTGAGTCAGTAAGGTCGACCGGTGAGTGGAGGTGTAAAACATAGGTTTCCTATTTTATACCACAAAGCTCCACCCGGGTAGTGACAGCAGTATGTCAGGAGCAAAACTGCCCTGGAAAATTTATTTTACCTACAATTCATTCGCCTAAAACCTCAATTCATGCACAATGTTGCCGATTCCATGCCATCCTATTTTTTCTTTGCAGATTGGTTAATCATGCCTCACCCGGCTATAAATCCTTGCTGCATTGATAAAGGTTCGTGATAAGTGGTTCCGTATACTCATCCTTGTGCTTCCCTTCATCCTGGTACTCTATGCCAATGAAGTGTGCCTCCATGCCGATCGGCCAAGGATCATGCGTACCCTTATTTCCCTGGCCTGTATCCTATTGGTCTGTGAGGGCAACCGTTTCCTGATCTACAACAGCCGCAAATGGAACAAAAACCGGCTCAGTCCCACCCTGCGTCTGGCGGCAGTTATCATTGCTGGTCTGGCCTATACCACCACAATGCTGGTGCTAAGTACCTGGCTTCGCCACTTTTTGTCTGACAAAACCACTACTCACCATCCTACAGAATCCTTCGTAAGGATCAATAACAGCGAAGTGGCCACCGGCCTCTGGGGCTATTCCTTTTTCAATGCCTTTTTCATTTTCTTTTTCCTCCTGGCAGGCTTTGAGACCTTGTATCATTATGCCAAAATGAGGCATACCGAAAAAGAAAAAGAACAGCTCGAGAAAGACAAGCTCCGTGCCGAGCTCAACCAGCTCAAAGGCATTGTCAACCCCCACTTTCTCTTCAATAACCTCAACTCCCTCTCCTCCCTCATTGGAGAAGATCCCGTACAGGCAGAGTCCTTCCTCGATGAGCTGACCAAGGTATTCCGCTACCTCCTCCGGAATAACCAATCCGAGCTTACCACCCTCGAGCTGGAGCTCCAGTTCATACAGTCCTATTATCACCTGCTGCAAACCCGCTATGGCAGCGGCATCAGCCTGCACATTCATCTCGATAAAAAATATGAGGAATGGCGTCTGCCTCCCCTCACCCTCCAGCTGTTGATAGAAAATGCCGTAAAACACAACAGACTGCAGAAAGAGCACCCCTTGGAAATAGAGCTCATGTCTGCCCCCGGCAACAACCTCATGGTGCGCAACACCGTTTTTAAAAGGGAAGGCGTGGTGGAATCTACCGGCTTTGGTCTCCAAAACATCAATGCCCGCTACAAAATGCTACACCTGCCTGAGGTAATGATCGAAAAAGACAACCGCTATTTTACGGTCATTATCCCTCTTATAGAGCCTCAGACCGATGGCCAGGCAGTACAGGACCACGACACACAAATTTCCTCCTACTAGTAACCCAAAATCCTGCATGCTAATTCCTCCAACCCCCTACATTTGATCAGCTTCTCCAAATCGCGGCAGCAATCCCGGATCCTATATCCTAAATCCGGAATCTAAACCTTACTTTCGCGCCCTTAATTCCAACAACATGGCTACTACAAAAATTACGGTCAACAGCAATGGTTCCGTTAAGTTAGAAGGTGATTTTGAGATCGTCGACAGGAATGGCAACAAGTATGATTTGGGCGGTCGCGAGATCGTTTCCATCTGTCGTTGTGGCCTCTCCCAGAACAAACCCTTCTGCGATGGTTCCCATAAAGGCCACTTTGAACACGATGCAGTTGCTTTCGCCCTGCCTCCCAAAAAACAATAAGAGAAATCAAATCCAGGGGTATTCCTGCCCCTGCGCCCAGGTTCGTGTCCGCACGAACCAGACTAACGGCTCATTCAACCTGATCTCCCTGGCACGACTTTTATCGTTTTAAACCATAAAAGCCGCCATGACAGAAAAGCTAACCATCAACGGAAAAGAGGTGTGGGTAGTGATAGAACCACACCTCGTGCCAAGAGAAAACCCGCACATCGTACCCACAGAATATTTTACCGCAATGTATTACTGGCGGGAACCGGGAGATGGCGTTTGCGGTGAACTTTTCATCGATGGTACCGAACCCAGGCTATTCGAATCACCCGTTGCGGCCCTTGAATATGCCAGCGAAACCCTCTCCAAACTGATCTGACCGCCCCTTAGTTCGCCCTGGTTCCTGTCCTCACGAACCAGACCACCTGTCCTCACAAATCAAACCATTGATCTGAACCGTATCTTGCGACCATGACCCGCGCAGAAAAGATAAGTTTCAAACATACCCTCAAACAGGCCGGTCTGGCCATTATTGAACAGCGCATAGCAGCTGCCAGATCACTTATGGAGGATGCCCAGCAGGCCGCCAATGGGGAAGAGAAAAGCTCGGCCGGCGATAAATATGAGACCTCCCGCGCCATGGGCCACCTGCAAAAAGATATGCATGCACGCCAGCTGGCAGAACAGGCCAAAGAATTGGCTGCCCTCCATGCCGTGAATGTAGACCTGCTCTACGACACAATGGCCACCGGGGCCGTTATCGAATGTGAAAAAGCGATCTTCTTTGTAGCGGCTGGCCTGGGTAAAATACCCATCGGCGATAAAACCGTTTTCTTCCTTTCTCCCCAGGCCCCACTCGCCCAACAACTACAGCACAAAAAGGCCGGTGATCAATTTGTTTTTAATACATTGCGCACTATTATTGTTGACCTGTACTAAAGGCTTGCCCCACCCTATCAATAAACATTTATGTTAGTCATTGTAAGGATCATCACGATCATTGTTTCTGTCGCCTTATTAGTTGTTGGTGGCTGGTTTATTGTGGCCGGCATATTGGATAAGCCTGAAGCCGACATCGCAGCTGTATGGATCGGTATCGGCATTTTCGTTTTTTACCTGGCAAATCTTTACCTCCTTTACCGCGGCTTTAAGAAAAAACATGGCCCGGCCCAATGGGTGGCTTTTATATTGAGCATCCTACCGGCACTAATCATTCTTTCAATAGTATTTATCGTAGATTGGTTAGACCTCTAAGGGGTTCCCGTGAATACTTTCCTGAACACTACATTCCGCGCACGCCCAACAGATATTTTCAACTCCATGATGCCGCGTTTCAGGTCGCGTATAAAATATACAGGACCAAAAGGACAATCAAAGGCATCCTTGTAAGTGGGGTTCATAGGGAAGGTGGTCGTTGGTTTTATTTGCAGCAACAGCCTGCCATCTTTCAGTACCATATAATACATGGCCTCTGCCTCCTTGGAATAATATTGTCCCACAAAATCTTCCAGGTATTTGGGATTGGCATCTACAGAATCCATCTTTTCATAGTAGATGCTTTCCGGGCCTGCTGTGGCTAGCAGCCCTTTTTTATAGCCCGTTTCCAGCTGCGTGTTGCCCAGCATAAATTTATTGTCGGCGATGGCCGTAAGATTGGCTGTAGGATACAGGCTGCTCAGCTTACCGTCTTTTACATAGAGCCTTAACCCTGCGTTATTGCGTGGATCGCGGTACCAACCTGTATATGCAGCCAGCTTTGCAACATCCACCGCAACAGTGGCAGGCCTTGGCCTCGAACCAACAGGTAGGCGGTTGGGCAGAAAGAGCTTGCGCACAGCATTCGTTACATTCGGTGTATCGCCGTCAAAGGCCGAAGTATTACTGAGCCAGGCGATGGACAAACCCGCTTCCGGGAAATATTCCAGGTTGGCCCGGTAGCTCGCCGTAGCGCCCGAATGCGATATCGCCTGCCAGCCACCAATAGAATCCATCATCAGTCCCGCTCCATAATTGTTCGTCCGGCCACTGTTGAGTTTGTTCGTAGCTGTTTGTTTAGGCAACAGCGAAGGACTGCCCAATTTGCCGCTTAGGTAATAATGATTCCAGGCCAACAGGTCTTCTGCCGTAGTCAGCAATCCCCCATTGCCATAAGCATTTTCATTGGGCATATTCGTAAGAAAAGTCTGACCACCGCCTTTCGAATAGGCAATAGCCCTGTCTTTAACCACCTTTCTGTAATTAGACCGCCACTCTGTATGTTTCATACCTGCCGGCTCAAAAATATATTTACTGGTAAAGTCTGCCAGCGATAGCCCACTCACCCTTTGCACAATAATGGCCTGCAGGTTATAATTGGAATTGCTGTAAATGTATTCATCACCCGGAATATTATTCAACGTTTGCTGCAACGAGACCACGTACAAAGCGTATTCATTGGAATAAGCCCGCGTGCCCCTCGACCATCCTGCCAGGTCCATCACACTGCCCCAGTCTTTCAGGCCGCTCGTGTGCTGCATCATATGCCGCAGCGTGATCACCTTGCCATAGTCCGGCAGCTCAGGAATGTACTTCCGTACATCATCCTCCAGCGAAAGCTTTCCCTGCTGCTCCAGCAACAGGATGGAGGCTGCCGTAAATTGTTTGGACACAGACCCTGCCTCTGCAAGCGATTGCGTCGTTAAAGTTATATTGTGTTCCAGGTCCGCCATGCCCCATGCCTTCGAAAAGATCACCTGTCCATTCCGGCTGATGGCCAGCTCGGCCCCAGGAACGGCATTACCGTTATAACGACTGAATATTTTTTCAATACTGGCTACCGTATCCTGCCAGCTTTGCGCAGCGGCGAAAAAAGAACAGGAGAAAGCACAGCAAACAAATAGGATCTTTTTCATAAACGTGATTCAGTTATTTAATAAAACCAATGATGTCGAAAAGCTTTTCGACTGCTCCATTCACAGTACTTGTTGAACTCAATGTTAAGATGAGCTTGTTGCCGGGAATGGTTTTTCCAATACATAGATTAACAGACCTGGACTTCACCACTTCTGATGCCGCCTTGGTCAGAAAATTAGACTTCGTAAATTGCCACATATAGCCATGCCATCTGCCGAAGGGTGTTTCAGCAGGGGCATTGATCTCGTCCGAAAAAGGGATCGTGTCTTTGCCCAGTGTAATGATCCTTTTATGAATATGGATGGTCAGTGAATCAAGCACACCAAGTGCCCCATTCCCATCGAAGCTGATGGTGCCGCTCTTCTTCGTTACGGTTATTTTTTGTACCTCCAGCGGTTTTAATGTGGTAGAAGGAGGGTTATCTGATAATTGTTTATATCGCTCCCATTCCTTGCTGGTAATGCCAAATTTTTCATGGTAGGGTATGGGCTGTTTTAAATCGATATAGTGCTTAACGTAAGTCTTCCACCATTCCTTGTTTTTCTCAACAGCCGCACTGTATCGTTTTGAAATATCCGCCAGCTCATTCGGAAATATTAATTCCTGTCGTTCAAAGGAGAAAGTCCCGGCCTTCAATATAGAATCTGTGAAAATGATGGCTCTGTCGGCCAGTGGCTTTGGGGAACTTTGCCCCAGGCAGGAACAGGATACAAGGATGCCAGTTAAAAAAAGCACCTTGCGTAAGGAAGGTTCAAATAGCATACAATATATATTCGATCAGGAAAGTAATAAAAACTAGTGTAATTAATTGTAAAGACTTGCCCTAATGACGCACTAATAGTAAAACTGTAAACTCCCTTACCTTTATTGCCGGCTGAACCGGCTAAAAAACCAACCCACAGTCCACGGTGGCCGCCTCAACCTCCAACCCCGAACAGCCCTGGCATTCTTTTTTGAACCTAATGCCCGGTTAATCGTATATTAAATAACATGCATATTCTTTGGAAATATTTACATCCCCAGCGCTGGCTGGTATTGCTCTCCCTCGTGCTGGCGGCTACCGCCCAGGTATTGTCATTGATCGACCCCATCATCTTTGGTAAGATCATCGACGATTATGCAGGGCAGATCAACCTGCGTCCACGCAATGAGCTCATCAAAGGCGTGCTCTGGTGGCTGGCCATAGCCGTAGGCGTGGCACTGCTGGCCAGGGTGGCCAAAGCTTTCCAGGATTATACCACCCGCCTGGCTGTTCAGAAATTTGGTATGCAGATATTCAATGACGGCCTCCGCCAAACCCTCCGCCTTTCCTTCAATGAATACGAAGAACAGCGCAGTGGGGAGACCATGGCCATCCTCCAGAAAGTGCGCACCGACACCGAAAGGTTTATCACCTCTTTTATTAATATTTTGTTCTCCTCCCTGGTAGGTGTGGGGTTTCTCATCTGGTATGCCATCACCAAACATTGGGCCCTCATCCCCGTATTTATCATCGGTGTACTCGTACTCGGATCCCTTACCGGCATGTTGAGCCGCAAAATGAAAGCCCTCCAGCGCTCCATCAACCGCGAGACCAACCGCATGGCCGGCATCATTACCGAATCCCTGCGCAATATTGAACTCGTACGCAGCCTGGGTCTCACCTTTCCCGAGATCAGGCGCCTGCGCGAATACACCTTCCGCATTTTCCAGCTCGAAATGGAAAAAACCCGGCAAACCCGTACCCTCAGCTTTCTCCAGGGCACCGTACTCAATGTGCTGAAGCAATCTATCCTCTTCATCCTCCTCTGGCTCATTTTCGGAGGCGTACTCAGCACCGGTGAGCTTATCAGTATGCAGTTTATTTCCAATGCCATCTTTGGCCCCTTGCAGGATGTGGGAAATATCATCGTGTTCTACCGCGAGGCCGAAGCCTCCCTGGTGGTATTCGATGCCCTCATGAGCAAGCCCATCGAACAAAGGCCGCCTGAACCCGTAGCGTTAAACCAATTGAATGACCTGCGCTTTGAAAAGGTCGTATTCCGGCACACTACCGCCCACCAAAATGCCATGGATGGCATCTCTTTTTCCGTGCAGACCGGCGATACCATTGCTTTTGTGGGGCCTTCCGGTTCCGGTAAGTCCACCCTTGTTAAATTGTTGGTAGGATTGTATAAGCCACAGGAGGGAATGATCTACTTCAACGATATCCCCGCCTCCCTCATCCGGTACAATGAATTGCGCAGGCAGATTGGTTTTGTAACCCAGGATACCCAGCTTTTTGCCGGCACCATCCGGGAAAACCTGCTTTTCGTGAAGCCCGATGCCACCGATGAAGACATGCTGGCCGCCATGGATAAAGCCGCTGCTTCCAACCTGGTCATGCGCACGGGAAAAGGATTGAATACCATATTGGGAGAAGGCGGACTGAAACTCTCCGGTGGAGAAAAACAACGGCTTTCCATTGCCCGGGCTTTATTGCGCCATCCCCGCCTCCTGATCTTTGACGAAGCCACTTCTGCACTGGATTCCCTTACCGAAGAAGCCATTACAGAAACCATCCGCGGCATCTCGGCTCAGCGGCAGCAGATCACCATCCTCATTGCCCACCGCCTGAGCACCATTATGCATGCCGATACCATCTATGTATTGGAAAAAGGAAGGATCACCGAATCCGGGTCCCATGATGAATTAGTAGTTCAAAAAGGGCTCTACTACGCCATGTGGCGCCAGCAGATCGGCGAACGCCGTATGGAGATCTCAGAACCGGAATAGCCCTCAAAGCAAGCGCACTCCCTATCACGTGTCACCACCTTTGTCATGTCGACCGAAGGGAGACATCCGCTATCGAAGCAAGCGCCAATCGAAGCAAACGCATTGCCGATTGCCGATTGCCGCCCCCTACTTCGCTACCTCAATCTTCACCTTCTTACCCTTGATCTTCTCCGTTTTGATCTGTTGTAGCGTATGCCCCGCTTTGCTTTTTCTTACCGCCACAAAAGAGAAGAAATCCTTCACCTCGATCAGTCCGATATCCTCTTTCTTCAATTCTCCTTTGTTCGTCAGGAAGCCTACAATATCCACTTTGTTCACTTTGTCTTTCTTGCCTGCGGCAATAAACAAGGTCGTCCATACGGGCTTTTGGGGTATTTCTGCCGTCTCGGGCAGCTTGATCTCAGTAGGCGCCGGTTTGATATAAGAAGGCACATATTCATGAGGAGCCAGCACCAGGATAGCTGTTCCACTTTTGTCCATCCGGGCCGTGCGGCCGTTACGATGCGTATAAGATTCTTCTGTAGTGGGAAGCTGGTAATGTACAATGTAGCGGATATTGGGAATATCCAGTCCGCGGGCCGCCAGGTCAGTAGTTACAAGTACGTTGGAACTACCATTGCGAAACTTGCAAAGCGCACTGTCACGTTCCTGCTGTTCCATAGCGCCGTGGTAAAATACATTCGTGATCCCTTTATCTTTCAGGAGCGTACTAAGCTGGCCCACGAATTCCCGCTGGTTGCAGAATACAATGGTCGACCGGTTGCCCAGCGCACAGATCAGCCGGAACAGCGTATCCGTTTTATCAGGATCATTACTCCTCACCATTTGGATAGCCAGAGCGGGCGACTTTTCACCCGTCAGGAAATTGATCTCCACAGCATCCTTCAGCCCTACAAAAGCGGGTACTTCCACCGCATCAGTAGCAGAGGTTAGAATCCTTTTCTTCAAGGCCGGCAGCGAGCCGATCACGAAAGACATTTCTTCTTCAAAGCCCGCTTCCAGCGATTTGTCAAACTCATCCAGCACCAGGGTTTCAATATGTGCAGTAGTGATATTACCGCGACGAATATGGTCAGCCAGCCTGCCCGGTGTGCCTACGATCAGCGCCGGCGCTTGTTTCAGGTTGTTTTCTTCCGTTTCCCGCAAATGCCCGCCATAGCAGCAGGTGATCTTAAAACCACTTCCCATATTCTTGAATACCTGCTCGATCTGCAGGGCCAGTTCCCGCGAAGGCACAATGATCAATGCCTGCGTTACCCGGCTCTCCCGGTCCAGCAACTGAGTTACCGGCAGCAGAAAAGCGAGCGTTTTACCGGAACCCGTATCCGACAGCAGCATCACCGCATCGGAGTTCTTATTGGCCTCCAGCGATGCCTCCTGCATTTCATTCAATGCGTCAATTTGCAAATTGGAAAGCGTGTCAGCGATAGAAAAAGAAGATACTTGCATTTCGCAAAAGTACGTCAAATCCCACCGACCCCTGCCTGTTAACTAAAAGCCCCCAGTTCCGGCACCAAACCACTCCCGCCGGTAGCTACCCATCCAGTTCCTGTTACCGGCCGGCTGCCGGGCACGATATTTTTGCCACTACCCCTGCCTTCCCAATTATTTACACACATAAAATCATAGATATATGCCTGCCAGAAAGAAATCCAGCAAAAACACCGATGCCCTTAATGATAAGCTTAATGAACTCCTGCCTGATAAAGAAGACAGCAATGGCGAATTCATGACCACCAACCACGGTGTAAAGATCAACGACGACCAAAACTCCCTGAAAGCAGGCGACAGGGGAGCCACCTTACTGGAGGATTTTATCCTGCGCGAGAAGATCACCCATTTCGACCACGAACGCATACCAGAGCGCATTGTACATGCCCGTGGAGCTGCTGCCCATGGGGTTTTCCGGGTCTATGAATCCATGGCCAAATACACCCAAGCACAATTCCTGACCGATACTTCCATAGAAACACCCGTATTTCTAAGGTTTTCCACCGTTGCCGGTTCCCGGGGATCCACCGACCTGGCCCGCGACGTGCGCGGCTTTGCCGTTAAGTTCTATACACAGGAAGGAAACTTCGATCTCGTGGGTAACAACATGCCCGTATTCTTTATACAAGACGCCATCAAATTCCCCGATCTCATCCATGCTGTCAAGCCCGAGCCGCACAATGAAATACCACAGGCCGCCTCAGCCCACGATACTTTCTGGGACTTTATTTCCCTGATGCCCGAATCTACCCATATGATCATGTGGGCCATGAGCGACCGTGCCATCCCCCGCAGCTACCGCATGATGGAAGGTTTTGGCGTACATACTTTCCGCCTCATTAATGACCAGGGCAAAGCCTGCTTTGTGAAGTTTCACTGGAAACCCCTGCTGGGCGTTCATTCCGTAGCCTGGGATGAAGCGCAAAAGATCTCCGGCAAAGATCCCGACTTCCACCGCCGTGATCTCTGGGAAGCCATTGAGAATGGCGATTTTCCCGAATGGGAATTGGGTGTGCAGATCGTAGCCGAAAAAGACGAACACAAGTTTGATTTCGATCTGCTCGATCCCACCAAGCTCATCCCGGAAGAACTGGTGCCTGTTCAGCGGATTGGTAAACTAACCCTCAACCGCAATCCCGATAATTTCTTTGCCGAAACCGAACAGGTAGCCTTCCATGTAGGCCATATCGTGCCCGGTATTGATTTTACCAATGATCCATTGATGCAGGGCCGCCTCTTCTCCTATACCGACACCCAACTCATTCGCCTGGGGGGACCTAATTTTCATGAAATACCCATCAACCGGCCAATAGTTCCCGTACACAATAACCAGCGCGATGGTCATATGCGCCAAACCATCAACAAAGGCCAAACCAGCTATAGCCCCAATTCATTGGGCAGCGGCTGCCCCTTCCAGGCCAAATGGGCCGACGGAGGTTTTGCCTCCCATGCTGAAAAGATTGACGCCAAAAAAGTGCGTGAACGCAGCCCCAGCTTCTTCGACCATTTCAGTCAGGCCACCCTGTTTTACAACAGCCAGTCAGAGCATGAACAGAACCATATCATTGATGCCCTCAGCTTTGAACTGGGCAAGGTAGAAACCGTAGCCATCCGCCAACGAATGCTGGGCATACTCACCCAGGTAGACATGGGCCTGGCTACTCAGGTAGCATACAACCTGGGCCTGCCCGTACCTAAAAAACCAGAACAGCCAATCAACCATAGCATACCCGCCGATGGTAACCCCAAAAAATTCCAACCTGTCCATGTGGAAAGCAGGATAAAGAAATCAGCAGCCCTTAGCATGGCCAACACAATTAAGGATACCATCCGTACCCGCAAAATTGCCATACTGGCCGCCGATGGCGTGGATGATAAAGCATTGACCGCTGTAAAGAATGCATTGAAAGCCGAAGGAGCAGTGGCGGAAGTAATAGCGCCAAGGTTAGGAGTAATAACAGCTGAGAATGGTGCAAAAATACCCGTAGATAAAGGCCTGTTCACCGTTGCCTCTGTTTTGTATGATGCCGTATATGTGCCCGGCGGCACCAATAGTGCGGCTACCCTGGCAGATGATGCTGATGCAGTACATTTTCTCAATGAAGCCTACAGGCATTGTAAAGCCATTGCCGCGGATGCCGGCGCCCTGCAGGTGATAGAGGCCACTTACTTTAGTAAAAAACTGTCCGTAGACAAAGTCAAAGACACGGTAATGCAGGATGGCGTGATCATCAACAGCAACCCGAAAAAACTAGCACAACAATTCATTGCAGCGATAGCCCAACATCGTTTCTGGGAAAGAGAAAAGCCGCGAAAAGTACCGGCATAATATAAACAGGTGGGTCGCCCTGCAGCTTAGCCTTCGGGTGGCTGGGCGGCTCACCTCACTACTCACTTACTCAGCATCCTGTTAAACTTCTCCAGCTCAGTGATCTCCGGAGGAGTGAGCGTTTCGTTGTTATTGTATTTCACCTGGAAGAAAAGTACCCTTTTGTGTTGGGGATATTTCGCAAGAATAGCTTCGATCATTTGGCCCACATGTTCGTCTTTGCTGTACAAAGGTTTGGGCGGAGGAGGGGCAGACTTATAACGGGTAGGCTTTTTCATGATCACCGCTTCCAGCGTAGCCAGCTTGCCGTCGGGGATCGATTCAACCTTCATGGCCTTCTGGTAAAGACCTTCCAGTTGCTTTTTGCTCAAGCCACCCCTTTCTTCGTATTGGTGGGAAAGACTTTTTATAAAAGTAGAATCAGGCCTGGCAGCCAGCATGGCCTCCAGTACATCTTTGATCACATCTACGTCTATCTTCTTCTTTTGTAACATACTTTGACCACCGAAAGTAGGAAAAAAGCGGGAGTTGCGTGATCAGAACAGCCAGCTACAGGCAAGTAAAGCCAGCCCCAGCCCCAGCACACCACCAATCACAGAAGCTACCGCATCCATAAAATCATACACCCCAAGGCCGGTTATAAGTGAGAAAAGTTCAAATCCATAGCTGATAATGATCACGAGCGCGAGAACAATGAGTACCGACAGGCCGGTATTGTTGGGCATCAGCCACCAGCCCAGTCCCTGCAGTACCGCACCCATCAGGATGCCAGCATAAAAATGTCTCCATTTATCAGGGGCTATGCTCTTAAACAAGAAGTAGTATTTTTTAGGGATATGCCGGCAAGGCATTTAGTAAAGATCGCCCTTGCCTACCTGTAAGATAAGTTAAAATATAAACGCTCCTTCCCACCAATCCCATAAATCTCAAAAATCCCAGTTCAGACATCTAATCGATCTCTTCAAAAATGCCCGTTTGTTTATTCTTCCGCACATTGTCCCAGCTGAAATAACGGCCATTCATAGCTACATACACGCCGGGAGGCAGTGATTGTACGAAAGCCATGGCGCTGCCCAGGTTGAACAGTCCATCCGAGCTACCGAATTTGATGGGGATCATAGCGCCCGTGAGTACGATCGTTTTATTCTTGATGCTTTCTGCCAGCACTTTGGCGGTAATGGCCATGGTATCCGTACCATGTGTAATGATGATCTTGTCTTCCTCACATTGCACACATTGGTGCACGATCAGTTCACGATCCTGTGTGGTCATATCCAGGCTATCGATCATCATCAATGTCCTGATCACTACCGGCACTTTATTACGACCCATTTCCAGCAGGTCATGCATCTGCGTATCCTTAAAGAACAGCTGACCATTCAGTTCATTATACTCTTTATCAAAAGTGCCGCCGGTAATAAAAATACGAATGGCTTTTATAGGCATAATACACGCATTTTGTGCGGGTGAAATTAAACCAATAAAAAATGCAGGGATTTAGATTTAGAAAATCTCAAGGCTCTATCCTGATTGCTTGGTGATCATTTAACAGTCGGGCTGATCTGTTGAACGATTGCCCCCTGCTGGCCGTCGTCGTAAGCAAGCTGCCATACCAATTCCCTTTTTGAAAACGGGACATACCCGGATATTAAAATACCATCAACCCCTTCCTACTGATCCTCCAAATCCTTTGAATCCAGCTTTCTTTTTATAGTTTAGCACCAGCAAAAAATCAACACATGAAAAACCGCTGGCGCCACCTGGTTGCAGGTTATATCCTTTTGTTATGCTCCCTGGCCACCACGGCCCAGGATTCTGCCCGTTTTAGACAAGAAAGATTTCCCCGTGGCAGCGATTCCGCCCGGCAACAATCAGATTCCAGCCGGCCCAGGAGAGGGGGTATGTCCTCCCTCTTTGCCGACTCTGCCAAGCTCACCAGCAGCGACTACCAGCTCCAGATCGAGAAAACCTATGTGATCCTGGACAATATCGAAAATAAGAGCGAACTGGGCCTTGCCATCAACGAGATCAAAGGAAAGCTGGCCGACAACGATTCCGTACTTGCTGTACTTAAAGACAATGTACTCAACAACAGCCGGGCCCTTAACCTGCGCAACCTGCAGGTGTTCAGAACCCTCCTGCTCAACTTGCAGCGCGATGGAAAAGATAACCGCGAAATCCTCGACAGCACAGAACATAAACTGGATGGCCTGCGCAATAGCATGAAGACCCTGATAGCAGATACCGTATTGCGACAGCTCTTGCGCGATTCCGTACTCCGCCAGCAGTTCAGCGCTCCTTTAAAGGACATGCGCGAAAACTGGAGGTCCAGCACCCGCCACCTGCGCGAAAGCATGGCCACCATCAACCTTCTGCAAACAAAGAACTCTTCCAATGCCATTACCACCGCCCAGCTATTGGAAAAAGTAAATACCCTGCTCAATACCTCGGCCGCCCGCATCTTTGGCAAGGAATACAATTACCTCTGGGAAAAAGATACCTCCGATCTCTCCGAAAGCGCCCGGTCCTCCTTTGGCAAAGCTTATGAAGGAGAGAAAAAAGCCCTTCGATATTATTTTAAAGACAGTGGCAATAAGCGATTCTTCCTCCTGCTCATCGGCCTGCTGTTCTTTTTCTGGATATACCGCAACATACGCACCCTCAAACGACTCAAAGCCATGCCTGCTATTCAGGACCTGGGCTTTGAATACCTGCCCTCCGGCTATATCGTTTCTGCCTTTGTGATCATGTTTTCCATTGCCCCGCTTTTTGACCTCCATGCCCCTGCGGCCTATATAGAATCCATGCAATTCCTGCTGCTGATCATCCTCACCATCATCTGCTGGAAAAAATGGCCGCGCAACCTGTTCTGGAATTGGATAGTGATGGCCGTCCTGTATATCTGTTTCGCTGCCACCCACCATATGGTCGATCCCGGTTTCTGGCAACGTTTATGGCTTATCCTGCTCAACATACTCTCCGTTGTTTTTGGCCTGCTCTTTCTCTCTAAAATGAAAGAGCACCTACACCTCAAAGGCTTCCTCCGGTTTGTCATCATCCTGCACAACGTGATGAATGTGCTGTCCATACTGTTTAACCTATGGGGCCGTTTCTCCCTGGCGCAGATCTTTGGCAATGCCGCCATCTTTGCTTTTACCCAGGCCATCGGACTGGCTGTATTCAGCAAAATTTTTATGGAAGCCATCCTGTTGCAGATCATGACCAGCCGCGTCAAACGTGGAGTACAAAGCCGCTTTGAATACCAACATGTACTCAATGGATTCCAGCGCCCGCTGCTTTTCCTGGTGGTCATTTTGTGGTTAATCGTATTTACCACCAACCTGAATGTCTATACTACCGTATTGGGTGGATTGACCACCTTCCTGGAAACGCCCCGCCACATCGGCAATGCTTATTTTACCATTGGCGGCGTACTGCTTTTTTTCCTCATCATCTGGATAGCCCACCTGCTGCAGAAGTATGTTGGTTATTTCTTTGGAGATACTGGTAACGATGAGGAAATCCACAATAAGGGACAGCGTTCAAGACTGCTCATAGCAAGGCTCATCCTGCTTTGCGTTGGTTATTTCCTGGCTGTGGCCGCTTCAGGAGTACCCGTAGATAAAATTACCATCGTATTGGGCGCGCTCGGTGTTGGTATTGGTTTGGGCTTACAGAACATCGTAAACAATTTTGTATCCGGTATCATACTCATCTTCGACAGGCCGCTCCAGATAGGCGATGTGGTGGAGGTAGGGGATAAATCGGGCCGCGTACGCGAAATCGGTCTGCGCTCCAGTACCTTACTCACACAGGATGGCGCCGAAGTGATCATTCCCAATGGTGATATCCTTTCCCAGCAAATTACCAATTGGACCCTCTCCAATAACCAGATACGCCTGGAAATGGAATTGTCGGTTAGTGGCAGCCGCGATATGGAAACCGTATCTTCTGGTATTAAAAAAGCGATCCTCTCTTCCAGGTTCATATTTGAAAACCGGGAACCACAAATACTCTTTACCAAAGTAAATGAAAACGGGTTCGATCTGAAAGCCTTCTTCTGGTGTGCCGATGTTGCTAAATCCGAAGAAGCAAAAAGCGATGTCCTGATACTGTTACATGATAATTTAAACGCCTCCGGTCTGCACATCAACTAAAAAGACAGGCGGGGCCACCAGCCCAATTTTAAAAGCGGTTACATACACTATCGGGTGTGTAACCGCTTTTTTGATGAAATTATTCCACAAAGCCCATTGCTTTTTTATCCATTAACTGCTGAATGCTCTGTTCTTCTTCCACAGGCCGTGGTTCGAATAGAAAAAAATCGTAGCTTTTCTGTGATCGTACTATTATTTCACTTTTCGATTGCTTACCGATGGATCCGATTACGATTATTTTGCTGGCGGCATTAGTGCTGGTTTATTTCGCGTGGTACAGACCAACATTTCTACTCAAACCTGAGCGGAAAAGAAAAGCACTCGTGGCCAGGTTTGAAGAGGCTACTAACCTCAACCAGCAACTCCTCACCGATATACAACAATATGCGCAGCATAATAACCTGCTCGATAAACCTTTCATGGAAGGCAATACTTTCCGGAAAAAGATCACTGAATTACAAGATGCCCGGGATGAGTTTTTCAACGAAGAGAATTTCCTCGGCCTGCGTGCCCGCAATCCCAAAAAACTCGATCTTCAGCTCATGAGTAAAACCCTCGATGACCAGATCATCTACCACGAGCGCATTCAGAAAGCGCTTAATAAATATAAGAACGCTCCTGCCGACAATTAATCCAGCTACTTTGTCTTTATTAAATTGAAAAAGGCCGGCCCGATCGGCCAGCCCTGTAACAGTATTTTAAGGAGAATTATTTTAATGCGCCACCAGCCAGTTCTCACCTTTGCCGATCTCTGCTTCCACCGGCACTCCATTGGGTAATGGCAGAGCACCGCGCATACATTCCACAATAATGGGCATAATGGTATCCGCTTCATCAAGCGTAGCATCAAAGATCAATTCATCATGCACCTGCAGGATCATCTTCGATTTGAACTTATGCTTCTTAAAGGTTTCATGGATCTTCGTCATGGCCAGCTTGATCATATCCGCCGCCGTACCCTGAATAGGCGAGTTGATGGCGTTGCGCTCCGCAAATCCGCGTACCGTGAAGTTGGAGGAGTTGATATCCCGCAGCCAGCGCTTACGACCCATGAGGGTCTCTACATAACCTGTTTCCCTTGCAAAATTGATCGTATCATCCATGTATTTCTGGATATTGGCGAACTGTTTTTTGTAAGTATCAATGATCTCCTTGGCTTCCGTACGGCTAATGCCCAGGTTATCGGCCAGGCCAAAAGCCCCTTGTCCGTAGATGATACCAAAGTTTACACTCTTCGCCTTGTACCGCATTTCCTTTGTCACATCCTTTTCTTCTACTCCATACACTTTAGCCGCTGTAGCCGTGTGGATGTCTTTGGCATTTTTGAAGGCATCGCACATCGCAGGGTCGCCGGAAATGGCGGCTACAATACGTAATTCTATTTGTGAATAATCCGCAGAAAGCAGGATATGATTACTGTCTCGCGGAATAAAAGCTTTGCGTATTTCTTTACCCCTGTCTGTACGCACAGGAATGTTCTGCAAATTGGGATTGTTGCTGGATAAACGTCCGGTAACAGCCACCGCCTGCGCATAGGAGGTATGCACGCGGCCCGTCTTGCGGTTGATCATTTCGGGCAGCGCATCTACATAGGTAGACTTCAGCTTGGTCAGTTCGCGGAAGGCCAGGATATCATCTACTATTTTATTTTGGCTGGCCAGCTTGAGCAATACATCTTCACCCGTAGCATATTGGCCGGTCTTCGTCTTTTTGGCCTTGGGGTCCAGCTTTAGTTTTTCAAACAATACTTCACCCAGCTGCTTGGGAGAGGCCAGGTTGAATTTCAATCCCGCTTGCTGGTATACATTTTCTTCTGCCTGCCTGGCTTCCTTGTCCAGCTGCAGCGAATAATCTTTTAAGAATGCTACATCTACCTTTACCCCTTCAAATTCCATATCCGTAAGCACTTTCACCAGCGGATTCTCTACTTCCAGGAATACCTTTTCAACTTCTTTGGTTTTCAGCAGCGGGGCGAAGATCTGTTTCAACTGCAGCGTGATATCAGCATCCTCAGCAGCATAGTCCGTGATCTTTTCCAGCGGCACATCACGCATATTGCCCTGGTTCTTGCCTTTCTTACCAATGAGCTCATCAATATGTACCGGCTCATAACCTAAATATTGGGCGCTCATGATATCCATGCTCCGTTTGCCATCCGGCTCGATCACATAATGCGCCAGCATCGTATCAAAAGTATTTCCTTTCAGTTCATACCCATACCATTTAAGCACCAGCATATCGTACTTCAGGTTCTGACCCACCCAGGTAATATCCGTTTTGTTGAAGAGCTTTTCAAACTGCTTCAGGATCGCCTTGGTAGCGTCCTGGTCATTGGCAGGTACCGGTACATAATAAGCTTCTCCCGTGGTGTAGGAGAAACTCATGCCCACCATATCTACATCATTCGCATCAATGCCCGTGGTTTCTGTATCAAAACATACTTCCGGCTGCTCCATTAATTCCTTTACCAGCGTTTTAATAGCTGCATCACCCGTTATTGCAATGTATTTATGCGCCGTATTGTGAATCGTCTTTCCTGCCACAATGGCTTCCGTGCTGTCTACGCGTTCGCTGTCTGCTCCTGCTTCTGCGCTTGCGCCTTCTGTGTGCTGTATTCTGACTTCTGTATTCTTTTTCTTCCCCTCCACTACATTACCAAACAGGTCTGTTTGCACGCCTTCCGGTGCCGGTGCTTTACCCGCAGTGATCGCGATCTCTTCACCCAATACCCGTTTGGCCACTGTTTTAAATTCCAGGTCCGTAAATACCTCCCGCAACAGCTCCCGGTTCATTTCTTTCACCCGGAAGTCTTCTGCATGGAAGCTTACCGGTACATCAGTAATGATGGTCGCCAGCTTTTTGGAAAGGATAGCCGCATTTTTCCCATTGCGTACCTTCTCACCCAAAGCCCCTTTGATCTTATCAGCATTATTCAGCACATTTTCCAACGTGCCGTATTCAGCCAATAGCTTGGCAGCTGTTTTTTCTCCCACACCCGCAATGCCCGGGATATTATCCACCGCATCTCCCATCAAACCCAGTATGTCGATCACCTGGTGTACTTCCTGGATATTCCATTTCTCACACACTTCTTTAGCGCCCAATATCTCGGCATCCCCGCCCTGGTAGCCGGGTTTGTATATCTTGATATTTCCGTCCACCAGCTGACCATAATCCTTATCAGGCGTCACCATATAAACCTCAAAGCCTTCTTTGGCAGCTTGCTTGGCCAGGGTGCCGATCACGTCATCGGCTTCATAGCCATCCAGCTCTACAATAGGGATATTGAAACCACGTATAATGCGTTTAATATCCGGAATAGCCGCCTTGAGGTCTTCCGGTGTTTCCTGCCGGTTGGCCTTGTATTCTGCATACTCTGTATGTCGTTCAGTAGGAGCATGCGTATCAAAGGCCACTGCCATATGTGAGGGCTTTTGGTTGTTGAGCAGGTCAAGCAACGTATTGATAAAACCGAATTGCGCATTCGTGTTTACTCCTTTGGAGGTAATACGTGGACTGCGTATCAGTGCATAATAGGCACGGAATACCAATGCATACGCGTCGAGAAGAAATACTTTTTGACTCATGCTGCTAAGTTAACAACAATGACCACATTTAAAGCTGTAAAATTGCCTGTTTCTACGGGTGTTTTGCGACAAAAAAAGGGGCTTATCGCCCCCTCTTATTTATTAACAGTAATATTTAATTCTCTAGCTACCCCTGGCACACAAAGCAAAAGCATTTACTGCTCAAAGGTCGAAGCAAAGGATTGCCGATTGCCGATTGCCGACTGCCGATTCAAGTCCTCACCTCGCCGTCTTCAATTCCTCCAGCTGCTTCTGCATACCAAACATTTCATCCCTCAGCTTGGCTGCTTCCATAAAGTCAAGATCACGCGCTGCTTTTTCCATTTCCTTTTTCGTTTTGCCGATCGCTTTCTCCAGCTGTGGGATGGTTTGATAAACTGCCTGCTCTTCTGCAGCTGCATGCACCACCAGTTCTCCATCCGGTGCAATGGCATAAGGATTTTGGGGGTCATATCCCTTAATGTCCAATACCGATGTTTGCGCAAATACCTGTTCTTTGGATTTGACAATCGTGCGCGGTGTAATATTATGTTCGATGTTGAATGCAACTTGCTTTTCCCGGCGGCGGGTGGTTTCATCAATGGTGCGCTGCATGCTTTCTGTCATCTTATCCGCATAAAAGATCACCAGTCCATCCACATTCCGGGCCGCACGGCCTGCAGTTTGTGTCAACGACTTTTCATTACGCAGGAAACCTTCTTTGTCTGCATCCAGGATGGCCACCAATGATACTTCAGGCAGATCAAGCCCTTCCCGCAGCAGGTTCACCCCTACCAGTACATCGATCTCTCCCAGCCTCAGCTGGCGGAGGATCTCCACCCGCTCCAGGGTATCTACTTCACTGTGGATATACTTTGACTTGATATTGATCCGGTGCAGGTATTTATCCATTTCTTCCGCCATCCGCTTGGTAAGCGTGGTTACCAATACCCGGTCACCCTTGGTTACCCGCTTGTCTATTTCATCCAGCAGGTCGTCGATCTGGTTTACGCTGGGCCTTACTTCAATGGGAGGGTCCAATAACCCCGTGGGCCTAACAACCTGCTCTACCACAATACCACCACTCTTCTCCAGTTCATAATCGCCCGGTGTAGCAGATACATAAATTGTCTGGTCCACAATCTGCTCAAATTCATTAAAGTTCAACGGACGGTTATCCAGTGCTGAGGGAAGCCGGAATCCAAAGTCCACAAGGATCAGCTTACGGCTCCTGTCGCCACCATACATACCGCTAATCTGCGGTATCGTCTGGTGACTTTCATCGATGACCGTCAGGAAGTCCTTGGGGAAATAGTCCAAGAGACAGAAGGGCCTGGTGCCCGGTATCCGCCTGTCGAAGAAGCGGGAATAGTTCTCTACCCCGTTACAATAACCCAACTCCCTAATCATCTCTACATCATAATTCACCCGCTCACCCAGCCTTTGCGCCTCTATATATTTACCGTTCTTTTTAAAATATTCTACCTGTGCGTTCGACTCATCCTGGATCTCGCCCAGTATTTCCTGGATCATGTCTTTCGGCGCGAGGTATAAGTTGGCCGGGAAGATGGCGGCATTGTCTACCACCCCGATCCGCTTGCCCGTATTGATCTCCAGCGTTTCGATGCTTTCGATCTCATCGCCGAAGAAGGTTACCCGATAGCCCCAATCCATATAAGGAAGGTTAATATCCACCGTGTCCCCCTTTACCCGGAAGGTGCCACGGGTAAAGTCAGTTTGGCTCCGCATGTACAGTGCATTCACCAGTCCATGCAGGAATCCCTGACGGGAAAGCACCTGCCCCTGATGGATGCGTATAATACCATTTTCAAACTCAGCAGGATTACCGATACCGTAGATACAGCTCACGCTGGCTACTACGATGATATCCCGTCGCCCGCTTAATAATTCCGTAGTGGCGTGCAGGCGGAGCTTATCGAGCTCCTCATTAATGCTGAGGTCTTTTTCAATATAGGTATCACTCACCGGCAGATAGGCCTCCGGCTGGTAATAGTCGTAGTAACTTACAAAATAGCCTACAGCATTTTCCGGGAAGAACTGTTTGAACTCCCCGTATAGCTGGGCCACCAGCGTTTTATTGTGGGTCAGTACCAGCGTAGGCCGCTGGACCTGCTGGATCACATTGGCGATGGTAAAGGTCTTACCACTCCCCGTTACCCCCAATAAGGTCTGGTGTTTTTCGTCATTCAATATCCCTTCCGTCAGTTGACGGATGGCTTCCGGCTGATCTCCTGCCGGTGCGAAAGGTGCGTGTAATTTAAAAGGCATATAGTTGTTAAAGCAGCCTGCAAATTTACGGATTAGCGGCTGCAGGTAAGTTATCCAATATTCCTGAAGCTACCACCGCCAACCTGGGCAGACCGTATCTATAACAATTTTCGTGCGCAGAAGTTGGCTCCAAAAAAACGCTGTAACTAATTGATATTGATAGCTTGGGTTATCCCCTTTAGAGCAGCTTGCTACACCCAAACAACACGAAACACCAAACTTCAAAACCGAAACCTAAGACTACTTATTATCGATCCTCCTTTTCAGGTATTCCGTATAGTCCGGTAAGGCAGCTGCGTAGTCAGACTGCATCAGGGGAGAAGTCAATACAAAATCCGCCGTCGACCGGTCGCAGGCTACAATGCAATTCCAGGCAATGGCTACCCGGAGCAAGGCTTTTACATCACTGTCATGCGGTTGCGCTTCCATGGGGTCCCAAAAAAAGATCATCACATCAATTTCTCCAACCGCAATCAGCGCCCCTATTTGTTGGTCGCCACCCAGTGGACCGCTCAGAAGCTTCTTGACCGGTCGGTCCAGCTTTTCTTCCAGTAGTTTCCCCGTCGTGCCGGTGGCTATCAGCTCATGTTTGGCCAATACAACCTTGTTGAACTCTGCCCAGTCTATCAGGTCCTTCTTCTTGTTATCGTGCGCTACCAGCGCAATTCGCTTACGGGCATCTATTCGCCTTGATGTCAACATAGCTTGTATTTTTAAAGGTTTTGGGCTGAAAAGGTAACTGGAATTTGAGGAATCTTTAACGCAATAGAAATAATTTTCAAGCAGATATCACGTTTTCCACAGTCGGGCACAGTAATTGTTAATAACTATTTCCCATTTACATTCCCATTAAATTCTATGTACAAAGGTTTGCTGATATGCTTGGTAAGCCTGTGGACACACTTGTGTGTTGCCCAGGATACTTCAACCGGAACCCCTCCGGAGGAAACAGTTACCACTGTTCCCGATTCAGCCATCTACCTCACTGATCTTGTTTCCGCCATCCGGGATAATGCAAAAGTCATTCTCAATTGGCGGATGTTAAATACCAATACAGCCAACTTTATAGCCGTTGAGCGTAGCAACAATGGTCGCGACTTTGAAACAGTGGCTGTACTTAAACAGTCCAATACCGGCATCTGGTATGAATGGATAGACGATGCGCCCGCCAAAGGACGTAATTTATACCGTGTCCGGTTTGCCGGCAAACAGGGAGCCGTTCAATACTCAAAAACAATTTCCGCTATCATTGCCGGCGATATTTCCTTTAGGTTCTATCCTAATCCAGTAGACAGCGTCCTCATCATTCGCTCAGAATTTCCACTCGATATCCAGGTAGTTGATGCTAATGGCAAAGTCCGCATCACGCAAAACAAATTGCAGGGACTACAAACCCTGAATGTAGCATCACTCGAAAAGGGGATGTATCTTCTGCGTATTAGTAATCTTACTACTGGTATGGTGACCCAGGAACGACTCCTCAAAAACTAACAACCGGTAGCGCATCGGTTAATCTAACGGGTTTTTACGTGTGTATATTAAAAAGTTAGAAAGTGTTACTCCTCATTTTGGGTATAAACGCCCCATTTGGCATCGAGAAACCACCTTTTAAAGAGTATTTTTACTATAACCACAAAATGGTATTGCACATGTCAAAATTCACCCTTATTTTTACCTCGGTTTTTCATAGGATATTGGATTTTAAAGCGGGGTTGAATGTCTATTCAGACCCCTTTTTTATTTCTTCTACTTTTTGACCTCCTCTTTCGAGGCCTATCCTCCCGGTAAACCATTAGATAATTCACCCCAGCAGTTCCCCTTCAAAACTAAGTTCACACAACGATGTAATAACTTCAATGCTGCCCGATCGGGCATGTAGGTGGTAAGGTAGTGCTGTAGAAAATAAACGAGCTAAGCCCAAGACTGGTAGTTATTCAATGATGAGGAAGCGCAGGCTTGCAGAAGAATAGGATGTGTCGCAGGAAGAGGGAAGAAGAGCAACATCATAAGCAGCAGCAGGGTACGGCAAGTCATAGCAGAGACCAGCGTATTGCGTGCAGCAATGTATGGCTGCTAAGGAATGGTTATACAAAACGAATAGTATACACAAAAGAAAAGGTCCTGAAGAATCAGGACCTTTCATTTACTAACCCCTTAGTATTCACTTACTATAACATAGTTTATGCAGTAGCAGCAGGTGCGTTGCTTTGCATCTCTTTTATCTTTTCACGAATCTTCGTTTCGATTTCATTTGCCAGCTCAGGATTGTCGCCCAATAACTTCTTCACGGAATCACGACCTTGTCCCAGCTTATCTCCATTATAGCTAAACCAGCTACCGCTTTTCTGTACAACACTCAGCTCAACACCCATATCCAGGATCTCACCAACTTTGGAAATACCTTCTCCAAACACGATATCAAACTCTGCTGCACGGAAAGGAGGCGCTACTTTATTCTTTACTACTTTTACTTTTACACGGTTACCAATGGCTTCATCACCATCTTTGATCTGCGCCATACGACGGATATCCAAACGTACAGAAGCATAGAACTTCAGGGCATTACCACCAGTAGTAGTTTCGGGGTTACCGAACATTACACCGATCTTTTCACGAAGCTGGTTGATAAAGATGCAAATGGTATTTGTTTTATTGATAGTGGCGGTCAGCTTACGCAAAGCCTGTGACATCAACCTCGCCTGTAATCCCATCTTGCTATCACCCATTTCACCTTCCAACTCACCTTTTGGTACCAGGGCAGCTACGGAGTCAATAACTACAACATCCAGCGCGCCGGATAAGATAAGACGGTCAGCTATTTCCAAAGCCTGCTCACCATAGTCCGGTTGGGAGATCAGCAGGTTGTCTACATCTACACCCAGTTTAAGGGCATAAGCGCTGTCAAAAGCATGTTCCGCATCGATAATAGCACACATACCACCCTTTTTCTGTGCCTCTGCAATAACGTGGATAGCCACAGTCGTTTTACCGGAAGACTCAGGCCCGTAGATCTCTACAATACGACCTTTGGGAAGACCACCTACACCCAGGGCTGAATCCAACCCAATGGAGCCTGTTGATATCACTTCCATGGGATCAGTTGACTTCTCATTCATCATCATCACACTTCCTTTGCCAAAGTCTTTTTCAATCTTGTCGATCGTCAGCTTTAGCGCCTTGAGCTTTTCGTTATTTGCAGACATAATGGGTTGTATTTTGTTATAGTAAAATTACCGAATGCCAAATGTAGGGGAAATTATATTATCAACACTAATTTTATTAGTATTTTTTGGCTAATTATTTTGGGTGTACTAAGGTGTGTGGGGTGGCCAGACTAGTCAAAAAGCGTCCTAAAGTATTGATATTTATGGGGAAAATGGGCCTGGTCAAAAGGAGTCAAAATAGGCCTTGCCGGCCTTCCTGAAAACAAAAACCCCGCTACTAATCTGTTCGTAGCGGGGAACTACAGTAGAAAACTACCATAGGGAAATTTTAGAACTAATTCAGGAAAAGGCGATGGTTTAAAACCATACTCCAAAGGGACTACAAAAAGAATTACGCTACAATACCACTTTGTGGTAATTCTCCCGGCAGGAAACATGAGGGTTTCCTCTTACTCATAGATCACCCGCTTCAGATAGAACACTTTTTCATCCACCAGCAGCGGTGTTTTACTGATCGCAGTAATCCCTTTTTTGTCCACCATCCTCCGCTTTACACCATCACTGGTGGTAATATCCAGCGGTAATGCTCCATCATAGTTCAATAATTTTATATGCCAGGTACTGTCTCCTGTACGGTTTACCTGAATGTCCAGCTTTTGAATGGTACGCAAATAAAAATCAAACAGGGGTTTCAGCTGCGTGTTTGATTCCCGGCTAAAAAACTGCTCTACATCATCTGTGGTCACCAGGTTATCATAGGTATAGCGCGCATCCGTAGCAAACTTTTTAAGAGCCGGGAAAAACACCTCATCTCCCAATACATACCGGAGGGTATGCATAAAGAAAGCCCCTTTGCCATAAATATCCCCGTGGTAGGCATCATCCGAGTTGATATTCGTGCCCAACACCACCGGTTTCTGATTCTGTGTACCCCGGGCCGTTCCCTGCATGCGCCTGATATAGGCTTCCTCTCCCTCCGCATCACGGATAAACAGCGCATCGCCAAAACTGCAAATGCCCTCCTGCACCCACATATCACCCCAGTCTTTGCCCGTTACTTTATTACCCCACCACTCATGGCCAAATTCGTGGTGCATCAGCCAGTCAAAATCCTGTCCACTCACCTTGGTGTATTTGAATTTATTACCATAGGCATTCAACGACTGGTGCTCCATGCCCAGGTGTGGCGTTTCCGCAATACCGATCTTTTCCTTTACCCAGGGATACTCACCAAAATATTTTTCCTGCATCCGGATACTCCGTTCAAATACTTCCAGGTGATGCGGGGCCTTCCCTGCATGTTCCTCCAATACATAAAACTCAATAGGTACCGTATTACCATTAACTGTGGTATAGGGACGGCTTACCACTTTGTATTTCCCTATATTGAACAGGATGCTGTAATTATTGATCGTATAATTTGTTTTCCAATGATAGGTAACACTATTCTTTTTAGTGGTCACTTTTTGTAATAACCCCGGCCCTGCTACCACCAGCCCTTTGGGAACAGTAATAATAAGGTCGGCCCCTTCATTGGGTTCATCAGAAGGATGGTCTTTACAGGGGAAATATATCTTGGCTCCTTCATTCTGACAACTGATGGCGATCCAGTCATTGCCCGTTGAGTCCTTAGTCCATTGAAAACCGCCATCCCAGGGTGGTCTTACCGCTACACGCGGCTTTCCTGCATATTGGATCTTCACCGCTGTCTTACCACTTGCCGCAGCAGGCAGTGTGATATTGATCAGGTCTTTCTCATGCTTGAAAACCTGCTCCTTGTTATTCACCCAAACCTTACTCACTTTAAAAGTATTTAACAAGTCAAATAATAAAGTGGTAGTTGGCTGCGCCAATACAACGTCTATCACAGTATATCCGTCAATGGATTGTTCACGGGGGTCAACAGTTAATGCTACCGTATAGTGACGCACATCCATATTGGCTTGTTCCGGTTTCAGTACTCCGCCGGAAAAAATGGCCTGAGAAAATGCACTGTGCGTACTAATTAGTAATAAAGCATAAATAAAAAAGCGCATAAATAGGATTTTAGGGAAGGTAATAATTTTATGGCCGCCCGGGGAACCACCGATAAATTTGATTTAAAGCATATCATTTTAGCACTGGTATTAGAAATACGGGCAGAATGATTAAAAAAAACTTAAAATCACCTTAAAATGAAATCGCCAATTAATCGTTCATAGGTATTTTATCACGAAGCTATACCTTTGAACCCCTTTTATCAGGCACGTAAGTTGCATAATACAAGTCATGAAGGATGATTGCCATACGTGAAGGATTGTTAATTAATCAATTAAAAACCAATTTATATGAAGTTCAGACACGTTCTGTTAGTTGCATTAACCCCTGTAGTGCTGTTTTCCTGCGTCAGCACCAAGAAATTCAAGGCAGAACAACAAAAGTACACCCAGTTAAATGACTCTTACGCCAAATTACAAGGCGATCTGAAAGCTTGTGAAGACCAGAAAGCAGAAGAGGCCCGTAAAAAAGCCGCGCTGCAAGTAGAGATCGATGGCCTCAACAAACAAATTGCTTTCCTGAAAGAAAACAATACCCAGGCTTTAAAGCAACTGCAGGATCTTTCTGTAATATCCAGCTCACAGGCTGAAAGCATTAAGAAATCAATGGAGAACATTGGTGCGAAAGATTCTTATATCCAGACTTTGCAACAACAAATGGCCCGCAAAGATTCTTTGAACATGGCCCTGGTGATGAACCTGAAAGGCGCTATCGGCAACCTGGATGACAAAGACATCAACATCAAAGTTGATAAAGGTGTAGTATACATCGATATTTCTGATAAGCTCTTATTCAAAAGCGGCAAATTTGATGTAACAGAACAAGCTAAAACAGTTCTTGGTAAAGTAGCTACCGTTCTGAAAAATCAGCCTGATATCGAGTTTATGGTGGAAGGTCATACAGACAATGTACCCTATAAAGGCAATCCTCAACTGCTCGACAACTGGGACCTGAGTGTTAAACGTGCTACCTCTGTAGTAAGGATCCTCCAAAACCAATATGGTCTGGACCCTGCTAAGATGTCTGCTGCTGGTCGTGGCGAATACCTGCCCCTGGTACCCAACGACTCTCCTGAGAACAAAGCGGCTAACCGTCGTACAAGGATCGTTATTCTGCCTCAGCTGGATCAGTTCTTCAAATTGCTCGAAAGAAAATAAGCTTTCTTATATAAGTTAAAAGGGTGAGCGGCTTCAAGCCGCTCACCCTTTTTTATGCCGGTTCACCTATAACGAAGGTAGGTTGTCCTAAAACAAAGGTGGGTCTCCCTTTCAAGGCGGCTCACCTTAGTTATAATGGCCTTCTTACACCTTAATAAACTTCTTTATCAATTGACTTAGCTGCCTGGTGTCTGCCTGTTCCAGCGCATGGGCCGTACCCGGTAATACGCCCAATTGTCCTGCCGGCAATTGCTTATACACGTTCACTGTTTCATCGAGGCTCACCATCTTATCCCGGTCGCCCAGCAATAACAGGCAGGGCGTTGTTATTTGTGGATAATCATCCGGCTTTAAGGGATTGTCTTTTCCCATGGCCAGTAACATACTCGCCGTTTGTTCCATCACCTCTTTCCAGTCCTGCGGCGCATGCCGTTTGGCCAATTGTTCTGCAAACCCAGGGAGCTTCTGAAGGATCGTTTCCGGGTTTAGTAGTTGAACCTCTTTCGTAGCCCCGGCTTCATCCCAATGGAATTTGGTAGCCAGGGTGATGGTCTTTACAAATTTACCCGGATAATGCCGGTTGATATACATACCTACATAGCCGCCCATACTATATCCAAACAGGTAGGCCTTTTCTCCGGCAGGCACATACGCATCCATATAAGCCAGCACCTGCTGCGCAAACAGCTCAATGGACCAGGGCTTGTCAGGCAATGGCTCACCACCATGACCACTGAAGTTTAATCGGTGGATATAAAAATCGTTGGCAAGACTTTCACCCAATGGCAGCAATTGGTCTTTGGCGCCGATGGCGCCATGTAGTAGCAGTAAATGTTGCATTCTCTAAAGGTACAAAACGCAATTGGGGAACGATGCGGGGGGCAGAAGAATAGAAAAGGGTACGGATCAAAACTATTATTTTATCAAGTTCAGTGCGCTTAGCCAGCCCGGACGCTTGGATGCCCAGCCGCTCGTAAGTGCCTCAGGCTTCAATCCGCCTTCCAGGTTCTTAAGCAGGCCCGTGGCGCTGGAAAGGGTCTTAACCGTATTCGCTGTTTTCACCAGGCCAGCCACATCAAAGCCGCTTTTGAACATGTCGGGCTTAATAAAACCAGCCAGGGAAGAAATGCTCTTGCCCAAACCTCCTCCATCAGTAACCTTGGATGCGGCACTTAACCAGTCCGTTTTTCCTCCGCCCGTCCAGCTGTCCAGGAAGGAGGTGGGCTTCAGGGCCCCTGCAAATTGCGTCAACAGGCTCCCAATATTGGCCTTGCCTGTTTTGGGAAGCGTAAGCTGCGCTTCTGTGGTCAGTGATCCCAGTGAGGTAACGAGCAATAGAATGAAAAGGCTTTTTTTCATAAAAAATTGTTTTATCCGGACTCATATGCTGCCGGATTCGTGTAATGATAATGAGTGATAAATGGGAATCTATATTAATGTTTACTCAGAATCCAACCTAACTCTGTTTAAGTTTTTGGGCTATTGGGCAGGGAAAGATTGAGTGAAGCAGGCGAGCCCTCCTTCCACTGCCAGTCAAATTGATCCTGACCTGGCTATTATGTAAAAAAGCGACAAGCATTTTAGTCCCTGCCCCCACTTAGCGCATGCCTGCCGCAGCCTGTATAGAACTGGTACGAAGCCATTCGTTTTATCAGAATATTTGTTTTTCAATAACTGGTAAGTATGCGCAAATTGATGTTCGTGATGGTAAGTCTGCTGTTGGTGGGGATTACAATGGCCCAAAACAGTCAAAGAGGAAAGATTACGGTGAATATTCTTGGTGAAGCCCAGCAGGGACTCGAAAATGCCACTATTGAGCTCCTCAAAAGCAAGGATTCTACCCTCATAAAAGCGGCTATTAGTGGTAAGGCAGGCCTGACTGAGCTGGAAAACATCCCCCCGGGCAGCTATATTCTCCGGATAACCATGATCAATTATGCCAGGCAGTTTTCGCCGCCGGTAACCCTCACCGGGGAACAGCCCGTAATTAGTTTACCCGCTATTACCTTGTCGCCTGCTACCGCTGCCCAGATGAAAGAGGTGACTATTACCGCACGCAAGCCATTTATTCAAAAGCTCAGCGACCGCATCGTTGTCAATGTCGACAACAGCATTGTAAGTGTAGGAAGCTCCGCCCTGGATGTGCTGGAACGCTCACCCGGTGTATTGATCGATCCCAATGATGCCATCAGCCTGCGGGGCCGGGCAGGAGTGATCATAATGATCGATGGAAAGATCACTCCCATGTCGGGCGCCGATCTTGTGAACATGCTGCGCAGCCTGCCTTCCAATAGTATTGAACGCATTGATATTATTACCAATCCTTCGGCACGCTATGATGCTGCCGGTAATTCGGGCATTATTGATATCCGGATGAAGAAGGATCAACGGGTTGGCGCCAATGGCACTTTTACAGCAGGTTATGGGCAGGGTATCTATCCCAAAGCCAATACCGGCGTGACCTTCAATTACCGCAATAAGAAAGTAAACTTCTTTGGCAATTATAACTTCGGATACCGCGAAAGCCTTAGCAACCTGGTATTGAAAAGAGAGTTCTTTAAGAATGGGGTCTACGAAGGCGCCTATGACCAGGATAATTTTAGTAAGGTGCAATTAAATAGCAATACAGCGCGGCTGGGGGCCGATTTTTTCCCCAATAAGAAGTCGATCATTGGATTTGTGCTCAACGGAACACTCACCAATATGGATCGCAACAACAATAACCAATCACTGGTCCTGAATAATGTGAAAGAACCTGAATCAAGGTTTATTACCAATAACAGGGAGAAAAACAAACCCAGGAATATACTGGGTAATATCAATTACAAATACAGTTTCGACAGTACGGGCCGCGAACTTACCGCCGATCTGGACTATGGCGTATTCAATAACAGCGTAGGCTCAAGATTCATTACCGGCTTCTATGCATTGGATGGAACCTCCAATAAGCCGGAATACAAGCTGAATGGAGACCAGGATGGAAAGATCAACATTGCAACTGTGAAAGCGGATTATACCCATCCCCTCAATAAAAATACACGACTGGAAGCAGGATTCAAGAGCAGCTTTGTAGAAACAGACAACGATGTGGAGTTCTATGACATGAGCAATGGTCCACCCAAATATGATTCTTCCAAAAGCAACCGGTTCAATTATAAGGAAAACAACAATGCGCTCTATTTAAATGTGAATACTGAGTTCAAGAAATTCTCGCTGATGGCCGGCTTGCGCGCCGAGCAAACCAATATGGAAGGGTACCAGGAAGTGAAGGATATTCGTTTCGACTCTTCTTACCTGCAGTTATTTCCCAGCGTATTCCTGACTTATAAAGCAGGGGAAGAAAAAACAATAGGGCTTTCAGTGAGCAGGCGTATTGATCGTCCCAATTATTCAGAGTTGAATCCTTTCCGTTTTTTCCTGGACCCCAGTACTTATAGTTCAGGCAACCCTTATCTTAAGCCCCAGCTTACCTGGGCATACGAACTAAGTTATACCATCAAACAATTAAGTTTCACACTTGCGTATAGTCATACAAAGCAGAACAGCACTGTGGTTATCAGACCCAGTGAAACGGAAGAAAGAGTAACGGTGCAGATGCCGGTCAATCTCAACACATACGATTATTACGGGATTACTGTCGCTGCACCGATCCGTTTTACCAAATGGTGGAATGCGATCAACAATGCCAATATTTACTACGGGCATTACAATGGCAATTTGGCCAGCACTGCTTTGGATAATGGTACCCCAGCTGCCAACATCAGTACCAACAATACTTTTATTGCCCCTAAAGGGTGGACTTTTGAATTGAACGCCAATGTAAATACCGGTGGCCAATATGGGTTTATGAAACTTGATCCCCAATGGCAATTATCAGCCGGGGTACAAAAGACCGTAATGAACAAGAAGGGTACCATCCGTTTCAACATCACGGATATTTTCTGGACCAATGTACCGGCGGCTGTAATAGAGTTTAGTAATTACATTGAACACTGGCATTCGAGGAGAGAAACCAGGGTAGCTAACCTCTCATTCACTTACCGTTTTGGTAAGAATACCGTAGCTGCTGCAAGAAGAAGGAATACTGCTTCCGAAGAAGAAAGAAGAAGGGCCGGAAACTAATCCTTTCAGCAGGCCCGCCAGGGAAGGTTTCCTAATGCCTTTTGAAATATTGTATTTCACGCTCGTGCTTCCTGGCTGCTTCCAATGTGTCGAAAGTGCCCAGGTTGCGCCGCTTGTTGGTCTTAGGATCTTTTTTCCGGGAATATATCCGGTATCCGCCGGATTTTAATTTGCGTATCATACTATAGGTTTTACCCTATGCGGCACAATTCACATGCCATCCAAACGGGGCTTTTTGTGTAGGGCCTGCAACAATTGTAGGTGTGGCTGCAGGTTTTGTAACGTACTTTTTTGAAGGAACTGCTTGAGGTGCTTGTAAAAATGGCTGTGGTCATAATAGCCGTAAATGGAGTAATGAAAGGTTTGGGGAGAGCTGGCAATATGGGCCGCCGCTTTCCGGATGCGCATGATCTGTAAAGCATTCTTACTGCTGATGCTGGTAGCCCGTTCAAAATAGCGTTGCAAAGTACGGGTAGATATCTTGTATTGGTCAGCAAGGGCTTCTATCGTGGTCTTAAAATCATTGTCCTTAAAACATCGGTCAAGGATCTCAGTAACAATGTGAATTTCCTGCAGGGAACCTGCATGTTCCCGGATAATGGGTTGATAGTGGTTGCTGATGATCCTTACCCTTTCTTCGAAAGTGCTGGCCCCTTTAATGGCATCTATCAGCGATTGTTCAACCAGGTAACTCAACGGGAAGATGTACTCCCGGTATTCTGCAAAGTTTATTTTCTTCAGAAACAGTACGGGTGATATCTTGAATTTGATTCCAAACAGTTGATTGCCCGGCCTGTGATAGCATTCAATACTCCGGTGACGGGGCAGAAATCCGTCAGATCGCATATCAAATAGCTGGTCGGCCACCTGCATTACAAACGGGGTGCCCAGATTTACCAGGTAGGTATAGCCAATATTGGGAAATAAGGCGTCGGAAAATCCCTCCGGATAAACCTGCCACAAGTGCCCAAAGTCTGTTTCCCATATAAAATCAATGAAATGGCTCAGGGCTGCCGGCGGGGCCACGCGGTGGTAGTTGTTTTCAAAATGAGCTTTATGGAAGAATTCTACATGCTGCACAATTACATCGTATCACATAAAACTATGGCAACCGCACTACACCGGAAACAGGAAAACGATGATCCGTTGTATGATTATATGGCCGGTTCCTATTTGAACGTGATCTCGTTGTTGTTCAGTTCACGGCGGAATACGTTTTTATTGGGGTACATCACCAATAAGACCACCAGGTCGAACAAGGCAAACAGGATAAATATCTTGCGGGCCGTCAGCACATAGAGAATACAGGCGGTGATGCCAATGATCACATTCACTACCAACCGCTGGTCGTAGATCTTCTTGTATTGTGCAACCTGCTCATAGAAGCTGGGCAGGCCATGGATTGATATCAATTGTTCCTTATGTTTCCTGGTAACGATAAAAGAAGAGATAAAGGTGGCTGCCAGGAATACCCATTTGATCACTTCGTTGACCGTCGGATCATTGATGATACTGTATCCCCTGCTGGCCAATACATACGAAATAACCATCGGAATAAAAGAGATCGCTATATAGGTAAGGTGTTGCTTCTTGAAAGGGGCTACGTCGATTGTATAAAGACTCATACTGGTTTTTTTATGGGTTTACGGCGAATCCGGGCCATGAAATTACTGATAAAGATATTTTACCCCGACTATTTTCTCAATCGGGCTTCTTCGAGGTCCAATTCTGTTTCTCTTTTACGGATCAATTCATCCGGGAATTCTTTGAGACGGCTCATCTTGGCCAATTCTTCACGCCGCGCCTGCACAGCTTCCAATAACATTTTCCGGTACTTGGGCAGGAAAGCGCCCGCCTGTTGAGCGCTTTCGTCTTGTTTCAGCCTGCTGTTCGCGATATCAGCCATGCGCTGGTACCGCTCCTTTAGCCGGACGAATGCTTCAATAGAAGCCGACTCTTCACTATATGATTTTTCCAGCAGTTCAACGACTACGGTTGCCAATCGCAGCCGGATGGCATGGTCATGATGCGCCTCCGATTCAGGCGCTTCAATTTTCAGTACCCGGATAAGCCAGGGAAGGCTCAGGCCCTGCAATACCAGGGTAAAAAGGATGACCACAAAGGTGATAAACAGAATAAGGTTGCGCTGGGGAAATGCCTGTCCATTGGTCAACGTTATCGGAACAGCCAGGGCAGAAGCCAGTGATACCACACCCCGCATGCCGCTCCAGCCCACAATAAATACCGATGCCCAGGTTGGCCGTGGCTCCCGCTCCCGTATATTTTTGTTGAGTATTCTTGGCAGATAGGCGCCGGGAAACACCCATAAAATACGAATGACAATGGTGACCATGCTGATAAGCACCGCATATAAGATGGCATCAATCAAAGAACTTCCCCCCAATTCTTTTATAATATAAGGCAGCTCCAGCCCTATCATAATAAACACCACACCATTCAGCAGGAATACCAGGGTTTCCCACACACTCACCGCCTGTAAGCGCGTACTGTAAGAAAACACTTCGTGAGAGCGGAAGGAAAGGAACAGCCCTCCGGCCACTACTGCCAGCACACCCGAAAAATGAAAATGCTCAGCCGCTATATACATCAGGTAAGGAGAAATAAGCGTAATGGCTGTATCAATACTGGGCGTAGTGGGTAAAAACCGGTGAATAAGGTAAACTATATGCGCAATGGCGAGGCCAATGACAACGCCCATGATGGCAACCAGTAGAAAATTAACCCCCGCTTCCCATAAGGTAAACTGCCCCGTGAAGATGGCTGCCAGGGCAAACCGGAATACGATCAAGCTGGAAGCATCATTGATCAGGCTCTCTCCTTCCAATATCGCTGTAATCCTTTTAGGCACTTTTAACTGCTGCAATACGCTGGTGGCTGCAATCGCATCCGGCGGTGAAATAATTGCACCCAGTAAAAAACCCAGGGGTAAGGAAAAGCCGGGAATAACAGCGTGTGCAATAAAGGCAACAGCAGTAGCTGTAAATATCACGAGGCCAAAAGCCAACATGAAGATGGGACGACGGAACCGCCAGAAATCATTCCAGGAAGTATTCCACGCAGCTGCATACAGCAATGGCGGCAGGAAGATAATAAATACCAGGTCTGGCTGCAGGGTGATGGAGGGAATGCCGGGTATAAAACCAATGCCTAATCCGGCAATGACCAACAAAATAGGATAGGAGATGCGCAACTTCTCGCTCAGCATGGTTAACATGGAAACGACAAAAAGCAGAGAAATAATAAGCAGCAGGTTGTCTTGGAGCATAGCGAACTGTTAATTGGGTAAAACGTTGGCAGGACAATTTAGAATAATTTAATAAATGTCTGGGCATCAACCCGTCCACAACGGGCATTCCTGTAGAATAAGGGCCACATTTTTTTAAAACGCATCATTTACAGGAGAATTAAAGCCAACATGGCTAATGTACTAGTAGTAAGAGACTTTAAAACCGGCCCTTTACTATTTGAAACACCGTGGCAAAGTAATTGAGTACTTATTGTAAAATCATTGAGTAACACCTAACAATTATTTATGAAAAAGATCCTTTTAACATTTGGAATAATAGGCCTTCTGGTAATAGCGGCTTGCGAAACACCACAACCTGCTACTGATCCAAATAATAGCGATACTACTGTAAACAATAATACACAAACTGATACTACCACTACGAGCAAGCCAGACACTACATCAAGGCAATAATCACAAGCTTAACACCGATACCAGTGATCTTAAGATCTCAGTCATAACCAGCATTCATTGAGACAAATTTAGTGGACGGACGGTTATGAGGCTTAGGGAAGGATGGCATACTTATTATGTCATCCTTTTTTGGGTTTAATGAAACCCATCAACTATAAAATGGACCAGTATGCAAAACATATTTTTGATAGGAGTGACCTGCACCCTGCTGGCAGGTAGCCTTGTAGCGAACAAGAATGCCTTCACCGGGCCGGATAAGAGGTCTATTCCAGCCTATTCCATAATGACCGATACCTCCCTGAATGGAGAGTGGTTCCTGCAGCCTGTATTGGCGTCTGATACAGCAGCGGGCAAATTCCCCTCCATTAAATTCAATGTTGCCAAGGGCACATTTACGGGCCATACCGGATGCAATCGCATGAATGGCACATTCAAACGTACCGACACCAGCCTGACTATTAATGAACATATTGACCTCACTAAAATGGTTTGCCCCGGTTTTAATGAAGCGGCATTTTTGAAGACGCTTCTTAATACCAATCGGTATAAAAAAGAAGGGGATGTATTGGTATTGATGTTCGATCAAACCCAATTGTCCAGGTGGACAAGAAAGCCCTACCGGGCACCGATGAGTAAAGGCATTTAAGAGAAAGTCTTATGCATTTTCTTTTTGCAGCCAGTAACGGTACTGCATAACGGCCCTTATTTCGCTATAGGAATAATCCTCGCCCAGTTTTTCTTTAGCGGCTGAGCTGCCCGTACCGCCCGCTTCTTCCAATGCCTCCAGGATGGGTACAATTTTATGTTCAGCTACGATGTCTTCAATATTGATCTCGCCGGTAGCAATAAAATGCACCAGGTGACCTTCAATGGTACTGGCCGCCATTCCCCGCAAGGTGGCTATCGCTGCAATGGTTTTCCCCTCCTTAAATAATTGCAGACTGATGATCTTCGTTTCTCCTTTCTTTGCCTTGACTGCCTTTTGTTCCACTTCCTGCATCACCACCACAGCCGCCTTCTTCTGATTCTCCACCATATTGAGCAGATCATCACCCTGCACTCCTTTTACCAGTGCATTGACGATTTGCATAGCCTGTTCAACGGACTGCTTTTTCCTTTGGAATATTATCTTCAACTCCTGGAGCTCTTTTACATATTTTTTTACCTTCTGCTTCACCTTCACCTCATCAATATGTTTTTGAAGCGTAGCATCTGCGCTCTCCAACTGCAGAATAAAATAACTACTCGCTGCCTGCAGGCGCTGCTGTAGTATGTGATATCCATCCGCTTCGGCAGTAATAACCAGTTGTTCCAGCTGGCGCATAAACTTTGCGGCCACTTCCTGCTGGTCCATTATCTGGGCCAGCATAGCCCTCGCCCGGATCACTGCCCTGTTTTTATCGGGTATTTGCCTTTCCTCATAACCTTCAAAATGAGCATCCCAGGCAGCGGTAACCTTCGTCCAATCAAAAGACTGAACAATAGACCGGCTCACAAAAGCTTTTCTTTCTTCCTGCAAAGCCTTTTGTAGTTCATCAGTTTCCATTTCAGCGCTGGTAAAAGCAATGACCCGCTGGTCGGTACTGATGCAATGCGGCTGTATGCGGGAGTATAGGACCAGACCTTCCATAGAAGTTAACCGGCTAAGGGCAACATATACCTGCCCCGGTGCGAAGGATTCTCCGGCATCGATGATCGCCTTTTGAAAAGTAAGCCCCTGGCTTTTGTGAATGGTAATGGCCCAGGCCAGCCGGACAGGGTACTGTTTAAACGTGCCCAGTTCCTCCTCGTCTATATGATCCTTTTCTTTGTTGTAGCTGTAGCGGATATTTTTCCAGGTCTCCTGCTCCAATTCAAGTTCTATTTCTTCGTTGGGAAAGGATACCGTTATCTTATCTTTCTCAATGGCTTTAACGATACCCAGTTTTCCGTTGAAATAACGCCTCAGCTCCCCTTTATCATTTTTGATGAACATAATCTGGGCGCCTACCTTTAATTGCAGTGACATTTCTGCAGGCAGGGCTTTCTCATTGAAGTCGCCCTTTATCTCTCCCCGGAATTCAAATATTTCCCCCGGTAATTTGGCCAACTGGTATTGGTTGATCTTGTCGGCCTTATAATTATGAGAGGTCAGTGTAATATAATGCTCGTCATCCTCCGGCGTAAAGCCCGGATAGTAATGGTTGTGTAACCGGCGCAGGTCTTCGGCGGTGGTAGTATTGTTGCGCAGGTTGTTCAGTATCTCAATAAAAGAGGCGTCATTCTGCCGGTAGATCTTCTTTAATTCCAGGTATACCGGCGGCGCCTGTTTGATCACCTGTGCATCAAAGAAAAACGGACTGGCATAATGATGCTTCAGGATATTATCCCATTCATCGTTGCCAACAACGGGGGGCAACTGGTACAGGTCGCCAATATACAATACCTGTACGCCGCCAAAAGGGAGCAATGGTTGCCGGCGAAAATGCCGTAAAATGGCATCTATCGCATCCAGCATATCGGCCCTTACCATACTTACCTCATCGATGACCAGTAATTCCAACTCCCGCAGCAATTCCCGTTTGGAATTGTTGAAGCGGATATTCTTGAATAAGCTGTGTTGATCCGTCACCTCGGGGCCGCCACTTTGCCATCCCCCCTGTTTTATAGGAATAAATGGACCGAATGGCAACTGGAAAAAGGAGTGCATGGTTACACCACCGGCATTGATGGCGGCCACACCTGTGGGCGCTACCACAGCCATTTTCTTAAAACTGTTTTGCTGAATGTACCGCAGGAAAGTGGTTTTACCGGTGCCTGCCTTACCCGTAAGGAAGAGGTGGCGGCTGGTTTGGTTTACAAACCGTACGGCTAATTGGAAGTATTCATTGGATATATCGGTACCTGACATGCTGGCCGCAATTTAAATAATGTGACCAGGAAGGCTAAATATTATTTATCCATATAATGGTTAAAACTGTGAACAATTAAACAAGCCTGTTTTTTCTAAAAAATTGCTCTAAGGTCACAAATTGTGATCTTAGAGACAGTCAAAACCTGACACAGCTTCTATAAAGCTTCCTACCCCTCCCATCTCCCAATAAGTTTTCAACGTTTCCTGCTAATCGGCCGGTATGACGTAAATTGCAGGCTTGACTCACCCGTTCCGGGTGGTTACTAATCTATTATGCAAGACTATTTAAAAGAGCTAAATGAGCGGCAGCGCGAAGCTGTCCTGCATATTAAAGGTCCGTTGATGATTGTGGCCGGCGCCGGCAGTGGAAAGACCAAAGTGCTTACCACCCGCATTGCCCACCTGATGAACTCCGGCGTAGACGCTTTCAATATCCTGGCCCTCACCTTTACCAATAAGGCTGCCAAGGAAATGAAAGAGCGGATTGAAAAGATACTGGGCAATTCCGAAGCCCGTAACCTCTACGTAGGAACCTTCCACAGTGTGTTTGCCCGTATCCTCCGTGCCGAAGCCCATCACCTGGGCTATCCCAATAACTTTACGATCTACGATACGGATGATGCCAAAAGTGTGGTGAAAACAGTTGTCAATGAAATGAACCTTGATGACAAGACCTACAAACCTTCCACCGTCTACAACCGTATTTCCAGCGCCAAGAACGCCCTGGTAGGACCAGTAGAATATGCCAATGATTATGCCCTCCAGCAGGAAGACCTGCGCGGCAACCGTCCTGCCATTGCCCAGATCTATGATGCCTATGTAAAGCGCTGCTTCAAGAACGGCGCCATGGACTTTGACGACCTCTTGCTGAAGTTCTATGAACTGCTCAAAGGGTTTCCCGAATCACTCAGTAAATACCAGCGCAAATTCAAGTATATCCTGATCGATGAGTACCAGGATACCAACCCCGCCCAGTACGAGATCATTAAACTCCTGGGCGCCATGAATGAAAATGTGTGCGTGGTGGGTGATGATGCACAAAGTATCTATAGCTTCCGGGGCGCTACCATCCAGAATATCCTACAGTTCCAGAAGGATTATGAAGATGCCCATGTGGTAATGCTGGAGCAGAACTACCGCAGTTCAAAAAGCATCCTCAATGTAGCCAACGAAGTCATTAAGAATAATAAAGGACAGATCCCCAAGTCGCTGTGGACCGATAATAAGGACGGAGAAAAGATCAGGCTGGTACGTACCATGACTGATAACGACGAAGGGAAATATGTGGCCGATTCCATTCAGGAACAAAAACTGCGCAACCACTATAACAACCGCGACTTCGCCATTCTGTATCGTACCAATGCACAGAGCCGCGCTTTTGAAGAAGCACTCCGCCGGATGAACATTGCCTATACCATCTTTGGTGGTCAGAGCTTCTACACACGCAAAGAGATCAAGGACTTTGTAGCCTACCTGCGCATCATCATCAATTCAAAAGATGAAGAGGCGCTGAAGCGTATTATCAACTTCCCGGCAAGGGGTATTGGTAAAACAACGGTCGATAAGGCCGTACTGGCTGCCAACACGCATAATATTTCCATGTGGGAAGTACTGGAGCGGGCACGTGAATTCGGTTTTAAGGCCGGAACACTGGAAGCGATCGACAACTTTGTGATCATGGTCAAAAGCTTCGCCAGCATGCTGCAAAACAAGAACGCCTATGAAGTGGCGGTGCATGTAGGCAAGCAAACCAATATCGTAAAAGAACTTTTTAACGATAAGAGCACCGAAGGCGTAGCCCGGTACGAGAATATCCAGGAGTTGTTGAACTCCATCAAGGAATGGGTAGACACCCAGCAAAACCTATCGCAGATCGATGAAGATGGGACATTGGTAGAAACTTCCGATGGGGAAGCTGTTAGCTCCGGAGAGATTACCCTGGGCGCCTACCTTCAGCAAATTACCCTGCTTACAGATGCTGACGATAAAGACCCCCACGCAGATACGGTAAAGCTTATGACCATCCACGCCGCCAAGGGATTGGAGTTTGGTTGTGTATTTGCCGCCGGACTGGAAGAAATGCTTTTCCCCAATGGTATGGCCGTCAATACCCGGGAAGAGCTGGAAGAAGAGCGTCGCTTGTTTTATGTGGTGATCACCCGCGCCAAACAAAGGCTTTGGATCACTTATGCCAATACACGCTACCGTTTTGGATCACTGGTACAGAACGAGCCCAGCCGTTTTATAGATGAACTGCCCGAAGAATACCTCGACCGCAGTTATGCCGGAGCAGCAGCCTTTAAAGGTCAGGGTTTTGGCAACCGCGGCAATACCAATGCCTTTGACCGTATGAACGGCGGAGGTTGGGGAGCCGGCGGCGGCGGTAGACAGTCTGCAGCTGATGCAGAAAAGAAATATGGCGCACCGCCCTCCAAAAAGCCGGCTGTTCCTTCTTATGTAACGCCCAAGCCACAAAACAAAGCTGTGGAGCATGTGCCCAGCGCCGATTTTGTAGCCAGCGACACCTCCAACCTGCAGGAAGGCCAAAAGGTAGAACACCAGAAATTTGGTTTCGGGGTAGTTACTAAAATGGAAGGATCTGCCCATAATCCTGTGGCCACGGTGAAGTTTGATGTAAATGGAGAAAAGAAGATCATGCTGAATTACGCCAAGCTGCGTATTATTCAATAAGATGGTTTCTATATAGTAGGGTGGATCGCGTTTCAGAGTCGGTCCACCCTTTTTTATGCCTGTTTGTGTAAACGACAAACGGTGACATCCTTCCTTGACAGAGGTGACACCTTTCGTCTGTTTCGCAAGGGTAAAGGTGTCACCTCTTGTCTTATAAGAACTTGTTAAATCAGCCCTGCTCACATATATATGCGATTGCCGGAGGAAACGAACCCGTCTATTTTCGTTGTCATAATTAAAATAGTGCGTTATGGCAAAGTCAATATATGCAGTGGTGTTCAGTTCAATAGTTATCCTTGCAGCCTGCACGCCATTCAAAATGGGGGTGAGCGCTTCCTTAAAGCAAGGCCATGACGAATATGCTGTAAAAGGCAGGCAGGGTATATTGATCAATCAGAAACTGAGCTTCGGTGAATTCTATACCACAGGCATTAAACGCTCCTGGACCCGGGGCGGCTCATCGGGCTTTGGAATTGGGAATGCAGGCACATCTGCTGCACAGTTTGAAAACCTGATATCGGTAGAATATATCAAACGAAAACAAACCATTCAATTTGAACTCAGCGATGGAAAGCAAAATGCCGCCACCTATTGTGTAGCCAGGTTCAACGCTAAGGACCTTGAGATTGGAAAACATCCAAACAGTGTTTTAAATATTGGAATGGACCTGTTTAATCTTGGCGGGTGGTCAGAGAGCACCTATTATATACAGATCTACACGAAGGGCGCCGAACGCCCCTGGGAAATGTTGATCGATAACCAGGCAGCGCATGCAAGGAGCAAATCATATACAGGCTTGCTCTCCCTCAGCAAAGAACAATATTATACCGTAGTGCCGGTTACTCAGATGGAGAAAAATGGAAAGACCGGCAATGCACTGGCGGCTATTGGCTTTGAGTTCCGGGATGCAGGTGGAAAAGCAGTGGCGGCTGTTTCCCTGATCGACAGGGGAATGGTTTTTATGGGAAAGCTCAATGCGGATGAAAGGCTATTACTGGCGAATGCCTGTACTGCCCTCTTATTACAGGAAGAGATCGGTTAAAGTGGCTACCAGCTACCTATTTGTGTGCCGAAAGGAATAACCGTTGTGGTAAAATATAAGCAGGTCACAAACAACGAAGCAAACGAATAATAAATAATCAGTAATTAATAATCCTCAGGCCAACATCTTCAGCACCCCATTCCTGTAAAGTTTACCAATGGGGATCTCGGTACTGTTAATTTCAATAAGCTCATTGGTATAAGAGCGTATCTTTTCGATAGCCACTATAAAGGAGCGATGTGTTCGCACAAAGTGTTTTTCCGACAACATTGCTTCTACCGAAGTGATCGATTGTTTGGTAATGAGCACCCCTCCGGTGGTAACTATCTTCACATAATCCTTCATGCTTTCGATGTACAGGATGTCATGGAGCATCACCTTTTGCATTTTACGGTCGGCCCGGAAATAAACAAATGATTCACTCTTCTTTTCTTCGGGAGCAGCGGGAGCAGGGGATACCGAAGCAGCATCTGCCTGTTGGCTTCCCAACGGGAATGCTTTATTGACGGCCTTCAAAAACCTGTCAAAGCGCACCGGCTTCAGCAGGTAATCCACTATATCCAGCTCATACCCTTCCAATGCATATTCAGGATAGGCTGTAGTAAAGATGACCTTGGGAGGATTTTTCAATGTCTTTAGAAAGGCTGTGCCATCCAGCTGCGGCATCCTGATATCAAGAAAAATGAGGTCAATGGCCTGTTGCTGCAATGCACCTAATGCCTGCACCGCATTGGCGCATTCGCCGGCCAGTGTTAAGGTAGGTACATCCTGTACATAGCGCCTTATCACTTCCCGCGCCGGTGGCTCATCGTCCACCACCAGGCATCGTATGGTCTTTAATTCATTCATGATTTGTTAGCACAAAAGTATTTTCTTCCTTTCTCCGTGGGTTACGAATACTTTCCAGCTGCAAGGTCAGTGTTACCACAAATACTTCCTCCTCGTTCATGATCTTCAGCACATGTTTGTCCGGATACAATAGCTGCAGGCGCTTGCGCACATTCTCAATGCCGATACCAAAATTAGGTCGTTGCGTTTGCTCTTTTGCCTTACCATTCATTAGCCGCATTTCCATCCTGTCTTCTTTCAGGTGGATCTGCAGGTTTAGCCAAGGCTGCTCCAGCATATTGCTGGTGCCGTGTTTAAAACAGTTTTCCACCAGGGGCAATAAAAGCAAGGGAGCAATATGCAATTGACCAGTATCTGTTGGAATGTCGAGGTGGATATCAAACCGTTCATCATACCTGATCTTCTCCAGCGTGATATAATCCCGGATCATGGTCAGCTCTTTCGATAAAGGCACCAGGGGCTGGTTGCATTCGTACAGCATAAAACGCAGCATGTCCGAAAGTCCCATCACCAATTGGGAAGCTACCGGCGCCACGCCCTGCGTATGCGAATAAATATTATTGAGGGTATTAAACAAGAAATGCGGATGCACCTGAGCTTTTAATAATTGTAATTGTGCCTCGGCATTCTCCTTTTGCAATTGTAGGTTCCGTTGCTCTTTTACATACCAGTGCTTCATGAGCTTGATGGCTGCGGCCATACCGCCAATGGTGATAGCTCCGCGCAGCCCGGCTAGTAAACCCAGGTAAAAATAAGGTTGTTTGCTTCTTGGAAAGAACGGCGCTTGTTCGGGCACTATCAAATTTCGTACAGGCTCAACAATAAACATGGAGATCAAAGCAGAAAGAGCTGCCGTGGCAAAAAATAAGACGATTACCCAGATACCGGTTGCCAGGTACTTATTCTTCAACAAATACCTGGGCAGCACAAAATACATCAGAGAATAAGCCAGGAATATATGGGCCAATAGAAAGATCGAGGACTCCACCATGGATATAGGGATCCTGTCAATATAGGAAGCTTTAACAGGCACCGGTGTAAAGGCATACAAAAAGCCCTGGAACAACCACCAGAATGTCCAGAATGCCAGGTGCCGCGGTATGCGGTACCGGGGTGAATCAGAAAATATAAATGGGTATTTGTTCATAACCGCCTCCCCTAAAGATACACCAGCTTTTAAGGCCTGTTTACCCCGGCTATCCCAATATCGCCGGAAAGCGGGTTTTTGTCGACAAACATTTTTAGTCCCCAGCTGTTATAATCTACTATGTCTTTGCAATTAAGCGTTTTAGATCAAACCCCCATCCGTCGCGGCAGCAATGCCGTGGAGGCCCTGCAGGAGTCTATCCAATTAGCTCGCCTGGCAGATCATCTTGGATATACCCGTTACTGGTTGTCCGAACACCACAATTCAGCTACCCTGGCTATGGCCGCCCCTGAAGTGCTGATAGCACGCCTGGCGGCAGAAACCAATTATATCCGCTTTGGCTCAGGTGGCATCATGCTGCCCAACCACAGCACTTTAAAAGTGGCCGAAAACTTCCGGTTGCTGGAAGCGCTCTATCCCAATCGCATTGACCTGGGACTGGGCCGTGCTCCGGGTGGAGACCGTATTTCGGCTCAACTGCTCAATCCTTCCAATACATTCGATCCGCAGGAATACATCCGGCAGATCAGGGACCTGCAAAATTTCCTCACCGATACGCCGGCCGAGGGCAATGCAGAAGGTAAAGTAAGGGCCATTCCTTACATTGACACAGTACCGGAATTGTGGATGTTGACCTCCAGCGGAGAAAGTGGTTACCTGGCAGCGCATGCGGGTATGGCTTTGTCGTTTGCCCAGTTCATCAATCCAATAGGGGGCGCCGCTGCTGTGGCCAGTTACAGACAACGTTTCCGTCCCTCTGCACAACTTTCCGCTCCCCAGGCCAATGTGGGCATTTTTGCCTTTTGTTCGGATAGTGAACGTAAAGTGCAGGAAGTACAGGCGGTGATGGACTATCGGCTACTGAGTTTTGAAAAAGGTAAATACAATGAAATGCCCACCTATGAAATAGCGAAGGCTTACAACTATACGCCGGGTGAATGGCAGCGGGTTTTGTTCAACCGGGGCCGGATGGTGATTGGTACACCTGATGTTGTAAAGGAAAAAATTACAGCGCTGACCAATGAGTTTGATGTAGAGGAGGTCGTATTAGCCACTTTTGCTGAGCAGGCTGAAGACAGATTCCGCAGCTATGAATTGTTCTCGGAAGTATTTGAGCTGGCGGAAAGACAAACCCGGCAGTTTGCCTGAAACCAATTAAATGCAAAAGCAGGAAGCAGGAATGTATAACTCCCGGTTCCTGCTGTATAATATTATCCCGCCTTCCTCGGAGTAGTATGCATCGTACCACCCTTTTTACCTGAAGTGACCGTTTTGTTAGGAATCATCGAAGAGCCTTTTGATTGAGCGCCTGATGATGTATTTTTGACTACCATTCCGGAAAGGGGCGCCGCTTTTTTAGGGGCTTTTCCTTTTTTTGTTTTTGACTTACCCATACTATAAAACTTGTTGTTATTGTAAACTAATGAAATATATTACAACAACGTGAATTTGTCCAAGATATTTTTGACAGTCAAGGGATGATTAAAAAAATTTAATAACCGGCCACACTAATTATGGAATCGCTGCAACCCAACCCTGAACTACTTCTCAGCCTGGTAACAATGAAAATGCCTTTTGGCAAATACAAAGATACCCTGCTTTGCAATCTACCTGTTTCCTACCTCGAATGGTTCCAGCGAAAAGGATTTCCCAAAGGAAAACTAGGCATGTTATTGCAAACAATGTATGAAATACAAATGAACGGGCTTGCGTACCTGCTTGATCCATTGAAAAAAAGGTGAGACCTAAGACGCCATATCCTGGTTATAAGATATGCTTTCTATAAACTGCTTCACCTCTTCCTCACTTCTATTCATTTTTTTCGCCAGTCGTGCCAATAAAGCATCTTCGTGCCCGGCTTCATAAGCAAGGTCTTCATCGGTTAGCCCGATGATCCTTTCCTTGATTTTTTCCTTTACTTCCTCCCAGGGACTGTGTAAAGTTAATTTGTTGTTTTTCATATTATACCTGCATGCAATACACAGGCCAGCCAAATGTTTGACATTCAGGCGCTAAAAGTCAGGTGCTAGCTCTTAGTCAATAGCTCTTAGCTTTTAGGTATTAGCGAAAACAAAGGCGCAGGAAGCCTTAACAGCCCGGCATTAGCCATGGGCGAAGCAAAACTTGTCCAGCTCCGCTGGAGGCCCTAAAAGCTAACTCCTAACAGCTAAAACCTGTTTTCTCAATGTGCATAACCCATTCTTGTCCCATCAGAAAGTTTTTATCAAATTGCGGCGGATATGGACAACCAAAAGCCGGCACAGAAGACGATCATTATCACCGAACAATACAAAAAGCCACTGGAGATATCCGGACTGCTGCTGAACCTCGATCCGCGCAAGCAGGTGGGGTTTTATGTAGAAGCCGTAGTGGTGAAGGACCCCAAACAGCCGCAAAGCATTTCAAAACAACCCCTGCTCGAAAAAGTAGGCGTTAAAGGACTGAAGCCCACCCCCTATGCCTTACAAGCCATCCTAAAGCAATTAACAGGCATAGCAGCAAAATACGAACAGGAAAAATGGCAGTCACGGTATAAGGAAGAAGCAATCACCTCCCCCGATCCCGAAACCTGGGTGAGGCATAAAATGTACCACTATTTTTATAATGCCCTGCAACAGGTAAAGCCTTTTGCCACCCTGCTCAAATGGCATTATGAAACCATCGACGAACAACTGAGCACTACCCGGGTAGTGAGGCCCGGCAGCATCAGCAACTATAGCCCGGTAGTAAGTATACAACTGCTCCGCACGCCAACAGAAACCCTGCGCATGCTGGTATTGGTCAATATTAATGAAAACCTTTACCCGCTTACCGACTTCAAACGGCATGGATTCTTACTGAGGCATAAGAATGAGTTCTTCATGCTCAAGCCCGAAGATGCCATCCTCACAGAGCAATATCCCGAAGGGTTCTATGATGTACCTGCAGCAGGCGAGCAGGCCTTTCTGCAAAATCAGGTACCCGTATTGGAACAACAATATGCAGTAGATCGTACCCTGCTGCAGCAATTGGAAACCATTGCAGTGGCGCCTCAGTGCAGAATACACCTCAGCGAGCTCAATGGCAGCTTTTTAATGATCCGCACCCGCTGGCAATACGGCAACTTTGAACTGGAAAATGCAACTGCACCTACAGAAGAGATCAACTTGCCCGATGGCCGGTACAATATTGTCAAAGACCTCCAAGCAGAAAAAGAAGCACTTGATTTCATACAATCGCAGCACAAGAAATTCAGCCAGCAGAACAATGGTTACTTCTACCTGCCTTTTGCCGACGCAGAAAAGAGCCAGTGGTTTGTAAAATTCTACCGCAAGCTCAACGACCGCAATATGCCAGTGTATGGCATGGAGTCCATGCAACACTTCCGGTACAATGCCAACCGGCCGCAGATCCAGTTCACACAAAAAGGCAATAGCATTGACTGGTTCGACCTCACCGTGCATATTTCCTATGGCGACCAGACCATCACCCTGGCGGAATTACAGAAGGCCTTGCAAAACAAGCAACACTTTCTCCTGCTGAAAGATGGCACACTGGGTGAAATACCGGAAGAGTGGCAGGCACAATTTGGCTTGTTGCTCCAGATGGGAGAAATTGAAAAAGATAAACTCCGTTTATCCAAACTGCACTGGACACTTACCGAAGACCTGGTGAAGAATGGCCAGCTTACTGTTCAGAACAATATAGAAACAAGCCGCCAGAAGTGGGAGCGCCTGCACCAGCAGGCCAATACCTATACCGTACCCTCCGCTATCCGCGCTACCCTGCGCGATTACCAGCAGGCAGGCTTCGCCTGGTTCTGCATGCTCGATGAAATGCAATGGGGTGGCTGTCTGGCCGATGATATGGGTCTTGGTAAAACCCTGCAAACGATCTCCTTCCTGCAGCATGTGCACGATAAATACCCGGGCGAAACGCACCTGGTCATTTGCCCTACCTCCCTCATGTACAACTGGGAGAATGAGCTGAAGAAGTTTGCACCGGAACTGAGCTATTTTATTTACCACGGCAGTGATCGAAAATCGGCCGATTGGAAAAACTATGATATCATCATCAGCAGTTACGGCAGTGTAAGGAATGATATAGAAACCATTAAGCAATTCACTTTTGGTTATATCGTGCTGGATGAAAGCCAGGTGATCAAAAATCCTTCTTCCCTCGTAGCTGCGGCCATGATGCAATTGCAAAGCCGCAACCGGCTTATTCTGAGTGGTACACCCATTCAAAACAATACATTTGATCTCTTTGCCCAGATGCAATTCACCAATCCCGGCTTATTGGGCAGCCACCACTTCTTCAAAACCACCTTTGCAGTTCCGGTAGACAAGTATGGTGATACGGAGAAAACCCAACAGCTGCGTAAGCTTATTTATCCCTTTCTGCTTCGCAGAACAAAAGAGCAGGTGGCCAAAGACCTGCCGGCCAAAACAGAGATCACCTTATGGTGTGAGATGGGAGAAGAGCAACGCAAAGTGTATGAGGAGATCAAAAACTATTACCGCGAACACCTGCTGGAAAGGATACAACAGGAAGGAATGGGCAAAAATACCATCCTGGTATTGGAGGGCTTAACAAGGTTGAGGCAGGTTTGTAATTCACCCAAACTACTCAACGGCGGCAACAATGACCACACCGACGAATCTGTAAAACTGGAAGAGTTGTTGCGGGAGATAGAAAACAATACAGGTCGCCACAAGGCCCTGGTGTTCTCTCAATTCACCGGCATGTTACAGCTGATCGCTACCGCCATGAAGGAACGCAATATTCCTTTCCTGTACCTGGATGGAAGTACCAAGGCAATTGACCGCCAGCACCTGGTAGAGCAATTCCAATCGGATGAAAACCTGCCTGTATTCCTCATCAGCCTCAAAGCCGGTGGGGTAGGTTTAACCCTTACCGCCGCCGATTACGTGTACCTGGTGGACCCCTGGTGGAATCCTGCCGCGGAGCAGCAGGCTATTGACCGTACCCATCGTATTGGACAACAGAATAAAGTATTCGCCTATAAAATGATCTGCAAAGACTCTGTAGAGGAAAAGATCCTGGCCCTTCAGCAACGCAAAAAAGCCCTGGCCGAAGAGCTAATTACAGAAGATACCGGTTTTGTCAAGAACATGACGGCCGAGGATGTGGACTTCCTTTTTAGCTAATTTCTACTTCAAGAACGCTTATAAGCATTTGACATTCATAGTCTAATGCGGGCATCCTGCACCCAAAAAAATGCTCCGAATTGCACTGGCTTTTAAGCCATTCATGCCGGATGCATGCTAACTAGCCTGATAATGTGCCTATTATAGGGGGATAAAAAACACCCGTATTTTCTCCGAATTGCACTGTACAGGCTATCTCAGTGCAATTCCCAGGCTATTGCAGTGCAATTACCCAAGGCGAAAACGGCCATTACACTACAATATGGCCCAGATTAGACCGTCCCCCAATCACATTACGATAGAATAGGCATAGTGCCGGAACTTATGCAAAAAGGGTGAGCCGCCTTGGAAAGACGACCCACCCTTTTCTTAGGTTATTGCCTGGTTATATTAAAACAGAGATCAAACAGGGACCAAACTCGGACAAAAGGCGCATTTCATGCCTGTTTAGTTTGTCTTTGTATATACAACATGAACACTACTTCAGCGTCACATCTACCACTACAGGGAAGTGATCAGAAGGGAACTTGCCAAAATAGCTATCCGTCAGTATGCCCCATCTTTTTACCGAAAACTGCTTAGTCACAAAAATGTGATCAATGATAGCAGTGCTGCTGGGCGTTCTGAAGCTGTTGAAGGAGCCATTATTCGCATAAGGCTTCTTCACTGACAGGTAGGTGTCGGCCAGTACTTCAGAGGTCGCAATTGCCTGGTACCACTGGCTATTGTGATCACCGTTAAAGTCGCCGGTAAGCAGCACAGGGTTGGTGCCTGCTATCGTTTTTATCTTTTCCAGGATCAGCTTGCTGCTTTCCTGCCTGGCCTTTACACCCTGGTGATCATAATGCACATTGAATACAAAAAACTTCTTTTTGCTTTTTGCATCCTGCAATTGCAGCCAGGAACAGATGCGGTTAAGCCGGGCATCCCAACCGGGACCGGGCTTCTCTGGTGTCTCAGACAACCAGAAATCTCCTTTGGCCAAAACCTTGTATTTGTCTCTTTTATAAAAGATGGCAGAATGCTCGCCTTTGGCTTGTCCGTCATCACGACCTAAGCCATACCAGGCATAATCGGGCAGGTTGGCGCTCAGGGTATCTATCTGGTGCCTTAATCCTTCCTGTGTACCAAAAATGTCGAAGTCGTGGAACTGAACCAGGGCGGTGATGATGGGGTACCTGCTTGTCCAGAGATTGCCGCTATCACCTTTATTGTCATAGCGGAGATTGTAAGAGGCAATGCGTATGTCCTGTGCATTGGCCTGGGTAACGAATAAAATAATTACAATGAGAATAGCTTTGATCTGTTTCATACTGTAGGCTGGAATTTGGTGCAACTTATATTTTTTTAGTAAGCCTGAATGCTAATCCCATCCTGGATTTTGGCCCAGTTTAGGATTCATTTGACGGTCTGCTTCGGGAATGGGGTACAGGTAATGTTTGTCTTCCCATACCCGCTTGATATTATTCAACCAGGTCAGTTCTCCGTACGTGTCATTGGACAAGCGCTGAGGGTTGGCCACACCGCTCACTTGTTCTGCCACATTGATATAAGTAACGCCTGCTACCTGTGTGGCCGGTTTTACTTTGTAGAAGAACACATCATTTTTGCCATCACCATTCAGGTCCATGGGTACATCGAGAGCCGGTACGTAAAAGCCATTCCACTCCTGCTTGAGCAGCTCACCACGTTTCCAGCGTACCAGGTCATAAAAGCGCAGGCCTTCCAGCGCCAGCTCAATACCCCGCTCGCGACGTACTTCCAGTAATACAGCATTCAGGCCCGGAAAGTATTTTGTTTGCAGGTAAGCATCAGCCACGGTGGGCAGCACATCGGTATTGCCGGTAATACCTGCTCTTTTGCGCAATGCTCCAACCGTTTTCTTCCAGTCGTCTGCAGTAATAGTGCCCAATTCTGCTTTAGCTTCTGCAAAGTTTAACAGCACTTCTGCAAAGCGGATCATAGAAATAGAATTGTCGTTGCGCGTACCGCCATCAAAATAGGTATCATCCAGGCACCACTTGATGGGCTGGTATCCGGTGTAGGTATAAGAGAATACAGGAGGCGCAGCTTCCGGTTTGTCGGCATTGATACGCTTGTAGTCGCCCATGCGGATGGTTTGCTGCAGGCGCAAGTCACGGCCTTTTACTTCATCTACAAAAGGCAAGGTCTCGTAACCAGCCTTACCGGTGAAGGGCGTTCCGTCAATATTGAGGTAAGTATTGACAAAAGTGCGGGTGAAGCTAATGCGCGCGCCATAGGTAGCACTCGTCCAATACCAGTTGGCATCATTGAATACGCTCAGGGCTGCATCAGACACCGCAGACATAATGATCTCATTGGTGACTGGTGCTTTGTTGATGAATAACTGACGGTATGATTTGTCTGTGCCATTGGCGGTATTCAAACTAAAACCACCGTCCTTCATTACCTTTTCAGCAGCATTGGCAGCCTCCGTAAGCCATTTGTCAATAGTGCCTTCCAGCCCCTTGGCCAATCCATCTTTGTGGTACCTTCTGAAAGTGCCTTCAAACAAACAAACCCTTGATTTGAATGCATAGGCCACATACTTTGTTACCAGGCTCCTTGTTTTGTCGTCTGTTGCTTTAATGTTTTCACAGGCATAATCCAGGTCGGCCAATACAGAGTCCATTACTTTGAGGCGGCTATCCCTTCCATTGAAAAGGTCCTTGTCATTCACCGGCATGGTTTTGCTGATCCAGGGGACATCTCCAAAGCGTTTTACTTTATCGAAGTAAAAGAAGGCCCTGAAAAAGCGCGCCAGGCCAATATAGTTCCTGCGTACGTCTTCGGGTATCTTTGGATTGGTGCAATTCTCAATGAAGTAGTTGATATTGCGCAACTGTGTCCAGGTCCAACCAGTGCTTTGGCGGGAATTAAAACCTCCCTCCCTTAAAAAATCAGGTGCTTGTGTGCGCGCACCGTAATCACTCATTTCATCTCCCCGGTGAATAGCATTGGCATCGGGCAGTATATCATAAAAAGAGTAAGCATACAATTCCAATCCCTTTTCACTACTAAAGACAGCATCTTTTGAAGCTGTTGCTTCCGGCAACTGGTCCAGCTTATTGCAGCCGGCTATCAGTCCGCCTGCTAATAATATCCATAAAAATTTTTGTTTCATATACTTAAGAATAGATAATTAAACATTCATGTTTTATTCACAATTGACTACAGCGTTACCGACAATCCAAACGTCACACTCTTTAGCATGGGATAGTTATTGCCATTTCCATTGGTGCCATCTGTCAATACCCTGTCGGAACCCTGAATACTCTCTACGTCGAGATCTTTGGTCACTTTGTACAGCGGACTCCAGGACCAGATATTTTCAGCAGAAACATATACGCGGGCGCCACTGATACCAACACGGCCCATGAGCCTTTGAGGTAGGTTGTATCCCAGTTGGATATTCTTGAGGCGGATATAAGCTACATTTTGCAAGTACTTGGTTTGTGCCTGGGTAAGGGTAGCCGATCCGTTTTGGGCGATATACCCACGGTATCGGGGGAAGTAAGCATTCGGGTTCTCTTCTGACCAGATATTGCCGAGGTGCGATTTGGGCAGCCTGTTGTAAGGCCGGTTGTATTGTCCCCAGAAAATACCCGCTTCAGCACCGGGATACCAATCCTGCTTGCCTACACCCTGGAAGAAAGTGGTGAGGAAGAAGTTGTTCCACTCAAGATCGAGGTTGATGGCATAACTGTACCTTGGTGTAGCATTGCCAATGATCTTGCGGTCGCCGGGATTATTTACAGTATTATCTCCGTTATTGATCACGCCATCAGGTCCGCCATTTTTGTTCTTGTCAATATCTGCAAACTTGATATCACCTGGCAGTGTTTGACCAGTGTTGGAAGACTTGTATAATTTTTGCTTTACAGCTTCGCCAATATTAGCTGCTGTAAAATATCCATCAGTAACAAAACCCCAGATCTCACCCAGTTTCTGACCTTCATAATAGTCTGTCAGTCTTTTTTCCGGATTGTTGTATTTCGTAACCTCAGCCGTATAATCGCTCAGCACTACCCTTACACTGTAGTTGAATGGCTTGGCGGCTACGGTAAATTTATCTCTCCAGGATACAGATAATTCCCATCCTTTGGTTTTCATATCAGCATAGTTGCCTTTAGGCACGTTGGTGCCGAATACTGCCGGCAACGACATACCTACAGTAAACATATCGGTTGTATTGCGGATATAGGCATCTGCGTTTATTTGCAGGCGGTTGGAAAGCAAGCCCATGTCCAATCCGATATTCTGGGTAGTAGCCGTTTCCCAGGTAAGACCATCGGGAATAACACCTGGCTGACTGGTGCGCTGCGGACGCACTCCATTCAATACCCGGCCCGATTGGGTAATGCCAAACTGCTCCTGGAAAGAATAAGAGGCGATATTACCATTGCCCAATGAACCATAAGAACCACGTATTTTAAGATCAGATATGATATTGCGGGGTACATTCCAGAAAGCCTCATTCGATACACGCCATCCCGCCGATACTGAAGGGAAGAAAGCATACCGTTCATTGGACGGGAATTTGGAAGAGCCATCATACCGGCCATTTACTTCCAATAAGTACCTGTCCTTAAAAACATAATTGACCCGGAAGAAGCCGCCCACAATATTCCAACGCTCATAGCCACCATTGGTGGTAATAGCCTGACCCAGTGCGAGGTTGAGGTCTTGTGCGTCTTCATAGATCAAACCATTGCGCAGGGTTTGCGCCTGTTTGTAGGTAGATTGTTCATAGTTATAACCAGCCATGGCTTTCAGGTAATGATTGCCTTTGAAACGATGTTCATATTCGCCATAGAGGTTGGCGGCCAGGTATTGCGTTTCGCGGTACAGCTCCTGCAGGTCATTGGTGTTAACACCTACATACTGAATTACACCGGGCTTCACGCTATAAGGTACCGGTACCCGTATCCGTTTTTCATTGTTGTCGGTATTGCGGATGGTGAAATCTCCTTTCAACCGGATGGTATTCTTTAAGATGTCTGCAGTAAATCCGGTCGTATTCCGGATCACACGCCTGTCCATATCAATGCCATTCTTACCATACCAGAAATCTCCTACCGTATAAGCGGCAGAATAGCTAAGGGTACCATCGGGGTTGAACATAGGCGCCATATTATGCCCTTCGTCGGAGATATTCCGCCAGATGCCTCCGCCTTCACCCACATTGAGGGGGTTGTGGTAAGTCATATTGGAATAATCAGTATTGTTGTCAACCGTGAGCCAGGGATACAATTGAATAGAGCCCTTAGCCCGGAAATTGTACATCTTGTAATCATCCGAATTATAGCGGAAGAGTCCTTCCTGACCATAATAACGCCCGGTTACATAAAAGCTGGTCTTTCCACTGCTGCCGGAAAAAGCAATATTATGATCAATGGAACTGGTATTTTTCTTGTACAGCTCATGGTACCAATCTGTATTGTCATAATAAACATATTCACCTGCTGCATTTAATTCGACCTTGGGCAGACTTGGATCTTTAGATCTTCTTTCCAGTTCGGCCAGGTAGGCCGGTGAAAACTTTACTGTTTTATTGACATTCTGGGGCGTTTGTGAATAGTCATTCCAGGCTGTCCATCCCTCGTTGAACATTTTGGCAAAGAGGTAGCCGTCGGTTACAAAATCAGGAACCGTGGTGGGCGCTTTGATGGAATAGTTCATAGAGTAATTAATACTCGTTTTATCCTTTGAAGGATTCTTGGTGGTGATCAACACCACACCAAATACACCGCGCGCTCCATAAATAGCAGCAGAAGCCGCATCCTTCAGTATGGATATATTGGCAATATCATTGGGGTTCAGCATGGCCGGGTCACCTTCTACTCCATCGATCAATACCAGGGCATTGCCTTGCTGACCAATAGAGGTATTACCCCGGATATTGAAAGCAGGAGACTGAATAGGTTTACCATCACCCAACACAATGTTAAGGTTGGGCACAGCGCCCTTCAGGCCCTGCGCCACATTGGGTACAGAACGGTTCTCAAAAACCTCTCCGCTTACCTGGTCTACAGCGCCGGTAAGGTTTACTTTTTTGGTGGTGCCATATCCTACTACCACTACATCATTCATGCTGCTGGCAGCTGGTTCCAGTTTTACTGCCAGGGTGATCATTTCACCCTGCTTGTATTGATAACCCTCCAGCACCTTTTTATCGTAGCCTATAAAAGAAAAAGTAAACGTATAAGGGCCGCCGGCCTCCAGTGTATTGAATAGGAAAACACCGGCTGCATTGGTTTGCGTAGAGGTAGAGAATTGATTGCTCTTATTCTGTACCATTACCGATACAGAAGCCATGGGCAATCCATTTTCATCCTTGATCAGGCCTTTTACAGCAGGTTGTTTTTCCTGCGCAAAGCTTTGGTTGGCCAGCAGTAGCCATAATAGGCAACCAACCAGCTTCGTACATTGGTGAAGTTGTTTCATAATATGTATGGTTTTGTGAGAATGCCTATACTTTTCTCCCATAAGGGAGCGCATGAGCACGTATGAACCCGGGGCCGGTTATTGATTACTCAACCGGTACACTATCCCGTCATATGTGACTGTGATATTATTTAACCCGGCAATAGTGCCCAATACATCATCTGCGGCCTGCTTTTTTAAAAAGCTACCCGTAAATTTTCTTCCTTCCAGGTTGATACTGTCAGTGTTGATAGATACTTTATATACTTCGCTGATCTTGTTCAATACATCCGCTAAAGGCGTATTGGAGAAAACGATCTCGGTGATTGATTCAGTAATACTGCCATCTACCTGTATGGGTGCAATAATTTTAGGTGGGGCGGACGCTTTGGGTTCTTTGCGCTTAAATTGATTATCGGCCAGGTTGAAAGCACATTCATCTCCAGGCTTTAGGAATAGAGGTGCTGAAGGCTGTAGTAAATTTTTCAATACTACTTTTCCTTCTATCAGTTTAACGGTGGCTATTTTACTGCTATCGTAAGCTGCGATCCTGAACGTGGTGCCCAGGGCAGTGGTGGAAAACCCTTTGGTGAATACGGTAAAGGGCCGGGCTGCATCTTTGGCAACCCGAAACAACGCTTCGCCCTGCAAGCTGATGTTTCGCTGAGATGGATCAAATGGCTGCTGACAAACGATCTGGCTGTTGACTTGTAGCACCACAACACTACCATCGTCTAATGTATAGGATATAACCTTATTGGTATTGTTTCTGAATTCCTTTTCCTTGTTTGCCGGTACTTGCGGCACAATCGCTATGGGGGTCTCTTTTTTAACGGGCGCCTGCATAAACTCGTAAACACCTACAAAAGCTGCCGCTATCAGCGCCGCAGCTGCGAGGCGAAACAATGGCCTTGCAGTAATGGATCTGTACCTGCTGGCAGTTCCCTTTTCAATTTGCCCGAACCATTGGTTGCTTCGATCGGTAGGCAGATGCTGTGTAGCTTCGAATGTTTCCCATTCCTGGTCTGGAAGCCACTCATCCAACTCATCCTTATGCGCCTGGAGGTACTGGTACACCCTCGTAGCCTCTTCGGGTGTGCAGTTGTTTTCAAAAAATCGTTGTATCAATTCTTTGGAGATCTCCATACGCAGGTTGCTTTGTGCTACCTATAATACGTTTGGTCGTAAGCTTTACACCCACTGCGTGTGAAATTATTTTATCGTGATCAGTGAATGGCCTTAGTGGAGAACTAGGGCCATAAAGTAAGCAGAATGAATAAAGAAATGTATTCATTCATTTTCCTGATCTCCCGCACCGCCCGGTTGATCTGGTTCTCTACCGTTTTTTTAGAGATGGAAAGGCAATCGGCAATTTCCTTGTTGGACAAGCCTTCCAGCCTGAAGCCAATGATGCGCCGGCGCATGGGCGAGAGGTGTACAAGGCTTTCCAGCATAGCTGTCAGCTTGTGGTCATCTCCCGGAAACTGCGGATCTTCTTCCGGAATATCCGTTTGTTCGATCACTTGAAATGGAACGGTTCTGCTGGCTGCATGGCTGCGGAGTATATCTATCAAACTGGTTTTTGCTATGCGGAATAGTTGCCAGGAAAGCGGAAGTGCTGCATTTAGTTTGTGCCGGTACCGCCAAAGCTTAATGAAGGTCAATTGTACCAATTCCTCACTTATATCGTCTGATTTTGTCTTTTGTAAAAAGTAGGCGTATAATTTCTCATGAAACAAATCATAAGCTTGCCGGAAGACAAGTTCATCTCCCTCCCGGATGCTATTTATCAGTGCCCTGTCCATTAGCTCCTTTTGATTCGTTGGCAAGTTAGTTAGGATACAAAAGTAGCCGGATTAAGTGATTGTTAACAAGCTGACTGCGAAACCGGTTAAGTGGCCGTCAGGACTGATTCCCAGCGTTTTTGGCTGCCACGGAAAATTCAGGGGAAGGAAAGAAATATTTGATAAATAAGACCAATCGGTCTAATTTTATCCCGTGGCTACCAAAGCAGAAAAGACCAGGGAATACATTATTGAAAAGGCGGCTCCGCTTTTCAATAAGAAAGGTTATGCCGGCACTTCCATGAACGATATTATGGAAGCAACCGGACTGGCCAAGGGCGGCTTGTATGGTAACTTTAAGAACAAAGATGAAATTGCCGCCGCTGCCTTTGAATTTTCTTACCAGCGACTCAAAGCTGATCTTGGCGCCAGGGTAGGGCCAAAGAAAACAGCGATGGAAAAGCTGCACGCCATTCTACAATATTATAGAAACTACACCGTGAACCCGCCCATTGAAGGTGGCTGCCCCCTCATGAATACAGGGTTGGATGCAGACGATAGTTACCCATTCCTGAAAAGGAAAGCCAAAGAAGCCTTGCTGGAAATGCTGCATACCCTGCAGCGGATACTGAAGAAAGGAGTAGATAATGGTGAAATCAATCCCGGCATTGAAATAAAGAAAGAAGCAGAGATCATTTACGCGCAAATAGAAGGCGGGATCATGATGGCCAAGGTGGCCGACGATGTGGCAATGCTTAACCGCATGCTGGATCATTTAAAAGACCATATGAAAGAACGGTACAGTATATAATATTTTTTTGTCTATAAAGAGACCGATTGGTCTAATTTGTTTAAACATCAAATATTCTTATCAAATGGAATTGCACAGCACCTACAGGGTACGTTTCAATGATTGTGATCCGCTTGGTCACCTCAACAATGCACGGTATATAGATTATATGCTCAATGCCCGGGAAGATCACCTGGGTGAGTTTTATCAGCTAAGCCTTCCACAATTTCACCGGCAAGGCCTTGCCTGGGTAGTAAAGACACATGAGATACAATACATCAGGCCTGCCTTTTACAATGAGAAAGTGACCATCGTTTCACGCCTTGTGGAATTGACAGATACTTACCTGCTGGTGGAAATGTTGATGTTTGATGAAAAGCAGCAGGCGTTGAAAGCCGTATTGTGGTCAAACTTCACCTGCATTGATCCGCAAACAGGGAAACGTAAAAACCATACACCGGAATTTATGGACCTGGCCCGGACGATGGACCTGCATACGGTCGACCTCACAGGCGGGGTGGTTGAAAGGGTGAGGCAGTTGCAGGCCCAGGCCAAAGCCAATGCTGCCTGATCTAAATACTGAAGCTTACTACCATACGGCATCCCTTGCCTGGAGATGAATGAAAGGCCACCTGGCCATTGAAGATCTCCGCCCGGTTGATGATATTGGTAATGCCGATACCCGTGCGCTTTTCTTGAATATCAAAGCCCTTGCCGTCGTCGGCCACGCTGAGGGTTAAAGAGGAACCAGCCTGCTTAATGCCAATATTGATGCGCCCGGCTTCTGCGTGCGTAAGAATATTGTTGAGCTGCTCCTGCATGATGCGGAATAAGGTCATTTTCAGCTTATCGTCCAGCCGGTTCTCATCAGGAAGGGAAAAGTCGACGGTAATGTGAAAACGGTTGCCAATACGAATGCTTTCCACCAGGTTTTCAATAGAAAGCTGCAGCCCTATTTCCCGCTGGTATACCTGGATCAGCGATTTTGATAATTCCCTGATCTCTTTGATGGCAGTATTGATCATGCCTTCGGCCCGCTGCATCATATGCTGTTGTTCCGATGCATTGCCCCTTCCGTATTCAAGGCAAACTTTGGCCGTACTCAGTATCTGTTTTACGTTATCATGCAGTTCCTGGCCAATATGTGCTCTTTCCTTTTCCTGTGCATCAATGGCAGCCTGCAAGATCTCTTTCTGCCTGTTGATCTTTTCTTCCATTAACTGGTGGCGCAGGTACTCCGATTCCTGTATCAGTTTTTCTGCTTTCTTCCGTTCCGTTACATCACGAAAATTACATACAATGCCATTCACCCCTTCTGTTTTTAGCATATTCGTTACAATGCCTTCCACCCAGATCAACCGCTTGCCCATTGCATAAGCCCTCGATCTGATAGGAATAGATACACCCGGGCTATTTAGTACATCCAGGAATTTTTCTGCAAGTTCAGCTATATCATCCGGGTAAATATAATCGAATGCGCTTTCGCCTGTAAGGTCGGCCAGTTTTGTTCCAAAGTGTTTTTCTATGGAGGGGCTGCCGTATATAATATTGCCTGTGTTATCTATTACAACAATGATATCGGTCCCGTTCTCGATCAGTGAGCGAAACCTTGTTTGACTTTCCTGCAGCCTGCGGTTGTTATTGATCTCAGCGGTAATATCACTGGCAAAGCAGGAGATCCCATTAATGGCGTCCCCTTTATACATGGGGTTGATGGAAACTTCGAAAAACCGGGGTCGCCCATGGATCAGGAATTGGGATACAAACCGTTGTCCCTGCCCTTCAAAAGCCTGCTGGTAAAGATTTTTCCATTCCTCCGTTTTCGAGGGGTCCAACAGGCCCAGTATGTCCAACATTTTATCGCCGGGCCTTGCTTCTACGCCAACAACATCTTTAATGAGTTTGAATAATGCACTATTTAATATTATATAGCTCATTTCCAGGTCCACACTCCACACATAGCCATCCAGGCTTTCTACCAACGCGTCCAGGTTAGCAGCTTTTTTGTGGGTCTGTTGTACGGTATGTTCCGGCTTATTGCGGTTGCCCTCGGCAGCGGTAATAGGAGCATTGGGATCTACTTGCATAGAAATGGGTATTACTCAGGTATTGGTGAATGAAAACTACCTGAATCAGAACGATTTAACCAAAAATATCGCACGTATACGGTGTGGTTGGGCGGGAAGAGGGGTATATAAAATTAAAAAAGTATACCAGAAACTACTAATATTCTTTTAAGAGTAAGTATGTAGATGGGCGATAGTATCTGTTCAGGCCTGCTTTTTTCGCTGTACCAGGTAGAGGCCCGCAACAACCAGCAGCATCCCTGCAATAGCGTATAGGCCAATGGGTTCCTTCATTAATACGTTAGCAATAATGTACCCTGAAACGGGGCAAAGAAACAACCAAAAGGAGGCTTTCACTGCATTATCCCGCAGTAAATACAGCCAAAGCTGTACAGCAACAATGGATACGGGAATGGCCAGCCACAATACGGAACCCACAAAATGCATGTCCCACACATTCTTTGCAGGGTTATAAGTAATGGCAGCAGCAGGCAGCAGGAAAATACCACCCAGCAGTGTTTGCCAGCCATTGATGGTTAGGATATGCAGATCGCTCCATTGCTGACGGGAAAAGTAGAGCACCCCGATTGAATAGACCAGCATGCTACCCATGAGCAAACTTATTCCGAAGGGAGTGGCCATACTCTGGTGCATCAGGGGCCAGGCAGCCAACACCACGCCGGTGCTGCACAATATTAAACTGGTAATGGTAACGGGCTGCAAACGCTGGCGGAACAAAAGAGATGTCATGAGGCTGATAAATACCGGATTGGTAGCGATGGCCAGCGAGCCCAGTCCCGGCGAAACCTCCTGCATGGCCACAATATAGACGCCCAGGTAGATAGAAATATTCAAAAGGCCATAGATAGCCAATTGCTTCCATTCCCTGCCCCGGGGCAGGCGCTTTCCCATCAATACATGGGCAATGAGCAACATCACAATACCTGCCAGGAAAAAGCGGGCAATACAGATCACAAAGGGTTGGGCAGACTGTAATCCTATCTTGGTGGCCGTAGATGCAGAAGACCATAACACCGCAAAGAACAAGCCTGCCACAAACAGCAGGATGCCTTTCGATTTATCCGCTTTCAATAACGCTTCTTTTTCTGTCACACGATGAATTTGATCCCTGGCGCAGGCAGGTGGTTAAGTTATCCTGTAATGTTTATACCGGGCGCAAAAATAACCTGTAATGGTCAAACATCAAATTGTGACCTGAAGCCCACTTAAAGGGGTATTCTCATGTGAATTACATGTGAGGCCCGGTTTCTTCCTGGCGGGTAGTATACTTTTGTGCCGTTTTACTTCGTTGATACGCAGCCAAGGAAACCGGCTTTGTTAATATTTTCTAAATAGTATGGGTAGCGTAGGGGTAAAGAAAACTTACGTTGTCATTACTGCAAACAAAATTTCTGTATGTTACGTTCCACCATTCGATTATTATCCTTGTTCCTTATCCTGCTAACTTTTCATGAGGCCACTCTTGCGCAGGCTGGAAAACCATTGACCATCAGTGGCTATGTTCGTGATGCGACCAGTGGTGAGGTCCTTATCAATGCAACCATCAACGTAAGCCCGATAGGCGCTACTGTGCAATCCAATGCATATGGCTATTTCTCCATTACCCTTCCCGTTGGTAAATACACCGTCAATGTAAGCTATACCGGATACAGTATTAATAAAACAGAGATCGACCTCACGGCCAGTAAGACACTGGAAGTGAACCTGCAAACAGCTGCCGCCGAAATGGATCAGGTAGTGGTGACCGGTGAAAAGAAATTACGCAGAACGAATACCGTGGCACTGGGTATCCAGCAAATGAGCATGGGGCAGATCAAGAAGATCCCAGCTTTTATGGGAGAGCCCGATGTAGTAAAAGCCATGTTGACCCTGCCGGGTATCACATCGGTAGGTGAAGGTGCTTCAGGTTTCAATGTGCGTGGGGGTAATGTAGATGAAAACCTCATCATCATGGACGAGGCCCCTGTATACAACTCCTCTCACCTGTTGGGTTTCTTTTCCGTGTTCAACCCCGATGCGGTGAAGAATGTAACCTTGTACAAAAGTGCTTTCCCCGCTGAATATGGAGGCCGCACCTCTTCTGTACTCGATATCCGCATGAAAGAAGGGAATAACCAGAAGCTCACCGTCAATGGCGGTATCAGCAGCATCTTCAGCCGCATATCTGTGGAAGGACCCATCCAGAAAGACAAGTCTTCTTTCATAGTGGCAGCCCGCCGCTCTTATATCGATGTATTGTCCAAACCTTTCCTGAAGGAAAAAGACCGCGACAATAAGTTGTACTTCTATGATATCACCGCCAAGGGAAACCTGGAGATCAATGATAAGAATACCATTTACCTCAGTGGTTATTTCGGACGTGACGTGTTTGGTTTTGGAGGTGAAGCTGGTTTCGAATGGGGCAATACCACCGGTACCTTCCGCTGGAATCACCTGTTTAGTCCCCGCTTATTCCTGAATACCAGTGTGTATTATTCCAAGTATGATTATAAGTTGTTCTTCAGTTCCACACAGAAAGATGATGTAAGTGAAAAATACGATTGGAAGTCCGACATTCAAACCTATGGTGTAAAGCCATCGCTTACCTGGTACATCAACAATAAGCATACCCTGAAGACTGGTGTCAATGTAGCTTACTATAACTTTTATCCCGGTAAAGGCGTTGCTACCAGCGAAGGTGTTAAAAACGATATTACACTCAAAAAGCGCTATGGGTCAGAAATGGCAGCCTATGTGGAAGATACCTGGAAAATAAATCGCAGGTGGCAGGTGCAGGCAGGTCTTCGGGTTAATCATTACGCTTATCTTGGTAATACTACGGTATATTATTTCAGGGATACCACCGCCAATGTGCGCAAGCCGCTCGACAGGGAAGAAGTAGTTACCAGCAAGAAACCGGTTGTGGATTGGACATTCCTGGAGCCACGTCTCTCTGTGCGTTATGAACTGAAGAAAAATACTTTCCTTAAAGCAGGTTATTCCCGCAGCTCTCAATACCTGCACCTGCTGTCCAATACAGCGTCGCCTACACCGGTTGACCTGTATTTCCCCAGCACCAACAACATCAAACCTTCTTATACCGACCAGGTATCTGCAGGCCTTGTTACCATACCGGAATCTCTCCCCGTAGAATTTTCTGCTGAAGTATTCTATAAAAAGATGGGCGATGTACTGGATTTCATAGATAATTCCAATCTTGAACTTAACCAGATGGTAGAAGCCGATCTGCTCACAGGTGAAGGCCGGTCATGGGGGCTTGAACTGGAAGTAAAGAAGGAAACGGGTAAATTACAGGGATGGGTGAATTATACCTATTCAAAATCTGAAAGGAAAACACCCGGTATCAGCAAAGGCGAGTGGTACCTCAGCCGTTATGATCGTACCCATGTGGTGAATGCAGCCCTCACTTATTCATACAATAAGAAATGGGATTTCTCCACCACCTTTAACCTGGGTTCAGGAACACCGGCTACTTTCCCCGATGTGCGTTTGGATGTTCAGGGCATTCCGATCCCTTACAACAGTACCGAAAAGCGCAACAACTACCGCCTGCCAGCCTATCACCGCCTGGATATAGCCGCTACCATGAAGGGCCGCCAGGGTAAAAAGTTCAAACAGGAATGGGTATTTGGTATCTATAATGTGTATGCCCGTCAGAATGCATATACCGTTTACTTCCGCCAAAACGAGGATGAACCCCAAAAGAAAGAAGCTGTTAAGCTGTCTATCCTTGGTTCCATCATCCCATCCATCACCTGGAACTTTAAATTCTAACTGTATAACCAGGAAGCGCCCGTATAAAAAAGCGAAACAAGATCATGTTGACCGGGCCTCCAAAAAATAAAAAAGCACCAATGAAACAGTATAAATTATATATAGTCGCACTTCTAACCTTGTACACACTGTCTTCGTGCGAAAAAGTAATAGACGTCAAATTGCCCGACGGCGATAAATTACCTTACCTGGATGCCTGGATCACCGACAAACCCGGTAAGCAAACCATCAAATTCCTGCGGGCGGTGAATTACCTGGATAACAAGGAACCCGAAGCTGTAACAGGAGCACAGATTGTTGTTACCGATGTTACTGATAACAAAACCTACAACTTCACCTTCCAGAATGGCGCTTATCAGTACGATGCAGGAGCTGCGGCCATTGGTATCATTGGCCATACCTACAAACTTACCATCAACTGGGACGGCCAGCAGTTTGAGGCTACAGACAAGCTCACCCGTGTAACTAAAATTGACTCCATCTCTGTAGAATACCGCGATGAAGAGCAGATCTCGGGAGATGAAAAAGTAGGTTACTATGCAGAATTGCATGCAAGAGACCTGGTGGGCGGTACCGACTACACCTGGATACGTACCTACAAAAATGGCGCACTCAATTACCATGTCAGTGAAATGGTAGCGATTGATGCATCTTTTTATGAGGATGTTTCTGATGGCTATGTGTTTATTGAACCATTCAGGGAAGGCATAACCTCCGATGGAGAGCCCTATAAGAAAGGAGATGTAGTGAAAGTAATGCTCCGCTCTATGAGTAAACCCACTTACGATTTTCTCGATCAGCTGCTGGATCAATTATACAGTGGTGGTCTATTTGCCAAAGTATTACAAAACGTACCCTCCAATATCTTCAACAAACAGGCCGATAGTCAAAAAAAGATATATGGCTGGTTTGGTACTGTTGCTGAAACCGAAATGTCTAAAACAATAAATTAAGACGTACTCCCCCTCAACCCACCCCTGCCTTAAGTATAGCCAAAATTTAAAAAGCAAAAACATGAAAAAGAGTATTCTGGTGTTGGGCGTATTGTCGCTGTTATTATTCGCTACTTCCTGTAAAAAGAAAATTACCGGAGAAGGGCCATCCATTACACAAACGAGAACGGTTGCAGATTTTACGAAAGTATCTTTAGCTATCTCGGGCATTTTGTATGTAACACAAGAGCCTGGTTACAAATTAACCATTGATGCCCAGCAAAATATCCTCGATATGATAGAAACGCCTGTCTCGGGTGGGGAACTCAGGATAAAATTTGACAACGGTAAAAGGATTGGCTCTCACGACAAGGTAATTATAAGGGTGAGTGCTCCTCTTTTCAATGGGTTGAATATTAGCGGGGATGGCGATATCAGTAGTAACAGTTCCCTGCAATCCTCCTCCCTGCGGTTGGGCTTAAGCGGTTCTGGATCAATCACCCTGGCAGGGGCCGAGGTGGCAGGAAAGCTGGAAGCCTTTATTTCGGGCTCTGGCAATATACAGGTAAATGCAGGGACGGCAAATGCCGGCGACCTCAATATTAGCGGCAGCGGTGGCATTGAAATGCTGGAGGTTAATTTCAAAAATGCAACAACCCATATCAGCGGCTCCGGAAATATAAAAGCAGGTGTTGTACAACAATTGGATGCAAATATTTCCGGTAGCGGTTCAGTATACTATAAAGGCAGTCCATCCGTAAATACCCATATTTCAGGTTCCGGAACCGTGAAAAAAGTGCAATAAAGAACTGTTAATTCGGGTAAGGCTGCCCTGGCTTTACCTCTAATGGTGCAACGCCCCCCTTTTGACAGCTGTCAATAGGATTAATAAACCATAGAGGTATGAAATGGATGAAGTATTGGATTTTCATGGTCTTATTGGCAGCCTTATCCTGTAAAAAAGAGACCTCGTTAAAACTTCGGTATTTTGAAGTGGGCGTCAATTATACGCCGGATGACTGGAGAGACAGTTCTTTTGTAATAGCCACCTCCGATCCTGCGCTACTCATTCAGGTAGAAGAGCAGCTGCGACTACCTGTTGCGCAAAGAAGCCACGTGAACGGAAGTATATTAGCGGGAGATGGCGGTTATAATAAAAATGCTTCCCATTCTTTTTCCTGGCACTTTGATGAAACCGACTGGCGCCTGGTAAATGTAAGTGTGGAAATATATGATGGGAGGGCTTATACCGATATCGATAAGAATAACACTTATTGGTTCAATACAGTGAAGAGATTTGCTCCCTGGGGCTCCTATGTAAAACGAGAGATTACTGAATAAACAATTATTGCGTGTAGTGCATCCCCTGGTCATTAGGTTATCTGTGTTGGCCTTGCGGATGCACTTCACATAATAAAAATAATCCTTCTGTTATAGGCATAACCGGTACCGGTATCGTACTTTTGAGGTAATTAGCCTTCCTGCGCACACTAAATACCTTGTTATGTCATCATCCTTTAAGAGGATAACCGTTAAACTACTCAAGCTGGGTGGCCTTTCCCTGGGCATTGCTCTCTTGTTAATGTTCCTCCTGCCTTATATCTTTCCAGGATTTGTTTCTACCAAGATCAAACAGTGGGCCAGGAGCAGTATCAATTCAGAACTCGACTTTTCGCGGGCCCGCCTCTCTTTCTTCCGTCATTTTCCCGCACTTACCCTTACGCTGTACGACCTTTCTGTAAAAGGATCGGCGCCATTTGAAAAAGCTACCCTGATCCAGTCAGAAGAGATCTCCCTGGGGGTCGATCTGTTCAGCTTGTTTACCAACCGCACCAGCGTCGACAAAATATTCCTGACCAACGCCAATATCAATATACTGGTCGATAAAGACGGGAAACCCAATTATAATATATATGCGTCCAAACCCAGCGATTCCACGGTTGCTACTACCGATTCGTCGGGCGTAGCCCTGAAGATCGAAAAGATCCTCATTGAAAAGAGCCGCCTGGTGTACAATGACCAGTCCCTTCCCATGGTTCTGAATATGAAAGGCCTTTATTATGAAGGTACCGGCGATCTGAGTAAGGCCATTTTCGACCTGCACACCCATATGGAAGTCGACTCCCTGGATTTCAATTATGATAGCCAGCCCTATGTGGTTTCTAAAAAGATCAATGCCGACCTCATCACCAAGATCAATACCAATTCACTGGCCCTCTACTTTGAACAGAATGACCTAAAGATTAATCAACTACCGCTCAGGTTCAACGGTAAATTTGAATTCCTCAGCAATGGCTATGGCATGGACTTCACGCTGAAGTCGGCAGAAAGTGACCTCCACGATATCTTTACCGGCCTGCCTCCTGAAGTAGCCCAGTGGCTGGATAAAACAGAAGTCCGGGGATTCAGCGATATTGACGCCACCTTAAAAGGGAAATACATTGCCGACAGTGCCGTGATGCCCGATCTTACCCTCAATGTGAAGATCCGCAATGGTTATATTGCGCATGCGGCAGCGCCTTCACCCGTGTCAAACCTCTACCTCAACTTTCAATCGAAGTTGCCGCAATTGAATACCGACAGCTTGCAGGTGACTGTTGATTCTATTTTCTTCAATATTGATAAAGACTACTTCAGTTCAGTTATACGGCTAAAAGGACTCAGTACACCCAGCATATATGCCAAAGTGAACAGTGAAATGGACCTGGAGAAATGGGACAAAGCTTTTGGCTTTCAGCTCTTTGATCTCAAAGGGAAATATACCCTCCATCTGTTGGCAGATGGAAAATACGCAAAGTCTGTAGTCCCTAAAGGCTTGCGGGGTACAGATACCGTCCTGAGCAGTATCCCTCAATTTACTATCCGCTCCTCCCTGTCCAATGGCTACTTTAAATACAACGAACTTCCACAGGCCGTAGAGAATATCAGTTTCGACCTCAATGCTTCCTGCCCCGATCATAATTATAAGAATACTACCCTGTCGATAGAAAAACTCAATGCTTCCGTATTGAATAATTATATCAAGGGCTTTTTTAAACTGGGCAACAGCAAAGACTTCCCCATCAATGCCCAGCTGCAAAGTGTATTTAACCTGGCCGATATCAAGAACTTTTATCCGCTCGACAGTATGACCCTGGCCGGAAACCTGGATATCGATGTACAAACCAACGGAAAGTATATCCCGGCTAAAAAGATATTTCCTGTAACGCAGGGTAAGTTCACTATCAAAGACGGCAGCATTCAGACAAAATATTACCCTGCTCCCTTAGAGAATATACAAGTGAGTGCCGTAGTCACCAGCCGCAAGGGTTCCATGAAAGACCTGGTGGTACAGGTAACACCCGTGTCATTCCGTTTTGAAGGGCAACCTTTCTTCGTAAAAGCCGACCTGCAGAACTTTGAAAATCTGAAATACAATATCGCTTCCAAAGGCACACTGGATATTGGTAAAATATACCGTGTTTTTGCCCTGCAGGGCTACGATCTCAAAGGATTTATTGAGACCAACCTGTCGCTGCGCGGCCTTCAGAGTGATGCCACAGGGGGGCACTACGATCGGTTATTCAATTCCGGCACCATGAAACTGCGCGATGTGACCCTGCGGGCAGATATGTTCCCCAATCCCTTCTTCATCCGCTCAGGCAACTTCAGGTTTGAACAGGATAAAATGTGGTTCGATGCTTTCAAAGTGAATTATGGGAAAAGCAAGCTAACACTCAATGGCTACCTCAACAATGTGATCAATTACATGATGGAAAGGGGTACGCCCCTGCGCGGTCAGTTTGACCTGAACACCGATTATTTCCTGGTAGATGAATTCATGGCTTTTGCAGATAATAAAGGCGCCACTCCGGCTGCTAATGGATCAGCTCCTACATCAACCGCGGCCGGCGTAGTGATCGTTCCCGCCGATCTGGCCATTACTTTTAAAGCCGATGCGCGGAAAGTACACTACAATGGCATCGACCTGAAAGACTTCAAGGGCCAGGTAACCATCGATAGCGGGGCTATTAAATTACAGGAAACAGGCTTTCAGTTAATCGATGCGCCGATAGTCATGAATGGCAGTTACAAAAGCCTTTCTCCCCGTAAGGCTTTGTTTGATTATCATATCGATGCCAAAGAGTTTGATGTGAAGAAAGCCTACAAGCAAATACAGCTGTTTCATGACCTTGTGCCTGCAGCCGCCAATGCAGAAGGAATCATTTCACTGGATTATCAGCTCAACGGCCGCCTGGATGAGCACATGAGCCCGGTTTATCCTTCTTTGAAAGGAGGTGGAGTACTATCCGTAAAGAAAGTAAAAATGAAAGGCTGGAAACTCTTCAGTGTGGTAAGCAAGGAAACCAATAAGAACATTGACAATCCCGATCTTTCTAAAGTAGACATCAAGTCTGCGATCAACAATAACCTGATCACGATCGAACGTACCCGCTTTAAAGTATCTCCTTTCAAGTTGCGTTTTGAAGGACAGACCAGCTTCGACGGAAAGCTCAACCTGAAGTTAAGGGTAGGCCTCCCGCCATTTGGCATTATTGGCATTCCTGTGCATGTAGCAGGCACCCAGGATAAACCAATTGTAAAATTGAGGCGCGGAAAGAATGGAGAACTGGAAGAAACTGAAGACCAGGACGAAGGGAAAGAGGAGTTATAGATCGAAGCAAGCGCTTTCACTATTCACCATTGCTATTCAAGGCTCTAGCCGTATGCTGAACTCCGTAACTCCGGGCTCAAGGGTTTTCAGCGAGAACTCATAGCCATGGTTCAGTAATATTTCCCGGGTGAGGGTAAGTCCAATGCCCTGCCCATCTTTCTTGGTACTGAAGAAAGGAGAAAATAACTGATCGGCCACATGGGCTGCAATGCCCCTGCCATTGTCGCGGATGATCAGCTCCCTGGGGTAGGCGCGCGTAATAAAAGCAACCCTGCCCTTTTCCGGGATGGCTTCGATGGCATTCTTTATAATATTGATAAGCGCCTGTTCCAATTGTAAGGCATCTGCCTGAATCATCATGGGTGATGGCGCCAGGTCAAACTGGAAAACAATCTCTTTTTCACCGGCCTTCAGCTCCATCAGTTTACCGGTATTGCGAAGCAATTGGTGAAGATCTGTATCCTTTTTATGAGGCTCAGGCAGCCGCACAATATCGGCAAAGTTGCGCATGAATACATTGAGGTTGTGGTTGCGGTCAATGGCTACCTGTAGTGCGTTACTGATGGAGGGGCTGTTTTCATGTGCCTGCAGGGTAGATTGTAAAATGGAATTGACCGGCCCCACCGTATTATTCACTTCATGGGCCATCATTCGAATCACTTTGCCATAGGCTTTCTTCTCCGCAGCCATGATCTCAACCGTCAGTTCCTCCAGCATGATAAAATACCGTGCAAATCCCCGGTCAATAAAGTGGGATTTCTGCAATTTATAAGTCTCGATCCCATTCATGTTCACCGTTTTGCTTTCCCCCGATGACAACCTGCTGATCTCTTGCAGCAAGGGATGGAATACGGCATGTACAGGTTTGCCCAGCAAGGCCTTTTCCTCCATGTCCAATAGGGTGAGCGCCTGCGGATTTAACTGGTGGATACATTCGTCATAATCAAGAATGATAATGCCCGTAGGGGAAGTATTGATCAGCTTTTCAAGGAAAAAATGTTGCTGTTCCTGTTTGGTACGTTCTTCTCTCAATTCGTCTATCATGGCATTGTACACTTTGATTAGTTCATCCATTTCATATTTGCCAGTGGTCAGGAATTTTACATTAAAATCACGGTCGCGGATGGCGTCTACACCCTGCATCAATGTTTTGAGCGGACTGATCAGCTGCCTGTACAATTGCCAGGCTACAATAGCAGAGATGATCACCAGTACTTCTGAAGCAATGAAGAGTATCTTATTATCATTGAAAATAATAAAGGTGAGAACCAGGGTAACCAGGTGAATAATGCCAACAAACAGGATGTATTTAGTCCGCAGTCTCATCGTAGGGAATATTGTATTTCTCCAGCCGCCGGTACAGGGCGCTGCGCGTAATGCCCAATGCTTTGGCCACCCGGGTAATACGGCCTTTATGGAACTCCATGGCTTTACGGATCATCTTTATCTCCAATTCTTCCAGGGTAATACTGCCTACTTCCGGAAGATCGATATTGCCTTTTTGCCGGGGCGATGTTTCTAATTGGGATTGAAGATCCTCCACATCAAGGTAGTCTTTTTTGCTTACCAGCACCGAGCGTTCTACCAGGTTCTTTAATTGGCGGATATTACCGGGCAAGGGCAATTGCTGTAGCCATTTCATGGCTTCGCGGCTAACAGCCAGGCCGGGCCTGTTATAGATCTCCCGCAGGTTGTTCACAAAGAAGTTTACCAGTAAAGGGATATCGGCCGGCCTTTCACGTAAAGCAGGAAGGCGTACCGTAATAAGGTTAATGCGGTACAAAAGGTCTTCCCGGAAACTTCCCTTGCTCACCATCTCCTCCAGTGGCCGGTTGGTGGCGCACACTACCCGAACATCCACTGTTTTCGTTCTGCTGCTGCCCAATACCTCATAGGTCCTGTCCTGCAATACCCTTAGCAGCTTTACCTGGCTGCCGGGGTCAAGATCACCGATCTCATCTAAAAATATAGTGCCCTTATTGGCCATTTCAAAACGTCCTGTGCGGTCAAAGCGGGCATCTGTAAAAGCTCCCCGTACATGGCCAAACATTTCACTGTCAAACAAAGATGTTGATATACCCCCCAGGTTTACTTTCACAAATGGCTTATTATTCCGCAGGCTATTCTGGTGCACGCTTTCTGCGATCAACTCTTTGCCCGTGCCGCTTTCTCCCATGATCAGTACACTCGCATCCGTAGCAGCCACCCGCCCAATGGTTTCCAGGATATCCAGCATGGCGTCATCTTCGCCAATAATATGCTGGAAATTATAAAGACTGTCCAGCTTTTTGCGGCTTAGCTTTTCTGTTTTTTTCTCCTGCAGGTTGAGCAAGGTCCTGATGGATTGCAGCAGGTGGTCATTGCTCCAGGGCTTATTGATAAAATCATTGGCCCCCAGTTTCATACCCTTTACGGCCAGTTCAATGGTTGCCCAGCCTGTAATAAGGATAACAGGCACAGCAGGGTGCAGGTTGCGGATCTGTTGAAGCAACGACATCCCCTCATTACCGGAGGTGTCAATAGAAAAGTTGAGGTCGAGGATGATCAGGTCTGGTGCCTGCTGCTGTAATATGGCCAGGGCTGGCGCAGCACCATCAGCAGTAGCAGTGGTAAATCCCTGCTGCTCCAGCAGCAACTGCAGGGATGTCCTTACTGCTATATCGTCGTCTATAATTAAGATCATAATGCCGGAAAAAGTTTCAAGTTACTGGTATTTGACAACTCTGTTATCCTAATCTTCGTGCAAAGCCACAGCCGGATAGATGGCCGCTGCCTGCTTACCTGGATACAGCGCACAGACTACCACCAGCAAGTAAATAAATACAATAGATAACCCAATTGCAGTCAGGTATACCCCTGCCGGCATATCAAAAACATTCAACAACGGAAATTGTACCGCGAAAAAGCAACCTACCAGCAAAGCAATGGTAGATAATACCAGTGCCTCACGCACCAGTTGCCGGGATATAGATTGGCCTGTGGCGCCTACAGCCCTGCGCAAGCCAATCTCACCCCTGCGCCGGTTAATATTGTACCAGAGCACACCAAAAAGGCCGAGTGCTACATTGATCACCAGGAACCCCGCTATGATCGTCATGATGATCATGGGCACCAATGTCATACTGTTTTTGCCAGTCCGTTTATTGGTCAGGTGCTCAATCTCCACCGTTGCATTGGGTAAGTAAGTGGCCAATGCTTTGTAGAGGCGGCCCTCGAAGGCTATATTGGCCGTTGGTTTTACCCTTGCTAATATTACTTCCATCCAGCGGTAGGCACTGGTATCTGCTCTCCTGTAAAGCGATGATTCTATGGCCTGGTAATCGCCCTTTTCTTTGATGTCGTTGATAACTCCTATTATTTTTAATGGATTATCTGATCTTTTCTCAAGTAGTTTGCCAACAGCATCCCCCTTCCCAAATAGCTTTTCTTTCAGATGGCCATTGATCACCACCGGCCTGTATTTGGCGCCGGCATCTTCTCTGGAGAACCACCGACCCTCCTGCATGCTAAGGCCCAGTGTGGCAGCATAGCTATCCTGTACGGTATAATCATTTACCCGGTTAATATGAAGCCCCTCGTAGTTCACATTGTTCTGCGAAGTGCTCATGGAAAAGGGAATATTGTGGCCGGTAAAACTTACAGCTGCTATTTCAGGCATGGAACTCAACTGATTCCTGAGGGATTCAAAATACAGGGATAAGGAATCATTACCCTGGGGTCTTTGCTCTGTTTTAAATTGAATGGCCCATACCGGCTCATAATCAAAGTTCATAGGCTTCCGGTAATTCTGGTAATAATATACCACCATCGTGAATACAGCAAAGATCACCAGGAAGGAAACCAGTATCTCCAGCATCAGCACAAAGTTCTGCTTCTTTTTATTCCAGATCAGTTTAAACAAATGTTTCAGCATAATATGCAATTGATAAGATGACAAATAAGCGCCTATTGCGCTTTTAGCGCAGTTACTACCTGTAGTCTCGACATCCGCCATGCCGGGTACACACCGGAAAACAAACCAAATACCAGACAGGCCAGCAGTGCCCAGGCCAGTACCGTGAAATTGATCGTCAGGTATACATGCGGTAGTATCTGGCTGTTGTTGAGTATGGCAATAATGACAGCCGATAATACAATACCCAGTATGCCCCCGATGAGCGTAAGGATAATATTCTCAACAATGAATTGGTACACCAGGGTTCTGGAAGAGGCCCCAAAGGCTTTGCGCACGCCTATCTCAGACGACCTTTCCATGATACGGCTGATATTGATATTGATAAGATTCAGGGTGGGGAGTAGCATAAAGAACAAAGCAAATATGCTGATGGAAAGGATGAATTTGTTTACCCCCGAACTTTCATCCTTACCCAGTAAGGTGCGCGTAAAGCTGGCCAGGTAGCTGTCTGCATAACAGTTGAATTTATCAAACTCCATCCCTTGCAAAGGGATCCGTGCGATCACCTGCTGGAATTCCTCCTGTATTTTGGGCAGGTCTGCTTTGGACCGGGCCAGTATGATCGCTGTATAACTACCATCGAAACGGGTATTGCTTCGATCTATTTTAGACAATGTGTAAGGAAGGTACAGGTTGCCATAAGAAAACAATATCGTAATGGGCACATTCCTGACTACTCCCGTAACCCGGTATTGCACATTGTCGGTCTCAATATATTTTCCTACCGCGCTCTGATCTCCGAAATAATCCTGCTTTGTCTTTTCTGAAATGACCGCTACACGGTCCCCATTGGTGATCTCCTGTGCTGTGTACGGTCTGCCTTCCAGGAACTGAAACTCCTGTACATCCCAAAATTCAGCATTCGTATACTTCATATCGATCTCCAGTTTCTTATTGTTGACATAAGTGTTGGTAGTAGAGAAGATGGAAGAGATAGCTACCTTCTCCGGCGTTTTCAAACTGCTTACATACTTATTCAGAAAATAATAGCTCAGGGGTCCATTGCTGAAGTAGAAGTTCTTCGAATGTGAGCGCAGCGCCGTATTGATATACAATGACCGGCTGCGCTTGGTATCGGGATACTGCGGACTGATCAGGTGATCGAGGAAAGCAGTCAGTACAATTAATATCGTCAGCGTGAAGCTGATGCCAAACAAGCTGATGAACGTAAAAAACTTACGCCGCTTCAGTACTGCTATGGCTATTTTGAAATAATTCTTTAACATAAGAAGTAATTTGTCCGTGTAGGTTAAATGCTTTTGTCTTTGCTCGCAGCTCATAGCTTGTCCCGCCGCAGCGGGAGCTCACAGCTGGTTTTAACTTACCTGCGTTCCATCAAACAACCTCACCAGCCGGTGCGTTTTGCGTGCCATGTTCTCATCGTGCGTTACCATCACGATCGTCGTCTTTTCTGTATTGTTCAGCTGTAAAAGGATCTCCATGATCTCGTGTCCCATGGCGCTGTCCAGGTTGCCCGTGGGTTCATCGGCCAGTATGATCTCTGGTTCACCCACAATGGCCCGGGCAATGGCTACCCGTTGCTTTTGGCCGCCGGAAAGCTGGGTGGGGAAATGTTTGATACGGTTACTGAGCCCCACTTTTTCCAGGGCTGCCTTGGCCAGCTGGGTACGTTCCTTTGCGGAACTGGTACGGTACAGCAGTGGCAGTTCTACATTGTCCAATACCTTCAGGTCATTGATCAGGTGATAACTCTGGAAAATAAACCCCAGTTTCTTGTTCCTGAAATGCGCCATCTGCTTGTCCGACAGATTCGTTGTCGACTCGTTGCCAATCTTTACATCTCCTTTGGAGGGCGCATCCAGTAAGCCCATAATATTGAGCAGGGTACTTTTGCCACAGCCTGAAGGTCCCATGATAGAAAGGAATTCTCCTTTTTCAACGGTAAGGTTCACATTGTTCAACGCCAGTGTTTCCACCGTGCTGGTGCGGTATACCTTTTCAATGTTTTGTAATTGTATCATACGGTTGTATTGTCTGGTTTAAATAAATAATCTAGTTCTATTCTTATTGCTCGCAGCTCGTTGCTCGAAGCTTTATTTATAGCTGATCTTTTCATTTTTCTCAAAATCATATAAAGAAAGATAACGCAACTGGTAATAAGCGCCCCACAGATCACGCAAGGCAAAAACATAATCCCGTTTTGCCTGGTCTTTCTCCTGAAAGGCAATACTCAGGTCCGTGATACTTAAATGCCCCAACACATACCGTTCCCTTGCGATCTGGTATTTTTCAGAAGCAATACTGTCTGCCTGTGCCGTCAGGATCAGCTGGTCCTGCATCATGTCAAATAAGGTCACCTGCGTAAAGATCTCCTGCCGGAAGATCTGCTGATCCTGTTCCACCGCATACTGCACAAATTTCTGGTTGGCTTCTGCTGTTTTTAACCTCGAACGCGACCGGCCCCAATCCAGGATGGGGATGTCAAACACCAGTGGGAACAACTGCTGGTCCTTGGGTGATCGGTAAACACCCGGTAAGTTAAGCGCACTGTTGGAAAATCCGAGCCGGGCAGTGAGGGTGGCATTCAGGCTATTATCGCCCCTGGCCTTGGCAACATCCCTTTTGGCCTCTATTACTTTCCGTTGGAAGCCAATGGCATCAGAGCGGTTGGCAAATGCTTCCGTCAATACCTTATCTGCCGATACCTTGATGTTGATGTAAGAACCGGGCAGATCCAATGCAATTTTTTCATCGCTTTGCAGGCCCATATAGGACCGCAGGTTCAGCACAGCGATCTCCATATCCCTTTTGGCGCCGGCCACTGATTTTTTCGACTTCAGCAATTCCAGTTGTAATTGAAGTATTTCATTGTGCGAAACCTTGCCCAGTTCAAACTTCTCATTAGCAATCCGGAGAATGTTTGTGGTGTTATTGAAATTCGTTTCAGCAATTTGCAGGTTTACCTGCGCCAGCAACAGATCGAAAAAATAACCTGAGGCCCTGATAGCGATAAGCTCCATCGATTCAATATACTCCTGCCGGCTTTCATTGTATTTCAATGGTTCAATACGCTTATCCCATTTCAGGCTGTTGAACATGAACAGCGGCTGGCTATACCCCAATGCATACGGTACCCCGTTGTATAATGTATTCTTACGGTCGAAGTCATCAAACCGCTGCAGCTGCGTAGTGCCAAATATCGTTCCCCCGGTTTTGGCAATACTTTGTTCGAGCGATAAGTTGAGAGAGGAGTTATTATTGCGCACAGGCTGGAAGTCAATAGTGCCATTGGGCTGTAGTATCTCCTGGTAGGTTTTGCTATAAGCCGGCAGCCGGCCATCCAATACCAATTGTGGTTTGTAATTGGATTGATATGTACGCCACTGCCAGTATTTGTTTTCTTTTAGCGTTACCGCCTGCTTCGCAGCAATAGATTGGCTTTTTGCCATCTCCACCACCTCCGTCAGGTTAAAGCGCAGGGTGTCCGTAGCAGATTGGGCTGTAAGCCGCGCGCTTGATATTAGAAGTGCAATACCTATATAATTGATCCTGTTCATAAATACCCCTTAGTCTTTGATGGTGATTTCTTTCAGGTGTTTGTATTCGCTCATATCTGTAGTGATGATCACTTCACCTGGCGCCACATTGTCTTTCAGTTCCACATAGTCAAAATTGGATAAGCCTATATGTACCGTGCGTCTCACAGCCTTGCCGTTCTGTACCACAAAAATATCCTGCGTAGCTGTCCCTTTAAAGGCGCTGCCATTGGCTACACGCATTACTTCCTTGCTGGTAGCCGTCACCAGGTAAATATCCAGCTTCATATTGGGGCGCAGCAGCTTGCTGCTGCGGTTGTCGAGCTGTACATCAAAAGACAGGATGTTGTTTTGCACTGCCGGGTGAACATTCATCACCACGCCTCTTAGCAGGGAGTCATTGATCCGGGCTATCACCGGAAGGCCCGTGCGTACCTGGTCGGCAAATGCATCCGATATACTGCCCGTTATTTTAAAGCTTCCCAGGTCGGCCACCTTTACCAGCGATTCCCCTTCATTTATTTTGGAGCCTATATTTTTATTCACCCAGGTGATAACCCCATTACGCGTGGCCACAATATTGGCCTGCATCAGCTTCCGCTCCAATTCATCCAGGTCCTTGTATTGTATTTGTGCGCTTATTTCAGATTCCCGCATATCCGTCCGCATGGTCATCTGTTTATTTTTGATCTCGTTTTCCAACTGCCTTTTTTCCAGTTGAGCGATCCGGAGATCCAGCTCGGCCTGCTCTACTTCTTCACGGGTGCCACCACCTGCTTTGAACAACCTTTTAGCGTCCTGTACGCCTGCCTGCAGGCTATTGATCTTTAGCTGCTTGATAGAATCATTCGCTTTCAGGTCATAAAAGCTCTTATCCAGTTGTAATTTCAGGCGGGAGATATTATTCTGTTTCAATTCAAGCTGAAACTTCAACTTCTCCAGTTCTATCTGCGTAAACGCTTTGTCCAGTTCCAATACAGACTGACCGGTTTTAACCGGCGTTCCTGCATCCAGCAGTACATTTTTGATGACAGCGTTGATGGGACTGGTAATTACTTCTTCAAATTCAGGCAGTATCTCTCCTGTAGCCGTGATGGTATTCTCTACATTACCCTTTTCTATCACAGCGGTGCTGATGGCAGATCGTTTGATGGTAGAGGACAAGGAATGGCGCAGGAGCCATCCGCCTGTGATTAGGGCGATCACGATAATAATAATCCAGCCAATTAACTTTCGCTTGCGTTGTCGGATGATGTTGGGGGCTATTGCGCTGTCCATGACTTGCTACTGTTTGAACTATAACCTTCCAAGCGTGATGCCAATCATAGATGGCGCATAATCAGCTTCTTAGTCAAAACTCCCAAACCAGAAATGTCCGGTATCGAACATTCTGCCCGATAAAAGAGAGAACCTTGAAATCCTAAAAGTCTTGGTTCAGAAATTTTATTTCTTTAGATTTGAATGCTCAATACCATTGAATATGAAAGTCTCCACGTTCCTCGGATACACAATCCACTAACTCAGGAACAAATTTTATTGCCCCCTTTTGCCCGCTCCTACAGCGGTCTTCATTACTATTTATCTATTTAATCATTTCAACTCAGAAAGGAGTTTTGTATGCCATTGAATCAACCAACCAAAAAAACGTCTGTATTATCATTTATTAAACAGGCACTTCAGGGAGAAAATCAAGACTTTACACAAGGCAGTATTCGTAAAGGAGTACTCTTATTAGCCATTCCCATGATCCTGGAAATGGTGATGGAAAGCATCTTTGCACTGGTAGATATCTACTTTGTCGGCAGAACCGAGCATGCCAGGCAAGCCATCTCAACCGTCGTACTAACAGAATCTGTACTCACCATTTTGTATTCCGTGGCCATGGCCCTGGGTATGGGCGCTACCGCAGTAGTAGCCCGGCGGGTAGGCGAAAAGAATATTGAAGGCGCTGCAAAAGCAGGTGCACAGGCCATCAATCTGGCCCTGATGATCACGTTTGTCATTAGTATTGCAGGTGTATTTTTCGCACCCCATATCCTGCACCTCATGGGAGGTTCGCCGGAAGTCATTGCCCTGGGTACACCCTATACGCGCATTATGTTTGGTGGCTCCGTGGTCATCATGCTGCTATTTCTCATCAACGGTATTTTCCGGGGAGCGGGCAATGCCGCCATTGCCATGTGGTCTTTAGGGATCGCCAACGTATGTAATATCATCCTTTGCCCCATACTCATTCATTTTTATGGATTGACAGGTGCGGCCATTGCCACTACCATCGGAAGAGGGATAGGTGTATCGTATCAGTTATATCATTTATTCAAAGGGAAAGGACTGTTGCGCATTAAGAGATCGCATTTCCCCCTCGACCTGCGCATCTTCAGGTCCATCTTCGATCTCTCCTGGGTGGTGTTTGTACAATTTTTTATCGCCTCAGCCAGCTGGATGTTTCTGGCCAGGCTTATTACCCGCTTTGGTGATGATGCCGTAGCCGGTTACGGGGTCGCCATCCGCATACTCATGTTCTTTATATTGCCAGCCTGGGGTCTAAGCAATGCTGCCGCTACACTCGTAGGGCAAAACCTGGGGGCCCAACAGCCTGAGCGTGCCGAACAGTCTGTGTGGAAAACAGCCAAATACAGCGCTATTTTCATGTCCATCGTGATCCTGATCTTCCTCGTGGGATCAGAGTTCATCACCTCGTTCATGAACAAAGATGCCGGCGTAGTAAAAATTGCTACCGAGGCACTTCATATAGTCAGTCTGGGATATATTTTTTATGGAGTAGGGATGGTGGTTACCAGCGCCTTTAACGGGGCAGGCGATACCAAAACCCCCACCTGGATAAACCTGGTTGCCTTTTGGCTCTTTCAGATACCGGTAGCTTACCTGCTGTCTGTTACACTGAAATGGGGACCTACCGGAGTTTTCATTGCCATACTTACCGCAGAGGCAGGCATCAGTATTGCTGGTGTCATCATCTTCCGGAGAGGGGCCTGGAAAAAAGTGAAGATTTAAAACTTAATGCTGGTTACCGGTTTCTGGTACTTTATGTGTAGCTTGTTTGGTCAATTCTTAATGACACGGCAGGCCGCTCTAAAGAGCCAGTGCCCGGTAACCAGAAACCAGCAATCAGCTATGAATTCCATACCGAACAACGCTATACGGCAGATACTATTACTGATCACCATACTTCTTATTGGCACTGTATTATTCATCTACTTGCAAACGTTTATTCCTGCATTCCTGGGTGCCTACACATTGTATGTACTCATGCGCAAATACATGTTCGTATTGCAGGGCAAGTATAAGTGGAACAAAAACCTGGCAGCTAGCTTACTCATGCTGCTATCCTTTTTGATCATCATGGTGCCCATACTGACATTCGCCAATTTGATGACCTCCCGCATCGCTTTCGCTGTTAATCATTCCTCTGAGTTGCTCACCTCCATCCAGAACTTTATAGCCAAATATGAAAAACAATACGATATCCATATCCTTACCACTGAAAATATCCGGCGCATCTCTACCATGGGCGCCGAAACATTACCCAAAATATTAGGCGCCACCTTCAATACCCTCACCACCATCGTCATTATGTATTTTATCCTTTACTTCATGCTGGTGGATGGACGTAAAATGGAATCTGGCTTTTATGAATGGGTGCCTCTTAAAGACGAAAACCTCTTATTGCTGCGCAAGGAATTGAATACCCTGGTCAACTCCAATGCCATCGGTATACCCCTTATTGCCCTGGCGCAGGGTATAGTGGGCTTGATAGGATACATTATCCTGGGGGTTGACGAACCCATATTTTGGTTTGTTATTACCTGCATCGCCGCCATGCTGCCCGTTGTAGGCGCTGCGATGGCCTATATTCCCCTGAGCCTGTTGTTTTTTGCCAATGGGGCTTCCGGAAAAGGGATCATTATGCTGGTATACGGATTTGGCATTATAGGAACCGTTGACAATATCTTCAGGTTCTGGTTGCAAAAAAAGCTGGGTGATGTGCACCCCCTCATTACCGTGTTTGGAGTAATTATTGGTGTCAGCATGTTTGGATTTATTGGCCTCATCTTTGGCCCTATATTGATCTCTCTTTTCTTGCTTATGATCAAGATTTACGCCAATGAATTCAGCACCAAAGGAGAACACTCATGAGGAGCAGCTAACTAACTCACTGATAGTGATAACATTTAATCTTAGGGGTGCCATTTCGCATAATAGCTAAATGGTATGCCGCTTCCAGTCTACAAACGGGACACAATAAAATTCCCCTCCCGGCCAGCCATGGCCCCCATACTATTTACTACTTACCCACCGTTTATAAACCGGTAAATGACGATGCACCTGGAGTCGTTTGATGCAGATCAAAGGGAAGCGGGATGCAGGTTTTTCCCAACCAGTCGTTCACCATTAATTCGTATGAGCGTTTCTTTTTAAGAAAAGTGGCTGTTGCCTCTGTGAAAACCCTAAACCCATGTACCGTCCAATTCGATCTATACTTAATGGTGCTTTATTATTCTTTTTTGTGATTTGTCCCGTATTTATGTCCGGTAGCAACAAAGAAAATCAGATAACCTTTAAGGCAAGCACCCCATTAATACTGTATAATTCCCCGGCAAATACCGTTGTTAAATCAGCTCAGGATCTTATTTGTGAAGAAGCTGCTTTCCTGTACGATAGTTTACGCCTCCAAAAGCTTGGCCTTCGGCGGGAAGCATTGGAATATGCCCTGAAAGGGTATAAGAAGCTGGTGAAAAATGAGGCACTTCCCAATGACAGTGTGCTGTCGATATGCGACTTTAGCCAGTCGTCCCGTAAAAAGCGCCTGTATGTGATCGACCTGGCACACAAAAAAATACTGATCAACACCTACGTGGCGCATGGAAAACGCTCCGGTAAAGAATTTGCCTGGTCATTTTCCAATAAGCCTGAATCCTTTAAAAGCAGTCTCGGATTTTATATTACACGCAATACTTACCAGGGCGCTAATGGACTCTCCTTAAATATTGATGGTCTGGAAAAGGGAATTAATGACAAAGCATTTGAACGTAGAATTGTGATCCATAGTTCTACTTATGTCGGTAAACGCTGGCTAAAAGAGAATGAATTTTCGGGCAGGAGCCTCGGTTGCCCGGCTGTTCCGGTCAACGAATTAGACCAGGTAATTTATACTATTAAGGATGGTTCATGTCTTTTCATTTATCATCCTGCAAAATACTATCTGACAAGGTCCAACATATTGAACGGCTAGTTTGGACATGAACTTCAGATGGTTTGAAGGCGGGAAAGCTCAATATAGGTTCGTACCCTATGGTTGGGCTTTTCTTTTTTTTATAGCCACCAGGCTACCAGCTGGCAGGCGGCGCCAGTGAAGAACCCAAGATATATCTCTTGCTTGCTATGATCACTTACGATCAGGCGGGAGGTGCATACAATACCTGCGATCAGCAGGGAAACTGCGAAATATTGCCCGGTAGGCTCCTGGCTGAACAATATCTGCAATAGAAAGAACATGACCATGCCTCCTACAGCGGTGGCATGCATACTTACCTTCAGGCGAATATTCCACATCCAGGCACTACATACTGCCAGGAAACTGCCCAGTAAAAAGTGTACAAAGAAAAGAGGCGTTCTCTGTTGATTTTTGAAAACATACCATATCCAAAAGTAGAAGATAATAGCCGCAGCATAAGGGATGATGCGCTCACGTTGTGTGCGCAGGAACATCGATTCTACAAATCCCAGCCCCTTCATGAGCAATACAGAAAAAGCGGGTAGAAAGCCGCTGCTGAAAAATACAGCCGCCATCACAAAGAACTTATCCCGGTCACCATACCCGGCAAATGCCAGTGGATGTACATACAACAGGAAGGCCGTTACATAGGTTGGGATCAGTATCGGGTGGAATACATACGAGAAAAAATGAGCCAGGATGCGAAATGCGGCCGGCTGCCCGTAGCGATTTCCTCCATTGAGTGAAGGCGTTGGAAGACTGATATTTTCCATTATAGTTCTTTACGCAGCCTCGCCACCGGGATATTCAGTTGCTCGCGGTACTTGGCTACTGTTCGTCGTGCAATATTATAGCCTTTTTCCTGGAGCATGTCCGTTAATTTTTCATCGCTCAGCGGCTTCTTTTTGCTTTCCCCCTCGATCAGGTCACTCAATATCTTTTTCACCTCACGCGTACTTACTTCTTCTCCGCTATCTGTACTCAGCGATTCGCTGAAGAAGAATTTCAACCGGTAAGTGCCAAACTCCGTTTGTACAAACTTGCTATTGGCCACACGGCTCACCGTAGAGATATCCAGCCCGGTGCGTTCCGCTATATCCTTCAGGATCATGGGCCTTAACGTCGTTTCATCACCAGTAAGGAAGAAGTCGCGCTGGTAGTCCATGATCGTTTCCATCACACTGGTCAGCGTATGCTGCCTTTGTTTGATGGCATCGATAAACCATTTGGCGGCATCTATCTTTTGCTTGATGAAGATTACCGCTTCTTTCTGCCGCTTATCTTTCTTACTCCCCTTATCGTACTCCTTCAGCATATCCCGGTACCCCTCGCTGATCCGGAGATCAGGTGCATTCTTCGAATTGAGGGTTAATTCCAGCTTCCCTCCATTGTTGAAGATGAAGAAATCCGGTACCACATAACTTTCGGCTTTATTAATGTCGCCATGATTACCCCCCGGCTTGGGTGTGAGCCGGATAATATGACCGATCACATCCTTCAGTCCCTCATCGCTCAGGTTCAGACCCCTTTGTATCTTATCGTAGTGCTTTTTGGTGAACTCATCGAAATAGTTCGTCAGCACGTCAATTGCCATGTCTACTTTTCTGCCATGTACTTTTTGTCTTTGCAGCTGGAGCAGCAGGCATTCCTGCAGGTTGCGTGCGGCTACGCCCGCAGGATCAAACTGTTGTATCAGCCGGATCACAGTTTCCACTTCCTGTTCATTGCTATCGATATTTTGCCGGAATGCCAGGTCGTCCACAATGGCCGATGATTCGCGCCGCAGATACCCGTCGTCATCAATACTACCCACAATCTGTTCAGCGATCCGGCGCAGCCGGTCATCCAGCTTCAGCATACCCAGTTGTTCCAACAGGTGCTCGTGGAAAGAAGTCTCGATCCGGTACGGAATTACCTTATTGTCATCTACCTCCGGGTAATTGTCGTCCTTCATCTTATACTCAGCTATTTCCCCGTCATCATCACCCACATATTCGCTGATATCGATGTTGTCATATTCATCTTCACTCCCATCGGGCTCAAAATCATCCTCCGAGCTCTCAAACTCGTCTTTTGTTTCGTTATCAAATTGATCATCATGATCTTCATCCGAAACCTCCAGTGCAGGGTTTTCCTCCAGTTCTTCCTTTATCCGCTCTTCCAGGTTGGCAGTAGGAACCTGCAGCAGCTTCATTAACTGAATTTGCTGGGGTGATAACTTCTGTAATAGTTTTTGTTGTAAGCTTTGACTCAGTGCCATGTTCGTCAGGGGATTTTATCCACCTTTTGCCAAAAAAATTGGAAAATCGGCGGCAACCACAAAAATCAGGCCGTAAATTTACGGACAAATGTAATGAACGTGGACCAACGATTTTATAAAATTATTGTTGCCCTGACATTTTCTTTAAAAATGTTAATGTTACAGGCGCAGGAAAATCCGCCGAGGCTGCCTTCAATTGCAGTGCCAGTGCTGGTTTCAGCTATCGGGCAAAAGCCCTGGTACCTTACCGGTTCCCGGCATTTTAACAAATTGACCCTGGTCGCCGATACCATTAATGCCTCTTCAGGCAGACAATTGGCATGGCCCCCGCTGCCTGGGAAGCTTGTATTGCCCATTTCATCCATCAGCCATGATTTCTATACACAGCACTTTGGCTTTTTTTGCCGGCAGGAGCTCCGACTGGAAAAAACCGCCGGGCTGCCCCTGCGCTTCCGGCTTGGCTCATTAAATGACTGCAACTACCTCGAAGGCAAATAATGTTAAAGAGGTGACACCTTTCGCCTGCGTCGAAAAGGAAAAGGTGTCACCTCTGTTCTACGAAAGGTGACACCTCTTTTTATTTCTGCTACTCGCCCTACTTAAAACCCGGCGAATAGCCATATGTTCATAAACTTATCTCGGTCAAACCGCTCGCAGCTTCTTACACGGTCGCTTTCTGCGCCGCCAGCACTTTCTTCACAGCGCTCACGATCTTTTCTCCCTTCTCTTTGATCTGCGCTTCTGTCCAGGAAAGACTGATAGCCGAAGAAATACAACGGCTCATAATAGCATCACTGGCCGCAAAATCCTTCGTCGCATGATGTATCACAGCAGCTTTCAGGTCAGGATGCAGCGCATTCAAGGTCAGCGATTGCTTAAGATGGTCCCATTTGCGGATATAGTGCCAGTTATTGTTGAACCAGTAAAAATTCCCGGCCAATACATTCTGAGCTTTCAATTCAGCCACTACAGCCTCCGTAATGTCTTGTGAAGGCAGGAACCAGCTGATGAAAGTGCAGCTATCACCGGAAGGATCAGGAATACGGCGGAAGCTGATCTCAGGTACCTGCGCCAAAATAGCTTTCAGTGCCCCGTGATTCTTGCGCTGTATAGACAGGAATTCCTGCAGCCGCTGCACCTGGGCCAGGCCCACAGCAGCGTGTAACTCTGAAATACGGTAGTTGTAGCCGATAAAGGGGTGCAGGTCTGCACCACGGTCTACTCCCTTATGATCATGGCCGTGATCGCTGTAGCCATCACTGCTGATATAAACATCTTCGCGATTTGTCAGCACTACGCCACCTTCTGCACAGGTGATCGTCTTTACAAAATCAAAAGAAAAAGTGCCGGCATCTCCAATGGTGCCCAGGTATTTCCCTTTGTATTGTGCTCCGATGCTTTGGCAGGCATCTTCCAATAAGATCAGCTTATGCTCCTTACAAATGGCCTGCAGGGCATCCAGGTCGGCCATGCTGCCGCACATATGCACCGGCATGATGCATTTGGTTTTCGCCGTGATCGCCTTGCGCACTGCTTCCGGGTCGAGGGTCAGCGTATCATCAATATCTACCATTACCGGTACCGCGCCCACACTCAGTACAGCTTCAAAGCTCGCTACAAAAGTGAAGGCAGGCATGATCACTTCATCTCCATATCCAATACTCAGGGCACTTAGCGCTGTGGTAAGTGCAGCCGTACCGCTGGACACCAGCTGTGCATACTTTGATCCAAATTCATTATTAATGGCTTGCTCCAGTTCCTTTGCTTTCCAGATACCCTTGCGCGGTCCGTCAAAACCATACCGCATCAGGATACCAGTTTCCATTACATCATTTACATGTTTGCGCTCTGAAGCACCAAATAATTCATAACCAGGCATATAACTAGTTTTATAATTGCTGAAATAGAATACTAATAACTAATCCGCAAAGGTAAAAAATTAACGCTTGCGGCCTTTAATCAACCTATGCAAATCGCGGCAGCAAGCCTGGATACTACATCCTGCATCCGTCATCTCACGATCCAGGCCTCATTTTCCAACTTCTCAAAACGCAGGGGTAAGGGCCAGTTCGCATAAGGCAGACTTTCATTTCCCTGCTCATCCAAAATGGTGAGGTAAACGCCTGCATAGCGCTTATCCGCAGGCAGTTGGATACGAAATACACAGGAGTCCCCACCGGGGGCCTTCGTATCCGTTGCCTTGGCGCTGTAAAAATTGATAAAAGCTTCCGTAGTATCCGCACTCAGGTAGGCCTTGAACGATTTGATATTCCTCTTCTCCAGTACCGACTTCGCAACAGTAATATCAAAAGTAGAGCTGTCCACCACCGTAAAGGATCTTACCGTAGGCGATACCGGTCGCAGGGAATCTATCCAGCTCATACCCGGTATCAGTGCCGGCTCCTTGTAATAATTTAGCCGCAGACTGTCACTCCATCCATTCGGGTTTCTCACGAAGGAGGTACTGCTGAAATAAATAGCCCCCTGTATTTCGGGGTAAGTACGAAGCGCGGCAATCTGACGGGGCAGCAGCGATTTGTCCCGCCATATCGCATTACTGTTGGCGCGGTAAGGCGCCAGTCCAATATAGCAATGCCTTCCGTATGTATGCTTGCTCCACCAGTCCAGCAACACCTCATAAGGCGCCGCCTTATGGCCAAACTCCCAATATAATTGTGGCGCTACATAATCGATCCATCCATTTTCCAGCCAAAGCAAGATATCAGCATACAGGTCATCATAATTTGTTTGTCCTGCAGTTGTGGCGCTTCCTTCCGGATCATCACGCTCGTTGCGCCATACCCCAAAGGGCGATATACCAAACCGGCAGTACTTATTTTCTTCCTTGATGGCCTTCCCCAGCTTCACAATAATAGAATCCACATTACTTCTTCTCCAATCTTCCTTGTCTAAGCCATTCCCGTATTTTATAAAGGATTTATTATCCGGGAATTCCTTGCCGGCAATGCGGTAAGGATAAAAATAATCATCGAAATGAACGGCGTCAATGTTGTAGCGGTGCACCACATCCCGGATCACCTTCACCACAAACTCCTGTGCCTCCTTATTGCCCGGATCAAAATAACGTTTGCCGCCATAAGCCAAAAACCAGTCGGGATGTAATTTGGTGACATGGTTAGCAGCGATTGAAGACTTTCCGATGCTGAACTCAGCGCGGTAAGGATTGCACCAGGCATGGAATTCCATCCCACGCTTATGCGTTTCCTCGATCATGAATTGTAAGGGATCATAATAAGGCGAAGGCGCTTTGCCCTGCTTGCCGGTAAGCCACTCACTCCAGGGTTCATGTGGAGAAGGATAAAAAGCGTCTGTGGCAGGTCTGATCTGCACAATCATAGCGTTCAGGCCATTACGCTTGTGCATGTCCAGTTGGGCTATAAATTCTGCTTTTTGTAAGGCGGTGTTAAAATTCCCCTTGCTGGGCCAGTCTATATTATCTACTGTAGCGATCCATGCTCCGCGGAACTCATAGGTTGGTTGTGAAAATGCGGTAACGGATGCCCACAGGCAGGCAGCAAAAGTCAAAAATTGTTGTTTCATATTTCGGATTAACTAACCTCTTATTTTATCCAGCAGGCCATTTAGTGTGGTGGCCTCTTCGGCACTAAGGGTACCAACAGAAGCATCCATTTGATCATTATGGCCGTCCATTCCTTCCAATAAACTCATTCCTTTCTCAGATATTGTTACATCCACCAGCCGGCGGTCAGTTTTACAGATTACTTTTTGTACCAGTTCCTTTTTCACCAGCCTGTCTACGATCCGGCTGGTATCACTCATCTTATCCAGCATACGCTGCCGTATTTGCAAGGTAGAGAGTGGGGTGCCTGCACCACGCAGAATGCGCAGTATATTATACTGCTGCGGTGTAATATCCGCGTTGTCAAAAAAATGCTTGTGTTTCTCCATCAGCCAGTTACACGTATAGATGAGATTCACCGATACCTTGTGGTATTCATTACGAAACTTCGCTTGCTGTATATCATTTTCTATACTCATATTGCGTCAGTAGTTGGGTTGTAAAAGTAGTTATTTTACGGTTGTTGAAGCCGTAGCTCCCGGGTAAGCATGAACAAGTGATAAAGATGATGCGCTTCATGCAGCAGAAAAAAACCTGTCCATTCTGGTATGGTGAGCAGGCCATATTTCGCATGCCGGGCTGTTCGCTGCAATAGTTCCTCCGGCATACTGGTTATGTACCTGCAAATAATAAGCCGCTGAGCAGAAAGCTCCTCCAGCAAAACCGTCAGGGGTTTTTGCAATGCTTCATGAAATAGTTCATCCTGATCGGCCACATAGCGGTCGAAAGCGGGACGATCTTCTTGTACTATCTTATATAAGCGCTCCAGGAAGAGGGGTTGGTAAGCCGTAAGATGGACTATTTGTTCAAAGGCACTCCATTTATCCGGTTGGATCCTTTGCTTCAATTCCTTTTCTGAAAGCCCTGCTATTAATTCCTGTATCGATTCATGTTGATATTGAAGCCGTGTAGTAGTAGCAACAGACAAAGCCATAGGCAAAATGATTCAAGGGTGTTAAAAGAGGGTAGGGAATTAAAAACACCTAATCGCTCCATACTTTCGTTCCTTCACTGCAATTGGCGCAAATATCAATATTCTTGCGGCTTTGCAATATTTGCCGGCGAAAGTTTACATAGGTATCACTGTGCCAAACTTCTTTAAAGCTCCTTCCTTTCAGATCGCCCAGGGTGTGTTGCGCATCTTTATCAAAACAACAAGGTACCACCAGCCCGTCCCAGCTGATCACTGTGGCATGCCATAGCCGCCAGCAGTGGTTTTGAAGAGAATTCTTAAATGCAAACTCTCCTTTTTCATTCTTGCGGTAACGGCTGTATTTATCCAGGGTGGGAATAAGGTTATTGGGATCCTGCTCATAATCGTATACCTGGGCCGTTTTAAAACGTACATCATCCACCCCTATCTCAACCGCTAGCCGCTTTACATCTTCAATCTGGTGTTCATTAGGCTTTACTACCAGGAATTGGAAGAACACGAAAGGTGTATTGCTTTTCAGCTCTTTCTTCCATTTCATAATATTGCGGGCCCCCGCCAGCACCTTTTCCAGTTTGCCTCCCACACGGTAGGCCTGGTACACATCCTGCGTAGTACCGTCAATGGAAATGATCAGGCGGTCAAGACCGCTTTCCACCGTTCTGCGGGCATTCGCGTCATTTAGATAGTGTGCATTGGTGGACGTAGCAGTATAGATTCCTTTTTGCGAAGCATATTTGACCATGTCCAGGAAGTCCGGATTGAGGTAAGGCTCCCCCTGGAAGTAAAAGATCAGGTACAACAGATCTGATGAAAGCTGATCGATCGTATCCCGGAAAAAATTCTGCTGCAACATACCTGTTGGCCTTGTAAAAGCCCGCAGGCCGCTCGGACATTCCGGGCAGCGCAGATTACAGGAAGTAGTGGGTTCGAAAGAAATGGAAACCGGGTATCCCCACTGGATGGGTTTACGGGTCCATTTACTTAAATAATAGCTACTCAATACCTTACCCGCATTCCACACACGGCGAAAGGTGAGCTTAGACATCAGATTGATACTATCGTGCCAGTTAAATGCGGGCATTAATATGATAAAATTAGTGATACCTGCTTAATGTGCAATGTTTTATACCCTGTAACGTTTAAATAAAAGGTTTGTTGGGCATCTATTGCTCCAAAAATCCGGTATATTAAGACAGGCATAACAGCTTTACCCCCATCATCGCTATGAAGAAATTGTACATTCTTTTCTTGTTGGCCAGCACTTTCGTGAAGGCACAAGTGCCAATCCTTCCCGGACAGCCGGGCAGGCATCCTGTTCCCGACATAGCCCAATATGAAAAACAATCCCTGCAAAACCTGTTGGAAGCCCAGGGAACTGATGGTACCGCAGCTTTTTCTATAGCCACCGATAACTTTGATATCCATTATTACCGTTGCGACTGGAAGCTCAATCCCGAAGTCCGATACATAAATGGGGCAATTACCTCCCATTTTACCATCAAAACAGCTTCCGACAGCATTGTATTTGACCTCGCCAGCACACTTACGGTAGATAGCGTAAAATACCATGGTAACAAAATAACGTTCCAGCAATTGCCTGAAAATGCCCTGGTCATAAAATGGCCGGCTACTATCAGTGCCAATCAGAAGGATTCTGTAACCATTTTTTATCAGGGCGTGCCAGTTGCTTATGGTTTTGGAAACTTTTACCAGGGCTTACACAGAGGCGCCTACGCTATTTGGACCCTTTCAGAGCCTTACGGTGCTGCCGGGTGGTGGCCCTGTAAAAATGGCCTCACCGATAAAGCCGATTCCATAGATATTACCGTTACCATCCCCTCTGCCTATACCATTTCAACCAATGGCCTGCTCAAGGGCGAAGACTCGGCCGGAGGGCAAACCACCAGTTATTTCAAACACCGGTACCCCATAGCCACCTACCTCGTTGCCCTGGCAATAACAAGATATGCCATCACAAAAGACAGTGTACAATTGGCCAATCGCCAGATGCCTGTATTAATGTATTCATTCACATTCGATGTCGATTATTATAAACCCGCCACCGAACAGGTAAAGCAATGCCTGGTAAAATTTTCTGAATTATTTGGTCTCTACCCTTTTCACCAGGAACAATATGCTCAAACCCAATGGGGTTTAGGTGGAGGCATGGAACACCAAACCAACAGCTATATTGTCGATCGCTGGGCTACACTCGTAGCCCATGAATTGGGTCATCAGTGGTTTGGTGATAAAGTGACCTGTGGCAGCTGGGCAGATCTCTGGCTCAATGAAGGCTTTGCCACCTTTAGTGAATTGGTATATTACGAACATTTTTATCCGCAAGGGTATTTTGCCTTGCTGGAGACTTATATGAAAAGTGTGACCAATGCGCCAGGCGGTTCCGTGTGGGTGAGCGATACCACCAATTTCTCCCGGTTGTTCGGCGGGCGCCTCACTTACCACAAAGGCGGCATGGCCGTGCACATGCTACGTTGGGTACTGGGAGATTCAGTGTTTTATAAAGGTGTCCGTACTTACCTCGAAGATCCCGCCGTTAAATATGGTTACGCACGTACAGCAGACCTCAAAAGGGTGTTGGAGCAGGTAAGCGGTAAAAACCTCAATAATTTCTTTACTAAGTGGATATATGGAGAAGGATACCCAAGCTATCAGCTCGCCTGGAGCCAAAACATCAATCATTGGGCAAAGGTCAAATTGAAACAAACGACCTCCCATCCCTCCGTTTCCTTCTACGACATGCCGGTAGCCCTGAAGTTTAAAAATGCCAGCCGTGATACCATCATTGTGGTCAACCACCAGTTTAGCGGACAGGAATTTACCGTCAACGTAGGCTTTGCAGCAGATACTGTGCTCATTGATCCGCAATTGAAAATAATCACCAAATTCAATACCGTCGTGAAGGAGGAGGCCAATGGGGCAGTCAATCAGCTGAAATTATACCCCAACCCGGCTCCCGACAAGCTTTTCATCTCTATCGTGAACCCCACCGACAAAAAATTGTCTATCCGCCTCTTCAATACCATTGGCCAATTGGTCTACCGGAAAGATTATGAACTCTCCGGAAACGACGAAATGCTGAATATCCCCATGCAGCGCTTTGCCAAAGGGGTTTATTATCTTAAACTCAAAGGCGATAAAAGTATCGATATTGTCCAAAAGATCATGCGCTGACTTTATTAATACCAGATTTTATCATTTCTCCAACCGAATAATCCATCGAAAAAGAAATGCTGACAACTATATTTGCAACCGCGCGCATGGCAGACAACAAAAAAACAAATATCGGCTGGAAGATCCTGATTTCCCTGGTACTCGCAGGTATACTGGTAATGCTGGGTTTTCAGGTATATGAATGGTGGCTCGCCCGTAGGGCCCATTTCGTAAGATACCAGGCTTTCGGCATTGAGATCCCCACCAACTACGGTATTCATGGCATTGATGTGTCTAAATACCAGGAAACAGTCGACTGGGAAAGTGTGAAGGGAATGAAGGTGGAAGATGTGCAGATCGGTTTTGCATTCATCAAAGCCACCGAGGGCAATGGCAACGAAGACCGCTGTTTTAAGCGCAATTGGAAAAAGGCTAAAGAAGCAGGTGTTACCCGCGGGGCCTACCATTTCTTTATTGCCACAAAAAGCGGGAAAACACAAGCCGAGAACTTCATCTCCACGGTGGAGTTGCAGCCTGGCGACCTGCCCCCCGTACTGGATGTAGAACAATCCTACGGTGTCAAATCCGATAAACTGCGCCAACGGGTAAAAGAGTTTCTGGAGACAATAGAGAATTATTACGGCGTTAAGCCCATTCTGTATACCAATGTGGATTTTTACAAGCAGATACTAAAAGATGAATTTGACCACTACCCGCTTTGGGTAGCCCATTATCTGCAGAAAGAGAAACCCCGCATCTACCGCGATTGGCATTTCTGGCAGCACAGCGAGCAGGGCCATGTGAACGGTATTCTGTATAAAGTGGATTTTAATGTATTCAATGGGGATTCTACCGAGTTCAGGAACTTACTGATAGACTAATTCGTAATTTTATTCCATGGGCTACGAAGAAGAAGATCCCCGGGATTTCCTGAGAAGGGTAGTATGGTCACTATCCCTGGGATTGGTGTGGCTGGTGACTACCATTGGTATTGGTACCTATGCAGGATTAATGGTGCCCGAGAAAGGACTGACGCTCGGCAATATCATCTTCTACATTTGGATGGCCCTCAGCCTGGTTGCCCTCATCTGGATCAATATGCGTATCTGGAAAAAGAAGTTCCCACACGGCTAAAGCAAAGGTGCCCTAGCTGCTGTGGTCGGCAATGATCACCCAGGTTCCCTTTATTTTCCGGAACAGCAGGTTGTAATGACCGCTCACATCACCCGCATTTCTCTTCAGGTGCCATTTACCCACTACAAAATAGTATTCCGGGCTCAGCCGCTCTACCTTGATCAGGTTGAAGGTCAGCGTTCCCATCTGGTCGGGGCCATTATAATTTTTCTTGTAATTGGCCAGGGTATTTTGGTAGCCATACGTAACACCGTTTTTGCCCACGAACATCAGCGAGTCATTATTCCAGTAACCTTTCATAAAGGCTTCCAGGTCCCCTTTATTCCAGGACTCCGTCTGATCATGTAATGTTTGACGGATGATTTTTTCATCTGCCGATTGGGCCAGTGTGACCATGGGCAGAAAACAAAGGATGCAGATGGCAGTCAATAAGGTTCTCATACAGTTAATTATTACAGTAAGTTACCAAAGTTTCAATTGTCTTCTTCGCAAAAAAAAGCTGCCTCAGTCAGTTCAACCTGTCTGAAGCAGCAAAAGCTCTTATAACTAACATTAAAAGTTCAGCTTCTTCATATAAGCAGCATCAGTTGCAGCTGCCTTCAGCGGAGTCGTTCCTTCATAGCGCTCTTGCTCCACGATATAATATTCCATGCCCTGCTTTTTAGCTTCCTTCAATATTTTGTTGAAGTCAAGAGAACCCGTTCCCAGGTCTACAGAAGCATCATGTTGAGCCGGGGTAGCGCCTTTCTGCCTGTCTTTTACATGGCATAGGCGGAAACGTTTGGGGTATTTTTTCAGCCAGGCAATAGGGTCTTCACCCGGAGTGGCTACCCAGTAAATATCCATCTCAAAATCTACAGTGTCTGGATTCGTGTTCTGCATCAGCGTATCCTGCGGCATCACCCCATCCTGGGCCGTAAAAGTATAGCCGTGGTTATGGTAGGCAAAGCGCAAGCCGTTCTTCTTACAGATATCACCCAGGCTATTGAACTTGTCTGCAAATTTTTTATAGTCGTCCAGTGTTTTCTGAGCGCCTATATAAGGGCTGATCAGGTATTTCATCCCGATCTCACCCGCTTCCGCAGCCTTCCGCTCAAAATTTGTATTGATATCACAATGCGTGGAGATCATGGTGATACCCAGGTCGTCTGCAAACTTCTTGAATTCCTTATTCGACATGCCCCAGTAAATGCCTTTGGGGCCTTCATATCCTTCAATTTGTTTGTAGCCAAAGGATGCCACCTGCTTCAAAATACCTTGAGGGTCTTTGGGCAGGTCGTCGCGCAGCGTATACAGTTGTAATCCGAATTGCTTAAGTGGTTTATTGGCTGCAAAAAGGTCTGTGGTAGAGCCCATTGCCAGCGCGGAAGCAAATACGCCCCCCGTCTTCAAAAATTGTCTCCTGTTGTAACTCATGGTACAAAACAAGGTTATTGTGAATGAATAATTGGGGATCCCTAGGTGGCCCAGGCTTTATCTCCTTTCTTGTAAGGTAAACAACCATCATACCGCCCCGGAATGGCCTGGTAGCGCAATGCTTTCGTTGCACCTACTTCTGATGTGAAATAACCCAGCAGTGTCAATTGCTTCAGCTGTGCGAAGTAATGTGCCGGATCTTCCTTCTTTTTAGTCTTATTATAATCCTTCTGCTCAGTATCCAGGGTGATCAACAAAGCCTTCCGCTGTTCAGGTGTAGCACTCATGAATGACTTGTCGTGCATCTTACGGGAGGCTTCATCCAGTTTCGTCAACCCTTCCAGGAAGATCTTCTGGTCTTTTTCATTATAACAGTCCTTCACCATTACCGTCATGAAAGTACCCACACCGGCAGCTTTGGCGCCCGGTGTATCTGTTGTGGGAATAATGGTTTCGGCAATTTCATCCAGGTAAGCAATGTCTTCCGGTTTGAAATCCAGTGTGGCCGCAATTTTTTTATCACTGGCCTTACAGCCCGACAGAAAAAACTCAGCTCCGATAACAGTGCCGCCCAACAACAGGGCTACCCTCGATACGGCTTCTCTTCTGTTCATAAACTATGATTTTTAATAAAGTGCAAAATTCAATTTACATTTCTCGATCCTGGCGCAAGTATGCAGCGCTAGCCTTGTGTAGCAGGGTACTTGTGCCCTTCAAAAAATTACAAGTTCCCCTTCTTCAACTCACTCACTGCATAATCAGCTGCCCGCGCAGTCAATGCCATATAAGTAAGCGATGGATTCTGACAGGCCGAAGAGGCCATACTTGAGCCATCTGTTACAAATACATTCTGCACATCATGCATCTGGTTCCATTTATTCAGGACCGATGTCTTCGGGTCTTTTCCCATGCGGGCCGTACCCATTTCATGGATACAAAATCCCGGAGGAGGTGCATTGTCATAAGCCTTCACATTTTTGGCGCCTGCTGCCTCCAGCATTTCCACCGCAGAAGCCTTCATATCCTCGCGCATCTTCATCTCATTCTCCTTAAACTCACAATCTATATCCAGCGTGGGCAATCCCCATTTGTCTTTTTTGTCTTTGTTGAGCGTTGCTTTGTTCTCATAATAAGGCAAATGCTCTCCCCAGGATCCCATACCCATGCTCCATTCGCCAGGTTCCAGTACACTATCCTTTAACTCTTCACCAATCCCATCATGCGAGCGCACCCGGCCGCGACTGGCGCCACCCTGGTAGCCAAAGCCACGTACATAATCCTTGCGCATCGTTTGTGCACTGATATTGCGGAAGCGAGGTACATAGATGCCATTCGGCCGGCGGCCAAAAGTATACTTGTCCTCAAAACCCTCAATATCCCCATTGGCCCCTACACCATAATGGTGGTCCATCAGGTTGTGACCAATCTGCTCACTCGTATTACCCAGGCCATGAGGAAACACCTCCGAAACAGAATTCAGCAGTACAAACGTAGTTCCCAGCGTAGATGCATTCAGGAACACGATCTTGGCGTAATACTCTTCCGTCTTCAGCGTCTCAGAATCCATGATCCGCACTCCTTTGGCTTTCTTCGTATCCTTATCGTAAATAACTTCCAGAACAATAGAGTAGGGACGTAAGGTCAGGTTGCCAGTCTTCTTTGCTGCGGGCAAAGTAGCCGAATTACTACTGAAATAACCACCAAACGGACAACCTTCCTGGCATTTGCTCCTGTATTGACAGGGACCACGATCTCCAACCTTGGCCGTATGATTTGCAGTCCGGCCAATGATCATCGCACGTTCTTTGAAACGTTCTTTGATCCGCGCTGCCACATGCTTTTCTACACAGTTCATTTCCATCGCTGGCAGGAATTCACCATCCGGCAATTGAGGCAATCCATCCCGGTTACCGCTGATGCCGGCAAACTTTTCTACATAACTATACCAGGACTCAAGGTCTTTATAACGGATGGGCCAGTCTACACCATGACCGTCTTTCCCATTTGCGCTGAAATCAATATCACTCCACCGGTAACTCTGGCGGCCCCACATCAGCGAGCGTCCACCCACATGGTATCCGCGTATCCAGCTAAAAGGCTTTACCTGGTTGTAGGGGTTTTCAAGGTCATTTACAAAGAACTTCTTCGATACCTCATTGAAGGCATAGCACTTGCTTTGGATAGGACTGTTCTCGCGATCCGTCTGCGTAAGATTGCCATGGTGAGGCAGTTCCCAGGGCGCTTTCTCTGTATCTGTATAATCTTTAATATGCACCACATCACGCCCTCGCTCCAGGAGCAATGTTTTCAATCCTTTTTCACAAAGTTCTTTGGCAGCCCAGCCACCGCTGATCCCGCTACCTACTACTATAGCATCATATGTGTTTTGTGCAGTGGCCTTGTTGTTAATGTTAACGTTCGTGGTATCCCCGGGCATAGATTAAAATTATAAAGCGTTTATAGGTTACAGATTTCCTTTCTTGAGTTCACTCACCGCAAAATCCACAGCTCTGGCTGTTAATGCCATGTAAGTAAGAGAAGGGTTCACACAGGCAGCTGATGTCATGGCAGCTCCATCCGTCACAAATACATTTTTACAATCCCATACCTGGTTATGACTATTCAATACAGAAGTCTTCGGATCTTTCCCCATACGGGCCGTGCCCATTTCATGGATACCCATACCCAGTGAATAGTCGCCTTTAAAGCCATGTACGTTCTTTACACCGGCGGCTTCCAGCATTTCTACACCATCCTGCTCCATATCCTTCTTCATCTTATGCTCATTCTCTTTGATCTCCGCATCGATATTCAATACCGGAAGACCCCATTTATCCTTCACACTTTTATCGAGCGTTATTTTGTTGTCATGGTAAGGCAACACCTCGCCAAAAGCCGTCATACCAATCGTCCATTTGCCAGGTTCTGTCAATGCTTCTTTCAATTCTGCTCCAATACCCAGCTCGGCTACATTGCGGTTCCAGCCTTCCCGGCTGGCGGCACCCTGGTAACCAAAGCCACGCAGGTAATCTCTTTTTTCGCCAAACAGGTTACGGAAACGCGGAATATAAAATCCCGTAGGTCTTCTGCCGAAATAATATTTATCATCATAGCCTTCTACAGTGCCCGAAGCTCCCACACGGAAGTGGTGGTCCATCAGGTTATGTCCCAGCTCTCCACTGCTGCTGCCCAAGCCGCCCGACCATACATCCGTAGCTGAATTGAGCAATACCCAGGTACTATTCATCGCCGAAGCACACAGGAAGATCACTTTGGCTGTATACTCAATCGTCTTATTGGTTTCTGCATCCACGATCTCTACTCCCTTCGCTTTCTTCGTGTCCTTATCATACAACACTTTCGTTACGATCGAGAAAGGACGCAGCGTCAGGTTGCCAGTAGCCATGGCTGCCGGCAACGTAGAGGATTGCGTACTGAAATAAGCGCCAAACGGACAGCCCAGCCAGCATTTATTGCGGTACTGGCAGTTCGTACGTCCGGGCAAAGGCTTTGTGATATTGGCCACGCGGCCGATGGTCAGCAATCGCTGACCTTTATAATGCTCTTTGAGACGTGCTGCAACATCCTTTTCTACACAGTTTAGGTCCATCGGTGGTTGAAACTGACCATCCGGTAATTGCGGAATGCCATCCCGGTTACCACTGATGCCGGCAAATTTTTCAACATGATCATACCAGGGAGCAATTTCTTTATAGCGGATCGGCCAGTCTACACCAATACCTTCTTTCGCATTTGCTTCAAAATCAAAATCACTCCAACGGTAACTTTGCCTTCCCCACATTAGCGAACGTCCGCCTACATGATAGCCCCGGAACCAGTCAAACCTTTTGGTTTCGGTGTATGGACAGTCTTTTTCATTTGTCCAGTAATCCAGGTTCGTTTCATTCAGCGGGTAATCGCGATTCAATACAGGATATTCTTTGATCATCTCCTGCGTCTTACCACCCCGGTGAGCAAATTCCCAGGGATCCTTATTGGCGCTTTTATAGTCTTTCACGTGTTTAATATCATTACCACGTTCCAGCATTAATACTTTCAACCCTTTTTCGGAAAGCTCTTTGGCTGCCCAGCCGCCGCTGATGCCACTACCTACCACAATCGCGTCATATGCATTCTCTGCCATAGTATTCAGAATTTAGTGTTTGTCGTTTTGTCTATCCCCTTGTCATTTCGACCACAGGGAGAAATCTACTATCGAAGCAAATGCCTCGAAGCAAAAGATTGCTGATTGCCGATTCTCGATTGCCGTCTACACATCGCATATCTTCACCGCCTTCTCCAGCGATACCAGTCTTTCTTCATTGGTTTTGCGTGCCGGGATAAACTCCTGCGCTACATAACCTTTAAAACCTGTATCAAGGACCGCCTTCATGATCGCGGGGTAATACAACTCCTGCGTTTCATCAATTTCATTTCTACCCGGTACACCACCTGTATGATAATGAGAGATATAAGGGTGACTGCTACGGATTGTAGCGATCACATCCCCTTCATCGATCTGCATATGGTAAATATCATACAGCAACTTAAAGTTTTCAGAGCCTACACGTTTGCACAGCTCCACGCCCCAGGCCGTTTTATCACACTGATAATCCTTGTGGTTCACTTTGCTGTTCAATAATTCCATCACCAACGTTACTTTATGCTTCTCAGCCAGTCCGGTAAGCTGCTTCAATCCTTCCGCACAATTGTTCCAGCCTGTTTCATCATCTATTCCACGGCGGTTGCCACTAAAGCAGATCAACTGCTTATACCCTGCCTTTGCTACGAGTGGGATCATCTCCGAATAGTTTTTGATCAGCTGCGCATGGAACTTCTTGTCATTAAAGCCGTCTACCAGGTTGATCTCTGCTCCGTTACACATGGAAGAGTACAGGCCGTACTTCTGCAATACCGGCCAGTCCTTCGGTCCTACCCGGTCAATAGCTACAATGCCCATCTTTTTTACCGCTGCGGCAAATTCTTCCAGCGGAATGCTGCCATAACACCAGCGGCATACCGAATGATTGATATTTCCTTTCAAAGTGATTGATTTAGTCTCTTCAGAAGCTGAAAATGAGGATAGCATACCGGCTGTTCCGATGGCTGCAGTGCCTGCCACAATATTCTTAAGGGCAAGCCGGCGTGATTGGTTGTTGGACATGTGAATCGTTGATATTGAATGTACAAAAATGTTACTACACAGATCTATAAAAACAAGTCATTAACAAATTAATATCAGGCGCCTGCTACAGTCAGCTGCTGAGGCTTCTTTCTGCCACGCATATAAATGACCAATCCTGCAAAGGCTACTGCCAGTACGATTGGAATTACCAGCGTAGCATTCAAAATTTCAGGGCCTGCAGCTTTCTTCGCTTCTGCAAGCGCGCCGGCCATTTCAGAACCAGCTGGTGCGGCATTATAATCAGCCAGCACAGCGCCAGACGGTAATTTATTACCCAATAATTTATCGTAATAACCGCCCATAAACATCATGTATACAGAAACCGCAAACATGCCCGCGCCGCCCATCAAATTCAGTCCCACAGCACCCGTCTTAGGCAGGTTTTCTGATACAAAACCCAACATCGTAGGCCAGAAATAACAAACTCCCATACCAAAAACAAGTGCACCCACAAAGATCATATTGCCGCTCGTATGCCCCAGTATATATATACCACTTGCTGCCAGTACCGCAGAGATAAACAATAACCCTTGTGGCGATAAACGGTGTACTACTGGTTCCGCAATCCCACGACCAATTACCATTACACCGGTAGTTACAGTTAAAATGAGAATCGCCTTATCCGTAATATTTTTTAATAGAACATCTATCCACTGACCAGTAAACAATTCTGTGATGGCTGTCCCAAACATACAAATGATCATAAAGATAAACAGCGGATTTCCCAGTGAACGATACATCTCACCAGTTGATACACCGGCAGCTACACGCTCTGTCACAGGAAATTTCAGTTTGGAAAACAAGTATCCGTAAATCAAAGTAGGGATTAACATTACAGCCACCTGAACTTGCCAGGGGTCAAGTCCGGCCAGACCTCCGATCTTTGCATCATTGTACAAATAAACGAACAGCGTACCAATAAATATCCCTCCCGGAAACCACAAATGAAAATGGTTAAGCTTGGTCGTTTTCTTTTCAGGGTATAAAGCTGTCACCAGAGGGTTACAGGCCGCTTCAACAGTGCCATTCGCAATACCTACTAATAATGTAGAAATGAACAAACCCCAGTATCCTTTAGCAGTGATAGTTAAAATAATCCCGGCCAGGTGAAACACAAAGGCCATCACCAGTAATCTTTTCATCCCGATGGCATCTACTATCAGCCCACCAATAATAACAGCCAAAGGAAACCCCCAGAAAGCTGTCGCGGAAATTGTACCAAGTTGAGAGGCGCTCAATCCGAATTCGGTGCCAAGACCATTCAGGATCCCAGCCCGTATACCAAAGGATAAAGAAGTTACCAAAAGAGCAAGGCAACTGGCCTGGAATAATTGACCACGTTGGATGGTTGATTGCATGGCAAGGAGTTTTTTATTTATGATATCGTAAGGAAACTAATTGACCCCTGGAAAATGGAACGCTTTTCTTTGTCAGCTCACCCTTTTCGAAACAAAACTGGTCCCGCAAATCGTGACGGCTTACAGCTTTTTTCTTTACTGTCGAACAATTCGCCTGCCAACCTAAACTCCTTACAATCTTTCTGTCATGTCCAACCCTGTCATCTCAAACGGAGGGAGAAATCTGCTATCCAAACTAACACACTGCCGATTTATGATTCGTCATCAAGCTAACGGTCGTAAGTCTGCTTCTGCTGGCTTATCAACCTCTTTATAGATCGGTTGTCGAAACAAAGATGGTAACAAACCAATTCACTATTCACAGCCCGCTTTCGAAGTAAACGTCTTTCACTTCTCCCCCTGCACGTCTCACGATTAATATTCCATTAATTTGTAAAACTCATCATATCCTGCTTAACTTTAGCACCCATTTCGATCCATTGAACAATTTTCAATATACGGTCGTAAATGTAAATTTTTTATTTTTAAATCGCATTCTTCTTTTAACAATTTATAATACTTTCCAATCATTTTTACATGAACAGAAAATTACGAATGGGAATGGTTGGTGGTGGTAAAGATGCCTTCATCGGAGCCATTCACCGTATTGCAGCCAATATGGACGGCCTCATCGAACTGGCCGCAGGAGCACTCAGCATTAATCCCGATATCGCAGTAGATTCCGCAAGGTCATTGTTCCTGCCCGAAGATCGCACATACCTCACCTACGAGGAAATGATCAAAAAAGAAAGTCAGCTTCCCGCTGATAAACGTATTGATTTCGTAACCATCGTTACCCCCAATTTCGCACACTTCGCTCCCGCCATGATGGCCCTCGATCATGGATTCCACGTCGTAATAGAAAAGCCCATCACCTTTACACTTGATGAAGCACAACAATTAAAAAAGAAGGTCGACGAAACAGGCCTCATACTCGCACTCACACATACCTATTCCGGCTACCCGATGGTAAAACAAGCCCGTGCTATGGCACAGGGCGGTGTACTCGGAAAGATCCGCAAAATATGGGTAGAGTATCCCCAGGGATGGCTAAGCAAACTCAGCGAGCGCGAAGGCAATGCCCAGGCCGCCTGGAGAACAGATCCTAAAAAATCAGGCAAGAGCGGTTGCATGGGCGATATCGGTACCCATGCCGCACACCTCGCAGAATATATTTCCGGACTAAAGATCACCCACCTCTGTGCCGACCTCAACGTGATGGTCACAGGCCGTGCCCTCGACGATGATGGCAACGTATTGCTGAAATTCGACAATGGCGCTGCCGGCGTCCTCATGGCTTCTCAGGTAGCAGCAGGGGAAGAAAATGCACTGAAGATCCGCATCTATGGTGAAAAAGGGGGTATCGAATGGGCACAGCATGAACCCAATACCCTCCTCGTAAAATGGTTGGACCAGCCCACCCAGATCCTGCGCGCAGGAGGCAACTATACCGACCGCCTGTCCAGCTTTGCTACACACAATTGCCGCACTCCCGGAGGACACCCCGAAGGTTATCTCGAAGCATTCGGTAATATCTACCGCAACTTCGCCCTTACCCTGTCTGCCCGCATCGACGGCAAAGAAGCTACCCCCGAAATGCTCGACTTTCCACGCGTGGAAGAAGGCATCCGCGGTATGGCATTCATCGACAACGTTGTAGCAAGCAGTGCTTCTTCCGTTAAGTGGACTGAATTCAAAGTATAATAATTTAGCAATCCCTCGCCAGCCGTCCCGCCGGATGGCGGGATGAGGAGTATTTACAAGCCTCCGGCTTGTTCCAAACTTTAAGCTATATGAAAACAATAAAAGGACCTGGTATTTTCCTCGCCCAGTTCATGGGCGATAAACCCCCTTTCAATTCACTCAAATCCATTTGCCAATGGGCAAAAGGACTGGGTTTCATTGGTGTACAGATTCCTACCTGGGATAGTCGCTGTATCGACCTCCAAAAAGTAGCCGAAAGCAAAACCTTTGCCGACGAATACAAAGGCACGATAGAAGAAGCTGGCATGCAGATCACCGAACTGTCTACCCACCTGCAGGGGCAGCTTGTAGCCAGCCATCCTGCCTATGATTCCCTGTTCGATGGGTTTGCTCCCGAAGCAGTGCGCAACAATCCCAAAGCAAGGACCGAATGGGCCGTGCAACAATTGAAATGGGCCGCGCAGGCTTCCCAAAACCTGGGCCTCAATGCACACGCTACTTTCAGTGGCGCCCTGCTCTGGCCTACAGTTTATCCCTGGCCACAACGCCCCGCAGGCCTGGTGGAAACAGGTTTCAAAGAGCTCGCCAACCGCTGGCTCCCTATCCTCAACCATTTCGATGAGCATGGAGTAGACCTTTGTTATGAAATACACCCCGGCGAAGACCTGCACGATGGCATTTCCTATGAAATGTTCCTGGAGCATACCAACAACCACTCCAGGGCATGCCTCCTGTACGATCCATCCCACTTTGTTTTACAATGCCTCGACTACCTGGAATACATTGATATATACCATGAGCGCATCCGCATGTTCCATGTAAAAGATGCAGAGTTCAACCCCACCGGCAGACAAGGGGTGTATGGCGGATACCAATCCTGGATAAACCGTGCAGGCCGCTTCCGTTCATTGGGTGATGGACAGGTAGATTTTAAATCCATATTCAGCAAGCTTACCCAATACGATTATGCCGGCTGGGCTGTCATGGAATGGGAATGCTGCATCAAACATCCCGAAGATGGTGCCGCTGAAGGAGCTCCCTTTATCAAAGACCATATTATCCGGGTTACCGAAAAAGCATTCGACGATTTCGCAGGCACAGGAAGCGATGAAAAATTTAATCGCTCCGTGTTGGGTTTGTAAAGTAAATTGCGCCCGCCTTCGTCATACATTTGTCATATATCTAAAATAGTAGCACAATGAAAAAGTTGATGATCGCTTTTTTGATCTCCGGTGCCATCGCAAGCTGTGGTGGAGAAGAAAAAAAGCCTGCTGAAGTAAAACAAGAGGAGAAAAAAGCCGACCCGCTGGCAGTTGATAACCAGAAAGGTCTCGAATTGATCGGTGCCAACGACTGTACCACTTGCCACAAGATCAGCGAAAAAAATATAGGCCCTGCTTATACCGATGTAGCCGCTAAATACGAAGCTACACAAGCCAATATCGATACACTCGTAAGCAAAGTGATCAATGGCGGAACAGGCGTTTGGGGTACCGTGCCAATGACCCCGCACCCGACCCTTAGCAAGGAAGATGCTACAGAGATGGTAAAATACATCCTGGCGCTTAAGAAATAATTGGTCCTGGTTAAAGACTGTCAAACAGGTTCTATCATTCCCCTGGCCCGTCCAGGTGCATGGCAGAACCTGTTTCTATAATATCCCCTCACACCAGGAGGAAAGATTCACCCTCCTCCCCCACATTTTTCCTGATTTAACCCCCGATGTCCGGAAATTCCCGTACTTTCAATCCAAATTTTTTACAATGCTAAAACGGTTTTGCCTCCTGCTCCTCGTATCCGGCGCCATCGCCTGTAGCTCATCCAAAAACACCACCAGCACTCCATCCCTCAACACCCTCACCAAAGCGGAAAAAAAGGATGGCTGGAAACTCCTGTTCGATGGCACCACCAAAGCAGGCTGGCATATTTATAACAACCGTACCGATGGTTCTGCCTGGAAAGTAGCCGACGGCGCCATCTATTTTGATCCCGAAGCAAGAGGCCCCAAAGGCGAAGGCGCCGGCGAATACATTACCACCGACTCTTTTGAAAACTTTCACCTCAAATTGGAATGGAAGCTCACAGAAGGCGGCAACAGCGGCATCATCTTCCTGTCCAGGGAAGACCTCCGGTTCCGCTACGCATTTCAATCAGGTCCCGAAATGCAGATCATCGACAATGATAAACACGCCGATGCCAAAAATATCAAGCACCGCGCGGGCGACTTATACGACCTCGTGTCAGCTTCCCCCGAAAATGCCAAACCCATCGGTGAATGGAACCAGATTGAGATCGTACTCAATCAGGGTAAACTCGACCTTTACCAGAATGGCGTAAAAATCGTGTCTACCATCATGTGGGATGAAAACTGGAAAGCACTCGTTCAAAAAAGCAAATTCAAAAACTCAACTGATTTCGCCGCTTATAAAAAAGGCCATATCGTATTACAGGACCACGGCAATAAAGTGTTCTTCCGCAACATCAAGATCAAAGAACTCTAAAAGGTCCCAAAAACATAAAAGCAAAGAGGCTGTCCTTTCGAAAGAACAGCCTCTTTGCTTTTGTATGAAATAACTGCTGTTTTGTCAGCTTGCGCGATTGGCCAAAGAAGAAAATGACCCCACCTTCACCCTGGGATACGCCCAGGATAAACCGTGGATCAACCATGTACTGGCTTACTCACACGTAAACCGGAAGTAAACCGAAAGTAAACCGCACGTAAGGTGAAAGGCTTTGCAATGAGTAAAACGGCAGGGCTGGGCAATTTGGCTCTCGCGAAGAATAATATAGGACGCCCACTTTCATAAACCCTTATTGAGTATATATCCAACATAAATTTACTGAAAAACTGACAGCCGGTTAACATTTCATTAGTTAAATTTTATGCGCAATCATGTATCTTGAACGAACAATTAAATCCACATTTATGCGATTCCTGCTTGCGGCATTTATCCTGGCATCAGCTTTTAGCGCCTGCCAGTCAAACGAACAACCGGCTTCAGCCGACGATACCAAAAAAGATACCATGGTAGCCACCACCACCACTCCTCCGGCCAACAACAGCCTCACCGCAGCCGAACAGGCCGACGGATGGCAGCTGCTTTTCGACGGCACCTCCAAGAAGAGCTGGCATGTATTCAAGAGCCTGTCCGACGGCGCTGCCTGGAAAGTGGTAGATGGTACCCTCCACCTCGATCCTGCCCAGCGCAAGGATGATAAGACCGTAGGCGGCGGCGATATCGTTACCGATGAAGAGTACGACAACTTCCACCTTAAAGTAGAATGGAAACTCGATTCCGCCGGCAATAGCGGTATCATGTTCTATGTGAAAGAAGACCCCAAGATCGAAAAGCCCTACCATACCGGCCCCGAAATGCAGGTGCTGGACAATGCAGGCCACAAGGATGGAAAGATCATAAAACACCACGCCGGCGATCTCTACGACCTCATCTCCAGCTCACCCGAAACGGTAAAACCAGTAGGCGAGTGGAACGAAGCCGAGATCATTGCCAAAGACAGCACCCTGGAGTTCTACCTTAATGGCGCCAAAGTAGTATCAACCAAAATGTGGGATGATAACTGGCGCAAAATGATCGCAGGCAGTAAATTCAAAGAATGGTCCACATTCGGCACCTTCAAAAGCGGCCGCATCGCCCTCCAGGATCATGGCGACCCCGTATGGTACCGCAACATAAAGATCAAAAGATTGAAATAATAAGACTCGTTGCTCAATAATGAACACGCAGAATTGAGCATTGATCATAAAACTAAACAGGGGAGCGCCTTTTAAAGGCCGCTCCCCTGTTTTATATGTTCAGCACGTTGTTTTTATACTTCGTTGCCTCGCTGCCTTTATGTCTTGTACTCAGACCTTCGGCAGCTTATACCCATTCTGGTATTCCTTCATCAGGTAGTCCTTATTCACCTTATTATCCGTAAATGCTCCCTTGGCCTTATCCCAGGTTAGCTTCTGGCCCGTACGGAAAGCAATATTACCCATCTGTGCTACCGTAGCCACATGAGCGCCGTCCTGGATAGAACAATGCAGATCGGCCATCTTCCGCGATTTTACTACGTCTACAAAATTTACCCAATGCTTTTCTAGTCCATTATCAGAAGCTTTGACCAATGGTTTTGACACCTTGCTCTTACTTTGCTTTTCCTCGATCACTTCCCATCCTCCGCGGTCCAGTACCAGCGTGCCATTGTTGCCAATAAAGGCAATGCCATGGTTGCGGCCATAAGAGCCATTGTCGATACCCATCGCAGAATCCCACACCAGGTTAAACCCATCAAACTCGTATAAGGTCGTAAGCGTATCAGGCGTTTCTTCATACAGGTCCGGATAGGCAAACTTACCACCCAGCGCTGCAATTGTTTTGGGCGTAGGCGCCTTCATACCCAGCAGGGCATAATCCAGCAGGTGCACACCCCAGTCCGTCATCAGGCCGCCTGCATAATCCCAGAACCAGCGAAAATGAAAGTGAAAACGGCTCGCGTTAAAAGGTCTGGTAGGAGCGGGGCCCAGCCAGGCGGCATAATCTACGCCTGCAGGAGGGGCACTGTCTGGCCGTACAGGCTCCGGATGCATCCATCCCTGGTAACACCAAACCTTCGCTGTACGGATATTACCAAGCTGTCCGCTGTGCACAAAATCAACAGCATCCCGGAAGTGCTGCTGGCTGCGTTGCCATTGGCCAGCCTGAACTACTTTGTTGTACCGTTGTTGGGCTGCTACCATCGTCCTGCATTCTATAATAGAATTGCCTACCGGCTTTTCAACATACACATCTTTGCCCGCTTCACAGGCATGGATCATTTGCAAAGCATGCCAGTGATCAGGTGTGCCGATGATCACCACATCAATATCTTTTTGCTCCAGCAGTTTGCGGTAATCAGTATACACACTCACTTTGGATACATCCACATTCATCTTGGCCAGGTCTGCCTTACGCTTGTTTAATACATTGTTGTCTACATCACAGATCGCTACCAGGTTTACCCCCGGCACTTTCAGCGCTGCATTCACATTGGCCCAGCCCATACCATTGATACCAATGGCGCCCACATTGAGTTGGTCGGCCGGTGAAATACGATTCTTAAATATGGAAAAAGTGCTGTTGTCAAAAGAAGACAATACAGTAGCACCCGTTACCAGGGCAGCTGTTTGCTGCAGAAATTTTCTGCGATGGCTCATGATCGTTGAATTTTGATTAAAAAAGGGAGGTTAAGTGTTCAAATTACAATTAAATCCACACACAAGCAGTCTCATATTTCCGTCGTCCTTGTTCCTGTCTCAAGAACCATTCATCGCGACTAAAGTATGTTCGCTTTCAAATAACCAATGCTTTTGGCGATGCTATCAAAAGGAGAACCCGGACATTCATCCTGCTCTACAAAGAAGTATTTCATGCCACTCAGCCTGGCATTTTTAAAGATCGGCTTGAAGTCGATCACCCCACTGCCTACCTCTGTAAAGAATTTTTTAGGCGTATTGTCCATATCCTTGATATGCCACATCGCAAACCGGCCCGGGTGCTGTTGGAACAATTGCACAGGATCATGTCCTGCTTTCACAGCCCAATAAAGGTCCAGTTCAAAGTGTACCAGTTTGGCGTCCGTATTTTTAGTGAGAATGTCAAAACCTGTTTGTCCATCGATGCTGGCAAACTCAAAATCATGGTTGTGGTAAGCCAGTTTCAGCCCGCCTTCTTTGGCCAGGCCGCCTGCCTTGTTCAATCCTTCTGCGATCTTCTTGTAGTTGTCCGCATCTTTCCGGTAGGCTTCTTCCAGCCAGGGAATGGTAATGAACTCCTGCCCAAGTGCTTTGGAATCTTCCACCGCCCTTTTCCACTCGTCTTCCCAACCACCTTTCAGGAAAAAACTGCCGGGATAAGTATGTCCGCTGGGAGAGCTAAGTCCATTGTTCTTTAAAATGGCGGATAATTCAGCAGGCGTCAGGTTAAACCATTTGCGGTTACCATAACCAAATGTTTCCACTTGCTTATAACCCAGTTGCGCCACTTTTTCCAGTGTGCCTTTCGGGTCTTTGCTGATCTGATTGCGGAGGGTGTAAAGCTGTACGCCTACAGGTTTCTTCTTCTTAAACAGGTCTTCTTTATTGATGAAGAAACCAGCGGCAAGCAGAGAAGATTGTTTGATAAAGTCGCGACGGGTAGCAGGCATCGTAATTAGATTAGATGCTCAAATTACTAAAAAATACCACGTCCTTTGAAAGCAATACTATTTTAACCAGGCGTTTGTCAAATTCCTACTATCACGCCTTTACAAAGGCCAGAGTTTTCGAAGCAAGAGATAAACCATTCACTATTAACTATTCACTTTCCTCCATCTGGTTCAATAGGTTCTTCAGTTTATTGATATGCCTGCCATATAGTTTATTGGAAAACCAGATGTTCAGGAAGTAACTGCCAATAGCCAGGGCTACGCCCGATACGGTAAACAGAATAAAATAGTCGTGCCCCGTAATATGCGTGAACATGGGAGGCATCTTTTCCGTAGAGCGCGGAGGGGTTTTAAACAAGATGATCACGCCGGCTACAAAATAAGCGGCAGGGGTAAGCACAGTGCCGGACACAAAATAAAAACGTACATATTTTTCAAGCGTATGCAGCCTTTGCTCCAGGTTTGCCTTCACCTCAAAATCCACCCGCTGCATCTCTTTCAACAACTTATTCTTACGGAAATAATACACCACGAAGGAGGCGCCAATAATACCCAGCAAAACCGCTATCTCCCAATATTGTCCTTTCCAGGCAGTGATATAATACCACATCGTAATTGAATACAGTACAACGATCACAATCGTTTCAGTAGCCAGGTTACGCTTGATCTTCGCAATAGGGTTCTGAGAACGCTTCCGTAAAATGGCCGCAATCTCTTCCTCATGACTGGTCACAGCAGGCACTATCCCCTCCCTCTTGGCAGGATGGAAATCCTTCTCGTCCAGGTCCTTCCAGATCTCTTTGAGGTTATCCAAATCCATGTTCTACAACTTTAGTGAGTTTACGTAATTTTTCCTTGATCCTGTTCATCTTTACCCGCAGGTTATTCTGATTAATACCCAATATCTCTTCCATCTCTTCATAACTCTTATCTTCCAGGTACAACATCACAATACCCCGCTCTATTTCAGGAAGCTGGTGAATTGCATGGTATAACTGCTGTAATTTTTCTTCTTTGTCCTTATTGTATTGAATATCCTGTATCTCAGTCGGCAGTTTGTCTGGTTCCACACTTTGAATGTGCTTCTTTTGCTTACGCAGGTCCGAGATCGCTGTATTGAGCGCAATACGGTAGAGCCAGGTACCAAACTTAGAGTCGCCCCTGAATCGTGGATATGCTTTCCACAACTGGATCACGATCTCCTGGAAAAGGTCCTGTTTATCATACTCCGATGAACAATACAGGTTACATACCTTGTACAACATACCCCGGTGTTGATTTACCAACACAATAAATTCATTTTGGTCAGGCCTGGACTGCAAACTTGGGTGGTTTTAACGAAAAGATACTAATTGGTCGGCGAATGTCGGAAATTATTACAGTTGGAACATCCGTTTTAACCAAAACATAGGTGTAACTATTCAAGATCAATGGATTAAATTGCGCTTTTCTTACTATTATGAAGAAGTTTTATCACCTCGCAACCTGCACCACTTGCCAGGCTATTATCAAGGAAACCGGCGTAGACAAGGCAGGATTCACCATGCAGGACATCAAGACCGAAAAGATCACGCTCGCCCAATTGGAGGAAATGAAGAAAATGGCAGGCAGTTATGAAGCCCTCTTCAGCCGCCGGGCCCTTAAATACAAGGAAATGGGCTTGAAGGATAAGCAATTGACCGAAAAAGATTACCGCAATTTCATCCTGGAAGAATACACCTTCCTCAAACGCCCCGTCGCCATCCTCAACGACAAGATCTTTGTAGGAAATGACAAGAAAACTGTCCAGGCGCTGAAAGAGGCTGTTAAATAGAGAGCTATCTCCTCTCGAAGCAAACGCACTGCTCCCGCCCATTGGCGGGACCGATTGTCGACTGCCGATTCCTCACCTTCCCTTTACCACACCTTTGATCAGCCCCTCCATGTCAATAACCGTCACATGCACCAGGCCCTTGCGCCCTGCATAGTCTCCCGCTGAACTAAACACATAATCCTCCGGCAGGAATACGATCCTGTCGCGTACCGGGTTTTCATGGATATAACCCAGGTACTCCTTTACCTTCATGGGCTGCTTAAAATCCAGGAACTCGGGGTTGCTGCAGCTTTGCCACACCTGGTATTTCTCGATCTTCTTCAGGCTCTGACTAAAATGTTCAAACCGGCCCAGCATCCAGTCGCGGCGCAGTTCCTGTTCCATTTCCATGGCTTCTAAAATATGCGTGGTGGTAATTCGTTTGAAATCCCGCTCGATCATAGCCAACCCGGATCCGTCTTTGGCTTGGAGCAGCAAATGCAGGTGGTTGGTCATCAGGCACCAGGCGTATACCGTAAGGCCCCTGGTAGCAATGAGATCATTGAGCGTATTCGCAATGATACGCTTGTAAACGGGCTTTATAAACACGTCTACCCAATCTACTGTATTAAAGGTAATATAGTGACAGGCATGCTGGTTGGTTACACTGTTTTTGTCCTCCTTCATAATGGTTCGGTTTTACAACAATGATCCTTGATAACCAGTTAGAATTGCGTATATAAAATTACAAATACCATTCCGTTCCACAGTTCTTTTGGAACAGAAAAACGGTTCCTTAACCATTCTGGCCCCTTTGGGGCGCTTGTTCAACAATTCACATGTTTGTGCGATTGCCCAGCCTTTCTTTATCCAATAGGTTTGCATATACTTTAACAACCAACCCGGATAATAAATTAACCTGGTAACAACATTTTAGCCATGAAAATTTTAAGCGTATTTGTGTTAGCCATTACATTATTGGCTGCCACCGTCACCAATATTTTTGAAGACCTTAGCTTCACAGAAGATGATGCCAAAGAAAACGTCATCGCCTCCTTTGGCGGTGGTTTTATTTCCACCAATTACGAAGTGATTAAGAAAGCCAAATCCTTATCAGTAGAACTGAAAGTGGCCGGCACCCGTCAATTGATCCGCTTTGCAAAAGAATACTCCAAAAGCAGCGAGTTTCAGAAGAAATATTCCAAATGGAGAAATGAGCGGCTCGGTTACAAGAAGAAGAAACTCGGCATTCCCAATCCCATGAAAATGATTGACAAGGCCATCGACAAACAACTCAACAAAGCCGATGATGAAAAGAAGTATCCTGCTGATGCCAATGAGCTCATCAAACAAAGACTGAAAGAATTCCTCAGCATTTCAGCAACAGTTGATTTTGATGCCAAACTCAATGGCAGCATGTTTGCCAATCCCGATTACGAAGCCAAAGACGGACAATGGAAAATGTGTTTCCGCGCTGGCAGAGGCGTAGTAGAGGCCGCCCGCGAAGAAGCCCAGGCCTGGCTCAAGGAATTAGAGTAATCCCTTACAATAACCAACAGTCACTTGCGTGTAGATCAAGGGTGGGCCCTCCCGTACTTTTAGTCGGGGCGGCGCACCCTTGATCATTTTATAGCTTAATGCCACCCTCCGCCAAGGTTCGTCGCCATGGATCCTGTCCCCACGAACCATTACATCGACCAAATCCATTCGTCGACAATTTCCCTGATTAAGGCAATCTTTTAGCGTTCTGTCAAACAACTCCCACAGTTGATCCACTTTGTGTTTTTCCTGCCCTCACGAAACATAATTTTAGGAGTGTTACAAGTAATTCTTAAAGTATAATTATTTAGCCATGAAAAAGTGTTTGAATTTGTTGGTACTCGCTTGCTTACTATTAGCCGGTACCGCTGCGTTTGCGCAGGAGGAAGAAGTAACCCCTGCCCCGGTTGCACCTCGTTGGGTTTCTGAAAAAGGGTATTGGGTGGTTGAGTCCAATATACATGTACCCAAACAATACACCGTTCGTTTTTACAACAACGACCAGGTGATGGTGTACAAAGAGCAAGTGCAGGGTATTGTGTTAAAACTGGAAAGACGAAGAGTAAAAATGAACCTCAGAAAAGTATTGGAGGCGGCTGTGCTGGCCTGGGAAAAACAACGCCAGACAAAAGAAAATGAAGGATGGGTCGTCAATGCCATTCAGTAAAAAGTAAAAATGATGACGATTCTCATATATGCATGTTGTCATTACCTCTTCCTGTTCTCCGGAGGAGGTTTTTTATTTTTCTTACTCCCTGGCTTCAAAGAATTTTATTTTGCGCTTCAGTGAAGGTCCTGGCTTGAAGCGATAAGCCGCATTGAGCCTTACATTACCTGTCCGTATCGCATATTCACCACTTTTCCCTTTCGTTTGTACCGTACTATTTACCCATATGATGCTCACATTCGTACGGTCACTGTTATAACCAATCCCTATCCGGGTAAGTACGTCCGGGCTGATAGATACTTTGTGCTCTGTATTGTCATTACGCCATTGCTTCTGAAAGCTCAGCGGAAAGCTCACTGTTAGACCGCCCGTTGCATAAAAATGCTCCTTCACCACCAGGGTATAGGCATACCCAATACCAGGACCAATATCAAAATAGCGGGTCTTTGTTACCCCTGCCTGACTAAATTCGTTCTCCAAAGCCCCCGGCACAAAAGCACTATCACCCTTGTTTTGGCCATAATAGAACTCGCCGCCTACTAAAAAGCTGCCTGCCGATCTCTTCTGCCACTCATTTTGCAAGGTGGCCGATCGCAACGAAAATTTCTTCCAGTTATAGATGTAATAAGCGGCCGCGCCAAAATGCCGCATCTTGATATCGGGCCTTAGATACCACTCTTTATCATCCTGCGGTACAATCCTTTTAGGATAGGCATAGAAACCCCGGTAAAGCTGGCCAAAAAGGTCAACACTCATTTTGCGGGTATAAATATGCGATTGCAGGTCGAGGTAGCGGGTTTTGCCCTTCGCATCATCTGCCCGGTTCAGTATATCAAATCCATAAGCCAGGTTCAGCGTAAACCATCCATAAGTAGCGCCCACGCCAAAGTTGAGCGTGGTATTGGGGCGGTATTCCAGGTCCCTGCCCTTGTCCGCTCCGCGGATGCGCAGTGCTGTATATTTCTGGGAAAAGTATACCCGGGAAGTGATCAGGTCAGTATAAGACTCATAATAGTTCCGGTCAAATTTTTTAGCCGTATCAGTTTGGGAGAAACCTTGCATGGAGTAGAAAACACAAAATAATGCAGTCAGTGCCACACTCTGAATGATCAGACAACCATTGCTTACTCGATCTCCTGCCTGTTGTTGCATAGGTGCGCAATATCCTTGTTTTAGATGAAATATGACAAGTATATGCAATAATGTTGCCTATCCTTTCACCAGGTATTCAAAAAACAAGGGGCGCTTTATACCCTCATCAGTCGTAATAATAATATCAGATTCGCTCAAGCAGCTATTAAAGTCATCTAATTGCTGTTTATTGGGCTTGGCGCCCTCCGGCAGGTCCTTGGCACCATTGGCCAGTATGCTGCCTTTATCAAGCCGTATAATGCGGCTCCTGGTCTTTTCCTGCAATCTCTTGTACAGGTCCTCAGCAGGCATCTTCCATCCTTTTTTCCCTTGCTTTTTGGCCACCGCCTCATCTACTGTTATCATGGCCACCAGCTCTTCACTGGTCATTAATTCCAAGCCATGCTTCCGGGCCGTAGCATTGTGGCTGGCATGGTGCCCCACTTTATAAAATACCGTACGTTTCAACAGCTCCCCGGCAGTGACCGTTTCCTGCTTCCCTTTCTTGGTCACCTGCCATTTCAACCGGGGTTCCGGGTTTTTGTCATCAACAGCCTCCGTCCAGCTTAGCCAGTTACCGATCTGCGCATCTGCCGGAAACAACAATACCTTATCACTGTCCTCCAGTTCAATGGCGATCACCAGGCTTGTATTGTTGGTATAGGAATCCAGGTTAAGTGCGAGTGCTCCTGCATTGTGCAGCCAGTCGTTTTCAATACTCCGCCAATCGTGATCCTTATTGTAATACAAATTCCATATATCTTCCGGATCTGCCGACTGCTCCTTCGCCAACCCTTGCCAGCGGTAGCGCTTGTGAAAGGGTGATAATGCTTCATTGCTTTCTTCATCTTCTTCACTCGTCAGCGCCACAAAGAAATTATCAGAAAGCCCCATCTCCGTCAAATACATTTCAATGTGCTGCGAATCTTCCATCACCCGCAGCTTATCATAATCTTTGGGAGGCCCCAGGAAATAGAAATTAATACCTGGTAATCCCGTTGTTTTATTGTCAGCCTGTTCCCCGGGATTCCAGAAACTTATATCAGGACTTCCCTTCGTCCGGCTGCGATTGATAAAATAACCCATCGCATCCTTCATCGTAAGTCCCAATTCAGTACCGTTCGCAGCCAGGCCTGCTACGTCCTCCGCGCTGATATCGAAAAAGCCCAATATCTGTTGCAGCGCTGTCGCATAGCGCTGTTGCGCAGCATAGTAATCTGAACCCTGGTATTCCTTGTTCATCATCGTGCGATGCTCTGCCTGCTGTATAGAAGAGTTGTACAATTGCAAGGCTTTCGCCAGCGCCTTTTTCTTTTTCTCCTGCTTCTGCTTTAACTGTATCGCCAGGTCATCCCCATTACTCCCTGTATTTTCTGTCCAGGCCAGCCATACCCTTTCCACTTCAATAGCATCCCACAAAAGATTTTTGTTCTTATCCCGAAGATTAAACCCCGAAATATGATCCTTGTGTTCATGGGTTTGTACCACCAGGTCCAGCTTCCCGCCACAATCTGTTTTGATATGGTCGATCACCTGCCTCAACCTGTCCGAATCGCCTGTAAGCATACCACAGTCGATCAGCATCCGGTAAATAGGTTGTTCCTTACTCAAAAAGGTGAGCAGAAAACAATCTCCAAAACCGTGAGCATACATACGCACAGATACACTGTCGGCCTTGCCTGTTGGCAGGCCGGTTACTTTCGGAGCAGCTTTCTTAACCGGCTTCTTCTCTACTTTGCTCCCTACTTTTCTGGCACTCACCGCAGGAGCAGCTTTCTTAACCGCTTTCGATGCCGCCTTCTTAGGCGCCACTTTCCGGGTAGTTTTTTTTACAGCAGCCATAAGCGCATTATAGAATTTTATGGATAATGGCAAATGGCTCTGCTTCCAGGTTGCCATAAGCCGTACCGAAATAAGTAGCGTTCAGGGAAAAATCATTATTGTTGAAAAGCATGCGGTACTGCCGCTTCATCCGCTCTTTATCATTAATATCCTTCTTGATAATGTACTTCAGCTTCACATTGTCTTTGCTCGAAGCATAGTTCAGGTCAAAGATCAACGTACATCCTCCCCTGAAAATAAACCATCCCTTCGGCAATACCTTTTCACTGCCTTCTCCTGTGAGCCCTTCTGTTTTTTCAGGATAAGGTTGCTTGATGGGAACTGCCCCTGGTTTTTCCGGTAGCGCATACCACCCATTTTCCGGAGCATCTGCTACAAAGAAACCTTTCACCTCTACATTGCCATATTGATCCGTATCACATACCACCCCCCGACGCTGTGTAAGCGTTACCAGTATTTGGTTCAATACGTTGCCACTGGGTCCCACACGGCTGGCTAATTTTAGATTGTGTACCTCCAGCTTGGGCGCCCCCTTGGTGTTTTTTGCTTCCGACCGCCCGATGCCCTGGTAATCGATCAGCTTTTCATCCAGTAACAAACCGGTCAGCTTGCAGAATTGCTCAACAGCCTTCGCACCCATGAACTTTACATTCAAACGCTGGTGCAGTCCCATAATATGGTCCGTGGTACCCCGCTCTTTGGTTTGCTTAGCTTGATTTTGCCTGCCGCCCAGGTCACTGATATTGCCCCCTGTGATAAATACTTTGGTAAGATTATAGAGGTCTTGCCGGTTCGTGATATAACTGATCTTTTCCTTGAACAACTTAAAAAACTCAAGCAGGTTTGTAAACTGGTCTTCAAACACCCCCGCTTCTTCCTCTTCCTCTACCTTGCACAGCAGGCTTTCCACGCTCATGTTCTTTACATTGTCCGGGAAAATACCTCTCCGCTGGAAAGCTTCTATAATAGCGATGCGATAGTCCATATTGTCTTCTTCCACCAGGTCATAATCTGAAGTGATCATGGCCCGCAGGTAATCTCCAAAATTGATATCCATCGGCGGACAATAATCCAGCGCCCGGATACATATTTTTAATATCTGCCCGGCCGTTTTACTCGCCTCCTGCGCCATCCGGTTTACCAGGTCGGGATGCAGTGAGCCAGCCGACAACATCCCCGTACCGCCTGTAGCAATGCGCAGCAGGTCGGCCACCCGGCGACGATAAATATTACTGAAGATGTCAAAGATCGTAGCCACCAGGATCGAACCCCGCTCATGCGGCTCTACGATCTTCTGGTAACCGGTAGGGTCGGGTACAAGTGGCTCCCACTTACCCGTCTCATCATTCACCGTTCCCAGCGCATCCCGCAGGCTGCCGTAATGGCCAATGGCTTTTCCAAACTCCTGCGCCAGCTGGCCCAGTAAATTCTGGCTGGCCAGATCGCCCCTCGTACGCGCTATCTGATCCTTCAATACTTCCGGGAAGGTAAAGTGCTGGAACAAGGCTACAATGTCTGCAAAAGCCTCATGGAATGCCAGCGAATCGGGATGTGTAGCTTCAATATACCGCCGGTGCATACCATCCAGCAGGGCATGCGTTATTTCATGGGCTACAATATCATGGCTCAGGCAGGTAAATACCGTACCGCCTGGCATCATTAAACTGGGTGTATCGGGTGCTGCACTGAAGTATCCAAACAGCAAGGCTTTTTTCTGCGGACTGTAATATGCATTGGCCTCGCGCAAAGCATGCGGATAGATACGCAACCGCTGTACATAGCCTGCTGAGTAACCACTTTTATCACGGTAAGGGCTCCACAATATCTTACGTCCCAGCGCCCGCTCAAAATTCTTAATGGTGATCATCGCCACCGCATATACCATCTGCTGGTGAAACTGCGGATTACTTTCTGCGGGGTCCAATCCATCCTGCGCCAGTGTATAAGGATCATCGAGGTTTACGGGTTTATAAAAACATCCACTGGAAGGATCGAAGTCCACCACCTCAATGTATTCCCCTACCGGCCCCGGTTTCAGGGATTCCCAGGGCACTTTATAAACAATGTTATTGATAACGCTCGTATCCAGTTTAAGGGACAGAGAGGGGTCAAAAGTAAAAGCCCGCAACTTTCGGAAGGCAGGCTTTATAGTAGTTATATTGACACAATCTTTCATGACGGTTGCGTTAATGTAGGACAATACAGCCTTACCTGCAGTTCTGTAAGGTTGGCCGCTTGTATAGCAAGGTAAGTAAGTTCTTCCTTAGATAAAGGCGTCAGGTTGGTGCCCACATTCCGGGCAATGGTCAGCTGTGGTGGTTTGAGGTTCCGCTGTAAGATCACTTTGTAATTTACTTCATTTTCCAGGTAGGTAGTAAGCTCCTTCCGATAACGGGCCGGATCAGTCACCCATTCCGGCTTGAACTGATGGGCCTCAATCACTTCTTCTGTGATCTTTCCTTTGGCCAGGTTATCAATAAAACCAGGAATACACTGCTCCAGGTTCCACCCCAATGACAAATAAGCCATCTGCCGGCCCGCATTGGCGGCATTATCATAAATGTCCTGCACCATCTGAAAGTTTTTGATGCGTGCCATAAACACATCCATCGTCCGGATCAATAAGACCAGCAGGTTATTAAATGAACCCTCGAAAGGCAGCTTATTACCCGCATCACTGGTGATCACAATATCGCAGGCATACATACTGCCTTTTTGAGTAAGCTTTTGAATACCCTGGTTGTCATACACGCCGCCATCTACCAGTTGAGGTTCCACGCGCAGCACGTCGGCCGGCGATTCAAAGTATACCTGGTCAATATGCACCGGCGTAAAAGCAAAAGGAACACAGGAAGAAGCCATCACTGCCCTTGCCACCGGGAATTCATCCTGCTTAAAACGAACAGGCGGATCCAGGAATGCATAGGAGGAATCTTCCATCTTTAGCCGGGAGAAAGTAAAAGGCCTGGCCGTTTGCAGATTGGTAGAGCCAATGGCCAATAAGGGCTTATTGGATAGCTGCGAAAGCGTAGCGTTCTTATAAAAGAATTTGTTATAGGCTTTCTCTATTTCCTTACTTACCGGAAATATGGCAAACTGGAAACGTACAAACAGGTACAACAGCAGTCCGATCAAAATCAGGGACAACCAGGCATAGTGTGTAAACAATACATAGATTGCAGGCACAAGAAATACCAGCAAAAACAACAAGGTTCTGATGAAAGTAAAGGAAAGAAATACCTGTTTGATCACATTCTTATGGCCCAGTGCCTCCAGCATATGCTTCTCAAAGGCCTCAAAATCTTTATTATTCAAACAATAATATGCACCGGTTATTGAACCTCCCGATATGGTGGACATTACATCTACCTGCTGTAGAACGCCCATCTCATGCAGCTTCCGGAGTGTACCCAGGTGAAACGCAGCAGCCCTGTATCCTCCACCTGATAAGGATAACCCCAGCTTTTTTTCAGCAGTCATAATGTTTGTTTACAGTTGTGTTATAAGGACAAATGTTAAAGCAGCGTAAGGGAAACCAAACAGTTATGCTAAACTGGCGCTTTTTTAAAACACGGCCAATAGTATAAGTACTTAATCTTTAAACCACTAAATACCACAAATGAGTTACTGGCAGAGACTTGAAAGTTTATTATGGCATGATGAAGCAGGGAAATATCCTAAAAGCGAAAAGTGCACTCCGTAGGGAACACACTTTTCATGAACGCTTATTCCTTTGTGTTTATCTTCTATCCTGTTAGGGATAGGTGACCTTACTTTCCAGGAAATCGTCGTTCGATTACACTATATAAAGCATAAAATCTGTGCCAACAATAATACCCGGAAGCAATCACTGTATATCAGTACATTAAGGCCAATGAACAAATGATGCAAGTATTTTCGTGAGATCATTCCACACAATGGCAGCTTCATATTGTAGAATTAATGCCCACCCGGATGCGGCCTGGGGAACCACTGCATCCGGTTAATTTCCATGTAAGTGGGCATCCGGTAATGATTATTACTTAGTGAACATAAGGCCAACTTGTTAAAATTCCTTTAACGGCCCACCCCGGCGAACCAATCGGTGCCGAAGAACGTCTATAAGGTTCGGTACCATTTTTATCATTTAAACAGGAGAAGATTCATGCAGCCGAAAGTAAAACCTTTTATATTCTCACTTGTATTGATCGGGTGTGTATCAGCAGTATTGGGAATGACTGTGTTATCAAATGCTCCCGTCAAACAGGCAGCAACTGTTTCGGCTCCCGCGCCAGTAAGTAAAACAGTATTGTACGATAGCCTGCGACTTGATACACTGGCTCTTTCACGCGAAGCTTATTTATATGCCATGCAGGGATACAAGAGTCTGCAGGATGCTGGCGAGATACACAATGCACGTTACCTTACTATTGCAGATTTTAGCCTGCCTTCTTCAAAGAAGCGACTGTTCATCATAGATATGGAGACAAATAAATTGGTCTTTAATACCTATGTATCCCATGGCAGAAATTCAGGTGCCGATATGGCCACCCGGTTTTCCAACAGGCCCGAAAGCTTTCAAAGCAGCCTCGGCTTTTATGTTACTGGCAATACCTACAGAGGCCACAATGGATATTCCTTGCGCCTCGAAGGAATGGAACAAGGCATCAATGACAATGCTTTGGAACGTGCCATCGTTATACATGGCTCAGCTTATGTGAACGAACGCATGGTCAATGCGAAAGGATACATTGGTCGCAGCCTTGGCTGTCCGGCTGTTCCAGCTGCATTGGCAAAAGCCATCATCAATACCATTAGAGATGGCAGCTGTTTGTTCATCTATGGGCACGATAACAAATACCTGGCGCTGTCAAAGATCATCTACAAAACCAATCCCCTCCTGACCGATACCATGTTGGCGGATACCATGGGTTAAACCTGGTATCGCTGCCTCCTGGCCTTAACGCCTTTCTGCCTTTGCCACCGCCAACGTTTCACTCGTATTGCCTCGTACAAACATCTTTTTAGCCAGCTTCTCATCATGTCCATAAATATCATCCCTGAACTGTAACTGGTTATTGTCATCTGCCCAGGCCGTATAGTAATAGATCAACACAGGCACTGGCTCCTTCACACGTACATACTTTTCTTTGCCGCTATTCATGGCGCTGTCTATTTTGGCAGGCGTCCACTCAGGTTGATCCACCAGCAGGTATTCTGCCAGCTTTACCGGTTCACGCAATCGAATACAACCATGACTAAATGCCCGCTTGTCTTTATTGAACAGGTCTTTGAAAGGCGTATCATGGAAATAGATATTAAAGCTGTTAGGGAACAGGAACTTTATTTTCCCCAATTGGTTTTTATCGCCCGGTAGCTGTCGTATCACCGGCACCCCATCTTCCTCTCCCGTGATCTCCATATTATTTTCTGCCAGGTATTGACTGTTCTTCTCTATATGGGGTAACACCTCCTTCTTTACAATATTTTCCGGCAGGTTCCAGTAAGGACTGAACACCACCTGGTTGAGGTTGCCCGAAAACATCACAGTACTATGACCTTCTTTGCCTACCACAACGTCCATATTGAACAACTGCTTACTGCCATCCTGCACATAGAGCTTAAAGGCAGGTATATTCACCCATATAAGACTTCCATTGGGCTCTGCCGGCATCCAGCGCATCCGCTCCAGGTTTACCAGCAATTGTTCTATCCGCTTTGTCACAGGAACATTAAGCTCTCTGATCAGTATAGGTGTTACAACGCCATCTGCTGTAAAACCATAGCCCGATTGCGCGGCTTTCACTGCCGTAACCAATTGATCATTGAAGACAGCACTGGTATCCTTCGCCGCAAATTGTTCCGTAGCCTGTAGCCTCTTTTTGATCAATACGACTGCCGTATCGATGCTTCCCTTTTTAAGCTTCTTTCCTCGGGCAGGGATTGTCACCCATCCTCCTTTTTGTTCGATAGCCAGATAGGTAGTTAGTTGTTGTCTTAATGCTTTGTAGTTTTTATTGGGCGACTCTTTATTGTCCAATACCGCCTGCGCCATTTCAATAACCGGATATTTTTGGGATGGCACCAATTGCACCAGCGCGGCATTGCGCGCATTTTTGCCATTGTATTGGTCCCAAACATAATTTACATATCGCCAGGTAAGCAAGAGCTCCGTTTTACGGATATCGGCATTGGCAGCATTAACCTGCAGACTATCATTGGCCATCAGCCTTTCCAGTCTACGGTCCAGCGATTTCTGGGTACTGCCGGTGTCTATCGTATAATCATATAAATTCCGGAATGCCAATGCTTGCTCAGTAAGTCCGTCACTCGCAAACCAGGCATACTGGTAATTACGGGCATTGTAAAAGTTACGCATGCCCGTACTGACAGTATCATTCAGCTTCTGTTCTGTAATAAACGATTCCATATCTACACTGTCCAGGAACACGTCACTATAGGAATTGGCTTTGGTAATAGTGGCATTACGGGGTATAAGGTCACTATTCGCCTTGGGAGTATCCCCTTCCTGCCTGGATTCATCCTTACAGGCGGTGACCCCAAAAGCAGTAACGGCAATTAAAACAAGTATTCTGTGCATACCGCCCTGGCTTCAAAACCTATGCCCGCGGCAGTTGGCCGATGATCTTCAACCACATAGACTAAATGGGCATGGGGCATCCCTGCTACATAAAAGGAACTTCCCTAATTTGCGCTTTACTCAAATAGCCTATTATGTTGTCTAAATATGCCTGGATTGTCTTTGCCGTATTATTGGCTGCCTGCTCCTCCAATAAATACAAGAACCCCCATATAGAAATAGAAACCAAAATAGGAGACATTGAAGTAGAGCTGTATCCCGGGCAGGCACCCAAATCAGTAGCTGCTTTTTTATCCTATATAGAGGCAGGATATTACACAAACGCCAACTTCTACCGCGTACTCAATGCTGATAACCAGCCATCTAATGCACCCAAAGCTGAGTTGATCCAGGGAGGTTTATATGGTTCAAAAAGGCCGGAAGTACCGGGTATTCCTCATGAAACCACCCAGCAAACAAAGATCCTACACAAAGATGGGGTCATATCCCTGGCCCGCCTGGAGCCCGGAACCGCCAATACCGAGTTCTTTATCTGTCTGGGCGATCAGCCCGGATTTGACTTTGGAGGCGAAAATAACCCCGACAAACAAGGCTATGCAGCCTTTGGCAGGGTAGTCAAGGGGATGGATATCGTGCGCCGAATTTACAATATGCCCGAAGACGACCAGCGCTTTGATCCCCCTGTACCCATCTATAGCATAAAAAAGCTATAAGATGAAAATGCCCAGTTTTTAATAAATGTTAATTTATGTATATATTAAAGACGACCGCCATCAAAATCCCTGTCCTCTTTACAATTTTTTAACATTCAGCTATTTACACAGAAGTGCTCCCCTCTTTATAAGCGACGCCATCATCCCGGAGGCGGAATTAAACGTTTCACCAATCAAATATTAATTAATTATTATTTTACCCCTAAAAACCGTTGGGCATGAGGGTAAAAATGGGCTGAAACCCTTTACTGGTACGGATTTTATATTTTCTTTAAGAGCTTTGAGATCATTAAATCACCAAAAACTTGATTTACACAGTTGAAAATGGCGCGCTACTTTTACATCAGAAACGGAGACGACGGGTAAGCAAGAGGAAAGAGAAAAAGCAGAGAGTAGAAAAGCTTAAGCAAGGCAGCAAAGAGGCTGCTACACAAAACAGATTTTTACGTTTTTTCATATGGCAAGCAATCGTTAGAGGTCAGCTGTTTCTACAGGTGACCATTTTTTTTTATCTAACTCCCGGGATTCTTATCCAAACACATAAGCTGCCAGAAAGCACATAGCTGTAATTCGATTCTTCCATTCACCGATTGCTATTCACACTCAAGGATTGTTTTGTCTGCACACGATTGGTTTGCAACCACCGGTAATTTATTATTTGGGATCATTCAATAGATGCTTCCCAAACAGGCATAGTATTACCTACAGGTGAGCCATCATACAGTACAAATTATATAAATCTATAAATTATGAAATCAATTATTAAGCAGTTATTCTTCGACAAAGAGCTCGTAAACCGCATCAAAAAAACAAAGACAAATAAAGCTGTCTTATACAGTGCCTTACTGGATGGCCGTATTACGCTTTCTGAATATATGGCTGCCACAAAAGCCTAACCAACGTGCCGGGCTAATCGCCCGGTGCCTTCTTGGAAATAGTTCATTTATGGCGTATATTGGTTTTATCATAAACCCTTAAATAAACCAGTATATGTCTTTCTTTACCCGCTTGTCCAACGGCTGGCAGATTTCCATGAACAGCTTTAAGGTGTTGAAGGAAAATAAACAACTCATCATTTTCCCCATCCTTTCCGGTTTGTCTATGATATTCGTCATGGGTTCCTTTTTTACTGTCATGCTCGGTATTTCCGGCTGGGATGTTGACAGAATAGAGGACCACAATGACTGGGTGTATATTGGCCTTACACTCCTCTACTACCTTGTAAACTATTTTGTGGTGGTATTCTTCAATGTGGCGCTTACGCATTGTACGCGATTGTATTTCCATGGAGAAGAAGTGACCATCAGCAAAGGAATAGAATACAGTTTGAGTCGTATTGGTGCTATCTTTTCCTGGGCATTGTTTGCAGCTACCGTAGGTACCCTTTTAAAATACCTGCAGGACAATGCCGGCTGGATCGGAAGACTTATCATTGGTGCGCTCGGTATTGCCTGGAGTGTGACCACTTTCTTTGTGGTGCCGGTAATTGCTTATGAGAACCTGGGACCCATAGGTGCTTTCAAACGTTCTGCATCCCTCATGAAAAATAAGTGGGGCGAAAGTGCAGGAGCGACCTTTAGCTTTACCCTCATTCAGATCTTAGCCATTATACTTATTTCGCTTCCCTTATTTGCATTGGGCGCTGCCATTCACATCATCGTGGGAATTGCGCTGGCTTTATTAAGTATCTTTTTGATCATGGTTATCCTGAGCGCTGCTCAAACCATTTTTATCAGCGCTATCTACCACAACATCAATGGTGACCCCGTACAGCATTTCAATGACCAGTTTGTGGAGAGCCTGTTTGTGCACAAGTCATAATTTAGATACTGTTTCTATACATCAACAAAGCCGGCTCTCCTAGCCGGTTTTGTCGTTTCATCGTTCCCCAATGCCTTTTTGCCCCTCCCCAGGTATTGTTTATTTCTGCCAAAGACAGCCCCATGCAGTAGCGTTTGCCAGCGGTAAACGCAGAAAATGACGGTCTTATAAAAGTGTATAAACCAAAGAACATTTAACGGGTCATTTCCTTATTTTTGCCCAAAATCATTTATGGATATCAGCGGAAAGATCTTTCAGATGCTGCCCCTGCAAACAGGCCAGGGCAAAAACGGCCAGTGGAAAAAACAAGAGTTCATCCTGGAAACAGCCGATACATACCCCAAGAAAGTGTGTATTGCTGTGTGGGGCGATAAAATCGATATGAGTGGCGTTACACCTGGCGCACAGGTTACCGTGTCTTTTGATGTAGAAAGCCGCGAGTACAATGGTCGCTGGTACACCGATGTGAAAGCCTGGAAGATTGTTGCAGGTAATAGAGCCGGTGGTGGCGCTGCTGCATCAGAACCAGCTCCGTCTTTCCAAAACACCCCCGGTGGTGCAGATGATGACCTGCCTTTCTAAGCATTGACTCTTTCTGTAGAAAAATGATAGGTGCCGGCTGTAACAGCAATATGTTATAGCCGGTATTTTTATTTTAGATTCGCTCAATCATGAAAGCAGCTACCGTACCAGAACTCCAGGATGAACTACAGCAGTTGCCCACCAAACCGCTGGTGGAACTTTGCCTGCGTCTCTCCAAGTTCAAAAAAGAGAACAAGGAACTCCTTACCTACCTTTTGTTTGAGGCCCACGACCTGCCGGCCTACATCACCAATGTAAAGCAACAAATGGAGGAGGCTTTTGAGGCCCTCAATGCTTCCCAGATCTTCCTGGCTAAAAAGACCATCCGCAAAGCTTTGCGCATCGCTAATAAACACATTCGCTTTACCGGCAGTAAGTTGGCCGAGGTAGAGCTACTCATTCATTTTTGTACCCTCCTGAAAGATTGCGGTATTAACCTGGCCAAAAGTACTGTCATGACAAACCTCTACCAGACACAGCTCAAAAAGGTCCATGCTGCCCTGAAAGGCCTGCATGAGGACGAACAATATGATTATAAGAGAGCGGTAGAGAAATTGAAAGGATAGGAGATTGAGCTACCTGCATACAGGTTGTATCCTGTGGTGAGAATTACTAATGGCAGTAAACAAAACAGGGACAGCGTTTCCTGAACGCCGTCCCCTATATCGCCGCTTTCCTATAGCCTTGGCTTTATGCGCCAAAGATAATGGTTACATCAATATGGGGTTAGTGTTATTCGTACACTTCTTTCGGTTTTTCAATCTTTTATTGACCTGGTACTTCAGGATTTGCCGCGCTAATGCGCGCCGATATTATCTTCACCCTATACTAGTTTTATCAAGTCCTTTTCGCCTAGCCGCTGCTGAATGGGAGCCTGTCAATTAGTGATCGCCCCGAGATACACGCTATGCGATTGACTGGTTCTATCGGCTGCTGTAAAGGCCAGGTACAAGTGCCAGGTCCTTCCTTTTGTCTTAGGGACATTCAATACATCAGCGCCGGTGCTCCTGAATTGGCCGGTGGTGATGTAATAAGCAGCTCCATGGTCAATATCATAGGCCAGTAGCATTACCTGGTCATAAAGACTGCCTCCTTCCACCGTGGCCGTATCCCAGGTAAATAGAAGTTCACCGGGTGCTGTTTTCTCAACCGCTATACCGCCTGATAAAGGCAGATCGCCATGGCTTAGCTTCACTAAGGCCGGATTGATGGTAATATCCGGAGCCACCCCTTCAATGGCGTTTAACAGCAACCAGGATTTAGCTGCCACAAAACCTTCCGATGTAGGGCTATAGCCTTTGAAGCCTTCACGTACAAAGAGCAGCAAAGGTTTTAGCCAGGACTGTGCCATGGCAAATTTTTCACGGTTGGCTTTCTCCTTATCGCTCACGTTAGTGGTGCGCTCTTTATGAGGCCCTTTCAGGTAAGGAATTCCTTTCCAGTTGGAGCCAATAACGGTACCTACTTTGCCCTGAATGGGCCCATTAATGCCATTAATAAGTCGTCCCATAGTATGTATATTTAAAGTAAATATACATACTATATTATATATAAAAAAAGATTAAAGACTGACCAAACAGGTATTCTATCCGAGTTTGGTCCCTGTTTGGTCCCTGTTTGGTCCGTCTTTGGTCCCTGTTTGTATTGTGCCAGAATCGAAAATAATAGGAGGATGAGTTGGCGGAGATAGGAAATGAGGTCACAGAACAAGGGCTACCGTATCAGAAGTAAACATTTCTTACCCTGACGAGATGGGCGCTTAACATGGTGGATGTTGAATGGATATGTTTATTGCCCAAATTCATATAAACTGGAGATACGAAATTAGTCCCCGGAGAAGTTTTATTGACTAATTTGTAAGCACGCATCAGTACCAATGCATCTAGTGATAAAATAAAGGAGGGGATTCCTATGCCGCTAATACCTGGTAATCGCTATACCAAAAGCGACCTGTATACTATTTTCAATGTGCCTGGAAAAAGGCAAAAAGGATCTTGGAATACTGGATACTTGAAATATGAAGAAGCTGTTTACATATTTGCCAATATTGGAGTGGCGGGTAGAACAGGCCATGATTATGACAATCATTGGAAGAGTGGCGACCTAGTTTGGTTTGGTAAGACTGGTTCACATGTTAATCAGTCTGTCATAAGTTATATGCTGAAGCCATTTACAACAGTATATCTTTTTACAAGAGAAAATGACAGAGATCCATTTACCTATCAAGGCCTAGCTACTCCCAAACATGTATTTTCAGACGAAGTTCCTGTGAAAATCATTTGGCAAATAAACAAAACCCAATTCCTTGTTGACATAAATGAACCGAGTGAAGCTATTCTTAGAAATGGAATAAAGGAAGCCAAGAATGACGATATAACCAAGAGGATTATCAAGGGATATCTTGAAAGAAAAGGCCAAAGAAAATTTTGTGATAACCTATTCAAAGCATGCAATGCCAAATGTTGTATTACCGGATGTTCGATAGAAGAAGTCTTGCAAGCTTGCCACATAATACCTCATGCGGAAACGGGAAACAATAACACTGCCAATGGGCTATTGTTAAGGTCAGACATTCACGACCTGTTCGACGCTCACCTCATTGGTATCCATCCTATCACACTAAAGGTTCATGTTAAAAAGTCATTGAGAAAAACGGAATATGCTGACCTGCATGGGAAGCCCCTTTTGCCCAGGCTATATAAAGGGCCAGACAAGGATGCATTAAAAAGACGCTGGCAGCTTTTCAGAAGCCATAACGAGTAAAGCATTGTCCCTTCTTCAGCAAGTTTTACCTAAAGAATCTCATCAAGCACAATTACTTGATAATCTAATTTAGGCGTTTTGCTATTTTCAGTAGAATACTCCAACAACTTATAGTTTCCCTTGGCCTTTTTTTCATGCTGTATCAGTTCCAGAAATCCTTTTGTGGTCTTTTTCTTTGATCCAGTACGCCACTTGCCCAGCGTATAGGTTATTATGAGTTGAATAGAGTCACGATTTTTGTGTTGTAAAAACTCCATTAAAGTAGGCTCTAATTCCGTATAAACGAATTCCCGCTTTGAAGTATCATAAATAATGCAATCAAAACTAGCTTGGTCGTTGTAGTCTATCAGTTTGTATGCCTTATTTATCCTGGCCATGATAGAAGGATTTGAAAGCAGAATGGCTAACTCAGAATCCGTCTCTGGCCGGAAGTTGAAGCCATCCTTAAGCGATTTTATTTTAACACCCGATTCATTCTTTGCTCGTTTATTGGCAAGCTCTAGCCTTTGCTTCAGCTTTATATCGGATTGTTTGGCTTTCTTTTTTTGAATGATATCTAGCCTAGGGCGTATAAATTTCCCTATGTTTCTCGCAACAATTAATTTAAAGTCTTTCTCCAGCTTTTCATTTGAAAATTTGATGTCATCACGTGATAAGGATATTTGATCCCTGAGCCAATTGATGGAAAACTCAACTCTCAATCCTTGTTTAAACATCTGGTATTTACTGATACCATATACATATTTGTCTTCGGAGAAATTGTGTTTTAATAGTCTGCCGTGTACCCTTACATAAATGCCCCTTAACTTCTCTTTTAAGGATCTTATCTTATCTCCGTTCATGCCGGTGAAGTAAAACTTTGCTTCAACACTAGGATCATCTTTATCCTTGAATACTTCGGTCTCGCATTCTGATAACTCAAATTCAAGAGAATCGTTGGCAAAGCTCAAGTGCTTTTTCTTGTATAGTAAATCGGCAATTTTCCTTAAGCCATTGAAGGTTTGCAGAAACGGTTTTACGTATTCATAGCAATCCTCGTAATGCCCGTAATAACATTTAAACTGACCATTGTCAAGCGGAAGATGATTTAATACTTCTCCAAACGAGTCAAGGTGCGATTTGGAGGTGGGGTTTTTTAAGTGTAGCTGTATAATGGTGCCAGTTCCGGATTGGGTAGGCTTTTTGTCTTTCCAAAATTTATAGCCCTTGAACTCATGCGTTAAAGCATGGTCCAAAATAGACCAATCGATTTCTGTTGAAAAAATATTTGTTTGGGAAGCTGTTTTGATGAGCACCTTATTGGAGATATTCAAGGTGCTTTTTAGTCCATAACCATAACTTCCAAGGTAGGCTCTTCTCCCCTTGGAATAAGGGGAAGAAGATTTGTCTCCTCCGCCTAAGGTTGTCACCTCCTTGATAGAGGTGTCGTCAAATCCATTTCCGTCATCGATAATGTAGAGGTGATTGTTTTTCTGATCGAGTAATACGATAACAGTTGAAGCATCTTCGTCATAACTATTAGCTGCCAATTCTTCAATTACCGATTCTTCTGTGTAGTCTTTTACTGCTGTTCGAAATCCCTTAGCCGTTATGGCAGGCTTAATAATCTCAAAATTTTCCATTCGTTAGGTTAGGGGTTATGAATGAGCCTTGGGTAGAGGCTGTAAACTCTAAATATACTGTCATTTAGCCTTATAGCTATGATTCTCGACTCGAAACCTTACTTCACCCCTTCCTATGCTTCTCTGCATCATTTATCCCTTCCCTATACCCGTCTTTGCACTTGTACAACAATAACCCAATAGACAGGATCACCATGACAATGAGTACGATTTTGGCGGTATTGTTCTTTTTCATAAACCTGTTCTTCAGGGCTTTTTTTACACCCATTGGTTAGCGGTATCTGCCGGTTCAGCGACAATATAGCACATTTGTAATACCTCAACCGGCCCTCCAAACACGTCAGAAAGTACAGGTTGAACCGCCCCCTGAAGCTGTAATTAATAATAATTAATCTATAAAAAAGCCACGGCCGAACCAGCCTTTTACAGCCATTTTTAAGCCGTTTATAGGGGAAAAATGACAGCCCGGCGAAGCCGGAACCTCCTTTGCCCTGGGTAAAATATTGTATTGTCCGCACTTACAAATATTTATTTCTCCTTTTCCATTCGTTTTTCACCGTATTTATACGCACCTTTGCAGTAGCTGCACTTTATCTTTGAAAATTCTTTCGACATATAACCGTACCAAAACGCCTGCCTGCCAAGCATACGAAACAAGTAAAAACAACGAAATAGATGTACACACAAGTTTGGGCTAAGTACCTGCCTATCATCAAAATCCTGCTGAAGAAGTCAATAAATGCAGACCAGGAACTGCCTTTGAATCGCATTGATTTTGAAAAGCTGGGCATCGCCCGCAAGGCTGGGTATAAGTTCACCATCATTTTTGAAGATGGCAAAGCCAGCAATACCATCGGCGGCATCCAATTGGCGCGCGACCTGGCTACCGTATTATTGGAAAACAATGATACCAAATACCTCTTCAAACACAATCAATACGAGGTGACCCTTACTACCAAATTTGTATTGCTGATTACCAACAAGACCAAAAATCCCGTTCCATTGCCCACAGCAGAACCGGAAGAAAATACGTCTGTAGAAGATTAATAATACTGAAACCGGGGTTCGGAAAGCTGATGCTGGCTATATCTATAGCTTTTCAGGTTTCCGGACCCCGTTTTTATTTCCAGTCCTTATATCTCCATTGGCACACAAACTACCCGCCTTTCGCTCAGAATAAGACCTTATGATAAGCTGCCGCTTCCCGCACACGACCCAGCCCAAAGTGTGATTTAAAAAGCAAATACCCCATCGTAGCTTCCTCCCTCCGCCCATCCTTTTGTCGCAAAGCCTGAATACCGCCAATAGTAGAGATCACCCCCTCATAGTCTTTCAGCCGATATAGGATCGAAAGCAACAGCATTTTATAATCTTCATTCGAAGGAGTCAGCGCCAGGGCTTTTTCAATGCTCCCCTTGGCCTGGGGATATTTGTTCAGCGATACATAGCTGATGGCCAGCAGGGAGTATAAACTATCATGAAGCACCCCGCCTGCCGCCTGGTAATCTTGCAATACCTTCATTGAATTGGTAAAGTCCTGGATCGAAATATAAAGCTTGCCCAGCTGAAACAGGCTCGTCGTAGTATTGCCCGCCTGGATGCCTTTGTAAATGCTGTCCATGCTTGCCACGGCTTCCTGGTAGCCGCTCAGCCATACCCGGTAAGCTTCAATACCTGCCGCCGCACCGGCTGTATAGACTGTCAGTAGTTCTTTATGTTGACCTTGCGCCGCCAGCACCTGCACCAATTCTTCATAATATGTACTGTTTACCTGGGGACTAAACGCAATGGCTTGCCGCAGGGCGGATACCCCGTTAGCCGTATCCCCAAGGTTCAGGTAGCACCGGGCCAGGTTAAAATAATCCACATCCCCCGCCAGGGTATCAGCTATCTTCTTGTTGAGCAGGTCAAGCGCTTTTGCAAAAGCATCAATTTCCAGGTAACCATATACCAGTGTGGTGCGCGCCCGCTCATCCCTTCCATCAATGGCCACCGCTTTTTCGAGGTAGGGCAAGGCGACAGCCATATCCCCTCCGGCATAAGCGATCGCATACATCTTTTGGAGGTAAACGGTGTTCGTGCTATCCTGGCGCCAGGCTTGGGTAAAATGGTAGTTGGCCGAGTCTATCGCATTGCGTACCTCATACAGCCCGCCAAGGAAATAATGCACATCAGGTTGCTCCCTGTTCAGGGAAAGCGAAGCGTTCTCATATTCGATGGCTTTAACAGTATCCATTCTTTTCAGCATCACCAGCCCCAGGTCCGAATACACTTTATAAAGGTCTTTGCCTGCTACCTCCACTGCCTTGTTGTATGATTTATCCGCATTGACCCGGTCTTTGCGCATTTCATAAACACTGCCTGCGAGCAGGTGATTGCCGGCGGTAGGATATTGGTCAATCAGCTTCTTACTGAAATAAAGGGCAGAATCTAACTTGCGGCCGGTTACATACGCGGCAGCCTTTTGCTTGAGGGTCGCTTCTTCAATAGGCCCAGTTTGAGCCCGCACAACCATAAAAGAACTACAAACTAATAATATTGATAGGCTGCTCCGCAGCAGCGCAAACATATGCTTCATACAAATTATTTTTTAGTAAATACCAGGCTTTTAGCGCCCCAGGAAGGAGCCAGCAATATTTGTTGATTAACCACCTGCAAAGGAATGGAGGGGATTTTTACAGCAAAGTCTTTCTCAAAATCCAATACATACCTTCCCTGCAGAGCAAGGCGCAGGTAGTTCTTGAAGTTGTCATTACCTGCCAGCCCCAGCACAGAAGTCACCGTAAGGCCCAGCCCAATACTGAACCCGCAGCTTACCAACAATTGAGGATGCTTCAGGATCTCCAGTAACAAAGGCTCAGACAACTGGATGGGGATCGATATCTTCTGGAAACCGATCTTCAGCTGACAATTATCCGCATCAATTACCTGCCTTTCAATGGTCGACCTCAGTTGGATAGCCTGATTCACGGTTATATTGTTCAGGTGAAAGGTCTCGTTGATGGGGAAAGAACAGATAATATGCCCTAAAATACCAGACGGACTAAACCTCAATCCCACCTCCGCATCCGCCCGGGCATTCAGCTGTCCGTCCAAACCAAGACTGCTGATACCGCCTGGAATTACCTGGTTGATAGTACCCCGGATAGTGCCATTTGCTTTGGCAAAACCGCCAAATTTACCCACATCCCTGATGAGGTTATCATAAATAAAAATGCCTGCTATTTCAGCAAAACAAAGCGTTTTCCGTACTGCCAGCTCACCCGCACACCAGGTGGCTTTGGCAGCATTCGAAGCCTGACAAGCCGCATACTTCACACCATTCAGGGCGTTGCAGGCTGCCCACCGTACATGGCAGGGAGCATCATACCACTTACAACTGCCGCAATTGCTCAGTACGTTGGAGCAATTATTAAAATTGCATTCAAAGCCGATGGCCCCGCAATCGGGCTTGGGGATCTCTCCCAGGTCAATATTCTTTTCTTCAAACGGGGTATTCACGTTCAGTTTATATTGAAGGCCAAACTGCGCATCCCGGAAAAGCTCATCTGTTATCCTTGAAAGGACATTATAAGAAAGCGACACCGAACTACCCCCATTGCTGTCCGGCAAAGCATCCATATTATTATTCCAGGCGGTATAGAAAGCTTCATCCAGTCGGTTAAACAAGGCACTGAATTCATCTTTACTGATCTGCTTATTGTCAATAGCTGAAATGCATACCAGTTGCGCATCATTGTTAATACCTTGCAAGGCCTGCTCATTGGAGATCCTTGCGCCCTGCACACCAACCTGTGCTGCGCCACGGCCGGTCAGGATATAATTGGGCTGCGGTACTTCCGGTAATATTGCCCTGGCTACCTTGGTGCTATTGGTTGTAATCGTATTTTCTTCTTTTTTTTCATCTACTCCTGCTAAAATGGAAAGGCTGCCAGGCTTGATCAGTATAACCGGGTGCAGCGTTTTTCTGGAAAGCCTGAAAGTATGATCATTCGTCACCGTAATATTTTCATCCTGCCCAATCAAAGAAGAAAGCGGCACTTCTGGAAAAGGTGGGTAATTGATCTTGACCACAAATGTCTTCAGCTGCCCGTTTATATTGTCCATAAAACTCTTGCACAAACTATTAACCGCATTCTTTGCCACAGATCCCAGGAAGAGAAACCTTCTCAATTTCAGTTTGGAAATAAAAACCTTGCTGAAGGAAAGCTCCAGCTTTAAACTGTCGTTATTTACCGAAGGCGATACCAACCCGCTAAAGTCAATCCATACGGCCCGCACGTACTTATTATTGGTAAGGGCAAATTTGAGTGAGGCATCTACAATAAGCTCTTGCCTGTCAAGCGTAAAACGAGGGGACTGGATCACTTCAATTTTTTCGATCTGCGGAATGCCCAAATCAGGCAGCTCAGAAAAACGGGTACGGAAATAATTATTCAATAGGGAATCCAGGAAGGCTTCATCGAGCCGCACTCCCAGATCGGCACTGGGAAGTTTTTCCATTTCGGCCATCGCATTTTTGACAGAGGCCGTGGCTTTTTCAACAGAAGAAACCGGCGGATACTTATTGTTAACAATTTTTTTAATGGCCGGGCCACAGGCCGTCAATTGTAGTAACAGGGCTGAAAACAAAAGAAATAGAAGGGATGTACATCTCATAACTGATTTGTTTGGCTGAAAGAAATAAATGGATAGCAACCTTAAGTGCTGGAGCAAAGATTCTTCTACATTAGCTCGTACACAAGGTGGTTATAACGCAATATAGACGGGTGATTACACCTCATTCACCCAGCGTTATTCAACTCATTCATTGTTTCTGCCAACTTATACAACCCGTGCAACGAAGCCCTGGTATTTGGTTGTTAATTGCATAAAATATAGCCATGAAACATGTGTATGCATTGGCCCTGGTCGCGGCATTGGTGACCTCGTGCAGAAAAGACGAAACCCCTATACCTCCGGTAAATCAACAGCCGGAAATGATCTATACGGACCTCCGGAACAAGGAGCTAAAATTCCAGCAGGCCCAATTGATTGATCTCAACCACGATGAGTTGGCTGATATTGGATTCTCCACCTGGTACATAGGTGATCCCATTGAAAAGGAAGATGAGGTCCTGTTCTTTGCAGGCTCCTATGTGCACAGTAATTTGTTGGTCAATGAATCCAACGGCTCACCCGCCTTCAACAAGGGCGATCTTATTCCCCTCAGCAATTATCCTGGTCACGACTGGTACCGGGTAGCGCAGGTGGAAATGGCATTGAAGAATACGCCGACCGCCGGGCTGCCCTATTGGGAAGGCAGTTGGAAACTCGTGAGTCACAAATACCTCGCCATCCAGGTGGTAGTAGCTGATAAAAGATACAATGGATGGATTGAAGTATCGTTTGATACAACAGGTGAGAAGCTCATACTCCACAAAGCAGCCATCAGCAAAGAAGCAGAAAAAGCAGTCATCGCTGGAAAATAGAAAGGAATAAATAAAAATACCTGCCGGCCCTCCTCCTACCATAAGGGAGACCGGCAGGTATAATTGCAAGGGGCAAAATTTAAATCGGCGAAGTAAAAGCAGCCGGTAAGGCAAATAAACCTGCGAAGTATAAAAAGTTCCCCCATATATGTATATTTTGCAGCTACCATTGCCTTACCCAAACACATTAATAAATGGCTGCCTCTTTAAAGATAGATTTCAATAACCTGTATGAAATAGACAATATCTCCCAGGATCTGAAGGTGAGTACCTTCAGTACAAAACTCAGCAACGGACAGGCCCTGCCGTTAATTGTCAAGATCAGTAACCAGGCTCATGCCCTCCTGCCCAATGTATACAACCTCGCCTTTGGGCCACAGAATGCCAAAGGCAAAATTGACGATAAGGCCGAACTTACCCATGCCGATTATTCCAAAGTATTCTCTACCATTCTCTTTTCGGCCCTGGCTTATCTGAAGAACAATCCCGACCATTATTTGGGTATCGATGGCTCCGACAATGCCCGTGCGTACTTTTATTACCGCGCCCTCCAAAGGAATTTTGCGTATCTCAACCAACACTTCCGCATGTTTGGCGTTAAATACTTTGTACGCATCACACGCTTTGGGAAAACCCAATACGACAACCCATTCGACTTTGAGGACATCATGCCTTACCCCTTCCGGATCGACAAAGGCGCGCTGATATCCCAGGATCATATGTATAACTATTTCATTTTCAACCTTAAGCAGTGAGGCGCCGGAACCTTTAAAAAATCAAAAAAACACCGTAAATTTGGGGAACATGAACAAGTCAATACAACGCAAAGTGGAGGCCCTTACCAAAAAGGCCAAAGGCACCGGCAAGAAAGCCGAAGTAAAGTTGGCCGTAAGTTCTTCCCTGCACCAGGTCATCAAGACCAAAGAGCAGGCTGCCCTGTTCATGAAGTTGTTAAAAGAAGCTTAGCTATATCAACGATCTTATTATAGTAGCCCGCTGAAAGGCGGGCTTTTTTATGTCTAATAGAACCATTGTCATCCCGGCTTTACCAATGATCAATTCTGCAGAGATAAATACAGATGGAAGTTGTCACACACAAGCCAAAATAGGGGCATGGGTAGCCATTGTATTAGTGGGAATAGAAAAACACCTGCTCAGCGGAATTGCCACCGATACTACCAACAATGCGATGGAGTTAACGGCTGTCATCAAAGCCATTGAATTTGTACACGACCAATATCCCGGCATCACCAACATAAAGATCATTTCCGACAGTCAGTATGTCGTAGGATTAATAGCACGTCGGGAAAAACTGGTAAGACTTGATTACTGCAGCCAAAAAGGAAATCCGCTTCCCAATGCAGCATTGGTAAAGCAATTACTGCAACAGGCTTTAACTTTTGACCTGGAGTTTGTAAAAATAAAAGCACACCAGCAAGTAAACGAACATACGCAATACAATATCCAGGCCGATATGTTATCCAGGAAACTGGTAAGAGATGCCGTAAAAGATACCGGTAAGATCACATCTAATCTATCCTGACCGCATACAAATGCCCGTCAGAAAATGCCGCAAATGTATTCTGCCCCATCGGGGCAACCCTCTTCCTGAACAATCTTTGTGGGGCGTGAGCGATTCGAACGCTCTGTGTTTCTAGTGTAACAGATTTACAGTCTGCAGTAACTCCTCCATCGTTACCGACGCCCCATGTAACATACAATCATTCATGCCAGACACCCTGACAATAACAAGCGGAGAGCGAAGGGATCGAACCTTCACCACACCTTTCGGCATGGAACATCTTAGCAGGATGCCGCAGCAAACCAATATCTGCCTGCTCTCCATAAACAAAATCATACTTGCTCCTCCAATACATCAATGCCTCACACGCACACGAGCTTATGCGGAAGGTGCAGGACTCGAACCTGCAAACGCGTTACACGTACGGCAGTTTTCAAGACTGCTGCATTACCAATTATGCTAACCTTCCATCGAGAGCAAGACGGGAATCGAACCCATGTTGAATTGGTTTTGCAGACCAACCCCGCCACCAGCATTGGGTACTTGCTCTTATGTAGCCCCTGTGGGATTCGAACCCACACTGTGCTGTTTCTAAAACAGGCGCCTCCTTCCGTTGGGCTAAAGGGCTTAATAGACATAGCAATTCCACTTCGGGTTAATAGCTCACCGTTCAGCAATGCATTCCGGGAAGCCGTAAACACCAAAGGACTAAAAACAAAAAACCCTTCAAGTGCTAGACCTGAAGGGCTTTTGATGCGTTTATTAAGTGTAACTTATTGGCTAAGTTTTTGATACGCATACATGCATTGGCCCTTCAGCTCGCTGCTATAGCAACTGAGCGATGAGGACAATAGATATGTGTTGTTGCGAATCATGGTGCAAAAATAGTGAAAGAAATCAACCGAACAAACTTCTCCTATGAAAATATAAAAACGTAATATCGTAGTACCCAATTCAAATTACTAACCCATGACTATCCTCTATATGCTCCTGGCAGCAGTATTGCTGCTGTTGATCATCGTTATGGTGATCCTCCTAAAGATGGCAGGCAAAAGCGAAAATAGTCAGCTGTCTGATATCCGCTTTAAAATGAATGGCCTGGCCGGCGAAGTTGGTCGCATAGAAACAGCAGTAAAAACAGAGATCAGTACCAACAGGGTAGAAGCCCATGCCACCAACAGGGATACCCGCGAAGAACTCACCAGGGCACTCCATGCTTTTGGTGATCAACTTTCAAATGCCATGCGCGAGAATGCAGCCCGGCAAAAAGAACAACTCGAAGTGTTCTCCAATTCTCTCGCCAGCTTCAACACTACACAAAAAGACAATTTCTTTGCCCTCCTCAATAAACAGGCAGAACAAAATACCGCCACTTCCCAAAGGCTAGACCAATTAAGAGAAACACTCGAGAAGAAACTCGCCGACCTCCAGGCAGGCAATGAAAAGAAACTGGATGAAATGCGCTCCACGGTGGATGAGAAACTACAGAAAACATTGGAGAGCCGCCTGGGCGAATCTTTCAAACTTGTAAGTGACAGACTGGAAGCGGTGCACAAAGGACTGGGCGATATGCAGCAGCTGGCTACTGGTGTCGGAGACCTTAAGCGCGTATTGAGCAATGTAAAATCACGTGGCATCCTGGGAGAATACCAACTCGAAAGCATCCTGGATCAGATCCTCACCCCCGAACAGTATGCTAAAAATGTAAAGACCAAAGAAGGCTCTAACGCAGTAGTAGAATTTGCTGTTAAGTTGCCGGGCAGGGAAAACAAAGAGAAAATTGTATGGCTGCCCATCGACTCCAAATTCCCCAAGGAAGATTTCGAACTGCTGCAGGAAGCCTACGATAAAGCTGCTCCCGAGCTGGTAGAGGAGTTCCGCAAGAGTTTTATCAAAGGCATCCGCAAATGCGCCTTCGACATTTCCTCCAAATACATTGACCCGCCCAATACCACCGATTTCGCCATCCTCTTCCTTCCCTTCGAAAGTCTCTACGCCGAAGTGCTGCGCACCCCAGGCTTGTTTGAAACCTTGCAAAGAGAATACAAGATCATCATTACCGGTCCCACTACCTTATCAGCTTTATTGAACTCCTTCCAGATGGGATTCCGCACACTGGCTATTGAAAAGCGGTCCAGTGAAGTATGGCAACTCCTGGGTGCTGTCAAAACAGAGTTTGGCAACTTTGGCGGTATACTCGAAAAGACCCAAAAGAAATTGCAGGAAGCCAGCAATGTGATAGAGCAGGCAGGTGTTCGCTCACGCGCCATCGAAAAGAAGCTGCGCAATGTGCAGGAACTGCCCAAAGACGAAACCGCGGGCATGCTCGATGATATCATGGATACCTCCTTTGCCGATGAACAAGGTGTTGTTTAAGAGAGAATCTTACGCTTCCACTTTCCGTTTGCCCATAAACTTCGCCCTGTTCTCCTGAAACTGCATGATACTCATATCATATACCACACTATCCCGGTGATCCCGGCGGTACACAAAATGTACTTTGGAAATATAAGGTTCCACGATCTTCACTTCATCTGCCTTGGCAGGCGATACTACCATCAATTGCAGGTGTAGCTGGCGGCAAAGGTCCATCAGGTAACGCGCTTTCTCTTCATCCTGCCGGCTGAACGCCTCATCCACACATATGAACCGGAACGAACGCGTTTCATAGCCATCACTGTGAATGCCAAATTGGTGGGCAATGGCCGATCCGAGGATCGTGTACGTAAGCTGCGCCTGCTCACCACCACTCAATTTTTCTGTACCCGTATAACTTCTGTGCACCGTTACTTTGTCTTCCGCCTTGATCTCTTTGGCCGTAAATTTCAGCCAGTTCCGTACATCCAACACCTCCCGGCGCCAGGTCTCCTGCTTCGTAAGGTCTGCCAATAGCGTCTGGATCTTCACAAAACTCTTCTCCAGGATACTGTCATCCTGTGTACGTTGATATTCTGCCAGGTTGGGTTTCCAGTTGTTCAGTTGGAATTTAAAATCCTTGATCTGTTGGTTCAGTTCTTCCTTACAGTCAAGTTGTATGAACGTTTGCGGATTCTGACGATAAGTAATCGCCTTCAAAGCCTGGTTCAGCTTGCCGATATTATCTTTGATCTTGGCCGCCTCAGCATCCAGGTTTTCCTTGAAACTGCTCATACGGTTGATCATCTCCTCATTCAGGTACTTCTTAAACCGCTGTTGCTGTTCCTTCAATTCTTCCTGTTGCAGCTTGTGCAGCAATACAATATACTCTGCTACAAATTCCGCACTGTCGCTCAGCGTAAAAGTGCTGTTCTTCCAATCAGGGAATTGCTGGTGCAAAGCCGCATCATCCGGGTTCTTGAACTTCCGCATCGCCTGCTCCAGCTGACGCGTAGTTGCCTGCACATCTTCAGTATAAACTTTTGCCTTATTACGAATGGCCGTCCTGATCTGGTTCTGTACCTTTTCCAATACATCCAGGTCGATCGTATAGTCAATTTCTTCCTTTACATAACTTTCGATCAAAGGCAGGTGCTTTTGCACGTCAGCGGCGCCATACCGCCGTTGGATGTCCTCCGACCGCTGAACAGCAAGATTCCAGCCTTCCACTTTGTTCTTCATCCCGCCCATCTTTTCCGCCAGCGCTTCATTTTCCTGCTTCAACTGTCGCAGCTCCTCCCGCAACAACCCCTGTTGCTTGCGCAAGGCATCCAGCGTTTTATTCCCTTTCTGCAGCTCCGCCAGCTGTTTCGTCTGCTGTTGTATCGCCGTGCTGGTGCTTTTCCAGTCTATTACTTCAAAGCCTTGAATGCTTACGATCTGACGCAGCACCCCTTGCTTTTGCTCCAGTTCTTTGATCTGCCCTTCCAGTTTTTTACACTGCCGCTTGCTCTCATCGATGTTTTTTTCCATCGCCGCGAGGTCCTTCACCAGCGATTTGATCTTGGCCGTATTATCCCAGCCCAATACATACTGCTGACGCCGTTTGGCATCCGGGTTGTCATTCTTCTCATGCCGGTGCTTATTTTTCGTAAGGCCCTGCATGGTGATTGCGCGGTCATATTGTTGCAACTGCTTTACATTCTGTACCGCAGCATAATCATAAGCTTGCAGCAACTGCTCATACACCCAGTTGCCATAGGGAGAATCTTCTTTGATTTCCAGTTTGTGCAAAATGCTTTCGCGGTCAGCCTTCATCATCCGGCCAAGACCTTCATCCTTATGATAATGGTGGTATACAATGCGGCCCCGAAGGTCATTCTCGTTGATAAAACTTGTAGCCTGTTGATAATACTGGGTAGGAATGATCATGCGCAGGGCAAAACCATGCAGTAGGTTTTCCAGTGCGGGCTCCCATTTGCTTTCCTCCGGCAACACCTGCATCAGTTCCCCAATGAAAGGGATCTCATCAGCCGAAGCGCCGCAATGTTCCAGTATCTCTGCCCTGATCTGTGCTACCCGGCCGGTAATATTATTCTTTTGCTGGCGCAGCAAGGCGATCTCTTTGTCCAGCTGGTCATATTCCCTTTGCTGTACCGCCACCACATCTTCCGTATTGTACAACTTCCGGCGTGCAATGGCCATTTCATTGTCAAGCGATGATTGCTGCTGTACTGCCTTCTCTTTATACCTTTCCAGTTCCAGTTTAGAAGGGTTCGCGCCAAAACCAGCCGCACGCAGCCATTCGTTCAACACATCACTCTGCTCTTGCTGTTGCGTCTTTTTTACTTCCAGCAGGCGCAGCTCTCTTTCCATATCGGCGATCTGCCGGCCCGTATCACTATTGCGGATATCACTGTCGATTTTCCGCTCCCGCTCATCGGTTCCGGCAATATGATTGTCCAACTCCTGCTTTTTCTTTCTCGCCGTGCCCAGTTGCTGATTGGCTTCCTCGATCACATCCGTCAGCAGTTTGCTTTCCAGCGAAGCGAAATAATAGGGCTGTATCTGTTGCAGGTTCTCGTAATAATCAGATTGCTTTTTCAACTCCTGTTCCTTCTGGTGCATCACATACACCGGTTGCAGCAGTTCTATTTGTTTCACCGTTTTCTCAATAGCCGTGTGCGTATCACTCAGGGTCTTGAATTGTTCCTTCAGGTTGATGAACTCCTGCTCCATATCATTCTCTTCCAGCATCTGGTTGCGGATGAAATCATCCAGGCTGCCCAATATCTTCAGACTGATCGTTTGGTTAAACAGCATCTGCGCCTTCTCACTCCGCATTCCGAAATAGTGCCGCACCTTCTGACTGTACTCTTTCGGCCCATCAAAAAATTCGATCAGGTCCTTGCTGCCCCGCTTGGGAAACTGCTGCCGCAATACTTTCTTCCAATTGCCCTGCGCATCAAAATGTTTGAAATGTTCCTGGATATTCAATTCTGCGTGGGCAATGATAAAGCTCTTCTTCAATTCGGTGCCGCTAAACCACCGGCATTGTACCAGGGTTACAAAACGGTCCTCATTTTTGAAAGTACCGAGTACTATAGAATAGGTCTTCGTTTTATCGTTGCGTAAGCGCTGGGCGGTTTGAATACCCGTATCACTGTCGGTTTCTTCTCCATATTCCCCCAGCACATAACTCTCCTCACTCCGTTCATTCTTCGTTTTGCCCTCAGCACTCTGGTTGAAAGAGCGCATCCGGCGTTCTGCCGCCAGCAGGGTCAGCATCGCATGCACCAGGGTGGTCTTACCACTACCATTGGCGCCTGTGAGCAAGCTGTTTTCGCTTTCCGGACTGATCGTATAAATGGAGCCATCAAAAGTACCCCAGTTGTACAACTGCATCTTGTGTAAACGAAACCCCGCCTTGCTGCTATCGGTACTAAACAGACTTAACATCTTCTTTCAGTTGATTTAAAAAATCCAGGCATACATCATTACTAAACCGCGCCTTGATGATCGTGCGCACCTCAAACGTATCCTCATCCCGGTATTGCTCATCACTATCTGTTACCTTAATATAACCCAGGTCAAGCACCTGGTTGATATAACTGTCAAGGTCCTTCAACAGCTTTACCTTATTGCTCTTTTCTTTGAAGAAAGTTTCCAGCTCTGCCCGCAATTGCTTCCGCTTCAGGTAAAAACGTTTATTCTCTGTATTGCTGATCTCAAAATCATCCAGCAGCTTGCGCAGCAGCACACACAGCAGGCTCACTTCGTATGTTAATGGCCGCCGGCTCACCAGCCCGATCGTACTACCCCGGTCATCCAATTCAATTTGCCTTATAAAGGCATAGCCATCTTCCTTCTGGATCACCGTATCCAATCCCAGCCCACTGAAATGTTGCGTGATCTCCAGCTGGTATTTTAACAAGTGGCTCCAGTATTCCTGGTCCTCACTGTACACCGGACCGCGCAGCAACTGCACGATCGCCTTGGCATAGGGCAACAATGTCACACTCATTTATTGAATATAATTTGCGGTAAGCGTAAATGTTTTTTCTGTAAGGCATCGAAAAGAATGTCTTCCGTGGCATCCTCACTCACAGCATGTTTGTCATACTGCTGTATCAGCGTAATATAAGCCAGCAACTCGGCCAGCCCTTTCTTCAGGGGATGGGCTTCCACTACCTGCTTCAAACTCACCTGCGATTGCTTCTTAAGCATCGATTGTATGTTTTTCAGCAATAACCCTTTGTCGATCATCTCATCTCCATACAATCCATTCAGGGCACTGGCGGCATCGAGTTGCAGGGTAGCTTCTTTGGGAGCGGCGCCAAACTTGCTCTCCACAGGCTTCTCACCTGGCTTTCTTTCCAGGGGCATTTTAATCTCGGGCCTGTCATCTACCGTAATATAAAAAGCCCTTTCTGCTACCGGTTTCTCAATACGCTGAATGGCCATCTGGAACACCTGTTGCAAGGTTTCTTTCAAAGCCCTACGGTCGGCCTGTTCCTTCTCTGCTACGATGCGGCTCAGCTTATAGCCCAGTAGTTCATTGGTGTCCAATACTTTTTTGGCTGCATAATGCAGGCGTGTCTTCAGTTTCCGCAGGCTCTGGTGCTCTGTGGATACCTGGTGCGTTTCCAATACGCGGTACACGGCATCCGTCAGTTGATTGAGTTCCTCCTGCTTTTCATCATTCATCAGGAACATCCAGAATGCATAGAAACTCTTTCCCTGGTCATTATTCCGCAGCTCATCCAGCGCATCAAAAGTCAGCTTCAGCAATTGCCCCTTGGTCAGCTTTGCATCTGCATGCTCCAGGCTGATCTGCCGGTATATATTCTTGAAATTGTCTTCTACTTCTTTGAAATCGCCGGTCAACTCATTGCTCAGCCGCACGATCTCTTCCCAACGGCTCTTTACCTGGTAGCCTTCAAAAGTGGTGGCTGTATTGCTGCGTTTTATTTCGTTGATCTGCTGTTGCAGCTCCTTCTTTTCCTTCTCCAGCACCAATATGCGCTCATCAGGATTGCTATTGCTATTTGTTACCAATGCCTCCAGCTTTTGGAAGAGGTCTTCAAACTTACTTTCAGTACCTACAAATTCACGCTCCTGCAAAAGGTCATATACCTGGAAAGCTTTGGCTGTGTGACGGCTCAATTGGTACATCACCTGCTTGCTGCCATCGTCAATAAAATTGTGTAGGTAAGCCTCATCCGTCCAGCGGTTGATATAGCTGCGTGCTTTGTCCTCATAGGAATAACCCAGCTCCCGCACGGCCGTTTCCTGGTCTGCATCCGTATAGTCGATTTCCTGCAGGTAATTGGCCAGGTGCCCCATCAGGTCTGAGCTACTGATGTAAATCTTGTCGGCGTCTCTAAAGGCTGTATGTAAGAAGCTGAGAATCAATGAAGCATTGCCCGTTCGCAACAGTTTCAGCGTCACAGTATCCTTGATAAACTTTTGATAAGTAAAAAACGGATGCGTCATTCACAAATGGTGTAATGGCAAATCTAAGCATGTATTCGGCTCAGCAATCAGCCCACTCCAAATGTGGATTTTATGCTGTGTACGGTGGGGAAAGAAAAAATAATTGGGTAACCAACCGGGTAACTGGGATTCGTTTATCACGAAAGGGATTGATTTACAGCGCACTGTGCGCTTCCGGAAAAGCTGATGGGACTGGCAAATAGGTCTATTAGATTGATTATCAGGGAATACCAGTACGAAAGTTTTACAAAAGATGTGTCAACCATGTGTCAGGCATGTGTGCTTCATTGGAGAACACGAGACTGTAAATTAAAC
>CBIHOV010000009.1:0-241889 GCA_966211765.1 uncultured Paraflavitalea sp.
TTTTCTTCTTTATCCCATTCGGCGGTTGAAGTGGTTGTTGTTTGATATACGCAAAACCCTCCGGTTTTCTCTTCTTTAAAATCGAATGCGTCCGCAAGAATTGTCATTGTTAGGTTGGCAAATAGTATGATAAATATTTTTTAATAAAAATGGGGTTGGGTTTGCTATATTGTTTGCCGCTTAATGTAGCTATCCTTTTCAAAAACATTTTCTATTATGTTGCAATTATTGTCTTCCTGTGTCACTCAATATTTACTCTAAAGGAGCGAGTACAATTGATAGTTGGTATGCATGCCGGAACGTCGGCACAATGAGTGAAAGTTGTAAATACATTATCAAGTATCATGCCATTGGGAAATTGTGTAATGGTAAATCGGCCTAAAGTTTTACAAGTAAAAACTACATCTTCGTCTGGCCCGCATGTACTCATCGTTGTTCTATACAAGCAGAACCCGTTAGCTTTTTTTGCTTTAAAAGCGAGTGTGGCAGCTAAAGAAGCCAATATAGAAATGGCTATGAACATAATTTTTGTTTTTTTCATAAAATAATTATTTGGGTTGAAAAAAGTGTTTTTTATCAACATGCTTCATCGTTCTATCTATGTAAAATTAGAGCAATTGAAAGATTGGATTGGTAATGTTATTAATGCAAAAAGAAGTATTTGATGTGGTCAGGGTGTTCCATTAATGCTATGATTGATTGCTGCTTACCTTAGCATATCCAGTTGAGACTTCTGTGCATAACGATGCAATACAACATAGGAATATGCGGCATTGGAAGATGTTTAATATCTTGAAGGGATGCTTATTGGAGTTAAGAGTGGGTTTTTAGAGCATCTTTTATTTTCTGGGTTTTGATACTGCCGTAATATGCTTTTACCAGTTTACCGCTACTGTTGTATATTGCTGTGTAGGGAAAGCCGGCAATGTTTAAAGAGGTGCCAATGGTATTGGCTGTATCTGAGGCAGTAATGATGTTCTTGTATTGGCCTAATTTGTAGGCTTCATAAAATTGGTGCATGGCTTGGTAAGGAAAGGGCGTAATTAGATATACGCGGATATTTTCAAGGTCTTTTATATTGTCCACCAGTTCCTTCACCTGATGCCTGGAATAGGGGCAGTAAGGGCCAAAATATACGACTGCTGTTGCCTGCCCCTGCGGGATATCTTTTGCCGTAATCCAAGTGGTACTGTCAGCCAACTGGGCATTAAATGCCGGTATGGCCATGCCTGTCGGAGCAGTGGTATCTATTTGTTTGTCTTCGCTTTTACAGGCAATTGCAAATATTACAGAAACAAAAAGTAGATATTTCATGAAAGTAAGTTTTATGGTACTTAAGCATTCGCGGGTATTTCTGTTGATGTCGGCCCCATTTTTTTTTGCAGCTTTGCAGCTATTTCCGCTTGGGTAGCTGTTTGCCATAACCAATTGAGCAATACAACGGCAAAGATGGTTTCCATGACCACCGGGAAAGCCTGGAGACGAATAGCAGCCGGAGAAGCAGCGATGGTAAAAGCTGCATTCAATAACCAGATGGTGATTACCACCAGCATGGTTTTCTTTAAGGAGCTCTGTTGCTTAAATCCATGTAGCAGTAGGAAGCAAATAATACAACTGAGCAACACTACATTCATCACGCCAGTTAATATGGGATAGAATTCCAATATGTAAATGACAGGATCTTCAAAGCGGGTCCTTACCTTGGCTGTTTTATAACCAAACCAGGCTTGTGCCCATTGATTAACACTGTCCTTCCCTCCATTATATACTTCAAGGAATTCAGCAGGTGGTGCATAGTATTTAATGGTATTGGGCCATAAAAAATGCTCGACGAAATGTAAAGGATATTGACGGATAATATAGGCCCCATATTCCTTGTAGAAGGGACCCATTAAAGCCCATTTTTTTAATTCAGGGGCTGTTGAATCTTTTCCCAGTATCTTTTTCCTGTATTTGTGGAGTGGAAGAGTCGGCGTCCACATATAGGCTGTACTAGCTTTGATACCTTCGGCAGGGTATTTTCTGAAATTTCTGGTGGAGTCAAAATGTTCGCGGATCATATTGTCCAACACCCGGAACTTTTCAGGTACCGGCTTACGGTCGGCACTGTCTACCCAGCGATAGGTATATATGGCATTGTTGGCGGCTTGCCAGCCGCTGAATGGGCTGAACTGCCAGGTACCAGCCAATGCTTTGTATTTGTTGCCGGTATACCAGATGAATAAACCACAGAGTATAATGGGTGCAGCAATACCTATTAACCTTTTGCCCCAGGACATTTTGCCCAATAGAAGGGCAAGGGCTGCAATAGCCGGATACACCAGCGCATTGTACCGGATGGTAAAAGCCAGGGGCAGGATAAGGGCATGCCAGAAGAGGACGCGGGTGGAGGGGCGGTGTATGATCCACAACAAGAGCCCAAACCAGGTAAGGCTTAGTGCCAGGAATATACAATCGCTGGAGATGAGGTTTGCCATGTGAAGGAAGAGCGGATTGATGACCATAAAGGATAAGAGGAGAACCTGGGTGACCCTGCCGATTGTATGAAAGTAGAAGAGACTGAATAAAAAGAATAAACCGCCTACTTGCGTGGCCAGATACTGAAAGGCTACTAATGCCGTATCAGAATTGCTGAACACACTGAACAAGCGTAAAAAACGGGAATAGCCAATGAGATGCGTATTGAGGTCTGCATTTTGAGCGGCAGCCAGAATATAGAAGAAGGAATCCCCATGGATATAATTGGCAAATGGATAAAAATATTTGAATACCACAAACTGGATGATTAGGGCGATGGCGGAAAACCACAGCAAGCGCCGATTCCATTTGTTGTGGAAGAGGAAGGATTTGAAACTAAGCGCCGGTTCCGGTTTATTATTGATTACTGATGATTTATTATTACCTGTTTCTCCAACAAGTTGCTCCGTAGATACTGATGCTTCTTTCTTCTCTTCATGGTATTCCATTTCAGTATTGATGGCCCAGAGATTGTCCTTGCTGATCACGCCTGCAGAGATATTATCCACCGCCACCATGGCCGTGAGCATACTATGGTCGCTATTGTTGTATTTGTGCATGCCATTACGCCCTACCAGGAAAAGGTTTTGCAGTTTATTGGTATAAGCTTTGATCTCTTCGAAGCGCTCATAAGCGCCGAAATAAGCAGGATAGGTTTTTTCTACCCGTAGCACGGTGCTGTCCAATACATCTTCTATCGAGATTAATCCGATCTTTTCCAGCTCGGCCACGGCCAGGGCCTTGATCTTCTCATCGGGCAATTTCCAGAAATCATCGGTTTCATTACAGAAGAATTCCATACCGATCCACACGTTCTCCGGATCAGCCACCATATAAGGGCTCCAGTTGTTGAATAATTGCAAGCGGCCCACTTTCACCCCCGCATCCTGTATATAGATCCAGTTGTCTCTTAGGTGCAGTTGCTCCCACTGGCCAGTACGCTCATCCAGGGTAGCCATGCGGCGTAGGAGAATGCCCACAGTAATAAAATCGCGGTACAGCAGTCCGCCAGCTATTTCCCGCACATTGTCGGGCACCGGCCCTTGCATGCCGGCCACCAGGTCTTTGATGGGCATGGTACTGAAAAAATATTCACCTTCCAGATAAAGCGATTCGCCAGTCTGGCTATTGGTAGCTACCACTGCCGTAATCTCATTATCGGAAACATGGATATCCTTTACATCCTGGTGCATATGAATGATGCCACCCATGGCCTGCACCTGCCGGGCCACTTCTTCCCACAGCTGTCCTGGCCCCAGTTTGGGGTAGAGGAACTGTTCTATGAGACTGGTCTCGGTATCTTTTTGCGCAATGTCGCCGGATGACTTATTTTTTCTGCGTGTAATTTCTTTTAGCGCATGGGCAATTGCTTTGCTGATGCTCACCCCTTTAATGCGCTGTGCTCCCCACTCGGCAGAAATATCCTTGCAGGGCACGCCCCATACTTTCTCTGTATAATCACGAAAGAACATTTTATAGAGTACCTGGCCAAAGCGGTTGATCATAAAATCTTCCAGGTTTTTCTCTGGCTTGCGGGGCAATAGTTGTGCCCGTAGGTAGGAAAAAAGAATGGCCAGTGTGCGGCCCAGGCCGAGCTTTTTCAGCGTCTCGATCGATAAAGAAATAGGATAGGTAAAGAACCTGCGCAGGAAATAAATGCGGGAGAGCCGCTTGCGTACCAACATCACTTTGTCTTCGTCTTCTTCGGCTGCCACGTCGCCTGTAGTAGGTTGAAAACTGGTGGTTTGGTTCTGGTATTTGAGGGTGATACTTTTATCGGCAGCTGCTTCGAGCGGCAGGATATTGAGCCACCATTGCATGACACGGTCGCTTTTGGAAAAGAACCGGTGACCGCCAATGTCCATGCGGTTGCCTTTGTAATTGACCGTTTTGGAGATGCCGCCAATATCGCCGCTTTTTTCCAGGATGACAGGGATAATGTCTGTGCGCTTAAGTAGTTCATAAGCGGCGGTGAGTCCGGCAGGGCCTGCACCGATGATGATAGCTTTTTTTTGCATAAGGATGAGGTGTGTATGACGCACCCGCATGGATATACGGATGCCGTATACCACGTGGCGGTTGCATGAGTAAATCAATCGTTAATGGTACGAATGCCGGTAAATAATTCGAATGTTGTTGGCGGTTATCTATCAGGGGTTGTGACGCTTATGCCAGTTTTTAAACCGGCACATCTGAATGCAATGTACTTTGGTGGGGTGATGAGAATGGAATGATGGTTGCTGCAAGTGGGAGTATTTTTTAACTGTTGAAGGATAACGCAGAGGGATGTTCTAAATTAGAATATTGAGTTCTTTGTAAGTATCCTTAAGAACAGGGTGAGCCGCCCTTCAAAGCTTGTCCCGCTTTGCGGGGGGCGACCCACCCTTTGGCAGGGTAGCGTGACAATATGGATGGTTAAAAACTTGTGTTATACGTTATATGATATTCTGATCAACGATCTATAAAAAATCATCACAATGAGCCATACAAAAAAAATAGGAGTAGCGCTTTGCCTGCTGGCGGGAAGCCTGAGCCAGGCACAGACCTGGAAGATGCAACCGGTAGCCCTGCAGACGCGCTGGGCCAAGGAAGTAAAGGTAGATAAGCCGCACAACGAATACCCCCGTCCGCAATTGGAGCGCGACCACTGGATCAACCTCAATGGATTGTGGCAATACGCCATCACGCCGGCCGATGCTTCCACGCCCACCGCCTGGGAAGGCCATATCTTGGTGCCTTATCCCTTGGAATCAGCGCTCTCCGGTGTAAAGAAAGCATTGATGCCTGAGCAGCGCTTATGGTATAAACGCAGCCTGGAAGCGCCTGCCATGAAGGCAGGAGAAAAACTATTGTTGCATTTTGGCGCTGTAGACTACCAATGTTGGATCTTCCTCAACGGCAAGCAGGTAGGCACCCATGAAGGTGGCTATACGGCTTTTGATATAGACATCACTACGGCCCTGAAAAAAGGCACTAATGAGCTGATGCTGAAAGTTTACGATCCTTCCGATGCGGGTATTGGCCCCCGGGGCAAACAGGTGTTAAATCCCAAAGACATTTACTATACCCCCAGCTCCGGCATCTGGCAAACGGTGTGGCTGGAACAGGTGTCAGCTGCTTATATCAATAATTTGCAGCTCACTCCACAATTGTCTGGCGCTGCTCTGGAAAAAGGACAGCTGAGCATCAACAGCCAGGTAATGGGCGATTGCAAGGGGTGTACCATCGAAGCCGTTAGTGGCACTGCATCTACCACGCTTAAGGCAGTTCAGGGAGGTACCTATGCCGGCGTATTGTCCATAACGCAACCCAAATTATGGTCGCCAGCCGATCCTTACCTCTATGACCTGGTGATCCAGCTGAAAAAGGGCAATAAAGTGATCGACGAAGTAAAGTCTTATTTCGGTATGCGGCAGGTAAGTGTGCAGAAAGACAACCAGGGAGTGGAACGCATTTTCCTCAATGGCAAGCCCTATTTCAACCTCGGTACGCTGGACCAGGGCTTTTGGCCCGATGGATTGCATACGGCGCCAACAGATGCGGCCCTGCGGTTTGACATCGAAGCCATCAAATCCATGGGTTTTAATACGATTCGCAAGCATATTAAAATAGAACCGGCACGCTGGTACTTCCATGCGGATAAGCTGGGCATGCTGGTATGGCAGGATTTTGTACAGCCCAATCCTGGATTGCCCGCAGGCGCCAAACAGATATTTGAAAAGCAGGGAAAGGAAATGATGGACCAATTGCACAACCATACCTGCATTACTACCTGGGTACTCTTTAATGAGAAATGGGGGCAATATGATCAAGAACGCCTTACCAAATGGATAAAAGCTACCGATCCCTCAAGACTGGTGAATGGACATAGTGGGGAGATATTATACGTGAATGAAAAGTTGCGGAGCCCGAGCCCGAATGCCTATGTAGCAGCTGATATGACCGATATACACAGTTATCCCGATCCGATGAACAGTATGAAAATGCCGGGTAAAGCGCAGGTATTGGGTGAGTTTGGCGGTATTGGGGTATTTATTCCCAAACACCAATGGCTTACCAACAGCGCCTGGGGATATGTAAATGAAAAGCCGGCCGGGCTGAAGGCCAAGTACAGCATCATGAACAAACACCTGCAGCTGTTGCAAAAAGAAGGGCTGAGCGCCAGCATCTATACGCAGCCTTTTGATGTGGAAGGAGAGCAGAATGGCCTGATGACCTACGACCGCGAAGTGGTGAAAATTCCTTTTGCCGAATTGAGAAAGATTCACCAAGCGCTCAATCCGCAAATGGGTAACCTACCAGCCATTGCGGCCCTGGATACCGACCTGACCGAGCCGGGAGAGCTCTACGCTGCCATGCTGGAGGAATATATGAATGGAAAAACTGATCCTGCCTTTATCCAGGAACTCGCCATGACAGCTGCGCAAACGGGCGACCGCGCAGGTGTAAACCGTTTCAATGCCCTCTATCTGGCTACCCTGAAAGGACCTTATTCAGCAGAAGACCAAGCCTTTATTGAAGGAAACACCAAAAAAGTAACCGATCCTGGCTTTGTGATCCTGCAGCAACAACTGCAGGCCAATCCCAACCGGGCCCTGCACACTAAACTCATGAATATTGTGTATACTGATGTGATTGCCCCCTATGTGCCCAATGGAGAAGCTAAACCCAATTGGGACGAGATCGCTATGAAAGTAAAGCCTTATGGCGCACCGGGTGAAGAGATTTTGTTGCGTGCAAAAACGATCCACCTGATGAACCAGCAGGATTGGGAACACCTGAAGCCGGTGGCCAAAGAGTACCTTACGAAATACGGACAATACCTGAAGCCGGAGGAAAAGAAAATACTGGAGGAAAAAATCTAAATCACCACCAACCTGCCTTGGGCAATGCAACAATACTGACAATGCGTGGTTAATCTGCCAAAGTATTCGTTTTAATAGAAGGACTTCCCGAAAAAGGGCAGTCCTTTTTTATGATTAAAACAGCTTGTTTATCAGCTTTATTGCTTGCGGCAGCGACTGGTCTTGATGCCCAACAGTTGATTCCCTTGTATACAGACAGTATTCCCGATAATATAGGCCCGGTGCCCAAAGAAGAGCAGCCTACCATCACCGCGTACATTCCTCCTGCCGAAAAGGCTACCGGAACGGCCGTCGTGATCTTTCCCGGAGGCGCTTATTCCTTCCTGGCTACCAAAGAAGAGGGAACGGTCATTGCTGAAGCCTTTGTAAAAAAGGGTATTGCCGCTTTTGTGGTGAAATACCGCATGCCCAAAGACAGTGTGATGCGTGATAAAAGCATGGCGCCGCTGATGGACGCGCAGCAAGCCATCAGATTGGTAAAGTTACGTAGCAAGGAATGGCATATTGATCCTTACCGGGTAGGTGTGGTAGGTTATTCTGCCGGCGGGCACCTGGCTGCTACCCTGGGCACGCATTTCAACACCAGCTATATACCCAACAAAGAGGACGTCAGTCTGCGCCCAGCCTTCATGATCCTGGTATACCCAGTAATCACTATGGACAAAAAGCTAACAAATATTGACTCGAGGACGAGGTTGCTGGGAGAGAAGCCCACGGCTGAGCAACTGCATTTCTTCTCGGGAGAGACGAATATATCCTGGCAGACGCCGCCGGCTTATATAACCCATGCCAGCGATGATTATATTGTTGCTTCGGAAAACAGCGTGGTATTTTACGAGGCATTAAAGAAAAAGGGCGTAAAGGCCGAGTTGCATATTTACCCGGAAGGCAATCATGGTTTTACTCAACGTATGACAGTAGATGAGTGGATGACACCTATGTTAGCATTTCTTAAACGTGGCGGCTGGTATTATTAAGATACCTGTGGATTGGGTAAAACTACTTCTGGCTTCACCTTCACTGTTTTTGTGGATGGCTTTTGCAGCCATTTTAGCAATGGCTTTTCTACCCACCAGTAGTAGGCAATGCTTACTCCTAAGGCTACAAGTACATGAAAAACGATGCTCAAATCTGGCGGTAAGAAAAAGCCCACTTTACCATAAAGAATATTTAGGAGTGAGAAGGCTGTGAAATGCACCAGGTAAATGGAGTAGGATGCGTCGCCCAATAACCGCGATACTTTATTACTCCATAGAAAATTAAGCTTACCACTCTTTTCCAGAAATACACAGCCTGCAAAAATAAAGCTGCTGGGTATACCCCAATGGAGAAAGCGATCCATACTCAGTGATCCGGTTAAAATGGGGCCAATAGCCGCTAGGAGCGGGTTGGTATCAAATACTAAGTACACATACCAGACAATACCGGTCAGTAAAAGCCCGGCGGATACATAAATCGTGACTTTCTTTATCTGCCTGTATAGCTGACAAATAAGTACACCCAAGAGAAATTCCAGCATAATGGCATTGGTGAGGATGGTGAGGCGAAGGTCTTGTGGCTTCCATACTAAACCCAGCACGATGAGTGAGGCAATCAACACCGTTAGCAATAATATCTTCCTTTTTACCTTCGCCAGTATAGTAACAAAAAACAGGATATAAAACAGCCATTCGAAGGTCAAGGTCCAGCCGATCATCAGCAGGGGTGCAAAAGAATCCGTGCTGAAAGGAATGATTAGGACTGTATCAATCAAAGACCCAATGAATTGATCGGAGGTTACATCATAATTCCTGCCCACCATCCAGAACCTGATCATGATGGTAAAAATGAATAGGGCCGTGGCCACATAATAGATAGGATTGATGCGATAGAAACGTTTTTGCAGAAACTTCACCCCTTCCCCGGCGCCTGTATACTTACCCGCCACATACGTGATAATAAATCCTGAGATCACAAAAAACAGGTCTACCCCAATACAGCCTACATCACTCAGAAAATGAAACCCTTCCTGAGCCGATTTGCCATACTGCTGACTAAGATCAATGGAATGGGCATACACCACCAGGGTGGCAGCCACCGCACGCAGGAACTGGATGGAGTCGAGTTTCATAACAAGACGTTTTTAGAACAAGAAATAAATGCTGGTGAAAGTTATTCCAATAAAATAATGAGGATAGGAGCAATTGTATTGACAGTGGTATTGGCATCACTATCGTTTGGGTCATTATTCGCGCGGTGACCAGCTTCTGTCGTCACATCTTAGGAGGTGGCATTGATCCACTTACAGTTTCGTGATTGGTCGAGCAATGATCACCGGCGAATAACAACAACATTAAATTAGCAATTAGATGTCACATATGGTGGTGGTTCCCTCAAAAACTCCCGGTCTCATTACTAATAGTACCATCCTCAACAATGGAAGCTAGTTCCTCCACCATCTTTTTGATATCCCGTTGGATCGTCCTGATGCTTAGGCCCAGTCGCTCCGCAATCGCTGTATAATTAAGCTGCTCGTCGATGATACAATGAAATAGCTGCAAGCTACGATGCCCCATGGCTGTTACTGCGGCTTCCAGCTTGCCCATAACGACCGGGTCGTTGACGAACACCATATACCCAGTAGGTTCATCTGCCGGCGATGGCAGAACTATTTCCGGATGCAGGGCAATCCACCGTTTCCTTTTACGCTGTTCATCGATACTCGCGTTGTGAGTGGCTGTAAACAAAAAAGACCGCAGATCCGACAGGCGGTCGAAGTGGGTCGTTTTCTTCAATAGCTTCATGAATGTTTCGGTGGCAATATCTTCCGATGCGGGCAGGTCGTTCAATATCTTCATGGCATGGTCTACCAATTTTGCATAATGAAGACGGTGCAGGCAGGCAATCGCTTTGGGATCTCCGGCACGGAAGGCTACAAGAAGGGCAGGATCATTGCCTTTAAAAGGGGCTGTTGCCATAATAGGGTTTCTGTATCAATTACTACTGTGCACCAGGGTAGCCATACCGGTGCAAAGCCCGGCAGGTGATGGAATGCACCAAATAGTAAAACGCCGGTTGGGTAAATGACCAATAAGCGAACGTTTCACCTAGCATGCCGCGGATAGCATACAAGCGCTCCACTATTTGTTCCTCTTCCATATCGCTGCCGCAGGGACCTGAAATATCTGTCAGGAAAATGGTCATGAGGTTGGTGAGCTGCTGCTTTTCCAATTGCTGTTGCAGTTGCAGGGCCATCAGCAAGGGACCCGCCTGGCGAGAAAAAATGTCCAATTTGCGGTCAAAGGAATAGGAGAGGCTTCCCTTGCGGAGATAGCTTTCATAATGTTCTTGTATATAAGTGTCCTGGCAAAGGAAATAGACCTCTCCCCGCGACAGATCGGCCAGGAACAGGAATGCCGGGCCGCTGTTTACCCGCTGATCAGGGAGCGGGGAAGCCTCAATGGGGCCTGCAGTATACCGGCCCGTCCTGCTCCAGGAAATGCGTCGCTCCACCCGCAATTGTATCCAGGCGCTTTGCCCATCCAAAGGGTTACCTTCCTCCGCAATCTCCAGCAATGCATCTAGGCCAGTTGGTTGCTGCGCCACAATTCTTAGCAGCCAGGAGCCCGGCAACTTCGATTCCAGTAGTTGCAAGGCTGCTGCGGTCATGCCTTTCCGGGAAGGGGCCGCCACCTGCATTATTGACCGCAATCTATATTTTGCCCGGTAAGCCAATTGGTCGATGATCATATGTAAAATGTTTTATACCTTGTTAGTCCTCAAGAACCAGCATCGTTTAGGTTTCAAAAAGTGCCCGGCTTGTATTCTTCTCTTTTACTACCGCTCGAATTATCCTTTCTATTGATTGCAGCCTTAACCTTTTTCGGCTTCCCACTTCCCTGAGGCATTTTTTATTCACATAAAATCCTCGATCATGAAAAAAGGGTTACTGGTAGCTGCCATGGCAGCTATTCTGCTTGTTCAAGGCAATGCTTTGCCTACACAAAACCTATCAGCTGCACCTGCCGTAGATGCGGCACAAAGGCGATTGACGTACAATTGGTACAACGACCCCGACTTCCTTTCCTACACCGGAGAGTATTCTACGATCAACCAGGAACTCACGCGGCTGCGCAACCTGTATTCCGGCTACACCTTCAGTGCAGTGGCCGGTTCGGGTCTCTATGCCTTTGAATGGGGCTCCTTACCCGGCTACGTAACGGCTGTCATTTACAGCGACTTCTGAGCGATCAGTAGCCGGTATTTTGTTTAAGGCGACCGTTCTTCTGCAGTTCCTGATGGGGTAGCGGAAGACTGAGTTTGTATGCTTGCCAGCCGGGCTTTTTGCTCAGTTGTGCAGTGGCATAATGCTGCAATGTATCGTCCTTCTGCTGCTGAAGGAACCACCGTTTGAGGTCAAAAAAACGATGACCCCATTCGGTAAAGAGTTCGGCTTGCCTTTCCCGTACGATGGCCAGCAATACCTGGTTTGCCGTGGTCAATGGACCGGGTAGGGAACTATTTGTCCTAACGCGCAGCTTTTCCAGATCTGCCCGCGCGCCCGGAAGATCGCCCCGCCTTGCCCTTGCTTCGGCCCTAATCAGGTATTGCTCTCCTAATCTTAGTACCAGGTTGTACTCCCGGCGTGGTGTAGCCTCTTTTATCCGGTACTTAAATGGTAAATAAGCCGGTACCGAATCAGCTGGTTTCGTCCATCGTACCCTACGTTGATCGCCCGGTGCAAAGGATTGTAATACCGCGTCTGTTAACTTGTACACCGGCTTGCCCGCTGGCTCCTGCAGGAACAAGGAACCTTCTGCAGTGTTGGTATTCGCCGATACGGGCTTCAGTTGAAAAATGGCTTCCTTACTGGTATACGTAAATGTATTCACCAGGTCATTGGGAAGGGAATAGTTGCCGCTTTCGATCACCAGTCCTGCATAATAAGCGGCACTGTCATAATGTTCCAGGTACAAGTGTGTGCGGGCCAGCAAAGCATGCGCTGCACCGCGCTCCAGGCGCGTGCGCCGGAGTGTATCTGCGATGGCCTGCGGATGCGTTACCGGCAGCAGGCGCGCAGCTTCCCGCAGGTCAAGTAATAGCTGCTCATGCACCTCCGCTGGTAAGGCCTGTGGTAATTGCGCGTTGGCGGCAACGTCAGTGCCTGTTGCCAGTGGTATATGATCGAAAAAGTTAAGGAGGTAGAAATAACAAAGGGCCCGCATGAACCTCGCTTCACCCACTAGGTAGCGGCGCATGGTATCGCTTACCCGGGTCTCCGGCGGTAACCGGTCGATGACCAGGTTGCAGGTGGCAATACATTCATACCCCGAAGACCAGAAAGCCGGAAGAAACCTGTTTTGAGGGGTGAAGCTCCACAACTGGAATTCCGCTTCCGGTCCGGCCCTGGCGGCGAATATCAACTCATCGCCCAGCAAGCCGCCAAGCCTGGCCGGATGGCCGTTGACCAATCCTTGCGTTTTCATCAGCTGTTCCAACATGCCCAGCACCACTTTTGTGGCCATGGTATCGTTTGAAAAAGGATCGGTTCTTTGCCCGCCTGGCGGATCCAGGTCCAATAACCTGGAACAGGAGGTGAACAGGAGCAGGATCAATAAGAGATAGACTAACAAACGCATATGGGGGATCATTTTATGAATGCAAGCTGCACACCCACCGTATACTGGCGGGTAGCAGGTTGCGAAAAAGGGGTTTGTAATTGTGGGTTGCCACCGTCATAACTGCTGATGACAAAAAGGTTATAAGCCTGTGCGTAGAACTGTATCTCGTGCAGGTGCAGGCGCTTCAGCCATGCACGTTTCATAGTATACTGGAAGCTGAGTTGCCGCAGGCTGATATAGGATTGATCGGTATAGGCCCCGTCGGAATCCTGGTAACGTTGAAGGCTATCCAGTTGTCCCGCCCTGGGGGCTGCCGAAAGTTGTTGGTAAGCGCCGGGCTTCTCATGGGAAAATAAAAAGCCAGGTTGGTTAGAGAAGCCTACTGCCTCCAGCATGCCCGGGTACAAGCGGTTATTATTATGGTACCGGGCTGAATAGCCAGGTTGTACCCGTCCCTCAATCGTGCAACTCAATGCCCAGGGCCCCAATTGCAGGGTAACCTGGCCCACTCCAAAGCCTTTTACTTCCAGGTCCTTGAACACCTGCTTGTCATTGGGTGTAATGGTTCCATTGCCATCCATATCTGCCACCGGGTAAGTGCCCGTGCCGGCATCCATCGGAAGTGCATGGTATACCGGCCTTGCAGAAAGGGCATGTCCTACCAGAAGGCCTCCGCCCTGCAATACCTGGTCGAGGTCGTGAAAGGAGATGAGTTTATTTTTGGGGATCGTGTAGGAAAGCGATACAGTAGTACGCAGCTTTCGCCTGGCTGGTGATTTAAAGGTAAGGGCAAACTCCCAACCCGAGTTCTCCACTACTGCCGGAAAATTCCAGTACTTCACAGCAGGGAAACCACCTTGTGAAGCCAAAGGCCGGGAGATGATCTGGTCATAGCTGCGGTGAACATAAAAGGTGGCATCCATGCGCAGCTTATTCCACCATTCCAGCGTAAGGCCCAATTCTTTTTTCTGCGTGATCTGCCATTGGAGGCGCTCATTCATGGGCAGCGCTTGCACCAGTCCCTGCAGATCACCATACGGGTATGCTACGTTGGAAGGCTGCCACTGTCCCATATAGGCGTAGTCGTCCACCTGGTCGCTTCCTGTGCGTCCGTAAGTCACCCGCAGTTTGCCAAATGTTAATCCTGTACGCCGTTTTTTTAGGAAAGGAACTTCTGAAAACACCCATGCCCCGCCCAGTGCAAAGAAGTTTCCCCAGCGATGGCCTTGAGCAAAGCGGGTAGACCCATCCCTCCGAAAAGTGCCTTCCAATATCCATTGATCCCATAGCTCCAGGTTCACCCGCGTAAACATACTGACCAACCGGTATTGTGTCCAGGCTGTGTCGATGGCCGGGTATACGGCATCCCGGAATAGTGCGGAATCGGAGGTATAACCCTTGAACAACCGCTGCATGCTGCGCTGTTCAGTGCCCTGGATATTGGCGCCCACCAGGATATTCGTTTTTATTTTGTCACCACCCCATTGCAGACTGGCCTGCGGTTCCGTGATCCAGGTGAGTACCTGCTTGCGGGCCTGTTCATACTGTCCGGACATCAGCGATGTTTTCGGAAACACTGCTTTCTCCAGTAATTCCTGCCGGCCAATGCCTGCATGCAACTTCATGGTAACAAGTGTGCCAAACCGGTAGCTCAATTGCATTTGACTGAACAGGTGATTGGACCTTGACCGGTATTGACTGTTGAACAAGCGTTGTGGATGGACATCTGTTGCATAACCTGTCTCGGGCGATTTCGCCGGCAAGTGGGGAAGGGCATAAATGATATGGCCGAGATCCCAGGCCGGCGATACAATGTTTCCGACAGCTGCTGCCCCATAAGTATTGACAGTAAATTTATTGTTCCTGGATTGGTAGCCTGAATTGAAATAAAGCCTCGTCCACTCATCGTATGCTGCTGTAGGATATACATACGGCGCTTTGTTGTAATTCATGCTGAGGAGCCAATAGAATTGGTTATGGCGGCCCGATGCCGATAGCCGGGCCGCGATATTCCTGGCAGGATTGCGGTACAGTTCTTTCGCCCAATTAGTATAGCCCGTGGTGTCGATCCTGAAGTCGGGAGCAGCGTCTGGATCTGACAGCAGATTGGCGTTGCGCAAAGCTTCCCGACGCATACCGAGGTATTGTTGGGTAGTTAGAGGCTCTACAAGTCCATAAGCCTGGGCCTGACCCACTGTAGCTGAAGCGGTAATCCGGAACCGATCCTTTTCGGCTTTGCGCAGGCTGATGAGGATCACACCATTGGCGCCCCGTGCCCCGTAAATGGCCGTGGCGAGTCCATCCTTCATGATCGTCACACTTTCAATATCATCCACCTGCAAGAAGGCTAGTGGGTTGAGCCCCGCTCCGGTGCCATTGGGGTCGCCCACTACCGACGACAACTGACTGAGGAAGCCTGTGCAACCTACACAAGGCACTTCATCCAACAATATCAGTGGCTCATCGATCCGCCTGCCCGGGCTCAGTGGTAGTATCGTCCTGGAACCCCTGATCTCTATGGAATAGCCGCCCCAGGGGATATCTGTCTTGCTGGTGATCAACAGGCCCGTGGCCATCCGCAACAGGTCGATCACCGACCGGTAGGGCTTGCCCGCAATTTCCCTGGCACTGACCTTCACAATGCTGCCAACGCTTTTTCTGAGGGAAGTACTGCCATAACCTATGGCGATGGCTTCCTCCTCTTCAGAAAATTTCTTTTGCAAGGTTACCACTGCATGGTCGTATACCGTGATGGTATCAGAACGATATCCAACAAAGCTCAATGCCAGTCGCAAAGGGATTGATCTTGTTGCCAGTTGCCAGCGTCCATCCGGACCCGTAGCACCAAGCAAATTGCTATCCAACCGGGTAATGGTTACACCAGCCAGTGGATCTCCCTCCCTGTTGATCACTGTAACTGATAAGGTAATAATGGGTTTTGATTTGATGTAGACTTCCAGGCCAATGATTTCCACCTGCAGGGAAGTGCCTGCAATGATTGCCTGGAGGATCTCCCGTAAGCTGCCTTCGCCCTTATAACTTATTTTCCAGGAGGGCGGCAGTTGGTCGTAGGTGAAAAAGAATTTGCAATTGGTTAACTTTTTCAGCGTGTCAAAAGCCACTGCATAGGGCGTTTGATCAAAATTGACCTTGTACTTTTTTTCCTTGTGCTGCTGTGCATAAAGCATTTGCAGGCTAAGCAGGAAGCTGAGCATAGTAGCGGCAATAACTTGCCTGATACTGTTTATCCTCATAAATAAAAGCAGTTAATAGGTTAGTTGAGACTATAAATGGGATGACGGATCGTTACGCAACGATCAGTAAAAGGATAAAGCCATCTGGTCCGGGTTTAGGGACTCCAGGTTAATCAGGACGAATGGATTGGTAGCCTGCGTAAGGCGAAGGAAGGATCGAATACAATTGTAAAAAGGAGATATTCCGGGTAATAAGCGCATGTACGCCAGCCGGGGCCGGTGATGGGGATGCGCTACTAATCAGAATATACCGCTGCTACCTTATCCAGGATTGATCAGCAGGATCTCCCGGGGTATCAGGAGATGCCTGTGATCGGTGTTAATGGTTATTGAATGATCTCTATTTTGTTCTTATCGCTGCTGAACCGGCGGTTGCCGGATAACACAATTTTCTTGAGCACATCTGCCAGCGGGGTGACACGTGATACTGTATCCAGGTGATAATATTCCTGCTGCATCAGGTACTTATTCTCTACAAGCGGCACCTTATAAAATCGACTTAGGTCGCTCAATATAGTCCGGATATCAGTACTGTCATAGAAAAAGTTATTGTCTTTAAAAGCTGTCAGTTCATAGGGATCGGTGAGCTGTTTAATAAATTCGCCACTGGTGCTCATCCTTACCACCTGACCAGCTTGCATGCGCGTTCTCAATAGTTCATGGTGCAGTTGTACTTCCCCTTTGATAAGTGCTACATCCATGGGCCCGCCCACTGTGGGGGCCCGGACCGCGAATTCAGTACCCACTACTTCTACACTGTTGAGGCCATTCACTACATAAAAAGGACGGTCTGTATCGGGTGATACCTCAAAATAACTGCGTCCCTGAACTTCCACCCGCCGGTTGGTATCTGTGAAAACCGCCGGCAGCTTGAGGTGTGAGCTGGCATCGAGGTACACCTGGGTATTATCACTCAACCGTATCCTTGCTCCTTTATCCCGTAGTGTATATATTTCATTCATGATCTTCGTATGGGGACCTATTTTTCCCTCTATTTGATAGGTCAATTCTCCGGAGGCCAGGCGCTGTATCTGTACGGCTCCTTGTTGAGCAATGAGGCCTGTGTCCTGCTCGTCTACGGCGATGCGCCTGCCATCAGCCAACCTTACTACTACCGCCGTGTCGGTAACCGGGCCTGATAACCTGGCTGGAACAAACGTGATGACCGGCCCAGACGCCTGTTGTTGACTTTTCATCAGGTATAACGCAATGGTCCCGATGATAAGGAGGGCCACACTCGCTGCCGCTGCCCATACAACACGATACAATCCTGGTTGCCTGGAAGGCGGGGGGACGGTCCGCTGGCCGGGAAATCTTTCGTCAAACTGTTGCCAGAATTGTTCCAGCGAAGCTGCCCTTGCCTTTTCCACTTCGTCGTACAGCTGCATTTCCGACCGCAGGATCGAATGGAAGGTCTGTTCAGGATGGGCCCCCTGCCAATCATTCCATTGCTGCTGTTCTTCCAGGGTCAGCGGCTTTCCGAATACGGTTTTCCAGAATAGACTGGCCAGTTGATTGTTAAGGACGATTTCCATATATAAGGTTTTGGCTTGACACTGGCATAATCGTAAGAACGGGAGAAGCGTCTACAAAATGTTCTAACTTTTTTTCAGGAAAGAGTAAAGAAAGGAGTGCGAAGGTGAAAGCAACCTTCAATAGCGCCTCTAACATAGCGGGAGAAATGGCGGGACTGACCCTTGCGCGTAATTGCGCCACGGCCCTTTTGTGGACGTTGCGAACTGTGGAGGCATCAATACCCAGCTCGATGGCAATAGCCTGGAAACTCATGTTACCAATATAATGGCGTTGCATAACCTGACCTGCACGTCTCTTTAGCCGGTAGAGTTCCTCATAAACCAATTTCAACGCCCTTTGATATTCCGCTTGGTCCAGGACCGTAGGGGTGGCTGGTTCCATTTCCGCTATTTCTTCCATCGGCATGTGGGTGATGCGCGGTTTTTTCTTGCCGGTGGCCGCCCGGTAGGCATCAATCGCCTTATACCTCACATAGGTGTTTATATGGCTGTAAATAGCTCCCGAGCTGGTGAAGGTCGATCGCTTGTTCCAGACGTCAAGCAGTGCGTCATTGAGGAGTAGGTTGAATTCGTGGATGTCCCTGACGAAGCCGTCAAGGCGAAGGGCCCTGTACAACCCAAGTCCTTGATTTTCATTCAAGAGGGCCAATACTGTTTCATCGCCTGCCTGTAGTCTTTCCTGGATGCTGGGTTGTTGTTTCATGGGATGTTAATGGGGTTTAAACATGCCGGTCTAAAGGATAACGGTCGCCTGTCAATATACAACCATTATCCTGTCATTAATTTATACAGCATATATCACGTAGCGCAATCGTTTTTGCGACAACAAACCTGGCGGGAAAGTTGAGGGAATATGCGAAAAGGGGTAAATGCGTCTTAACCGAAGGTTAAAACAGTGATGGAAAAACAACAATAGGAGGGAATAACATATTTGCTGGTTGATGGCAGGTTAACTGGCCAGTACCTGGCTTATGCGGTGGCTTTTTCTTTCCAGCAAAATGCCCACAATGCCCAATACAATGTATACACTGTTAAAAACAATATGCTGCCCCCAGGATAATTGGGCCAGCACGCCACCGCAACTGCAGGGCAGGTGATCTGAAATATTCATGAGCACAATGATGTAGATGGTAAAAGCTACCATGAGGCCCGTAGAGGCATACAGCGCCTTTAAGCGCCAGCGGGGTATAATGAGTGCGGCTACCAGCAGGAATTCAAATGCAGGCAATCCAACGGCCACCAATGGGGCTGCAAAGCCTACAATGGGAGATTCCTTCAGCTGATCCTTAAAAATATCATATTCCATGATCTTGCTAATTCCTGTATACAGGAACAGGATCACAAATAGGGCGGTAATGAGCTCAACGATAATGGCGCGTTTCATAATTAAGTAAATAGAAGGTGCAACAATAAATCCGGGGGCCGGAAAATGTGTTCGCCTGGCAGTCCTGACTGCTCATATCCTTCACAAAGCATGGCCGGCATAGCGTCCAGGCCTATGAATCCAGCCTCCCGGATTATGGGGTGTCTTGCATCATACAGGTCTATTTTAAGAGGGGTTAAAGGCATGACCCTCAATGGTCATACGCCCTGTAAGTTATTATACGCCCATGATGCGTACAGGATAATCCATGATGCAGGCAGGATTATTTAGTGCTCATCATGCGCTGGGGGAAATATTGGTAACCGGTAAATACCATAGCAGCCAGGCGAATGTTTTGTGACATCCGCCTGCTGCATGGCGTCATCCGTCCAATAAGGTCATACGGCACTGCGCACACTATCGGGTATGCTCTTCCTGTAATCGGAAGGCCGGATATGATAACGGCGGCGGAAGGCCGCACAGAAATTAGTGGGATGATTGTAGCCGCAGCGATGGGCGATCTCCCCAATGGAATAATTGTTGCTTTCCATGAGTTCCATGGCCATCTTCATGCGGTGCTCGGTGAGGAAATCAAAAACGGGTTGCCCATAGAGGGCCTTAAAGCCGGTTTTCAATTTGAATTCATTGATGCCTGCCGTTTGTGCGAGGCAGGGAATGGTGTAATGATAACGCAGGTTCTTGAGAATGGTTTCGCGCACAAGGGCCAGTCTCTGAACATCGGCATCCGTAAGTTGAACTTGCATAGCAAAAGGTTTAATGATGAATGGATTACATGGTGCCAGGGAATAGAGGGTTGGGAGACTTTTACATCTCGTATAGGTTTAATGATCTCAATAGCTTAGCTACCACAAGGTGTACAACCCCTGAAGGCACCATTGCCGGCCTGTGCCACGGACAGCAATGGGGCTGACCAGGGATAGCTGCAGCATTGTGCGCAGCTTTGCCATTTAACCATTAAACCATTAAATTCTCAAATACAATTGTTCCATTATGCTTTTTAGCTGTTCCCGAAAAGGGTACATAGTTATAGCGCTGGCGATATAGAGGGGCATCGCCGGTATAGCTATCCTTAGCTATTCCTGTTGAGTAAATGGTGAGTTTGCACGTAAATGAAGATCGAGAGGGTTCATACCTGTCCAATCGTAGGAAATCCTGAACCTGTGTGCAATTTAATGGATATGAGTTGTCGGATTAGCACAAAAAGTTATGCGATTAGCAGTTTTTTTTTGGGAAGGCAACGAGGCAACAAGGCACTGAGGCACAAGGGAAAGGCAGAGGCGCCAAGGCAAATAGGTCTCGAGGCAACGAGGTTACCCCAAAAAGGGCCGCGAACAGCTGAGCTGATATAGCTCGCCGCTCGCAGCTCGTTGCTATTTATTTCTGAAGTACCATTACCCCATTCATCATGAAGGTATTGGCTCCATCGGCTACAATATTGTATACCGGCTGCAGGCCACCGGCTGATTCAGCCTTGTACCAAACCTTGAAACTTTGATAGCGGCCAGTCAGTTTATCAAGGCATAGGATCTCATCTCCCTCGGCAACTGTTCCCATCTTTTTCTGCCCACCCTTTGTCAATACCGGGTGATTGGGCGTGGCTTCTATTGTTTTGGCCGACAACAATACCTCGGTACCTCTGGCGGTGTTGGTTTCCTGTACGCCCAACAATGTAAGCTTTGTGATGGCATAGTTCTTTGGCGTATGGCTGGTGAGTTCTTTTACCGTCACCATTGTTGTTTGTTGGGTAGCGGGGTCCAGGGTAAGAATGCGATCGCCGGGACGGATAGCTGCCAGCTCTTTGCTGCCGCCACCTGCCATGCTCACCTTCATCGTACCTGGAAAGCAAATGTCATTGCCATAAGTACCAGACTCTTTGCTGAGGTCCTTGCCCTGGTTGGCCGCCTTATACAACTGGAAACCAAATTCTTTCGACAACACATACGATAACTTCAATACAAAATTGGTTTCTTCCTTATCAATAGCATGGATGTCCTCAAAATACTTTTCCCATACTTTGCCATCGGCTGTAAAATGGGGCATGCAGGCTTTGTACAGGGTGCCTTTTTCGTTGGTATAAAAGATCATAATGCCCAGGTCGTGCATGCCTTCCTTGGCCAGGAGCTTATAGATATCGATGCGTTTCTTCTTGCCATCATCGCCGGTAATGAAATAAGGTTTGCGGCTTTCATACCTGTCGAGCACATAGGCATTGTCGAACTTTACATAGGTATCATTGTCCAGGTCCTTCACGGCGAAAGTCTTGGTTTTTTGGTATTCGTCGAGGGTGAGGGTGCGTGGTTTGTCCTGGCTATAGGAAAAGAGCACAGAGGAGGAAAGCACTACGGATAGAATGAATTGTTTCATTATGTTGACTTAGTTGAAATGTTGACTGGTTGACAAGTTGATAGGTTGAACCTGACCGCGGTTAAAGGACCATGAATTGCTTTGGCTCGTAGCTCGCAGCTCAAAGCTCGTAGCTTGTATTTATGATATTTCTTTAAACGCTTTTGCAAACTCCTGCATTTCCTCCATGGTACCGATGCTGATGCGGCACCAGTCTTTGCCTACAAAACGCCAGGTGCGGATGCTTACGCCGCGCTTCATCATTTCGTTGTTGAATTTGCCGGCCTCCATCTTAATGGGAAACATCACAAAGTTGGCCGAAGAGGGGATCCAGGTATAACCTTCCTTCTCCAGCAGCTCATACAGGAATTTCTTAGAGGCCATGGTCTTCGCTTTGGCTTCGTTGAGGTATTCCATATCGTTGTAGGTGGCATTGGCGGCCTGGATAGACGTAGCTGAAATAGACATACCGCCGGTGGAATACAGACTAAGGGCGCGGATGATGGCTAGTGGCGCCACTGCATAGCCTACGCGCAAACCGGCAAAACCATAAAGTTTGGAAAAAGTACGGGCGATGATCACATTCTGTCCCTGGCGCACGGCTTCCATCATAGAAGCGCCCTTGGGATCGTCGAGGTAATCAATATAGGCTTCATCAATAAAGATGGGCACCTTCGGCGATACGCGTTCACAAAATCCTTTCAGCTTGGCGGTGTCCAACACCGTAGCGGTGGGATTATTGGGATTGCAGATATAGATGAGTTTGGTATCGGGCGCAATGGCTTTCTCCATGGCGTCGAGGTCCAGTTTATAATCGGCAGTGAGGGGCACCTTGATGATATTGGCCTTGAACATAGCGGCTTTTTCGGGCAGGTCCTGGTAAGAAGGATCACCCGTGATAATACTGCCGCCATCTTTGCTGAAATACATGGCAGCGGCCAGCAGCAGGGGAGAGGAGCCTGCTCCCATCATGATCTGCATGGGCTGCACACCTTCATAAGTAGCGATCTTTGTATTCAACTCGCGACCGTACATGAAGGGATAGCGGTAACTATCGGCAATCGCATCCTGGATGGCTTTGCGGGCTTTGGCAGAGGGGCCAAAAGGATTTTCATTGGCGGAAAGCCTTGCCTTGATCTCCGGCGGCGCGGAGAGGATGACCGATTCATCGGTTTCCCAGGTTTGAATGGGATCAAAGACTTCGGCAGGTGGATGAGCCAGGATCTTAGTGGCAAAAGAAGGAATAAAACCGAGCGATCCAGTGAGCAGGGCGCCGGTTTTGAGCAGTTGGCGGCGGTTGATGTAGTTACTCATGTTTGTTAGTTTTGTTTACCTATATGTGCGAATGCATGCAGCATACAGCATTCAGAATTCAGAATTCAGAATAAAGGATCCGATGCATCATATGGCAAGAATGAACACGAAATGCGAAACTATCCTGGATATTTGAGTCTTTGTTCTGATACCCTTCCATGAACGGCCGTAGTAGCTACGCGGGCGGATTCAAAAGCCCCGGCCATCCAGGAGTTAAGGTAGGTGGTGTGCTCTCCTGCAAAATATACGTTTTTATCGGGCGCCAGCAATGCCTTGTAGAGGGTTTGACGCTCTTCTCCGCTATAAACCGCCCAGCCACCCAGGTTGTACTGCGTTTTGTGCCAGCTTACGGAAAAAGCCTGCTCAAACTCCTTGTCGTATTGTGGGTGGATCAACCGGCCTTTCTGCAGGGCCAGCTGCTGACGCTGTGCAAAGGAAAGTTCACCAACCCCTTTTGCTTTCTCATTGAAATTATAATAACCGATCAGGATACCTTTTTTACCGAGGTAATCATTGGAGGGGTAGAAGATCTGCGTAAGCTCATTGTTGGTATGGGTAATGCCACCATAAATGTTCTCATCTTCTTCCCAGAAACGACGTTTGAATTGGAGACCAATCTTACCCGTCTTAATATAATTGGCGTAATCAATGGCCCGGCTCACGGCTGATGAAAAGTTGTGCTCTATATTACTCAATACCGGCAGGGGAATGGTACAGATACAGAAATCACCTTGCAGACTTTTATCTCCAGCAGGCGTTTTGTAATTGATCTGCACGCCTTTGTCTGTATTGCGTATGGATGTCACAGCCGCCTTGAACTGTATGGGCGTAGTCAGTTTCTTTTCGAAAGCTTTGGCGATCATGTCCATGCCACCAACGGCCTGAAACATCGTCATCTGCAGCTCGTAAGTATATTCCGCTACATTGTAAAAATCGGGATCGAGCAAACCTGAGCTTACTATGGCCGATAAGGTATGTGGTTCTGCAATGCGGCCTGCTTTTTCACCCGCGCCAGGCGCCTCCAAATAGCCGCGACGGGCAGATGCTTTGTAGAGTTTATCCAGGTCCAGTCCACCCTCGGCCCTTAAATATTCCACCACCTTTTGGGCATCTTCTTTGGTGAGGGCAGCATCCACCTGGTGACTATCTACTGCTTTGGCCAGCAACTCGCTGAGATAACCGCGTACATCATTGTGTACCTCCCGTACCCTTACTTTTTTATTGCTGAGCGGGCCCTTGCCTTCACTGAAATAATAAGCTGATTCATTGACATTGTTGTACACCTGCAAGGACACATTGAGCTCTTTGCAATACTGTAAAGTGAGCTGGTGGTGGTGGGGAATGCGGGAAGGTCCGGCATTGAAATAGAGCCCTTCTTCAAAACCGGCTTTTTGCTCAGGCTGTCCTGTTTCGGTGGTCACTGATCCCTTGCGTACACTCCAACAACGTCCGCCGGCTCTTTCCCGGGCTTCCAGGATGGTACAGCGGTAGCCCAGTTTCTGCAGTTCATAAGCGGCGGTGAGTCCGGCCAGACCTGCGCCCAATATAATGATGTGATTGCCTTTGGCGTCGCCCTCCAGGCTGAATGGATGGGCAGGGGCTTCCTTTAAAAGTCCCATGGCCATCATGGCGGGGTAGGCACCGCCAGCCAGCCGGCTGCTGTGCTGCAGGAATTTTCTCCGTGAGATCTGGTTCAAATGATAAAAAAAATTAATCGTTGATGAAACTGGTTTCAATATAAGATTTTTAGCCTTTCAGGCGGCAGGATTATAGATGAACGTTAAAATGATATGATCTTTGGATAATAAATGTTCTTTTGCATTGCCATGCAGGGCTTAGTTGTTCTTTTGCCTTGATGCAAAAGAACCAAAAGATCAAGGCTGCAGCGCAAAATGCTACAATTCACCGAATGTCGCTACAAAGAACGAAGGCTATGGCCAGGCTTTATGCCTCTATTGGGCCAATCTGCTGATCGTCTTTTACCTGTTTATCGTCATCGTTCTTTGCTTAACGCTCCATTCGCCGAATTGCTTAACGCATTTTGCGCTGAGGCCGTCGGCTTACTACCGGCAAATTGCTGAAGATGCAGGCAACGGGAAATTTAATCGCAGCGATAAATAAAAGCCAAAGGGTACGAAGCAACAGAATAAATACCCCAAAAAGTAAACTGCAAACAATCAATTATTTAAAGCTAAGGCTGCCAGTAATTAGTAATCAATGTTACACCTGGGGAGGAGTGGCTCGTCAGGCCGCCCGGAGGGATCGGGCCTGACTTGACTTTTTGGTTCTTTTGCGTCAAGGCAAAAGAACAGAAAAAGCCACGCACGCAGTGCAAAAGCTAAGAAAGCAAAAAACCCCGCAGTGCGTAAAGAAACTTTTAAAGAAATTCAATCACTTGTTTGACAACCTTATTGTCACGATAAATCGCCCTGTGCCCAAGTCCCTGGGTGATGACAAAAGAAAGATGAGGGTGCCCATCATCGCGCACTTTAAGTGCATCGGAAAGGGGAGTGAGCTCATCCTGTTCATCATGGAACCAAAGCACCTGCGCCTGCACCTGCTGCATGGCACGACGCACGGAAAAATGAGCAGGCCAGGAGCCCGACCGATCAAAGATCAGCTGGTCGAAGTCTTTCCGGATCTCCGTACGCAGATCGAGGAACCTGAAAAATGAATCAATAGCAGAGGTGGTTTCTGTGGCCGGGGCAATCAGCGCCACACGGGTATTAGCATCATGGGGAATGGTTTCGATAAAATGCACCAGGGCCAGTCCACCCAGGGAATGGGCCATAAAATGTTGAATGGGACCGTACTGCCGGTAAATTTCCTGCAGGGTGCGGACGTAGAGGGGCAGGGTGATCTGCTTACCACCCGAGCTACCATGGGCGGGTGCATCAAAAGCCAGCACCTCGTAGCCTTTGCGGATGAGCGGCGAAATGTAGCGGTCGAAGTTTTTGGAAGTGGATTCAAAGCCGTGAATGATCAGGGCTTTATGGAGCTGTGGATGGTTCCAGCGATGCCCCCTGATGGTGATGCCCTCCAGGGAAAAGGAAAGTTGTTCTCCCTGCTCAAAGATGGGTGGCGCTTTCTTCTTTGCTTTGCGCAGGGGGGTACAGAATAGTTCGAATGCCTTGCGGGCTGCCCGCTTCGTAGAGAATAGAGACAGCATGTTGAACCTGGCCCTGATATAGTTGACCACTAGTTTTTGTGCGAAAGTCATGGGAAGACAAGAATATAGAATACAGAATATAGCATACAGAATCCGGAATCGGTGCAAGTTAGTGGATATGTTGACAGGTTGATAAGTAGAGAGGTTGAAACGTTGAAAAGGGGAAAGGTTGAAAAGACAACCAGTTGAAAGGGAAGGGGCAGCCAGTGAACGGGATTGCGAGGCAGAAGATTGCTCCTGCCCATCAGCGGGACCGATTGCCGATTCACGATTGCCGATTGCCGTTTTTCCTTAGCTTGCAACCACAAAGTAAATTATGCGGATAGGATTGATCGGTACGGGTAATGTAGCTACGATACTGGGCCGGAAAATAAAAGTAGCGGGGCATGAAGTGGTGCAGGTGTATGGGAGAGCGGCAACGCATGCCCAACAGCTGGCCAGTGAACTGGGAGCGGCTTATACTACGGTTATAGATCACCTGGACCAAAGTGCCCAGCTGTACATCATTGCCGTGGCAGATGCGGCCATACCAGCTGTAGCGGCTTCCCTGGCGTTAAAAGATAAACTGGTGGTGCATACGGCAGGATCGGTATCCAAAGATGTATTGAAAGGGACCAGTAAGCGTTATGGCATTTTGTATCCTTTGCAAAGCCTGCGCAAGGAAATGCAGCAATTACCGGAGATCCCGTTACTGGTGGATGCCAATACGCCGGAAGATCTTGCGCTGCTGCAAGAGCTGGCTTTGGGGCTTTCCGCCCAGGTGGGCGTAGCAAGTGATGAACAACGTTTGAAGTTGCATGTAGCTGCAGTGATCGTGAGTAATTTTACCAATCATTTGTATACATTGGCTGAGCAGTATTGCCAGGCGGAGCAAGCCGATTTCTCTCTATTACATCCATTGATTGTGCAAGTAGCAGCGCGTATTCAACATATGCCGCCTCGTGAAGCGCAAACCGGACCAGCCATAAGGAAGGATGCACCTACTATTGAGAAGCACCTGGCTTTGCTGGAACAGCATGGTGAAGTGAAGGAGTTGTACGCGTGGTTTACGAAGAGCATTCAAAGGCAAGCTGCGAGCGGCGAGCTTTGAGCTTCGAGCCAGCAGCGGCAATAGAGAAATTCGAATTCAAGATCAGAAAGGCGACGGCTTATGGCTGATGACTTTTCTTGGCTTTCTTCTTTTTCAAGGGCTTCTTAGCCGGATATTCACCCAGGTAACGTTCTTTAATGATGTTCATATGATGGGCTACATGTCCGGCACATACGAAGCCGAGGCCTGCAACGCTCATAGGGTTGTTGTTGGCAGTACCGGTAGACAGTAGCTGGTCTTCATCGAAGGAGGTAAACAATAATTCTGTTGCCACACGCAGGGCGGTGAATTCATCTACCAGGTCGCTCCAGCTGCGTTTGGGCGCCTTGGCTGTAATGGCCCAAACATTCTCGTCGAAACCGGGCAGGGGAGTGCTGTCTTTGCGGGCAAAATGGAGGGCCCGGAACACAAATACCCTTTCCGCATCAACGATATGCTGCAATACTTCCTTCAGTGTCCATTTGCCTTCCGCATAGGCATAGTTGATCTTCTTTTTGGGAATGTTCTTAAGCATTTTGCGAAAGCGCCTGGTATTCTTTCGTAAAGCATCTTCCAGGTTGTTCTCGGAAACAGCATTGACATAGCGGGTAAAAGACTCGGGCATTGTGACCTCTTTCCGGCTGATCATGGTTTTTATTGTTTAGCTAAAGCTATTAAAAAGAGTTGATAAGAAAAAAGCGTTTACCATGTTACCGGTAAACGCCTTTTAAAACTCGTGATCTGTTTATTGACTGCCTTATCCTTTCTTATTCTGCAAAGTAGGCTTGGGTGTTTTCTTCTGGGGGGCTGCTTTGGTAGGTTGCAGGGTAGCTGCAATCTTAGCGGCTTCGTATACATTGATCACACCACCGGTCTTGCTGATCTCAGAAAGGTTTACTTCTTCATCAGTACCAGGCTTGTTTACCTTCATTGAAGGCACCTGCGCTGATTTTTCCAGGCAGTATTTGATCTGCTCAGGGGTAAGGTAGGGGAAGTATTCCAGCAGGAAGGCGGCTGCGCCGGCTACTACCGGTGAGGCCATACTGGTTCCTTGTGCATTGCCATAGGTGGTGGTACCGGGTACAGTGGAATAGATCCTTACACCGGGAGCAAACACATCTACTTCTTTTTTACCGTAGTTGGAGAAAGAAGCGGTAATGCCACCTGCTTTGGGATCGCCACTGGCGCCAACGGTGATCCAATTGGTTGCCTTGTATTTACCATCATTGGATACAGGGTTGGGGAAATTGTCAGCGGTATCAACGTTCTTGGCATCGTTACCAGCTGCATGTACCAGCAATACACCCTTGGTGTCGGCATATTTTACGGCTTCATCTATCCATTTTTTCTGTGGAGAGAAATCTTTACCAAAGCTCATGTTGATGATCTTAGCGCCATTGTCTACCGCATAACGGATAGCCAGGGCTATATCTTTATCATGCTCATCACCATCAGGTACGGCCCGGATCATCATGATGCGCACATTATCAGCCACACCATCCATACCCTTGCCATTGTTGCGCACGGCGCCGATAATACCGGCTACGTGGGTGCCGTGGAAAGGCGTGGAAGCCATCACATCGGGATTGCCATAATATTTATCATTGATATCGTCTTCGTTATCGCCGATGATGTCTTTGCGGTAGCTGGGAGGCACTTTGTCTTTGGCCTCTGCTTTTCTTTCTTCGCCGCTCACGAATTCATCGAAATCACCAATGAGGTCCTTATTCGTTTGGTCCATACGCTGGTTGGCGCGGAAGAGATAGAGCAGGTTTTCGCGGGCCGCTTTGGCTACAGGGTCTGCGGCCGTCATGGTATCCAGGTCATTGCCTGTGAAAGTTTCTTTGCTCAAAGCTACCTGCAAAATGCTGTCGCCTTTCTTAGCACCTTTCAGCAAGCGTTTCAACAAGATCAGGTCAATTTGTGGTTCTCCATCGCCGCCTTCAATGCGGGACTTTGCTTTCAGCCACATATTGTATTCGACCAGTTCATCACCTTTTAAAGTGGATGCATCTATTTTCTTGCCATCGAATTTGGGTTTCAGTTTGTGGTATACACGAGCGCCTTCATAAGAATCCTGCTTCAGGTTGCGGCCATCTTTGTTACCGATAAAGTTCCAGCCATACACATCATCAATATAACCATTGCCATCATCGTCTATGCCATTGCCAGGGATCTCTTTCGGATTTTTCCACAATATATCTTTCAGGTCTTCATGCAGGGTATCCACACCGGAATCGATGACAGCTACCACAACAGTTTTACCTTTCAATTTTTTGGACTTGATGAATTCATAGGCTTTGTCAACGCTGATGCCATAATAGCCATCTTTCGCTTTATCCAGCAAGTGCCAACCTTTGGGTAATTCCTCTGGTTGTGTATGGTTATCCTGTTGCGCCTGGGAAATGAATCCTGTCAACACAAGGGCGACAGCCAGCCCTGTAACTTTTACCGGTTTAATCATTGTGATTGATTTATTACTTACTCTCAGATGTTTTTCTTACCTGATGCGTTTGTTGCAAAGTCGCAAATATCTTGTTTTTTACTATTTATTAACGTTATTTATTCGCCAATAGGATATTAAAAACTATACCAATGATCCTGTTACACTTAGACCTCGGATCTTCAACTAATCTTGTGCCCAAAGTATAAAAAGAAGGCCATTCATGCAGGAAGATTACATGAATGGCCTATGAATGTTTCGTAGTTGCTTGTTATTCTACCAGTTTAAGTTCCACACGCCTGTTTTTGATACGACCTTCTTCGGTAGTGTTATCGGCAATCGGCCTCATTGATCCATGACCTGTTGCCCGCAGCCTGGTTGCAGCAATACCCCTGTCTGTCAGGTATTTCTTCACCATATCAGCCCTTTTTTGCGACAATTGCAGGTTTTTGGTTGGTTGACCGCTGTTGTCGGTATAGCCGTCAATGGTTAAACTGAGTGTTGGGTTCTTCTGGAGAATAGCCACCACATCCAACAGGGCTACCTGAGAACTTGTTGCGAGGTTCTCGCTGCCTTTCTGGAATAATATGTTGCGCGATGCATAGTTTACTTTTTCGATGGCATCCTTTTGGATCACCGGGCATCCATTGTTGGCTTTTGTGCCAGCTTCTGTGGGACATTTGTCTTCTTTATCAATCACACCATCGCCATCCGTATCAGGCTCGGGTTTGGGAAGCGGACAGCCATTGTTGGAGGCAGGTCCGGCTTCTGTGGGACACTGGTCATCCTTATCATTCAGGCCATCTTTATCTGTATCGGGTATGGGACAGCCTTTATAGGCCGCCACGCCGGGTGTTTCGGGGCATTTGTCTACATTATCGGCAATACCGTCCCCATCTTTATCCGGGCAGCCATTGGTAAGGGCCGTACCGGGCAGGGTGGGGCATCCATCCTGGGCATCGGGGATACCATCGTTGTCCTTATCCCTGGGTTTGGGTGGCGCCGGTGGTTTGGCTTTGCTGAGCCAGAAACCTACTGAAGCGCCTATTACCTTGTGTTTGAAAGTGGCATCATAATCGGCCTCGAAGAAATTGCCAAGGCCCTGGCTATAGAAACCGGAGATGATCACGCTACCCAGTTCAAAGCCAGCCCTTCCGTTGATCCCATAATCAAAGGTTTTGGCCTTGTGCTTACCCTTGCCCACTTCAATATCATCCTCGGCCTTGCTAAACTTGAGTGAAGTATCAGTAGGGGCCACCAGGAGTTCGGACTTGGTTTTACCGTTGTAAAAAAAGCTGATATAGGGACCTGCACTGACAAAGAACTTACCCTTTTTACCAAGGGGCATTTTATAAGTGAGGTTGATGGGAATATCAATATAGTTAACAAAGAAGTTGCTTTTGAGCGACAGTGTGTCGGTATGAACTACCGAGGTATCAAAAGCCTGCTGGAATTTCCTTCCCTTGGACATATAGAAGAAGCCAGGCTGAAGGGCCAGGTTGCCAGAAGGGTTGAGTGGTATTTCTGCCAGGAAGCCGAAATTAAAGCCACCCCGGCTGGTATAGAAGGGCTTTACTTTGGTATCCCAACCCGGGATACTGTTCTTTTCATCAATGGAAGCGGAATGGGGACCACCTAGCACCGCCAGCCTGAGCTGGGCAAAGCCGGAAGAAATGATCACCGTAAAAGATAACAGGGTAAACAGTTTTTTCATAAAGGAGTAGCTTTCCAACCATTACTAACGAATTGGACGACAAAATAGTATGGGGAAAAGAATACAGAAAACAGAATTTAGAATACAGAATCCAGTATCCAGAAGCTATAGCGGGGTTTGCTTATTCCGCGCTTTGTATTTCTTCTGTATACTGGATTCTAAATTCTGTATTCTCGTCTTACAGATCGAACTTAATGCCTTGTGCCAAAGGCAGTTGAGTAGAGTAATTAATCGTATTCGTTTGCCGGCGCATATAGGCTTTCCAGGCATCGCTGCCGCTTTCCCGTCCGCCGCCAGTCTCTTTTTCCCCGCCAAAAGCACCTCCAATCTCAGCTCCTGAGGTACCAATATTTACATTGGCAATGCCGCAATCACTACCGGCATAGGAGAGGAATTGTTCTGCTTCACGCAGGTTGAGGGTCATGATGGAAGAAGAGAGGCCCTGGGGTACGCCATTCTGGATAGCGATGGCTTCCTCGAGGGTCTTGTATTTCAACAAATACAGGATCGGAGCAAAAGTTTCATGCTGTACAATAGCATACTTAGGCTGCGCCTCAGCAATACAAGGTTTTACATAACAACCACTTTCGTAGCCCTTGCCTTCCAATACACCACCTTCTACAATGAAAGTGCCGCCTTCTTTTTTACAGGCTTCAATGGACTCGCTGTACAGGCGTACGGCATCGGTATCAATGAGGGGACCTACATGGTTCTTTTCATCCAGGGGATCACCGATACTAAGTTGCTTGTAAGCGCCTACCAATTTACTCTTCACCGTATCATAAACAGATTCATGAATAATGAGGCGGCGGGTGGTGGTGCAGCGCTGTCCGGCAGTACCTACTGCTCCGAAAATTGCGCCACGCAGGGCGATATCGAGGTCGGCGTCTTTGGATATGATGATGGCATTGTTGCCACCCAGTTCCAGCAGGGCCTTGCCCAGGCGTGCGCCTACGGCAGCTCCTACCGCTTTGCCCATGCGGGTAGATCCGGTGGCCGATACAAGGGGAATACGGCCGTCGGCAGCCATCCATTCACCGGCATCGCGGTTGCCAATGATCAGTCCACTTACACCTTCCGGAACATTGTTTTTAGCAAACACTTCGGCAACTATATGCTGACAGGCTACAGCGCAGAGCGGTGTTTTTTCTGATGGTTTCCATACGCACACATTTCCACATACCCAACCCAGCATGGTATTCCAGCTCCATACAGCTACGGGGAAGTTGAAGGCAGAAATAATGCCTACAATACCCAGTGGATGCCATTGCTCATACATACGGTGAGCAGGGCGTTCGCTGTGCATGGTGAAGCCATGTAGCTGGCGGGAAAGACCTACTGCAAAATCGCAGATGTCGATCATTTCCTGTACTTCGCCATATCCTTCCTGCAGGCTTTTGCCCATTTCGTAAGAAACCAGTTTGCCCAGGGGCTCTTTGTATTGGCGGAGGGCTTCGCCTATCTGGCGTACAATCTCACCTCTTTTGGGGGCAGGCCATTGGCGCCAGGCCTGGAAGGCTTCCTCCGCTTTGGCGATCACTGCTTCATAACTCTGCTGATCGGCAGGCTGTACGGTACCGATGAGTTTACCATCCACCGGAGAATGGGATTGAATGGGAGTGCCTGTAGTATTGATCCATGCTTTACCGGTTGATACGCCGGCATTGTTGGCTTGTATTTTCAGCGAGGCAAGAAAATCCATCATGTTTTTTTGTTAAGAGGGCAAAAGTACGAAGACGGAATAGAATGTAGAATACAGAATGCAGAATACAGAATACGCCTCCGGCAGCCGGTAATTCCTTGTGTCATAGGGTGAGCCGCCCTTTGAGGGCGACCCACCCTAAAAGAATCCTTAGATGGTTTTGAGGGACAGATCAGAACGTAAAACTAAGCCGGGCGAAATAGTGACGGCCGCCGAAATTCATTTGCACGGAATCCCATAAGCCGCCTTCTTCGGTATTTTCCTGGTCCTGCTTGTCGGGATAGACATTGAACAGGTTGTCGGCGCCGGCATACAGGGCTATATTCCTGGAAATTCGGTATCCCACAATAAGGTCGGTGGTGACTTTGGGATCATACACATTGGGCAGGTCATCGTAGCCCAGCAAGGTAACTTCGCCAAAGCGTACCAACCGTGCCGTGGCGCTAAACTTAGCAATGGAATAGTCGAGCGTGAGATTGATCTTGCTTTTGGGCGCAGAAGCGGTAATGAAAGATTTTTCCCTGGCGCTGAGGTAATTGTCTTCTTTACCCACCAGTTTGGGACTGGTATGGATGCTTTCGATAGTGAGTTTGTTGAAATTGCCCGCCAGGGTAGTATTCAACCGGCCCTCTCCCAGGCGTGCGCTGTGGGTGATGATCACATCGAGGCCAATATTGCGGGAATCGATGGCATTGGTGAAGAAATTGGCTGCTCCAACGCCCAGCGCTTTCAGATCTCCGCCAATATCCGGATCGTCCTGATCGAAAGTGCCGGTGAGCACAATGCGGTCTTTTACGTTGATGAGGTAACCATCTACTGTAAGCGTGAGGTTCTTGACGGGTTTGGCGGTAAAGCCTGCGCTCAGGTTCACCGATTTTTCTTCTTTCAGGGGCGGTATGCCCAGGGTGCGGGTAACGGTGCTGAGGTTGTTGGCCAGCAATATCTCTATAGGTACGCCTTGCTCGAAGTTGGTGTAAATGGTATTGAAATAGGTTTGCTGCAGGGAGGGTGCGCGGAAGCCGGTGCTCACGGAAGCGCGCAGGTTAAAACCAGGCACTACTGTGATGCGGGTAGCCAACTTGCCATTGAAGGTGCTGCCAAAGTCGCTGTACTTTTCATACCGTACGGCGCCGGACAGGAGGAATGCTTTGCTTACATCCAGTTCCACATCCACATAACTGCCAAAGTTGGTGCGGCTGGCATTGACCTCATTGCGGGGCTGGAAGCCAGGAAAGCCCTGGGAGCCGGCAGGTCTTAGCAGCTTATCATATTTTACAACCCGGTTGTTGATCACCGTATCTATCACACCATAGTTTTGCCAGGAGCCTTCTTCACCGGCAAAGATATTGTAGCGATCAACCCGGTATTCTGCGCCGAAGGCTACGTTGAGGCCGGCAGCCACATCAAAGGGTTTGGAGAAGTTAATACCGGTCGTGTTTTGCGAGAACCAGAATCCACCTGCATCGAAATGGGTGGGTGATTTGGCCAGCAGGGTAGCATTGAGGGTACCATCTACATAATAGTGCATTTTGTTTTTGCCATAGGTATTGTTGAGGTCAATATTCCAACCATCGTGCATGGTGCGTATGCCAACGGAAATAGAATTGTCGTCAATGGCTGATTGTATGTGTGGGTCAAAACCATTGGGGTAGATCTCTTTCACATTCCTGTCGTCATCGGCATCGCGTGACCAGGCAAAGGCATCCGTAAAACGATGCGTTGTGCCACCGAAAGCATATATAGAAGTATTGGCCGCCACGGGTATTTCACTATTGAAAAAAGCGCTGAAACTTTCGGCGGAGGCATCCCCAAATTCCCGGCGATAAGTAACTGCTCCGGGCGGCGGTACGCGGTTGGTCTTGGCATTGGTGAGGTAATCGGCCGTGAAGTTCACAAATCCCTTTTCACCAATGCGGGTGCCGTAATTGGCATTCAGCTGGAAGCTTTCTCCATCGTAGTTTCTGTCATTGCGGTACTTCTTAGCATCATATACGCCGCTGTTGATATTGGCCGTGAATTCATTGACCGATGATTTGAGGATCACGTTCACCACACCTGCAATGGCATCCGAGCCATATTGGGCAGAGGCGCCATCGCGCAGCACTTCCACGCGATCTATGGCTGCAGCAGGAATGGCATTGAGGTCGGTGCCGGTATTGCCCCGGCCCCGGGTACCAAATAAATTGATGAGGGAGCTTTGGTGCCTTCTTTTTCCATTGATCAATACAAGGGTTTGATCGGGACCCAGGCCGCGGATGGTGGCCGGATCAATATGATCGGCGCCATCGGAGCCGGATTGTTTGTTGGCATTGAAAGAAGGGGTGGCAAATTGCAGCATATTGTTGATGTCGAACTTGCCGGTTTGCCGGGCAATGCTTTTGATATCGATCACGTCGATAGGCACAGCAGTTTCTGTAGCGGTGCGGCCTAGTCTGCGGCTGCCCACAATGGTTATCTCTTCGAGGTTGCCTGCGCCTGTCGACAATTCTATATCGAGCGTAGCCTGGTTGTCTACAGGTATTTCTGTAGCGGCATATCCGATATACCTCACAATAAGTATGTCGCCTTTTTGGGTGTTGATGGAGAATGTGCCAGTGTTGGAGGAGATGGTGCCCTGGTTGGTGCCTTTGATGTTGATGGTGGCGCCGGGGAGTGGTTCTTTGGTCTTTGCGTCTTTTACAGTTCCGGAGATTGTTTTTTGAGCGGATAGCAGGTAAGAGCTGGTAATTAATGCCAGCAGCAGTAACAGTTTTCTCATTGGAGTCTTGTTTGGTTACTCCTAATTTAACTTATTTATCGGAGAAAGCCATAAATGCTTCGTGGTTGCAAGTCATGAAAAGTACGCGCTTGCTGGTTCGTGGGGACAGGAACCCAGGCATTGACAGGAACCAAGGCTTTGGAACGCCGCATATCAGGCTTCTGTATCCTGTATTCTATATTCTGTATGCTGTCTTCTAGTATTGTTCCTGCTCGTTGGGGAAATCGCGGTCTTTTACATCCTTAATGTAATGCTTAACGGCATTGGTTACCTGTTCGTGCATATTGAGGTACTGACGGAGGAAACGGGGTTTGAATTCTGTATTGATGCCCAGCAGGTCATGCATTACCAATACCTGGCCATCGCAATGCCGGCCTGCACCAATGCCAATGGTGGGTATGGCTATGCTTTCAGATACTTCTTTGGCCAGGATGGCCGGTATTTTTTCCAATACCATGGCAAAGCAACCTGACTCCTGCAATATTTTGGCATCACTGCGCAGCTTATTGGCTTCGGCTTCTTCTTTGGCGCGGACGGTATAGGTGCCAAATTTATAGATCGACTGAGGTGTTAAACCAAGGTGTCCCATCACAGGTATGCCTGCAGCAAGGATACGTTTAATGGATTCTACTATTTCTTCACCGCCTTCCAGTTTAACGGCATGGGCGCCTGTTTCCTTCATGATACGGATGGCCGAAGCCAGGGCTTCTTTTGAATTGCCCTGGTAGGTTCCAAAGGGAAGGTCTACCACTACCAGTGAGCGCTCTACACCCCTGATCACCGAGGAAGCGTGATAGATCATCTGGTCCAGGGTAATAGGTAAGGTGGTCTCATGGCCTGCCATTACATTGGAGGCCGAGTCACCTACCAGGATCACATCAATACCGGCTGCATCGAATATTTTGGCAAAGGAAAAGTCATAGGCGGTGATCATGGAGATCCTTTCGCCCGTGGTTTTCATTTTCAGCAAGGTGTTGGTAGTGATCCGTTTTACTTCCTTATTAACAGACATGGGGTGATATTTTGTTAAGCGGGCGGAAAGGTAGGGAAAGTTTCGATTTTACCATGTGGTCACCCGCTTCGTTTTGAGTTCCTCATACAAGTGCTGTATGAGTCCATCGGCCAAACCGATCTTGGGAACAAATATTTCGGTGATATTGGCCCAGCGCATCACATTGATGTAGATCTGAAGGGCGGGTACAATTACATCGGCCCTGTCTTCCCGCAGCCTGTACAGGCGCATCCTGTCGGCCAGGGTAAAGCTGCTGAACTCTTTGTAATAATCCTTTAATAATTCCAGTTGCAGGGGTTTACCTTCCTTGCGTTTGGAGATGGAGAATATTTTATTGATGTTGCCGCCCGATCCAATGGCTACCATATCATTATAATGGCCACGGGTTTCGCGTTTGATCATCTCTTTCATTTCTTCCCATTGTGCGTCCTCAACCTGTTTTTTCAGCAGCCGGATGGTGCCAATGTTGAAGGAACGTTTGAATACCAGTTTACTGTCGGCGAAAAAGGTGAGTTCTGTGCTGCCGCCGCCTACATCAATGTAGAGGTAGGCATGTTCTTTATCCAGGTTTTCGGCAATATGGTTTTCGTAGATGAGGGAGGCTTCTGCTTCTCCGGTGATGATCTCGATGTCTATGTTCGTTTCATCTTTTACCCGTTGGAGGATACGATCGGCATTGGCGGCATCGCGCATGGCGGAGGTGGCCGCGGCTTTCAGGTATGCTACCCCATAAGCATCCATCAGGTGACGGTAGGCTTTGAGCGTATTCATGATCATGGCCTCTTTTTCCGGGGAGATCTCCTGCTGTTCAAACACATCAAAACCCAACCGGAGCGGTACCCGTATAAGATTGATCTTTTGGAACTGTGGTTTGCCATTATCCAGAATGCTTACATCGGAGATCAGCAATCTTGCCGCATTACTTCCTATATCAATAGCCGCCAGTCTCATGGGTTAGTTTAGTATGATTTTGCCAGCCTGCATCAGACAGTTGAAGCCACCTGTACCACAGGTGGTTGTACAATGCCCAGCACAGCGCTTGTTTTCAGATGCAGGTAATTGTATATCTCTACCTGCGACCGGACCTTCTTCTGTTTTCTGTCGCGCACGTACCGGTTGCTCAGATCATTGTCCAAAATTCTGGCTTTTACATTATCACTCAATTGAATTTCCAGTATATTTTTCAACACTTTCTTAATATTGTCATCTACGATAGGGCAGGTGGCTTCTACACGATGGTCGAGATTACGCACCATCCAGTCGGCGGAGGAGATAAATACTTTATCGTCCCCATTGTTGTGGAAGATGAATACACGGGCATGTTCGAGAAACTCATCAATAATGCTCACTGCCTTTACAGGCACCTTAAACTTTTTGCTTTCGGAATACATACAGAAGATGCCGCGGATAATGAGCTTGATCTCCACGCCGGCCCTGCCTGCCTCATAGAGGCGGGTGATCAGTTCTTCATCCGACAAAGAGTTCATCTTAAGGGTAATGGCGGCCGGTAAGCCGGCACGGGCATTCCTGATCTCTTTGGTGATGAGCTTATTCAGTTCGCGGCGCAGACTGAGCGGACAGGGGATCAATGTTTTGCAGGCTTTCAGGAATCTGGCGCCCTCTTTAGGTTTTTCCAGGTAATTGAAAAGACGGTTAACATCTGCCATAATGAAGCGGTCGGCTGTTAATAAACAATGATCGCCGTATACAAAAGATGTTTTCTCATTGAGGTTGCCGGTGCTTACAAAGCCATAGTGAATGGTATGATTGTTCTGCCGTTTTTTAATCAGGCAGATCTTGGCATGCACTTTCATATTGGGAATGCCGAGCACTACTTTCACGCCTTCCAGTTCGAGGCGTTCTTTCCATTCAATATTGTTTTCTTCATCAAAGCGCGCTCTTAACTCAAGCATTACGGTTACGTGTTTGCCATTGCGCACCGCATTGATAAGGGCATTGATGACCTTGGAATTGGAAGCCAGCCGGTAGGCTGTGATCTTGATCGAAGTAACATCGGGGTCGATGGCTGCTTCGCGCAGCAGGTCGATCACGGGATTGAAAGAATGATAGGGAAAGTTGAGCAGCACATCGGTCTGCAGTATCGTGTCCGTCACCCGCATGGTATTTTTCAAGAGTGGATGCTGGAAGGGCCTCTTCCGTTGTCCTTTGCGCTGGAATACATCGGGGAAGTCCATGAAGTGGCGGAAATTGTGGATGCGTCCGCCGGGTATCACACTTTCTTTCCGCGAGATGTTGAGTTTCCTGATCAGGTAGGCGAGAAGGCCATCGTCCATTTCCTTGTCATATACAAAGCGCACAGGCTTGCCTTTGCGCCTGTTCTTGAGTCCTTTTTCTATTTTCTGAATGAGTGAGGTCGACAGGTCGGTATCGAGATCGAGCTCAGCATCTTTGGTCACTTTAAATACCCATGATTGGTACCGGTCGTAGCCAAAGTAGGAGAAGATGCTTTTCAGGTTGTAGCGGATCACATCTTCCAGCAGGATGATATGGTGTTCTCCTTCGGGCGAAGGCAGCTTAATGAAGCGCCCAATGGCCTTGGAAGGCACTTCTATGATGGCGTATTTGCGGCGGAGGGTAGCATCTTTGCGGGACAATACTACGCCCAGGTAAATTGATTTATCACGCAGATAGGGAAACTGGGGAATACTTTCCACCATCAGGGGGATGATATTGGAGCGTACCTCTTCCTCAAAATAGGTATTGACAAATTTCTGCTGGTCTTTATTTAATTGCTTTTCATTAATGAGGTAGATTTTTTCGCGGGCGAGGTCCTTGCGGATGGTTTCCCATATCTGGTTGAACTCGGCCTGCTGTTCCAGCACGATCTGCTGGATCTGGTCCAGGATGCGGTCGGGGGATTGCTCCAGGTGCATATTCCGGAGTTTGCTGCCCATTTCGGTCATGCGTTTGAGAGTAGCTACCCGTACGCGGAAGAATTCGTCCATATTGTTGGAGAAGATGCCCAGGAACTTGATCCTTTCACGGAGGGGCACGCTGGGGTCGGCTGCTTCCTGTAGTACCCTTGCATTAAACGATAGCCAGCTGATATCTCTTGCAATGGTTTTCCTTTTCATTAGTGTCATTTAGAATAGCCTTTTACCAAAGGTGTGTCAGGTAAAAGGAACTTTAAATTAAGGAATTATTAATTATCAGGCTGTTTTTCATGTACTTGCGGGTGTAGATATTTTACTTATGACGATTTTTATAAATACTAAAATATTGTTATGTTTGTGGGGCAAAAGGCATTAATCGTAAAAATGGAATAACTTTATGAGTACCCTACACATCAGGTTATATGATATTTTCAGGAAGGATTTGAAATTGCAGGAAGTAGAGGCGAAAGAGCTGGTGGAAGTGATTCAGGAAGTTGTAAAAACTGAAAGTGTTGATAAACATAAACATATAGAGCAAATGGTGCAGAAAGATATAAAGGCTTTGGCAGAACATATGGATCATGAATTTGGGCGTATGCGCGAGTATATGACCCAGGAATTTGGGAATATGAGAGATTATGTGGATACTAAATTTGCTACTAAAGAAGAACTTGCTAATGTTAAGGCCGATCTTTCCAAAACAATTTATTTTACTTCCCTGGCGCAGCTGATAGCCATCATCGCCTCGGTGATATCCCTGGTCCTGATCCTAAAGAAGTAATTCGGGCTCCTTTAACCTCCTGATCCTGATAATTTTCCCCGAAATTCACACTGTGGACAATCTTTATTGCAAAAACATCAACTTTCTTTTTAAGTATTCACTGCTAATCGCTACCTTTGCCGTCCTAAATTTTTGAAGTCATGGCAAGAGTATGTCAGGTAACAGGTAAAGTTCCAGTGTCTGGGCACCGCGTTTCCCACTCGAATATCAAATCAAAGCGCCGTTTTCTGCCCAATCTGCAGACTAAACGTTTCTTTTTGGCTGAAGAAGACAAATGGATTACCCTGAAACTGTCTACTGAAGGTATCCGTACCATCAACAAGAACGGACTGATCAGTGTGGTAAAGGAGTTGAGGGCCAAAGGCGTAAAAATCTAACTTAACGTAAAAGTCTATAAAAATGGCAAAGAAAGGAAGCAGAGTACAGGTGATCCTGGAGTGCACTGAGCACAAAACCAGTGGTAAGCCCGGTACCAGCCGCTACATCACCACCAAGAACAAAAAGAACAACCCAGAGCGTCTGGAATTGAAGAAGTTCAACGCGATCCTGAAGAAGGTGACCGTTCACAAGGAAATTAAATAAGTGTGCGAATTTGCAAAATGTACGGTTGTGCGCATGCTATCCGTGAATACTGCAAGCCCGTCATTTTCAGATTTTCAAATTAAGATATTTTTAAATTAAAGAATCATGGCAAAGTCAGCTAAAACCGCGATCAAGAAGGACCCCAAACTTGCTGCTGAAGCGAAGAACTGGACTAAAGTGATCCGTGCGGTACGCAGCCCTAAAACTGGTGCATATACTTTTAAAGAAGCTATCGTGCACAAGGATAAGGTGAAAGAATACTTAGCTCAAAAGTAAGTTGGATTTGTAAGTACAATATTAAAAGCTGTTCTGTAGTCAGAACAGCTTTTTGTATTCATTAAACCTTTACAACAGTATGGGCCTGTTCAACAAATTATTCGGCAAGAAAGAGAAAGAAACGCTCGACCAGGGACTGGAAAAGACCAAGTCAGGTTTTTTATCAAAGCTTACAAAAGCCATTGCCGGCAAGAGTTCTGTAGACGATGAAGTACTGGACAACCTGGAAGAAGCGCTGGTTAGCGCCGATGTAGGTATTGAAACCACGGTACAGATCATTGAGCGCATTGAAAAGCGGGTAGCCAAGGACAAATACCTTAATACCAGTGAGCTGAACGGTATCCTGCAGCAGGAAATGCAAAACATCCTGGTAGACGCACCGGAATCTGAATCCTATACGTTTGCCTCCACCTTGCCTGCAAAGCCTTATGTGATCCTGGTAGTAGGGGTGAATGGTGTGGGTAAAACCACTACCATTGGTAAGCTGGCCTATAATTTCAAGAAGGCAGGTAAATCGGTATTGCTGGGAGCCGCCGATACTTTCCGCGCCGCAGCAGTTGATCAACTCACCATCTGGAGCGAAAGAGTAGGTGTACCCATCGTGAAACAAGGCATGGGCGCCGATCCGGCTTCTGTGGCTTTTGATACGGTACAAAGTGGCGTATCCAGAGGCGCCGATGTGGTGATCATAGATACAGCCGGCCGCCTGCACAACAAAGCGCACCTGATGGAGGAGCTGAGCAAGATCAAACGGGTGATACAAAAACATATTCCGGAGGCGCCGCATGAAGTATTGCTGGTGCTGGATGGGTCAACCGGACAGAACGCCCTGGAGCAGGCGCGCCAGTTTACGGCTGCCACTGATGTTACGGCACTGGCTATCACCAAACTGGATGGAACTGCTAAAGGTGGTGTGGTACTGGCTATTGCCAACCAGTTTAAAATACCGGTAAAGTTTATCGGCATGGGTGAGAAAATGGAAGACCTGCTGGTGTTTGATAAACACGAATTTGTAGACAGCCTGTTTAACCTGGAGAATAAATAAAGCTGTTAGCGATCATATTATAAGAAAAGGGTGAGTTGCCTGCTGAAGGCAACTCACCCTTTTTCTTTGCTACGCTCTCAGAATAGTTTCAATTGCTTAGAAGGTAAACCTGAAAGCCAGGCCTGCCCAGAAATCAAAGTCGGTAGAGGGCGCCAGGTTGAATACAGGATTCAGGTCGAAGGATACATTGATGGGGGCGCCGGTAAACTTGTAATCGAGGCCCAGTGTACCACGGAGGGCAAACACTACATCATCGCCATATTTATCCCGTGTTGGGAAAAATATCAGACCACCGCCGCCTACATACCATTTCAGGCCCTGGGCGCCATTGATGTTGTCGTGCCATTCGTACAATCCTTCAATGCCCAGAAATCCCCTTTCAAATAGAAGGGAAGCGTCTAATGCGCCCCTGTTATTCAGAAAATGTTTAATGTTGATACCGCCGGTACTGCCATCTCCAAAATACATTTTGGCGCCGAGGGCTGTGCGGTAACTGCTGCCGGTTGATTGGGAAAAGGCTGTTTGCGTAAGGGTGAGCAAACAGATCATAGCAACTGCAATAATGGTTATTTTCTTCATGCTTTGTTCATTTACAGGAGGATATATAAATATTGTGCCAAATGTTCCACACCCTGGGAGGTGCCCAACTTAATTACCACATTCGCTATATCCTCAGTACCTTTGCCGGCTTATATTATTATGAAAACGAGGTCACTAAAAAAAGACAAAGTCAATATTATTACCCTGGGCTGTAGCAAGAACATGGTGGACAGTGAAGTGCTGAGCGGGCAGCTAAAAGCCAATGATATTAATGTGGTGCATGAGAATGGCCGCCTTGATCACAACATTGTGGTGGTGAATACCTGTGGCTTTATTGACAAGGCCAAAGCAGAATCCATCAATACCATTTTGGACCAGGTAGAACTGAAGCGCAAAGGCAAGCTGGACAAAGTATATGTGACCGGTTGCCTCAGCGAGCGCTATAAGAACAACCTGGAAGAGGAAATACCCGAGGTGGATGCTTATTTCGGCACCATGGAACTGCCGCTCATACTAAAGCAGTTTGAAGCAGATTATAAAGCTGAATTAATAGGAGAGCGCCTCCTGGCAACTCCCAAACATTATGCTTACCTGAAAATATCGGAGGGCTGTAACCGCACCTGTTCTTTCTGTGCTATTCCGCTGATGCGTGGTACACATGTAAGCAGGCCCATGGAGCAACTGGTAGCGGAAGCTGAGCGGCTGGTACAGATGGGTGTGAAAGAAGTGATGCTGATAGCGCAGGAACTTACCTATTATGGCCTGGACATTTACAAAAAGAGAATGTTGCCCGAACTGCTGCATAAGCTGGCAGATGTCAAGGGGCTGCACTGGATCAGGCTGCATTATGCTTATCCTTCCAAGTTCCCGCTGGAGATACTGGATGTGATCCGTGAAAGAGATAATATCTGCAAATACCTCGATATGCCATTGCAGCATGCCAGCGATCCGATGCTGAAAGCCATGCGCCGCCAGATCACGAAAGCTGAGATGGATGAACTGATCCTGACCATCCGCGAAAAAGTGCCAGGCATCTGCCTCCGTACCACGCTGATCACCGGGTTTCCCGGCGAAACGGCGCAGGATGTGGAAGATGTAAAAGACTTCCTGCGGCAGCACCGGTTTGACAGGGTAGGTATCTTCACTTACTCACATGAAGAAGGTACATCGGCCCATGGGTTGGTGGATGATGTTCCCCAGGAAGAAAAGGAAGCCCGTGCCCAGGAGATCATGGAGGTACAGCAGGAGATCAGTTTAGAGAAAAACCAGGAGAAGGTAGGCCAGACATTCAAAGTGCTTATTGATAAGAAGGAATCAGGCCGTTACCTGGGTCGTACAGAGTTTGACAGTGTAGAAGTAGACAATGAAGTGATCATCAACAGCACAAAACGGTTAACTCCCGGTGAATTTGTGACTGTAAAGATCACCAAGGCCTATGATTATGACCTCGAGGGAGAAGTAGTAGGGGAGTAGTTTGGAGAATTTTGTACTAAAACTGATTAAATACCGCAAAATAAATCAATCTGTAGCGCCGTAGTTTTGTTATCAAATTTTTAGCCCATGCATTTTGAATGGAAAGGTGTGTTTCCTGCACTAACTACACAGTTTACACCGGAAGATGAATTGGATATCCCTCTTTTTGAAAAGAACCTGGCTTTCCAATTGGATGCCGGCGTTGATGGCGTTATCCTGGGAGGGTCACTGGGCGAAGCCAGTGTACTGACTACCCCTGAGAAAGAAATACTGGTTAAAACAGCAATACAAAGAACAGCCGGGCAGGTACCTGTGCTGATCAATATTGCAGAAGGTTCTACCCGTGAGGCGATACAGCAGGCTGCCCTGGCAGCCAAATGGGGCGCCCATGGATTGATGTTGCTGCCTCCGATGCGCTATAAAAGCGATCACCGGGAAACAGTAACTTACCTCAAAACAGTAGCCCAGTCTACCGATCTGCCCATCATTGTGTATAACAATCCGGTGGATTATAAAATAGAGATCACACTGGATATTTTTGAAGAACTGGCCGAATGCCAGAACATCGGCGCCGTTAAGGAGTCTACCCGTGACGTATCGAACGTAACCCGGATGATCAATCGTTTTGGTAACCGGTTCAAAATATTGTGCGGTGTGGATCCGCTGGCCATGGAAGAGCTGGTGATGGGAGCCGATGGCTGGGTAGCTGGCCTGGTGGATGCTTTCCCCCGCGAAACAGTGGCTATCTACCGCCTGGTAAAAGCTGGTCAGCTGGAAGAGGCTGCGGCCATCTATCGCTGGTTTATGCCTTTGCTGGATTTGGATATCCATCCCAAACTGGTTCAGTACATTAAGCTGGCCGCCACTCAGGCAGGCATTGGTTCTGAATACGTAAGGGCGCCACGCCTCAGGCTGATCGGCGAGGAGCGTGAAAGGGTATTGGAGATCATCAATGAAGGTATCCGTACAAGGCCTACGCTGCCAGATTATATGAATCTTACGCTCGTAAATAATTATCTTTAAAGCTTAGATCATGGTGAGCCGCCTTTCAAAGGCGACCCACCATGATCTATTCGTACCATATACTTGCCCTTGCAGTGTCCTGACTGCTGTAAAGAAATTTGTAAGAACTACACTGGTTTCCTGGTGCGCGGTCGCGTACCGGGTAATGATTTTTAGTTAGCCTGATTCATGCTTAAAGCTATTTATTATGTTTAAAGATGCTACTGTAGCGGAGATCAATATTGTGATGGAAAAGGCCTGGAAGGCTTTCCATGTATACCGGAAATTATCATTGAAACAGCGGGCCGGTTTTATGCGCGCCATTGCGGCTGGTTTGGACAATGCGCCCGATGACCTGATACCCACGGCTATGCAGGAAACCAACCTGCCGGAAGCCAGGTTGCGCAATGAGAAAACACGCACGGTATTCCAGTTGACGAGTTATGCGGACGCCTGCGAAAGAGGGGAATGGCTGGAAGCACGTATAGATACCGCCAATCCCGATCGTACCCCCCCCAAGCCGGATATCCGTAAGTTACTGCTGCCGCTGGGCCCCGTGGTGGTGTATGGCGCCAGTAATTTTCCTTTCGCTTATTCTACTGCCGGAGGTGATACCGCCTGTGCCCTGGCTGCCGGTTGTCCCGTTATTGTAAAAGCACATCCGGCCCATGCGGGTACTTCGGAAATAGTGGCCCGGATCATTCTGGCGGCTGCAAAGCAGTTGGGTCTGCCAGATGGCATTTTTGCTCATGTGCATGCTGCTTCTTTTGAAGTTGGCAAAGCATTGGTCACCCATCCTTATACAAAAGCTGTGGGCTTTACAGGTTCTTATATTGCCGGCAAAGCCTTGTTTGACTGGGCCAACGAGCGGAAAGAGCCCATACCCGTATTTGCGGAGATGGGGAGCATCAATCCCGTATGGTTATTACCCGGCAAATTGCAACAGTCGGCTGCTGATATTGCCAAAATGTATGCAGGTTCTATCACATTGGGAGTAGGACAGTTTTGTACCAACCCCGGCCTGATCATCGGTATTGAAGGTGAGCCGTTGCAGCAATTCATTACAGCCCTGGGCAATGAGATAAAGCAGGTAGCGCCGGGCACCATGTTGCATCCCGGCATTGCCAAAACCTATGCGGAGAAAAAGGCCACGGCACTCAGCCAAAAAGAAGTTGATACTGTTGCAGAATCTGCCACAGCGCCTGCAGCCAACCAGGGTGTACCGGTCATTGCATCTGCATCAGGTAAAGCATTTCTGAATAACCCGGTATTGCACCAGGAGGTGTTTGGTCCTTATTCTCTGGTGATCCGCTGTGCGGACATGCAGGAGATGCTACAGGTAGCACTGCACCTGGAAGGACAATTGACCTGCACGCTGATGGCTACCGAACAGGATGTGCTGGAGCAGGAAGAACTGATAGGAGCCATCCAAAATATCTGCGGACGATACATTATGAACAGTGTGCCTACCGGCGTGGAAGTTTGCCTGAGCCAGCAGCATGGCGGACCTTTTCCGGCTACCACAGATGCACGTTTTACCTCCGTTGGGGCAGATGGCATTAAGCGTTTTGCCAGGCCCGTGGCTTTTCAGGGATGGCCCGACAGCCTGTTGCCGGAAGAACTGAAAAATGCCAATCCTGCCGGCATCTTTAGAACGGTCAACAACGAGTTGACAAAGGGCAGCCTATAAGAAGAAGACAACCTATCTACGAGGTGACACCTTTGGCCATCCCGGCAAAGGAAAGGTGTCACCTCTGTTTAAATAAGTGCTGATTAATAACCTGACAGTTTTTATGACGAATTCCCCCCTTACGAAACATACTTCCACACTGGCCAAACCCCTTCAGGGCGCAGTATTTCATTGTGTGGATGCTCATACCTGCGGCAATCCGGTACGACTGGTGGCCGGGGGCGGCCCTGCCTTAACCGGGCGCAATATGAGTGAGAAACGACAACATTTCCTGAAAGAATACGACTGGATACGCAAAGGCCTGATGTTTGAGCCAAGGGGCCACGACATGATGAGTGGAAGTATATTGTATCCGCCACATGATCCGCAAAATGATGTAGCGGTGCTGTTTATTGAAACAAGCGGTTGCCTGCCTATGTGCGGGCATGGTACTATCGGCACCATCACGATGGCTGTGGAAGAAGGGTTGGTGGTTCCTAAGACACCGGGTATCATCCGTATGGAGGCCCCTGCAGGCCTGGTGCTGATCGAATACAAACAGGAAGGCAGCAAGGTGAAAAGTGTTAAATTGACAAATATTCCAGCGTATCTTGCATCTGCCGGATTAACGGTTGAATGTCCTGAGCTGGGTGAGCTTGTGATCGATGTATCTTATGGCGGTAATTTTTATGCCATTGTGGATGTGCAGAAGAACTTTAAAGGGCTTGAACATTATGCTGCCGATAAACTGATTGCCTGGGCGCGGGAATTGCGTAAACGCATCAACGCACAATATACATTTGTGCATCCGGAAGATCCTACGATCAATGGTTGCTCGCATATCCTGTGGACGGGAGCTGTGTTGGATAAAAGTTCTACTGCCCGCAATGCGGTGTTTTATGGCGACAAGGCCATCGACCGCTCACCCTGTGGTACGGGCACTTCGGCCAGGATGGCGCAGTGGTACGCCAAGGGACTTCTAAAAAAAGGAGATGAATTCGTGCACGAAAGCATAATAGGCTCTAAATTTATTGGTCGTATTGAGGAAGAGATACCCAATGCTTTCGGTACGGGCAAGCCTGCCATCAGGCCAAGTGTAGAAGGATGGGCCAAGATCTATGGCTACAATAGTATTTCCATTGATCCGGACGATGATCCATATGCTTATGGGTTTCAGGTGTTGTAGTGAGTGGATTGGCTAAAATTGAAGAGGTGATGGTTGTTCAGGTACGGCGAAACGTTTCAAAACATAAACCAGCTATATGAAATCAACACGATTGATTACAAATTCTCTGTTTTGCATTGGCATGGCCACTGCCATGGTAAGTTGCAATGACAATGCCGCCAACACTTCAGAAAAACCAACTGATTCAAAAACAACAGCCGCAAAAATGAGCCTGACACAAGCGCCCTTTGGAACTACTGATGGAAAAGAAGTTATTGAGTACACCCTTACCAATGCAAATGGGGTAAGTGTGAAGATCCTGAATTATGGAGGTACGATCACGCACCTGATCACACCCGATAAAAATGGTACTTCCGGTGATGTGGTACTGGGTTATGATTCATTGAGCGGTTACCAGCAAACCGGTAATCCCTATTTCGGTTCCCTGATCGGTCGTTATGGCAATCGTATTGCCAACGGTAAGTTTACCCTGGATGGTAAGACTTATACACTGGCGCAAAACAACAATGGCAATTCACTGCATGGTGGATTGAAGGGATTTGATAAAGTAGTTTGGACCGGCACACCGGCCAGCGACAGCAGCCTTAAGCTTACGTATGATGCAAAGGATGGTGAAGAAGGGTATCCGGGCAACCTGCAGGTTGAAGTGGTTTATACCTTAACCGGTAACAACGAATTGAAAATTGAATACAAGGCCACTTCAGATAAAGCAACACCGCTCAACCTGACCAACCATGCTTATTACAACCTGAGCGCTGGCGCAGATTCTACTGTACTGGATCATGAACTGCAATTGAAAGCAGATAAGTATACAGCCGTGAACGATAAGCTGATCCCTACGGGCCAACTGCCGGATGTAAAAGGCACTCCCATGGATTTCACCGCATCCAAAAGGATTGGTAATGATATTGCCAAAGTGCCCGGTGGCTTCGACCACAACTGGGTATTGAACAAAGGCGCGGGCCTGGAACAGATTGCTGCTTTGTACCATCCTGCCAGCGGCCGTTATATGGAAGTGTTCACCACCGAGCCGGGCATACAGTTCTATTCCGGTAATTTCCTGGATGGCACATTGAAGAATACTAAAGGCGGCAAAACCTATGTGAAGCATGCCGGTCTTTGCCTGGAAACCCAACATTTCCCTGATTCACCGAATCAGCCTTCTTTCCCGACCACAATACTGAAGCCGGGCGAGACATATACGCAAACAACTGTTTACAAGTTTTCAACTAAATAAGCCGGAAAGCCGTCCGGTAGAGCCTTTATAGCTTCCGGACGGCTTTTCTATTTCATAACAACCAACGGGGATCCCTGAATTCATTATGAGCAAGCAAGTAGTTATTGTAGGTGGTGGTGTTATCGGACTGAGCAGCGCATTTTATCTGCAAAAAGCCGGTTACCAGGTAACAGTTATCGAAAAAGGAGATATTACCGATGGCGCTTCTTTCGGCAACGCCGGTTATGTATCACCCAGCCACTTTATTCCATTGGCCACGCCGGGTATAGTAGCCCAGGGCATGCGATGGATGCTTAGCTCTACAAGTCCCTTTTACATCAAGCCCCGTTTCAACTGGGACCTGCTCCGCTGGTTGCTGGCCTTTTATAAGAAAGCCAATGCCGCCAATGTAGCGCATGGCGCCCCGCATTTGAATAATATTCTTCAAATGAGCCGTGAGTTGACGGTGGATATGCGTGATCAACTGGGCAATACCTTCCGTATGCAGGAAGTAGGTTGCTTTATGTTATACAAGAATGCCAATACCGAGAAGCATGAACTGGAGCTGGCCGAAGAAGCCGCTCACTTCAAGGTAGAGACCAAAGTGTTCAGTGCACAGGAAGTACAGGCCATGGAGCCAGATGTGGAAGTGAATGTACGGGGCGGTATATTGTATCCTTCAGATTGCCATATGCACCCCGGCGATTTTATGGCTACGCTTAAAAAGCATCTGGAGCAGGCCGGTGTGAAGTTGCAATTGAACACAGCGGTAACCGGTTTTGAAAAGAACGGCTCAACCGTAACGGCTGTTATTACCGATAAAGGAAAATTCCCCTGTGAGGAACTGGTACTGGCTAATGGCTCCTGGCTGCCGTTGACCGCCAAACTACTGGGAGTGGACCTGTTGTTACAGGCAGGCAAAGGATACAGTATTACCTACCAGAATGTATCCCGCAACCTCCGCCATCCTTCCATCCTCGTAGACGACCGCGTAGCTATGACCCCAATGGGGAATGACCTGCGCATGGGTGGCACCATGGAGATCAGTGGACTGGATAGTCCCACCCTCGTTAAAAGGGCACATGCCATCTTTAAAGCCGTTAAAAACTATTATCCCAACCTTCCGGTAGAATTTGCCCAGGAGAAAATATGGAGCGGATTTCGTCCGCTGAGTCCCGACGGATTGCCTTACATTGGTCGCCACAGCAAATACGCCAACCTGACCATGGCCGGCGGCCATGCTATGCTGGGGGTATCCCTTGCAGCCGGTACCGGTAAACTCGTAGAGGAATTGGTGGGCGGCAAAAAGACCAGCATCGATGTGTCGGCTTTTGATGTAGAACGATTTAAGTGATTCCCAACCTTTTCGCTTAGACTTTGTTAAAAATGACCGGCGGGCTGTTTTGCCGCCTGCAAGTTGTACTTTTACGATCGTTTAAGCACTTATGAACTGTAACACTACACAATTACCTTACATTGCTACCGGTTATTTTTCGAAAATCGTTACAGATTACCTGCAGCAATCCCCTTCTATGCGTCCATTCTATCGGTATGAACCTACATTGGAGGGCATAAAAGAAGCTATTAATAACCGGCAACAATTGCCCCAGCACCGTACGTTACTGTCGGCAACCCTCAAAAAACAATATTCAGGCATTACTACTTCGGAGTTGGTGCACAAGAATATTGAGTTGCTGCAACAGGAAAATACCTTTACGGTCACTACAGCCCATCAACCCGCCATTTTCACCGGCACGCTTTACTTTATCTATAAAATACTACATACCATCAGGCTGGCTGAACAGTTCAGAAAAGAGCTGCCTCAATACCAGTTTGTTCCTGTATTCTGGATGGGTAGTGAGGATGCTGACCTGGATGAATTGGGAAAGATCTGGCTAAGTGGCGATAAGCTGGTGTGGGATACCAAACAAACCGGGGCTGTAGGCCGCATGAATACCAAAGGGCTGGAGACGATCATTCACCGCATTGAAGGGGAATTGTCCGTGCAGGCCAATGGTAAGGAATTGGTGCAATTGCTGAAAGACTGTTACCTCAATAGTCCTGACATTCAGACCGCTACTTTCAAACTGTTGAATGCCTTGTTTGCTGAATATGGATTGATCGTTCTGCTGCCGGATAATGCCGATCTGAAGCGGATCATGCTGCCGGTATTTGAAGATGATCTATTTAACCAAACAGCCTCTTCTATTGTAGAGAAAACGATCGAAAAGCTGGGTGAACATTATAAAGTACAGGCCAATCCCAGGGCTATCAACCTGTTTTACCTGGAAGGCAGTATTCGTGAGCGCATCGAAAAGCAGGGAGAGGAGTGGGTAGTAGTTGGGCAGAATATCCGCTTTACGGCTGAATCACTGAAGCAAGAGCTGGCGGCACATCCGGAACGTTTTAGTCCAAATGTGATACTGAGGGGGATGTACCAGGAAACCCTGTTGCCCAATATTGCTTTTGTAGGTGGTGGCGGTGAAACGGCTTACTGGCTGGAATTGAAAGAATTGCTGGAACATTATAAAGTGTCCTATCCTGTATTGGTCTTGCGCAATTCATTCCTGATCGTGGAAGAGAAATGGGAAGATAAGATCAGTAAATTAGGTTTTACAGTAGCCGACTTCTTTCAGTCTGAACAGCAGCTATTGACCGCTTTGGTAACCAGGCATTCCAACGGGCACCTGAAACTGGAAAATGAACTGCTGGCAGCGGAACAGTTGTACAAACAATTGCGGGAAAAAGCCGGGCAGATAGATGAAACCCTGGTACCGCATATTGAAGCGTTGGAAATGAAAACACTGAAGCCTATACAGGAACTGGAAAAGAAGATGCTGCGTGCTGAGAAGAAGAAATATGAGCATGAGCAGCAGCAGATCAATACCATTAAAACTGCTTTGTTTCCTGCAGATGGTTTACAGGAACGTATAGAGAACTTCATGCCTTATTACGCTCAATGGGGCAAAGCCTTTATTGATTGTGTGTACAGGAGTTCACTGGCGCTGGAGCAGGAGTTTGTGGTACTTCATCAAAAATGATACTGAAGGCTATTTCACCTTTCTTACTTTACCTGATCTTTGTGAATAACCTCCTTCCAGGGTAGATTCATAGAAGTAGGTATCACCTGCTGTTTTGACCAAAGTAATCGTTAACTTCTTTTTATCATCTTCAAATTTCGGATCGTTAGTTTCCCAAAAACTTAATTCATAGGAGCAGTCATCTTTCCAATGTACATAATACTTGTATGAAAAGCCTGTCGTAAGGTCTTTTTCTTCCTGGGCATTGCTTGTTCTGGTAATTCTAAAAGGCTGTTCTTCATCATCAATTACAAATGTGCCCGTTTTGAATCGGGCACAATCAGCCGGCTTTTGGTTTTTTTGTGTGCAGGACGAGGATAAGACAACTAATAAGAGAATGTATTTCATGTGGACCGGGAGGTTACAACTTGATCCTTACCTTAAACAAGCAGCTAATGCCATTGTCATTATCAGCTACGAGCTGGAGCTTCAGGCGTTCATTCTTCTCTGATTGAATACATACAGACTCCATCTTGTATCCCTTCAGCGATTTCTCGGCTTCACCCAGGTTGAGGTATTCATTCACCTTCATGTCTTTTCTCCCAATTTTGCGGGAAGCATTTTCTATGATGCCCAGGAAACTGTCGCCAATAGGGCCATCGTCTACCGGATTGTCGGTCAATTCTGTGGAGGCAGTGAATACCAGCCAGTCATTTACTGTTGAATAGGCAAGACCGGAGATGCCTGCCTGCTTTAGTTTGTTGTCTTTGCCGGGAAACTTGATCGGCAGTATTTCCAGTTCTGCTTCTGCCTGGTGTTTCCAGAAATTATTCTTCGTAAAAATGAGGTGATTGTCGGGGTTCTTGCCGGTGCCCCGGTTGCCCAATACTATATAGTCTTCCACCAGTGTAGCGGCAGATTCAATATTCAGGTCCGTAATACCAGCTGCTTTGATACGGTTGTAGAAAACAGTCATATCAAACTCATCCTTCAGGTAGCTGTCCAGGTCGAGTAGTACGGCTTTGTTGCGGTGCTCCTCCTGGGAACCGGAACCCAGTATCAATAGGCGGGGAATGCTGTTGACGAGTACTACCGTAGTAGCTTCGAGGTCCGATTTGATCTTTTTGGGAATGCGTTGTTCCGTTGATTCAAAAAGGGGAATGCGTTCCAATTCTTTCCAGCGCTTGTTCATAACCAGCACTTCTTTGGCATCATCTCCTACAACAAACACTTTCTCATCGTGAAACTCAATGCCCGAACCGGAAGGAAAAGAAGTGAGTTCTTTAAAGTCTGTCAACGTCAATTTCATATAATGTATTTATACTACCTGCACAAGCGTCTGCTGCTTGGTTATCAATATAACTGCAACAAGTTATTGGTCAAACTGGTTTTGCCAGCCTTCTTTCTTCAGTTTGTCTGCTTTTTTCAACACCTCGGTCTCCAGGTTCTTTTTATACGTGGCTACTTTGGCTCCAGTTGCCGCATCGAAGGCGCCTATGATGGAGGCTGCCAGTATGCCGGCATTTTTCGCTGCATTCAAGGCTACCGTAGCAACGGGTATACCATTGGGCATTTGTAGGATGGATAATATGGAATCCCAACCGTCTATAGAGTTGGATGATTTTACAGGGACGCCAATTACGGGAAGGGGGGTTAGGGAGGCGACCATTCCTGGCAAGTGAGCCGCGCCACCTGCGCCGGCTATAATTATTTTGAGTCCTCTTTCCTGGGCTTTGGTAGCATATTCCACCATCCGCATAGGGGTACGGTGGGCCGAAACTACTGTTAGTTCGTATGTTATTCCCAGTTCTGTAAGTATATCAGCAGCAGCCTGCATGATGTTCAGATCACTATCGCTGCCCATTATTATGCCTACCTGCGGACTCATGCAAGGATTGATTTGAACGGCAAAGAAAGGGAAAATTTATAAGGAAACGACATAAAAAGAATTGTACAGAACAGGGCATTTGATGTAAAAGCCCGCCCTGCCTACTTTACAAGATCTCCTTTAAGCCGTAATAATTCTGTTTCAGCCAGTTTGGTATTGTACCGGGCAGCAATCAGCCGGTTATAAGCATCCTGGAGGCTGATCTGCGCTTCCCGCAATTCCAGGAAGGTAGATACTCCCTGGCGAAACCTTTCCAGGGCGATCATTACATTCTCCTTGGCCAGGGCTATATTGTCCTCCTCCAGCGCCAACAGGCGTTTCTGCAATTCATAGTCTTTGAAGGAATTGCTCAGCCCCACATCTATCTGCGACCGCTGGTTGGCATATACCAACTGTTGGTAGCGAATATCCAGTTCAGCTTGTTTGATCAGTCTTTTGGTATTGAAACCGTTCAGGATAGGAACATTCAAGCCAAAACCATAATTGAATCCTTTGTTGCTGTTGAAAAAAGGCTGGTTGATATTTACAGCTATACTGTTGTCATTTTGGGTGAAGTTGTAGGCCGAATTAAAAGTTAATATGGGAAATAAGTCGGCTTTGCGCTCCCTGAGGGTGATGCGGGCTATGTCGATATTCTTTTTGGCGAATAACAAGGAAGGATTGGTTTCTTCAAACTTTTGTGCAAACTCACCAAACTCCAGGGAGGTATTCAGTGGGATGCTGTCGCTTACAGCATAAGTAGCTCCTGTGCGGAATCCGATCAATTGGTTGAGGCGGTCGCGCAACTGGTTGATGAGCGTTAATTGCGTTAATTGGGCAGCCCTCTGTGCATTGAGGTCCACCCTTGCCTGTAGCAGTTCCGGTTTGCTGCCGAGTCCTACCGATAATTTTTTATCGGCCAGCTTCACGCGTTCTTCATTGATGGATATCTGTTCTTCGATCGCTTTTAATTGTTGTTTCTGCCGTACGATAATGTAATAACCATTGACTACGGTAGCAACGGTATTTACCACCTGTGTTTTCACCCCCAGTTCTCCCAGCTTTTCCAGTTCCTCCAGCTTGTTGCGGGTGGCAAACATTTTAAGGCCATCGAACAAGGTCCAGTTGAGGTTCAACCCATAATTCATATTGTGGGTCTTTACCGCATCCCTGGTTACGCTGCTATCGCCGCCGCCATTGCGCTTGCTGAATTTTAATTGCTGGTTGTTCCTGTTCCAGGTGGTGCCGGCTGTTCCATTCAACTGTGGCAGGAAAGCGGCCCAGGAATATGAATTATCCAGTGCATAGGATGCTGAATCATTACGGGTGAGCAGGATATCATAGTTGTTTTTCAGGGCCGCCATGATGGCCTGCTCCAGGGTAAGGGAGTCCTGCGCCAGGGCAGGGGTGAGTACTACCAACGAAAAAACGAATACAAAAAGACTTCTCATAATGAAATGCATTTATGCATGGTGAACGGCTGGTTGAACGGTTGTTGCTTGCGCTTCTTCATCCATCAGTTCCATTACACCTTTTTTCTTTTTACGGGACAGGAAAGTATACATCGCCGGTATCACATACAGCGTAAGGATCAGGGAGAACATGATACCTCCCACAATTACTATACCCAATGGTATACGGCTGGTGGCCGCTGCTCCCAATGATAGGGCGATGGGGAGGGCGCCGAGCGACATGGCCAGGCTGGTCATCAGGATGGGCCTTAAACGGGCCTGTGCTGCCTCCGTAACTGCCTGGCGCTTGGACAAGCCTGCCAGCTGTTTTTGATTGGCAAACTCCACAATGAGGATACCGTTTTTGGTAACCAGACCAATGAGCATGATCATACCGATCTGTGAAAAGATATTGAGTGTCATATCAAAGAGCCAGAGTGACAATACCGCACCGGCAATGGCCAGGGGTACGGTAAACATGATCACCAGCGGGTCAATAAAGCTTTCAAATTGGGCGGCGAGTACCAGGAAGATCAGTACCAGCGCCAGCACAAAGGCATAGGTCGTATTGCCGGAGCTTTCTGCAAAGTCCCTGGAAGGGCCTGATAAAGAAGTGGCATAGGTGTCATCCAGTAATTTGGCGGCAATATCCTGCATGGTCTTAATGCCTTCTCCCAGTGTACGGCCATTGGCCGGACTACCAGAAATGGTGGCCGATTTATAACGGTTGAAATGGTACAGGGTGGGAGGGGTGGTCTCTTCCCTTATGCTTACCAGGTTGTCGAGCGAAATGATCTCGTTGCGGTTGTTGCGCACATAGATATTCTTCAGATCGGTAGGATCATCCCGGTCATTACGGGCTACCTGGCCTATTACCTGGTATTGCTTGCCTTCGCGGTAGAAATAACCCAGGCGCAGGTTACTCAGTGCCAATTGCAGGGTTTGCGATACATCGGCAATGCTTACGCCCAACTGGCTGGCTTTGATACGGTCTATATCTATATTAAGCTCGGGTTTGTTAAATTTAAGATCAGCATCCACATTCATCAGTACGCCGCTCTTATTGGCTTCTTCCAGGAATTTAGGTAGTACTTCTTTCAGCTTTTCGAAATTGTTATTCTGAATAACAAACTGTACAGGCTGACCGGCACGGCGGTTAACAGAGATGGTTTGTTCCTGTACGGCAAAGGCCCGGCCTTCAGAATATTTACCCAGGTTGCGGTTCACCATATTCACAATGTCTTCCTGTGAACGGGTACGGTCTTTAGGGTCAACCAGGGTAACGCGTACATTGCCACTATTTACGGAACCTGCACCACTAAATCCGGGAGCCGTAATGGTCAGTACGATACGCCGTTCTTCGGGTTTGATAGAATCGAGCATCAGCTGGCCCAGCCGGTCCATGTATTTATCCATGTAATCGTAGGAAGTACCTTCCGGCGCAGAAACCTGTAAACGGAATTGGCTGCGGTCTTCCATGGGGGCCAGTTCTGATTTGAGCCCGCCGCCTATAAACCAGATAATGCCAAAGCAGGCTACGATCAGTACCAGGGCTATCCAGCGAACCCGCATAAAGCCTTTCAATGAATTGAAATACCCTCTTTCCATTCCCTCAAAGAAAGGTTCTGTTTTGCGGTAGAACCAACTGTGTTTATGCACCTTGCGAGTGAGCTTTACGTTGAGTACCGGAGTGAGTGTAAGTGATACAAGGGCTGAGATCAATACGGCGCCGGCTACCACGATACCAAACTCGCGGAACAGCCTGCCTACAAAGCCCTGTAAGAAGATGATGGGTAAAAAGATAACCGCCAGGGTGATGGAGGTGGCAATGACTGCAAAATAGATCTCTTTGGAACCTTCTTTGGCAGCTCTGTATTTATCCATACCCTGTTCCATCTTCTTAAAGATGTTTTCCGTCACCACAATACCATCATCCACCACCAGTCCCGTGTCCAATACGATAACCAGTAAGGAGAGTACATTGATGGTAAAGCCACTGAGGTACATGATGAAGAAAGCGCCGATCAGTGATACAGGGATATCGATCAGCGGACGGACGGAGATGATCCAGTCGCGGAAGAACAGGTAAATGATCAATACCACCAGTATCAGCGATATGATGAGCGTTTCTTCTACTTCCGAAATAGATTGTTTGATGAACCTTGTTTGGTCCAGCGCAATATTGAGTTTGATATCGGCAGGAACTTCTTTTTTGAGCTGTTCAAACCTTTTATAGAACTCATTGGATATAGCTACATAATTGGAACCAGGTTGTGGCACCAGTGCCAGGCCGATCATGGGAATAAGGCTTTCCTTCAGTACCGTTTCTTCGTTCTCGGGGCCCAGTACCGCTTCTGCCACATCTTTGAGGCGGATCTCGTTGCCATTGACCGTTTTAATGATCACGTTGTTGAAATCATCTTCCGTAAACAGGCGACCGTAAGTACGGATCGACAATTCGGTGGTGTTGCCGGATATTTTACCGGAAGGCAATTCCACGTTTTCACGGGCCAGTGCACTCTGCACGTCACCGGGCGTTAAACCATAGGCGCTCAGTTTGGCCGGGTTGAACCATACACGCATCGCCCAGCGTTTTTCTCCCCATACCTGGATGGCGCTTACACCCGGAATCGTTTGCAGCCTTTCTACCAATACGTTATTGGCATATTCAGTTGTTTCGAGCTGGTTGCGGGTATTGCTTTGCACCGTCATGGAAATGATGGCATCTGAGCTGGCATCTGCTTTGGATACTACAGGTGGTGCAGGAAGATCATCGGGCAATGAACGGGATGCCTGTGATACTTTATCGCGTACATCATTGGCGGCAGCTTCCAGGTCGATGCTGAGGTCAAACTCCACATTGATACGGCTGGTACCCTGGCTGCTGGTGGAAGTAATATTCTTTACCCCGGCAATACCATTGATGGCTTTTTCCAGGGGCTCTGTAATTTGTGATTCTACAATTTCCGCATTGGCGCCGGGGTAGGAGGTACTTACGCTTACATTGGGCGGATCAATAGCGGGATAATCGCGCACGCCAAGGAATGTGAAGCCGATAATACCGAACAACACGATCACGATATTCAGCACGGTAGCCAGTACCGGTCGCCGTAAACTCAGCTCAGAAATATTCATGACAAGCGCTTATTGAACTTTTGTTAATTTGATTTTGCTTTCCGGGCGGATAGCCAACAGGCCGGTGGTGATGACTGTATCTCCCAATTTGAGCCCGTCGGTGATCTGCACATAAGAAGAGTCACGTATACCGGTAGTGACTACCTGGTATTTAACGGCCCCATTGGAATAAAGTGCTACGCGTTTGTTCCGTGCCTGTGGTATGATAGCCTGTGTAGGTATGATCAACGCCTTGTCGTTCTCATCCAGTTTTAAACCCACCTTGGCAAAGGCGCCCGGTACCAATATCGGATCATTGCCTTTCACAATTGTTCTTACTTTCAGGGTACGGGTATTGGCCTCGATGGTCGATTCGGTGGCCAGGATGGTTGCATTAAATGTCTTGGGAGTGCCGGCAATCGTAAATGTTACTGCCCTGCCTTTGCGCATGATGTCGCTGTATTTTTCAGGTACGGAAAACTCCATTTTCAATTGCGCTACCTGGCTGATGGTAGTAATGAGATTGGTAGGGGATATATAGGCGCCGTCGCTGATGGCTTTTAGACCAATCCGGCCATCAAAGGGAGCGCGGATCTCGGTTTTACTGATGCTTACCCTCACCAGGTCAATATCGGCTTTCAGGTTATTCACGGCCAGTTCACTCAGGTCGTATTCCTGCTGACTGATACCGCCAATGGACAACAATTCTTTTTGCCGCTCTGCTGTTTTAGCATTGATCTGCAATTGCACCTGTAATTTCTTTAACTGGGCCTGCAGGTCTTCATCAAACAGTTTTACCAGCACGGTTCCTTTCTTCACGAAGCTGCCTTCCGGGATATTGAGCTTTACAATGCGGCCGGTAATTTCCGGGCGGATCTCTGTTTGCTCAAAGGGTAACAAAGTACCGGGTACTTCAAGATTTTCACTAAGGGATTGAGTCTTTACAATAAATGCTTCTACCTGCAAGGGGGCATTGCGGGGGGCGCCAGCTGTAGCTGCTGCTCCTCCGTCTTTCTTTTCCTCTTTACAGGCTATTGCGAATGCGAACAACAACAATACAGCTAACCGGCTTTTACCTTTCATGTACATTTGTTTGGCTTTCAATGACCATGTATTACCTCGCATAGTGGTACTTGAAAAAGTGGGCATGCTACGTCTCATGTGCTTCGGGCAATTGGGTTTATAGGTGCGCGGCTAAGTTAATGTTTTAACAAAACCTGCATGTTAAATTGGGTATGAGCGGTAGGCATAACTTCCTTAACTAGTGACTTTTAACGTGTTTTTAATGCGATGAGCTTTATAGGTCAGGTCGTGTTTATCTTTACTGACGATAGTTATATGTCCCATCTTGCGGCCGGGCTTGGTTTGTTTTTTCCCATAGATGTGGACAAACACATTATCCATCTGCAGGATCTCCTGCAGGCCATCATATTTAGCATCGCCGCTGTACCCTTCGGCGCCCAATACATTGACGATCGCGGCGGAGAGAATATGATCAGGATTACCCAGTGGATAGTCCAGCATGATGCGCCACAGCATGTCAAACTGAGAGCTATAGTTCGCCTCAATGGTATGGTGACCGCTGTTGTGTACCCGGGGAGCGGTTTCGTTGACAAATACATCGCCCTGCTTGTCTATAAATAACTCAACTGCGAAAAGGCCGGGGCTTTTAAGGCCTTTTACCACGGCCAATGCCATGGCTTCTATTTTCCATAAATTCTTCTCGGGGATATCGGCCGGGCTTATCTGGTAATCAAGCAGGTTGAGGGAAGGATCAAAAACCATGTCTACTGCGGGGTAGAGGGCTGTTTCGCCTTTCGCATTGATGGCCACGATCATAGCGATCTCTTTGTGGATGGTCACCATCTTTTCCAACACAGAAGGTGCATCAAAGCCTTTGTCCAGTGCATCGGCTGTTTTGATCACCTGTACACCACGTCCATCATAGCCTCCCAGGCCTATCTTGTGTACGGCCGGCAGGAAGGCGGTCTGCTGGCGAAGTTCTGCCTTGTTTTGGGTAATGACAAATGGGGCAGTGGGAATCTGCAGGTCCTTATAGAATTGCTTCTGTAATATCTTATTCTTGATGGTGCGGAGGGCGGAGGGCTTTGGGTAGATCTTTACGCCTTCCTGCTCAAGCTTTTCCAGGGCATCTTCATTAACAGCCTCAATTTCAATGGTCAGGGCATCGAGCCCCTTTCCAAAATTGTATACATCATCAAAATTCTGAATATCGCCCCGGGTGAAATGATGGCAAAGATGAGCCGCAGGACATGCGGGATCATTTTCCATTACATATGTTTCAACGGGATAATTGGCAGCTGCCTGTAATAACATTCTTCCTAACTGTCCGCCGCCTAAAATACCTACTTTTTGCATGCCTATGGGTTAAGGCGCAAAGATATACGGATTTCGCATGTAGGAGGTAGAATCCCAAATTCTACCTCCTGCATCCGGAATTATCAGCTTTGTTTATCTACGAATTTCCAGATCCCGCCTCCAATCAGACCGCCAATAATGGGACCCACGATAAATACCCAGAGATGGGACAGGGCAGCTCCTCCCACAAAAACAGCTGGTCCGATACTTCTGGCCGGGTTAACAGAAACCCCGGTAACCGGGATGCCTACAATATGGATCATGGTCAGCGCCAAACCAATGGCTAAACCGGCAAAAGCGGTATTCCCATTGTTCTTGCTGGTGGCGCCATGGATGACCAACAGGAAGACGGCGGTGAAGGCTATCTCGGCTATCAGGCCGCTCATCTGCGAATACCCATCAGGCGATCCGCTTTCCACGCCATCCTGGCCAAGACCATTGGCGGCAATAGTATAATCGGCCTTGCCGGAAGCAATCAGCCAAAGCAGGGCGGAGCCCACAATGGCGCCTGCTATTTGTGCTATGATATAGCCCAGCGCGTCTTTGGAAGGGATCTTGCCGGTAGCGAGCATAGAAATTGTAATGGCGGGGTTGAGGTGACAGCCTGAAATATGACCGATGGCATAGGCCATTGTCACTACCGATAAACCAAAGGAAAAAGCAATGCCGAGAAAACCCACGTGGTTGCCGGCCAGTACGGCAGCGCCAGTGCCCATGAATACCAATACGAACGTGCCAAAAAATTCTGCCATGCATTTTTGTGTCAACGAGAATTTCATAACTGATTCAATTTAGTTGAAGATTGGTTATAGATGACCGGCTATGAACCGGGTTCATTACATGACGAGGGCTGCTAATCAGAGCGGGGAGGGGACGAATGTTCAGCAGGGCAAAAAACAGGCAACAAAGCATCCAGGCACAAATCAAGAGACAGAAAACAGTGGCGCATAAATATACGATATATAAGATACTGGCGCCTAAAACCTTGCCCGATAATTAACCACATTTGTTCTTAACCACAAAAAAATTATATTTGTACTCATGAGCCCCGATTACGACCACAAAATATTCAGCGACAAGAGAATGGGCTACTGCCTGCTCATGGAGGCGCTGGCCATGGATTCTCTCTAAGCTGCTGCTTATTATCCCGCTTTATGGGTCTTTCTTTCCTGGATGTCTGACAATATTTATCGACTTTTAAACTAACCTATATGCCTACTCAATTGGCAACAGCCGCTACTATTGGTACCAATACAGATTTTTTACCGCTGCAGGGTACAGACTATGTGGAGTTTTATGTGGGCAATGCCAAGCAGGCCGCCCATTTTTATAAAACAGCTTTTGGTTTCCAATCCCTGGCCTACGCCGGACCCGAAACCGGGATAAAAGACCGCGCCAGTTATGCCATCCGGCAAGAGAAACTCACTTTTGTGTTTACCACCCCGCTGCGGGCCGGTAATGCCATAGCCGACCATATTTATAAGCATGGGGATGGAGTAAAAATGCTGGCCCTGCGGGTGGATGATGCCACCAGCGCCTGGAATGAAACCACCCAACGTGGGGCGCGTAGTTATATGGAGCCGCTAAAAATGAACGATAAAGATGGCGAGGTGGTCATGAGTGGTATCTATACCTATGGAGAAACAGTACACCTGTTTATCGAACGGAAGAACTACCAGGGCGCCTTTATGCCCGGTTACAGACCCTGGACTTCCAATTACAATCCTGCTCCCACAGGATTGCTGTATGTAGACCATTGCGTAGGCAATGTAGGTTGGAACCAGATGAATAAATGGGTAAGTTTTTATGAAGAGGTGATGGGCTTCCGCAATATCCTGAGCTTTGATGACAATGATATATCAACCGAGTATTCTGCGCTGATGAGTAAGGTAATGAGTAATGGGAATGGTTTTGTAAAGTTCCCCATCAATGAGCCCGCAGAAGGTAAGAAGAAATCGCAGGTGGAAGAGTACCTGGATTTTTATGATGGGGAAGGGTGTCAGCACGTAGCGCTGGCTACGGCCAATATTGTGCAAACAGTAACTGATTTGCGTGATCGTGGGGTAGAATTCCTGCAGGTGCCTACTTCATACTATGTCGAGCTACAGGATCGGGTAGGCAAGATCGATGAGGATATGACGCCATTGAAAGAGCTGGGCATCCTGGTAGATCGCGATGATGAAGGGTACCTCTTACAGATATTCACTAAACCCGTAGAAGACAGGCCCACGCTGTTCTTTGAGATCATACAGCGTAAAGGAGCCAAAAGCTTTGGCAAAGGCAATTTCAAAGCACTGTTTGAAGCGATAGAACGGGAACAGGAACTGCGGGGGAATTTGTAGGAAAGAATACCTGCTGTTTTTACGGTCTCCCACGTACATCATACACGTGTTTTCACTTAGTTTTTCACATTGTTAACAAACTGGGCTGATTTTTGCACACCCATTTGTGCTAATTTTAATGCCGGATCTATCCTTTTATTCAAATATCCGGTCTTAAAATACGTTATAAATAACTGTGGGATTCTACCAGATGAAATACGTACTGATAGTAGCAATGATTCTCTGTACCGGAGAATATGTGTGGTCGCAAACATCCGCAGCTACCTTTAATTTTGTTGAATACCAGAAAACTTTCCCCCGTACAAGTGAAGCGTGGAAACGCAAGGAAGATACGCTGATGAAGCAGTTCATGGAAAAAGGGCTGGCCTGGCCATTCCGCTACATGTACCTGCGTTCATTCAAGTACGATAGTCAACTGGAAGTGTGGGTGAAATATGATAAAAATGAGCCTTTCAAATTATTCAAGACCTATAAGGTATGCGCGCTGGCAGGCACTTTAGGGCCCAAACGTATGCAGGGTGATTACCAGGTGCCGGAAGGATTTTACTATATCAATGAGTTCAATCCCAAAAGCCAATACCATTTGTCATTGGGCCTCAATTATCCCAATACATCAGATCGTATACTGAGTGATTCTTTGCAACCCGGCGGAGAGATCTATATTCACGGCAGCTGTGTTACTACCGGCTGTATTCCCATTACTGACCAGCAAATAGAAGAGTTGTATATCCTGGCTGCCAATGCACGCAACCAGGGGCAGGATTTTATACCGGTCCACATTTTCCCGATCCAGTTCAAGAACCAGAAGAGCAGTGAATACCTGGCAAAGCATGTGAAGGATTTCCCGGAATATGCGCCGATGATGGAGGAGTTGAAGCATGCTTACCTGTATTTTGAGAGCACCAAACTGCTACCTGTGGTGATGGTATCCAAAAAAGGGGGCTATGTGATAGAGGGAGTGATCCCGCCGGTACCTGAAAAGCTGGTAAAAGTGGTTAAGAAAAGAGAACCCAGGCCGGTAAAGGAGTTTACTGGCGAAATTGTGTCTGTAGTAAACAAATTGCCTGTATATCCGGGCGGAAACCCTGGTTTTCAAGCATTTATTGATAAGCTGAGCCATGAAATGGCCCAATACCTGGAAGAAGATCAGAAGAAGGCCTATGTGATGATAGAGTTTGTGGTCGATAAGAATGGTAAGCCAGGTTATGCCAGGGTGCTCAAGGGAGGCAATGATGAGCTGAACGACAAGTTGATGGATGCTTTTGATAAAATGCCCGATTGGGTACCAGCCGTAAGGCAGGAGCAGAATGTAGCGGTGAAACTGAAACAGTCGCTGTACATCGAACGCCTGGAAACCTCCTCTACAAAGACGGCAGGGGCTACCGGCGGAACAGCTGTCAGCAATTAACTATATTTGATCCCTAATAGATTGAGAGCCACCTGAAGGTGGCTTTTTTTGTAAGGGGCAGGCAACAAAAAAGCCACCCGGTAGGAGTGGCCTTGTATAAAAAAAAGTTCGGATGATCTTAGATAATGTCCAGCGCCAGTACAAAATACGTGCACACGAAAGGTATGATCAGGGTAAGGTATTCCCAATGAAAGAAAATTGCTGCAAAGAAAGCGGCTGTTGAGATCAGGAATAACAACCAGTATAAGCCTTTGGGTCTTTTATTCGCCATGGTCAAAAGAATTTGCGCAAAAATAGGATGAAAGCGTTAATTATGAAAGGGTAAGCAAGTTTTTTTTAGAACAATCCGGAAAGGCTGATCCCGGCTGTATTGGCTGAAAGATAGTGCTGGCAAACTTTACCGGGTTTTCAATATACCGCATTTCAATAACATGTTTGTAAAACGCGGACAGGAGAATAGCGTAATTCATACACTTTGTAATAAATTCGCCCTACCTAACCAGTGTGGGAGGGGCGCTGTTTGGAAAACACCTAATGATGACAATTCACTTTTATGTTCGCTTTCATACCCAATATGGTCAATTGCTGGCGGTTACCGGCAATATTGAAGCGTTGGGTAATCATGATGTAGAAAAGGCTTTTACGCTGACTCACCTGAATAATGATTTCTGGCATGGGACGATCGAGACCGATTTCCCGGAGTCCGGAGCTATTCATTATAATTACATATTAAAGAATGAAGACGGTTTCCGTGTTTTTGAATGGGGCGACCGGGTGATCGATGGAGATAAAATACCTTCCGTAGCGGCCCTTCAACTGGTGGATACCTGGAATCATGCCGGAGAATTTGAGAATGTCTTTTATTCTGACCCCTTTCAGCAGGTATTGCTCAACGACCATATACGCAGCAAGGCTAAGCAGCCTAAGAAATTTACCCACCTGTTTAAGGTAAAAGCCCCCTTGCTCACCCGTCATGAAGTGGTGTGCCTGCTGGGTAATACCAGTGAAACAGGTAATTGGAATGTTGAGGCGCCGGTACTATTGAACCGGGAGAATGGGTGGTGGTCAGTGAAACTTAGCTTGCCCAGGGAAGATTTTCCCCTGAGCTATAAGTATGGCGTTTATGATACGAAGGAGCAGCGATTTGTGCGGTATGAATCTGGGGACAATAGGATATTGTATGGCGTGCAGGGGCCTTCCGGCGATGAAGAAGGTCAGCAAATAGTGACCATTCTGCACGATGGTTTTGTACACCTGCCCAATGATACCTGGAAAGGAGCGGGGGTGTCACTGCCAGTATTCAGTTTGCGCAGCAAGAACTCATTCGGCACAGGCGAGTTTACCGATCTTAATTTGCTGACCGACTGGGCCAAAAAGACCGGCCTTAAGCTGATACAGATATTGCCCGTCAACGATACCATTGCCACCCATACCTGGGCTGATACCTATCCTTATGCAGCCATATCGGCCTTTGCCCTGCATCCCTTGTACCTCAACCTGGAACAGGTAGCAGGCAAGCAACATGCAGACATCATCAAGCCTTTGAAGAAAAAGCAAAAGCAGCTGAATGAGCTGCCGGATATGGACTATGAGGCGGTGATGAAGCTGAAGCTGGCAGCAATCCGTGAGTTGTATGCTTTACAAAAGGAAGACCTGCTGAAGGACAAGGATTATTATATGTTCTTCGAGAACAACAAACACTGGTTGGTAGGATATGCCGCTTTTTGTTGCCTGCGCGACCGGTACCATACCTCCGATTTCAACCAGTGGAAAACACATAATAAATACAGCAAGGAGTCGATCGATAAGTTTGTTTCGCCCCGGTCGAAACATTATGATGAAATAGCCCTGCATTATTTTACACAATACCATTTGCACCTGCAGCTGAAAGAAGCGGCAGAGTATGCCCATAAAAATGGCATTATCCTGAAAGGAGATATCCCGATCGGTGTATACCGGTATGGGTGTGATGCCTGGATGGAGCCTGAACTGTATCACCTCGATGTACAGGCAGGGGCGCCACCGGATGACTTTGCGGTGCGCGGACAAAACTGGGGATTCCCTACCTACAACTGGGAGCGGATGGCGGAAGATGGCTTTGAATGGTGGCACCGTCGCTTTGTGCAGATGAGCAATTACTTCGATGCTTTCCGCATAGATCATATCCTGGGCTTTTTCCGCATATGGAGTATTCCGCTCCATGCCGTGGAAGGGATCATGGGCCATTTTGTTCATTCCATTCCGGTGCACCTGTATGAGTTTGGACAAAGGGGTATATGGTTTGACCATTACCGCTATTGTAAGCCCTGTATCAATGATGCCATTCTGTGGGAAATGTTTGGGCCCAACAATGATAAATTCAAGCCCTTCCTGCACGCCATTGGCGATGGTACCTATGAGCTGAAGCCGGAATTTGCCACGCAAAGGCAGGTAGAGCAGTACTTTGCTGCACTGGAAGCTACGGCGGATAACGGACGGATCAAACAGGGATTGTATGACCTGATCTCGAACGTGATCTTATTTGAGCGGCCGGGTTCCAACGGACAGGAATTCCATTTCCGTTTTGGTATCGACAATACTGCCTCCTTCCGTTACCTGGATGGGCATACCCAATACCTGCTGAAAGAATTGTATGTAGATTATTTCTTCCGCCGGCAGGATGATTACTGGATGAAAGAGGCGATGAAAAAGCTGCCTGCTTTGAAACGCGCTACAAATATGCTGATCTGCGGAGAAGACCTGGGCCTGGTGCCGGGTTGTGTACCGCATGTGATGAAACAACTGGGTATATTAAGTCTGGAGATCCAGCGGATGCCCAAAGATTCAATGCATGAATTCTTTAACCCCGCCAATGCTCCTTACTTGTCGGTGGTGACACCTTCCACGCACGACATGAGTACCATACGTGGCTGGTGGGAAGAAGACCGGGAAAAGATACAACGCTTCTATAATACTGAGTTGCAGCAATGGGGCGAAGCGCCTATCTTCTGCGAAGCCTGGATCAATAAAGCCATTGTATTGCAGCACCTGCATTCTCCGGCCATGTGGGCGGTTTTCCAATTGCAGGACATTTTGGGTACCAGCGATGGCACCCGCCGGCAAAATCCACAGGAAGAGCGTATCAACGTACCTGCCATCTCCCAGCATTATTGGAAATACCGTATGCATATTCCGCTGGAGCAATTGATCAAAGAGAAGGCATTCAATGAAGACCTGAAAGAGCAGGTGGCTGCCAGTGGCAGGTAATTATTTTTGATAAATTATATATCGTTTCATGAAGGTTTCCTATAGGACTTATAATCTTCCTTTTCGTCATCCATTCACTATTTCAAAAGGCACCAAAACACACCAGCCTTCACTGGTAGTGGAATTGGAGCACCGCGGTGTTACCGGTTATGGAGAAGCGCCCGCCATTGCCTATTACAATATTCCGGTAGAGAAAATGATCGAAGACCTGGAGCGAAAGAAAATGATGGTGGAGAAATTTGCTTTTACCGAGCCGGAGCGATACTGGCATTACCTGCATCACCTCTACCCCCAGAATAATTTTTTGGTATGTGCGCTGGATATGGCTGCCTGGGATATGGTTGGTAAACTATACCGCCAGCCTTTGTATCAATTGTGGAAACTGGACCCTGAAAAAGCACCCTTAACGGATTATACCATCGGCATCGATACCATTGACAAAATGGTAGAAAAGATGAAGGAAAAACCCTGGCCTATCTATAAGATCAAACTGGGTACGCCTGAAGATATTGCTATTGTAACGGCTTTACGCCAACATACAGATGCTACGCTTCGCATTGATGCCAATGCAGGCTGGACTGTGGAAGAAGCGTTGGAAAAGATCCCTCAACTGGCTGAGTTGGGCGTAGAATTTATTGAACAGCCCCTGGCCAAAGACAATTGGGAAGGGATGAAGATATTGTTTGAAAAGTCTCCGTTGCCATTGATAGCTGATGAGGCTTGTGTAGTGCAGGGCGATGTGGAGAAATGCTATCAGCATTTTCATGGTATCAATATCAAGCTTACCAAGTGCAGTGGAATTACACCTGCCCGATTTATGATCGAGAAAGCCCGTTCCCTGGGTATGAAAGTGATGGTGGGCAGTATGAATGAAAGCACCATCGGTACGGCGGCGATTGCCCATTTGGGGCCCTTGCTGGATTATGTGGATATGGATGGTCCTTTATTACTGAAGGAAGACATTGCCACGGGATTGGACTTTAAAAATGGGAAAGCTATTTTTTCTGGTAAACCGGGCCTGGGTGTAGAGTTTACAGATGTATATGAGAAGGCAGAAGTGTGAATTAGGTCGCCAGATTGAAATTTATAAAGCGAGCCGCCCTCATGGGTGGCTTTGTTGTTATGTCCCACTTTGGAGGGCGGCTCACTTCAGATCACTTCACTGATCGCAGGCTATACTTTCCCAATTAATAAGTATACTCCGGTGGTTCAATACCCTGGCAACGCAAGTGTAATACTGCCTGTCCGCGGTGATGCGTGATGTGGTCCAGGGTGGTATGAAAACCTTGCACCGCATCTGCCGACAGTTTACCTGCTTCTATTGTTTCCTGCAACCCATCATAGGCGCCGGTGAGGTAGGTAATGATCTCCTTCTTATTCTTTTTGGTGGCTGTTGGCGACCAGTCTGTTTTGTTGCCCTTGATATAATTGTCTTCCCACCATTGAATGCCATAGGCGATATGGTGCAACAATTCCCTGAAATTCCAACCGGCGCCAGTTGGCTTGGAATCATAGGTCTTTTCAGGCATTGCTTCCGCTACACTGAGCGTGTAGTTCCTCGAGTTTTGTAAGGTCTTGATTAATTGTGCTTGCATAACAACTGTTTTGTTTCGCACAAAGCTAGAGCGCTCCCTTCCGGATGACTTAAGGAATCTTGCTGTATTTGCATTTAGTTATTGGCTGGCAACAGAGAGCGATACCGCGCAGGCGGGCACTTGTATTTTTGCCGGAAGGCGGTTGTAAAATGTTCAATGCTGTTGAAGCCCGATGAGAAAGCAATATCACCTACCAGCATTACCGTATCTTTTAATAACAATTCAGCATGTTTCAACCTGATGGTGAGCAGGAACTGGTGCGGAGAACTTTGTGTGAAGGTCTTGAATATACGACTGAAATGAAATGGGCTTACATGACAGTGGGTGGCAATTTCCTGCAGGGAAATATCATCTGTATAATGTTCTGTGATGTATGATTTGGCTAATTCTATGGTGCTTAGGTGCTGTAATTTAAGGCGCGGGTGTATGGCATCTTCCGGGGTATGATCGGTAATAGCGCCCAGCACCTTATCGATCATTTCCATCACCAGGTTGTCTATCTGCAGTTTACTGCCTGTGTTGGTAAGTATAAGCCTGGCTATGTAAAAATGCAGGAACTCTGTTTCCGGATTGGTCTTATACAAAGTGGAGTGCAGGTCATTATTGGTAAAAAAACTGGTCTTCCCATATCGCTCCAATAAAGCAGTATAGAAACCTGCGGTAAATTCGAAGATGGTGCATTCATCCGGTATACTGTGCGCATGGGTAACTGTACGCTCATAGCCCGGCTTGGTGATGAGTACACAGCCGGTATAGGAATCGAGTGAATGACGGAAAATATTGAACAGGAAATTGCCTTTGCGCACAAAGCTGATGCAGAATGCCTCATTATACTCCGGTTTGGAAGTACGGCAATCTACACACCGGCATTTGAAATCCAGTATACGGTAGAAACTGGAAGTGTACAAGGTATGTATGTCGGCATCCATCGCCCTAATTTACAAAAAACACCATAAATATTGTGCCTGCCGTCGATCTGCAAAGGGTGTGCTACGCAGCCCAACTTGTATGGGTATTTAAAACATTGCTGCTGCTGAATTTTTGTATATTTAGGTAAGACATGGAATGTTGCATGTATATACGGCAAATGCTGCTATCTGTAGGACGATAACAACTATTCAAAAAATAAACAGGTATGTCAATCCTTCATCTTTGTTTCTTAGTGATGACCCTTTTAGGCGGAAGGGAGCTCCCTGAAAAAGATATGGTAGTGATCGGCTTTGCCGAAAATGCAAAGGCAGGGGCGGTAGTGCTGTCTGCTCAAGACAAGAAAATGTATTATGTAGGAGGCGTGTCGTCCTGGGAGGAAGGGATGGTAGGCAAGAAAGTAAAAGTGACGGGCAGACTGAAGGTTGAAAAATTTGATGCACCAAAACCTGGTGAGGAGGAAAAGCAGCGAATAGTAGGTGAGGTGCGCACCCTGGTAAAAGCCAAATGGGAGCTGGTCAAATAAGCGGTCGATCCTTATACAAGGAAAGTCCGTAAGTAACTTCAACATTGATCGAAGATACTTACGGACTTTTCTGACTTCCCGTCTTCCGGACTCTCTTACCAGATCTTCACACGAAGGCTATCGGGCCTGTACAGTTTATCACCAGGCTGTATATTAAATGTTTCGTAGAAAGCATCCACATCGGCCATGGGACCATTCACGCGGTATTGGGCCGGAGAATGTACATCCGTCATCAGTTGATTGGCCAGCAATTCTTTACGGGCATGGCCCAGCCAGCCTAAGGAATATCCCAGGAAATACCTTTGTGCGGGTGTGTAACCGGCCAGCTTTTCCCCTTTCTTGTATTGTTCGGTTTTCTGGAAAGCATCCCATCCCAGGAGGATCCCACCCAGGTCGGCAATATTCTCACCGAGGGTCGCTTTTCCATTGATCCTTAAAGTGTCTACTACCACATAGCCATTGAACTGATCTACCATTACCTGAGCCCGCTTGTTGAATTTGGCTTCATCATCTTTCGTCCACCAGCTCACGAGGTTGCCATTGGCATCAAACTGGCGGCCTTCATCATCAAACCCGTGGGTGATCTCATGACCAATGGTAGAGGCGGCAGCATAGCCATATACTACGGCATCGTCCAACTCTTCATCACGGTAGCCGGGCACCGTAAAAATGCCTGCCGGCAATACGATCTCATTATTGGATGGATTGTAATAAGCATTGTATTCCTGTGGCGGCATATCCCATTCGGTGCGGTCTACCGGCTTACCCAGTTTATTCACTGTGTACTGATGCCACCACGCACTGGCTGACTGCATGTTGAGCACATATGGACCACGAACTATCTTCATCGACGAAAAGTCTTTCCATTTGTCGGGGTAGCCTACTTTCTTTTTCATGGTAGCCAGTTTGTGCAGGGCTTTCTCCCGCGTGCTGTCGCCCATCCATTCCAGCTTGTTGATACGGTCTTTTAAGGAGGAGCGGATGGCCTCTACCATATCTGAGTACCGTTTCTTGGCCGTTTCATTGAAATATTCCTTGACAAACAGTTGACCTACCAATTCGCCCATGGCGTCTTTCTCCGAATCGAGTACTTTTTTCCAACGGGGCCTTTGCTTTTTGGCGCCCCTCATGGTTTTGGCATAGAATTCAAAATCCTGGTCTACAAAAGGTTTGCTTAAATAGTCTGCTGAGCCATTGATCAGGTTCCAGCGCAAATAAACTTTCCAGTCGTTGATAGGAACGGTGGTAAGTGCAGTTTGAAGTTCCCTGAAAAACTCCGGCTGTCCAACAATGACAGAATCAACAGCGCCGGCGCCAATGCTGGCAGCCCATGCTTTCCAGTCAACCGACGGTGCGAGTTTTTTGATATCAGTTACGGCAAATTTATTGTAGTTGGCATAGGGGTCGCGGAGTGCTTCCAGTTTGCGCGAAACCTTGGCCAGCCTTGTTTCCAGCTTCATGATGGTGCGGGCATTGTTGGCGGCTGTGGCGGTATCATCACCCAGCAATTGCATCATGCGGGCCACATGCTTCACATAGGCATTGCGTTTGCTGGTAGTCGTACTATCTGTATTGAAATAATAATCCCTGTTGGGAAGGCCCAGTCCGCCCTGGTACAGGTAAAGAGCCATCTGTTCGCTGTTCTTGCTATCCTGGTAAACAAACTGGCTGAATGCCGGGGAAATGCCTTTAACCTGCCAGCTGGCAATCAATTGCAGCAGGGAAGGTATATCTGTAATGGTATTGATCTTGTCAAGGTCAGCTTGCAAGGGTTGTATGCCGGCTTGTTCGATGGATACCGTATCCATGGCGCTGAGCCAGAAATCGGCCAGTTTTTTAGAGACGCCGCCGGCATTGCTGTCGGCTACTGCTTTCTCATTAATGGTGAGTACTCTTTTATAGATCTCTTCATTCACCAGATTGCCAATACCCCAACGGGTTTCTTCATCGGGTATAGGGTTTTGTTTGATCCATCCGCCATTGGAATAAAGGAAGAAATCATCGCCCGGTTTTACCGTGGTATCCATATTGGAGGCTACCACATCGGGGCCGGGTGTGGGGGTATTGTTGTTTTGACAGGCCATAAGGCTGCCGAGCAAAGCAGCTGTGAGCAACACATGTAATTTCATAAATGACAAGTGATTTTAGGTATGGTTAAAGATACCGGTTGGCTCAATAGGGCAAGTAGGTATAATGTATGAATGAAAGGAAACCGGGATGAGCCGCTTGTTTATGAGCTTTGGCAAGACGATTTGCTGATCAATACCGGGCCGATGCCTGGAAAAATGGAGGCTTTGTGGGTGATTGTATGCATAATATATCAATATTGGCCGGTTTTACGTTTCTGAAAGGTATACCGGACCGTATGGCCCGCCAAATAGCTGAACGAATAATAATAAGAGCAAAAACAACCTCCTGTATTCAAAAAAGAAAATAGTTATGCGGACTTTTGTTTTGTTAGCCTGTTCTGTAATTGTTTTATGCCTTAGCTGCAAGAACAACGCCGATCTAAAGGTAGAAGATATAAAAAAGGGAGAGGGGCGGGATACCATTGCTACAACCTCCCTGCCCACAGCTGCTTTAAAAGTTTCTGCACATCTTATCTATAAAGACGGGACTTTGTCCACTTTCGATGTGTTGAATGATAAAACTGTAATACTATGGAATACCATTATTGGCGCAGGGGATGCTGAGAAAGCATCCGAACGTACAAAGCTCAGTCTTAGTGGAGATCCTGATAGCCTGCATGTTAAAATTACCCATGGGCATCAGTTTGTAATTGATACAATGGTTGTTGCAAATAAAGAATGGCAGTACGTTATTAATGATACCGGTTGCGATGCAGTATACGTTCGTGTGAGCAAAAGCAACAAAGTAATTTATAATGATACCATCCCATTTCGTTGCGGGGAATAGGGGAGGAAGAAATGCTATTTACTTCTGTCAGCTCTGCGCGTCATGAAAAATGATCCCCAATGTGTGGCGCTGTCCGCTGTGTATTTCGCTCACCCCATGCTTCATATTTACCCGGTAGTAACCTTTACTGCCTTTTACCGGACGGAAGTTGGTGGTAAACAACAGGAGGTCTCCTTTACGGGGTGTGAGTACAATGGCTTTGGATTGCGCCCGCGGTACCTGCTGTGTTAATACAAATTCGCCGCCGGTATAGTCCTTTCCGGGTTCATCGAGGAACATCACCAATTGGATAGGGAAGAATATATCTCCATAAAGATCCTGGTGCAGGGTATTGTGGCCTCCCTGTCCGTATTTCAGGATCAATACCGTGGGGTGGACCTGCTGGTGCTGTTGACAAAGCTCGTGTAAGGCATCAAGGGTAGGAGGGTACTGTTGGTCAATACCCAATACCTTCATCCAGGTATTGGCTACTCCTGTAAGCTTTGTATAGATCGTTTGCCGGATATCCTGTATGAGAGAGGGTAAGGGATATTTGAAATATTTGTATTCTCCCAGGCCAAAGCGATAGCGTTCCATCACGATCGTTTTGCGGTAAAGAGCGGACGCCTTGTATTGCTCTACGAGGTTGTTGCATTCCACGTCATTCAATACACCTGGCAATAAAGTATACCCATTGGTATGGAGATCGTTTTCGGCTGCTGACCAGTCCTGCGCAAGTATCCTGCTGATGATATTTTCCATGCGCACAAAACTATCCTGCACAGGCAGCACCGGAAACCCGATTCTTGCGGAATCAGGAAATCGCGATCACTTCTTTTTCTTTTTGGATGCTTTGGCTATTTTATTATAGGCCAATGCCTTTGTGATCCACCAGGTGAGTTGTTTGTTGGTGGCCAGTACATCGTTGTCCACGAATACGTATCCTTTCATCACTTTGCCGGTAAAGTCCATGGGCGTACAGCCCTCTTTTTCAAGGGCTTCTTCATATCCATCGGGGCCGATGCGTACCATCATCCTTTCTTCCTCCACGCCTACGAGCATTTTATCGTTGACCATAAAGCAGAGGCCGCCAAACATTTTCTTCTCTTCTATTTTCTTTTCCGTGGCGGCAATGAGTTCTCTCACCCGGTCGGCAAGTTGTTCATTGTATGACATATGAGATAGATTGGGGATGAATGAGTTATTGGCAGGATAAAAATAAGAAAATTATGATTCGCTGGCCCCGCATGGGGCGTTACGGAATCATAACCGCATGCTACGCTGATAACCGGAGCATGGCACCCAGAATGGCCGGGGAGTGCTGGTGGGATTGCCCGAACATTGCCTGCATATTCTCTACACATGGCCTGAATATAGCCTGTGGGAGGGTCGTTTAGGCAATGTGTAGGCAATGTGTAGAAAGTATATAGGCAATAGGTAGGCAATGTCCTGTCCATCCTGCCGCTCTAAATGTTGTGTTTTGGACAGCTTTGGGTACCTATAATAGAATATTATGCCCCCATCGCATTAAAAGCTATTAGAGGCAATTTACGGACTTTTTTGCTTGAGCGAGGTTCTTGTCATTAGATTAGAGATCGGGTTCTGGTGAGGTTCTAATTTGCTTTAGGGATGGTGTGGTTTGCTCTCTTTTCAATTTGGTCCGATATAAGTGCGATATGGGTGTTATATGAGTGTTATATGGGTGTGATATACCGGAGATATGCCGGAACCCTTCCGGAGGTATGCCAGAGACAGGAGAGAGATATGGCAGGTATATGGATGTAATAGGAGTGGAATGCGAATAGAGCAGGGAGGATACACGGGCGAGGTTCTCTGTATGTTCTCTATAGGTTCTCTGTATGTTCTCTGTAGCTCCGGGAAATAACTGAGAATGGTGCTGTCAGCAAGCTGCTGGCAGCACCAGATTATGTTGTTAAATGAACTTTATGATCAAGACTTAATGAAAGCCAACAGGTCCTTATTGATCGTGGCCGCTTCCGTGGCAGGCATGCCATGGGGGAAGCCCGGATAGGAGATAAGTTTTCCTTTTTTCAACAGCTTGATAGATTTTGCTCCTGTAAGCGGAAATGGAACGATCTGGTCATCTTCTCCATGCATGATAAGGACAGGTACATCCACGCTCTTCAGGTCTTCTGTGAAATCGGTCTCTGAAAATGCCTTAATGCAATCATAATGGGCTTTTGCAGATCCCATCATGCCCTGGCGCCACCAATTATCCCTGATGCCTTGTGAAATTTTGGCGCCTTCACGATTGTAACCATAAAAAGGAATGGTAAAATCCTGAAAATACTGAGCACGTTTTGTGGCGGTTCCTTCACGTATCTCATCGAAGATCTGCAAGGGAATGCCGTCGGGATTGTTGGCTGTTTTTACCATGATCGGCGGAACTGCACTGATCAATACCGCTTTGGCTACACGGCCTTTACCATGTTTGGCAACATAGCGGATCACCTCGCCGCCGCCCGTAGAGTGACCAACATGGATGGCATCTTTCAGATCGAGCGCCTTGGCGAGTTCTGCCACATCGGCTGCATAGGTATCCATTTCATGTCCATTGGCTGTTTGGGAAGATCGGCCATGACCCCTGCGGTCATGGGCAATTACCCTGTAACCCTGGTTGAGGAAGAAAACCATTTGTCCATCCCAATCATCAGCGGACAAAGGCCAGCCATGATGAAATACGATAGGTTGTCCTGTACCCCAATCCTTGTAGTAAATTTCTGTACCGTCGCTTACTGTGATCTTGCTCATGGTTAATTTTTTTTTGTTTAGAAAATAACTTTTCCTGGTTTGCTATTTAGTGAAGGGGAGAATGCAAAAGTAGCCTTAATACCCCTCTCCCAAATTGTCGATTTTCAGGGAAGTCTTGTCTAAATCATGGTTAGCTACACAGTTTGCGACACCATAAGTTTACGGGGCCGGGAAGGGCGCGGTACTTCTATTGTTCCAATATCTTCAATGCTTCACCGATCCAATCCACGCCTTCAGCCAGCTGATATTTGGGAGCAATGCCTATATTGTCAATGCCCTGACCAATATTTAAACGCCGGCTACGGGTGGTGGCATAGTTCAATGTATATGGATAGCAGGAAAACGGAACATTTACGACATTCGAATAGTCGAGATTGCCAACGGTATGCTCTCCCATCAAAATGACCTTTGAGCTTTGCTGTGCTGCCAATAAGAATTCTTCTGTGGAGCTTCCGCACCACCTGTTGATGAGGATCACGATCTTTTTAGGAAAGAGTTTTGGTGTGAAGGAGGAAATTATTGCATCATCGTTCTTTTTCATCCATTGGCCTTTCGCTTTTCCCATTTTCTCAATAAGGCTATTGAGGCGGTCAATATTCCCTTTTGGCATGTTCTTGTCATCGAGGTATTTTTTATAACCGGAAATGGTTGTTGGTGTAACCCATACATCAGTACCGATCTCCTTAATGGGCTGTGTATAGACATAAGGGATGAAGGGCTCCCAGGCAGCATCGCCCCCTCCGCCATTGTCGCGCAGATCCAATACCAGGTTGGGTATTGAATTTAATAATGCTTCGTTGGCTTTCACCAGGGAGTCTATGGCGGGTTTATAGTTAAGATTAAAGCTGCCCAGTTTAATGTAAAATGTATTCCGCGAAAGGCTTTTGGCATGAATCGTGGGCGTGCGCTCACCCGCTGAAGAAGTGGCAACCGTTGACTTTTCAGGCGCCGGCGTTCCCTCCCGCCGCCAGTCCCCGCTGATCATATTGTTGTCATCGTGAAACCAAAAATTCTCCAACTTAGGCCGGTGATTACGCATATACAACAGGCCCGACAACACACTGTCATTTATCAATTTGCCTTCAAACTTGATCAGGCCTTTTCGCCAGGTGGGCCTGGTGGACTCTATTGTTACACCTATATAATCGTGTAGACCGGTAGGGTCTTTTATCACCGCAATTTTGGTGGATGAATCATAGGTGAAAATATAAATGCCTTCCCATGACCTGGAGTTTTTCAATCTTGCGATCTCCTCATCGGTAATATTGAAAACCGGCCGATGATTAACGAAATCAGTATCGGTTTTAGTGGGATCATAATTGGGCGAGAAGCCAAGGTGGTGACTTTGGAAAATGTCAAGGTATTGTGAGATAATGAGGGGGCAATTGTCACTGGCAAATTTGTTGCGTGTAAGTGTTAGTAATTGACTGGTCTTTTTCTCATAGACCGCCTTTGAAAGTGTTTTTATCCGGTCGGAGGAGCCGGCAAAATTATGCTCGACCATGTTTTTAATGTATAGGAATTCTTTTTCACAGGCGCAGGTTTGGGCCTTTACGCTCATAGCTGTCCATAGCATGGCCATTACCATAAAGTATTTCATAATTAAGGTGCATTTTAGTAGGGAAAAACGGCTTCGTTTTCCCTGATATGATTGTTGTTATTTGGTTTTGCGGAGGTAGATCTTACCGAATTTGGAATTAAGCCAGAGGTCTAGTCCGCCGCCATTGAGCTTTCCATCGATCGAAGTAGCATGACTGCCTACGGGTTCGTCTTCATGTTTCCCCATTTCTATTTTAAGGTCGGGCGAGGTCATGATAGGGGCGTGGATACTTTTTAGTTGCAGGTTTGCTTTTGTATCAACAGGTATGGCAACGTCAATAGCGCCATGAATGGTGGCAATGGAAACCGGCCCTTTGACAGGCGCCCTGAATACCACATCGATCGGTCCATATAGCGACCGCACTGTCAACGGACCTGTTATGTTCTCCAGCAAAAGATGGTTGTCATAGATCTCGGCCTCTATTTCATTGTCCATATTTCTGCAAGTGACCTTTGCACCAACAGTCACTTTATTACATACAAAAGATACAATCAGGCCTTTGGGCACCAATATTTTTATGTCCTGGTTTTCGGTGACCTCGTTAACCTCTACTGTATTGCCTTTTTCGACCACACTGATACCCAGTCCGGAGTTGTCCAGGTAACCGGCGGTATTGATGGTCTGGAGGCCTGCTGCTTTTGGATCGACCTCCACCTCTTTGGGTTTGGAACTGAATATGATCTCGCTGCCGCTATACCCTTCAATGACCACGGAAGAAAGGCTCACGATCAATTTGCCGGTTGTTCTTTTGACCTTGTATTCCTGACCCTGTGCTGCTATCATGGCGGTAAGGCCGAATGCAAGCATTAATAATTGCTTTTTCATATAATTTTATGCTAATTGATTATCTATGACGAAGCTGCATGATGCCGGCCCAGGCAACATCCCTGACAGTCTTATTCATGTTCTCATCATTGGCCATTTTCTCGAGGTCCGACAGGGCGCTGAACTCCTGCATTCCTGCAAGCATATCGATCAGGTTGATCTGTACAAGCGGGTCCTGCTGTTTATTGAGGGAGGCTGCCAGTTCTCTTCTTACATTAGGTTCTGTGTGAAGCCGGGTTAAGGCATTCAGGGCAGCCAGCCGCACATTGGCATTGGGGTCATTGTTGAGGGTTTGTACCAGGGCATCCACTACTTCATTACCCTTATTTTCCATTCTGGATGTGGAAGCAATGGCATTTATCCTGCTGGCTGCTGATTGCATATTGCTTAACCCTGATAGTATTGCTGTCTTTTCTTTCTTCACGTTGCGCAAAACAGTTGGTGGGTTTGTGGCGATATGTTTAACTGCTATATCAACCGGGGCGTGCTGTACCGGATCAATTTTGGGCGCTGGCAGGGGCCCTGTTTCTGTATTGGCAGTAGCGCCATGCGTGGGCTGCGGTGGCTTATTGAAATACCAGACCGCTATGCCGCACACCGTCACCAATAGGCAGGCGGCTGCCCATTTCAATAACCGGATAGGGATCATGATGGCTTTAGGTTTCTCTTTCCCTGCTGCCTTCATATCTTCGAGGATACGGCCCAGTATGGCGGTATCTGGCTTTTTCCTGTCCAGCTCATCCGCATTATTGCGTATATAATTTTCTAATTCACTGCTCATACTAACCTCCTTTGGTGAGAATCATTAATAACTTTTGTTTGGCCCGGTGGTATTGGGTTCTGACGACGGTGTTTTCAAGCCCAAGCATTTGGGCAATTTCTGCCTGGGGTATATTTTCTACCGCATACAGGTTAAAGACCGTGCGATAATTATCGGGTAACAATTCAATGGCTGTAGCTATGGCATCCATGGTAAACTGAAATGCTGCTTCGTCGATCGTCCCCTCTTCCTGCACGGCCATGATATGGGGAGGCAGTTCCAGGAAACTTAGTTTCTGTTTCCGGATATAATCGATGGATTTATTAATAGCGATCCTTTTGACCCAGGCCCTGAACCCTACTGTTGGCGAAAAACCTGCTATACCCTGGAAGGCTGCCACAAAACTCTCCTGCAAAATGTCTTCCGCCTCTGCTGTGTGACGTACCAGCCTTATAATGGAATTGTATACAGGCACGGCGTGCTCGTTGTACAGCTCTGTATAGGCTGAAGGATCACCCCGTTTGCACCTGGCTATTAATTCTTCCTGTTTATTCATTTGTAGCAATTCCCCAAAGGCATTGTATTATTTCCGGTATACTATCTAATCGTACAGATCCGATAAATGTTACAGGAAAGGGTTGACTTTTTTTGAAATTTATGCGGATGCATACAGGATCATATTTTAGGGTGTAATATAACGGGTTGATTTTTAATAGTTTTTATTCCCGGCGCTGGTCCGGGTCGTTTCTCCTGCAAGACATTCCTCCTCCGCTGAACACAATTTATGTGCAATTCCCGCTATAAATAAATAAGTTCATAGCATGAAACCTGTTCCTTCCCTCCCAACAAAACCATCATTGCTGCTAATGGTGCTTTGCCTGGTATTTTCCCTGTCATCCCGGGCGCAGGGCATCGGCGATTATCAGCAGTTCATAACAGCCTACAACGAAAAAAAATATGAACGATGTATCCAGTTAGGAGCACCACTGGTAGCGGTTACGGATCATCCAGGTATTCAATACAAACTGGCGGAGTGTTTTTGTCAGGCTGGTAAGCCTGCCCCAAGTCTCGAACTGCTGGGCGCCCTGGCCAAAAGGGGCCTTCCTTACCCGATAGAAGATAATAAGGGTTTTTCACCGCTGTATGGCGACAAGCAATTTGCGGGATATGCCAGGGTCTTTGCGAAAAACCGTACCACCATCAACAAGAGCAAAGTATCCTTCCTGATCAACGATTCGCTGTTGATACCGGAAGGCATTGCTTATGATAGCCTGCACCAAACATTTTTTGTTGGTAGTCTGGCAAAGCATAAAGTGCTCAGGTGTTCTGGTAATGGGAACTGCTCCGATTTTGCGACCGGGGCAAAGTCTGGTTTTTGGATGGCGCTTGGCATGAAGGTGAGTCCTGATTCCAAAAGTCTGTGGTTGTGCAGTGCATCAGAAAAGGAAAACCTTGACGGTTATTCCGGCATCTTCCAATTCGATATAGCCTCCGGCCACCTGATAAAGAAATTTGTGGTAGATAATAAAAAGGGGGCGCATTTATTCAACGACCTCGTGATAACCGGAACGGGAGATATTTATTTTACCGACAGTAAGGGAGGGAAGCTTTGGCGCATCCTTCCGGGTAGTGATACCCTCACGGAATACGCTGCGGATTTTGTGTATCCGAATGGCATTGCTGCTGATGAAGTACAAAAGGTATTGTTTGTAGCTGATTTTACCGGCTTGCACGCCTTTGACCTGGTAACGGGAACACGTACCAGGGTCGGTACCGGTGGAAAGACCTATCTGAACGGAATAGATGGACTTTATTATTATAAGGGGTCATTGATCGGTATACAGGATTCCGGTAACCAGGACGACCGGGTGGTGAGGTTGTATTATGATACAAAAAAGAGTATCATTACCAAGGTGGAAACGCTGCAAACTTTTCGCAAGGATTTTATCATTCCAACCACAGGCGCCATTGCCAATGGACAATTGTATTATATAGCCAATGCGCAGTTAAGGAGTCTGCAGCCAGATGGTAGTCTTACCGATCCTGAAAAATTGGTGAAGCCGGTAATTCTGAAACTGAAAGTAGAGTAGGGGGTGATCCGGAACTTTTTGCTTAAATGCCGGATGCCTATTAATTTTGTGATTACTTCTTTAAACCCTTTATATTTTTCGGGATGTAGCGCAGCCCGGTAGCGCGCGTCGTTCGGGACGACGAGGCCGCAGGTTCGAATCCTGTCATCCCGACTTAGCCCCATCTGACTGAGGTTACTTTTTACTTCTTTTTCTATTTTCAAGCATTGCGGCAATACTAATAGACGAGCACTCGGTGATCAAAGCTGCTACTATTGGAAGCGGCATAGCAGCAGTATCCGTAAAATTGATACAGCCTTTCTGGAATTTGGCTGCTGGCAATAGTTCTACATATTTGGCATGCAGCTGCGGATTCATATAAATAGGCATGCAATGCAGCGACATATAGTTTTTGATACTTGCTAACCCGTACTTCATGTAAGAGCGTTCTTCGTAAAGGATCATTTCCTTGCCCATCATCGGCTTAATGACCGGCTTAACACCCGGGTCATTGGTTATGATCAAGTCGTGAAGGGTGGTTAGCAGGGCCTGTCTATCAGAAGGCATACTGCTGATGTATTCGGATACTGTCATGTCATCAATCTGTAGTTTGTTTAATCGTTTATTCATGAACTACAATTTGGAAGCATACTTTTTCAAAACGTTTAGGAAACCGCTCCTGTCCTCAAGGTAGATATCAACAGGCAGCAATATTGGCGGGAAGACACTGGCGCGATTAGATGTTGCGTAAGTTCATGGCATATCTAATTCCATATTCCGTTCATTTCCGTCAGCACAATCGGTTTGTCGTCGGTAATCACAATCGTGTGTTCGTGTTGCGCCATAAAACCGCCCTTGTTGCCTACCATCGTCCAGCCATCCTGCAGGGTGGTGGCCAGGGTAGAGCTGGTAGAAATAAAAGTTTCAATCGCTACTACCGAGTTCTTCCTGAAGCGCGTATGATTAAAGCGGTCCCGGTAATTTGCAATCTCGGAAGGTTCTTCATGGAGGCTTCTGCCAATACCGTGGCCAGTGAGGTTCCTGATCACTTTATAGCCCCGCTTTTTCGATTCCGTTTCTATGAGGTGGCCAATGTCTGCAATGCGTACGCCGCCTTTTATATTGTTGATGGCTTTTTGCAGGATGGCCTTAGAAGCATCGATCAGTTGCTGATGGTTATAAATGTCTTTACCCAGCACAAACGAGCCGCCGTTGTCTGACCAAAACCCATCCAGCTCTGCCGAAACATCTATGTTAATTAGATCGCCTTCCTGAAGGATGGTTTTATGGGAAGGAATGCCGTGGCAAAATTCGTTGTTGACGCTAATGCATGTCCAGCCGGGAAACCCATAGGTTAACAGGGGTGCCGACTTTGCACCAAGTGCATTCAGTATCTGTGCACCATATTCATCCAGCTGTTTGGTGGTCATGCCAGGAGCTGCATATTGGGTCATCTCCTTCAGGGTCAGGGCAACGGCTTCGCTGGCTTTTTTCATACCGGCCAGTTCTGATTCTTTATTGATAGACATAGTTGGGTAATATCTTGAATGATGCGGACAAAGATAAGGAAAGAAAATGGTGGCCTAAAGTGGCTGCGGCCAGGGTGAAATGACCATTATTGTTCACCCTTCAACCACTCAAACGATCCTCCCTCCGCCTCCAGTATATCTTCTCCTTCTATGGTGGTTTTAAATTTCAAACGTACAACTGCTGTCGCACGAGGTGACACGCGGTCATCAGAATGATGCGTGTGTATTACGTAATACAGCTGGCCCTTTTTGTCGGTAAACACATCCCCATGGCCAGGACCGTTATGCTTAACCGTATGCCGGCTGATGATCGGATTGCCGGTATATTTCTTCCAGGGCCCTGTTGGAGAACCTGAAGTGGCATATCCCACTGCATAATCCTTGTTCCGGAAATCGTTGGCGGAATAAATGAGGTAGTAGCTCTTTTTATGCTTCAATACGGTTGGCCCTTCCGCTACCGGCCACGTCGATGCCGCCGTGTTCTCCCATGCTTCTGTGCTGGCAATGCATTCCTTTTCTGTACCAGGGATCACATCCGAGAGATCGGGTTTCATTTCTGTTACAAAGATCCGGTTGCCATTTTGCAGCTTTACATGATAGAGATAGATTCTGCCGTTTTCATCGAAGAATACAAATGGGTCGATCTGTTTGCCCGTCCCGCTCAACGCAACGAGTGTATCCTGTTTGAACGGACCGCTGGGGCCGGATGCTTTGGCGATCGCTATCTGTTCATTGGCAGTATAAGCCATATAATAAGCGCCTTTGAACGTGAATACCTGGGGAGCCCAGAAACCGCTGTTTCCAAAAGTTTCCCCGCGCTTCAATGCCAGGCGCCGCGAGCTGTCTGCCGGCTGCCGCCAGGTGTTCAGGTCAGCAGATTCGTATACCAGAAATCCCTGGTTACTGCTGGTACCATACAAATAGTATTTCCCATTGTCTTTGAATACCGTTGGATCGGCCAGGAATATAACAGCTTGTTGAGCCAGGCTTTCTATGCCCAATGAGATGCCTGCAAGGAGGAGTGCCGCCCTAAAAATAGGTTTAAGATTTGCCATACTGGCTCAATATAGAGAAATATCCGGTAGGGCCTACAGGTCCTGTCCCTTGCACCGGCTCGGGCGGCCATGGCAATAGTCTGGGAAAGTGGCTTGAAGGGCAACGCAGTAATCAACGCGTCAACAGGCCGGCATCAATAATTACCCTTCGGAAAAATGTAGAGCACAAAGGGCAGTTTGATGCGTTGGAAACAGACCACGCGAAGAGATAGGCAGGCCTTTCCCATTTATTTAAGTCTACCAAAACAGTAGGGTTAATATGAAATACCTATATTTGTAGGGGAACTAGTCAGTATCGTTATTGCTGCGTGCCTTTCCAGGGAGGATACTTCCCCTCAGCGATTGCCTGTTTAATCAAGCTATTTCTAATTATCCATATAAAATAAAGGACATGCGTTCACTTATTCCGGCATTAGCCCTTACGGTAATATCTGCCACCACCCATAGTGTGTTGCTGGCACAACCTCCACAACTGTCTTCAAAGCCCAACAACCTGACAGTGTCCGTTAAACTTTCCGGGTTATCCAGTAGAGAAAGTATACCTATCGTATTACAACACACTGAGCAAGGTGCGCTTTACAGATAGTATAATCGTTACTGGTCAGCAGGAAGTTAGCTTCCAGACTTTCCTGGACGAACCTATTTTGGCTCAATTGCGCGTGGTGCCAGGCAAAGAAGACGACAGCCGCAAAGGACGCATCCTTGCCAAAGACAATTACAGTGTTTACCTCCAACAAGGAAATATCAATGTAATACCAGTTGATTCTTTTAGTAATTCTTCCGTGTCAGGATCATCAGCACACCAGGAGTACCTGTCATTAAGAAAAGACGCCGACCGGTATGATAAAGATTTTACAGCCCTTTATGAGCAGTATGGCGTGGCCCGTAAATCGAAAGACGAGGCTGCTGAATCGCGCGTCAGAAAGCAGATCGACTCCCTGCAAGCCGTGGTCAATGAGCAGGTGTACAAAAACTTTGTAAAGCAAAAAGGTAGAACCTCGCCGGTAGCCATTTATGCCTTGTCGCAATACAGCGGCTATGCCATCGATCCTGTGAAGGTGGAGCCTGTTTATAACTTGCTCGGTGGTCCGGTTAAAAACCTTCCGTCTGGTAAACTCTTTGGAGAGCGTATCGTTATTGCCCGGCAATTACAGATAGGAAAGAATGCCATTCCTTTTACCCAAAATGATACGGCCGATGTACCGGTAAGTCTGGCTTCCTTTAAGGGCAAATATGTGCTGATTGATTTTTGGGCCAGTTGGTGTGGCCCTTGCCGCGCCGAAAACCCTAATGTGGTAGCTGCCTTCCAAAAATACAAGGATAAGAACTTTACGGTGCTGGGTGTATCGCTGGATCGTCCGGGCCAAAAAGAGAAGTGGCTGAAGGCTATCCATGATGATAAGCTTACATGGACACATGTATCGGACCTGAAATTCTGGGACAATGAAGTGGCTAAATCTTATGATATTAAAGCCATCCCGCAAAACCTTTTGGTGGATAACAATGGGAAGATCATCGCCAAGAATATCCGGGGAGAAGAATTGCAAACAACCCTTCAGGAGCTGTTTAAATAAATTCTTTGTATAAAAGGGGAAGCCTGCAGGAATTCAATCTGCAGGCTTCCCCTTTTATCTATATTGCCAATATTTTGTTGGATCAGTTAAGTTTACCCCAATACAATAAGGTCTCATATTCGATGCTCACGAGGCCACTCTCATTATAAGCAATAAACAACTGGATCAATTCGGTGATCATAGCATCATATAATTCATGCCCAGGCAGTGGGATATATGACTTTGATAACAGCTGTCCCTTCAAGCCCTCAAAATCAAGCAGCTGCTTATTGGCAAAAACCTTCGACATGGCCTGTTGGGGCGCAAAGAAATCGTTGATCACCATTGGGTCAATTTGAACCGGACCGGGTTCGCCTATCCGGTACTTGTTGCGCAAGTCAGTATACTTTTTCCCGAACGCTGTTTGGTTTGTCTGCCGGTTCCAGGCCAGGATAACATGGCCATGTGGTTTTAGAATACGGTTGCATTCCACTCTAGCTGCAATGGGATCGAGCCAATGGAAGGTTTGGGCAATGGTGATCAGGTCCACGCTGCTGTCTTCCAGTCCGGTATGTTCTGCTGTGGATTGTATGCTTTGAAAAGAAGGGTACTTCTTCAGGCGTTCTTCGCCCGCTTTCCGCATGTCTTCATTGGGTTCGAGGCAAACAACCTGATGTCCGTGTTTTAGTAAAGGCTCTGCAAACAGACCTGTTCCGGAGCCAATATCCACAATATTATCTGCCGACCGAAGGTTCATTTCGGCTTCAATAAATGTGAACAGCTCATCGGGGTAACCAGGCCGGAACCTGGCATAGTTTTCTGCACGGTTGGAAAATCTGCTGGTAGGAGAAATGCTTCTTATTGATGAAACCATCATTATTATTGTTTGTATTGAATAAGCGGTAAAAGTACTTTTCTTAAAAGAAAAATCCCCGGTCATTGAACCGGGGACTATAAAATATACAGTAATTATCTGTCTCCTGTCAATCAATGAACCTGCTCATGGGCATATAAAGGCAACAACAAACACGCATGTGTTTGTTTGTATGGCTGCCGTTATTATAGTCGCATCGAAGATTCATTAAATTAATAGTCTAGCGCAAAAGTAGAGTAATAATGCTTCTGGCCCAAATACTTCTATTGCAGACGCCTTGTTTAACAAAGTATCGGGGTTGTTTTAACAATGTTTTTGCAGTATTAGCTTCTGCAGTGAGAAGGGATCATAGGCGCCAGGCCGGCCCGTCAATCGACGAGCGCCTGGTAAGTAAGTACCCTGAATATCTGTTGGTAATAGACCCATTGCGGGGTAGCGAATTCCTGCGTATAAAACAGTGCTATGAGATCTTCCTGGGGATCTACCCAATAGTAGGTAGCTACTGCTCCTTCCCAGCTAAAACTTCCTTTGCGCAAGGGCTGCAGGTAATCGTTGCGCTCAGTTTCGAGGGCAAAGCCCAATCCGAACTGGAAGTTTTCAGGCATGGGAGGGAAAGGGCTGGTGCCCACATCATCCTTTAGTTGATTGGTAAGCATCAGCGCCACCGTAGTGGGGCTGAGGATCTGCTTGCCCTTATAGTTGCCTTTGTGCAGCACCATCTGCAAAAACTTTGCATAGTCTGCTGTAGTGGAGCTTAAGCCACCACCGCCGGAAAGATAGGTGTGGGCAATGGCTGGATAATTACCCGGACTGCCGTCGAACACTTGAGCCGCTTTTACAAGTTTGCCGCCTGGCAGGGGCTGGTATACGCTTATCAGTCTTGCCGTTTTATCTGCCGGAAGATTGAACCAGGTATCATTCATTTCCAGCGGACGAAAGATGCGCTCGCGAAAAAATGATTCCAGGTTTTGCCCGCTCCAAAGCTCTACCAGGTAACCGAGCAGGTCGGTGCTGAGGCCATAGCTAAAAGATTCTCCGGGATCGTGCAGCAGCGGCAGTTTGGCCAGTTCCTGCATCTTTTGCCCTGTAGTAGTGCCGGGTGCGCCTAATAAAGCGGGAATGCCCGCTTTGTCATAAACTGCTGCCAGCCGGGGATCGCCCATATAAGGCAATTGGTAAATAAGTCCGGATGTGTGCGTAAGTAAATGCCGGATGGTGATCTCTCTTTTGGCAGGGCGTGAAGTGTAACTGCTGTCTGCCGGATTAAAGCCAGTCAGTACTTTCGGTGACTGAAAGGCAGGAATGTATTTTGACACGGGATCGTCAAACAGGAATTTACCTTCTTCCCACAACAACAGGGCGGCAACACTGGTGATGGCCTTTGTTTGAGAAGCAATACGGAAGATATCGTCTGTTTTCATGCGCCTTTTGCTTTCTATATCCGCATAGCCGAACGCTTTGTTGTACACGATCTGACCTTTTTTGATCAGCAATACCGAAGCGCCGGGTATGCGGTTTTCCTGAATTTCTTTTTCTATGAATTGGTCTATGCGTTGCAGCTTTGTTTTATCGAATCCGTTATTGACCGTCTGGGTGGCAGCGTGTAGGCACAAGGAGATCAGTATCAAGGTTATCTTGAATGCTTTCATTATGATATGTATTAGATAAGGCAAAATTGCACAGGATTGGGACTAAAACATTGGTATAAGTTTGGGCTTATTTTGTAATCTTTGGGGCATGATCATCCAGAACCTTTTCAAGCCTTTTGAGATAGAGCATTTCGAAAGGGATACCTGCGCCTGCAAACAGCACAAGCATACTTTTTTTGAGATCACCTATATACTAAAAGGGGAGGGGACCTATATTATTGATGGCAATCAATTCGATTTCACCGCCAACGATCTCTTCCTGATCATGCCCGATTCGGAGCATTACACGCTCTTGCGAAGCACTACGAGCTTTTTGTTCATTCGTTTCAACAATATTTACCTGCAGGCCCAACAGGTATCGGGCAAGCAGTACAGTGACCTGGGGGAGTGGATACAAAAGCTGGAGTATATCTTGCAAAATAGTTCTCATCTGCGCGGAGCTGTAGGATTGCACGCTTTAGATCAGCCCCTGGTAAAAGCCTTGTGTGAGGCCATCATGCAAGGGCTGGAGACGAAGCATCCACTGCAAAAAGAACTGATGCAGCAGTTGATCAATACACTCATAACTGTAGTAGCACGCAATGTGGCCATGCTCAACCTGCAGCAGACTGAAGGTCAATCGCAAACCGGGCGGGATATCCTGCTCTATATCCACCAGCATATTTACGAGCCGGAAAAACTCAAAGCGGAATGCATTGCCAACCATTTCAATATCTCACTCAACTACATCAGCGAATACTTTAAAAAGTTTACCCAGGACGGGATGCAGCAGTATATCATCAACTACAAATTGTCGCTCATCGAGATCCGGTTGCGGCATAGTGATCTGCGACTGAACGAAATTGCAGGAGAGTTTGGGTTTACGGATGAAAGTCATTTCACCAAAACCTTCAAAAAGCACAAGGGAGTTAGCCCTTCCGCTTACCGGAAGAACCTGGAAAAAGTAAACGCATAAAGGGTGGACTTGTCGGCATAGCGTATATCGTCGGGTGGGATCTTTTCCATACACTAAATTTAATGAAAAAGTCCCCGAATGGTATTGCCATCCGGGGACTTTTTTATTGCTAAGAAAACTCTTTTATAAAGTAGCCATATCTATTACAAACCTGTAACGAACATCGCCTTTTAACATCCGCTCATATGCCTTGTGGATATCTTTCATGGCGATCATTTCTATATCGGAAACGATATTATTTGCTGCACAGTAATCCAGCATCTCCTGGGTCTCTTTAATGCCTCCAATACCAGAACCTGCCAGGCTTTTTCTTCCGGCGATCAAACTGAAGGCTGCTATTTCGGCCGGTTTGGGAGGTACGCCTACACAAATATGTGTTCCATCTGTTCTTAGCATGGACATGTACATATTGAAGTCATGCTCTGCAGAGACGGTATCAAGAATAAAATCAAAACTACCTTTTGCCGCTTCCACCTGCTTAGGATCGGTAGTTACCACAAAATGGTGAGCGCCCAGTTTCTTCGCATCCTGTTCTTTTTTGGGAGACGTGCTCAGTACAGTCACCTCTGCTCCGAAAGCAACCCCAAATTTTACACCCATATGTCCAAGTCCACCGAGCCCCAAAACGGCCAGTTTATGGCCCTTGCCTACTTTCCAGTGGCGTAAGGGTGAATAGGTGGTAATGCCGGCGCATAACAGGGGCGCCACTGCTGCCAGGTCCAATTTGTCGGATATATGCAGTACAAACTCTTCCCGTACCACGATGGTATTTGAATAGCCGCCATAAGTAGGTGTTTTCCCGTCCCGCTCCAACCCATTATAGGTTTGCGTGTTGCCCTCGAGACAATATTGCTCCAGGTCCTTTTTACAGTTTTCGCAAACCTGGCAGGAATCCACCATGCAGCCTGTACCTGCCAGATCACCCACCTTGAACTTCTTAACATGGTCGCCCACCTTTACTACGCGACCTACAATTTCATGACCCGGAACCATCGGAAAGATGCCAGGAAACCAATCGTTTTTGATCTGGTGGAGATCGGAATGGCAAACCCCGCAAAAAAGTATTTCAAACTGCACATCATGCGGCCCCACTTCCCGGCGCTCAAAATTCCAGGGGGCAAGATCAGTTTCAGGGCTTTGCGCTGCATATCCTTTGGTTGCTATCATACTTGTAAGTTTTTTGTATTGTTTTCCGGCCAAAGGTACAGGGTATTGGTAGCATTAAAATTGCGCAATTCAAAGCGTTGGTTACGAAATTCAAACAGAGGAGCCGCAAAAAAATGAATCATTTTAGCTCTTTTTTGATCAGATTGAAAGAATCCAATTTTAAGGGTTCTTTAATTTTGATATCAAATTGACTGACTGCTATAACGATTGAGTATGAATACTAAAACTGCCTATGAGCTCAAAGGGGGCATGCTATGCGCTGCCCTGATCTTTCTTCTATTGGGTGCCTGCTCCGATAAAGGCACTATCGATACAAGAATCCCCTACGATCCTTCCAAACCGGTAACCATTAATCGCTTTGCGCCCGACAGCGGCGGCGTCAACACCCAAATGATCATATATGGGTCCAATTTTGGAAGTGATACTTCACTGATCAAAGTATATATCAATGGACACCAGGCCCACCTGATCGGCCTTAATAGTACAGCCTTGTATATACTAGTGCCCTCGAAAGCCGGTACAGGTGAAGTAAAAGTGGTGATCGGCAACCCCGCCAAAGAGGTGATTGCACCCGGTCCCTTCAAATATATTTTCCTGCCCTCCGTGAGTACCCTGGCCGGTTTTACTGATAAAGATGGGAGAACGGCCATCGTGGACGGACCTATTGAAAAAGCACAATTTGAAGAACCTTACTGGTTGTGCTTTGATGACAAAAAGAACATTTATGTGCTGGAGGAGCACCGGGGAATGCGTTTTATTGATGCCGCCAAAACGCAGGTGTCTACCAAATTCAGAACAGGGAATGGATTGGACCGCCCCCGCACGCTTTCCTTTAACACTACCTACGATACCCTTTATATAACAAACGATCAGGGGTCCTGGACCGGCCTGAGTACTGCGGTGGCCACCAAAGCGGATAATTTTACAAGGTGGACATCCCTCATCTATAGCCTGCAAACCAACGGCGGTGCCGCACAACCTCAAACAGGCGACTATTTCTACAATTCCTATTCCAACGGCGCCATTTTTAAATGGGACCGGGTAGCGAAAGTGTCTAAAGAACTCTTCCGCATAGGTGATGTAAGCTGGGAGTTCAATATTCAATTTGCGCCGAGCGGCGATTTTGCCTATATCGTAGTCGTCAATCAGCACTATATTCTGAAGGCAAATTTTAACCGGGAAACCAGGCAATTAGAGACACCTGTACACTTTGTTGGTGGAAGAAGAAGCGCGGGTCATAAAGATGGGGTGGGTACTGATGCCCGGTTTGATCAACCCCACCAGGGTGCTTTTGATGAGAATGATAATTTCTATGTGTGCGATATTTTCAACCATTGCATCCGGAAAATAACACCTGAAGGTGTGGTGAGCACTTTTGCCGGCCGTCCCAGGACTTACGGGTATTCAGACGGGGCTTTAAGAGATGCCCAGTTTGACCGGCCCATGGGCATCATTTATGACAAGGAGACGGGAACCTTTTATGTTGCCGACCAGAAAAACAGGCGCATCAGGATCATCTCCACAGAATAACATGTATCTACCTAACTCTTCACAGAGCAACCCGAATATTGTTACAATGAAAAGATATATAACATTACTACTGCTAATGTTGAGCTGTTTTATGACCGCTCATGCACAGGAAACCATACAGGTAACAGGTACTGTAACCGATGAGACCAATAGCCCCCTCATTGGTGTAAGCGTTTCCATAAAAGATAAGATAAGTGGCGGCGTTATGACGGATCAAAAAGGTCAATATGTATTGAGAACAGAACCTTTTAGTACTTTGATATTCTCTTATGTTGGTTTTGGCAATGAGGAGATCAGGATCGGGAATAAGACCCTTCTCAATATGAGGCTTAAACGTGCCGATTCAAGTGCCTTAACACAGGTAATCGTTACGGCTGCAGGCCCCCAGAAAAAAGTATCTGTTGTAGGCGCCATCTCCTCCATCAATATTGATGAATTGCGCACGCCTACGGCCAATATCACCAATGGGCTTGCCGGGAATGTCCCGGGTATTATCGCCATGCAGGGATCGGGCGAGCCGGGCAATAACCAATCTGAATTCTGGATCCGTGGTATTTCCACCTTTGGAGCGAATCAAAGCGCGCTGGTGCTGGTAGACGGATTTGAGCGGCCTTTTAATGAGATCAATATTGAAGATATCCAGTCCTTTTCCGTATTAAAAGATGCATCTGCCACAGCCATATATGGTTCGAGAGGCGCCAATGGCGTGGTGCTGATCACTACTAAAAAAGGGAAAGCCGGTAAGGTGAATATTGATGGGAAAATAGAATATGGATACCTGACCCGTACCCGTACCCCCAAATTTGTAGATGGCTATACTTACGCGCAATTGGTAAATGAAGCCAAAATAACGAGGAACCAGGAGCCCCTGTATACACCCAATGAGCTTGAGTTGATCAAAGAAGGGTTAGACCCCGATCTGTATCCGAACGTGAACTGGCAGGACAAGATGCTCAAAGATGGCGCTAACATCTACAGGGCCTCCCTTAATCTTTCCGGCGGTGCTTCTATTGCCCGGTACTTTGTTTCGGCCAGTTATGTGAATGAAGGGGGGATGTACAAAACCGATCAGGCATTAAAGGATTATAAAACCAATGCACACCTGTCGAGGTGGAATTACAGGCTGAACTACGACCTGGACATCTCCAAATCAACCACCCTGGCGCTGGGCGTTTCAGGATTCCTGGAGAAGCAGAACTTTCCCGGTTTGAACAACCTCAATATCTGGTATTCACTTATTGGCCAATCGCCGGTATCCATTCCATTTACCTATTCCAATGGCCTGATACCTGCTTTTGGTACAGGCAATAGAACCAATCCCTGGGTATTGGCCACACAAACAGGCTACCGGGAACACTGGGAAAATAAAACCGAATCCAATATCACGCTCAACCAACGGCTCGACATGCTGACAAGAGGGCTTAGGTTCACAGCGAGATTTGCCTTTGACGGCAATAGCCTGAATGATATTAACCGTATTAAATGGCCCGAACAATACAATGTGGAACGCAGGCGCGATAGAAATGGTAAACTGGTCATGCACCGGTTGTCCGGTGAATCGTTGATGACCCAGGAAACAAGCTCCTGGGGTGAAAGGGTTTACCAGGGTGAGATTGAGCTGGGCTACAGCAGGAATTTTTCCAACAAGCACAATGTGGAGGGATTGCTTAAATCATTTGTACGTGAACAAAGGCAAACCCAAAACCTGGGCACCGATATCAAAAATGGTTTACCCCGTCGCAATCTTTCGGTTTCGGGCCGTGCGATGTATGGATACATGAACCGCTATTTAGTAGAGTTCAATTTTGGTTATACCGGGTCGGAAAATTTCAGGACCGGCCATCAGTTTGGATTCTTTCCGGCCGTTGCAGTGGGATGGAATATAGGAGAAGAAAAATTCATCAGAGACAAGTTTGATTGGCTCGACCTTTTTAAGGTCCGCTATTCTATTGGTGAGGTAGGTAATGACAACTTTGGCAACTTACGGTTTGCCTATTTAAGCACCATTGAGAGTGGTGGTGGGTTCAATTTTGGTGAGCCGGTAAGTCCCAATACTTATCCGGGCCTGTATTATACCCAGGTGGCGTCGGATGCACTTACCTGGGAAGTGGCAAGGAAGCAGAATTTAGGTTTTGACATCAATATCCTGCATAATACACTTAACCTCACTGTCGACTTTTTCCAGGAAACAAGGCGGAACATATATGTTCAAAGGAGCCAGTTGCCTTCCATGGTGGGCATTAGCAGTCAGCCCTGGGCCAATGTAGGTAAGATGGACAACCAGGGGATGGATGGCAATGTGGCGATCAATAAAAAGATCAGGGGCATTGACTTTACACTGCGGGGAAATATCACTTATTATAAAAACAAGATACTGGAGCGGGATGAACAGTTCAATAGTTATTCTTATTTGATGCAAGAGGGCTATCGGGCAGAACAGACCAGGGGATTGATCGCGCTGGGATTGTTTAAAGATTATGAAGAGATCCGGAACAGTCCGCGGCAAACCTTTGGCGCCTATATGCCCGGCGATATCAAGTACAAAGATGTAAACGGAGATGGCCTTATCGACAATGAGGATGTGGTACCGGTAGGGGCAGGCTGGCGACCTTCAATTGAATATGGCATGGGATTGTCGGCCAGGTGGAAGGGGCTTGATGTGAATGTCCATTTCCAGGGAGCAGGGCGTAACTCCTATTTCTTAAATGGCCCTACTGTATATCCTTTTGTAGAAGGGGCATGGGGAAATATATTAACCGAAGTAGTAGAGCCGGGCAGCCGGTGGGTATCGGCCGATATTACAGGGGGACATGGCGTTACTGAAAATCCTACGGCTAAATACCCCCGATTGAGTTATGGCGGCAATGCAAACAACTACCGTCCCTCTACTTTTTGGCTGCGGGATGGGGCTTACCTGCGCTTTAAAACATTGGAGATGGGCTACACCATACCAGCCAGTCTTGCCACCCGGCTGCGACTTAGAAGTTTACGGATATACCTGGTAGGTCAAAACCTGATGGTGTGGGATAAGGTAAAAGTGTGGGACCCAGAAATGGCTACCAGCGATGGCACCCGGTATCCATTACCCAAGACAATCACCGTGGGTATGACTTTCAAATTTTAATCAACCCCTAAAAAAACAGGTCATGAAACCTTACATATATATCACGCTTTTGATCGCTGTTGTTTCCGGCTCCCTGCATTCCTGTAAAAAGTTTATGGATATGGACCATTTCTTTAAGGACAGGATGAATGTTGATACCCTGTTTGTAAGAAAGGATTACGCGGAGCAATGGCTGGCCGATGTATACACCCATTTGCGGGGAGAGAACCTCGATGTGGCCAGCAAGGACTATGCGCCTTTCAACCTGATATCCGACGATATGTTTTTTGGGGATCGCGGCGATGAATTAGATGGGAGAAGTTATAAGAATTATAAGAACGGCGAATACACCGAAAGCTGGACCCAGGGTTCCTGGGGCTCTTGTTACCAGGGTATTCGAAAAGCATCCATCTTCATTTATAATATTGACCGCAACCGGGAGATGAGTAAGGAGGAAATTGCCGGTCGCAAAGCAGAGGCCCGTTTCTTAAGGGCTTACTATTACTGGTTATTGATTAGAAAGTATGGACCTGTGCCCCTGGTACCTGACGAAGGTATTGATTACACTTTGCCTTATGAATCGCTGGCCATACCCAGAAGTCATTATGATACCTGTGTGAATTATATCACCAAAGAGCTCGCGATAGCTGCCAGGGATCTTTCTCCTGCGCGCACCAACAGAGACATTGTACGACCAACAAAAGGTGCAGCACTGGCTGCCCGGGCGAAAGTGTATTTGTACGCGGCCAGCCCTGAGTTCAATGGCAATACTGAAATGGCCGATCTCGTTGACGACCAGGGTAAACCGCTCATTTCTCAGACCTATAGTGAAGAAAAATGGGCAAGGGCCGCGGCAGCTGCCAAAGATGTAATGGACCTGGGGATCTATCGGCTTTTTACGGCTCCCTTCAACGCTACCGATCAAGGGCCGGCCCAACCAAAAACGATCGTTCCACCCTATGATCCGCGGTATTCGGATGCCTCCTTTCCCAATGGCTGGAGGGATATTGATCCCTTTGAATCGTACCGTCAGCTTTTCAATGGGGCGCTCACTGCTTCCGGTAATCCCGAACTCATTTTTTCCCGGGTCACTGAATTAAGCAATGTTGGGCCCGAAGCATTGGCAAAACACCAAACGCCCTATTCTATGGGAGGATGGAACGCCCATGGCATTACACAAAAACAATGTGATGCTTATTATATGAATGATGGGAAGGACATTCCTGTAAGTCCACGTGTGCCGGGCTTTACCACCAATGCGGTAGATAATCTACCATTACCTGCCGGTGTTTCCTTACAGTATGCGAACCGTGAGCCCCGGTTTTATGCCTCCGTTTCCTACAATGGAAGCACCTGGTACCGGCTGAGTGCGCTTGATGCGAACTTAAGGAGCAAGCAGATCTTCTATTACAGGGGGGAGCCAGATGGAAAGCAGCCTGCTTCTCCCCAGTTCCATGTAAGAACAGGATTGGGCATCAAAAAATATGTTAATCCTACCGACTCGCACGATGGAAAAGTGTTGGGTTCTTTTGTTGTACCCAAATATGAGCCTGCTATCCGGTATGCGGAAGTGCTCCTGATTTATGCAGAGGCCTTAAATGAGTTAGGGGGCTCTTACAATATTCCGGATCATACCGGTGCAACGACACACGCTATTTCCCGCAATGTACCGGAAATGAGCAAAGCCATCAGCCAGGTGCGCATAAGGGCGGGCTTACCCGATTTTGACGGCGGCATTTATGGCTCAAAAGAGTCATTCAGAAAAGCACTCAAAAGGGAAAGGCAAATTGAGTTGTTGGGAGAAAATCACCGGTATTACGATCTGCGGCGCTGGAAAGACGCGCCGGTGGAAGAAGCTACACCGGTAATGGGTTGTAATATGGACATGACCGCAGGCCAGCGGGAGCTGTTCCATACACCCGTAGTTATCCCTTCATTCCCCACCATATTCGTAAAGAAAATGTACTTGTGGCCCATCTCGCATGAAGAATTAAGAAGAAATAAAAAGCTGACCCAAAACCCAGGCTGGACAACGCCTTATTAAAATAGCATCATATGAAAAAGATCCATCTGTTTATACTATCAGGTCTGCTCCTGGGCCTGGGCTGCACCAAAGAGTGGACAAGAGAATTGTATGTGAAAGAAGTGTCTTTTGTAAAGAGCGGCGTTGTAAGATTGAATGCCAAGTACCAAAGCCAGGGTGGGGTAGTATCGGTAAAAGTGCCGGTTGTACTTAGTGGCTCTAACGGAAATAGGGAAGACATTCAGGTAACCATTGCTTTAGACAAGGATACCCTCAATAACCTGAATTTTGACAGGTTCAGGTTAAGGCAAGACCTGTATTTTCTTGAGCTTCCTGCCGTCAATTATTCTATTAAATCTATGACTACCACCATCCCTGCAGGATCGATACAAGGTTATTTTAATGTAGACCTCAAACTGGAAAACCTGGATCTGATCAACAAATTTATATTGCCAGTAAAAATAGTGTCTACTTCAAAAGACAATGTTTCAGATAGAAGATGGTTTAGCAAATCGCTCATGCAGATCATTCCTTTTAATGATTATTCAGGCAGGTATTCCAATGCCGGCCTCATCTGGAACCGGGATGTTCCTCAAAATAACCAGACAGCATTGACCACCCCTTACAGAACGGCCTCGGTGGTGGATGAGCATACGGTATTCTTCTTTGCAGGAAATGTTGATGAAGAAGCATACGACCGGAAAAAATATAAAATAGTAGCAGCATTAAATGCCGACAGTACGGTTACGCTTACTGCACCGGATGCGTCTATCAAATTTTCACAGCAAAGGGGTACTTACTCCATCAGCAAAAGAAAGGATGAAGTACAACCATACCTGGAAAAAACGTATATAACCATGGTCCTGGAATATTGGTACAGCGATATTACCAATCCTGATTTTCCCATTAATTACCGGTTCGTGGGGCCCTTAACACTCGAAAGGATCAGAAATACACAAATTCCTGATGAAGATCAACAGGTGCTCCTTGAAAATTGATTGTCTGGACATCCTATTTGGAAAAGTGAAGCTTATTGCGTAATTAGCTAAAGGGTTGCATCATACACGCCCACAACCAATACTAAACGCAATGAATACGGTCAATCCGGTGATCTTACTGGTGGATGATAGTGAAGATATATTGGATTATCTGTCACAGGATCTTACAGGTAAATACGAGGTCTACACGGCGATGGACGGGTATGAGGCGATGGCCATATTGCAGCATACACTTATACAACTGGTAATCAGCGATGTGATGATGCCCGGTATGGACGGACTGGAACTTTGCTCAACGATCAAATCTAATCCCGACCTGAACCATATCCCCGTTATTTTATTAACGGGCAAAGACACACTTCAATCAAAGATTCAAGGGCTTAAAACAGGTGCCGACGCCTATATTGAAAAGCCCTTCTCATTGGACCATCTGAATGCGCAGATAGATAATTTACTGGAAAACCGGTTGATATTAAAAGAGTCCTATGCCAGGTCTCCGCTCCTGCCTATCAACAGCATCCCGTTCACAAAAGAGGATGAGGCCTTTTGGAAACAATTAATTGCCCTGATCCTGCGCAACCTGCGCGATACGGATCTGGATGTGGAAAGAATCGCTGGTTTGATGAACATGAGCAAGTCTACCTTGTATCGTAAGATAAAATCAATATCGGGCATGTCGCCAAGCGATGTTATTAACCTGGCAAGATTGAAAAAGTCAGCCGATCTGATGAATGCAGGGAATTTCCGGATCAATGAACTTGCCCGGGAAGTAGGGTATAGGTATCCGGCGCAGCTGAGGCGCAACTTTCAAAAACAGTTCAGGATGTCGCTGGCTGACTATATTGAAAAGATCAGGCGTGCTTTCAAACAAGTACGAATAATATAAAACGGGCAAAACGGTATTGCTACCACTTTGCCCGCTTTTATTCTTCTTTCAGGTCCTTTTCAGGTGATGGTTATGTTCACCTGTTTGCCCCTTACTTTACCAACTGCTCTCCATCCTTCAACACCTTGTCGATACGTGCGATGATGTTCTGCAAATGATCTTTGGCAAGCCCTTTTTGTGAAGGGATGGCCAGTGTAATATCTTTCTTTAAAGCGATCAGGTGCGCCCGCATCATACCTTCCACATCAGCATTCGTAGGATCGGGGTTGATATAGATCTGCGTGCCATTGCCATAGTTGCGGCCTACAAGCTCATTTACTGCCCGGAAAGCATGACAAGCTTCATTGATATACATTCTTTGCAGGCCACGTCTGTTGACGTCTATTGGCTTGTGCGAATACAATTCGCTCCATACCATTTTCCTCAGGTCATCCAGGAATTCGGCGCCGGTATATAGTTTTTTATTCCTGAACCGCGTTTCATTCTTGATAAAGTTGATCAGCGTGCCAGACCCCAGCAGGCGGGAGAGGGCGCCGGATTGCACCGTCTGGAAATAAGGGTCAGCGCTTGAGCCGGTCAGATCGAAAGAATTATCGCTGGTTAGCCAGTCTGGAACATTGAACAGGTTGTTGTCCAGGAATTTCATGGCAGCTTTCTGCTTCTCATAAGGTACGGGCTCAAAAACGGGACCATTTTGTTCTACACTTTTCGGTGTGGTGTAAATTCCTCCTACACTTTTCCATACATGTGCCATGTAGAGGTTGTATTGACGGAAAACCTGAATACTTATTTCCCGCAGGTTTTCGTATCCTTCATTGGGTTCTCTTGTCCACTCAGCCAGTTTAGGCAGGATGCGTTTCAGGTTTTTGAGGCCATAAGTACTGGCCAATACAGCGTCATCACCTAGATCCTCACTTTGATAACGGGGGTCATAAGCGTCCATTTCAAAGCCAAAGATCAACTGCTTGTTGCGGTTCAGGCTATCGACGATCAGTTTGTTGAGGTAAGGTGTTTCTGCCTCAGGACTATCGAATTGTGGCAGCCAGCGGTAACCCCACTGGATGGCCCATTTGTCGTAGGCGCCGATACGCGGGAAGATGCCTTTTTCCGTGATATTGTCTTCTGGCTGTGCCACATAGTTGAAGCGGGCATAATCCATGATGGAAGGAGTGTGGCCGTTCTCTTCTACGTATTTTTTATCGCGCAGCTTTTCTACCGGAACAGTAGAGCTGGATGCGAAGTTGTGCATCAGGCCAAGGGTGTGCCCCACTTCGTGAGAGGATACAAAACGGATCAACTGCCCCATCAGTTCATCGTCGAATTTCATGGTGCGGGCTTTGGGATCGATTGCGCCGGCCTGTATCATGTACCAGTCGTGAACAAGCGACATAATATTGTGGTACCAGTTGATATGCGTTTCGATGATCTCACCGCTACGGGGATCGTGCACATGAGGTCCGCTGGCGTTGGCAATGGCGGAGGGCTTGTATACGATCACATTGTGCCGGGCATCATCAATACTCCAGGTACTGTCATTCTCCGGAGCTGGTAATGCTTTGATAGCATTCTTAAATCCGGCTTGCTCAAAAGCTTTTTGCCAGTCGTTTACACCAGCTATCAGGTAGGGCACCCATTTCTTAGGCGTAGCCGGATCAATATAGTAAATGATCGGGTTTTGTGGTTCTACCAGTTCTCCACGCAGGTACCTTTGCCGGTCTTCCGGCTTCGGCTCCAGGCGCCAGCGGGTAGTGTAGTACTTTGATGCCACACGCTGTGGCTCGGCATCAAAATCAACCACTCCCCTTGAGAAGAAACCTACCCGCGCATCCGCATAACGGGGCTTCATAGGTACTTTGGGCAATATGAGCAGTGAGCTATTGACCTCGTAGGTAGTTGGCAACAGCGATCCTGGTGCTGCAGGCATATAAGTGCGCACCATCTTGACTTCCACATTCAGGGGGAAAGCATTAAGGTTGGCTACATACGATTTGTCCGTTTGTACGCCGCCAAGCGCCAGTCCCTTCCTGGCCTCAGGCCCAAAGTGGAAGATCTCGTTTTCCGTTTGCAGGAAAGAACTTACCTCAATCACATAAGTTACACCTGTAGCCTTGTCGCCGCCCAATGCTTTCACCGGAAAGGCGGCCACGATCGGTTGAAGACTGGAATTCACAACAGCCCTGTACAGGCCGTTTTCTGTGCTGTCGTTCGATTTTTCGCGAAAGATCATTCGCTTCATGAAGAGGCGGTTGAAGGGCCCCTTTTCAAAACGGATCACGTTCTCGGCAATCTGATCACCGGCATACACATTTACATAAGGCCTTAATCCGGCAGGCGCTTTGGAAATACGGTTTACTACCAGGATGTCGCGGTTGAGCAGACTGTCGGGTATTTCAAAGAAATATTGCTCTTCAATCTGGTGTACACGAAACATGCCATTCTTCGTGACCGCTTTCTTTGTGATGACCTCTTCGTACTTTTTCAATTGACCGGAAGCATTTTTCCCGGAATCAACTTTCGGAATGGTGTCTTTTACGGCTGCCGCCTGTGCTGGTGTGTCTTTCTTTTGTGCAAGGCAAAACACGGGTACTCCCATCAACAGGAAGACGGGGATGAATTTGAGTTTATACATAACTATTATTAATGAAGGATCAATGCTTGTAATTTCTGCAACAGCGCTTCCCCCCGCAGGTTGGCGGCCACGATCTTTCCCTGCGGATCAAGCAGGAAGTTTTGAGGGATGGAACGGATGCTGTACAATTTGGCTATATCGCTTTTCCAGAATTTCAGGTCAGATACATGCTGCCATACCAGGCCATCCGTGTTGATCGCTTTCACCCAGGCATCGTGTTTGCCCGGCTGATCGAGAGAAACACCCAAAACGGTAAACCCTTTATCCTTGAATTGCTCATAAGCTTTTACCACATTGGGATTTTCTTCACGGCAGGGGCCGCACCAACTGGCCCAGAAATCAAGCAATACATATTTTCCGCGCAGGTCTTTCAGGTTGATGGTATTACCGGAAGTGTCGGGCGCTGCAAACAGGGGCGCTTTCACGCCGATGCGTACTGACATAAAGCCGTCGATGGTTTTGCGGAGCGCTACACCTTCTTTGCTTGCACGTACTGGTTTGTCAAGGCCCTTGAACAGTTTGTCGTAAATGAGGATGTCGTTCGGAAGAGGACCAATAGCATCCTGCAGCGCTTCGATGCTTACGAGGTAATCAGGATGCGCTTTGATGAAGGCGATCTCCAGCGCCCGGCGTTCGTCTTTGAGCTGCGCCCATTCATAGCGGTACTGCCCAAGGCCGATCGTATCGTACTTCAGCTTTTTACCTTGTACTTCCAGGTACAGCTTTTGGCGTGCATCCATCTTTTGGTCTGCCGCGGCCAATGCCTGTTTCAACTCTGCCTGTTGCTTTTTGAGCAGTACAGTATCTATAAGGTCACTCTGTGCCAAAAGACTGCCTGTGCAAAGGCAGCAGGCTGCCAGTGCAGGAAATAAAATTCTCATTGAGTTATCTTTTATTAAGAAGTAAGCAAATCCATATCGTTGAATTAAGAAGATGGTAAGGCTTAAGCAAGCCCGTTTAGATCAGGGTGAGCCTTCCCGCCAACTGGCGGCGGGAAGGGCGACGCTCACCCCTCGATCATTTAAAAGATCCGGGTTCCGCTACCTTTTTCCATATAGACCAGCGACGACACACGCCCTTCGCCTTCAAAGTTGGCCTGTGACAGCCCCGAGATAGTCCCTGTTCCGCTGATAGCATGCAGGTACACCTTATAGCGCCCGTCCTTATAGGTAGCTATAGCTATATAACTTAAAGTAGTAGGCGGCACGGGTGTTCCCGTCGGCTCCGGAAATTTGATATGCTGCATAGCAGTTACCGTTTCACCGGCAGGCAGCGTAAACAACAGATTTTCCTGTGCGGAAGCCACATCTGTCATATATATCTTATCACCTACTGCATAGTAGACCAGGTCTACATCATAATTGCCGCAGATCATACTGGCCGATAGCAAACTGTGTTCGGGTTTCAGCGTATCCGCTGTCAGCACAAATGGGGTGTTGCCTGAAAACAAAGAAGGATAATTCACATTGGCCTTGATCAGGTAACCGGTATCCTGTGGATTACGGAACAGCATCAGGGCCGTGCTACGGCCTCCGGCATATCCGTTCATCCACTTAAGGTCGGCGTTCATTTTCTGGACCAGCGCCCCATTGGCTTTTAATTCCGTAAAATTTCCGTTATCAATGCAGAAGATACTTTTGGTCCTGAGGTTCCAACACAGGCCCATAGAGCCCACGGCAGTAATGGGGGAGATATTGTCATATACCTGGTTGTTTAAATTGGTAGGCAGGTTGGCAAACAAAGTACCTTTGTACAGATTGTATGCCTTATTATCATTGATCAGGAACAGGTACTGGGCACCTACCGCCTGCATCACTGATTGGGGTTTGCGAACGGCCGGTTTCGTGAAGAACATATTGTCGAAGTTCATCACCATCGATCCGTTGTCTACCCGGTAGATGGCAGCATCATTGGCCGAAAGCACCATAAGGGTGGGGAAGTAGACCGTTGAAGTGGGAGTAGTTCTGAAAGAGGGTACAAATGCCATTTTCACGGCATTCCCATCCAGGCTTTTGCCGCCATTGAAGTTGGCGATCCAGTTATCAATGCGGCCAGTGCTGTGGATAAAATCCATATCAGTCTTGCCACCATTGTCTTTCAGCAGGTACCATCCGTTCATGGTGAGCGTGGAGATGTTCACCACCATCGTTTTCTGCCTTACCACGCCGGTAGTCTTCGCCCTTGCGTTGAATACCATCGTATAAGAGCCCGGGTCCTGTGATACCTCATAGTTCAGGTCTTTGGTGCGGGCCAGCGTGTCGGCCTTCACCGCTCCCTGACCAGGGGCATAATTGTTGGAAATAAGTGTCCAGTAAAAATCGAAATCGTTCTCATTCTCCACCACAGGATTGGCTTTAAGAAAGTCCTGGTGTGTGAACACATTAAAAGTATCTTTTACTCCACTCACTTTCAGTACAGCAATCGGCCCCGTGGCTCCCGTACTGTCGTCTTTATTACAGGCGGCTGCCAGCAACAAAAGCAAGCCGGCTGCCAGGATATATATCTTTTTCATTGTTGTCATGATGATTGAGAGTTATTAAGGAAAAGTAACCAAAGGGCTGCCCGCAACATTCGTTTCGCGCAGGGGCGCTTTACCGGTACTGATATTGGCAGGGTCGGCATTAAATGCAGCCAACGCATCCTTTAGCAGGGCCCTGTAATGTGCTGTCGCCTGTGCCGCCAGAATGGCTTTGTACCAGTCCTCATCAATTTTCACCTTTAGCACATCGATCATGAACTGGTGTTTGGCAGTACTGTATTTTCCAAACGTAGTAGCAGCAGGTGATCCTGCATCCGTCTTCCAGGATTCGAAGCGCTCCAAACGATCAGAAAACAGAAGCGTCTTTTCCACCGCTTTTGTTTCTCCGATAGCAAACACCTCATTGGCTACTATTTTCAATCGCAACCGGTAAGAGTTGCTTTTCAGGCTGGTATCGCGCAACAGGATGATGGGCAGGCTATCGGATGCCTGATTGGCCCTGATCACCAGCAACGATTGCATGGAAGGATCATTGAGCGGCACATAATGCTTACCAGCCACCGCCTTGAAGGGTTTTTCTTTAACCGTAGAGTCGATGATCTTATTGGTCACCGGGTCGCGTACATAGGTCACGTCATATTCCGTTACCTGTTCCAACGTTACCTTTCTGTCCTGGTCAGAAATACCACCAATGGTATTCAATCGCACATACACCGTATCTCTCAAAACAGTCGGTGCTTCATATACGAAAGTGAAGCCCGCAACGCTGGTATCGGCCATTTGAATGCGGGCAACGCCTTCATAAAGCAGGTTGTCTGCTTTTTTACAGCCTGCCGCAACAGCCAGTCCTATGATTATAATGCAGCTATATTTTTTCATCTGTAAAGTGATCACTTGTTAAGATAATTGTATTCACGATCGGGTTTGGGTACAATGTACCTGGCTGATGTGGCCGTATAATAGGCTGCCGTCCAGCTGGCAGGCAGCGTGGCTACATTGTAGCGCTTGTAGGTGAAGAAGGTTTGCCCTTCTGCATAGAACTCACGTACATATTCACGGATCATTTTATTCTTGCGGTCCGCTTCCCAGCCAGCGGCATTGAAACCGCTGGTGAAGGGGATCCCTTTCTTATTACAATAAAAACGATAGTAGTTCTCCGCATCTGCCTTGTTTTGCGCGCACTCTGTCAATATCAGGTACATTTCACTCAGGCGCAGCAGGGGTATCTGGCTAATGGGATCGATCTCTTTCTGGGCGAACTTCTTGTATTTCACGTAACTGGTCTGACCATTGGAAGTTTTGTACGACCACATACCCACCCACCTCGCGTCGGCAGCTCTTTCATTTACAGGGAACAGGTTATTGAGATAGTAATAACCGTCCTGTATGTTAAAATCCGACCGGGCCAGTTTTCCGGCTTCGTCCAGGGTATTATCGACCACTGTTTTCATATTGAAAATGTTTACAGCGGCAATATGCTCCGAGGGAAAACTTGAAAGGCCTAAGGTTTGGGCATCGCTTAGTTCACCCAACCTGAAAGTGGGCCTGCCCAGGCGATCTTTGGCATCGATCACCAGCTGTGCATATTTGGACGCATTGGCGCGGTTAGCGGCGTCACGTGCCGTCAGCCAGTTATACACACGGGCTTTGAGCGCCAGTACCGAATAATAGTTCATGCGCACCTGACGATACATGTAATAATCATCAGCTACTACCGGCGGAGCACTTTGTCCTGTTATCGGGTTCAGCTCTGCCAGCGAGAATTGCCTGATGGGGTCCGCGTCTTTCAACAGCACTTCCGCCTCATCGAGATCTGCCAGTACCTGCTTAGCAAACTCATCATAGGGCAACAGGACAATGATGGCCTTTGATACTGCTTTCGCATACGGTAATATAGGAGTGGTACCGGGGTTATCGGGCATCGTGCCAAACATCCGCAGTATGTCGAAATGGGCAAATGCACGTAAAGTGAGCGCTTCACCTTTTATCAAAGTGTAATTATCGTCCTGGAAAATAGCTTTTTTAGCGTCGATCTTCTCCAGTATACTGTTTACATCCGCTATTATTTTGTACTCCTTTGCATAGATCTTTTCGATCATACCTTTTACGCTGGCATCAGTATAGGTGGCGTTCACCAGGCTGTTGATGTCGGGGTAGTTGTATACATTGTCCCAGTTGCGCGCCAGGTATTCTACGGTGGTCCAGGTCATCGAGCTGCCATAAGCATCGCCGCTTTTCAGATCGATATAAGCGCCGGTAAGCGCATCCCGAAACCCTTTCTGGCTTTGGAACATTTCGTCTTTGGTGGTCTGGCCCTGGGGTTTCACATCGAGCCATTTCTTACAACTTGTAAACAGCAGCGCGCCGGATATTAATATGGTTAAACTGATCTTTTTCATGTGCATTCAAATTAAAAGGTTGCAAACAGGTTGAAACTTACCTGGCGGGTGAATGGATAGTCGAGACCGCGCTCCTGCTTTACAGAAGAGAGATAGAACAGTTCGCCCGTGTTGACGGAAACGTTCAGCGCTCTCATTCCCAGGTTACGCAACAGCCCCTGGCTGGTAACGTCGTAGGTCAGGCTCACGTTTTGGCAAGTGAGCGTACGCTCATCCTGTACAAAACGGGAAGAAGGATTTACCGGTCCAAATTCATTCAGACCACGGAAAGCGGCTTTATCGCCCGGTTTTTGCCACCGGTCAGTATACACGCGCGAATCCACATTCAACCACCTGTCCGCCTCTTCTATTTTACTGATCAGTGTTTCATTATAGAGCTGTCCGCCAAACCGGTAGCCGAAGGAAGCATTGAGCGTAAATCCTTCGTAACGGAAAAGGGTGCTGAAATTACCCCGGTATTTCGGTTGCGATACACCTACATTAACGCGGTCGGCCGCATTCCAGGTGTAGGTCACTTCTCCAAACCTGTTGAGGAATAATTCCTTGCCCGTGCTGGGATCGATACCCAGTGAAGGCACCGCATAGATCGTGTTTTGCGAAGCGCCCACGCGGATGATCTTGTTAGGCGTATTGACAGTATAATCATATTGCAGCGCCAGCTTTTCATTGGCTGCTTTCAGGGCTTCTGACAGTTGCACGATCTTGTCCTCGTTATGCGCAATATTGCCGGTCACAGACCACATGAACCGGTGACGGTCGTTGCGCAGGATCGTTACACGTGCCATCAGTTCCCAGCCGCGTTGTTCCAGCTTACCGATATTTTCTACGTAACTGGTAAAGCCATTCGAATAAGGAAGTTCGATAGATGACAGGAGGTTGTTGGTATTTTCCCTATAATAATCGGCCTGGATGAATATACGGTCATTGAGAAAACCGGCTTCCAGGCCAATATCGATCTTATTGGTTTGCTGCCATTGCAGGTCAGGATTGCCCAGCGTAGACTGCGTAGCGCCAACCCAGTTCTTGTAGCTGTTACCGATCACATAAGCATAGGTGGCCAGTGGCTGGTAAGCTGAGAACGATTGGTTCCCCGTAATACCATAAGAACCACGCAATTTGAGGCGGTTGATATAAGTATATTGTTTAAAGAATTTTTCGTTGTGGATATTCCATCCTGCGCCCAACGAATAGAAAGGAGCAAAACGCTTGTTGGTGCCAAACTGCGAAGCGCCATCCACACGATATGTAACATCAGCAAAATAGCGATTGTCGTATACATAGTTGGCCGTTCCTACTACACCAACCCTGCGGGTGGTAGATTCGCTTCCACTGGGAGCGCCGCCTTGCTGGTATTGAAGCGCCCTGCCGAGGAAGTCAACCGTCTCATCGGGAAACCCTTCTGCGGCAATCGTATAATTGTTGAATTTGGCTTCGTTGATCTCTCCGCTAACGCCGAGGGTCAATCCATGAACCCCTGCAAACAGGTTGTAATAATTGGCAGCTACGCGACCCGTAAAGTTGTATTCCTTTCCGGAACTGTAAGTGTAGCTTCCTTTGCGGAAGATGTCAGCGGCAGCATATTGCGAAAAATCAGAGTGCGAGGCTGGTTTGAAATTATCGCCCGTACTCTGCGTAGTGTTGATGCTGAGGCCGCCGTTGAGCGTGAGGTGCTTCATGGGCCTGTACTCGATCAGGAAGTTCTCATTGATGTTCGTATAGGCGGTCTTATTAAAAGTATTCAGTGTAGCGTCATACATAGGGTTGGCATAAGGATAAGCGCCTTTCTGCGCCTGTTCCCAGTAATCAACACTATAAGGCTTAAAAGTTTGCACCACATTGCCATTGGCATCATAGGGACTCCAGTAAGGATTGAGTTTAGCATAATCACTAAAAGAGCCCCAGGGGCTTTCATTTCCTTTGGTGCTGCCAATGCGCAGGTTATTGGTAAAATTCAGCTTGTTCAGGCGATAAGAAATAGTGGCCGTACCATTCACCGTTTCGCGGCCCGAGCCCTTCATCACACCGTTGATCTTATTGAACTGTCCTTCCAGTGCGTAGCGAAAAGAGGCATCGCCGCCTTCCAGCCGCAGGGAATGGTTCTGATCAGTCTGCGTTTGTAAAGGTTTATGCAGCCAGTCCGTATTCAATCCGCCTTCCACCAATCCCAATACCTCATTGTAATATTTTTCTATTGCCAGTACCTGGTTGGGATATTTGGTTGGGTTCGCAAAAAAGCCTGAAGACTTTTCCAAAGCCAGTTTGTCGCGGGCATTCAACAAATGATAGCTGCTCAGATCGGGCAGGTTGAGGTTCACACCGCCTCTGTAAGTAAGCCTCAGCTTACCAGCCTGCGGTTGCTTGGTGGTGATCACAATTACGCCGTTGGCGCCTTGAGAACCATACAAGGCGGTAGCAGAACCGTCTTTCAGCAGCGTCACATTTTGGATCTCGTTGATGTTGAGGTCCATCATGCGCTGCAGGGTGATCGGGAAGCCATCCATAATGACCAGGGGCGCATTTAAAGCAGCCGACTGGTATTGGAATTGCTGATCGCGGATGGCTAGGTCGCCGGTATTGGATCCTGCCTGGAACTGGTCGATATTGGGCAGGTTTCTGTTACCACGAAGCTGTATCTCGGGTACCCTGTTCGGGTCAGAACCGACTGCATTATTGGTCACTACATAGAAAGAAGGATCGATATTACCAAGGGTAACGAAGAGGTTACGTCCCTGAAATTCCTTTATTTCTTTTTCCGATATCACGCGTGTGGCGCCGGTATAACTTTCTTTGGGCTTGTTGAAGATACCCGTCACTACTATTTCGGCTATGATGGAAACACCATGTTTCAGCGAGAAGGTAACCGTCTTTGTATCCTTTTTGATCCTGAAGGAGGCAGGAGCAAATCCTACAAAGCTGGCCACCAGCACATCGCCCGGCTCTGCTTCAATGGAGAAGCTGCCGGTTGCATCTGCTGTTACTGTTTTTTTTCCTTTAATAGAAATGGTTGCACCTACCAGCGGGGCACCCGTACTATCCGTTACCCGGCCTGTGATGAGCATTGCCTGCTCAACGGGAAGAGCAGGCGGCTCATCACTTAAGGGTGCCGGAAGATCTGCATGACGGGAAAGATGGATCGTCTTCCCCGAAATGACATATTGTAATGGTTGGCCTTTCAATACGAGGTTCAGGAAATCCCGGAGCGGCATATCCAGTACTGCAAAAGATACCGGCTTCGTATCAGCAAGGGTTCCTTTCTTGCTGAAGACAACATAACCGGTTTGCTTCTCGATGGCAGAGAATACCTGTTTTAAAGTAAGTTCTTTGCCGGAGATCGTTACGCTTTGAGACAAACCCGTACCATGGGCATGCACCAAAACAGTTGTTAGAAAAAAGATGGTCAATCTCATAATCCGCAGAATTTTCGTGACGTTGTGGCGTCCTCTGCGCTTAGGTACCCCGGAGGGCAAATAAGCTGGCTGGCCCGGGGCCGCAGCCTGAAAGGACAGGCCACAATCAGCAATTTTTTGCATAAATTGTGAACAGTTTTGGTTGTTTAAAAATGATAATACACACTCATTTGGATCGACCTGAACATCGCCGGAGGTGGTGCAAACACTTCCGGTTTGTTTTTATCAGGTATATCCATTATTTAAGCAGGGCCGCTATACAAGGGCACCTGGATCATCCATCAGAATTTTTATCAAGGCAATACAATCACAGGCTGGCCACGTGTGGGTACGCAGGCCATTACTGTTGGTTCATAATGACAAGAGTATTTGTTAGGCTAGGATAGGTTGGGCTAGGTCAGGTTTATATAATTAGGGAAGAACGATCAGCTTCCTGTTGTCAATGCGAAAATGTATATCTGATCTTTGAAGCATTACCAATAAGTCTTTCAAAGGAACATCTTTGGTCATCTTACCTTCAAAGGATATATCCGGTATGTTTTTTTCATAGGCGATGTCTATATCGTACCACCTTTCTACCTGGCGCATGACCTCGGCCAGTGAAGCCCCTTCAAAATTGAACAGCCCGTTTTTCCAGGCCATGATCTGGTCAATATCAGCATTGTTGATCACTTTGATCCCTGATCCGGCCTTTGATGAAACAGCTTTGTGGTGGTGGGCGATCTGCGCCTGCTGACCGGGTTTCAGTACCACAGCAGGTTGATCAGGCGAAACCTGGGCGGCTGCGGTTGACACGCGTACGCTGCCTTTTAATAAGGTGGTATAGATCGCCTCTTCATTGTCATAGGCATTCACATTGAAGTGCGTGCCCAGTACTTCTACATCCGCTTTACCGTTTACACTTACTTTGAAGGGCATATTGGCATTGTGTGCTACCTCGAAATAGGCTTCTCCGGTAACTGCTACACGTCGCTCATTGCCAGTGAAAAGCGTAGGATAGGTGATTGAGCTTCCTGCATTCAGCCATACTCCTGTGCCGTCTGGCAAGGTTAGCTGGAATTGGCGCCCCCGGGGAGTTGTCATCGTATTGTACGTCAAGGGAGCACCGGCCAGCGGTAATGGCTTATAAGCCAGCTTTCCATCCTGCAATACCACCTGTGCTCCTGTCTGGTCGGCAACCAAGCCATTGCCAAGACTGTCCAATACCACCTTCGAGCCATCGGCCAGCGTAAGCACGGCGCCGTTTTTTCCCGGAGCAATATGCTCATGGTTAGCAAGAGTGGGAGTGCGTGTATCTTCTTTGGTAGAATCCATCCAGAGATAAGCTCCTATGCCCAGCAGCAGAATAACAGACGCAGCTGCCCAGCCCCACCTGCGCAGGAAATGCACACGATGAACAAGCGCCTGGCCAGCAGGCAGCTCAACAACTGTGCTTCTGGTTTCCATCACAGCGGCCCCGGTAATTTTCTGCGCGCCTCCTTCCAAACGATTTTTCCAGAAAGCGATATCTTCTGCATTATCAGGTTTAAATGTTGTCAGGTGCTTCTCTATATAGGAGACCACCGTTTCGTCCTGGTCGCCCGCCCGCAACAGGGTAAACAGCTGGTCTACCTCGCCCGAACTGGCCTGGCCGCTGGAATATTTTTCCAATAATGCAATGATATGTTCACTATTTGCAGCCATAGATAAAGAGGGGTCGGTACAACCTCCTGCCATAATAGACGATCGGGAAGTAGGGAAGTACCAAAAGATTTAAAAATTATTTAAAATTAGAAACAACACCAGCAAGCCGGCTATATCTCCATGCTCCAATAAATACGTGCGGATATTTTGTAATGCCAGGTTGAGCTGGTTGCGAACGGTATGGCGGGAAAGACCTAGTTGCCGGGCTATTTCTTCATAGCTCAATCCTTGCTCATGGCGCATCTTATACACCAATGACCTTTGTGCCGGCAACTGCTCTATGGCCGTGCGGAATAGCTTTTCGCTCATTTGATAATCTACCTGCTCCTGTGTCGTATTCGTGTTTGCGTGCTGTAAATAGCGGGCCATGTGTTGCTGAAGCCTGATCTCATGTTCCTGGCGCTTCAGGTGGTCTTTTGCGCGGTTGGCGATCATGCGGTAGACAAATCCTGCCGGGTATTCAATTTCTGCGATCGTTTCCCGGATAGACCAAAGTTTCAGGAAAGTATCCTGTACAATTTCTTCTGCCCAAAGGTCAGAACCCAAAAATCGGGAAACATAGAGGGCTAATTTGACGGCATAAGCTTCATAAAACGAAGCAAATGCCTGCGCATCCCCCTGGGCAATGCGCTGAAAAATCAATCTCTCACTTTGTAAGTCGCTATTCTCCAATACTTTAATATTATAATCATGGATGTTGTCTTTAGGAATAAGGAGACTTAAAAATAATCAGAGTTGCGAACTTTAAATTATCAAAATTGAAAAAAGCCAATTTGCACCGTTTACTACATCAAATCTGCATCGTACATAGATAATTTCGCCACCTGCTACAAAGTGAGGTGTTGCTACTATTCATTCTTATCTATTAGTAGTATCTTTTCGCTTCTAATGTATTCATTTACATATAATAATAACCCCATAAGAGTTGGCGTTTATGCCTTGTTCTTCTTCTTTACGTTGTACAACAACGGGCTGCTGGCACAAAACTCCGACTACCTGTTTAAGCATATCACCACTACCAATGGGCTTGTCAGTAACCAGGTTTCCTCAGTTATACAGGACAGCAAAGGATATATGTGGTTTGGAACCCAAACAGGGTTGCAGCGATATGATGGCAAGCGCTTTATTACCTACCTGGCCGATGTGCGTGATCCCAACGCAATGCAAAGTGATTGGATCAGCACCATTTTTGAGGATAGTAAAAACCGGTTATGGATCGGTTCTTCGATTGCCGGACCATGCATATTAAACCGGGGCACCGGAAAAGTATACAATGTTAATTTACACCTGCCCAAAGGAGGGAAAAAGATCAACGGCGTTTGGCAGTTTTTAGAAGATAAGCTGGGCCGCATCTGGCTGTCAGCCTATGATGGCTATTATAAATTTGATGAATCGAGCCAGCAATTCCAGCCGATGAATGCATGGCTGAATATGGCCCAGAATGCTGCCCCCAGTACTATTACGCTGGATAAAATGGGCAACCTTTGGTTCGCCACCACAAGAGGTATTAAAAAATTGATTGTTCAAAGTAATACCTTGATCGATGTTGATCATAATCCTGAACGATTACCCATTTTTACTATTAATGAACCGGTAAGCCATATTACATTCGATGATAGCAATAATATATGGATAAGTACCGGATACGACCAACATGTATACAGGTACTCAGCGGCAGGCTACAAGCTAAAGACCTATTCCTTTAAAAGGTTAGAGCAGGATTTTCGAAAAGGATTGCCCCCACAAAAGGAATTTGTCGGTGGTCTGTTTCGTTGTAGTAATGGCTTGCTTTTATTGCCCTTACTTTCCAGGGGATTAGCCATTTATGATTATGCGTCTGATAGCTTTAAGATCATAGGTGCTTCCAATCAAACATCCCAGCACTTGCATTTGAAACCCAATACCTATGGAAGCATTGTATTAACAGAAGACAAAGAAAAGAATATCTGGGCTGCGACGGATGCAGGTCTGAATGTGTTTAATTTACAAAAACCGCATTTTATTACCTACGGCCTCCCTTACAATAATACCTCCAACCAGGTACGCCAATCTGAAGTGTCCGACTTTTTGCAAACAAACAACGGAGATATTTATTGCAGTAACTATTACGTAAATGGAGGTATTACCTGGTTTGATGAGCACCTGAATGTTAAGGAGCGTTTTTTATGGAAAGGGAAAAGTGATTACAATGCAGATGCCAACCAGCTTTGGGGCATTTTTCAGGATAGAGAGGGAATCATCTGGGCACCTAACCAGGCTGGACATATTTTGCAGCTCAACACCAATAACAATAAGGTTACCATTTTAAAAGACAGCCTGCTTTTTGGTTCCATAAACCAGATCAAACAGGATGCAGAAAATAATATATGGCTGGCTCACAATCGAAAAGGACTGATCAAAATTGATGGCAGCACCAGGAAGATAAGCCTGTTTGCTGATTTTTGTAAAGCGGAAGCAGGTTCTAAGAGAAGAGCAATGTGCCTGCTGTTTGACCAGGAAAAAATATGGGTCGGCACTTTACACAATGGGTTGCAATTGTTTGATAAAAAGTCAGGGGTATTTACAGAAGGATATAAGATGGATGAAAGCAACAAGCAATCCATCAGCGACAACAATATTATTGGTCTGCTCAATTACAACGAGGATACTTTAATTATTGCCACCAGTGGAGGTATTAATTTTTTCGACAAAAGGAAGAAAATATTTTCTGCTTTACTTAGTAAAGATGGACTCCCCAATAACCTGGTTCAATCGATCATCCTGGATGATAATAAAGATCTATGGGCTGCATTTGCAGGAGGATTGAGTAAAATAAACGTACACAATCTTACTATTACCAATTTTGATGCAAGTGATGGTATTATCGATGACAGGTTCAATCATTCGTTTTTCAAATTGAGGGATGGACGGTTGATGATTGGAGCAGAAAAAGGGTTTTTAGTATTCGACCCGTCTAAAATAGCAGCGGCAAAACGGCCTGCTGATGTAACGATTACGGGGTTTAAGGTTTTTGGAGAAAATGTAATGGTTGATTCCTTGATCAATTCAAATCAGCCTGTTTCCTTGTCCTACCTGCAGAATAGTTTTCATATAGAATTGGCCAGTTTGCAGTTTAATTCCTCCAATAGAATAAGGTATTATTACCAGTTGGAGGGGATTGATAAAAACTGGATACAGGTCGATGAAAGCCATGCCGTGCATTATAACCAGCTGCCTTCCGGTCATTTTCTCTTTAAAGTAAAATGCGCCAACCCGGATGGCCTTTTTAGTAAAAACCTGACCACCCTGGCCATTCATATTGTTCCGCCATTCTGGAAAACCTGGTGGTTTATAGGGGTAATAGCTGCTTTTATTATAATTGGACTGTTTGTCATCGTGAAATGGCGTGAAAGAAACATCAAGACCCTGGAGGCTGGTAAAACACAACTGCAAAAACTTACCGCAGAGAACTACAAAGCTCAGTTTGAATCGGAACAGATCAGCAGCTTTTTTACAACTTCCCTACTGAATAAAACTGATGTGGATGATATATTGTGGGATGTTGCCAAAAACTTAATTGGTAAACTGGGCTTTGTGGATTGTATGATCTATTTATGGAATGATGACAAAACCAAAATGGTCCAAAAAGCTGGTTATGGTCCAAAGGGCTCCCTGGAAGAGTTGATCAAAAACCATTTTGATGTATTGCCCGGACAGGGTGTAGTAGGTGCTGTGATCCAATCGGGTGAGGCCATTCTAATACCTGATACTTCTATTGATCAGCGCTACCGGGTAGATGATTTGAAAAGAATGAGTGAACTTTGCGTTCCGATAAAGTATAATGAACAAATAATTGGCATCATTGACAGTGAGCACCATGAAAAGTACTTCTATACCAGGCAGCATCTGCAGGTGCTTACCACCATTGCTACCCTGGTGGCCAGCAAAATAAAGTCCATTCAGGCTGATCAGCGTTTGCGTTCCCAAAGGGAACAGCTGGCACACGTTAATGACCGCCTGGCAGAAGTGCAGTTGGCTGCATTGCGTGGTCAAATGAACCCCCACTTCATTTTTAATGCCCTCAACTCAATAAAGAAATTTATAATCGCCAATGAGCCTGCCAATGCAGAAAAATACCTGGGCAAATTTTCAAAACTGATCCGTTCTATATTAGACAACAGCCGCTCGGGCATGGTCACCATAGATAAAGAACTGCAGTTATTAATATTGTACCTCGACCTGGAGCAGCTTCGGTTCGGGCCAAAATTGACCTACAGCATTACAGTCGATAAAAATATCAGAACCGCCGATATCCAGATACCCTCCATGATCATACAGCCTTTTGTTGAAAATGCCATGTTGCATGGTATTATGCACCGGGAGGACGGAGGTCTGGTGGAAATTCATTTTGTACTACATGGGGACTGGCTTGAAATAACCATTGAGGACAATGGGGTAGGCAGGGCGAGGTCGGCATTGTATAAGAGTAACAATAGCGAAACTCACCATTCCATAGGTATCGAAGTAGCTACGAAAAGGCTGGAAGCGTTAAAAAGAAAGGACGATACGCCTGCCGGCATTGCTATTATTGACCTGGCAGACGATGCAGGGGAAGGGACAGGAACCAAAGTCGTAATTGAAATACCCATTTATTAAGACAACACCATGATACGAGCCATTATTATTGAAGACGAACCGGGTAGCCGGGAATTGCTGGGATTAATGCTTGACCGCCATAAAGACGACCTTACTGTTATAGCGGCCTGCAGCAATCCAACCGACGGTATTATAAGTATTGCAGAACATCAACCCGACCTCATTTTTCTGGATATTCAAATGCCCAAAATGAATGGGTTTGATATGCTGAAGAAGATCGGCAATATCAATTTTGAAGTGATATTTACAACTGCCTATGACCAATATGCCATCAATGCCATCCGTACCAGCGCCCTGGATTATTTGTTGAAACCCGTAGATGAAGAGGATCTTACAGCTGCCATAGAAAAATGCAAGGAGCGGATGGTGGAGAAGAAAACAAAGGTGCAGTTTGAAGCCCTGTTCAATAATCTTAGCAATAAGAACCCATTGGATAAAACCATTGCTTTGTCGGGCCTGGACGGCATCAGCTTTGTAAAGATGTGTGATATTTTGAGGGTGGAAGCCAACGGCCGGTATGCCAAATTTTATCTGTTGAACAAGGAAACGATCGTGGTAAGTAAGACTTTAGGCGATTTTGAGGAAATATTATCGGCCAACCAGTTTTTTCGCATTCATGATTCTTCTATTATCAACCTTAACCATGTGAAAAAGTACATTCGTGGAGATGGGGGCACCGTGTTGCTTTCCGATAACACAGAACTGGATGTAGCAAGAAGGAGAAAAGAAGAGTTTATAAAACTGATGCCCAGGCAATAGACTCCATTTTCCACTCACTACGCAAATTGCTCCGGATAACTATTTACATCAGCCTTAGAGTACATGCCTCTTTTTTCAACACCAGCTATAGATAGCTTTGTTGAAATAATAAAAGAGAGAAACACTTTAAGATGAAAAAAAATATACTTTCCGTGGCATTGATATTGGCTGGTTACAGCGTTTCCCTGGGACAGAACGTCGGCATTGGCACATTAACACCGGATGCTTCTGCCTTATTGGAATTGAATACGACGACCAAAGGATTTCTGCCTCCACGCATGACAGCGGCGCAAAAAGCACTGATCCCCAACCCCAAGGCGGGGTTGATCATCTATCAAACGGATGCTGTTCCAGGACTGTATGTCTACAATGGCAGTGCCTGGGCTGCCGCAGCCGGTTCCGGAGTTGCATTGACTGGTTGGTCTACTACAGGAAATGCAGGCACCTTACCCGCCACCCATTTTATAGGCACCACGGATAATATCCCCTTAAAATTCCGGGTCAATAACTTCCCTTCCGGAGAATTAAACGCTACCAGTGGCAATGTATCTTACGGAGTTTATTCATTGGCCAGCAATACCACAGGTGCTGAAAACACAGCCATTGGTTACAATAGTTTAAATAAAAATGAACAAGGTAATTCCAATACAGCTGTTGGCGTAGGCACGCTTTATAAAAATTCATTGGGTTCCGACAATACCGCAATGGGATTTGCAGTATTGTCAGCAAACACAACAGGGAATGATAACCTGGCTGCTGGTTTTTTCTCTATGTATTTAAATACCACGGGTAAATCCAATGTGGCATTGGGAAGTTCGACCTTATACTCAAATTTAACAGGGTTCTCTAACATCGCGATTGGCAGAAGTGCGCTGCAGCATAATACAGTGATTTCCAATCTGGTAGCTATTGGCGATTCGGCCTTATTCAACAATGGACGAGGGGCGAACCAAGGTTTACAGGCTACGGGTAATACAGCAATAGGTTCTAAAGCATTGTATGAAAATACGGTTGGTGCGGCCAATACAGCCAATGGTTACCGGGCATTGTATTCAAATACCACAGGTGCAGAAAATACAGCCATGGGGTATAATAGTTTAGGTAAAAATGTGCAGGGTAGTTCAAATACAGCGGTAGGAGTAGCTACCCTGTACAGCAATACATCGGGTTCCGACAATACTGCCATAGGATTTGCCACATTGACCTCAAATACGGTAGGTTATGAGAATGTAGCCAACGGTTTTTTCGCATTGTATGGGAATCTTTCTGGTAAGTACAACGTAGCCATTGGCAGCGCTGCCTTGCAATCAAATACATCGGGATATTCTAACATTGCCATTGGTAAAGATGCCCTCCATAGTAATACTATAAAATCTAATTTAGTAGCTATAGGGGACTCTGCTTTGTATAACAACGGTACAGGCGCAAACAGCAATGCAGGGCATGCAATTAACAATACCGCCGTAGGATCAAAATCCTTGTATAAGAACACAACAGGTTTTGGCAATACAGCGCTGGGTTTTGAATCGCTTTCTGAGAATAGTACGGGCTTTATGAATAATGCATTTGGCTACAATGCGCTTAGCGGTAACGAAAATGGTAATTACAATGTAGCCGTTGGTAATGCCACTTTGAGATTCAATATTTCCGGAATTATGAATACCGGAATTGGACAATATGCGCTATTTTATAATAAGACCGGTAGCTATAATTCAGGAATTGGTGCGGAAACAAGCGTTGCTACTGATAATTTAACCAATGCTACAGCCATAGGGGCCCTGGCAGAAGTGGCTTGCAGTAATTGTTTGGTGCTGGGTTCTGTTAAGGGTGAAAATAATGCTACTGCCAGCGTTAAGGTAGGCATAGGCACCACTACGCCATTGGCCGACCTGCACATCAAGCAAAGCAAAGAAACCTATCCGGTAAATGGTGGCGGTCTCCGGTTGGAAAGGTTGACCAATGCAAGTCATTGGGATATTGCTACAGATAATACAGATGACCTTGATTTTACCTACAATGGAGTTTCCCGGGGATATATTCACCATGTAACAGGTGTATATACGGCAACCTCTGATATCAGGATGAAAAAAGATATTAAAGTAATTGAAACAGTACTACCGCGTATCATGCAATTGCAGGCTAAAACTTATCACTATACAGATAATAAAAGTGATGATATTCTTTCTTATGGTTTTATGGCACAGGAAGTAGAGACCGTGTTCCCGGATTTTGTTACCACAAAGGGCAAGGATGGCTTAAAAGCAATCGCGTATCAGAATTTTACAGTCGTCACTGTCAAGGCTTTGCAGGAGCAGCAGGCACAGATAGAAGTACTGAAAGATGAAAACAAAATACTCAAAGAAAGACTGGATAAGTTGCAGGCTGCCATAGAGAACATGCAGCATAAATAATCGTATCCGGGAACTGAATAAGCTTAAATCTATTTCAATTGTTAATTATGTCAAACATCAAAACAGTTATTGAAGAGTGGTCCGTGAAGGATCTGGAAGATGGATCGTCATTGAATGTTAGTGTGCTTGCTTGTACCGAATTGGGCAACGAAGCCAAACCTGGTGTGCAGGTCTGTTACATGGGGAATATGATCAACTTTGAGCCCCTGGCTACAGAACGTTGGGAATACCAGGCCCGTAAAGCTGGCGTACCTGCGTATTTGCTGGAAGCTCATAGCTGGATGGCCCATGAAGATCAGTATGTAAAAATATATTTACTGCCAGGGTCGCCGCTTAAGGTGAAAGTAGAGGTGAAAACCCGTAGTTCAAAGCCGGTTATTAAGGAGTATGCGCTTCCATTTGAAACGGGCGAGTAAAACCATCACCCATGTATGATCTTACTTCTAAGGAACTGTATATGGCTAACGGGGGGCAAAAGCTCTACATCTACAAAGATGGGTTTGGGGATGTATATAAAGCTACTGCTGCAGAGGAAGCCGAATGGGCTGCTGAGATCGTAGCCGGCGCTTTGGTAAAAATTGAAAAGGAAACCAACCGTTCCCAGCTGCAGTTGGCCATATCTCACCTCGTGTATCACAAATATACCGGCCTGGATGCGCTGCTACTGAGTCATATATACGATGGAGATCCTGTTCGTCAGATCGTTTTTGCTACTGCTTTTTGGAATAGGACAGCCCATACGGAAAGCTTTAACATCATCCTTCAGAATTTAAGGGACAAAAGAGAAGGAACGCTCATGGATGTATTCCTGGGGCTGAATGAGTTTAAGGACCACCAGGGCGTCCGCCGTTTTTTAGTAGACTGTCTGCAGGGAAGTGATGATGAACTAATATTTAGGGCACAAAGGACCATCGAACACTGGGCCTGGTCTGGGATGTCGGCTCTTAAAGGAGATAACTTACTGACCGATCTGCTGGTTGAAAATAAAGATCGGCCTTCCTTTGGTGCTGCCATTGAGAAGTTGAAAAAGATACTGAACGTCACATGAGAATATGCTGCTATGAATACATCTGGTTTTGAACTGGTAAAGAAAAGTTGGACCTCTATTTCCAAAATAGATTATGAAGTGGTATGTGGTACATTTTATATCCGCCTTTTCCAAATTGCACCAGAACTAAGGGATTTGTTTAGAAATACCTCTATGAAGGAACAGTCCATTAAATTGGGTTGTATGGTGTCTTATGTTATTTCAAAGTATGAAAGCATGGAGGATGTATTGCTGGAAGTAAAAGCGCTGGGCGAGCGGCATCAAAAATATGGTGTAAAGGATGAGCACTATAAGGCGGTTGGCGAGGCATTGCTATGGACATTGGAACAAGGACTAGGTGAATACTGGAGTTTGGAATTAGGCATTGCCTGGAAAGAATTTTATGAAATATTAGCCGCTAAAATGAAAGATGTTTCCGCCCCTGTTTGAAGCTACATTGCCTGGTATTCCACCTGGTTCATCAAAGCCTCCGCTTAATAAACCATTCACGCCACTTCATACTTCTCCTCAAAAGAAGTTTCATTACGGTATAATTTTAACTAATAATCAATTAGAATTAATAGCCATTAAAACAATTTTACATGACAACAAACAACATAGCATTAGTAAAACAAACCTGGGCTTTAGTAGCTACAATAGAAATGGAGACAGTAGGAGGGTTGTTTTATAATCGCCTTTTTGAACAGATGCCTGAAGTGAAGCCTATGTTCAGCAGAAATACATTGCCGGAACAATCCAGGAAGTTATTGACTATGCTGTCTTATGTAATCTCAAAATTAGATAAGCTCGATGAAATTATGGATGAAGTATCAAAGCTTGCCCAAAGACATACTAAATACGGTGTAAAAGACGAGCATTATACCGCGGTGGGAGCTGCTTTATTATGGACATTGGAAAAAGGGCTGGGTGAGCATTGGAATGATAACGTCAGGATTGCCTGGACAGAAGTGTATACAACGCTGGCAAACGCCATGATGGCCGTGCAGCATGGAGAAGCCGAAAAGTTGCGGGCATAGTTTTGCATTACATTAATTATCAATTTTTAATCGCCATTTTAGATGAATAGAATTATAGGCTTAGCTGTGCTGTTTTTTGGGGCGCAGGTCTTTTGCCAGGGCCAGGATATTGTAAAAGTTAGCAATGGGGCTGTTGTTGCTGTTCAAAATGGTGTTGCCTTCGTGGTGGCAGGCGGAATCGTGTTGGACAACAACAGTACTTTCAAAAATACAGGTGTTGTAACTATTGAACGAAAGGCGAATATTGCAGCCGATCTTACCGACAACAGCCTGGTTTCCTATAACTACGGATCCGGAAAGTTTGTATTTACCGGACCAGGCGTTCAAAATATAAAAAGTAGTAACCAGTTCGAAAGGATAGAGGTAGATAATATGGACCTCAACTTATTGTCGAACATCAATACGAATACCTGGTATCTGAAAGCCGGAAAGGTAAACACCGGGGCGTTTTTTGCAATAGTGAATAGTACCTCCGCCTCGGCTGTACAAGCTGATCAGGCAAATGCCGGGTTTACAAAATCCTGGATAAATGGCAGCCTGCGTCGTTTTATCACACCCGCTAGCGTAAACAACTATCAGTTTCCTGTTGGAGATGCTGTAAAGGTAAACCTGGCTGAGCTAGACAATATGACTGCCAATCCTATAGCAGGTGTCACTTATATTACTGCAAGTTTTGGCCCCAAGTCGGGTACTGATATTGGCTTGAATGTTAATGAAAGTGGTAATGCATATACGGCTGTAAACAATTCGGGTGTTTGGCATATAATAGCCGACGGCAGCCCTGCTGCCGGGAAATATGATCTGAAACTATTTTTTAATGGATTTGCCGGATTGTCAGATAATAATTTTGGTATCCTCCGCAGGTCAGATGGTTCTATAAATGCTATTGATTGGGCGGTACCTTCCGGCAGTGCACTGCCAGCCAATGGGGTGGCAGGCAGATTGGTTGCCGATAAATATGCCCGCAGAAATGGGTTAGCCACTTTTGGCCAATTTGCCATTGCCAGTACCCTCACCATATTACCTTTGGAATTGCTTGGTTTCTCTGCAACCAAAAAGGGCAATACCGTATTAGTGGAATGGACAACAGATAATGAAATTAATACCAGTCATTTTGAATTGTACAGAGGTGGACAAGCTGTATCCCTACAGTACCTTGATAAAGTAACTGCGGCAGGTGCCGGCGGCAGGCACAATTACAGTTATACTGACAGTAAGCCATTAAAAGGCGTAGGATTTTACCAATTAAGAATGGTTGATAAAGACCTCAGGTACACCCTGAGCAAACTGGTGAAGGTTACTATGGAGGATATGACTACTTTCAGCGTTTATCCAAATCCCGCAACAGGTAATAGTTTATGCGTAGATCACAATGGCGGGAAAATAAGCGGCATCAAGTTGATAGCCATGGATGGTAAACAGCTGGTGTGTACCTATACCAACCAAAGCGATACACGGATAAAGATATCCATACCATCTCTTGCTGCAAAAGGAGTATATAGTTTACAGGTGTCTACCGAAGCGGGTATAAAGAGCACGATGGTTTCCATACAATAAAACTTCCCGTCAAATGGTTAAAGTAATATGGTTGTTGATTGCTATTAATACAATTGCATGGCTGTATTTTATAGGTGCTTATTTTGTAATGAACAGTGGTAAAACTGTTGACCGGATGGAAAGCAGCTGGACGATGGCCCTGGCTGGATTTGGTTTGTTGATTATTTTGCTGGCTGCTGTGCCTTTGCGCTTAAGCCAATCAACAGCCAGTCTCGTTTTTTCCGGGCTTTTTGCAGCATTGCCACTCACCGTTTTTTTGGGTATATTCATTTCAAAAAAATGGCCTTCCAATAAAAGCAGGAAGACTTTTGCACAAACGTATTATAAGGATAAGAAGCAGCTTGCTATTGCGACTGCGATCGAAAACAACGATACCTTATTGTTGAAAGAACTGGTTAAGGGAAGCGACCTGAATATACAGGGCATTAGAGTATGGGATTGGCCCGGCTTGAATTATTTACAGTTTGCCATTCGTTTACGAAGTAATCCCGTCAACTTTCCTTTTAATGATGCAGCCAACAATGTAGCTATCCACATTTTATTGCAAAATGGTTGTGCAGCTACTCCCGCGCTGGCGGAAGCCACTAAATACCTTTCGCCTAAGATGGTGGCTAAGTTGATAGAGGCAGGCGCTGATCCCAATACTGCTGGCTTTGCGAGCCCGAACCCCCTTTTGTTTGAAACAATGGGTACCAGCAAGCAGGAAAATGATATAGCCATCTTATTGGTAAAAAGCGGGGCGCATGTAAATGTAAAGAACGATTATGGTAATACCCCCCTGATGGCTGCAGCCTTATCGGCCGGCACCTCAGTATTATGGAATGATGTCTGGCGCCTGGTGTTTTATCTATTACAGGATGCACAGGCCGACTATGCCTATACCGCTCCGGATGGACGTAGCTTTCCTGCTATTATCAGGAATATCCGGGCGGAAGCAGCAGCCAAACAAATAACCATGCCCCCGCAATTCATTAAAGTGGTAACATGGTTGGATCAACAGAAGGTGGATACAGCTCCAAATTGATACAATGAGTAAGTTTTTGACTAGCTATAGGTACAAATAAAGGAATAATGCGTTGTGAATTTGAAACACTTAAAACCCGGGACTGTCTGATCATGCTCTTAATATGGCTATTCGGCCTACCCCTGGCATGCCGGTCACAATCCAAAAGGACTGCTCCTCTCGAAACGCCCATTGATAAGGTTTGGTGGGATGGATTGACTGATGAATGGAAGACCATTTTGCTAATCAATCAGCAATTTAAAAAACAACAGTTGGACTTTTTTGCCCTTCAGGATAAATACATCAACAGGATGCACAAGGAGGGGGATGCCGATTATTCTCCTTTAAATACTTCATTGCATGAACTGAATGTAAAGCAGCGGTTTACTTTGGGATACCCGGATTTTTATGCAAGGGCGCTTCGCATGAAATGGATTACTGATGGAGACAGTATTGATTTGGAAGCGCTGAAAAGCCTGGATAAAATTTACATGGTCAATGGACCAGGCGATCTTACACCGCTTAAGAAAATTACAGGTCTTAAGGTCTTGATCATTAACAGCTGCGGTATTGATGTGAATAGTCCAATAAATACCCATAAATTGGATCTGGAGCCATTGCGTTATTTGGAAAGCTTAGAAATATTGCAATGCGCTTCCCCGGCTTTGAAGTCCCTGGAACCCATAAAAGGGTTGATCAATTTGAGGGAATTGAATTGCGATAATAGTAAGGTAACAGATTTGTCGCCATTAAAGAAGCTCGTAAAGCTGGAAAAGCTTTCCTGTGGAGGGGATCTAAGAAATGCGTCAGTTATAGGCAAGCTGGTGAATCTTAAGGAGCTATGCCTGAATGGTTGCAAAGGAATGCCTGCTCTTGCTAAGCTAAAACAATTAAAAAAGCTGTCGGTTGGTGAAAGTGAAATGGCTATCGTGCGGGCCGGTTACAGGATCACCAACATTGATAAATTAAAAGACCTGACAGCACTGGAGTTTTTGGATTTGGATTTCACCAGTTACAAGGGAAGTTTAGACATATTAAGTGGACTGCAAAACCTACAAGCAATCACTTTGCCTCCGGTGAGCCGTTCAATCATGCAGGAGTTTAAAAAACAACACCAAAACTGTGTCATTATCAACGCATTTCAGTATGAAAGATAATAATATAGTCATTTTGTTTAAAATGATGAGATGGATTATTAAAACCGTACTGGTGATTTTGGGAGTTATCCCTTTTTCCAGGTGTAGTTCCGGGTATAAAGAGAAGGATGGAAAAGTAACTTTCAATGGTAAGGAAATTGATGGTAAAGGGTTTGTCGTATTGAATAGGTCCTTTGCTAAGAATGATTCCACTGTTTATTATAAGGAGAGGGCCTTTGAGTATGCAGATGTGGCTACGTTTGTAGCATTGGATGAGCACTATGCCAAAGACAAGGACAAAGCTTATTACTGCGACGAATACCGGGAGGGGCAAAGCTATTATTTAACAAAAAAGCAAACGATTGTAACCATAGAAAATGCAATACCGGCATCTTTCGGGATACTGCAGGATGATTATGCAAAGGATGGCAGGCAGGCATATTATAAAGGCCTGGCATTTAAAGTGAAAGATGTGGCAAGTCTGGTAATAATAGATGGAAGATTCTTAAAGGATAAATACCAGGTTTATTTTGAGCAAGTCACCGTTAAAAATGCGGATGTAAATAGCTTCAGGATACTCAACAACAACTACGCTAGCGACACCAATCGCATTTATTATTACGGTTTTCATAATGATATGAACAATGGGATACATGAAATACCATGCAACAGAGCAACATTCACCCCACTGGAATACCCCTATTCAAAAGACAATGCAGCTGCGTTTTATGTGTACACAAAAATAATTGGGTCAGATGCCGCCAGTTTTTCAGTGGTAGGTAATGGGTTTTCGAAAGATAAGAACCATGTATATACCGAAGCGAAAATACTGCAAGGAGCAGATGCGGCCAGTTTTACCACCTTTCCTCAGGAAGAGTCGGTGGAGAGTGTTAATTACACAAAAGACAAAAGCCATGTATTTTATAAGGACAAAATGGTTAATGGGGTCAATATAGAAAGCTTTAAAGTATTGGGTTTAGGATATGCTACTGATGGTAAGCATGTTTATTTTCATACCAGCATCGTAAAGAATGCCGACCCCCTTACTTTTAAGGTCTATGCACACGGTTTTGGAGATGCTGACGCAGAAGATGCAAAGCATAAATACGGGGAAGGTGTAAGAGTAGGGGAGGAGAAGTAAATAAATGATCCCAACCTGGCTATATCATTTTGACTTCCAGGTGTCAAATCGGGGGGCTTATATCTCCGCTCCTCATCACGTCTAAGATGCTGCTTCTTCAGAAGTCCCTGCCTGAGCACTTTTTATATTGAGTTTGGCGATATCCTTCAGCCATTTAAATTCTGCACCGGAAAGCTTTTTTAGTTTTTTCTTGTCAAAATCCTTGATGCCCTCTATGAATTGCTTTTGCTTTTCATTCAGATGTCCGGAATTCAGTGCTTTTATGGCTTCTTGATGGTAAAGTTCAAGGCTTGTCATGGTATATTTTACCTTTTGGTGTCGAAATTGAAGGTATGGTGAAATCCGCTAAAAGTAGTACATATTAAGGTCCGCCCCAAACTTTAAAAACTAGTAGCATCTTCTATTAAGTCAGTTTTGCTAAATGCTCCGTATTTCAGCTAATTTGCTGTTGTAAATCAACGATCATGCAAAACCCGCTCAGGGAAACTTTCGGCAATATTGATATCTACCTCTTTGACCAATTATTGAAGGGGCGTTACGACAATGCCCATAAAGTGTTGGACGTAGGCTGCGGAGCTGGGCGAAACCTATACTACTTCCTACGTAATGGATTTGAGGTATTTGGTGTTGACCCCGATCCACGGGCTGTGCAAGCCGTGAAGGAATTATCAGCAGCGCTGGCGCCTGCTAATCCCCTCGATAATTTTAATGTTAGTCCGGCAGAAGCACTTCCTTACAACTATGCTGCATTTGATTTGGTTATTTGCAGCGCTGTATTACACTTTGCAAAAGACGAAGATCATTTTGACACGATGTTGCGGTCAATGTTCAGGGTATTAAAACCCGGCGGCTACTTTTTTGCCAGGCTGGCATCGGATATTGGGTTGGAAGCATTGGTGAAACCCCTGGGCAATAGCCGTTATTTACTACCGGATGGCTCTGAACGCTTTTTGGTGAATGAACAAACCCTGTTAAAGTATACCGCCGAATTGGGTGAATTATACGAGCCTATAAAAACTACTAACGTTCAAAATGCACGCTGTATGACTACCTGGTGTGTACGGAAAAGATAGTACAGATCGTATTAAATGTATATTACCATTCGCAATAGTCCCATCTTTACTTCAGTAGAACTACCCGAAAAATCGGGTAGATTATATGTTTCCTTTTTAAATAGGAAACTTAATTTCGATCCTTCATTCAAATAGGCTCTCCCCAAATTGTAGCTAAATCCCTTCCCAACAGAAAATAAACCTGGAAAAGGCAAACTGATCTTGTTCTAACAGTCGTTGCGATAGCAACCGCAGCGTCAACCCCCGGTACCCCGGCACTCTCCATTTCATTCCCGTTAGTAGTAGGCATCCAGGCAGGCTTGTACTGTCTGACTGTATCCTTATTGTCATTATCAAATAATTACCATGAAAATTGTTTCCTGGAACCTGAAGAATATTGGGCAAACCAAACTCGGAAATGCTTTCAGTCCTACCTACAATGCTTACGGGCTGGGCAATAATGTACTCGACTTCATGATGGGCCTGGTGATGGGAAGGCCACGATGGAATGCCGTTGCAGGACTGAGTGCCAACCCGGCAGACATATTTGTTGTCATTGAGCTAAAAACTGGGGGTACCGGCAAGGGTCAGGGTATCAGTGGTACTTGTCTTCCTACCCTCAATGGCATCAGGACTGCCATGAATACCATGGTTGCTCAACTATATCCCGGTAACCCAAATCCGCCCTATACATATAATTATATAGTACCTCAGATCGTGGGCTATCATGAAACAGTCGGCATCCTGTACAATACCCAAAGACTGAATGTTTTATCGGCACAGGCCTTCCGTGACCATGCCACCCAAAAATGGATCAACCCCCGTACACCTTATGGCGCCCTCTTCCAGGTGATCGGAAGCCCCGATAGTTTCCAGGTAGTAGGCATCCATGCACCGCCACCCAAAGGAGGTAATGGGATAAAGTACCGCCCGCCAATCGAATATTGTGTTAAACTGCCTGGCATTGCTCCGGCTGGCATGACCAACACCTTCATCATGGGCGATTTTAACTGTAATCCTGCTTCCTTTTACGTTAAAAATATACCAGGTGGCACCCAGAATGTGTTTCCCTTTGCCGGATTGCCTGCCTACGGCACACTGATAGCCAACGGTACCTTGTCGAGTGTACGCACCAAGCCAGCCAATTCCATGCCGCCACCTGCCAATTACCTGAGCGATGCTTATGACAATATAATATACAACGCAGCCCTTCCCGGCGGCCCCCAGGAACTGGTAGTGGATATGATCGGCTCGGCCCGCAACATGAATGCCCTTGGCCTTCCACCCCTGGTGGGTACCAACCTGGTGGCATTGGTAAATGCTTACAACAAAGTGAGCGATCACATGCCTGTAGTGATAGAATGGTAATACAATAAAACAACGACTATGTCCAACTGGAAATTCACGGATCAATATGGTAGTACCTATCCGGCATTGGCCAACAGTATACTCAGCATCCTGGTATTTGATATAACCGGCACGTCGCCCGTCACCGGTACGGCATTCAGCGCCAACCTCGATCTGACAGCCACGGGAACTGCCATGAACGTACTGGCCAAACTCACCGGCGTCACTACCATTGCCATGACGGGCACCGTGACTACTGACAACAATACGCTTTCAGTAAACCTGCAGGCATCTGATACAACTGCACTGACCACCGCGCTCGCTGCCTGCATTCCGATCATCGGAGGCCAGATCTTAAAAAGCACCGGCATTAGTATTGTAACTGTTACAAGTACCACGCAAACCAGCGATGACGATCCCACCACAGATGAGATAGACCTGAGTATGACCATCGCTTTAGGCAGCGGTACAGGTACCCTGACGACGCAAATACCCATGTCAGATGGGTTCTTCCATATATCGGCCAGCTTTACCAATTTCGGCATCGGCCTCAGCGACCTGAATTTCCTGGTACCCGGCAGCAATAATTTCAGCAGTTGTTTCCCTGCTACCCAATTAGGGCCTTATTATAATCCCCAAACAAAACTGGAATTGCTGAGTATGGGTGTCACACTCTATGTAAGTACCACCCCTTCGCTCAGTGTGGTCGTAAGCGGGGTCGATATTTCCATTGGTATTACCAATATACCTATTTACCAAAAGGCCCTGTACCTTAACCCCCTCGCCGTATGGGTCAGTGTAGCTAATGTGAATACAACTCCTACGCCTACCTGGGGGCTGGAGGGCAATTTTGTGCTCTGTAATTACAACCGTCCGGGCGATACCGCCAATCCCGACTTCAGCTTCGACCTGCAGATGGGATTCCCTAACCCACCCACCGAACCGAATTTCAGCCTGTCGGGTAATTTCGACAATCCCTATAACCAGCCCGTATCGCAGATCGTGTCCGACCTGATGGGGCAGACCACCGATCTGGGTATCGGTAACACCATCACCCTGCAGAAATTCGATTTCTATACAGCGGCCAATGTGACTACCGGCACCATATCCGATTTTGAAGTGGAGATCGCCATGTCGGGCCAGTTTGGCATATTCGAGAATTTTTCACTTGAATCCTTCAGCCTCTCAGTTGCCTATTCAGCGTAACTGTAAGGCGTAAATATTATACCATGAGTAGTACTGCTATCAATTTCAAAGCCACCCTGCTGATCGGTGAACAAACTGTGCCACTGGCCTCGGAGATCGCCTTTGGTGATGATCAGTCGCAGGACGGTGTGACCAACGGCTTTCTCTTCAAACTCGACCGGCAGCCCGGCGATCCACCCGTGACGGTCTATCTCGGTGATGTGATCAATTTCATCGAGACCAAACTCGGCGCCTCCGACCTGTCGCAAAGCCCGGATATGGGACTGATCTCACAAGCCATTCCCTCTCTTACACCGGCCAACTTCAATTCATCCAACCAGGCGATGGTGAATGTATATGAGTTCTCGATCAATTCCACCACCAAAGAGTTCCTGTTTTCCTTCAACCTCGATGTGGAAGGCACCGATCCCTCAACAGGCCTCATTGCACTGCCCGGCGACCTCAACAAGTGGTTGAAGATCGATAGTATCTCCATTTCTTTTTCCGCCACTTCGGGTTCGTCTTCACAAACCCAACAAACACCATCCAATTCTTAAGTATCTCTCAACCTGCAACTATGTCCACCAACGTAGACCTCAAAATAGGCATCAACCTTGAAATTGGTTCTGTTCCTGTAGCCCTGGCCGCAGAACTGACCACTACCGATACGGCAACCATCTATACTTTCAATGGTTGTGTACAAAATGCCGTGATCGACATCGGCTCCTTCATGACTTTTGTGGGCCAGCAGTTTGGTCTCGATGTACAACTGCCGCCCGAGCTCAACCTCGAAGCCATCATTGATTATGTAGCGGGACAGGTGATCTATACTTCACCCAAAACCGGGGCCACCACTACCGAGTTGGGCGTGTCCGCTAAGTTTGAGCTCGTGTACTCCAATGGAGGCAATACCGATAAAGTAACCCTTACTTTCTATGCCGATACCATCCTGCAGTCGGGATCAACCGGTACCAATCCTTATGTAGTAGGCGCCGCTATTGATACCGACCTGGCCTTTAAGAACCTGCCGTTGGTGGGTAGCATACCAGTATTTAATGAATACACCCTCAAGCATATTGGATTTTCCTATACCAATGCCGATCCTGCAACAACAGGCAAGCCCGTCACGTTCAATATTCCCAAAGTAGATACCTCGGCCAACCCGCTTTATACCCGCACCATTGGTGATGGCAAAGAAAAAAACAATTATTCCGTCAGTACCACAGGCGATCAAACAACATTCACACTTGGTCAGGGTGGCTTCTCCCTTACCGCAGGGCTCATGCGCGAAGGATCGGCCACGGCAGAAAATAATTTTGCCCTGCCTATGTCACTGCCCCCGGCAACACCCTCCGCTAATCCTGCACCCTATTATAACAATCCACAGAATAAAGTACAAACCAGTCCGCCGGCCAGCCCTGCGCATTGGATCAATGTAAACAAAACCTTTGGCCCCGTAAACCTGCAAAAGATCGGGCTCAATTACCAATCGGGCGAAGCTACTTTCGGTATCTCCGCAGGAATGACCATGGGTGGCTTTACCCTCGATGTGCAGGGCCTTTGCATCACCTTCCCGCTGCCCTTGCCGGGTATGCCTGCGGGCAATTCTGTCAGCTTCGATATCCAGGGCCTGGGTATGGATTTTAGCGAGCCAGGTCTCGAGATCGGTGGCGCTTTTCTCAAATCCGTTGATCCCAATACAAATATCACCAACTACTTTGGCGAGGTCATCGTGCAGGTAGCCGAGTTTGGCTTCAAAGCCATCGGCGGTTATGCACCTGCGCAGGATAGCAAGCCCGCTGCCTTCTTTATTTATGCCAACCTGGAAATTCCACTCGGCGGCCCGCCCTTCTTCTATGTATCAGGCCTGGCTTTCGGCTTCGGGGTCAATTATGCCCTGATATTGCCTACCATCGATACCCTGCCCACTTACCTGTTGTTGCCCAATATGGCGCCGCCCCAGGGCAATGCGCAAAATGCACTCACCAGTGTTATCGGCCAGTTGCAGAACGGCAGCGTGATCAAATACCAGGCAGGGGAGTACTGGGTAGGTTTCGGCGTACAGTTTACTTCCTTCGATATGGTGTCCGCCTTTGCCATGCTCACCTTCTCCTTTGGAGTAGATATGCAGATAGCCCTGCTCGGTAGTTGTGCCATCGTGCTGCCCGAAGGTGCGCCCGATGCATTGGCAAGCATCCAGGTAAACCTGGTAGCAGCCATCACACCTTCCACCGGCCTCATCAATATTGCAGGCGTTATCACACCGGCTTCCTATATTTTTGGCCCCTTTGTAAAACTCAGCGGAGGCTTTGCTTTCTATCTCTGGTTTGCTGGCGAGCACAAAGGAGATTTTGTGGTGAGCCTTGGCGGTTACCACCCTGCTTTTGTGAAACCCGACTGGTACCCCGCCGTGCCGCGCATCCGCGTTACTTTCAACCTCGGGCCCTTCCAGGCTTCCGGTTCTGCTTACCTGGCCCTCACACCTTCCATGTTCATGGCCGGTATGGCAGTCTCTGCCACTTTCGATGCCTCCGTGGTGAAAGTATGGTTCAGTCTCGGCGCTGATTTTCTCATCGGTTGGTCGCCCTTCCAGTACGAAGCCGATGCCTATGTCAATATCGGTTGCAGCCTCAACCTGGGCCTGTTTACCATCAAAATACATGTAGGCGCCGACCTGCAACTCTGGGGACCACCTTTTGGCGGTGTTGCCGATGTAGACCTCGACGTTGTTTCCATCACCATCAAATTTGGATCGGATGCGGCCGCCCCTGTACCCGTCACCTGGCAAAATCTGGAACAGAACTTCCTGCCACCGCCTGTAACTCCTAAGCAGCCCGCACCGCAGCAACAGAAACAGCAACTGAAATCCACCCAACGCATAAAGGCAATGAGCCTTGCTGCTGAAGCGCCTGCGCCGCTGGCGGATGAACCCACTACCACCGCCAATGTATCCGCTTCCGTATCCACCGGCCTGCTGGGTAAAGATGCAACCAGCCAGGATGGCGAGATCTGGGACTGGCTATTGGACCCGGACAATTTCAACATTGTAACGACTACCACCATTCCTGCCAATTTTGCCAACTGGGCTACGGGCGCCACCACCACTGCTTCTATTCCCAACGATCCTACGCAATACAACAGTGCCAGCATAGATACCAGCAGCCATCCTTATCTCGAACTGGCCGCCGGTACAAACACCTTTTCTCCCACACAGGTATGGAACCCCAATATCAATGTGAAGCCGATGAAGTTCTCCAATGTGCAGTCCGTACATACCATCGCACTGCGCAAACGTGAGACCTCCGACGGCAGTGGCCAGTTCAGTAACTACCTCAGCAATGTGACCATTGATCCCGTGCTCGGCAGCAGCAATACCGCCCTTTGGGGCGATCCAAGCCTGCCAGCCAACAATGCCAATACCCCCACATTGCTTCCTGAGACCTTGCTCGGCTTCAACATTACACCCGTGCCTCGTGATCCCGATACCGTGAACAATGTACCCCTCATCGACCTGTTGTTTACCGGTGGCGAGCAAACCAACTTCAGTTATACTTCGGCCCAGCCCGATACGAGCTATACCCTCCAGGTAACAGAAGACGATCAGGCGCAAACCTTTAACATCACCGTGAGTGGCGCCAGTTCACAAGTCCTCGACAATAGCCAGTACGTTTTGTCTTCCCTTACCCAGGCCTGGGTAAGCGGACAGCGCAACGCCATCCTGGCCGACCTGAATACCAATGGCTGGGATACTTATGCTCCTGCAGACGTAATCCTTACCAATATGAGTAGCACAGAAGCCCTTACCGACTGGCCGATGGTAGCCATACTCAGCACCAACAATGCCGCATAAGATCACCTCATTAAAATAATTGTAACAATGCCAGATACTAATAGCGAACAATACCTCCTGAACGAACAGGTTTCCTTCGTACAACATGCCCTGCCGGGATTGGATGCCGGGATGTACGAGTTGCAGGTAAACCAGCAGGTGTTTCAAAGCGATGGTAAAACGCCCGTAAGTGGCGATGCTTACAGCAATACCTATACTTTTGCTGTCACAGCCGATCGCTTCAGCCTCTCCAGTCCAGGCAGTGTGATCAGCAGTATCTTCCCCAACAACAATGCTTCGGGAGAGTACTCCAATGTGCTGCCTCATGTGGTATTCAAAAAAACAACATTCCCCTGGACCCGTTATCCTACACTTGAAGAACCTTACGCCCCGCCGCAGCCCGGCAAAGATGTAGATGCTGATGTGCCCACCTGGCTTTGGGTGTTGTTGCTCGATGAGGATGATCAGGCCGCTTACACGGCGCTGACCAATAGCCTGACCACCTGCACCACCGGCGATCTTTTTCCTACAACCGCTTATAGTGGTAGTAAGATACCGGCCAATACTTATTCTTATTTCTATGCAGCTACCGACCTGGCCGATCTGGAGCCTGGTGAACTTACTACCGATACCATCAATGTGGTGGATGTGCCGCTGGGATTGTTTTGGCAACTCGCCCCTTCCGTAGAAGACCTGGCGCTGATGGCGCATGTGCGCGTAGTGAGTTTGATAAACCAGCCTACCAATGGCGATTCGAACGGCGAACCTACCGGCAGTTTTTCCATCGTATTCGGCAATCGTCTTCCCAATACACAACGTAAAACAACAGCTTACCTGGTATCCCTCGAAGGGATGGAAGACTTTCTGCCCCAGGCCAATGGTTCCTTGCCTGCTAATCCGCCCGGTAACGCTACAGCAACCGATACCATACGACTGGCAGTATTGGCCAACTGGACATTTTTCAGCACAGGCCAGCCCGCCAGTTTTGTACACACCCTCGAAAGCCTCAACGGTTGTACACCTGGCAGTGGCGTATCTGCCAGCAATACCAATATCCGTCTTCCATATACCGGAACGAATAATGTAGTAGCAGGCGCTTTCAATATGGGTTATGTACCACTCAATGAAACCATGCGTACGGCCGAGAAAAACGTAGCCTGGTACCGCGGGCCACTGGTACCATATTCTACTGCCAGTGCCGCACCGCTCACATTGCCCATCCCTTCGCCCGATGCGGCTACCGTTTTCGATCCTACCACAGGTATGCTGGATACTTCTTATGCTGCCGCCTGGACCATCGGGCGCATGGTAGCCCTGCAGGATACTTCCTTCTCTACTGGTTTGTACAATTGGAAGAAAGGCCTTGGGCAGCAGGTGAACAACAACGTGGAGAATACCTTGATGATGCAGCATTTTAATGTACAGCAGCCCGCCTTGCTGCAAGGAGCGCGCACGCAAACCGCCGCCCCGCTGGGCAGCATATTCAAACAAACCTTGCTGAAGCTAAAGCAATAAACGCATTATGAAAAAGACATTGACTAGAGCGCACCTGCAAAACGCACTGGCCACCACCTATGCCAGTCCCAACGCCATCATGGCTTCGCTCACCGATCCCGATCTGCCCGATAGCCTGGCCACCTGGCTCAGCCGCCTGGCCTTGCTCAATGGGGTGCCCTTCAATTACCTGGTGCCCGACGAACGCATGTTGCCCCAGGAATCGATCCGTTTCTTTTACCTCGACCAGAACTGGGTAAGCGCTTTGAGCGATGGCGCTTTCAGCATCGGACGCAACCTGACAGCCGATACCGACAGCGCGATGCTAAACCTCGACACAGCTGTTGCACCCGGCGCACAACAAAAGAGCTTTGCTTTCACCACAAAAGTGCGGTCCAAATTATTAGGTACCGATCCGCCGCCGGTACCAACCCTTATTAGTGGTTTCCTGCTGCGCTCATCCCTGGTGCTCGATTATCCCAGCCTGGGTGTGAATGCCTATCCAAAGGGAGGCACGCCCGATGATAAGCCCCCTGTGATGCTGGACATCCTCCGGCTGGAACAATTGGGCCCCAAATCCGATACCATGATCTGCCTTATCGCAGGCGATGCCTGGCGCATCGACATCCACGAAGCACCGCAAGCCCTCCACTACGGGATCGACTGCTTTTTGGATCAATGCCAGGTGCAAACAAAACCTGTTGATGCAGTTAAGAACCTCACCACATTCACCATCACTACCACCACCGGTCCCAATGGTACCACCATACAAAGTGTCACCATGAGCGATACCTCCACGCCTACCGATATCAGCAGTGCCTTTCGTTCCACGGATACGCGCGTGCTCAATATGCAGACCCTGGCCGGTATTATTTCAACAGCCAACAAAGGAGCCACCGTCGATGCCGCCATCATGGGCTTCGAGATGACAGAAGGAGTAGGTATGGTAAGTTTTTTCAACCAATAAAAGCAATGATCTTATGAACGCAATCGTTCCGCTCAATATAGCCGCACTGCGCACCAACATAAATGATTATAATAAAGTAGTGGGCAATTTCCAGGGTAAGACCGCACTCTTTGAGCAAATGCCCTGGGCCGATCCGCTTGATAGTTATGAGAACATGGCCAGTACCGGCGATAAAATTTTCCAGCCCCTGGGTGTTACCAACAGTGGCGGCCCACTCATCAGTCCCACCAATTCCCTCGGCGCAGGTATACACCTCCATTGGGAATTGCCGGATTATTTCAATAAGGGACAACAAATCCCGGGCAATCCAAAGATCATTTTCCCACATGCACCCAATCGCTGGTTGGTAACGCGCTACCTCAGTATCCTCAATCAGCAGAACAATACCTATGGTGTGCCCACTGCCAAAAGTTGGGTGGTGGAAAGCGATTATATCACACAGGATAAACCGACTGACGGACGCCCGGCCATCACCGTGCCCCTGCCAGCATTTCCCGCCTTCCAGCAACAGCCTTACACCTGGATGGGCCGCGTGGTTGACCTCAGCAGCTGGAATCCCTCCAGCGAGCCGGCCGGCAATTACCTGCCTTCCCAAAAAGGCGCTGATGGTGATTACTGTTACCTCACCTCCATTGGCTTTGTAGGACCTTATTTCAATTCTTACTATCCTGAGTGCTGCAGCGTGTTTGGCTTTTGGGATAATTTCAGCGATGTGCCCGATGTACTGGCAGCCATCACCAACAACAATCCAGCTATCCAGTTCCGCTGCACCTACCAGGTCATCGGCTGGCTCAGCGATCCTGCCACCGATCCCCTCAATGATATCGATGCCCAGGTAACACTGCAGTACAACGATTATGTACAGCGCAGCCTGGCCAACAATGCTGTGCCCGAAACGACGCCGATCGATTTCTTCAACCAGATCATGTCACAAACGATGAAGTGGACCTTCAACCAGGGTGATATTTCGGCCAGTGTGAACGACCAATACCAGATCACCCAGTTAAACCTGCCTACCCAGGTGCTTTGCGCAGGCACCGTGCAGGAAGTGGTATGGAATATGGCCACCAACCCCGGTACTACTTATTTTCTTTCTTCAGGGCAAACCAACACCGCTGTATGGAATGCCCCTACTGAAATAGCCATTGGCAACTCTACAGAAGAAGCCCTTGCTGCTTTGTTGAAATTTGATATGGGGCAGAATACCGACGATCCGAATGTGCTCACCAATTACGAATACCTGCTCGATGCCCTTCAACTGGGGCTGCTGGCCAATATTGAAAAAACGCCCAACAAGCTCATTACGCTCGAAGAGGGCATGCACAACAATGGTTTTGAAAATGTTTCCGGTGGGTTCAATTGGCTCATCACCAATACCCAGGCGGGTACCAATGACGGAAGTACAGAGGCGGAGGAAGTAACCCTGCCCCTTACCCTGGCCGAACAGTTGTACCTCCTCAATACCGCGCAGAAACAGTACGATATGGGTCGTGGTGCACTGAGCCTGCGCCGCAAGCAACTCTTCATGGATTGGGTACGCTTTGTAAAAATGTTCCAGGGAGAACAGACCGATAACTATATCCAGCAGAGCGTGATGAATAATTTTATCTGGACCTCCACTGCCGGTGAACTCAATGATGTGATCAACTACGGCAATACAGTAAGCCTGTTGCAATATACTACCGATGCCACCAGCGGGCAGGTAACCGGCATCGTACCACCCGGCGCTGGTGTTGGTACCAGCAGCCTGGCCTATGCCGTATATACCAATTACCAGACGGTGCTCAATGCACTTGCTGCTATCAATGAGCAAACCACCAATGCCGTGTGGAGCCTCCAATGTGATATAGCCGATTATTTCCAGGTGCCGTCTGAGCCCGTCATCCTGATGGAAGGAGCGATGATGGAGCCCCTGCAGCGCAATGGCGATGGAGATACCACTTTTGTGCGGCTGAGTCCCGAATTGCTTTCCCAGCTCGTCATCAATTACAATGCAAACAACTTTACCGTCAATGCCTCCGCTATCCCCGGCGTGCCGGCCGTAACTACCAATATGCCCGCTGCCATCCAGGCAGATGTGCAGGCACTCACCGGTGAGGCATTTCTTATCACACCCATGCTGGCTGGCCAGGTAGCATCGGCGTTAGCCACGGCAGGCGGTACCGGCAATCCGGCCGTAGCATCAGCGGCCAACTTTACTATTTCACTGATGTATGCACAGGGTGGCCTCAGTCCCCTCGACATTGCCCCCAACCTGGGCGGCTTACCAACCCCGCCCAACACCAGTCTCTTTGCCTTGATCAATAACCCAGATTATAAACCAGTGGCTGCCCCCACCGTTAGTGTAGCGGGACCACAGGCCCTTGGCATTACCTGGACCAATGCTACCAATGATGGTTATTCCAGCGGCAGCGTGGGATGGAACACACAAACAGCCCTGCCCGAATTTTCAATCAGCAGGGTAGATCCCTTCATGCCCATCTTTATGATCTGGAATGTGAACATGGCGCCCCTCCAATGGGGGCAGGATCACGCCAACCAGTTATATTCAGCCACCAATATCACCGATTATTTCAACCTCGATGCCGATGGCGTAGACTATTTGTACAAAATGAACGGCAATGCCCCTGTTCCTTTTACGTCTTCTACAGCCGTGGATTATGAAGATGATGCCACCATGCGATCAGGCGCTACCGGTATACTCTCTTACCAGATCACTAATTACATCAACAACAATCCCAACGATCCGGAAAATACAACACTACAGCAGATCGCTACCCTCTATGATGGTCGTAAGATACTTTCCCAGGCCATGAGCGGTTTCAATACCAACCAGGTACTTACTGCCTATGTAGCACAGGTGCCGGTGGAGAACCTCGTAGCCGGGCGCATGGATAATTATACGCCCAAGGTCAACACTGCCGCCGGCGCCACGCCCAACGACAACTGGTACGATGATGCCTTCACCAGCCTCGAACCAATCCCCAACGGCCCCCTGGCCCTGGGCAATTTCGGTCCCCTGCGCGCCGGGTTTATGGACATCGTCAGCATCGAGATCGTGGATGTATTTGGCCAGCGCATGGACCTGCAAACAGCTACACGCAGTCCGCAGGGCGGTCTCAACTGCATTACCTCGTATGCAACGACGCCCAATCCCAACGATCAGCAAAACAAGGGTCGCGTATACCTCGCCCCGCGTATTGTGGCGCCCACCAGGGTTTGGTTCAAATGGCTGTCGGCGGCGCACAACAATGAGGTATCCGGCGTTAGTGGCGATTTTGTCGAAACCAATACCCATCCTGCTACCGCTCCCATCTGTGGATGGGTAATGCCCAACCACCTCGACAACGATCTTTTCTTCTACGATGCAGATGGTGCTGCCATTGGCACCTTCGGTGTAGAACATGGAGCAAACGTATACCGCACCCGCGCCGGCAATATCGCCAACAGCGGCACCAGCGAGCAGCAACTCATTACCGATATTGGACAGCGTGGCACACCTACCGTCAACGCACACATTGCTAATTACATGTGGTACCTGTTCGATCAGACCGGTGCATTCCTGGAAGACATGATGACTGCGATACAGGATTCAGAAACTTTTGTGAGTCCCGCCAATTATGCGCAGGACAATTCACTCGCCGTGCTCATTGGCCAGCCACTCGCCCTTACACGCGCAGTACTCACCATGGAGACCATGGGCAACCTCCTGCCGCTGAACCAGGCAGACAACAACGTGAACAGTCCCTTTCCCCAGGATGTCATCGCAGGGCGTTACAGTTATCCCACCCGTATGCCCTTCAGCAGCGCCAACCTGGGCAATGTGCTCTTCCCGGCCCGGCTGGGCGACCTGGCCAACCTCGATGATGGTCTGGTAGGCTATATTCTCGAAACCGGCAACAGCAATCCCTATACCGGACAAAGCTTCTACATGCCTGCCGCCGATACAACCTGGACCAATGGTGTAACCCCGGCAACGGAAACGACCATACAGGTAACCCTCAATCAACAACCCATGAGTATCACCATGCTGGTAGATCCCCGGGCAGCCGTGCACGCCACCACTGGTGTACTCGGTGTGAGCGAGCTTTCCATACCGCCCGATCAGTATTCAGATATCGTGAACAGCCTGGCGGTGAACTTCATTACCCGTCCCATGCTGCAGATGGCCCAGGGCTTAACCGTGCCCTTGCCCGCGGAAGCTGGTTATGCCTGGTCCTGGATTACGCCTGGCGCTGCCACTGAAACGCCCCTTGCAGCCAATGCCGTCAACGAAACACCCGTGTATGGTTATTCGATCCAGACCCTGCTGGAAGGATGGCTGGCCCTGAACCCGCTACCGCCAAACAATGATGCTTCGTAAAATGGACCAGTTTCCTACAAACATTAAACTCGCTAATCGCATGAGTACCTATACAGCTTCTTCCGATCCTGTTTATTTTTCCATCGTCAATCCCGCTGCAGATAACCTGCCGCAGATCTATGTAGGTGTTACAGCCACCCTCAACGTTGCCATCGTTAACAACACCGGCGCTGATATTACCTTACAAACCGGCGATGCCAATTCCGCTTCCGGTATCGAAGTATTTATGCCCACTTATTTTACGCCCCAACAAAAAGCAGTGATGACGATCACCAATGTATCACAGCCGGGCTGGGCATTTAGTTATGATGCCGCTTACAAAGGACTGCTGTTAACCTACGGCAATGCTTCGGGTACCTGGCCTGCAGGCGCCAGCCTCACGTTCAACATCGACCTCGTTACCGCCACTGCTTCACCCACAATCGATGTTGTTAGTATGAACTTCTATAACCTGAATGGAGCCAATGTGCCGGCCAGCCCGCAACCTCAAAACCTGGCCCTCAACGCCAGTGAGCCTCCGCAGGCTGTAGACCTTACCACCGTGCTCCAACTGGGCCTCGATAACCAGGGCACGGTGTATGTATCCGTAGCCACCGACCCCCTGAGCAATACCATTTTCCTGAATATTAAGAACATTGGCGCCAATTCCCTGTACAATGATTCGAAACCCTGGACCGGCAATCCAACGGTGACCGTCTCTTTCGTCTATGGTAGTACCGCGGGCGCACTCGTGTCTACTGGCGATTCCGGTACAGCCTGGGATATTGGCGCCAGCGTGGTTACCGACCAGGCATGGGGCTATAAAAACCCCGTCAATACCGGCACTGGTGCAGCCCCTGTATGGACACTCTACCCGCAGCAAAGCAATACAGGCATCATCGGCACCGGTGCAAATGCCAACGTCACCTTTGCCTTCAGCAATATCAATTCCTTTACCCCGGCAGGTCATACCCAAATGATGGTCACGTTCAACAACTTTATGATGAACAGTACCACCCCGTACAAACCAGCCACCTTTATTCTCGATATCTCAAAACAGGATGCGCCACTTACCCGCGGTCTCTATGGCTTCTTTGGCCTCAATGGCTCCATTATAAACCTCACAGCGCCCACACAGAATATACTCATTCCGTTAAAGTGGTTCATGTTCTATGTGGATAATATCAAGCTCTTCTGTAGTATACCCGGTGTGCCTTTACTGCAACGGAATTATTACAAGAAAGATCAAACGCCCAATATCCAGCCACTCGCAAATGATACTTTTACACTCACCCTACCCATACAGGTGGCGCAGGATACTGCCATATTCCTCACCTTACAGGCTTTCGATAACAACAACAATTACCTCAACAGCCTGCAGTTTACCATATTCATCACCGCCAATTTCTTCACCGATCCGGGAGGACAGGTTTATCCAACCCTTTTCATCAACAACCAAACCTGGCTGGCCGCCAATTACAATTATGGGGTGGGTTGTATAGCTTATGACAACAACAATACTTATCGTGCCCAATATGGCCTGCTCTATACCGAAGCGCAGGCTGTTGCCAACACACCGGCAGGCTGGCGTATTCCAAGCCAGGCCGACTGGAACGGTCTCATCACTGCAGCCGGCGCCAACCCCAATCCCTGCACGGCACTCATGGTCAACGGCGTCAGCGGTTTCAATGCACAGGCCGGTGGCATGGGCGATGGCCAGGGCAATTTCAACAGCAAGGGGTCTCAGGGTTATTACTGGACGGGCACTGCCAACACCCAGCAGCCTGGCAATAACTTCGATACGATATTCACCCCGGCCAGCAATTCGGTAACTCCGAATAATTCTATTGCCATCACCAATCTTCTTTCCGTTCGCTATGTCAAAAATACCTGATCGTTCCATCTGCCTGTGCATGATGGTAAAGAACGAAGCGCCCATCATTCGGCGCGCGTTGCAGTCGGCCCTGCCATATATAGATTATTGGGTGATCTGCGATACCGGTTCAGCGGATGATACCCCGGCCGTCATTGAAGAAGTGATGCAGGGAAAACCCGGAGAGCTGCACCATACCACCTGGAAAAATTTCGGGCACAACCGTGGTGAAGTGTTGGACCTGGCGCGTAACCATGCCGACTACCTGCTGATCATGGATGCCGATATGACACTACATGTAAAAGCACCATTCCGGCACAAACTCCACCACGATCTGTATGAGATCCGTTACGAAGGCAGCCTCGATTATACACAGCCCATGCTCGTAAGCAGCCGTCACCCATGGCGCTATAAAGGTGTTACCCATGAGTACCTGCATACCGAAGCAACCCTCGAATGGGATTTCCTGCCCGAATTAAGCCTTACCCACCATGGAGATGGTGGCTGCCGTTCCGATAAATTCGAGCGCGATGTACAACTGCTTACAGAAGCTCTGAAGACAGAACCGCAGAACGAACGATACATGTTTTACCTCGCCCAGTCTTACAAAGACCTGGAGCAATATGAAGCAGCCCTCCATTGGTATGAAAAGAGGATAGAAGTGGAAGGCTGGGAGGAAGAACGTTGGTATGCCCGCTTCCAGCGCGCAGAAATGCTGCGGCTGCTTGGGCGTGAATGGCCCACTGTACAGGCAGCCTATCTGGCGGCTTTCGATGCAAGACCTTTCCGGCTCGAACCATTGCTGGCCATTGCACGCTATTACCGCGAAACCCACCAATACTTTCAGGGATATTGCCTGGCAGCTGTAGCCTTACAGGACCCGCCATACCCCGCCACCGATAAATTGTTTATTGATAAACCTGTGTACGATTACCAGTTGTTGTTTGAATACATGATCTGCGCTTGTTCCTGCGGACGTGTATCCGAAGCCATTGAAGCAGCCAACCGCCTGCTGCGGCAGCACAATCTGCCACAAAGTTTAGTCGAATACATAATACAGGCCCGGAAAATGGCGGCTGATATGATCCGGGGCAATGGACACACCGTTGATGATACCCGTCACCGCCTTGTAGTGATCGTACCCTTCCACAATCCGGGCCATTTCCTGCGTGAATGTGTCAACAGTCTGCTGACACAGGATTACCCGAATGTGGAAGTAATATTTATTGATGATGCTTCCAGCGATGCAACTGCTCGTTTTGAACCTCCGGCAGCACTCAACGCTACACTGCTGCGCAACCAACAAAGAATGGGCGCTGCATACAATATACACCAGGCCATTACCAACTATTGCCATGCAGATGATATAGTCGTTTGCCTCGATGGAGATGATCAGCTGGCCTGCAGCAATGCCCTCTCCTTGATCAATGAGCAATATGTACGGTACGATTGCTGGATCATGTACGGCCAATACATCGATGCAGATGGCCACCTGGGTGTTTCGGCACCCTATGCATCCCCGAAAGACCTGGCCACCCTGCGGCAGGGCTGGCGTGTATCCCATATCCGTACCTTCCGGGCAGGCCTCTTCCTGGCTATCGGCGACCAGGACCCGGCCTATGATTGCCTTAAAGACAAAGAAGGCGAATGGTTGCAGTCCGCGGCAGACGCTGCCATCATGTTCCCCCTGATGGAGATGGCCGGCTTTTACCGCATCGTATTCAACGAGACCATTCTTTACCGGTACAACAGCCGCAATCCCGTGAGTCATCATTTTGTGAACCGGCCCGCACAACTACGCAATTTCGAGTGCGTGTGCGGTAAGCGCCCCTTTGCGCTTGTGACCAGTTATTATCCTTCCACCATATTAACCGATGTTTTATGATCGCTACTTATGCAGGTAAAGCGACAGCGTCGCTTACCGAAAGTTCCATGCAGGAATTCCTGCACAAAGCCTCCCTGATCGAACACGATCCCAGGCAATTGCTCAACGGAGAAGAGATCACTACTTACTTCCACCTGCACAATTTTGAAATAGCGCGCCAGGTGCTCAGCAATGCCACCGACGAACACCACCAGATGCGCCTGCCATTCTTTTACAGTCCGGCGCATCAACTGCGTGCCAAACTGGGGCAGGGCAAGCACGATCGGGGAGAGGCCGTAGCATTTGCCGGAGCGCTCATATCTGAGCAGGATGCTAAAGGGATCAAACGCCATTTCCCGATATGCGTGAAGGGCGTTTCCGTATTGCACAAAATAGTACCCAAAGGAACCACCTGGGACCTCACCATGCCACAGGAGATATGGAACCTGGGCGAGATGGAAGAATTGTACACCATCGTCAATATAGGTACCCTGGTGCTGGAAGAAGGCGCCCGGATCGTGATACGCGGTAATGTCTTTTCACTGCTTATACAACAATTGATTGTGTCCGGCAAACCAGCTCAGGGCATCAGTCACCAGATAGGGATCATGCCCACCCCTTTTTCCGTAGACTTTAAACATGGGCCACAAAACGGGGTACATGGTAAGCCCGGGGTTAGCGGCCTTGATGGTCGTGATGGTGTCACCGGCACTATTGAAACAAGTGTGCTGGGGCCCTGGGTGCCCGAGCAGGAACTGGGCGACCTGCACGGCACCGATGCTACCCATGGGGAAGAGGGAGCCGATGGTGGCAAGGGCCGCAACGGCGGTATGTGTAAACTGGCGGAGATCACCATTCGCGGGCTCAAAGGTCATCTGCATCTTTTCTCTCAGGCAGCAGCAGGCGGCGATGGTGGTGATGGGGGAGATGGAGGCCATGGCGGGCATGGCGGCAACGGAGCGCCTGGTTTAGACGGATTCAATGTAAAGGTACCCGGCGGCAATGCGGGGAATGGCGGCCATGGTGGCAACGGTGGCCGTGGTGGCAATGGCGGTCATGGTGGATTAAGCTCCAATATCTATCTCCGTGTGCCGGATGAAGCAATAGCGCAGGTGCGTATGACCGCCCTCGATTCTGCAGGCGGTTTCGGTGGTGCTTATGGGAAAGCCGGACAGGGAGGGAAAGGTGGTGCCATCAGCCTAATGAACAATACTACCCTTAATGGCCAACCGGGCACAGAAGGGCAGGCCGGCAGCTCGGGCAAGAACGGGCTCAATGGCCGGGGCCGCCCTGCAGCCGTATGCTACCTCAATGATCTTATTTATCAACCCACATCGTTTACTTAAGCTGTTACCCTGCCAGGCGAAGGGCTGTCGCAAGGTGGGTCGCCCTTCAAGGGCGGCTCACCCTGATCTAAAGGAGCCTGTAAGGACTGTCGAAGCCTTTCTCGTTGCCTTTGTGCCTCGATGCCTCGTTGCCTTATTTTTTTAAATCCTCATTTTCTTCACCTAAACATTTAATAAAATGAAATTGAGTTTCAGAGAAAGAGCCGAACGACTTGGTCACTCCCTGGAGTTGATCGATCAGGGCTTGCCAATTACAACCCTCATCACGGTCAAGGATGTTGACCAGTTGAAAGAGCTCACACAGGTATTCATAGACGGGGAAAACAATCCCGATCTTTGTAACCAGCTTTTTGGGAATATTCCCCTTACCAGTTCACAGAACGATCGCTCCGCTGCGGGCACCCTTCGCCGGGTCAATGAATTCATTTACGGCGATGGCGAGCTGGATGCCTCCGACCGGGAGCGTATCAAAGGCGCTTTCCCCATGCAGGTGCAGGCTACTTCTGCCGCTGACTTCACACCTACGGCGCCGGTGAAGATCAATAGCCCGGTGACTCCCGTAGCATATAACTACGGCACAGTAACCCTCAACCAGGGTATTTACGTCAATTTCTACAACACCGTTGTCAATGGTTTCACCATGGATACCCTGGTGCGCAACGGCACCAACGGCAATGCCAATATTGGCGACTTCAATATCCTGGGCGCTACCGGTTCTAATGGCGCTGCTGTTTCCGCAGGTGCTACCGGCACCAATGGTGGCGGTGGCAGTGGCGGCACCTGTACCGTATCCGGCTCCGAACCCGGCGACAATGGTGGTCCTGGTGGGCCCGGTACAGCCGGCGCTACCGGTGGTGCAGGCAATCCCGGTGGTCCCGGACTGGCCAGCTACCAGGCGATATTTACCATCAACAGTGCCGTGGTGAGCAGCACCGGCAATGCCGTACTGTTCTTCACCCGCTCCGGTACCGGCGGCTCAGGTAGCAATGGTGGCAACGGTGGCAATGGCGGTAATGGTGGCAACGGTGGTGATGGCGCCAGTTGCGAATGTACCGGTACCAGTGGTGGTAATGGTGGCAGTGGTGGTTCAGGCGGTTCCGGTGGTCGTGGCGGCGATGCCGGCAATGGCACCAATTCAGCCGGTAATATTGTGGTCAATGTTGCCAGTGCTTCGGCCAGCCTGGTTACCAAAGGTAGCGCCAGCGCTCCTCCCGGAGCATTCGGTACCGGTGGCGGTCCAGGTACAGGCGGCAGCGCAGGCACTGCTGGCGGCGGTGGCAAGGGCCACAACGGTGGCACCAATGGTACCAAGGGAGCTACAGGCTCTCAGGGTAACCCCGGCACAGCCAGCCAGACCAGCGGTTCCGCGGCTACCATTACGATCAATAACTTGTAATGCTTTAGCCCCGAAATGCTAATAAAGTCCCGTACGCCAGCGTACGGGACTTTTTGTTTTAGCCCCCATCGTAATCCACACTACGCTACATAATAGATTTATTAAGGATAAATTGGCTATATTGACTGATATTAAGGCTATCAAACCTTCCTAACACTATTCAGATACGTCTTCCGGTCAACTTCTAATTTTATTACAACTATGGGGTTATTTAATTGGTTTACACAGGAAATTGCAATGGACCTGGGAACTGCCAACACGCTTATCATACACAACGACGAGATAACAGTAAACGAGCCTTCCATCATAGCCCTCAACAGAAATAACCCGAAAGAGGTGTTAGCCGTGGGTAAGAAGGCTTTGATGATGCATGAAAAAACGCACGACGATATTAGAACCGTCCGTCCGCTAAGAGATGGCGTAATAGCCGATTTTAATGCCGCTGAATTGATGATCCGTGGATTGATCAAACAGGTGTATCCCAAAAAAACACTTTTCCGTCCTTCCTGGCGCATGATGATCTGTATCCCTTCCTCTATCACAGAGGTTGAAAAACGCGCAGTAAGGGATAGTGCCGAGCAGGCCGGCGCCAAAGAAGTGTACCTGGTGCACGAGCCCATGGCGGCTGCCCTGGGCATCGGGATAGATGTAGAAGAGCCTGTAGGCAATATGATCATTGATATTGGTGGCGGCACTACCGGTATTTCAGTGATCGCCCTGGCAGGAATTGTATGCGATCAATCTATTCGGATTGCGGGTGATGAGTTTACAGCCGATATCATGGAGTCTTTGCGGCGTTACCACAGTTTACTGATCGGTGAGCGCACAGCGGAACAGATCAAGATACAGATAGGATCAGCCATGAAGGAGTTGGATGAACCACCGGCCGACATTCCCGTCAATGGCCGCGACCTCGTGACCGGTATCCCCAAGCAGATATATGTAAGCTACCAGGAAATTGCAGAAGCCCTCGATAAGAGCGTTTTCAAGATCGAAGAAGGCATCTTAAGAGCACTTGAGCAAACTCCTCCCGAACTGGCGAGCGATATTTACCGTCGTGGCTTATACCTTACCGGCGGTGGCGCCTTGCTCAGGGGCCTGGACAAACGGTTAAGCCAAAAAATGAAGTTACCTGTTCATGTAGCAGATGATCCGCTTAAAAGCGTTGTACGTGGTACCGGCCTTGCTTTGAAACGGTATGATGATTATCCCTTTGTGATGCGCTGATAATACAATATATCCCACTTTACTAGCGTTAAATCCCTTAATGTTATAGGCTATTTTATGAGAATATTCATTACGGGTTTGACCTTTTTTGTTTTTATGACTTCATACGCTCAAAAGAAGGGCGAAAAATTTTTCTGTAAAGAAGTAGGATGGACAGTTGTTTTCCCGAATGGTTTTGCATTTGATTCCGCTTTCAGTGAGAAAATGAATAGGGACGGGATAAAGGCAATTGAGGAAACAAATCATATAAAAGGAGACGTTTCACAAACGAAATTATTGTTTAGCGTATTTAAGAACAAATGGAATAACATAAATGCAACTATAACTTATTTTGATTCTAGCACACAAGGTAGTTACAAGACATTTCGCCAGGGAGCTAATGAATTGTTATATAAAACCTTTTTGGATGGCATACCTGATTCGAAAGTGGATTCTTTGAATGCTACTGTGCAATATGCAGGGCTCCTGTTTGATAGTTTCCATGTGACAGTATACAAAAAGGGTAAGCTATTATTTGACTCGTATTTATTGTCAAAATTTTATAACGGCTATGATTTTACTGTCAGCTATCTGTATTTAGACGACCAGATCAGGAAAGAAATTGAGTCCATGTTAAGTAATTCGAAGTTTTTAAATATTACTGCTATACAACATTGATGTTGCCAAATCACCTGTGGTAATTCAGTTGCAATACGGTTCGGGCCTGAGACAATTTACAACCCGGATTTTACTCCCCTCGAATTCGAGGGGTTTGGTTTTTATACAACTAAAAAGGTATTGGTTTGCCTTGCTTCAATCCTTAATTTTATTTTCTATAATCCCAATATGTAAGGCTTCCTTCAAAATTAAGAGACGGTCTTCTTTTTATGTAAAAATGTAAACACCCGTTATAAACGGTTTCGGCCCGAAAGCCACCCAAAGCATCCAATACCACCCAAACTCCTGTAAAACGCCCAATTATCGGGCATTTTTTTTATGCCTTGTTGCAAAAAAAGTCGGGTGTTTATAACGGGTATGTATCGTAACCGGGTCGCGCAGAAGCCCCAGCTTTGTGTTATCAAAATTGATGAATATGACAACAGCTACCAACTCACGGGTGACCAATTTTATCGCGATGATCCCGATGCTGACAGGCATTGGTCACCTGCTGGCCTTCTTATTGCCTACGGATTGCCTGCGCTCCTTAGAGAACTGGCCCCCTTTTCAGAGAGCGCTCAGGCAATCCGTAGGCAATCCGGAGGCAATCGACAGACCTTACGACAAGCCCCGGCAGCAACCGGTTGCCAACTATGCATTCAACTTTGGATCTTTTTATAATGATTTTCTCCGTTGGACCGGCCAAACTTTTGCGGGAGACAGCTTTGATTATTTGCTTCTCAGGTGTTCTGCTATTTCAACAAAGGGAGCCACCCACACCTGTGACTCCTGTTGTTTCAGGAACTGCAGTAATTGCCGGTGCGCGGCTGCTGATACATTGATCGAGTGCTCTCCACCAACACCATGAAAAACAAACACCAGCAGCGCATTGGACTCCATGGCCCGTTTAACCGCTGCTATCAGTTGGTCGCCTGTATTCTCATAAACCGATACCCACTGTACAGTCACTTTGCCAAAGGGGTTTACGGCATTGGCATCAGGTGTACCATCGCGAAAGGCCACAAAATTGTCTTTCAATCCGTACAGGTAGAAGGAGTCCTGCACTTTTGTATCTCCGCAGGGACAGGCCAATGTTCTTTTCTTTTTGCCATCCGTAGCTTCCAGCAGCGCACTGTTCATTTTGATCTCATCGCTCATCCGTTGCAACGTGTAGTTGTTGAGGTCATAATCTGGTTTTACCCATTCGCGGCCGGGCCGTTTTCCGTAACAGGGATGGAACAACGTGTGATTACCCAGTTCATGACCTTTGGCAGCGGCCTTTCTCCATTCGGGAATGCGTTTGGTAAAAGCGTCTGAAGATCCGATCAGGTAGAAAGTGGCTTTGAATCCTACAGAGTCCAGCGCAGGGATTACCTGGTCGAGATGGATGTTGAGTGCATCATCGTAGGTAAGCGCCACGGCGCATTTCTTATTTTTCCAATTGGTGCTGTTCTGTGCGCAGGACAGCAGACTATTAATTACAAGGAAGCTAATTAAAGTGAGTTTGGCAAGTGGCATGTTGGTGTAGTGGTTAACGGGCATTTATTGACTTCTTAAAGATACCTAAAATTGCTTTGCAGACCAATAGCGAGGGGAGCAAGCTTAGTCAATACATCTCATTTATTTCATGATCAGTGAGTCTTAGAAACCTGGCGGCGTTATTGAACAGGATGTCGCGTTTTTGGGTAGCCGTCAGGAAGCCTGCCTTGTTAATCGTTTCTATTCCCCGGGCAATGGCCTGTGGCCATACCATATTATCAGACCCGAAGAGAATCCGCTTACCAAACCCAGCATTGACCAGGCGCCCGAGATAGAAATAAAATTCTTTGGTAGGGATCATATAACAAATAGCACCGAGATCAACATATAATTGGGGGTGGGTATATAAGGTTGCCAGCATATCGTCGAGCATGGGCCAGCCTGCATGCATCGCATACACACGCAACCTGGGGTGACGTAGCAATGCCTCCTCTAAAACAAAGGGACTGTGCAGTTTTGCGCGGTAATTGACAGCTCCAATATAAGGCGCTCCTGGGGGGCCGTTCCCTACGTGGATACCTACCGGAATGTCGAGACGTTCTGCCATCGCCAGGTAAGGTTCAAAAGCCGAATCGCTGGCTGATATGCCCTCGTATTGGATGGAGATCTCACCAAATACCTTGAATTCACCCGATCGAAAGAGCTTCTCCAGCGAATCAACCGTAAGCCCCGCTTTTGCTGCCATGCCAAAGTTCCAGTCAATACTGTTGATGATGCGTTTCGGAGCTGCCTGTTTCCATGCCCGCACCGTTGCTATATCCCCACTGGTGGTGGCATAGACATTGTTTTTCTCCAATGCTGCGAGGGTGAGGCTTTTCAGCGAATCATCTGTAAGCGGGGAGGTGAACGAATGATCGGCCCATGTCTTTGTTTTCAGGGCATTCATAAAAGCCTTCCTGTAATCATTCGCGGGGTCGTGTATGCCGAGATCACGAAAAGGAGCTCCCACACTGATGGGTGCAGGTCCCTGATCATTGGCATGCAGTGCATGCAGATGCATATCGATAACTGGTAAGGGCCTTTTTTGTGCGATCAGGTGTTGGGCCAGTAAACTAAAGACAAGCCAGGTGCTTAATTTCATCATGATCGGTAGGATGAAACGATTAGATGCACGAAGCAACTATTTCCATAGGGAATAGCAGGGCTTGCTTTGGTGCCCCTTTAGAGCTTGTCCCGCTTTGCGGGAGGCTACGGCTTTGTTAACTTTATTGATCCGTCCTGAACGGACCGGCCGGCAAGCCCTCTTTATTGTACAAATTTGCTGCGTCCGGGTTATCCGCCCAGGCGTACCGCACATAAAGCGGCTTTGGTACTCTTTCACTCCACACCACCACCTTGCCGTCTTCTATACGTGCATGAGCCCATACAAATTTCTTATCGGCACCGGCAATGGCAAATGAGTTAAGCGGCTCGCCATCGATGGCTACCAGGCCCGTACCTGTATGTGTGAAAGAAATGGTGATCTTATCGCCGTTGATGGAAGCAGATTCATAAAGCGGCCCGGAATATTCCAGGTTTTTCTCTCCGTAGATGATGGCCCTTGCTGCAAGAGCCAGTCGATCACCCACCGACTTTTTATTGTCGGGGTGAATATCGTTCCATTCGCCCAGGTCGATGGCCACAGCCATGCCCGTGTTGGGTACCAACAATGTTTTGGCTTGTGCTTCCCGCAGCTCAGCCCACTGACTTTCGGCGGGTAGGTAATTCACGTCCATAAAGTTGGGCAGCTGCACGAATAAGAAGGGGAGTGGCCCCTGTTGCCATCGGTTGCGCCAGTCAGCAATCTGTGCAGGTTGTAAGCGGGCATATTCACCGGCGCGACTGGTATTGGCTTCACCCTGGTACCAGAGGAAACCTTTTAGGGTATAATTGATGATGGGCGCGATCATGCCATTGAACAAAGCGGCCGGTTGGTATTGCAGGTTGATGGGCGGAGGGCCAGCAGGGCCGGTGCGGGGCTCATACACTTCGCCGACTTTATAAGTCCAGGTTCCCTTGAGGTCAATGGTATCAGTACCGGCAAAGAGACAATAAGGTTTATCGGGTACGAAACCTCCTTTACCGTTTTGGTTGGTAACCTTTACCACCACAATGTTTTTACCGGCTTTAAGCAGTCCGGCAGGTACATTGTACCTTCTTTGCGGATACATGTATCCCGTACTGCCTACCTGCCTGCCATTGATGTACAATACGTCGGCATCAACGATCCTGCCCAGGAATACGCGGGCTGCATTGCCGGCCATGCCAGCCGGCACTTCTATTTCTTTTCGATACCATACCACACCGTTGAGATCGCGTATACCCTGGTCTTCCCAATAGCCGGGGATGCCGATGGTGCGCCAGCCTTTGGGAATATAGGCCGGATCATACCAGCGCAAGGGACCGGTGAGACCTTTGTCGCCGGGCGGAGTATAGTTCGATGAATTGTTATTGTTGGCCGATCTGCGTTGCAAGCCATTGATATAAGCAGTGTCTTTATTGCGAAGAATGGTGGACTGAATAGTGGGAAATGCCTGCATGCCTTCTTCACTGATCCATGCTTCGATGGGCGTGCCGCCAATGCTGGCATTGATAAGACCGATGGGCACTTGTTGTTTTTGGTAGATATCCCTTGCGAAGAAATAAGCTACGGCAGAAAAGTTCCGCACGTCTTCGGGCGTAGCTGATTTCCAGTTGCCGGCCCCCAGGTCGTCCTGTGGACCGTTCAAATTGGGAGCAGGGGCTATCCAGAAATGCCTGATGGCTGGATAATTCGCGGTAGCAATATCGTTGGCATAAGTCACGCCGTGGATGTCCATCTGGTGCACCATATTGGACTGGCCCGAACAAAGGAATACATCCCCCACGAGGATCTCTTTCAACGTAATCTTATTGCTGGCGACAATGTCCATCGTATAGGGACCACCTGCCTTGGTGGGCGCCAGGAGTACCTGCCATTTGCCATCAGCGCCTGCTTTGGTGCTGTATTGTTTTCCATTGAAGCGGATGCTGACCTTTTCTGCTTGTTTGGCCCATCCCCACAATTTTATCTTTTCGTCTCTTTGAAGCACCATACTGTCACGGATGAGCCGCGGCAATTTCACCTGGGCGAAACTGTTAACCATAGCAAAGAGAGCAAAGGGCAGGAGAACGAACTTTTTCATAAGGGCATTATTGAATAGTAAGGGGCTGGCTGAGCACATTGCTGGTAGTGGGATTGGTAACCCCTGGCTGCCCTCCGCCAACACTGATGCTGATCTTTCCTTTGGGTTGATAAAGCTGTCCATTGGCCTCATTGACCAGTGACAGATCTTCGGGTGTAAGCGTGAAACTAACCTGTATGGTTTGACCCGCTTTCAGAAAATGCCGCTGGAAACCTTTGAGGGCGCGGATGGGTGCTTTCCCCTTTGTGTTGGGATGAGCAATATAAAGTTGCGCCACCTCTTCTCCGTCGCGGGTACCGGTATTGGTAAGTTGTACCGTCACACGTATCTTATTGCCAGGACGGGTAACAGCGGGGATCTTTAGCGTCGCATAGCGGAAGCTGGTATAGCTGAGCCCATAACCAAAGGGATACAATGCTTTCCCGGTGAAATAACGGTAGGTGCGTCCCTGCATCGTATAATCGCTGAACCCGGGAAGGTCTTTGTCACTGCTGTAGAAAGTAACGGGAAGCCGGCCGGCCGGATTGTAATCGCCAAACAGCACATCCGCGATGGCAGTGCCGGCGCTTTGTCCGCCATACCAGGCATTCAGGATCGCCGGAATATGAGCGCTTTCCCAGGGCGTAGCAATGGCGCTGCCGGTCATCATCACAAACACAACAGGTTTGCCCGTGGCCTGCAATGCTTTCAAAAGGTCCGTTTGAACGGCTGGTAACTGGATTGTGGTCCTGTCGCCTCCATTGAAGCCCGGTGCATTGACGGGCATTTCTTCACCTTCCAATTGCGGAGAAATACCGCCGGCAAATACAATGGCATCGGCCTGCGCCAGCCTGGCTGCCAGGGCTGCATGATCCGTTTTCATGAGTTGGCCCGTGCGCAAGGCTACATTGGCATTGTCATCGCCCTGCCAGTATTCAAGTACAATATCGTATGCCGAATCTTTTACAGTTTTGAGTTGGTAAGCGCGGGCGCCCCAGCGATTGCGCAGCCAGGCGTTGATCACTTCTTTTCCATTGATGAGTAGTCGGTAGCCATCGTCCGCTTCCAGTTCGAGCATCGTACTGCCTGTGGCAGTGGCCGTGAAGCGTGTGGTATAGCGTGCGGAGAAATTAGTTGCTGTAAGCCCGGTGCCAATGATATCGCCACGCTGCCAGGCATGATCCAGATGGTCATCCGTGTTGATGAATACCGGCTCGCCTTTAAGTTCCCGGTTGTTATAGTATTCTGCTTTGAAGCCCTGCTTGCCATCCCAGGTAAACTGGTTTTTGAGGTCGGTATAGGAGAGGAGCGTGTCTTTGGTGAAATCAACTCCCTTTTCATAGATGATCTCTACGCCTGTGCCCAGCTTTTCTTTCAGCCCATCCAGCAGCGTTACAATGCGGGAAGGGATACCGTTGTAATTGCCCAGTACTGCAATGCGGTTGTTCGCGTTGGGACCTACTACTGCTATTCTTTTGATGCTGCGGCGTAGTGGCAGCGTTTGTTGTTCGTTCTTCAGCAGTACGATCGATTGTTGCGCCATCTTTAATGCATGTGCCTGGTGAGGTGCACTCTCCAGTACAGTAGAAGGTGTTTGTGCATATTTCACCATCGCAACGGGATCAAACATGCCGAGGCGGTAACGGATGGTGAACAATCTTTTCAGCGATATATCGAGCTGCGCTTCTTTGATCTGCCCGTTTTTAACGGCATCGTATAAGGTCTTGTATACCGTTTGCCCGCATTCAACATCCGTACCATGTACCACCGCATCAATGGCGGCACTGGTGGCATCGGGATGGGTTTTGTGGTATTTGAAGAAATCATCCACCGCCCAGCAATCCGAAGTAACATAACCCGTGAATTTCCATTGCTTTCTCAGAATATCATTCATGAGCAGGTCATTGCCACAGCAGGGTTGTGTATTGACCGCATTATAAGCGCACATCACACCGGCCACATTGGCATCCACGATCAATTCTTTGAATGCAGGGAGATAAGTATCCCAAAGATCATACACAGAAGGATTAAAATTATCCGCATGCCTGCTGGGTTCCGGTCCGCTGTGTACGGCAAAGTGTTTGGCGCAGGCAGCTGCCTTCAGGTATTTGGGATCTTCCCCCTGCAGGCCACGTACAAAGGCGCGGCCCAGCATGCCGGTGAGAAAGGGATCTTCTCCATAGGTTTCCTGACCGCGGCCCCAGCGGGGATCACGGAATATATTGATATTGGGCGTCCAATAGGTGAGGCCCAGGTACCGTTCACTGGTACGTTGTTGTTCGATGGCTTTGTTGTGGATCGCCCTGCCTTCAAGAGCCGAATAGTCAGCCATGCGGTAGAGCGAATTCGTATCCCAGGTAGCGGCCATCGCGATGGCCTGTGGAAACACCGTGGTGCGGAAAGGTGTGCGCGCCACGCCATGCAATACTTCGTTCCACCAATCATAGGCAGGGATGCCGAGCCTGGTTATGGCAGGGGTAGCATTGAGCATCTGCGCCACTTTTTCCTCGAGCGTAAGGCGGCTTACCACATCATTTACCCGCTGCTCTACCGGCAGCGAGGGGTTCCACATGGGGTAGGACTTAAAATCCTGCGCGCCAGCCCGGGCAGTGGCCAACAGTAAGGCGATCCCAAGTATCTTGTGCATTTGCTTTTTGTATAAAGTTATTTATAAAAGGCATTATCCTTCTTTATTTCCAGCCAGTCATAAGCGGCGCTGTTTTGCTAAGGCTGGCGGCTGCTTTTACCCCGGGGTTTACCGGTTGTTAAACGCCTTTCCGGGTTGCTATCACTTTGTAAAAGGCGGGTTTGGGATTGAAGGCCCGGTCGAACAAGAGGGGATAGTTGGTCCTGCCTCTTACAGGCCAGTCGTTGAGCCAGCTTTGTCCGTCGTTCACTCCCCAGAAAGTAACCCTTTCAATTTTGTCTTTGTGTTTCAGGAAGAGCTGAAACAAGGCTTCGTAATCACTGGCCAGTTGTTCCTGTATATTATTGGGCAGACCGGCGGTATAAGGATTGAGCGAGGGATCGGCTTTCATGCGCTGGTTCACATCGGCGCCCTGGAAATTGCGGGGCAGCACTTCAATGTCCAGTTCAGTGAACGCCAACTTAAGGCCCATGGCAGCGTATTGCAATATACTTTCTTCAATATCCTGAAGCGGCACCTTGCCCACCTGCCAATGGCCCTGGATACCAACGCCATCTACACGAACCCCTGCCGCCCGTATTTTATTGATGAGTGCAATACAGCCTGCCCGTTTGGCTGGACGTTCGTTATTGTAATCATTGTAATACAATTGAGTATTGGGCGCCGCTGCCTGCGTAAGCCTGAAAGCTTCAACCACATAATCCTCTCCCAGTTTGTTGAAGAATGCAGACCGGCGCATGGTGCCATCTTCATTCAATGCCTCGTTCACTACATCCCAGGAGTATACCTTATCACGGTAGCGGCTTGCTACAGTAGTGATGTGATTGGTAAAGAACAACCGGAAAGAATCGACGCTTTGCATCCGGCGTGCGAAGGGCGGCAATTGACTATGCCATACGAGCGTATGCCCATTGATCTGCAGGTTGTTTTTATTCCCGTATTCGATCAGTTTATCTGCCCACTCAAAATTATAGGTATTCCATTGCGGGTGAATATAATTGGCCTTCATCACGTTTTCAGGAGTAATGGCATTGAACTGTTGCGGCACCAGTTTAGAGGCATTGGAATCGCGCTCCATTATTTGTTGGGTATTCAATGCGGCCCCTATCAGGAAGTCCTTTTGGAAAGTCTTTTTCAAAGAGGGAGTAGGTTCAGGCGAATTACCAGGCCGGCTAACCGAACAGGTGGCCGACACCAGTGCAATGATCATTAGAATCGTGGGGTATAGTGTATATTTCTTCATGTGTATGCCAGGTAGATGTACGGGGCAAGGTCGAAAAAAAACCTAAATAAGGCCGCCTGTCCTGATGGTCCATTTGTATCAATTTTACGTGTAGGTGCTACCGCTTTCGGTATTCATAGCAAGCATGTATTCAGCCCCATAGGGGCAATCCTCAACGCAGCGCTGATCTAAAGCATACTGCCAAAAGCCTTTCTCGTTGCCTTGTTGCCTCTTTGCCTTTATGCCTCCTAATTATTATTCCCCTTCCTCATTTTTATGATGAATTCAGAGGGCAACATGTTGAATTTTGTTTTAAAGGAACGTGCGAAATAATTGGGGGTGGAGAATCCCACTTCGTAAGCGATCTCCGCAATGCTCATATCGCTTTTTTCCATCAGGCCTGCTGCTTTGTCAAGCCGGTAAGAGCGGATGTATTCTACAGGTGTTTGCCCGGTGAGGTCGAGCACCTTGCTGTACAGCGAACTGCGACTCATACCTACTTCCTTGCTCAGGCTTTCTACCGACAGCTGGGCATTGGTGAGGTTCTTTTCGAGATAGCTGACGATCTTATTCAATAGCTTCTCATCAGCCGACTCGATCGCGACTTCGGGTGTGAGCACTTTTATTTGCCGGGTGTAAGTGTTCTTTAGTGTATTGTTTAACCGTAAGAGGTTCCTGATCTTGGCATGGAGCACTTCCGCATTGAAAGGCTTGGTGATATAGTCGTTGGCGCCCGTGGCCAGACCGGCAATCTGTTGCTCTTCTGCGGTAAGCGCGGTAAGCAGGATGACTGGGATATGAGTTGTTCTTTTATCGGCTTTTAGTTTTTGCGTAAGGCCTATTCCATCCATTTCGGGCATGCTGATATCACTGAGAATTAATTGCGGATGGTAGGCGAGCGCCTTTTGCCATCCTTCTTTGCCATTGGCCGCCTCCATCACTTTGTAATGATGGCGGAGGTTGTCTTTGAGGTAGAACCTGAAATCTTCATTGTCCTCTACCAATAACAGTAAGGGGAGATCCGCCGTGCTGGCTGACTGCGATGCTGCCAATGAAGTTTCCTCCATGAGCATAGACAGGTCTTCTTCCGATATGGGGGCTGTATCCGGTGCTGCTATCGCTTCCGGCGATGCTGCAGCTACAGCTTGCAGCGGAAGCTGTATGATGAAGGCTGCACCCTGGCCTGGTTCGCTTTCTACGATGATCGTGCCTCCGTGCATCTTGATGAACTCTTTGGTAATGGACAAACCGATGCCGCTGCCCTGGTTGAGCACGGCGGTGGAGCTGTTGTTTTGGAAGAAGCGTTCAAATACCTGTTCCTGCTTGTCCTTGGGAATGCCGATGCCTGAGTCGCTCACCTGGATGGATACCCATTTATGGAGAGTATCATTAGGGTTTTCCATTTCTTCTACCTCCACCTTCACCGAACCTCCTTCGAGCGTAAACTTGAAGGCATTCGACAACAGGTTGAAGAGGACGCGTTCTATTTTATCGTGGTCAAATAGTGCATGTAGTTTGGGCAGGCTGCTCCGGAACAGGAAATGGATATGTTTGCGTTCCGCAAAGTCCCTGAAAGAATCCGTGACCTCTTTCACAAATGAAATGAATTCTCCATTGGAGAGTTGTAAGCTCAGCTCGTGTTCTTCCATCTTCCTGAAATCGAGGAGCTGGTTCACGAGGTTGAGCAATCTTCTGGCATTGCGCTTCACCATGTTCAGTTTACTGAGCCTGGCTGTTGTATGCTCATCATTGATGAGCTGATCTACTGGTCCCATGATGAGCGAAATGGGCGTACGGAAATCGTGACTGAGGTTGGTGAGGAACTTTATTTTGAGTCGGTCAAGTTCCTGTATACGCCTGGCTTCCTGCCTTTCCTGCTCCAGCAGGAATTTCTTCCTGATCCTTGCGATGCCCAGGTAACGGCTGTACAGCAGCAGTGCGCCGATGGCCAATGTGTAAAACAGGTATGCCCAGGTGGTAAGCCAGAAAGGCGGGCGCACATAGATCTTTATCACCGTGTCTTTGGCGCTCCATATCCCATCGTTATTGCTGGCTTTCACATGGAAGGTATATTCACCGGGATCGAGGTTGGTATAGGACGCCGTATTGTTGGTGCCCGTGTAGTTCCAGTCTTTGTCGAAGCCCTCCAGTTTGTAAGCGTAATGGTTTTGTTTGGGAATGGTATAGTTGAGCGCCACGAAGCTGAGTGCAAAATTTTGTTTGTAGGCCAGGCGGATATCGCCGGCTACAGAAATATGTTCTTTGATGGGGGCGTCTTCTCCGGGGATGGCCGACTTGTTGGAAATGCGAAGATCCGTCAGCAGTACCTGGGGCACATTGCGGTTAATAGTAAGTTTGGCAGGATCGAAGTAGTTGAACCCTTCCAGGCCGCCGAAGATCAGGCCGCCATCGGCGAGGCGGATGCCCGAGGCATGGGAGAAATTATTATTCTGTACGCCGTTATAGTGCGTATAATTGCGAAAGGTTTTCTTTGCCTGGTCAAAACTGCTGATGCCCGAATTCGTACTGAGCCAGATAAGTCCTCCCTGGTCCTCCAGTATCTTGTAGATCGTAGCGTTTTGAAGCCCGTCTTTTTCAGAGTAGTTGATAAAGTTGCGGGTTTTATTGTCGTACAGACTCAGGCCTTCTCCGAATGTGCCCACCCATATATTACCACGGCTGTCGCGCAGGATTGCCTGCACTTTATCGCTGGGTAGATTGCTGTTGCTTTGCGTGTAGGTGATCCATTTGCCGTTCTTCGGATTATAGATATTGACGCCTCCGCCGTGCGACCCGATCCAGATATTGCCCAGTGTATCTTCCTCGATGGCCCGGATATATCCATTCATGGGCAATAAGGTTTCATTGCCGGCATCCGCCCTTGGGCGGGGAGTGAACTTTGTGATCACTTTGCCATCCCTCATGAGATTGATGCCTTCGCCATTGGTGCCGATCCAGAGATTGCCTTTGCTGTCTTCTTTTATACAAAAGATATTGTTGGAGTTGAGGTTGGTCGATGCAGGGCCCTGCATCATATATTGACGGGCGCCTGTAGCAAGATCGATGACCACCAGGCCCCAGGCATAGGTGCCTACATAGAGCTTGTTCCGGGCATTGATGTGGAGCGCAAGTACCGATAGCGGGTGCTTGTTGTGGACAGGTAATCCCAGGTCAACGGGAACCACTTCTTCCGTTTTGCGGTTGTACCGAAACAATCCTCCGCCATCCGATCCGATAAGCACCGTGCCATCACTGGTCTCTGCAAAGGAGCTGACGATGCTGGTGGTGCGCTGTTGTTTAAAAAAGGTCTTGCTGAGCTTGAAATCGAAGAGGTTGAGGTTTTTGTCGAATTTATTGATACCGCCGTGGAAGGTGCCAAGCCAGTAAATACCCTGCTTGTCAATATAGGCGCACCTGATCCATTTGCTGGTGAGACTGTGCAGTTTTTCTTCCTCCGACACATGAATGGTAACGCGTTGTGCCAGGGGATCAACGATGTTCAGTCCTTCCGAAGTGCCCACCCAGAGATTGCCTGTCTCATCGGGCGCAATGCAGAATATCTCGTTGCTGACCAATGCCGTGCCGGGACCGCTGAGGTAGGGGTAGGTATTGAATCCGCTGCCATCGGGCCGCCAGGTGCAGAGGCCGGCGGAAGTGCCGATCCAGATATTGCCGTACTTATCTTCTGCAATAGCCCTGATATAGTTGCTGATAAGGCTGCCGGCTTGTGCCGGATCGTTCTGGAACCGCTTCACCTTATTCGTATTCCTGTCGTATAAATAGAGGCCATTCGTAGTGCCTGTCCAGATCCGTTGTTTGTGGTCCACATACACATTTACCAGCACTTTGGGGATGTGCTGCTGTTTGTCGGCCGAAGCAAGGTCGATCCTGGTGATCTGGTTCGTGGCAGGATCGAGCATAAAAAGGTTTTCGAACTGGGCAATCCAGATCTTGCCGGTCGAATCGCCGGCGATGCCCCGGATGACGGCATTGGCCGGGAGTTCCGGTGTTTTGGCGTTGGTAGGGTAATGGATGAAAACGTCCTTTTGGCGGTCGTAGCGGCTCAGTCCGCCTCCGCTGGTGCCAATCCAGAGGTTGCCAGTCAGGTCTTCGTGCAGGGCCAGCACTTCATTCGCTCGCAGGCTGGCCGTGTCTCCTGGAATATGGCGGTATACAGTAAAATTCGTTCCGTCAAACTTATTCAGGCCATCATCAGTGGCAAACCACATCAACCCGTATTGGTCTTTAATGATGGCATTGACCGAATTGGATAGCAGCCCGTCTTTGGAAGTAACCGCCGTGAAATTGATATGCGTAGATTGCGCCGGTGCCAGGTGAACAACCAGCAAAAAGAAGAGGCCAGCAAAATAGTTGTATCTAAACATATGTAGGGCTATCGTTAGAACGGAGATGCCGGTATTCTTCCGGCTATGAGCGTAGAGCCGACATTTATTCCTGAGATCGAATTTAGGGATTGTACGCCATACCCAATGATCTCAACTTGCTATAAATCAGATTTTAAAGGGCATGCCCTTCCTAATCAATGCACTGCAAACATTCGTGCTATCATTTTCAACAAATGAGCCATCGGCTGCGGGGCGGGCCGGGTATTTTTGTTTTGGTGTAATGCTGACATTTAATGGTGTTGCCGCTAAAAACGATTTTGCCATGCAAAGTAATTCAGAGGAAAAGGAGCATATCATCCAAAAACTCAACGAGTGCCTGTACGACCATGTGCAGGACAAAGACCTGAATGTGGAGCAGCTGGCGAGGCTGATGTACATGAGCCGGCCCACACTATATCGTAAAATGAAAAACATCACCAACCTTACGCCCAACGAGCTCATCAATGAGGCCCGGTTAAAAAAAGCGGCAGCCTTGCTGGCGAGCGGCGATTACCGGGTATTTGAAGTGGCCAGGATGGTGGGTTATACTTCCCAAAGCAGTTTTGGCAAATTGTTCCTCAAGCAATTTAAGGTTACCCCCGCCACCTACCAGCGGATGAAAAAAATGATGGATGCCGCCTGAAAACCTGCCCTGTTTTGTTCTGCCAGTATTAATTTCTTATGTTCGCCGGGTGCCGGTGTCACAGGGCTGGCCTGAAAACATGTTTTTATGGAGTCATTTCAATTGACGTTTGTAGCCAACGATTCCACCTGGCTGGCGGAAGTGGAGTTGGAGGGCATTGGTAATTCCTGGGATGCCCATGTGAAGATCCCTGGCCATCCCGGTATTGATGAGTTACATGTAAAATTCTGGCTGGACAATTTTTTGAAGCCTGTATTTTCTTCCAGGGCGGAAGCGCAATTGTTTGAACCCCTGTTGGAGGCCATCGATGCGCAGGCTAAATTGCTGTTGCCGGCAACATTTGGCGACAAACAGTAGCGGGCCTTATTGCTTCTTTCCCGCTGTGCCTCCCTTGTTTGTAATTTTTACGCTCTTGCAAAGCTTGTATTGCATATCCACCACGGACTGGTTAAATCCATGTGCTGCTTTGGGCAGCAGAAAATATTCCTTGTGGGGTGCCTTCAGTTGATCGAACCAGGCCTTGCTGGCTGTTTTTGGGGTGAGTATATCTTCCTCTCCCTGAATGAGGTAAACAGGTATTTTGAGCTCTACGTTATCCCTCAGTAGGTTGATGCCGGCACGAATGGAGGGAACGCCCAGCACTTTGTCGCCTGCATAATTCACAAAGGAATAATCATCTCCATCATTCCTGTTTTCCTCGTCTTTGGGGTTGTTATAGTCGGCAGTTTCCACAAACCAATTGGCCGGTGGTGGCGTTGAGCTGGCCTTTTCATATTTTTTGACGATCCTCAGCAGTTGACCTACATGCTTTGCTCTTTCATAAGGTGGTTTGCCAAGCGTGTTCAGTATGCTTAAAGATGCCGTGTCATTGTTCTGTTTGGCCAGTTGGTATGCTTTATCATACATTGGCCCATCGTTCGATGGATCAACGATTTGTGAATGCCCGATATAGGCGTAAAAAAGATCGGGGCGTTGGGCTGCCATTTTAACCGACAATGCAGAGCCCCAGGAAGTGCCCGTGAGGATCATTTTAGGCTTGCCAAGATGTTTTACCAGGTATTCAGCCAGGGCGATCCCATCGGCAGCCATTTGTTCAATAGTCAGGCGATGCGTCTGCAGGTATTCCGGGGTGAATTGTACAGGGGCTTTGCCATATGTCCTGCCTGTGCCGCGCTGGTCCCACTGCACCAGCAAAAAATCCTTTTCCCAATCCTTGTACACGTTATCGGCATAGGGCGTAATGGGGCTGCCCGGTCCTCCATGAATGAAAAGAATGATCGGTTTAGCCTTGTTGCCCTTGATCGTAACCCATTGCTCGATGCCATTGATCAGTACAAACTTTTCTTCCGACAATGTATCCTTCAGGGATGGATTATGTTGTGCTAACAGAGTTGAGATTGGTAGAAAATAAACAAACAAAAACATCAGGCGGCGGTAAAATGATCTGAGAGACATGTACGCAAATTGGATGATATAGAAAATGTGCAAGGTAGTTAACAATTATGGTTGCTGCAATTGTTGACGCAGGGGTATCCATTAACTGGCGCAAGTTTGCAGCCCAGCCCTGCGCCTGGCGTACTTGTGCCTGGAAGGTTACCTAACTCCTAACAAAATATCCGCATTTCGTAAACGATTTTCCGCTTTGCGTAGCCCATGTTGGCCCAGGAAATGCAATTTTGCGCACGCATGTTTTCCCCCACTCAAATAGTCGCCTGTGCCCGTTAAGAAATTGACCCTCAAAAAGGTAGCCAGTGTACTCCACCTTTGGCTCGGTCTGGGATCGGGCCTCGTGATCACGATCGTAGCCCTGCTGGGCGCTATTTATGCTTTTCAACCCGAACTCACCGAAGCCTTTCAGCCTTACCTGCATGTAAAGCCCGCTGAGGGATCCTTCCAGTCAGTCTCGGCCCTCAAAGGGAAAGCGGAAGCGCAATTGCCCGGCAAGGGAGTCACGCGGATCAGCTTTGCAGGTCCCGATCATTCCGTGGCAGTAAGCTTCAACGATAAAAAGAAGGGGTATTATTATATCGTTTATTTAAATCCCTATACCGGCGATGTGCTGAAGGTGAAGAATATGGACCGGGATTTTTTCCGCCAGGTGCTCAACGGGCATATGCACCTCTGGCTGCCGGAACCTATTGGCGATAACATTGTGAGATATGCCACCTTGATCTTTGGTCTCATCATCATCACAGGGCTCGTGCTTTGGTGGCCGCGGAAATGGACCAAAGCCATGCGCAAACAAAGCTTTGCGATCAAAACGAATGCTTCTCCCAAGCGCTTGAATTATGACCTCCACAGTGTGCTCGGTTTTTATGCCAGCTGGTTCATGTTGTTTACCGTATTGACTGGCCTGGTATGGACATTCGATTCCATCCGCGATGCAGAGTATTGGGTTTTCAGCGGCGGTAAGAAGTTCCCGGCAGCTGATAAGGTGAAATCGGTGAAACCTGCACAGTCGATAACAGGCAATCCCCTCGATAAGATCAGTGAGCAGGTGAATGCCCGCTATGCAAACTTTGCGCGCATCCAGTACCTGATCCCTGCGGCTGCCACAGGTGTGGTGACCGTGCGCTTGTATCCTGAAAAGAAACGTTCCTTCAATGGCGACGTCCTCACATTCGATCAATATACGGCCCTTGAACTGTCAGGCGCAGCACGCGGTAAATATGCCGATGCCAACAATGGTGAAAGGGCCAACAAGATGAATTATGATATCCATACCGGCGGTATCGGAGGTCTTCCCCTGCGCGTAGCCGTCTTCTTCGCGGCGCTCATCACAGCTTCCCTGCCCATCACCGGCTTTTATATCTGGTGGGGTAAAAAGAAGAAGCAAAAGAAGCCAGCTGTAAAAAAAGCAAGCGTGGCCCTGAAGCCACAGCCGCAGAAAGTGGAACTGGCCGGATAAATACATGCCATGCTACGCAGCTTACATTGACTATTGCCTATTCACGATTGCCTGTTGCCCATAGACTATACCCCTTATAAATACGGTATTATGAACAGAGTTTTTTTATTGGTATTGTTATTCCTGAGTAGTGTTAATTTCCTGGTCGCCCAGGGCCAGCAGCAGGGCTCCCTGCGTGGCCAGGTGAAAACTGAGCAAGGTGAACCCCTGGCCCATGCTACGGTGATCGTAAAGAACGGACCTACCAAGCTGACGGATTCTACGGGCCGTTTCGTGCTGGAAGGCATTGCTGTGGGAAAACAGGAAGTGACGATCAGTTCTGCAGGCTATGCCACGCGCACATTGACCGTGCAGATCCAGGAAGGAAAAGAAACCAGTTTAAATACCGTGCTGCAGGCAGAAGGTTTTCTCAATGAGGTGGTGATAACCGCTGGTCGTAAACTGGAAAGCATACGCGAAGTTCCTTCTTCGGTAACGATCATCCAGGCTAAGCAGATCAGGGTGCAGGCGGCTATCAATCCTTCTATTACTTCCATTTTAGGTAATACCGTGCCGGGCCTCGGTACCTTCACCAATAAAGCGACCAACTCGGGCCAAACCTTACGCGGCCGCTCAGTACTCGTATTGATCGATGGCATCCCGCAATCCACACCGCTGATGAATGGCAGCCGAGACCTTCGTTCTATCGATCCGGCGGTCATCGAGCGTGTAGAGGTGATCAAGGGAGCTACTTCCATCTATGGCAATGGCTCGGGTGGTGGTATCATCAATATGATCACCAAAAAACCTGATGCCAATAAGATGATCAGCGGAGAAACAAGGGTAGGAGGTGACGGTAATCTTTTCCATAGCAACAACACCCTGGGATACCGCTTGTCGCAAACCCTGCATGGCACCATTAAGAAGTTCTCTTATGTGCTGAGTGGTGTATACCAGCGCAGCGGCGCCCAGAAAGATGCGGATGGCAATGTCATCGCCCAGGCGGATGGATTGAGTGAGACAAGGCTCTTCAACGGCTTTGGCAAACTGAGTTACCAGCTATCCGAAAACCAGCAAATAACTTTCTCCTATAATTTTTTCCGCAGCCAGCAGTATGCAGAGTATGTAAACAAGGCAGGTAAATATGGTCAAACGCCTGCCGTCGGTGTGCCCGGCGTAGACCCCGGTGATCCGGCTGGTACGCCACACAGTCACAATATGTACCTCAGCTATCGGCTGACCGAACTTCCGGCTCATAGCAGCCTGGAACTGTTGTTGTACGATCACCGTTTTCAATCGTTGAACCGCTATGTGGAGAAATCCAATAGCTGGTACGGTCCGGGCCAAACCTATATCCAGTCTTCCAAGAAAGGAGTTCGTGCCAACTTCAATACGCCCTGGAAAGTGAAAACCATTTCTGGTGATGTGACTTATGGTGTGGATGTACTTAAAGACCGCACCAACCAGGTGTTGACCGATGGCCGCGTATTCGTACCAGATATGAATATGCTGAATTTTGCCCCCTTTGCACAGGTGAAAGTAGACTTCCATGAGCTGGTGCTCAAAGGGGGGATCAGGTATGAAAATGCCCATATCAAAGTGAAGGATTTCAATACCATTGCCAAAGGGCAGAATGGTGAGGGCAGCGTCTTCATAAAAGGCGGCAACCTGAATTACAATGCCACGATGTTTAATGTAGGCTTGCGCTACAATCATTTTCCGGTGTTCAGTCCGTTTGTAAGTTTTTCACAGGCATTTGGTTTGAACGAGTTGGGTCGTGTGTTGCGTACCGCAACTGAAAATACCCTCGACCAGATACAGACAGATCCCGTAATCACCAACAACTACGAAGCTGGCTTTAGCAGCCAGTGGGGCCCGCTGAGTTTCTCGGCTTCTTATTTTGTAAGTACTTCGAAACTGGGAGCCAACCTGGTGGAGGAGAATGGTATGTTTGTAACACAACGTGAGCCCGAAAGGATCAACGGTTATGAACTGGTGGCCGAAGTACGCATTAGCAAAACACTGAAGGCCGGTGGCAGTTATTCTTATGTAGAAGGAAAATCTGAAAATGCCGCTGGCGCCAAGGTATACATGAATGGGGAAAGGATCGCACCTCCCAAGGGCACCGGTTTTATCAATTACCAACCCATCACGGCGCTGAACCTGCAACTCTCAACAGTTTATTCGGGCAGCCGCGATCGCTTTGCTGTGCGCAGCAATGGTGTGTATGGATTGAGTGAGGGTCCGGTAAAAGACGTTACTTACTTTAATTTCAATGCCGGGTACAATATCAATTCCTCCTTCAACCTGGCAGTTGGTATTGAAAACCTTTTCAACCAGGCTTATTATCCTCCCCGTAGTCAGTACCGTGTGCAGGATTTGGAATATGTACAGGGTAATGGTGCGCGGTTGAATATGAGTATTGGATATCGGTTTTAGAGGATGTAAACCCTGTCTTAACTTTTTAAGTGCTGGTCTGTTAGCGGAGCATTATTAGAGGCGGGCAGTCCGCTACCTTGTATTTTGTGGTCACCGTAGCCTACTAATTGCACCAGGCCATAATATTCTTTAATGGCCTGGTCGTAGTTCCAATAAATATCAGTCATCTTTTCCTGCGGAACTTTTGAGGCATGATCTCCCTGGAAAAACCATTGCTGCTTATTGTAGTACCGGAGGGAAGGATCTATATGCTTCCCGGTTTTTGCCTTTACCTCCCTTCTGAAACTTTCATCGATAGCGATCGAAGCGGGTGCTGCGATGGGAAGCCCAAATCCATAATATGCCGGATCATAGATCAGGTGGTCAAGGCTTTTAGGCAACCAGACCACAGCTTTGTACTTTTCAGGTCTGTCATCAGTTGCCATCAGGTATACCCGGTCTTCCAGCGTGCCTTGTAAATCGCATCTGTCGCCAAGTGCCTTCCACTTAGCCTGATCAAAAGTTTCGAGCTTTGCTGATACTGAATGCAAGGGCGTTGAAGGATGTTGCTGTTCGTCGATCAACCTTGTTCGCATAGCTGTATTGGTACCGTTCAATCCTACGCCACTCAGGCTTTTCGTATATAAAGCAGGTCGAACAACCTTGTCATAATGTATGGAGTAGTTTTCCCGGACCGTAGAGGGTAATGAATTTATTCTATTGAGGCTATTCAGGATCAATTGTGTTGAACTTTCCTGACCGGAAGATGGCCGCTTATAGGTAACGAAATAGTTGTGCAGACCCTTGTCAAATAGGGTGGGTATCAAATAGCCGGCCAGTGGCGCTGCCGGCTTTTTCAACCAACCCGACAGTTTCAAGGTTGGCGCCCCTGCCAATAAAATAGCCCCATCTTTAATAAGTTCTCTACGATTCATCGTCTTTGTTTTTTAGAATTATAAAGCATGATGCCGGTCAGGATCATATACGTTTATATTTAACGTATAGATGTCATTATCCCACAACCCATTCATGTATTGAATATACAATAAAGAACCTCCCCGTGAAGGAATAACGCTTTCTTAAACCCGGCCCTGCCTCCTGGCCGCTCTCAATGGGCATTACAAATTGATAATCAATCACATTCCTGGGCAATACCCGCCCAACAACATCTCATTAACAAAATTGGACCGTCCGTCCCTTTTAAGTGAATAATTATTCATCTATCTTTGCGGGGTGAAACCGAAAGACGAAGGAAAAATAGCCGAAATATATGCCGCTACCCTGGCACTGGTGAAGGAACAGGGGCTGGCGGGGATTACCATGAGCATGATTGCCAAAAAAGCTGGCTCTGCCACCGGTACCGTATACATCTATTTTGCCAATAAGGAAGAGTTGCTCGTGAAGTTGTTCGACAAATGCATCGACCATTATACCAACGATTATTTTGCAGGCTACGATCCGTCTGCTCCATTTAAAGTGGCATTCCATACCATTTGGATGAATATGCTGCGCTATTCCATTGAGCATTTCGATGAGCTGGTCTTTATTGAACAATGTTTCCATTCTCCCTTTATTTCAGACGAGACGAGGAAGGCAACGAAAGACCGCCTGTTACCCTGGCGCGAGCTGATCGAAAGGGGGAAAAAAGAAAAGCTGATCAAACAGCATGATGCTTCCTGGATCATGCTCTTCGTGCGCGGCGGCGTACGCGACCTGGTAAAACATTGTGCCTACCACCAGCTCAAGATAACCAGCGAGTTCAAGGAAGCCATGTTTGAAATGTGCTGGGATGGCATCAGGGATTAATTTTTTTTGCCATTATGGTGAATATATATTCATTCATGAGGCCAGCGTTTGCCGCCTCTGTACAGTCCTTCTTCTTCCGATTGCCTGCCAAAGCCTGTTTATACAGGTAAACTTTTTCAATGAGTGTTTTAACTAAAATGAATATGCACCCAACATCAAAAAAGGGTTTTATGGTACTGTGCCTGGGATTGGCAATAGTATGCTCCAGCACCGTACGTGCCCAGAACCCAATGCCCCTGGCATTGAAACAAGCTATTGACCTGAGTTTGCAAAACAGCAAGCAGCTGAAAGTAAACAAAGCGAAGATCGAGGCGGCTACCAGCCAACTGAGACAAGCGCTCGACAACCGGCTGCCCGATGTAAAGATCAGCGGCGCTTACATGTTTCTGACGACTCCCAACATCAACCTCAAAACCGGTGGCAAGGACAGCAGCGGCAGCGCTTTTCCCAAGCCCAACCAGGCCATGTACGGTATGGTTTCTGCGAACCTGCCCCTCTATGCCGGGTTGAAAGTTCGCTATGGCATTGAATCCGCCAGGTACCTCGAAAAAGCGGCTGAAGCCGATGCCGGTTACAACAAGGAGCAGGTGATCTTCAGCACCATCAATGCCTATTGCAACCTTTACAAATCCATTGCTGCTGTGAGGCTGGTAAAAGAAAACCTGAACCAGTCGCAACAGCGTGACAAGGATTTTGAGAACCTGGAGAAGAATGGTTTGCTGGCCCGCAATGACCTCCTGAAAGCTCAATTGCAAACCGCCAATATCGAATTGGCCCTGGTGAATGCAGAGAACAACCTGAAGCTGGCCATGGTAAGCCTGAACCTGATCATGGGCCTGCCGGAACAAACGACCCTGCAGCCCGATACTACCGGGTTCGATCAGCCACTCATCCCCGCTGCTATTGAAGCATACGAACAACAGGCTTTCAACAACCGTAAGGATATAGAAGCACTCAACCTGCGCAAAAAGGCCGTAGGGGCCGAAGTGAATGCTGCCAAAGGAGAATTCTATCCCAGCATTGGTCTCACTGGTGGTTATATCGCTGGTTATATTCCAAAACTCGTTACCGCTACCAACATCGTAAATGTGGGCGTAGGCGTACAATACAACCTTAGTTCCTTGTGGAAAGGCAAGTCTTCCGTAGCCATTGCCCAGGCCAATGAGCGGGAAATCGCCGCCAGTCAGGAAATGCTCAACGATAACATCAGGTTGTCCATCAATAAAGCTTACCAGGATTTCCTGTCGGCCCAAAAGCGGATTGAAGTACAGGGCAAATCAGTCGTCAATGCTTCCGAGAACTACCGCATTACTAAAAACAAGCACGCCAATAGCCTCGTTACAACCACTGAATTGCTGGATGCAAACGTGGCCTTATTGGAATCGAAGATCGCCCTCGAAGAAGCCAAAGCCGATATCGTGGTGGCTTATAATTCCCTGCTGGAACAAGCCGGTATCCTCACCAACAATCAACCTGTAAAATAACAAGCACCCTTAAAGGATAAAAATATCGTTATGTCAACTACAAGCAATGAGCAAGGCGCAGTAAAAAAGCGTAATTATACATTTCCCATCATCCTTACCCTATTGGTGGTAGGTGGTGGCTGGTTTGGTATCAGCAAATACATCCACGCACAGCACCACGAAGAAACCGATGATGCCCAGGTCGAAGCCAATATCAGCCCGGTGATTCCCCGTATCTCAGGTTATGTAACCGAAGTACGTGTGAAGGACAACCAACTGGTGAAGAAAGGCGATACCCTGCTGGTCCTGGATAACCGGGATATGAAACTCAAACTCGAACAGGCACAGGCCGCCTTTACTACGGCCCAAAGTAACCTCGATGCAGTGCGTGCCAATGCCGGTGCGGCCCATGCCAATATTGCCACTACACAGGCTTCTGTATCTACTATCGACGCGCAGATCGAAACCGCCCGCGTAAATGTTTGGCGTGCTACCGAGGATTTCAAACGTTTTGAGAACCTGATCAAAGATCATTCTATTACCCAGCAACAATACGAGCAGGCAGTGGCTGCCAAACAAACCGCCGAAAGACAACTCCAGGTACTGCAGCAGCAAAAAGGCCAGGCTTCCAGCCAGGTAAATGCCGTCAGTTCCCAGAGCAATGCCTCTGCTTCACAAATTGGTGTGGCTTCCGCTGCTATCAAAGAAAAACAAGTAGCCATAGATGATGCTCAACTGAACCTCTCTTATACCGTGGTTACCGCTTCTTCTGATGGTAAGATATCCAAAGTAAATGTGCGCGAGGGGCAATTCGTAAATGCCGGTGCTGCTTTATTCAGCATTGTGCAGGGCGAAGATGTGTGGGTAGTGGCCAACTTCAAAGAAACACAGGTGGGCAAGATCCGTGAAGGACAGAAAGTGATGGTAGCTGTAGACGCTTTCCCCGGGCACGATTTTGAAGCCAAAGTAGGCTCATTCTCTCCTGCTACCGGCGCCCGTTTTGCCTTATTGCCTCCGGATAATGCCAGCGGCAACTTTGTGAAAGTGGTACAACGTCTTCCTATACGTATCGAGTTTACGAATACCAGCGATTCACTGATCCACCTGCTGAGGGCGGGTCTCAATGTGGATGTGGATATTCACCTCGATAGCTATAATTAATTCTATAATAAGATGCAAGATCAAAATTCCTTAGTAGAGTATGGCAGCCGCCGGGTGATCATCACCATTACGGCGGTAGTGTGTGCGCTACTGGAAATCATCGATACCACCATCGTGAATGTTGCGATCAGCGACATGCGCGGTACCCTCGGCGCCACACTCAACGAAGTGAGCTGGGTGATCACCGCGTATGCCATTGCCAACGTCATCATCGTACCCATGACCAGCTGGCTGGCCCAGCAGTTTGGCCGTACCAACTATTTTGCTGCTTCGATCATCCTCTTTACCGTATCTTCTTTTTTGTGCGGTAATGCCACCAGCATCAATGAGCTGATCCTTTTCCGCTTTTTACAAGGGTTAGGTGGCGGCGCCCTGCTGGTGACTTCCCAAACCATCATCACCGAGATCTTTCCGGTGGAGAAGCGTGCCATGGCCCAGGCCATTTATATGTTGGGGGTGATCGTGGGGCCAACCCTTGGTCCGCCGCTGGGTGGTTATATCATTGAGCATTTTGCCTGGCCTTATATCTTTTACATCAATATTCCCGTAGGTGTCCTGGCAACCCTGCTTACCATCCGCTATGTAAAAAGCCCGAGGTATGCCAGCAAACGCAAGCCCAGTGAGGTGGATTGGCTCGGTATCGGCTTGCTTGCCCTGGCCGTTGGTTGTTTGCAGTATATTCTCGAGAAAGGACAGGAAGAAGACTGGTTCAGCAATTCTACCATTCTGGTGCTCACCGTGCTGGCCATATTGGGTTTCTTCTTTTTTATCTGGCGCGAGCTCACCTTTAAATACCCCATTGTTGAACTAAGGGTGCTGAAGAACAGTAACCTCCGTATTGGAGTCATTCTGTCCTTTATCATGGGTTTTGGTTTATATGGATCTACGTTTGTTATACCCGTATATACCCAATCCCTCCTGGGCTGGAATGCCCAGCAGACCGGGATGTTGATGGTGCCCAGTGCCCTGATGATCGCCTTTATGATGCCCATCATTGGACAATTGATCCAGAAGGGCGTTTCACAAAAACTGCTCATCACAGGAGGTTTTATCATCTTCTTTATCTTTTGTATGGGGTGTTACTATATCATTACCCCTTCTACAAGTGGCGATAATTTCTTCTGGGTGCTGATGGTACGTGGTGTGGGACTTGGTTTTCTTGCAGTGCCCGTTTCTGTGATGTCCCTCTCCACATTGAAAGGGCAACAGATAGGGCAGGGCGCGGCTTTCTCCGGAATGATGCGCCAGCTGGGCGGTTCCTTTGGCGTGGCGCTGATCTCAACATTCATCTCCCGGCAGAATATGGTACACCGCAGTACCCTGGTGTCAAAACTGGATATATATAACCCTGATGTGCAGCAGCGCCTGGCACAGTTAAAAGCCTCTTTTATCGCCAAAGGGCAACCCGTGAATATCGCAGAAGGTTCAGCTTACAAGTTGTTGGATGGGACTATCAGTGTACAATCTACCGTACTCTCATACATGGATGTATTCCTTTACGTAGGGGTGATGTTCCTGCTCTGTGTGCCGATCGTCATCTTGTTTGTTAAACGGTCGAAGGCCAAGGTTAGCATGGCGGAGGCTGCGCACTAAAAGGGTGAAAGATTGGACTGCTTGATGTCCTTGCGTTTAGCAGAAAATGGAGGTGATTCGCGGCAGTATGATATTTTATAATGGATTGATATTTATTTAATTAGGTGGATTTTGGACATTTATATTCCGCCAAAACCCGGTTTTTTAGCACGATTTGGCGAAATATAGATTGATTATATCCCGCCAAAACTCCCTTTTTTTTGGGGGGGGGCGGGATATGATAATATTCCGACCGCTCTTATAAAAATCTACTATTCAAAAGATGGTAGATTTTTTCTTTAAGATAATGCTGGCACTCCTTAATATTGTCAGTCGTTAGCTGCTTGCCATAGGTGTGTTTTGAATTCAGTCAACATTGTGACACAATTCAATAAAGAGAAAAGAAGATTACTTGTCTTAAGCGCTCTTGCGGGTCAGGCTGAACATATTATCAATCAGAACATGCATTTAGACTTGCCGAATATCGTTGACATCATTGAAGTGATGGAAAATTATATAGCTGAGATCCGTCCTGCCGAGCACATCAGGCCACAACTCGATATTACTTATACGATCGATAAACAAAGTGTTATTCTGCAAGAAGTGAGGCCAAGCTTTCTGCATCCCGATCAAATAACTGAGTTTGATTATGCTAAAGCCACTTATGTTAAAGGGACCAATAAGTGGAAAGTATACTGGATGCGGGGAAACCTGAAATGGTCAAAATACCATCCTATGCCTGAGGTAAGCAGTCTAAAGGAGTTTGTCATGCTTGTGGAAGAGGATGTACATCACTGTTTTAAAGGATAACGGGAAAGGATTGAGATAGTAACAGCGATCTTATTCCGTAATTACTACACTTGCATTATTCTTTAGTATGGCAGCCTTTACCCTGTTCCACAATTGCATGTTGTGTTCAGAGACTTGAAAATGGCGGCTGCGTTTTACTCCTGCATGGTCTATATAGGTTATTTCATATCCCATATCCCTGTAATATACCTGGTCGTCCGAACTATCCTCTGCATCACTGCCTGTATCCCGTACAATGCTCACAATAGCTGTATGCAAAACTTTTTCCTCATCCCATCTAAAGCGGTCTAAATATAAATATTGCTCATCATAGCTTACTATCATTGATCTTCGATAGCCTATAAGAATAAGGATACCTGCCAGGATTGCTGACCATATAAGATCAGTCCAACGCTGTATTGTAAAGATTTGAATAAAGAGTATTGCTCCAACAAAGAGGAGGGGGAAAAGCTTGCTATCAGATGTAGCGGAAAACCGGGTTTTCATAACGTAAAGGTTGTAAAAATTGTTCTCAGGGTGTAATTTAGTCCTTAAAGGTATAAGTGTAACGGTATTACCGGCTATTCCCGGTATACGCAGCGATGCTCGTTGGTGTTCGGACTTTTAATGCAGTTTTATGGGCATGGCGGTATTTCAAATGATGACCTTTTTACTAATGCCGGACGGGCAAATAGGCTGTTGACAAAAATATCAGGAGAAGATTTTGGACATGTATCCATGTATTCCTCCCAGGAAGAATTGGATACGCTTCAAAAAAAGTGGATAGCCTGGCTAAAAAGTTTGTGACAATAACCGCTGCTGGTAACATGGAAGAAGAGCCTAATATTCTTTTACAGGTTGTTGGTCAGGATATAGACATCAGGAGCAGTGGAACTGTCAATATCAGTTGTGCGATAATGATACCTATACCTATATACGCCAGGTATGCTTTATTTTGAAGGGGTGGGGCTTGCATCCTGAATTTAAAGAATGCATAAATGCCTGCCGCCATCAGTATTGTTCCGACCATGAGCCTTTGGTTGTCATTTTCGAGAATGGCTGTTTTTCTGCTCCCATATCTTAGTGATATACTTAGTAAAAAGCCACATAACGCAAGCGCTAATGTACGATAACTATATTTGGGCTCCTGTTGTTTAACGCTTAGTTTTTGCGTTACTAATTCATATTGTTCCTCCTTTGTGATATATCCGCTCTCGAAGAGCTCGTTGATACGATCAAGGTTCATGAGTAGGGGTTTGGGATCAATAATAGGATATTTTTACCTGACAAGCAATTCACTCACCCTGAAATAATCAAAGTCGACAAACCCTCCGGATACTGCCGTCGCCCAATTAAACAACCCAAACCGGTACCCCATAAAATGGGGGAGGGTATATTCCATCTTCAAAATACCACCAATGGCCATCCATGTCTTCCCATCCAGACTATAATAGAAATACCCCTTATCCGTCCGCTCGCGAAAATCGCATTCCGCTTTGAGGAAAACAATCTTTTGATCCAGCGCCACCCGGCCCAATTCGATTGCTGTACCAGTTGCACCGCTAACCATCACCAGTGATTTCTTACCTCCTTCCATTTTCACACCTACCCATCCATACTTCTTTTGCAACAGCGCCAGACCGGCGCAATCGCCATCCTTCATATTCGATACATCAATAGCAGTAGTGCCAGCACTCGTAGGGCCGAAGGTTCTTTGCGTAAGCATATTCCTCGCCAGCAGGAGGGAAGTATCCACCCGGCCGGTAGTGATCCGGAGCCAGCCTTGTCGTGCTGTTAGTGACCAATGGGCATTGTCGGGGTTGTGGTTCCACTGCCATACCAGCGGCAGGGCAGGAGCGCCCTTCTTACGGGTAAATTCATCGGACGCTACGATGCCTGACATCAGTCCTTTACTGGCTGGCAGATCCAATGTATCGGGCACTTTGCCATTGATGCCGATCACCGGCCACCCATCTTCCCACTTCACCGGCACCCAATAAGGAATGCGGCCTACAGCGCCATAATCGCGGAACAGGTAAGCAAACCATTCGCCTTTGGGTGTGCTAATAAGCCCACCCTGGGCCACACCCTTATCCTGTAAACCGAGCCGGCCTTCATAAGGACCAGTGATCTTATCGGCCCGGTGGATGTTGACCGTACGCATACCGCCCCGCGGCCAGCAGATATTGAACAAATAGTACTTGCCATTTTCCTTGAACAATTGCGATCCCTCTGCGGGTAAGCCGACCTTAGGTCCGCCAGGTGCACTGGCATTTTCGATGAGTACCTCCGGTGTAGTACCGGGTTTGATGCCGCTGAGGTCATCGGCCAGTTCGGCGATCATCAGTTTGCCGGCGCCGTAGATCATGTACACCTTGCCATCGTCGTCAAAAAACAGCGAATGATCATGCATCATCGGTTTGAAAGCGATCTTCTTCCAGGGACCTTTTTCGATATTCTTAGTTGAATAGATATAAGTCTTGCCGGTAGTGCTGGCAAAGGTGGACACATAATAAGTTCCCTTAAAAAACCGCAGGCAACTGGCCCAGGAGCCGCTGCCATAAGCAGTTTTGCCATTTTCGAGGTTCAGGGCATCCACACTGTCGAGTATATCGTAGGCATAACTCACAAGCTGCCAGTTCACCAGGTCTTTCGACCTCATGATGGGCACGCCCGGACTCATATGCATCGTAGTACTGCTCATGTAATAGGTATCTTCCACACGGATCATGGAAAGGTCGGGTACATCGGCATGGATGATGGGATTGGTAGCCAGTTGTGACCAAGCGGTAAAGTGAGCAATAGTTGTAAGTCCTATGGTTAATCCAATGGCAGCGATCAATTTCTTCATGGTGTGCAGGCTGGGTATTTCGTACAAGTGATTATAATTGTTCAAATGACAACTAATCAAATATACGAAATAGGTGGACGCTGATGGTGGTGGGAAGTCCGGAAACTTTGATCTATTTGTCTCAATTATTAAGACGGGAAGGTGGTTTTAACCCTGCTGTTTATTTCGTTTTCTTCCATTCAAATTGCCCATTCTGGCTCATCATCATTTTTGTAACGACGCCATTCTCTACAATAAACTCCCCTGTCATGTCCCTCAAATCCTTCAGTTGGAACTTTGTGGAGGTTTGGAACAGTATCTCAAATGTTTGCTGTCCGGATACTTTTGCCACCAGGCGGTTATCCACTTTGGAAACCTCAATCGACCGCTTAGGGTCTATTGTCAGGTTGTACGTACCGACATAAGCGCCCAATGTCTTGTCGCTCTGTTTGGTTCCTGTTTGCAAGGCCTGCCCTAATACAATTTCAGATACCTCTTTTGATATGTTGTCTTTGGGGGCATTCTCGCAATTAAACAACACGGCAATATAAACATCCTGCTCCGGATAGTAAATTGCATTCGATGTAAAGCCATTCATTTTGCCGCCGTGTTCGATGGACTTTATACTACTCATGTGCTGAATATACCAGCCGTACCCGTAGGTTAGAGGAGAGCCGTCTTTTAACGTGAAAGGGGTAAAGGCCTTTTCTAGTAATTCCTTTTTTAAGATTTTATAAGTTAAAAGCCCTTTCAACCAATTGAACAGGTCTTCCGTATTGGTAAGCAAGCCTCCGGCCGCATAGGCAATGGCCGGACTCCAGAAGTCCGCATTTAGATAGGCTGTGCCTTCCTGCTTGTAACCATTCACCCGGTTAGGGATGAGGTTATTGCCCATGTCAAAATAACTGTGGTTCAATCCTAAGGGAGTAAGCAGGTTGTCCTGGATATAGCGCTGATAAGGTTTGCCTGATACTTTTTCTATAATATAACCTAACAAATAATAGCCTGAATTACTATAGGAGTATTTAGTACCAGGTTCAAAGGCCAACGCATAATTCTTAAAACTGTCTATAAGTTGCCTGGGAGCATAGTCCCACCGTTCCATATTGGTGCCACGAAAGTCGATTTGCATATAATCCCTGATGCCGGAAGTATGAGTGAGCAAATGCTCAATGGTGATGGTATGGCCCTTCAAAGGAAAGTCGGGAATGAATTTTTGCAAACTATCTTGTAATGCTATTTTACCCTGCTCCACTAGTTGAAGAACGGCCACTGCTGTAAACTGTTTTGTAACCGACGCAATTTTAAAGACCATATCGGCCTGTATCGGAACATTCAACTCCAGCTGGGCGCTGCCGAATGCTTTCTTGTAAATGACCTGGCCTTTTTTGGCTACCAATATAGCGCAGCCAGGCTCGCCTGGTTTAAACCGCCGGGCAAGCAGTTCATCCAATTGCTTTTCAGTTTGGGAGTTTTGGCTGTATGCGCCAACAGTACATAATAATAAAAGAAAAGGGTAAAGGTATTTATACATAGCTAATTCTATTAAGGGCTGAAAAATAGCCTGTTGTCAACCCCTAAAATAATGCAAATTGCTTGTTTGTGCCCTGTGGCTATATGTTAATGAATAGCCATTTATTCGTTTTCGGGGGAATGAAGATCTTCATACTATATAACTTTTTCTATATCCGGCAATGGGCAGCCTATTTCAATAAATGCTGCTGTGTTGTAGACACTTCTCAAAGCTGTTTTTCGCCAAAAGGCCCAACCTTTTTTTAAGAAAGGCTGGCATGTCATTTATGTAAACATGGACATGAACGCAGCACCTCCTACACACGATAACAAGAAATCGCTCACCAACGAGCACCTGGCCAACGAAAGGACCTTACTTGCCTGGATTCGCACGGCGGTGGGCATTATGGCCTTTGGCTTTGTGGTGGTGAAATTCTCCCTTTTTATTAAGCAAATGACCATTATATTGGGCAAGCCCCCGGTAGAAGGGCAAAACCATGGTTATTCAGGTCTGGTGGGTATTTTGCTTGTGATACTGGGTGCACTGGCGTTGCTGGTGGGGATGATCCGCTACCATCGCACCTCCCGTCATTTGAACAACGGTCAATTCCGGGAACGGTCTGCCTGGCTCTATGTCTTCGCAGGCGGCATGCTCCTGGTAAGCATTGTGCTGATCCTCTATCTGGGCGATATTTTGTAAATACCTACGCTATCTCCTGTATGCTGGAACCGAGAGATCTATTTAGTCCATTGATCATCGATAAAAAGAAACCCCGCTCTTGCGAACGGGGCCACTTCATATGCATATTAGATCAATACAGGTGTATTCTTCTTACGCTTCAGCCACAACCGGCACGGCCCTCGTTGCCTCGCTGCCTTCCTGCCTCGTTGCCTTCTCTACGCCTTTCCACTTCGTCCCCAGCAACGTTGCAAAAACACCCAGCGACAATATCCCATAAGCTACTCCCAACATAGCCTGGTTGCTAATGGTGAGGGTATTGGCCAAAAGGGAACTCAAAATAGAAGTTACCACGGCAAATCCGCCTCCTACAAGTCCACTGGATTTTCCTGCATACTGCGGGAAACGCATGAGGCTATACGACATCAGGTTATTGAAAATAAATCCACCCATGCTATGCAGCAGGAATACATAGAGCAATAAGGTAAACAGGTTGTTATAATGCAGCGTAACAGGTATCAACACTGCTACAGTGGCAAGCTGCAGGCCGCTGGCCAGCAACAACTTTTTAAGAAAGGGCCGTTGGATCAGCATCCTGGATATAGAACCACCAATGAATACGGAAACGCCCGAAAAGAGGGCACAATAGCCTGTTATCGTAGGAGAGAGTTGCATGCGCTGCTCGATGAGAAAGGGGCTGCCCATACCGTAGATCAATATCATGCCGTAGGAAAGTCCCAGGATGACGAGACCGGCCGTAAAATCCTTTGCCTTTAGCATGTGGGCATAACTACTCAGGATAACGCGCGCACTGAAAGGCTGACGGACCTTCATTGATTCTCCACCCGTCACTAATTCTATTACGAAAAATACCAGGCCAAAGTAGCCGAGGAACATGAAATTGGAAGACCAGCCCCAGGTGGTTTGAAAGAACCCGCCCAGGAAAGGCGCTACGATGGGCGCGATGGCCCAGATAACAGAGAACAGGCTGGTGTATTTTTTCAACTGCTCACCCGAATACAGGTCTACAAACAGCGCGCGCTTGCTTACCACGATCATTGCCACCGTAAAGCCCTGCACGATCCGCAGGGTATAGATCAGTTGAAGGTTGCTCGTATACGCGATCATAAAACTGGCGGCACTGAATAATAACATGGAGGCCATACTGGGCCAGTAGCGCCCATAGGTATCGACGATCCCGCCTACAATCAATTGCGAAATACCATAACTGATAATGAAGAAAGATAAGGTGAGCTGAATAGCAGCTGGCGTGGCATGTAACTGCTTCGCCATATCGGGTAGTGACGGAATATATACATCCATAGCAAAACCGGACAATGGGATCAGACTTAATGCAACAATGGTATTCCAACCCACCCGGGATTCTTTGATTCGTTTCATGGCTTACTACTTTACTTTATTAGTACACAAAGGTAAAAAGCCTTGTCTTCCCAGTTGTTATACCATTCAAAGGGATGATTATACGAATCAAAGGTGCGTGGCCGGCGTCAATTGCTGCCCGGTCCGGAATTCCATGGGCGTTTCCGTGGTAAACTGTTTAAAGTATTTGTTGAAATGCGAAGGGTATTCAAAACCAAGGGCATAGGCGATCTCTGCGATATTCCAGTTGGTATTGCGGAGCAGGGCCCGGGCTTCTGTCATCACGCGTTCCTGGATAATGGCGCGGGTGGTTTTGCCGGTATGTTTCTTCACCACGCTATTGAGGTGGTTTACATGCACATGCAACTGGTCGGCAAAATGGGCAGGGGTGAGCAGCTTCAGTGAGTTTTCGGGAGAGTCGACCGGGAATTGCTGGTTCAGGGTAGTGAGGAAGACATTCACCAGCCGGTCGCGCACCATCGTGGGCGGAGCAATCTGGCCTTGCTGAAGCCGGATGCCTTCATGGACAAGCAGTTGTAAGATGTTCCGGATCATATCCCATTTAAATGGATAGTCAGACTCCCGCAGAGATTGCATCTCAGCGAATAGGGGGAGGAGCCGGTCTGCGTCTTTTTTGGTGAGTACGATCACCGGATGCAGCGTGGGGTTGAACAGGGCGCTGGCATACTGCACATCCGGAGGGAGGTGGCCTTCTATAAAGGGCTTATTGAACAAACAGTGAAAACGGTTGATGGCGCCGGCCCTGACCTCAATGGAAGTAGGTACCGAAGGGTGGGTAAAGATCAGGCAGGGCTGGTCGAGCGGTATCTCCTGGTCATTGTAGATCAACATGCCATCCCCGTGGCCCAGATTGCAGATGCAGATCTTATAGTAATCCCTTCTGTTGAAGGGCGTCTTTTGGGTGCCACCATTAATTGCCCGGATGTTGAAATGCCCTTTCCCATCCGCCCCCTGCAATACTTCGGCCGGTACGTTAAGGCCCCATCTTTCATAGTATTGCTGCAAACTCTCCGTAGGTATTTTCTTGTCCATATTGAACTTATATAATTCAAAGGTAGCGATTTTTAGAAAGGCAACAAGGCATTGGGCAGCAAGGCAACGAGGTCCCGATCTTCGTCGGAGCATAATGGTATCAAGATAAGCTTCTGGAGTATTTCTTTCCTTAGCCCTTCGGATCCGCGTTTCCAATCAACATAATCTCGTTCTCCTCGATGCGTCGCTGCCTTGATGCCTCATTGCCTTTTCCCTTCACCGCGCAAACGGTTGTGCAAATGACACCAATCCCCCTTTGTAAAAATTGCGCATTCGGTTGTACAGCCTAATCAAACGATTGCATAAAGGATGGGCAATTTTCATCATGCATGATGATCCCGTTTATCTTATAAATTCAGGGCTGATTTAAAAGATAACAGCAAAAAAAGGAATTCATCAACAGGGCTGTTAGCCAAACAAAAAAGCTTATGAGATTACAATCGCTCAAGCCAGCGAAAAGCATTGCTTTTTGCGCCTTACTTTCTATTTACTGCCGGACCTCCGCGTATTCTTTTTCCGGCAATCAGGTCCACCCAAAAATTGTCATCCCAGGCAAGGATACCATTCCGGGCAAGAAGGATACCACATTGGCTCATGAGGCTACGCCCAAACAGGTTGCTGCCCAGACTTCGCTCTCCAAAGATGGCAAGGTCAATATCCGCCCACTGAGCTATACACCCTTCATTACAGCACAACAATATGTAAAAGGCAACCTGGCCGGTGTATATGTACAGGAGCCCTCCGGCGAACCCGGTACGGATCAGAACATGTTTATCCGCGGTATTGCCATGCCTTTACTCAGCAAAAGAGAACTTTTCGATAACCAGGCCGCCGTTTACCTCAATGGCATTCCCCTCGCTACCGAAAATCCTTTTGCCTACGAAATACAGCAATATGATTTCAACCGCATCGGACCTGCTACCAACCTGTTGGCTGCCCTCAATATAGATAATGTGGAATCCATTGAGGTGATCAAGGATCCCGCAAAACTGGCCCTCTTAGGTCCAGTGGCTGCCAACGGCGCCATCTGGATCACTACCAAAGCAGCCAGCTCGGGCTATCGCCAGATCAATGTGAATGCTTACTTTGGTTTTGCGCCGCAGCAAAGGGTAACGGCTATCAATGGCGTTTATGAAAATAATTTCCGCCTGCCCTTCTATGATAAGTATGGTACCCTCGCCGACCGCTTCAATTACCCGGCTTACCTGAAAGACTCTTCCAATGCCGATTATTATGGCCGTTCCAACTGGACGGACCTGTATTATAAGAACCAGCCATTGTACAACCTCGACCTCAGCCTCACAGGTGGATCGGAGAGGGCCAATTTCCGTTTCTTCGGCGCTGCCACGCGCAATGCCAATTCGGCCGATGAAACTGCCTTGCAACGCTACAATGCATCTTTCTCCATCAATGTATTGCCGCTGAGCTGGGTTACTGTTTCTTCCATGATCAATGCCGCGCATATGATCCGTAACCGTAACCGCAACTTTGTGGACCGCCTTGCAGAAGCGCGTTACCTGCCCGATGTATCGAATCCCCTGCCTCCCAATAAGAACGTATACAATACCTACCAGTCGGAATTTGATGAGAACGTGAAGGATGATAACAAGACCACCGCGGTGCAGGGTTATTTCAATATCCTGGCGAAAATGAAAGGCGTACGCTACAATGGCGGCATTTCCTTCGACTACAATGAAGGCACGCGCGATGTATTCTATCCCACCCAATTGCTGGAAGGCAACAACTTCGTGAGCAACTATTTCGGGTTCAACCAGCGTTTTATTTTCAGTAATACACTCGGTTACACTTTCAGGATCAACGATGATAACAAACTGGACCTGGAACTGGGACAGAATTACCAGACCACCCTCAACAAGTTTGAATATGCTTATGCATACAATGGTCCCAACAATTTTATCAAGCTCAATATTGTAGAAGGCGATATCAATAAAACGAATTACCTGCAATCAAACGGCTTCGATGTATTCTACCATCCTTCCAACCAGAAAGCGGCCGTAGCTTCTTTCTTTGGTAAAGCTGCCTGGAATTACAAAGAGCTGCTGGACCTCACAGCTGTGGTACGCCGCGATGGCTCTTCCGTAATGCAGCAGGACAACCGCTGGTATACAGGTTTTGGCGTTTCGGCTTCCTTCGACCTGTACAAAGCATTGCTACAGGAAAGCAACCTGCTCAGTGGACTGCGCCTCACCGCTTCCTATGGCAGGAATGGTAAGTTATTGTCGGACGACCGCTTTGCCGGCGGACCCAACTACCGCTCCGATCTTTCCTGGACAGGCGCCCCTGCTATTGGCAGTTTCGCCGGATTGCCCGGTCTTTCCCGTCCTTACACAGCTGGCTGGGTAGGCTATGGCATTCCATGGGCCTATGTAGAGCAGGCGACTGCGGGTGTGGAAGCAAGCTTGCTGAAAAACAAATTGCAGGTACGCCTCGATGTATACAGCAAAACGGATAAAGACATGCTGTTGCCTATACCGGTGCCAGCCGAATATGGTTATAAATCGGCCTATGCTTCCGGAATGGATGTCAACAACAGTGGCCTTGATCTTACCCTGCAGGCTGCAATATTGGCCGGCGGTAAGCACAAACCCAGCCTCAACCTGCATGCCAACTTCAACTACAATAAGAACGAACTGAAAGCCCTTCCCAATGGCCTGCAACAAGTAGTTATCAACGATCACCTGCTGCAGGTGGGTAAGTCCATCGATGCATTTTGGGTATACAAGAATGAAGGTATCTTCAACAGCGATGCAGAAGTGCCGGTAAAACCTGGCACCTCACAGCCGCTTACTTACCAGGGTGTGGCCCTGAAAGCAGGAGACGCCCGCTGGAAAGATGTAAACGGCGATTTCACCATCAACGAAGATGATAAGGTTTTGGTGGGTAATTCACTGCCCAAACTGACCGGTGGATTTGGTGGCAACCTGGGGTATGGTTCCTTCCAACTCGATTTCCATTTCTATTTTGCCCTGGGACATAAACTCCTCAATAAATACGCGGCCCAACGGCTCGACTTCATCAATACCGATGTTGCTTCCAGCATTGATGGGGTGAAAGAGATTACTTTCTGGGAGAAAAAGATGGACCTCTCCGGTTATCCGATGTACAATCCCTGGAGCAATACCATTCCTTACCGTCTCGACCAGGACCTCTTTCTCGACGATGCCTCTTTTGTGAAGCTTCGCTCTGTAACGCTGTCGTATAACCTCATCACCGGCTGGAAAGGCAAGGGTCAAAGCAAGGTATTCAGGGAAGCAACTGTATATGTAACCGGCGCCAATCTCTTTACCATTACGCCCTTCAAAGGAGATGATCCGGAACTGGTGCAATACAATGGCCTGTATACAGGCGCCGGTTTGCCCATTCAGCGTTCTGTTATCCTTGGTTTTAAAATAGCGTTATAATCATTCAACATCATAATCTCCCTTAGTATGACCGGGAAAAAAATAATAACTGTATCACTCACGGCTCTCTTGTTCACCGCTTCTGTGCCGTTCAGCGCCTGCAACAAACAGCTGGACATCAACTCCACCCGTCAATCGGATGAAGCGAATAGCTGGAAGAGCATCGACGATGCCCGCTCGGGTTTGATGGGCATCTATGGACTGTTCCGTGCGGCGGTAGCCGACAACAATACCCACTGGCTGATGGGGGAACTGCGAAATGGCGACTTTACAGCCCTGAAGCGGCCCGACCTCAAAGCCATCATTGAAGGCAAGCTCAATGCTTCTTATCCCGTCATTGAAAGCATTACCAACTGGCGTCGCTTTTACGCCGCCATCAATGCCTGCAATCTTTTCATTGAACGTTCGGGCGAGGCCATGGCCGATACGCGCTATACGGAGGTCAATCATAAGATCGATGTAGCCCAGGCCCGCGTGCTGCGTGCTTTCATGTACTACTATATTGTACGCATCTGGGGCGATGTTCCCCTGATCACCAAATCATACGACAACGGCAGTTTTAAAACATTCGGCCGCAGTCCTCAGCAGAACGTATTGGGCTTCGCAGTAAAGGAGATCGAAGAAGCGGCCCCGCTGCTCCCTTATGTATACGGTAACGGCGACCCGGTATTACCCGGCCTGATATACCATACAAAAACCTATGATCAATGGAGAAATATTCTGATCAATAAAGTATCAGCCTATGCCATCCTGGCCCATATCACAGCGCTGCAAGGCAACTATTTTGCAACCGCTGGATATACCGACTTCGTGATGCAGAACTACAACAAGATCGGTATTAACTACCTGTCAGTAGCAGACCTGACAGGCAAAACGGGCATCTTCAACGAACTGGCAGGCGACCTGGCTTCGGACCAGAACCAGTTTATCTCCTTCAATTTTATCAAGGGAATGGGCGAGTCATCCGTATCAGGCCATATCGAACAACTCACCCTGGCCTACCCGCTGGTGTCGAAGCAATTGCCGGATATCTATATTACCAATGATACACTGGCGTCGATGTTCCCCACCAGCAACGGGCAGGACCTTCGCTTCGGTACCGATACTTCCAGCGTGGACCAGGGTACGCCTACGCTTTACCGAAATGCCTATATCACCGGTTATGGTGAAGAGATCCCCATCTTCAGCAAGATCAAATCCATCAATGGGGGGATTGCCGGCGAACAACAATTCAACGTGTTCACTTCCGCTATTCTCTTTACCCGCCTGGAAGAGATCAGCTTACTGCGTGCAGAAGCCCTGGCCGTGTTAGGGCATGAAGATGATGCAGCTGCATTGCTCAACAATATACAGTCAAGAAGAGGGGTGAAGGCTTTCGATCTGGCCGTTCCGGGCGCCGACCTGGTAAAGGAAATATTTGAAGAACGCCGCCGTGAACTGGTAGGTGAGGGCTGGCGCTGGTACGACCTGGTGCGCTACCACAAGATCAAAAAGGACAATCCCGCTTTCAATGCACTGATCAGCAATGGCGGTATCTACTGGCCGGTAGCACGCGAAGTGCTGAACAACAATTCCAATATAACACAGAACAGTTACTGGAAATAACCGCCTGGAAAATCACTTCACCAAAAAGAACATGCAAATGAATATTCATCATAAAAGATTCTTACTCGCCGGCCTGATCGCCCTGGTGGTACTGGCTGGTTGTAAGAAAGACGATACGTATTACAACTACGATAAAGAGACCAGCGTATTTGAGGGGAACAGTTACCAGTACCTGCAAAAGGGTGGCGGTCTCTTCGATTCAATGCTATTGGTGATCAACCGCTGTACGGGATTGAAAGATTCACTCCTGAGCGGCAAAGTCACTTTGTTTGCCATCAACAACAACAGTTTTAGCCTGGCCATGAAAAACCTCAACCTGCGCAGGGCTACCATGGTGCCCGCCCGGCCCCCGCTTTCCCTGGCTACCCTCGACTCCACCCAACTGGATACACTGGCATGCCGGTATATCCTCAATGGCCTGTATGCTACCAGCAGGGTAGTGGACAATGCCGATGGTATCCAGGCGCCTGCCATCAAATACGGCTATCAGATGAACCTGCTCTATGAAAGGGTCAATGCCGCCGGCTACCAGGGTGGTGGACCGCAACAATTGTTCTTCAGCGATCCCAAGCAAACACCTTTCGAGGTATTCTGGGTGACTACCAAAACACAGATCGTGAATGTGAAGACCAACAACGGCATCGTTCATGTGCTTTCTTCAGGTCACGATTTCGGCTTCGGCAACGAATTCGTGGAAAGAATGAACCGCTAATGCAATCACCCATCAACAGCCAAAACAAAAGACTTATGAATTATACTCCATGGCGGCTCTGCCTTTACATCTTTGCGACGGGCATCCTGGTCACCGGCATCGGGGCCTGTAAGAAACTCGTACCCGAATACCGGGAAGCGCTCAGCGTGGAAGCCGGTTTCGCTCAAACCACCTTCGAACCCGTTACAGGGCGTACCACGATGTACTCCAATGTATTTTCCAATCCCAACAACAGCTCTTCTTACCCGATCGATTTTAAGATCGTAAATGCCCGCCGTTTCAGTGGCGAAGCAGCACCGGAGCTTACCGATATTTTCCCGGTACAGGTGTGGAAACAAGCCTATACCGGCAATGAGACATCGCTGGCCGAGATAGAGAAGAAAAGAGCCACCGAATACCACAATGTATTTGAGGTAAGACAGCATTCCGGCGATTTCGTGATGTGGTCTTCTTCCAATTCAAGGATACTGCGTTGCCAGGCCGACTCGGGCTATATTTTTGATGTCGAAATGAGCAATGGGGGAGGGCGCCGGTATTTCCGCAATATGCGCCTCATGCCTTACCGCGAAAGGCCCTATGAACCTTCCAACCTCAATGCGATCACCGGCCAGTCTGTATCCAATGGTATTTATCCATCCGTTACAAGCAATATCAAGGGCGATTCTACCAACCAGACCCTGTCGTCGGCAGATATCGATGTGTATATCCGCAAAGCCAATGATGGCAAACCGGGTGGTAATTCCATTTCGTTTATGTTCCTCGATAAATATTTCCAGCCTATCAACCCTGCCAAATTTGCATTGACCGACTGGAACAACCTGTTGCACGGATTCAATGTGCAGAAGACGGCTACCAGGGTTACTTATGATGTAGCTTTTCCAATGCCACTCGTACAACTGCCTACGCGCTTTACGACGGCCGATGGCAGAAGGTGTAGCGTAAGATTTTCCTGGTCGCGCATCGGCTTCGGTGGTATGCAGCAGCAGGCCGTACTGGGCCTGGACTTCGCCATCTATGAAGGCGGCAACTGGGAGATCGTGTTTGCATTTAAAAAAGACAACCCCAAATTCACCAATGACTAATCCAAACACTTTAACAAAGAAACTCAATACCAACGTTATGAGACCATCCATAACTATTTTCCTGTTGTTGTTGCTGTGTGGCATTAGCCCATTGGGGGTATTGGCACAGGAAAAGATCAAAGTACAGGGCGTGGTGACCAGCAAGGTCGATAATACCACCAAGGCAGGGGTTACTATCTCTGCCGGCAAAAAGGTGATCGGCACCACAGATAAGGATGGCGCCTTTGCTGTTTCCGTAGAACCCGGCACCACCCTTACCTTCTCCTTCAGTGGATTTGGTGCAGAGAAAAAACTGGTAACAAAGACCACCATCCGCCTCGATGTGGTGATGGCGCCCAAAGATGAGGCCATGACGGAGATCGTTGTACAAGGCTTCAAAAGGGCCACCAGGGAAACTACCACCGGCTCTACTGTTGTGATCAGTGGTAAACAACTCCAGGACGTACCCGTTTCCAACGTAATGGAATTGCTGCAGGGCAAGGTACCCGGTTTGAATATCCAGAACAATACCGGTTCACCCGGTTCTATGGGCACCATCAACCTGCGTGGTGTGTCCAGCACCCAGGTAAATGCCAATGGTTTTCTGACGCCCACTTCACCGCTCTTCGTTATTGACGGTGTGCCCGTGGATGCGAATACCAATTATGAATACGGATTTCAGGGTGGCGGCCCCGGCATCAGCCCCCTGGCGCTGATACCACCCGAAGACATCGAACAAATGGAATTCCTGAAAGATGCGGCAGCTACTTCTCAATATGGTTCCCGCGGCGCTTACGGAGTGATCATCGTAACCACCAAACGTGGCCGTTCCAAAGTGCCCATCGTTTCCTATTCAGGTTCTTTCTTTGTGAACTATGCACCGCCACAGCGCAAAGTGATGGGAGGAAATGAAGAACGCCGCGCAAGGATCAGCCAGATCCTCAACTACGATACCTCGTATACCAATGCGATGCGGCTAATCAACTCCACCTCATTCCTGTCCGATTCGCTCAATCCTTATTACAATAATTCTACCGACTGGCAGGACCTGTTCTTCCGGTCCACCAGGAACCAGTCGCACAACGTGAATATTTCCGGTGGCGACCAAAGCTTCAACTATAAAACGAACCTCAACTATTATTCAGAAGAGGGGATCATGCGCAATACCGGTTTCAAAAGATACACCCTTGGTATGGACGCTCTTTACCAGCCTACCGAACGTTTCCGGATGGTGACCAACCTGAAGGGCTCGATGGGGCAGCGTAACAATGGCAGCGGCCTTGGCCTGGAGCAGGTAGACATCAAGAAGGCGTCCAACCTTTCATCCCTGTTGTCGCCGGCTTATTATGCCGACTTCAACCAGGCGGCGGCAGGCAAGGAAGTAAAGGATGACAATAAGAGCATCAATTTATCTGCCTCCCTCGATATCCAGTATGAACCCATTAAAGGCCTGCGCCTGTCAAACCTGTTTACCTACAATATCATTACGGGTAGCTCCAGTAAGTTCAGGCCTTCTTTCATCAACAACAATATTCCGGAATACTATAGCTATAACGATAAGACCTATACTTTGTACGACCGGGCGGCGATCAATTATATCCGCTCCTTCGGCCGGCACAACCTGAACGCTTTTGCGTTCAATGAAATATCCTCTTATGGTTTCCGGGCAAATGCCATGTTGCTGTCACAAACCGCCAATGACCAGATCGAAGGCCCGGTAGGGTACAACTGGGTCCGCACAAAAGGTGGTACACTCAACAATGCGAAGGATACCCGTATCCATGGTTATGGCGGAACGATCCAATATAATTTCGATACGAAATATGTGATCGACTTCAGCTATCGTTTGGATGGAACTTCTACCAATGGTCCTTCTACGGGCTATACGCAGAATCCATCTATCAGTGCCCGCTGGAACTTTAACCGGGAGAATTTCTTCGCAGATAAATCCTGGCTCAGCTACGGATCGATCCGCGGTAGCTGGGGTAAGAACATCGTTCCTACGGGCAGCATCTTCGATGTATTCGGTACTTACCGCGTGGGTAATAATTACAACGACGATCCTACGGTGTATATCGACTGGGGCAATATTCCCAATGATAATTTCAAGCCGGAGACCAAGACCAAATTTAACCTGGCCACCGAAATAGGTCTCTTCAACAATGCCCTCAACGCTACATTCGAAACCTACTACGAATCGATGGACAATGAGGTGGTCGATGTAAAGCTTTCAACAGAGAATGGCTTTACCACCATCAAATCAAACGCCCGCAGCAAAGTGAACTATGGTTTCGAGTGGATGATCACGGGCCGGATGTTGCCACAGGGAAAACCGCTGCAATGGACCCTTTCGGTGAACGGGGCGATCAACAATGTAGTACTTACCCAACTGCCCAATGGTGGACGCCAGCTCATCCAGCCGTTTACGGATAATGACGGTGTGGAGGTACCCCTGGTATACAGGCTGGGTAAAGCGCCTTTCTCCAACCTCGTATACAACAACGAAGGCGTATATGCCAGCACAGCAGATGTACCGGTGAATCCACAAACAGGCCTGCGTTTGCAGAATGGCCGTAACTCCGGCGTCTTCTTCCAGGGAGGCGATCCTATCTGGACCGATATCAACGGAGATTATGTGATCGATGAGCAGGACCTGGTTTCCGCCGGTAATCCGATAGCCAAAATAAACGGCGGTATCTATTCCATGCTTACCTACAAAAACTGGACGCTTACGATCAATGCCAGCTATACCTTGATGAGGGACCTGTTGAATGTGACGCAGGCCAAAACCTTCCAGAACTTTTATAATCCCACATCACCCAATGCACTGGTGCCGATCGGTGAATATGATTTCTGGAAACCCGGCGCCGACAAAACCTCCGGCAATGTGGCCAAATATCCCAATCCTTTCGATTTCAGAAGGGCAGCGGCTATCAATCCTTATCGCGCCGATCAGACGCTCTTTATGGAAGATGGCTCTTACTGGAAGATCAACAACGTTACGTTCAAATACAATTTCAACCGCAACTGGACGAAAAGAATGGGTATTACATCGGCCAATGTATATGTGACATTCAACAATGTGTACACTTTTTCAAATTATTCAGGGCCCGATCCCGAACTGGTGACTTCCCTGGGCAGGGACAATTCAGGCGGCTATCCCAACCGGAGAAGCATGGCACTGGGTGCCAATATCCAATTTTGATAAAGGCTGTATAGCATCAACGAAAACAAGTAAAAGCAGAACATGAAAAAGACGCTCATCCTTTCCATTACCATACTGACACTGCTGGTGGCAGGGGCCGGTTGTAAAAAGTTTCTCAACCTCGATCCCCTCAGCAACCTGTCGGGCAATAACTTCTGGCAAACAGAGGCGGATGTTGACAATTATACCAATGGCCTCTTTGAATTATACAGGGCCGCTACTTTCCGCAGCAATATGAAAGCAGAAGGCGGTACCGATGAATTCCCTTTCTTCGCCTTTTCCGGTGATATGCGCTTTGCACCTATTTACGAGCCTTCCAACAGTCCATGGGGCCGTACCTATGTACAGTTCCTGCGCACCAATAACCTCAACCCCATTGTGCGGGGCACTTACAATTGGGGTGGGAATGACTGGTCGGACATTTTTACCACCAGCCGTTTCATGAACTGGGACCGTCTTTTCAAGGTAGTGGCCAGTGCCAATATCCTGGTGGAAGAGATCGACAAGGTAAAGGCATTGACGCCTGAGAAGAAAGCAAAGTACAAGGCCGAAGGCGTATTCATGCGCAATATGGCTTATTTCACCATGGTGCGGGTGTTTGGTGATGTACCCTACTATACAAATGCTTATAACTCGAAAGCCATGCCCAGGATGGCCATGGTGGATGTGCTGAAGAACTGTGTGGCTGATCTGGCCGCTTATGAAAAAGACCTGCCCTGGACCTATGACGACGCTGCCCGCCGTGCGGTACGCGGTATGCGCGGAGGCGCACTGGCCCTGCTCATGCACATGAATATGTGGCTTGCTTCTTTTGATGGCGGTAATGCCGTTACCCATTACAATGATGCGATTGCCTTTGGCGAAGAACTGATCAAACAGAATGGCGGCGCCTATGAGCTGATACCCTATACCAACCGCCAGTTCCGGACGGTATTCCGTGGTCGTTCGAAAGAAGGACTATTTGAAATGCCCCAGAACTCCAACTATGGTGAAAGCTTTGGCTGGTCTTTCTTTTCAGATCATATTACCCGGTATCGTATCAATGCTACAGAGACCAGGAACACTTATCTCTATTACGAACAAAAATACCTCGACGAGATCTATCCTCCTGGTCAGCCCGATATCCGCCGCAGCGAATGGTACGAAGATATTTATTCCACCACCGGAAGGTTTTGGCTCACCAAGTACAGCAATATATTCCAGACGGAGAACAACTCCAGTTATGTAGACGATAGCCAGATCGTATTCAGGCTCGGTGAATCCTACCTGCTGCTGGCAGAAGCCTATGCAAATGTAGACCGTGCACCGGAAGCCATCACCGCCCTGAATGTAATCCGTACGCGGGCAGGCGCTACTGTATATGCTGGTCAGCCTGGCGATGACCTGAAAAAGGCCATCTGGCATGAACGCTGCAAGGAGTTGATCGGAGAGGGGCATTTTTCTTACGACATGATCCGTACTAAAAATGTACTCGACCCCAAACTTTCCTTTGGCAACTCTATATCAGTAGAAGACTATAAGAACGGCGCCTGGACCTGGCCCCTGAGCAATGCTGTACGCGCCAACAATCCATCCATCACCTTAAATAACTACTGGAACTGATCCGGCTCCGGCTCAACAACAACATTATGAACGTCATCAATAAAATACTACCGTTTGCCCTGCTGCTCCTTGTGATAAGCAGTTGCAACAAGAGCAATTACCAGGATGGAGGCACGCTGGATCCTGTATTCAAAGGCTCTACTTTCGATTATCTTGAATCACGGCCCGATGTGTTCGACTCTCTCTCGAAGGTGATCCGCCTGGCTGGAATGGAACAGGCCCTCAAAAACGAGGATCTTACCTTTTTTGCCCCACCCACGGAGACCATTCAAAAAACCATCCGGATCGTCAACCTCCTGTTAAAATCATATGGCAAGGATACCGTGTACAACCTGCGCCAGATCAAACCAGCCGTATGGAAGAAAATGCTGAGCCGCTATATCTTCAAACACAAAAAGTCCCTGACGGATTATCCGCAGGTTGACTTTCTGAATGTGCCCGTTTTCCCCGGTCAGCCTTATGTTTCTTATGGAGGTGATGTCATGAACATCGGGGTAAAGTATGCGGATGCAGGCGGGGTGCAATATGCCGGAGAAAGGAGTTTGTACCTTTCATTTATCGCCTCCCTCTCATCGCCCACCACTTCCTGGATCAGTTCACCCGTAGCTACCTGTAATGTGACCACCAACAACGGTTATGTACATGTACTCAGGTTTACCACCAACCTCAACATTACTATTACCGGAAGTCTTATCGTGCTCGACTTTTCAGATCATTATTTTGGGTTCGATCCATTGCTGTTTTACAACGATGCACTGGATTATGGTATCGATCCGTAAACAGTCAACTAACACATTCAAAGGAAGTTTATGAAAATATTGCATCAACGATATAAGAAAACAAACTGGCTGCTGCCTGTACTGGCCAGCTTAATACTGGCAGGTTGCAAAAAAGATGACGAGACCCGCGTACAACTCTATCCCGATGGTCCGAAGGCAGCGATCAGGTTCCTCGATGGACTTCCTGCTCCCTCACAGGGAAGGGCGGGTACCATTGTTACTTTCAAAGTAATGGGCTTAAAAGGAAAAGAAAGTAAGTTCAAATTCCTCATCGGCCAGCTTGAAACAGAAGTGATGACCGTGGGCGACAGCAGCATTTCGGTGCGCATTCCTGCCGATGCGATCACCGGCGGTGCGGCTGTTGAATTTGATAACCAGTATTTCTTTGGTCCTGAGTTCCGCGTGCGGGGCAACCTCATCATCGATCCTTCTTTTGTGGCTTTCAATGGCGCACGGGGACCGATCCTGGATATTGTGGATGCTACCAGCGTGGCCGGTTCCTACGTTATTGCCGGTTCTTTCACCAATTACAATAGCCTGGCCAGTCCTGCTGCTCCCGTCTATGATATTGCCAAGATCGACAAAACGGGCACCCTCACTGCTTCTAATAAAATGCTTACCCGCACCGGTACCGAAGGCGGCGTTATTTATTCCATCACCCCACTGGCCAGTGGTAATTACCTGGCAAGCGGCTTTTTCTCCAAATACAATGAGCGCGGAGGCATCTATTCCGTTACACGCCTGTACCAGCGTGCACAACTGGATACGATGACGGTTGACCTGGTAAATCCTGATCCGGTCAACAATCCCAATGATAGCAAAGACACCGTAGCTTCTTTCAATGGCGGGGTGAATGGCGCTATCCAGTATGCTTATGAAACCGATGATGAACAGATCATTGCGGTGGGCAATTTTACTGAATACCGTAGTAATTACTATACACGCTCTACCAAGGCCAATAAGGTGGCCAACCGCGTATTGATGCCCCAGGTGCTTAAAATGAATGCAGATGGTTCACTCGATTCCAGCTTCAATTATAACCTCACCCTGCACAAAGGCAATCCTGGAGGAAATGGTCCTGTGGTAGCGGCCATCCGTATATCAAACGGCCGTTTGCTGGTAGTGGGCGCCTTCACCAGCTTTAATGGGCAAATGGCCAGCCGGATCGTTTGTCTCGACGAATGGGATGGCGCGATCAGTACCGATTTCAATACCGGATCGGGCGCCGATAATGTGATTTCATCGGTGACCTACAACGCAGAGACCGACCGCATCCTGCTTACCGGCGACTTTCACTCCTTCAACGGCGTTGCTGCCAATGGCGTAGTGATGCTAAAGGCGGATGGAAGTGTGGACCAGAGCTTCCAACTGAAGAGTACCACCAACGGTAAGGTTACCTATGCTGCACAACTCAACTCAGGCGATGTGATCATTGCCGGCAGTTTCCAAAAGTATGATGATAAAGTGCGCCCTGGTTTTGCTTACCTGAACAGCAGTGGTGTGGCCATCACAGGTTACAACAACACCGGCACTTTCAACGGAAGGATCTACAAAATGATCGAAAGGACCACCGACCTCGGTTACCCCGGCGTGATACTGGTAGGCGATTTCAACAAATTCGACAATACCGACGTCAACAATATTATATACCTGGAGATCAGGAAATAAACCATAAACGGACATTCAATTTAATACCATGCGTGCACAAAAGACGAAATACAGCAGCCAGGGCAGAAGAGGATGGGGACCAATGGTCTTCCTTGGTTTCCTGACGGCAACTGTTGCTTTTATTGCCTGTAACAAAACATTCGACAATACCCTGCAACAGGATTACGGTGCTGATGGAGGCGCGGGCAAGAAACAAAAAATGCTGGTCATCATTGTAGATGGGGCCGTAGGCGGAGAAGTACAGCGCATCCAGGCGCCCTACCTGACGGTATTGGCCGACAATGCTATTTACTCATTTGATGGGCTCACCGATACCCGCAAGGAACCGGTGACCAACGCGATGGGGTGGACCACGCTGCTGACTGGTGTTACTGTTGTCAAACACAAAGTGACAGGTGAAGATTTTACCGGCAATGACCTGCAAACCTATCCCTCCCTGTTCACCCGTTTAAAGCAACAAAAACCCAACCTGCGTTCAGTAGCCCTCGGTGCTTCCAACGCCTTCATACAAAACCTGACAGGCGATGCCACCGAAAAGAAAACACTCGCCAACGATGCAGCTGTGAAAGAGGCAGTGGTGGGCGAACTGACGAAAGGAGATGCTGACCTGCTGGTGGCCCAGTTTCATGAGGTGGATGCTGCAGGCACGGCAGGCGCCTACAACGCAGATGATGCGGGCTACAAAGCTGCCATGCTGCAAACCGATGAATACATCAAAACGATTGTGGAAACCCTTTCTCATCGTGGCAGTTATTCCCTCGAAAACTGGATGGTGATCGTTACTTCCAATAAGGGATCAGTACTGGCTTCTGATCCGGTGGCTGCTGATAAACTGCCTTATGATGATTCGCGCCGCAATACCTTTTTCATTTGCTATGCGCCCAATATGAAAGTATCGTACAAACCCGGCTCCTTGCCTTTTTCCGGCACCACACCCGTGTACCAGGGTGGCTCTGCTGCGGCTACCAGGGCTGCAGGAACAAATGCGGGTAACCTGCTTGATATTGGTGCTTCCGGCAGCTATACCATCGAGTGCAAGGTGAAAATACCAGCCGGTAATTATTACTATCCCGCTATCCTTGGCAAAAGGGCTTCTTTCTCCGGTGGAGTAGTTGGCTGGGTATTCTTTTTGGAAGCTGATTACTGGATGGTGAACTTCGGACAAACTTCCCTGGGTAACCGCCAGATCCGCGGCGCTTCGATCGCAGATGGTAAATGGCATACGCTGACCATGACCATCAACCAGCTAAATGCTACTACCCGTAGGGTAGAGACCTTTACAGATGGCGTATACTGGGATGGAGGCATTAGCGATAATACCCGCAATATTAATTCCTATGGCAACCTCAACAGCCCGGCGGCTTTCAACATCGGACAGTTGGCAAGTGATAATGTGACGGGACTGGCCAATTACAGCATTACGGATGTGAAGATCTATGACACAGCTTTTGGCCGTGATTATATCCTGGCCAATAATTGCAAAACATCCCCTGCTCCTGAAGATCCTTATAATCGTAAGCTCATCAGCTATTGGTCCTGCCGGGAGATCTCCAACCTGAGTACCCCAACGGGTGAAAAGAAAGCGTTGACTGCCATCTCCGGCAAATACAAAGCTGGTGATCCGGCATATCCGGGGTATACCAACGATAAGCTGGCCCTTTTCCTCAGTGGCAATTACAGCAGCAGCAGTTTTGTGGAAGTGGTGAACAATGTATGCCCCACGCCCGATGCCAATTCCTTTAAGGTGGTTCCCAACTCAGTGGATGTGGTGACGCAGGTACTGGGCTGGATGGGTGTCAATCCAACTGCCTCCTGGAATCTTGACGGCAGTACCTGGTTAACTTCTTTTATGAATTTATAATTACGAAACTGTAGAACTATCGATATGAGCAAACAATTATTACTGATAGCCTGCACTGCTGTATTGCTGGCGCACTGCGTCAAGAACAAAGAAACTTTCAAAGACGGCAGGGATGAAGGCGGCTACCCGGCTCCTTCCATCACAGTAGATACCAACAGTTCGGTGATCGACGTGAGCAAGTATGCACAGGCGCGGGTATTCCCCGGTTTGGTATGCAATACGGAAACCCGGCTGAAGAACCATGCGGTGACGATGAACCTGAACTATAATTATGTGAAAGAGCACCTGCGCATTTCTGTGGCGCCGGAACCTCAGTTCAGCACGGGCCTCTATGCTGCGCCAGGTGAACTGGTGACGATCGATGTGCCGGCCGATTATAGTTTGTCGGTACAGGTGGGCGCCTGGGAAGACAATCTCTCCTCCGTATTGAACGCTCCGCGCGATCCCTTGATCTATACGCGTATGCAACTGGCGCCCGGCAGGAACTATGTGCGCAATTTATATGGCGGACATATTTACATCTTTGCTGCACGGCCTGTCCCTACACCGGTGACACTTACTTTTAGTGGCGCTGTTAAATCGCCCGATTTTGAATTGGGTAAAACCAACAATGCCGCATGGACCGCTGCGATCAGAACTTCCTGTGTGCCTTACCTGGAACTCAGGAGTAAGAATATCGTTTTTGTAGTGCCCCGCGATTATTGCGTATCACGCAATATCCAGGACCCTGAAAGTATTATGAAAGAATGGGACAGGGCTATTGACCTCGATTATTATCAATGGGAAGGCCTTGTTGAAAACCCCGTAGAAGCATATGACCTGGCGCCCGTATTGCCCTGGAGAGTAGTGCAGGATATCAAGCCCTCGGCAGGATATGGCCACAGCGGTTTTCCAGTGGTTACCTATAACGATTATGGCTGGTTTGATGAATTTACCGACCTCAATTCCATCAAAAAAGGATGGGCCTGGGGTACATTCCACGAGATTGGTCACAACAACCAGCAAGGTAATTATTGGAGCTGGGGTAGCCTGGGTGAAACTTCCAATAACCTCTTTTCCTTTAAAGTATCGCACCGCCAAAGCGTGGAAAAGAATGACCCTGGCGCCTGGCCTCCCTACCATCCGGCTGTTAATTCCATGTTCCCGCAAGCCCTGGCCTTTGCTGCCGCTACGGGTACCAAGGACTTTGATGGCACAGATGCACGTATCAACGATCCCTTCTCCCGCATCACCCCTTTTGTACAGGTGTTCGACAAGATCCCGGCCAATTGGGGTTATCCCGGTCAGCCTGATGGCTGGTCTTTCATGACCGAGCTGTATAAGAAGGCACGTCGTGAAGTACATGCTTCCAGCAATGACCAGGACAAAAGGGATTTCGTCTATGAAACCTTGTGTGATTTCACCAGGACAGATTGGAAACTGTTTTTTATAGCCTGGGGTATTAATATCAGTACCGTATCACTCAATGCGATTGATGCAAAAGGATACAGGCTCCTTACTCAGGAGATCTGGAAATACAATCCCATCACGCGTACCGGTGGAGATAGCTATGCGAATGTGTACAACAGGGCCAACTGGATCGTTACCGTCAATTCCGTGAACCCCGAAGGCGGTGGTAAGGATGCGGTGAAGGATGGCAACCTGACCACGTATTGGCATAGCGCCTATGGTCCTACTGCTCCCGTGATCGCCACGATCGATATGGGCATGAAACTCGATATCAAAGGATTCAAATTCACCCAACGGCAAGGTGGCGCCAGGAATATCAAGAACCTGAAAGTAGAGATCAGTACAGATAACAGCAACTGGACGCCGGTAGATGGAAGTCCGCTGTTGTTGCAAAAGATCGATGCGCAGCAAAGTTTTCCTTTGCCTGCCGTGGTACGTGCGCGGTATTTCAGGCTCACGATCAACAGCGGGGCTGATACCTATAACCCGGATGGGACCCTGAATACCAGCATGGCCGAGATCGACGTGATACAGCCATAAACCAAACAATTTTCCTTTACTGAATCATACATGAATATGAACAACCGGAAACTCATTACAGGGATATCTTTGCTGGCTGTGGCCATTGCAAGCACACTCACCATCCCGGCCTGTAAAAAATACGACGATCCGCCACCCTTCTTTGAACAGGATGATACAGCAGTAGTCCTTACATCGCGTAAGACCTTGCTGATAGTGGTCGATGGGGGCGTGGCAGAAGCGTTCAAAACCATTGCGCCGCCTGCCATTACTTCCATGCTCGATCACGGCAAGTACACCTACACCGGCCGTACCGAAGATGTTTCCACCGATGGCGCTTCCTGGAAATCCCTGGCTTCCGGCGTTTCGCAAACCCGCCACGGCATCTCCGACAGTTCACTGGTATTTTCCGCGCCTGTGGGTGGCAATGAGCATGATGCACCGGCCAACTATCCTTCCTTTATGCAATTTATCCTTACCTCCAGCCGGGCCGATATCGAAACTACGGTGATCAGTCCCTGGGGATATATGATCAACAAGTTGTTTCCCGAAGCCGAAAGGCCCATTGCCGTGGCGAATGATGCAGCGGTAAAAGACAGCGCAGTGGCCCGGTTGAAGAATGGCAACCCCGATCTGATGATCGCGCATTTCAATGGCATCAACATTGCCGGCAGGGAATATGGATTTGATGCAGCTGTGCCCGAATACAAAGCAGCGATCCTGAAAGTGGATGCTTATATCGGCGAACTCATGACAGCGCTCAAGGCCAGGAAAGAATACAATAAAAAAGAAGAATGGCTGGTGGTGGTGACTACCTCGCATGGTGGTATAGGGAAACAACATGGTGGCAATTCGCCTGCTGAAACCAACGTGTTCACTCTTTATTATAATGAGAACATCAAAAAGCAAGAACTGATCCGCGGCGGCTTTGCAGGTGTACAATTGACCGGCAAAGATGCTACCGCTATTTCAGCGCAGCTGGCCGATGGCAATGCTTATAATCCTGAAAGGAACCAGCAGACGGTACAGATCAAAGTGAAAGGTACCTCAGGTTCTTATCCCCATTTCTTCTCCAAAATGGAACGCTGGCCTTCCACACCGGGTTGGTCCTGCTTCGCTTCCGGCACAGTATGGGCCATTTCTATCAGGTCTACCACCAGTGGCGAAAAGCGCATACAGCCAGGTTCGCCGCCTGTATTCAACAACCAATGGCATACACTTACCATCGTATTTGCCGACAGTGCTTCCAAAAAATGGTTGAGAAGGTATACAGATGGCGTGCGGCACGACCAGACAGATATTACTACAAATTATGATAATGGCGGTTCTATTACCAGCACTTCACCCATCAGACTTGGCTTTGGCGCCGACCCAACTTATACAAGCACCAATTTCTACGCTGCTGATGTGATGGTCTTCAATACCGCGTTGAGCGACGACGAGATCAAAAACAACAGCTGCCTGAAAGATGTGAGCAAGCACCCCAAATATGCCAACCTGATTGGATACTGGCCTGCTGCAGATGGATATGGTGGTCAGTTCCTCAACAAAGCGCCCAACCAGACCAATAACTTTGTGCTGAAAGGCGCTTATAAATGGGGTGGCTTGTCGGATGTGCCTTGCTCTATAGATGCCCTGGGTGCTAACCAGATAGCAGTGCAGCCGGCTAATGTAGACATCGTATCCCAGCTCTTTTACTGGATGCGGATCAATATCCGTTCCGACTGGAGCCTGGATGGCGGCGCCTGGATCAAGACTTTTGAAAGGGAGTTCATTAAGCTATAAGAATAGAATATAGAATTTAGAATTCAGAAGGAATACAGGAGTCGAAGGATGGAAGCTTCTTTTGGGATTATAGAGGCCCGTATCGCTTGATACGGGCCTTGTTTATATCTGGGAGTATCCCGGGTGCTCCCGAGTAATTATTGCGTGTGCTATGAGCTTTATGGGGCGTTCAGTTCGTTAATGTTATTTTCAATACCTGCCCTCCACCGATGGCTGCAGGGCTGAATCCCCAGTTAGATACATAGAGGTTCCCATCTGGTCCCAATGTCATGCCGGTGGGAAGAGACAATCCTGAAGCAATGACCGTGGTACTACCAGATGGCTCCACTCTTAACACTCTTCCTGTACCTGGTGTAGGGAAAGGAGCGCCTACTGTCATCTCCAGGACGTACATCCGGTCATGATGATCAAATACCAATCCAAGCACTGTATTGAGGCCGGCTACATCCACTTTGATTTGTCCGGATGGCGTTATTTTATAAATAGCAGAAGCTGCTCCGGGAATGGGAAATGTAAATAGGTTGCCGATATAGAAATTACCATGATAAGATAGTGCTGTTGGAACAATATGTCCCTGGCTTGCAGAGATGTCTATGACCCGGGTGATATTACCTCCAGGCGTTACTTTGACCAACTCGCCATGATTAGGTTCCAAAGCATACAAGTCGCCCCGCACATTGATCATGCTGTACCATGTTCCCTCGGGCTCGAAATCATCCTCTTCCGGATGCGCCACGGGATGAGTCTGTTGCCAGGCGCCGAGGTTTGCCACGAGGGTCCAGGAACCGTTCGGATTGATCTTTACAATGCCATTGGGTATAGAAGGAACGCCATGCGAGCAGCCGCCTCCGGCTAATAACGCATACAGGGTGTTCCCGATAAATTCAACGTCGGCCACCCCTGACACATCTCCTCCGATGATCTCATTGGCCTGGCTGGATGGAAGATTATCGGTTACCGTTGTTCGCGTTCCTGCAGGATCTATTTTTGAAATGCGTCCGCTCAAGGGGCTCCCGGTATAAGGGCCTACTGGAAAAGGAACCTGTTCACATTGTCCTACCGATGAATTCTGCCCTCCCAAACCTCCTTCCGCCACATAGAGGTTTCCATCAGGCCCAAATTTCAGACCACGGGGATTGTTTAAACCCGTAGCAAAAACAGCAACGGTTCCCAATACAGCTCCGGCTGGCTTTGCGTTGAGCATTTCTACGCGGATGCCTGTTTCAGGTTGTTCGGTTGTTTTAATTTCTTTCTTCTGGCAGGAATAAATTGAAATAGCGACAAGCATGCAGGCCAGCGCCTGCTTAATGGAACTTTTCATAATTACCTCCTTTGATTTGGTTAAATGAATAATATAAACCGAATACAAAAAAGGGTTCCAAAGGAATAGCACCATCACAACCATAGGAAATGGTTTCCGGTCAAGGGGGGTATAATGAGAAAAAAGAAAGGTTCAGGTACGAAATAAGATCATGAAAGTGTAAGAAAGAAATGAGCGGGTTAGAAGAATGCTACTAAAATTAATGCATTTTATCGTCATCCCCAAATAGTTATGTGAAAATCCCCGTCTTTCCTGGAGGCTAACAATTTTGCCGGCATCTGGAGATCAGCTACAGGGCTGCATTGAACATTTTTCTCCTTCAATTCATCATTTGTGCTCCCTGGCGCGGGGAGGGGATAATATCTTGCTGGTACAATCAATGACTTGCCAGATGATCTTTACGAGGTTTGCTTTTGTACTGCTGTGCTTTGTTTATACCACTTTATCATTATACGCCCAACCAGGTACCTCTAAGCCTGGACCCAATCCTGCGCTGGCGGCCGATGCTGACTCGCTGCGTTTTTATAATGCTGTGAACACCTATATCAACCCGGTATTGCCGGGCGATCATCCAGACCCTACCTTATTAAAGGTAGGTGATGATTTCTACCACTGCGGCTCGTCGTTTCATTTCAATCCTTATTTACCTATTTATCATTCGAAAGACCTGGTGCATTGGAAGATCATCGGGCGGGTGCTATCGCCCGCGAAAGCGGCCATGGTGACCGACAAGCCCTCCAATGGTGTATGGCAGGGAGCCATTACCTGGTTCTATGGCTCATATTGGATCTATTTTTCATCGAACGGTCAGTGGTTTTCCAAAGCTGATGCACCAACTGGCCCCTGGACAGCCCCGGTGCGGGTAACAGAGAATCCGCAAACCGGACCCCTCGGTTATGATAACTCGATCTTTGTAGACGATGATGGCAAACCTTATATGGTGATCAAGAACGGTCAAAAGGTGAACCGCCTCCAGGCCCTGGGCCGGGACGGTCAGCTGACGGACTCGGTGATTAACCTCGACTGGATCAATGCCAACCTGCAATACAGCTGGGCAGAAGGTCCGGTGATGTGCAAGCGCAATGGCTACTATTATTATTTTCCCGCAGGAGATGTATCAGGCGGTCAGTATGTATTGCGCGCCAGCGCACTCACGGCCGACTCCACCAAATGGGAGCGCCTGGGTAACTTCTTCAAGCCAAGCCCCGATCCTAAGAATACATTTCCGCGTCCCAATCATATTGCTGCCCCGGTTCAACTGGCTGATGGCAGTTGGTGGACGATCGGGCAGAGCTATCAACGGCAGGGGAATGATGACTGGAGTGGCATGGGCCGGCAAACTTCGCTGTATCAGGTAATATGGGAAAACGACCGCCCCTGGGGCATGCCGCCGGTGAGCACTCCCGTGGTAAAGCCTGCATTGACCAATAACAAAACACACTGGCGCAGCGTACACTCAGATCATTTTGAGGGCGATAAGCCCGGCGATTGGTGGCATTTCCTGACGAAAGGGGCTGCTGCTGGTTTTTCCCTTTCGCAACGCAAAGGATGGGTGCGGTTGACACCCGATAGCGGTCGTACACACCTGGTGCAAAAAGAAACAGATCATTTCTATTCGGTAGTCACGCGGCTGGAAGAAAGCAAAAGCGACAGTGTCGTGCGGGGCGGCATCTACCTCACGAATGGCAACCAGCGCGTATTCCTGCGCCTGTTCAGCGAATTGAATAAGAACAGGAATATCGTACTGCAATTGGATACGGCCATCAGAAAAATAGAATACGTGCCAGGGAAATCAGTGTGGCTGAAACTGGAAAGGTATGAACACCAGCTCTCGGGTTATTTCAGTACAGATGGCAAACAATGGAAGGCGGTGGGCGCGCCCATCAGTGCTGTGGCACTTGATAAAACTCAACCCAATTACAATAGCTGGGTAGGTACCAGTGTGGGTTTATTTGCCGAAGGAGCCCCCGTTGATTTTGATCTCTTTGTGTGCAAGGATGGATTTTCATCCATGCCTGCCATCGGCAACAGCAATCATTACGGCATCCAAACTATAAAGATGGAAGGTCATTCGACGGTGACGAACAATTCGACGCATGGTGGCTGGCTGATGATTTCGGGCGTGGATCTTGGGGCTGCAGGGGAGGCTAAAGCGATCGAGTTAATTGCCAGTTCCACCCGGGGTGGAATACTGGACATCTTTCTGGATGACCTGCAGGAAGGAGAGCGGGTTGCTGCCGTGCCGGTGAAAGCGGGAAAAAGGGCTAGTCATGTTTACCGGCTGCATGCAGCTTCGGGTAAGCTGTCTGGTCAGCATGACCTCTTCGTACGGTTTCCGGCCGGAGCTGCGCAGGATATTTTCCTCGAAAGCATCCGGTTGCTGAGAACTAATAAATGAAACGACCCCGATAGAAACTAATTAGTTGTCGGCCTGAGTGCCGCGGAGCCGGATAAACGCTGTCGAAGGCGACTAAAAGAGATTCGTCTTGACTAGTAATGAAAATCAACGTCTTATAGTGAGGTGGATAGTGTGGCGATAACCGGCTAAAACATTTTTACCCTCCTTTTGGAGATTCGTGCCATTTGTGTCAGTATGACAATTGTAGTTTAGTGCGTTGTTATTTTGTGTCCGTGCCATGTGATTGACTTTCCAACTAACGCTTTTGAAAAATTGCTTAATTAAACGCTAAAATGATTGCTTATGAATTTTGAACACCTCCAGGGTCGACATCTACTTCTCCGACCCATTTGTACATCACCATCTTTTTTAAGTAGTAGCCAGTAAATTCTTGTAAGAGATCAGGCTTCTTGTTGCCTGTAGCAGGACCACTCAATATGGTTTTGCATCATCTCTTATTGCCCTCACCTTAAATATTCACGTTCCAATGCTCAACATGAATTTTGTACAAAAGCCAGGGAAATGGCTTCTTGTGACAGCGCTAACGTTGTCGATCGTTCTTGTCTATTCGTCCCTGCAGGCCCAGGATACCCGCGTAGTGCAAGGGGTGGTGCTGGACGAAAAAAAGGTGCCGATCCCAGGCACAACCGTGCAGGTGAAGCAAACCAATATCAGCACAGGTACGACCGCTGATGGAAAATTCTCCCTGCGGGTACCGGCTGATAAGCATATTCTTGTGTTTACTTATGTAGGAAAAATTGCACAGGAGATCAATATCCGCAATAGCAGCAACATAATCGTAAACCTGAAAGACAGTGTGATCGGCCTGGAAGATGTGGTAGTGGTTGGTTATGGCCGTCAGAAAAAAGAAAGTGTGGTAGCGGCCGTTTCGCAAACCACGGGTAAAATCCTGGAAAGGGCGGGCGGTGTATCGAATATCGGTGCAGCGCTGACGGGTAATGTGCCCGGTCTCATTACTGCCCAAAGTACGGGCCTGCCTGGTGAAGAAGATCCGCAGATAATCATCCGTGGCCGCAGCACCTGGAACAACAGCAGTCCGCTGATCCTTGTCGATGGAGTGGAACGTTCCATGAACAGCGTGGACATCGGTTCGGTAGAGACCGTATCGGTGCTCAAAGATGCTTCCGCTACATCGGTATTCGGATCGCGCGGCGCCAATGGTGTTATCCTTATTACCACCAAAAGAGGTAAGACGGGCAAGGCATCTATCAGGGGTACTATCAACACGATCATGAAAGTGCCTTCCAAACTGCCCGGCAAAGCAGATTCGTATGAGAGCCTCCGGACCATCAATGAGGCGATCGAATACGAACTGGCTTTGAGGCCCGAAAGCTGGAATAACTATTATCCGCAGGATATCCTCAATAAATACCGTAACCCCGCCAACCTCGAAGAGGCGGAGCGGTATCCGAATGTAGACTGGGAGAAAACCCTGTTCAAGGATTATGCGATGTCGCAGAATGCCAACCTCAACGTCAGTGGCGGTACCCGCTTTGTGAAATACTTCACCAGTGCCGACTTCCTGCACGAAGGCGATCTTTTCAGGACCTACGATAACAACCGGGGCTACAAACCTGGATTTGGTTTCACCCGGCTGAATACCCGTACCAACCTGGATTTTCAGCTTACACCCTCTACACTCTTTAAAGTAAATCTTTCCGGCTCTTACGGTACACGAAAAAGCCCCTGGGGCTTTTCGGGCAATCAATATGGCCCCTGGATTGACGCCTATACTACTGCCCCGGATGTGTTCATGCCAGTGTATGCCGACGGTTCCTGGGGATTCTTTGCTCCTAATGAAGGGCGGGCTGAAAACTCAGCCCGCAGCCTGGCCATCGGTGGCATTCAATACCAGACTACCGCGCGTATCACCACCGACTTTGCGCTGGAACAGAATTTAGACATGCTCGTGAAGGGGCTTCGATTTAATGGTACTGTTTCCATGGACAATACATTCGTGGAAAGCAACCGGGGTGTTAATGATCTGTACAACGATGTGCAGCGCAAATGGATCGATCCGGAAACGGGTACGGTATTGTATAAGGAGAAATTTGACGGCGTAACCAACTTCGATTTCCAGGAAGGGATCAAGTGGCAGCCGGCAGGCGGTGCCGTTACGGGCAACCAGCGCAGGCTCTTCTACCAACTGCAACTTAATTATGCCAAAACCATTGCGCGCAAACATGCGCTCACTGCTATGGGATTGCTGAACCGCAATATTACCAACAACGGCAGTGCCATTCCTTCTTACCGCGAGGATTGGGTATTCCGTACTACTTACAGCTACGATAATAAATATACCGTTGAATACAGTGGTGCTTATAATGGTTCGGAGAAGTTTGCACCGCAATACCGCTTTGCCTTCTTCTCTTCAGGTGGGTTAAACTGGATCGTATCGAAAGAAAAATTCCTGCAGCAAGTTAGCTTCCTCGATCTGCTGAAACTACGTGCTTCCTACGGGCAGACAGGTTTTGACAATGTGGGTAACCCGTTCCTGTACCTGACGGAGTGGGCCTACGGCGGCAGATCGCGGCTGGGTATGACGGGTGAGGCAGCTGAGCAAAGTCCGTACAACTGGTACCGTGAGACCTCGGTAGGCAATCCGAATGTACAGTGGGAACAGGCAGAGAAATTCAATATTGGCGCCGACTTTGAACTGTTCAAAGGCTTTGTCAAAGGTAAAGTGGACTACTTCCAGGATAAGCGCAGTAAAATATTGCTGGGAAGCCGCACTTCCGTGCCTTCTTATTACGGCGTTACCCCTCCGGTGGCCAACCTGGGCCGGGTGAATTCACAAGGGTATGAATTGGAATTGCATTTCAACTACGTGACAGCGCGTACCCTGCGCCTCTGGGCAGACCTGAACCTGACACATACGAAGAACAGGGTGATCGATGGCGACAACCCTGCGCTGTTGCCCGACTACCAGAAAACGGATAACATGCAGATCGGTCAGGCCTACTCTTATGTGAGCCAGGGTGCTTATAATACCTGGGACGAACTGTACGGAAGCACCATACATAATACCAACGACAACCAGAAATTGCCCGGCAATTATTATATCGTTGACTACAATGGCGACGGGGTGATCGATGCGCAGGATAATATTCCCTATGGCCATAGCGGTTGGCCACAGAACACCTACAATGCCACTTTTGGTATTGACTGGAAAGGATTAAGTGCCTTTGTACAGTTCTATGGGGTGAATAATGTAACCCGCCAGGTGGTGTTCAATAGTTTGGGCGGTCAAAACCATGTAGTGTACGACGAGGGCAGTTACTGGTCCAAAGACAATTACAATGCGGATGTTCCGATGCCCCGCTGGCTGTCTACACCCGCAGGTTATTACCGTGGTACGCAATACATGTTCGATGGTTCTTACCTGCGCTTGAAGAACGCAGAAGTTGCTTATACCTTCAGCAAAGGATTGGTAAAACGTGTGGGACTGGAATCACTCAGGATCTACCTCAATGGTAACAACCTGGCCGTTTGGAGCAAGATGCCGGATGATCGTGAGTCGAATTTTGCCGGTACGGGCTGGGCATCCCAGGGTGCTTATCCTACTGTAAAGCGTTACAACCTCGGTGCTAACATTATTTTCTAAACAAGCTTTTTATGAACAAGTATATTAAGACATTGCTGACGGCCATGGTGGTTGCTTCCCTGGTGGGACAGACATCCTGCAAGAAATTCCTTGACAGGGAGCCACAATCGATCGTATCTGCAAAAGATGCCTTTAAAAACTTTACCAATTTCCAGGGCTATACCGAAGAGCTCTATCATTGTATCCCGGATTTTTCCAATGCTTACTGGACCAATTGCTGGAACTGGGGTGAAGATGAAATTACCTCTACCTCCTTTGATTTCCACTTCGTGATCAAGATCGATAATGGTGATTTCTGGGGCTGGCAATCGCAGTTCGATGGCTGGCAGGCAGGTTGGATGGACCGCAACAACACGAATACCAATGATGATCGCATGACCAAGTCGCTGTGGAAGCTGGGTTGGTACGGTATCCGCAAAGCCAATATGGGCCTGGAAAACCTGGACAAGCTGACCGATGCCACACAGGAAGAGAAGGACCTGATCAAAGGTCAGTTACTGTTTTTCCGGGGATGGTTCCATTTTATGTTCATCCAGTATTTTGGCGGTTTGCCCTATATCGATAAGGTATTGCCCGGCGACGAGAAACTGACTTTGCCACGCCTCAAATACAATGAATGTGCGGATAAAGCGGCGGCTGATTTCAGAGAAGCGGCCAACCTGTTGCCTGCTATCTGGGACAATACGACGGCAGGGAAAAAAACGCTGGGTAAAAATCAATTGCGTATCAACAAGATCATGGCGCTGGGTTACCTGGGTAAGAATTATCTCTGGGCTGGTAGTCCATTGATGAATTCTGTGGTAACGGGCAATAAGACCTACAACACGGAGTATTGCAAAAAGGCTGCAGAGGCTTTTGGCGAGTTGCTCCAATTGGTGGAGGGAGGTCAGACGGAATATAAGCTGGTAGAATTTGCAAAATATTATAGCAATTTCTATTCTACCGGTCAAAACTGGGCTATGCCCGGAGCTACGGAAGCTATTTTCCGCGGACCTTATTATGGCGCCAACGGAACGAACTATAATACGAGCAAGCAGTACCAACCCAATCCTATTCTGTCGCCTGAGGCCATGAAATTCCTGCCCACTGCAAATTATGTGGACTATTATGGTATGGCCAATGGGTTACCTATCAAGGATATTACTAAAGCGGATGCAGAGTCGGGTTATGATCCTGAATATCCCTGGAAGAACAGGGACCCGCGGTTTTACAATGATATTGTGTACGATGGGGTAAAATGTGTGCAGGGCGCTACGACCGACGAGGCAAACCGTTATGCCAAATTGCATACAGGGGGCACCTACCGGAATCTCAGTACGGGCAGCCGCACCGGTTACCTGCTCTATAAATTCATTCCCATCACGGCCAATGTATTTGACAATGGCTGGAGTTATGACAAGGCACTGAATATTCACCTGCCGTATATGCGCCTGTCGGATGTGTACTTAATGTATGCTGAAGCAGCTGCGCAAGGTTATGGCGCACCTTCGGGAAAATCGGGCAATTACAGCAAGACAGCTGTAGAGGCGGTAAACGTGATCCGCAACCGCGCCGGTGTAGGCCAGGTGGCTGCTCAGTTCCTGGGTTCGCTGGATGCTTTCATGCCCGAGCTGCGGCGCGAACGTGCGGTAGAGCTTTCCTATGAAGGGCATCGTTTCAATGACCTGCGCAGGTGGCTGTTGTTGATCCAAAGCCCCTATACGTTGAAGAAGTCTGTTGAGTTTGACCGGGCTGCCGGATTCAGTACAACTGATCCCAAGAGCAACAAGGTGCTCAACCTCCGGGAGATGACGATCCTGGAACGTAAGTATACCGAAAAGCATTATTGGTTGCCGTTAAAAAATGCCGATGCCAATATGTACCTGGAGTTTGCGCAAAATCCGGGATGGTAGAAGAGAATACAGAATATAGAATACAGAATTCAGAAGCTGCTGAGTGGTGTACTTGCAAGGACAGGTGATTTGTTTAGTTAATCTTAATCTTGAAATTCATGAAGAATATAAAAATAATGTGGCTGTGTGGTGCGCTGGCGGCGATGGGCCCGTTGGCACAGGCACAGGATACTACAGAGAACCTTGCCCGGAAGACCCCGGATAGTAATGCCGTACAGGTGGCATTCCGCAAGGTGAATAAAAAAGACCTGCTAGGAGGCGTGTCGGTCGTTGATGTGTCCGGGCAAATGAAACAGAACTATATGACCTATAGCCTGGAGAATATGGATGCCTGGGCCAATGGGTTTAATGGCAACAGCATGTGGGGCATGGGCAGCTACCTGCTGGTGATCGACGGTGTACCCCGCGAGGCGGGCAATGTATTGCCGACCGAGATCGCCCAGATATCCTTTTTGAAGGGCGTTAATGCAGTCGCGCTCTACGGAAGCCGGGCCGCTAAAGGGGTGGTGTATATTACTACGAAACGGGGCGAGGCGGGTGATCAACGGATCAATGTAAGGGCCAATGCGGGCATGCAAGTGCCCAAAGTATATCCGCATTACCTGGGTTCGGCAGAATACATGAGCCTGTACAACGAGGCCAGGCGCAATGACGGTTTGACCGAATTGTATAGCCCGGAGACCATTTATAACTATGCTTCCGGCAAAAATCCTTTCCGTTATCCCAATGTGGATTATTACTCCGACGAGTACCTGAGTAAGGCCTTTGGCCGCTACGATGTGACAGCGGAGATCTCTGGGGGTAATGAAAAAGCACGCTATTACACCAATGTTGGATACCAAACGGCTGGTTCGTTGCTCAATTTTGGCGAAGCCATTAAGAACGACCGGAGCGACCGTCTCAATTTGCGTGGAAATGTCGATATCAACCTCAACGACTATATCACCTGCTATGTGGATGCCACCGCTATCTTCTATACCGGTAAGGGGGTCAATACCAATTACTGGGGCAGTGCCGCCACTTTGCGCCCGCACCGCTTTGCTCCGCTCATTCCGCTTAGTATGATCGAACCCGAAGACCAGGCTTCACAGGTGTTTGTAAAAAACAGCAACCACATCATTGATGGCAGATATTTGCTGGGTGGTACACAGCTGGATCAAACGAATCCATTTGCCGCGATCTATGCCGGCGGCAACAACAAGTACACCAGCCGCCAGTTCCAGTTCAATACGGGTGTAAATGTTGATCTGCGCAATGTGCTGAAAGGGCTTACTTTCCAGTCAACTTTTGCGGTGGATTACAATGCTTCCTACAACCTGGCTTACAATAACAACTACACGGTATATGCACCCACCTGGAATTCCTATTCAGGGGTAGACCTTGTCAGTAATTTAACCCAGTATGGCCAGGATGCTACTTCCGGTGTGCAGAATGTGAGCAATAGCTGGTACCGCCAAACGGTCTCGGCAACAGGACAATTCAATTATGTAAACTCCATCCGGGACAAGCATAATTTGTCTGCTGTATTGTTGGTGAATGCCTGGCAGCAATCCGAATCGGCCGTATACCACGCTATCAGCAATGCCAACCTGGGTTTGCAACTGGGCTATAATTTCAAGCAGACCTATTATGCCGATTTCAGCGGTGCCGTGGTGCACAGCGCCAAACTGCCCGAAGGCAAGCGCCAGGCTTTTTCGCCTACAGTGTCACTGGGCTGGCGCATCAGCAATGAGCCTTTCCTGCGTGGAAATAGTGTGGTGGATGATCTGCGTTTAACGGCTTCTGCCGGCATCCTGCATACGGATCTTGATATTAATTCCTACTACCTCTACAAGAGAACCTATACTCCACTTGGCAGCTGGTTTGGCTGGAAAGATGGTACGGGTATCCAGGCTACAGAGTCGAGGAGGGAAGGAAACCCGGATATGACCTTTCCCAAACGGGAAGAGATCAGTATAGGTGTGGATGGCTCTTTCTTCAAAGGGCTGGTAAAGCTGGATGCAAATTTCTTTGTGAACAAGATCACCGGCAATATCATTCAGCCTGATGTATTGTATCCTTCTTATTTCACTACCGGCTTTCCTGTTTCTTCTTTCGCTCCTTACATAAACTATAATGATGATAAACGGATCGGTTTCGACTTCAGCGTGAGCCTCAACAAAAAGCTGGGCGAAGTAAACTGGACGCTTGGCGTGGTAGGCGCTTATTACAAAACTACTGCTACCAAAAGGGCTGAAATATATGAACAAAGCTACCAGAATCGTCAGGGCAAACCCTTGGATGCGATCTGGGGACTGCAACACCTTGGTTTCTTCAAAGATGCCGATGATGTAAAAAACTCGCCGGTGCAATCCTTTGGCAAGGTAAAAGCGGGCGATATCAAATACAAAGACCAGAACGGGGACGGGACGATCGATGCACGTGATGAAGTATTCCTTGGCCGTGGCGGCTGGTATGGAGCTCCCTTAACGCTGGGCATCAACCTGAGCGCGCAATGGAAAAATTTCTCCTTCCTCGCCCTGGGCCTGGGCCGCTTTGGCGCCTATGGAATGAAGAACAGTTCTTATTTCTGGGTAGATGGGGAAGACAAATACTCTGTAGTGGTGCGGGACCGCTGGACACCAGCCACCGCTGAATCAGCAAAGTATCCCCGACTCACAACTACCAACAGTGATAACAATTTCCGCGCTTCTGATTTCTGGTTGTACAAGACCAATCGTTTTGACCTGGCCAAAGTGCAGGTATCCTATGACCTGAGTGCTGTGCTGGGGGCGAAGAAATTTGTGAAGGAACTGGGCGTGTATGTAAGTGGTTTCAACCTGCTCACTGTTTCTGCCGAGCGTGAGACGATGGATATGAATATTGGCAGCGCGCCGCAAACCCGCTTATATAACCTGGGTGTGAAAGCATTGTTTTAATGCAATACTGAAGTGCCCAATCAAGTATACGTAATATGAAGAGAAATATCATCATCCTGCTGGCTTCGGTCTTGCTGCTAAGTAGCTGCAAGGACCTGCTGGAGCCGGCCATTGAAAATAACCGGGACCTGATCCCCGATGACTTTATTGCCAATGACGCCCGTTTCCCCTTTGGTGTGCTGCTCAATGGCTACAACCGTATTCCGACCAATGGCTGGTCGTTTAACGATGTAGCGACAGATGATGCGGTGACCAACGACCAGACAAATGGTTTCCTGAAAATGGCTAACGGACAATGGGCAGCCAATAACAACCCTCTTAATCAGTGGCAGAACTGCTATGCAGCCATTCAATACCTCAACATCATGCTGCGTGATGTGGATTCGGTACGATGGGCTACTGATGCGGGCGCGAGCAAGCTGTTTGGCATGCGGGTAAAAGGGGAGTCCTATGGATTACGCGCCCTGTTCTTCTATCACTTGTTGCAGGCACATGCCGGTGTAGGAGAGAGTGGCCAACTGATGGGTGTACCGCTCATGCTGGATGTGCAGGACCCTAATACGGATTTTAATAAACCCCGGGCCAGCTTCGAAAATTGCATGAAGCAGATCTATAGTGACCTGGACAAGGCAGATGCTTTGCTGCCGCTGGATTATGCAAACATTAACAATACAGCCAACCCTGTTCCTGCTAAATATGGTGCTACTACTAAGGAACAATATGACCGTGTCTTTGGTTCGGCTTTCAGTGGTTTCCTCACCGGCCGTATAGCAAAAGCCATCCGTTCGAAAGCGGCCTTGCTGGCGGCAAGTCCGGCCTTCAGCACAGGTACTTCCACCACCTGGGCCGATGCGGCCAATTATGCTGGTGAAGTACTGACCCTCAAAGGTGGTGTGGGTGCGTTGGCGCCCAAAGGTCTTGCCTGGTTTTCAGATGCCGCTGAGATCTCAGGATTGGCAGATGGCGCCAATCCTCCTGAAATACTCTGGAGAAACAATTACGTTGATAACCGCGACCTGGAGCAGGCCAATTTTCCTCCCACTTTATTTGGCAACGGCCGTATCAACCCAACGCAAAACCTGGTAGATGCTTTCCCGATGCTCAATGGGTATCCCATTTCCGATGCAGCCAGCGGTTATGTAGCCTCCAACCCTTATAACAACCGCGATCCCCGTTTGAAGCAATTCATTGTGGTGAATGGTGGAATTGCAGGCCCCAATGATGTTGTGATCAATACAGCGGCCGATGGCACCACTAACGATGGGCTGAACAAAGTAGAGACTTCCACGCGGACAGGGTATTACCTGCGCAAGTTGCTGCGCAAGGAGGTGAACCTTAATCCCAACTCGGCCAATAACCAACGTCACTACAAACCGCATATCCGGTATACGGAGATCTTCCTCAACTACGCCGAGGCTGCCAATGAGGCCTGGGGACCCATGGGTACAGGCAGTAATACTTTCTCTGCCTATGATGTGATCAAAGCCATCCGCAAAAGGGCTGGGATAGGGACTACGAATAACGATGCTTACCTGGAGACAGCGAAAGCCAGTAAGGAGCAAATGCGGGAACTGATCCGCAACGAGCGGAGGCTGGAACTCTGCTTTGAAGGTTTCCGCTTCTGGGACCTGCGCCGGTGGAAAGCTCCGCTTACGGAAACAGCAAAAGGGGTGAGTATCCGCAATAACATTCCTACGATCATGGATGTAGAGAGCAGGCAATATCAGCCTTTTATGATCTATGGTCCTATCCCATACCTCGAGATACTGAAGTTCGGTTCGCTGGAACAGAACAAGGGCTGGAGGTAAGGAGTGTGAGTTCGATTAATCAAAACGATTAGTATTCAATTGACAAATAGTAATGATGAAAAAGTTTTTGTTACCAATCATAGGGTTCTTTGTTCTGGCATCCTGCAACAAAGACGTTGAATTTCCGGACTACAAATACCAGACGGTGTATTTCGCCTACCAGTACCCGGTGCGAACGATCACTTTTGGAGAAGATATTTTCAATACCGATCTCGACAACCAGGGCAAATGCAGGATCATGGCCACTACCGGCGGCGTGTATTTCAGCAAGAAGAACCTTAACATAGGGATCGCAGCAGACAATTCCTTATTGGGTACCGGTCTTTTGTTTGGCGCCGGTAAAGATGAAGTGTTGCCCATGCCCAACAATTACTATACCCTGGCTGCCAATAGCATTGTTATTCCGGAAGGTGAACTGACGGGTGGGGTGGATGTGCAACTGACGGAAGCATTTTTCAATGATCCCAAAGCGATCAAAAATACTTATGTGATCCCATTAAAGATCATTGACAAGTCGGGCGCCGACTCTATCCTGAAAGGCAAGGATTTTATTCTGTATGCCATCAAGTATGTGAATACCTGGCATGGCAATTACCTGCGCCGGGGTAAGGATGTGGTGACAGGTAGTGTAAACCAAACCATCGCCCGGCACAAGCAATATGTGGAAGATGATGAAGTGAATAAATTGTATACACGCACCCGGAAGGAACTTGAATTTCCCGTGGTCTTTAAGGACAAGAACGGGGTAAATGTTACCTGCCCCCTGGTGCTCACTTTCGATGCTGCCGGGAAATGCACCATCGCAGCGGCCAACAGCAGCTTCACAGCTACGGGCAGCGGCCAGTTTGTAAAAAAAGGAGAGAAGAACAGTTGGGGTAGTAAGGACCGTGATGCGCTCTACCTGAATTACAACGTTACCTTGCCCGATATGCAGGTGGTATCTACGGATACCCTGGTGATGCGCGATCGTTCCGTAACGATGGAAACCTTTACGCCCGTAGCGAAGTAATTTATTCTGCCATATTTAATTTATGTAAACGTTATGAATAGTCTACACAAGATTGCAGCCGGCTTCACTGTTTTAGTGGCGATGGCTGCCTGCAATAAATACAACGCAGCTGATTTCAGCGTGGACAAACCGGGAACTGTTGTTGTGCAGGAAGACATCGATGCGTATCCGGCGTTGAAAAGCTATATCAACCGCGCGGCGCATCCCAACTTCAAATGGGGTGTAGCGCTTGGATTGCAGGAATACCTCGACAAAGGAGTAAAATACAGGTTGGCCAATAAAAATTTCGACGAAATAGTGCTGGGCTACGAAATGAAGCATGGCGCCGTGGTACAGGCCAATGGCAACCTGGAGCTCACGAAAGTAAAAGCCTTGCTGCAAACAGCTGGCCAGGCAGGCGTGTCGGTGTATGGTCATACCCTCGTATGGCATGCCAACCAGAATGCTGCTTACCTCAATGGCTTGTTGTCGCCCCTGGTAGTAACCTCACCCGCTTATGCCAATGACCTGAACCTGGCGGGATTGAAAGATAAAAGTTTTAACGGCTGGAACCGGGCCAACCCCGGAGCAGGCATTACCATAGCGGATGCCGAAGGTATGGGTACGGGCAATAAGGCGATAAAGCTGGTGTCAACAGGTAGTTCTGCTGCGGCTACCGACTTGCAATTGATCAGCCCTTCCATCGCGGTTAACAAGACGCATAAGTATGAAGTGGTGATGTATATTAAGTCTGATATACCCGGCGAAGGCCGCATTGCCTTTGAAGGATTGAACAACAATACGCCCGCCATCGACTGGACCAAATCGGGTACAGCTACGGCTACATTTACTACGGGCATCTCCTGGAAAGAGATCCGTTTCCAGCTCAATGATTTTGCCGGCGATAATTTTAAACTGCATATTGACCTCGGGTATAAACCGGGAGTTACGTATTCTATTGATGTGAACAACCTGTATGTGTATGATACGCAGGGCACCCCTGCGATCAATAACCTGGTGGCGGCTGGTGATTTTGAAACAGGCACAGGCTGGGGAGGCTGGGGTGGTGCTTCTACCCGCGGCATCACGGCCGATGGTATGGGTGTAGGCAATAAGGGGAAAGCATTTTTTGTGACCAACCCCACGAAGGCAACCAATTACTGGGATGTACAAACGAGTTATCCCTTTGCTGCTAACCTGGCCAATGGGGAGACCTATGAATTAAGCTTCTGGGTGAAAGGTACGGCTGCGGGCATTATCCGGCCTGAGTTGCAAAGCGCGGACTATTCTTCCAATGGATTTGGACAGGTGGCAGTGACAACGGACTGGAAACTGGTAACGATCGCTACTCCCACTACGTCAGCGGACCGGAGCAGGTTGATATTCAGTTATGGTGAATTTGCAGGGACGGTGTATATCGACGATGTGGTGCTTAAAAGCAGTAAGGCTACGGGCGGCGCTACAACGATAGCAGAAAAGTCACCCATTGAAAAAACGACCATCATTACAGGCGCACTCGACAAGTGGATGAAGGGCATGCTGGATGTGAGCAAGCCTTATGTGAAGGTGTGGGATGTAGTAAATGAACCGATGGATGATGGCAAACCTTTTGAACTGAAAACAGCTGTAGGCAGGACAAGTATTGCTGCCGACGAATTTTTCTGGCAGGATTACCTGGGTAAGGATTATGGCGTCATGGCCTTCAAACTAGCCCGCCAATACGGCAATGCCAACGATACGCTTTTTATCAACGATTACAACCTGGAATACAGCCTCGATAAATGCCGCGGGCTGATCGAATATGCGAAATACATTGAAAGCAAAGGCGGCAAAGTAGATGGTATTGGTACGCAAATGCATATCAGCATCACCGCCGACAAGGATAAGATTTCGGAAATGTTCAAGCTGCTGGCTGCTACAGGCAAACTGATCAAAATCTCCGAACTGGATATTGGTGTGGGCGTAAAGACCACTGCAGCTACTGCTGAGCATTACAAGGCACAGGCAGAGATGTACAAGTATGTGATCGATAAATATTTTGAGTTGATCCCTGCCAAACAGCGGTATGGTATCACTATCTGGAGCCCGCTGGATAGTCCGGCCAATTCGAGCTGGCGCGCCGGCGAGCCCATCGGTATCTGGACAGAAACCTATGTGCGTAAACTGGCTTATGCTTCAGTGGCTGAATCACTGAAAGCGAATACGAAGTAGAAAGCAATGATAACCCTTCATAAAGATCCCCGGCTGAAAAAGCCGGGGATCTTTCGTTTTCTAATGCCTGACCCTTCCGTAAATGATCATGCCGAGGTTGCTTCCATCGGCCCAGGGCTGCACTATATCAGCATAACCCAGGCCATTTATATCGCCAATGAGCCATGCTTCGGCCCCCGAGCCCTGCCCCATATTTTTATAGCCATATGGAATGGTGGTCATCGCTCCATTTTCCCAGCCATAAGCCACTATGCCAAGCCATCCCCCGTTGTTCTGTAGCTGTACGATCTCCATCTGGCCATCTTTGTTTACATCGCCCACCAGCCATTCCATCGCGTCCACCTCATCGTTGATGATGCTATTGCTCCACAAGGCTTCCATTTCCGTACCATTCCAGCCATAGACGATCATACCCAGTTGGCCATTGTTGTCATAGGTTTGAATGAGCTCAGCTTTCAGGTCTTTGTTGACATCGCCGATGAGCCATGCTTCTGCTTCAGGTGGCTCATTCATTTGATCGTTACTCCACAAGAGCGTCATAGCGGTGCCCGACCAGCCATAGACAGCCATACCGAGCTGGCCGTCGTTGTTCCAGGTTTGAATGATCTCTGCCTGTCCGTCCCTGTTCAGGTCGCCGATCACAAAATTGCTTTCAATATAATTTTCACTGAGTTCATCGCTACCCCAGAGGAGGGTCATAGCTGTACCGGACCATTGGTAAATGAGGATACCCAATTCTCCGTTGTTTTCATATAACTGTATGATCTCCTGGTTGCCATCGTGGTTGATATCGCCTATCAGCCACTCAATTGCATCCGTGGTTTCGTTCATGTCGCCGCTCCAAACCGTTGTCATAATAGTACCATCCCAGCCATAAACGATCATGCTTAGCTTGCTGTTATTGGACCATAGTTGGATGATCTCAGCCTGCAGGTCTTTGTCGATATCTCCGATGAGGTATTTAAGGGCATTAGATCCCTGGTTCATATTACCGCTCCATAAGGTTTTCATCATACCATCAGACCAGCCGTATACGATCATGCCCAGCCAGTCGGGGCCCCAAAGCTGTATTACTTCATCTATGCCATCATTGTCTACATCGCCGATCAACCAATCTTTGTACCCCTCTCCCTGGCCCATTCCCTGGTTCCACAAAATGGCGGGAATGATGCAGCCTACATGCCAGGGGGTATAGTCGCACACTTCAAAACTATTTTTATACATCAGGCAGGGTACTCCACCATCCGGTGCACAGGGGTGGCAGTTGCCGTTCTCTACGTTATAATAGCCAAAGGTGGCCGTGCAGGTACAGGGCTCATATTCATCGGGGGCGTTAAATATATGGCCTGTTTCATGGGCGAAGACACGATCGATATTCTCCGGATGCCAATCATCATTGGCATAATCCATACAAAGGAAAGGGCCACCCCTGTAAGCATAGGCAAAATGCTTCAATGAGTACTTGACAAAAAAGGCACAGTAAGCCCAGTCAGTCGATAGTTGGGACCTTAGCGCCAGCACATAATCCAGGGGATTATCATACCCTAATATTTCCATGGTGGGCTCCAGCCAATAACGTTCTTTATTGGGCCCACTGGGATCATCGGGTAGTGTCAGTTGTACCACGGGAGGGAAATCGTATTGAAAATGTACGGGAGTGCCGGTGGCTGTGCCCAGCCAGCTGAGACCGTGTTGCACCTGGGTAACTATATTGTCCTGCTCGGCCTGGGTGAATGCCAATGCACCAGGGCCTGAAACGATCACGATACCAACGGCCACGGTGCCTTGCAGTTGTGAACTGGTGGGCGTGCCGGTATAATCGGGAAAAGGATTTTGGTCTATCCCTACAGGTGTTTGCAACCCTGGGATGGTTTTGTCGTTCCAGGCAACGCCATCGTGGCGACGGGCTTCTTTGGACTTCCGGAAAGTTTCTGACTGGCGATGCCTGAAGGCCGCCAGGCCAAGCTGGCCCACGCGATCGAGGCCCGCTTCCAATTGGTCCACTTCTTCCTCCGTCATAGGAACATAGCCGGGATGGACTTCTGCAATGGTAAGGGATGGGCCATAGTGGTGGGTGACCCTGCCTGTTGATTGCTCACCAGGCCGGAGAATAGCTTCGTAAAACTGTAGATCAGCGATCTTTTCCATAATACTTGGTTTAAGGTTTGGGTAAATTGTTCAATACCGTGAACTTTTTATGGCAGCTATCTGGAGGTAAGCCTCCCGGAGAATTTCCGGTAGGGGCGGTGCGGAGATCAAAGATTGCATTAATTGCCTGATAGGTAAGGGCAATAAAACACCTTATTTTTCTGGGTTAAAACACCTTTTGGGGGATCGAAATATATTCTTATTATAAACTTAGTTCTATGAAGATTTTCTCTAAATTGTTGGAATGAAATGTGTTTGTTTGACATTCATTAGCGTCCTGTTGTTGGTGGTAACCATAAAAGCACAGGACAACAGGCCGCGTGCCGTTAGAACAAATGTTCCCCTTGATTCAATCGTTTTAAGCGACCCATTTATATTGGCAGATGCCGCCTCCCGCATGTATTATATGACGGGAACAGGTGGTATGCTGTGGAAGAGCAGGGACCTGGCATATTGGGAAGGACCATTCCAGGTGACCAAAACAGATTCTACTTCCTGGATGGGACCGAGGCCAATGATATGGGCTGCCGAGATCCATCATTATAAGGACAAGTATTATTATTTCGCCACTTTCACCAACCGGGCTGTCAAGATCGATACCGTGAAAGGGAATGTGATAGAACGGCGTGCCTGTCATGTGCTGGTGAGCGATAAACCGGATGGTCCGTATCTGCCCATGCAGGATCCCATTTATTTGCCGGCCAATATGCCTACCCTGGATGGCACTTTATGGATCGACAAGGATGGAAAGCCCTATTTGGTTTATTGCTACGAGTGGTTGCAGAACCTGAATGGCACGATTGAAAAGATTGCCTTGAAGGACGATCTGAGTGGAACCATTGGTACAGGCAAGTTGTTGTTCCGGGCCAGTGAAGCTCCCTGGAGTCGTGAGAAGGACGAGAATGGCAAGGACCGTCCCAATAAAGTTACCGACGGGCCCTGGTTGTTCAGGACGGGCACCGGCAGGCTGGGGATGATGTGGACCAGCTGGATCTATGATGTCTATACACAAGGGGTTGCTTATTCAACCAGCGGCACGCTGGATGGTCCCTGGATGCAGGAAGCTGCACCTATTAGTGCGGCTAATTTCGGCCATGGCATGCTGTTCAAAACATTTGATGGCAAACAGCTGATGTCGTTGCATAGCCATACCAGCATCAACGGCCGTACCCGCCGCGTGCCTCATCTATTTGAAGTAGACCTGTCGGGTGATAAACTGGTGGTGGGGAAAGCATATATACCCAAGGACCAGCTCTCCAGGTAAGGGTATTGATCTTCTTTTATTATTTTTGCAGTGATGCATGTGAACTTTATTGCTGCTGTTGAATATTTTATCCGCCTTGATGCTGCGGAGAAGGAATTTATATCCTCGCTTTGTGTTGGTAAAGCCTATCAGAAAGGAGATTATTTTTTACGTGAAGGTCAGGTATGCCGTGAAGTCGGGTTTATTGAAAAAGGCCTGATCCGTTATTGCGGCACCAAAGATAATGGGGAGGAAATAACCTTGCATTTTGGAAAGGAAAAGGAATTTACGAGCAACTATCAAAGCTTTCTTAATCATTCGGCATCGCACCGCAGTATACAGTGCCTGGAAGACAGCGAAATGCTTGTGATATCGTATGATAATTTGCAAAGACTCTATGCGGAGGTAAAAGAAGGGCAAAAGTTTGGCCGGCTGATATGCGAGCATCTTTATTTACAGGCCCTGGATCAAATAAGCTCCATCTATACTGATACGCCAGAACAGCGCTATCTCCATTTTGTGCAGGATTACCCTGATCTGCAGCAGCGCATTCCTCAATACTATATCTCCTCCTTTGTAGGCGTGAAACCGCCTTCTTTAAGCCGTATAAGAAAAAGGCTTTCCCTCTAATTTATTAACCTGGGTGAATGAACCGGCCAATGGCTGGGTTTAATTTTGTTGCTGCCTGGCCTGATACCGGGTGGTGACCCTCTTTTACATGCTTTAAACAAGTGTCTTATGTTGCTCTTTAATACGATCCTTTTGATCCATTTTATCGCTTTTGCTATTTATCTCTGTACCCTGCTGGCCCAATGGCGGGATTACGATACACGTGTGCGGGGCGCGTTGGGACTAATATTGGGTATAGTACTGCTGCTGAGCGGTGTTGTGCTGGTGATCCTGAAATACCCACAGGTGAATTACTACAAGGTGGTTCCTAAAACCGGGTTGTTTGCCCTGGTGACCATTATCAATATTCGTTTTGGTGGCAAGGTTTATACCCGCGGGGCTTATTACACATTGATCGCGGCCACTCTGTTAGCAGCCTGCATTGCTGTTGTGCGGGTGTAAAAGGGCCTCGTGATGGCCCGGCTGAATTGCGTCCGCAGTGCGGACGCAATTGTGAAACTGCGAAAGCATTGTTTGTACCACTCACTGCTTGTTAGTCATCAACATGATGGCAGCCATGGTCTCTATGCCATCGAACAGATTGCTTAATCGGATATTCTCATTTTCGGCATGTTGGTTATTGTCGTGGTTGGCAATGGGGACTGTAACGGTTTTGGCATTCAGGTGCTTTTCAAATAAGAACAACGGCAGACTGCCACCCATGGTAGGCTGGAGGACGAGCTGGTCTTGGGTAGTGCTTTTTACTGCTGTGATCACTTTTTGAATGATGGGCAGGTCCATGGAGGTGCGCTGCGCATTGTAACCATCCTGCCCCGGTATTACTTTTATGATCTTTGCATATTGGGCTCTTTCTTCGTCGGAAGGTTCTTTATCGGTTACATAATACCCTGCTGCTTTTATATGATCGATCACTTTTTGTTGCTGCCGTTTCCAATCGTTGCCCAATACCAGTCGGAGGTCCAGCACAGCAGTTGCATAGGTGGGAATTTGATTGGAGGCGAGCTTGCCTACATTACCGCTTTGAATGCCATTGATGTTTAAGGAAGGCTGGTTGATGGCCTCACTTAAGCTGGCTCCCTTCCTTTCAACGGCACTGATACCCAGTTCTTTTTTCATTTGCTCATCTACCGAAGGCACTTCGTTCAAGGCTTTTCTTTCAGAGGGACTTAAAGGGACCACATCATCATAAAAACCTTTTATGGTGACCTTTCCGTTTTCGTCTTTCATGGAGGCCAACAATTTTACCAGCATCATGGCCGGGTTGGGCGCCCAGTTGCCATAATGTCCGCTGTGTAAGGGCCTTTTTGAAGCATATACGGTAAGGTCTATATGGGTATCGCCGCGCACACCCAGTACGATTTGTTTTTTCCCTGACTGGTGCACCGGTCCGTCGCAAATGATCCATAGATCAGACTGCAGTAATGGTTTGTATTTGTCCAGTATTTCATGCAGGTGTGGGGAGCCCGCTTCCTCTTCGCCTTCGAAGAAGAATTTAATATTGCAGCCTGGTGTGAGTCCGCTTTTTATGATGGCATCGTAGGCATTCAGGATGGCCTCTACACCTGCTTTGTCATCAGAAGCACTGCGGGCATATATTCTCCAATCCTTGTTGTAGCTGCCATCGCTGGGGAAAGGAAGATTGATGCCTCCTTTGTCGATGGCGCCCGAAAACAAAGATGGCTGAAAGGGATCGAGCTCTTTTGCCCATTGAGCCGGATTGACCGGCTGTCCATCATAATGGGCGTAGAAGATAAGGGTTTGTGTGGCGCCTGGTGTTATTACTTCTCCATAAATGGCAGGCGGCGCGCCCGCTGTGGCAGCATTTAAAAGCTGTACTTTTTGAATGCCCCGTTTGTTCATCATGCCCATGATGAAGGCCGCATTCTTTTGCAGGCCGGCGGGGTCGGCAGCTACATTGGGCAAGGTGAGTAATTCAGCAAACTCGTTGACGATATTGCCGGCATTTTTAGCAGCGTATTTTCTGATGGTTAGTAGATCGGGTGACTGGGCCGCCACTAATTGGGTTATCAGGGAACCGAACAGGAAAAGGAGGAAGGGTTTTCTCATAAATAGCGATTAAGTCTATGCGGTCATGTTGATTACCAAATAAAGAGTATCTGTCATGAAAGGTAATGATTCCCATTTGGGAAATAAAGTATTCAAGCCGGTCTGTATATTTACCGGTAAATAGTCGAAATGAAACTTATTATACGACTGCTGGCGGGGATTACTTTACCAATAATCTTAATTCATACTGTTATGGCGCAAGAAGCTATAGTGGGCAAACCCGATCCGGCTTTCCATCTATATCTGCTGATCGGTCAATCGAATATGGCCGGCAGGGGAGTAGTAGATTCTATCAGTAAGGTGCAGCGGCCACGTATCCTGATGTTTGATAAAAATGGACAGTTTGTACCCGCTACCGACCCACTGCATTTTGATAAAAAGGAAGCCGGGGTAGGGCCCGGCCTCAGCTTTGCGGAAGCTATGTTGCCCGGGGATGGCGCCGTCAGGATCGGGCTGGTGCCCGCTGCTGTAGGTGGTACTTCGATTACGCTTTGGGTGCCGGGAGCTTATGACTCAATCACAAAAACGCATCCTTATGATGATGCTATGGCCCGCATAAAAGAAGCCCTGAAGCACGGGGTACTGAAAGGGATACTCTGGCACCAGGGAGAATCCAATTCAGGCAGCTTTTCTGCCAGTCCGACTTATATGTCGCAATTGGAAGGGTTAATAAAAAGAATAAGAACGGAGTTGCACGTACCTAATGTCCCGGTTGTAGTGGGGGAGTTGGGCTATTACCGCCAGGCCTTCACGAATTTCAATGCGATGTTGAAGCAGGTGCCGGACAGTATTGCGCTCAGCGCTGTGGTGAGTGCGGAAGGATTGGGGCATAAAGGCGATAACCTGCATTTTAGTACGGATGCGGCAAGAGAGCTTGGAAAAAGATATGCTATAAAGATGAAGGAACTGCAGCTTCAAGTGGTTCGCTAGCTATTCCCGCTGCGTCGGTTTTTAGTGGTGGCTGATGTAGTAACTTTTTTTTACTTTTACACCCATGAGGATGTCTCCTACACTTTAATTCTCCTTGTGCAAGTCTCCTTGACTTATCACCTCTCATTGGGTGAGGTTTTACCATGTTATTTACCATCATCACACAACTACTCTTAGAAGTAGTGTCTTAACTATTTAAATTAAGCATATGCAAACAGTGCTGGATAAAGATCAGCTGGAAGCATTTATTCATACCGGCTGTATTCGTATTGATCATGCATTTTCAACAACCGTCGCAGAAAAGGCCCGGCAAATACTTTGGCAGGATATGCATCTTGATCCGAATGATCCACAGACCTGGACAAAGCCGGTAGTGCGGCTTGGTATGTATGCGCAGGAACCTTTTGTACAGGCTGCCAATACTGCCGTCCTTCAACAGGCTTTTGATCAACTGGTTGGTGAAGGGCGTTGGATACCTTGTAAAAGCATGGGGTCCTTTCCGATTCGTTTTCCATCGCCTGATGACCCGGGGGATGGGGGCTGGCATGTGGATGCCGGTTTCCCGGGAGCTGATCCTGGTAATTACTTCGACTGGCGCATTAATGTGCGGTCAAAAGGAAGGGGGCTGCTGATGTTGTTCCTTTTTTCGGATGTCGGAACACTGGATGCACCTACACGTATCCGTGTAGGGTCGCACCTGGATGTGGCCAGGATCTTGCAACCGGCAGGGGAGGAAGGGCTTTCGTTTATGGAACTTGCCCACCGGTTGCCGGAATTGCCAGCCAGGCAAGAAATGCTGGCCACCGGCGAAGCGGGCACTGTTTATCTCTGTCATCCATTCCTGGTGCATGCTGCACAGCCGCATCATGGCAAAGTACCACGGTTTATGGCGCAACCCCCGCTTTTACTCCGGCATGAGCTGGTGATTGATGGACCTGAGGAAGCAGCCAGTCCTGTGGAGCGGGCCATACGGTTGGCCCTGGCCTAAGGGTGTCTATTTTCAATCAGGTAACGGACTGTTAACTTCAGGTGGCCGGGCTTGAATTGATTTATGAGTAACTTCAGGAACTAAAACGGAAAATTATGGGTAAAAAGAGAATCCTATTCCTCACAGGCGATTATGCTGAGGATTATGAAACGATGGTCCCTTTCCAAATGTTGACGATGGTAGGTCATGAAGTACATGCAGTATGCCCTGGCAAACAAAAAGGGGATAAAGTACAAACGGCGATCCATGATTTCGACGGGGCACAAACCTACAGTGAAAAGCCCGGTCACCTTTTTGAATTGAACTATTCCTTTGATGACGTGGATCCCGACAATTATGATGCGATCTGTATAGCGGGCGGGCGTGCTCCTGAATACCTGCGGCTGACACCCCGGGTGATTGACCTGGTACACCATTTCAATCATTACAATAAGCCCATTGCGGCTGTTTGCCACGGTATACAAATACTCACGGCTGCCAATGTGGTAAGAGGACGTAAACTAACTGCTTATTATGCAGTAGGTCCGGAAGTAACGCTGGCGGGCGGAGAGTATATTAATGTGGCGGCCACAGAAGCAGTAGTAGATGGCAACCTGGTGACCTCCCCTGCATGGCCCGGTCATCCAAAATGGATTGCTGCATTCCTCGAGGTATTGGGCACCAAAATCGAATTGTAGGGCTGTTGGTTAAATGTCGGTGTATTTTAGTTTGGACAGTTTGTTGGGCTTCAGGTAAACATATTCCCGTTGAGCATCAATGATGATGTTGAATCGTTTCAGTATGTCGCCGCCGATAATGCTCATCTTTTGGCGTCCAAGTGCCCCCTGAAAGAAACCTACCGGTACGTCGGACAAGCTGGTATTACCTATCCTGAAAGTGGGGAGGATAGCCTTTTGTGTTTTCAGCACATTGCCATAAGAATCTTTTAACTCCTTCGTGCTGATAATGGGTAAGTGTTCTCCTATATTGGTTTCGGTGGCAAACTTGTCATCGAACAGTATCGCTCCGGCATAACCTGAATGGATCAGGAACTTATTCTTATACTTTTGCTTGCCAATAAGACATTCTGCTTCCAGGAACATCATGTCTTGCTCTATGGTTAATTTGAGTTTTTCATATTTCCTGGTATTGGTTGGCAGGGCTGTCAGCACTTTGATCACTCCTTTGTCGAAATCAAGTTCAATGACCTTGTCTTTAAAGAGGTCTGTTCCGAATTTGCCATCTGTATTTTGTCCGGAGTTCTTGTTTTCCCCAATGGGTACACCGGTCCATTCCAATGCTCCGATCTGCAAAGTATTGTTTCTGCTAAACCTGGAAAAGTTGCTTGCCCCTCCCCAGCTTTTTACCGTGTCGGTACCTTCAAAGTGAAGACTCTTTACATGTTGGGTGGCTGCTTCTATTAGGGTAACAGCACTGGCAGCGGTATGGAACATTAAATGGACAGTATCTTTTTTGTTCAGGATAGCCTGTACAGACAGGTTGTTGTAAGCGGTTAATTGAAAGGGGATATTGTAGGTTGATGCTGGTTTTGAAATTTGTTTTTGTTCCTGCGCAAAGCCCAATTGGCAGAGAGCAAGCGAAATGGCGAGTACGAATAACTTAAATAGCGGCATGGGAGTATTGATTTTTGAGAGCGTAAATGTACAACGGGGGATGGCAGGATTCCAAGGCCTGGCCGGATAGATGGATAAGCGGTAGGCTTTCCCAGAGGCGAGGGGGTAGGGGCCGCCAGGCCTGATAAAAGCTTGTGCAGGGCCATATTTAGGGATGAAAGCGGGAAGTTTCCCGTAGTTTGGTTTATCTTCAACGCTTTAACCAATACGGATAAACCAACAACTTTTAACCATCCTATATGGTATTGAATTTCCTTTGGATCGCTTTTTTCCTGATCGCTTTTGTGGTGGCCCTGATACGACTTTGTATGGGGGATGTAGTGGTGTTCAAGACCATTATTGACGGGGTCTTTGAAACGGCCAAGACGGGGGTTGATATCTCGCTGGGATTGATCGGAGTGATGTCGCTGTTCCTGGGTTTTATGCAGATCGGGGAAAGGGCCGGGGCCATCAATGTATTGTCGCGGATCGTGGGGCCATTTTTCAGTAAGCTATTTCCCGGCGTACCGCGCAACCACCCGGCGATGGGGCATATGATGATGAACTTTTCGGCCAACCTGCTGCAGTTGGATAATGCGGCCACTCCTTTTGGCCTGAAAGCGATGGAGAGTCTGCAGGAACTGAATAAGGACAAGGAAACAGCTTCTGATGCACAGATCATGTTCATGGTGCTGCATGCTTCGGGGCTGAGCATTATTCCCGTGAGTGTGATCGCGCAGCGGGTGATCGTGGGTTCGAAGAATGCCACGGATATCTTTATTCCTTGTGTGATCTGCACTTTTGTGGCCACGATGGTGGCGATGATCATTACGGCCTTTAAGCAGCATTTCAGCAGCCGGCAGTGGGTTGCCATTGCCATATTTAGTTTTGTAGGATCGCTGATCCTTGGGGGACTGGCTTTCTTCCTGCGGCACCTGAGCACGGACCATGCTACCATCTTTTCCAATGTATTGAGTACAGGCCTCATCTTCCTGCTTTTTGTGGTGTTTATTTTAGGAGGGATGTATAAACGGATTGCGGTGTATGATGCTTTTATAGACGGGGCCAAGCAGGGTTTTGATGTAGCGGTGCGGATCATTCCTTACCTGGTGGGTATGCTGGTGGCGATCAGTGTATTGCGCAACAGTGGTGTGTTTGGTTATATTATCGAGGGAGCGCAATGGCTTTTTGGCTTGCTGGGAATCAATACGGATTTCGTACCTGCTTTGCCTACCGCACTGATGCGGCCGTTTAGTGGCAGTGGTTCGAGGGCCATGATGATCGATGTCATGACAAACCCTGCCTATGGCCCGGATAGTTTTGTGGGCCGGTTGAGTTGTATGTTCCAGGGATCATCGGATACTACATTTTATGTGGTGGCTTTGTATTTTGGTTCGGTAGGTATCAAGCGTACACGGTATGCGATCCCGGCTTCTTTGCTGGCCGATTTGGCGGGTATCATTACAGCGATCATAGTGGCTTATAACTGGCCCTGGGGGTAGTTCCAGCTTCAGGAGCTGATAAAATAGTGCTTCATCGCCTGTCAGGTCAGTTTAATTTGAAATACTCCAGTACATTAGTGAAATGGCCATAATAGGCTAGTACTTTTTTGTTCTTGTCCAGGATAATATAAGATGGAAAAGAGGAATAGCCTGTTTCTTTTACCCAGTCTTTGGTGGCATTGACCCTTACATTATCCCAATTGTATTTGTGTTTTTCCAGGTAGTACTTCCAGGTAGCGTGTACCCTGTCTGTTGATATTCCTATCAGTCTCACCCCGGCAGCTTTTAACTGATCCTGCCTTGCAGCAATGTCCCGGTGCTGCAGTATGCAGGGCTTACAGGCAGTGTACCATAGATCGAGTACATAAAAACTGGCTTCGTTAAATAGCATGGGTACTTCCTTATTGGCCACGCTATAAAAAGAATATCCTTCGAAGTTAAGGGGCGCTTTGGCAGTAATGTTGCTAATACTGGTGATAACACTTTGTACGAAAGGATGTTTCTTTACCTTTTCCGGTTGGATCGCTATGAGGCCATACAGGCGGGCTACTTCAAGTTGGTTGTGCCCGTTTTTCCTCATAAATGAGGCCCCGATCAGGCCGGAGAAGCTGTTATTGGCATGCTCCCCGTAGGCCTTAACCAGATAGTTGTTGATGGCCGCGGTATCCTGTTGTTTGTTAAGCTCACCAAGTTCCCGGTAATATTTTTTTATAGCATCATATACGGGAGAACCGACTACTGTATCAATCAGGAAATTATTTCGTTCTACTCTTCCGCTGATCGTAATATTTCCTGTGTCGAGCCAGATCTGCTGCCACGCCAGCTTGCCGTTTTTGTGAAACCGAATATTGTATACATCTGTTCCTGTTGATGGAAATTCAAAGAAGATACTGTCTGCGTAAGCTGCCTGGAGGGAATGGGTCTGTTCAAAATTCATGAGATCGACCTTACTGATGGCCGAAGGGGTATCAGCCTTTACCAGCAGGGTAAGGCGGGTTTGGGCTTGGGTGGCGGATAGTATTGTCAGTACTATACCCACGATCAAAGACCTTTTCATTATAGCTGTCATGGATAAGGTGTACAACCGGTTATTTATTGATTAAGGGAATGTTTTTTTCAAAATCATATAAGGTTAATCTTCTCAGCATATAATAGTTGTCCCAATAGGAGCGGAAAGCCCGGGTATTGTATTCGTTACTAAAGGTATTCAATTTCTGGATCTCCCTGGCCGATTGTAGCGCGCTTTTCAGACATTGAGGCAAGGAATTATTACAGGTTTATTGTAAATAGTAAAAGGGCTGTCAACTTAAAGCTGACAGCCCTTTTATCGTTATTGGTTTTCTTAATCTACGTTGTTGTTATCATTCAACTAAAACTCGTAGGTCTGGAACCTTGACGTGTAGAAGGTGAGCCTGGGGCTTCGGGTTCCTCCTTTGTTAATAACTCCGTAGGTCAACAGGGTATACATCCTGCCAGCTACAGGGGTAATGCTTGCGGTAGCCAGGTTGGTAGTACCTCCAGCCAGTCTGAGGGCGAAGGCCCGGGCCCCGGCCCCGACAAATACTTTTTTGAAATCGCTGGCCGCTTTATAGGGAACAGAAGATGCGATAACCATGGCATCGGAAGTACCATATAAATCAAGAGCGGGGGCGCCCATGGTCACATTGACAAGGCGTACGAAATACATTCCGGAATCGGCTACCTGTGAAAAATTCTCTTCCACCAGGAATACGGAAGTAGTGGGCAGGGAATCGGTAATAAAGGCTGTGTATGTTTTTTGATCGCCCACTTTTAGTGTTGCATCCAGTACCGGGATAGCCGGGTTGTTTGTGCCGGCAGGGATCACCGCCTTCAGGTTAATATCTCCGGCGGGTACGAGGCTATATTCAAGTCCGGGAAATACGCCACCTCCGTAGGTAACATTGGTGGCACCGGTTATTTTATTGCCGTTCACATAGAGTTGCAGGCCTCCCTGTGCGGCCGTATCGGGAAGGGGGTAGGCATTGGGAACCGTATGCACAAATTTCACTTTGGCTTTGTTGGTTTTATCCACAAAAGTATAGATGGATTTGTATTCTTTTTTACAGCCTACCGCTGCTGCTGCTATCAGTATAAATAATGCTAGTCTTTTCATGTTAGTTCAGTTTACGGTTTAACAAACCACATTTTGTCAGTATGATAATTATCCCTGGTAGCTCCGATCTTCTCTAACGCTTTTACGTTGTAGGAGTATTCTGTAGCCTGTGGCCGGTACCTTTGTACCAACAGCCCATCATTGCTGCTGCTCATTTTATTGAGCTCGGGTATCACATAGCCCTTAAATACGGTAGTATCATAGTTGTACCTTCTTAAGTCGGCCCAGGTTTCTTCAAATCCCCATCCCCATAAGGCGATGTACTTCTGGCACATGATGTCTTTAAGGCTAAGATCAGCATCTGTTTGTGCGACAGCAGCACTGCCCAGGTAGGTTGATTTCTGGGTAGCTGTGATAGCCGAAGCGCCCAGCGTGCTCACGAGATCCATGCTTTTATCAATCCCGTTTTTATATGCAGCATAAGCATCTCCTATCCGACCAGCTTTGTGCGCTGCCTCTGCTTTGATGAACTGGATCTGGGAATAGGTCATGATGGGGAAGGTGATGGTATCGCGGAAGAGGTATCTGCCGGGCCAGGGAGCGGCATATCCACCAATAACGGCAGGTATCTTTTTGGTATTGGTAGTGGGGGTAGCGTTGGGATCTCCGAAGGTAGGGATAGCGCCATAGTAATTGCCATCAGGGCTTTTCTGTAACATGTTACCGATCCGGGGATCTGCTACAGTTACACCTCTGTAATAGCCATTGAGCATGTTGAGGATTACTGATGATTGTACATAAGAAAGAGAGGTGATATTGGCGCGTTTGGGGCCTAAAACAAAAGCATCGGAAGTGGTAGCTGATCCGCTTATTGTACCATTGTATTGGATACGTGCATTGTCTACGTTGTCGGCCAAAGATTTGTCGGCATATTCGATCACTTTCGCAGGGTTGTAGGTGGATTTGTTGGACAGGTGGTTGGCATTGATGGCCAATACACCATATACAAATCTTACCCAACGGTCTTTGCTGCCTTTGAAGATGTAATCACTGGATGCGAGGATAGTTTTGTTGGTTTCCTTGCTGAAATAATCCAATGCTTCGAGGCATAGTTTTTCTACTTCTTTATAAATCTCTTCCTGGGAGTCATAGTCAAATACATAACGATCAGGTTGCCACGCCTGTTTCAGGATCATTTCTCCGTAGTGGTCAGTGCACAATTGCCAGCTCCACGCCCTTAAAGCATTGGCAATGCCGGCGTAATACCATTTTTCGTTGAGGACGGCATCGTTTTTCATTTGATTGATGGCCAGCCCCATTTTGGTATAATGCATGGTCCACATTTCTGTACCGCCTGCAGAACCATGTCCCTCCACTCCATCATTGGCAGCATTGCTTACCCAGTTTTGAACATATTTACCAGTATAGCGACCATCCAGTCCCAGGGCATATCCCATGTAGGATTGTATGTGTGGAAGTAATGTTTCTGCAGTAGTCTGCTGCGGTGTGCGGGGATCTGTATTGACATCCAGGTATTTCCGGCAGCCTGTGATAGTGAAAAGTAGGATTGTTATATATAGAACCGTATATTTTTTCATATCCGTTGATTTTGATAATTAGAAAGAAACTCTGAGACCAAAGTTGACACCTATTGGCAAGGCCAAAGCACCATAATCATAACCCTGGCCGCCATAACCACCGGCAGATGCAGTCAAACCGCTTACATTGGGATCTACGCCAGTGTAATTGGTGAGGATGAACAGATCTGTACCGGTAACGAATATGGAACCGGATTTAAAGAAGGCGTTCTTTTTGGTGAGCCAGCCGGTGAAGTTGTAAGAAAGGGTCGCATCTCTCAGCCTGATCCAGTTAATATCCCTTTCAAAATAATCTTCTACGTTGTAGATGTTGTTGTAATATCCATTTTGGTAGTAGGGGGTGACGCTAATGCTGTTGGCAGTAGGATTGGCTGTATTTTCAAGTCCGTCTTTCAATACACCTTGTATCACGCGGGGAGTTTCCCTGTCAGCAGTCCTTTTACCCAGGCCAATATTGTTTAATACCAGGTCGTTGGCATTGAAGATATCGCCGCCTTTGCGGATATCTAAGTTGAAGTTTAAGCTCCAGTTCTTATACCGGAAGGTGTTGATGAAACCAATTTTAAAGTCGGGGTTTCTATCGCCCAACATACTTCCAACAGTGTCTCTGTAAGGCAATCCACTGGATGGATTGATCAGGATCTGTCCTGCATTGTTCCTTTGGAATGCTGTAGCACCGCTTGCTTCCACACCCAGGGCACTGATAGAATTACCTGCGCGGTACATAGCTTTTACGCCACCGAACGGAACCATGTCATAGTCTGAAATGTAAAACATGGGCAGACCTGCGGGCATTTCGGTGATCTTGTTGACGTTCTTATCAAAATTCACCGTCACATCCCAGTTAAAATCTTTTGTCTTGACTGGTGTACCGGTGAGCATTATTTCGATACCCTTATTCTCGATCGTACCTCCATTGAGCCATTTGAGGATAGCGCCTGATGCATAGCTAACACGGGGTGCTAAGATCTGGCTTTCACTTCTTACATGGTAATAGGCCACATCAATACCCAATCTGTTTTTCAGGAACTTCATTTCTGTACCTACTTCATAATTGTAAGTAAACTCAGGCGTCAGTTGGCTGTTACCGGCATAAACACTCAAAGCAAAGCCACCACCTGTAGTTTGCACAGGTACATAGCGGCTGTCTGTTACATAGGCCGACCTGGCTGTTTTACCGGTTTTACCGGCGGAAAACCTCAGTTTTCCATAATCCAACCATTTCATGGATTTAAAAAGCTCCAGTTCAGAGAAGTTGAAGGCCAAACTGGCGGCAGGGTAGAAGAAGAACGCCGGGTCTGTTCTATCGGCCAGTGTTGCTTCAGCTGTTACCGGTCTTACGAGGGTAGAAGATCCATCATACCTGGCAGAGAGGGTAGCGAAGATGATGTCCTTATAGCCTGCCTGTGCCTGTGCGAACCAACCCACGTTCCTTATCCTGTTGAGTGTACTTTTAGTACGCATGGTAGTGGGATCGGTATTGTTGATGCTCACATAATCAGGAATATAAAGCCGCTCACCACGCATGGCGTTTACTTCATATTCTTTCTGGTCGAAAGCAAATCCAGTTACGAATTGCGTACTTACCTTATTGAATTGCTTGGTGGCTATAGCTGTAAACTGGCCGGTGTAGAGTTTATTGGTCTCTGTAAATGTTTCAATATTACCTCCGTTGGCAATCCCTGATCTTGATTGGGGATTGATAAAAGTAAACCCTGTGGTTGTTTGCTGGTCAACACCCAGGGTAGTCTTCAGCAAAAGCCATTTGGTGGGCTTGTAATTAAGGTTGACGTTACCGATGAAGTGGTTTGTTTCGTCTTCACTTTTATTGCGTTCCACATCCCAATAGGGGTTATCTATTTCACTGGTAGAGCCTTCGCTGATCTCCCTGCGCGAGCCATCGGGATTCAGGTAGTTTTTGATGTTGTCATCACTGGGCCAGGTAAGCAAGCTGATCAAAAAGCCGAATTGGCCCTTGGTAGCTTTGCGTGTTTTGACCGTTACATAGTTCAGTGAGGACTGGATGTCAAATTTTGGTGAAAGAATCACATTACCGGTCATGCGTACGGAAAACCTTCTGTAGCCTGTTTGCGGCACAATACCATCCTGGTCAACGTAGTTGGTGGACAGGCGGTAGGAGTTCTTCTCACTGCCTGATTCAACAGACAAGTTGTGTTTTTGTGTGAAGCCGTTTTTGAAGAAACCTTCGATATTGTCGTAGAGGGTTGCTGTGTCGGCAAATCTGGGACCGAGAAAAGTTCTTGTCAACAGGTCCTTGTTGCCGGCTGTTCCTCTGCCGTACAGCTTCTGTATTTCAGGAAAGCGGGTCACTTTTTCCACCCTGAATGCATTGTCATAAGAAGTGAGACTGCGGCCAGCTTTCGCTTTCCGGGTAGTAATGATAATGGCTCCGGAAGCGCCGGCATTGCCATACAATGCGGTGGCTTCAGGGCCTTTCAGTATGTTGATACTTTCAATATCATTGGGGTTAATGTCACCCAACCTGTTGGTGTAGTCATTGTTTCGGTTGGGACCATCCGATACGAGGGCGCCCTGTGCAAAAGTGGAGTTATCAACGGGCATTCCATCGATCACAAACAAAGGTTGGTTGCTGCCATCCATAGAAACGGCGCCGCGCAACATAATACCAACGGAAGCGCCTGGCAGACCTGTAGTGGTGGTAACGGTAACGCCGGCCACCCTTCCCGCCAGGGAGGTGAGGAGGTTTTCTCTTTGTGATTGTGCGAGGTCTTCACCTTTTACCTGTTGCGTGGAATAACCGAGTGATTTTTTGCTTCGGGGAATACCCAAGGCAGTAACTTCTACGGCATCCATCTGGTTTTGGGAGGAGGTGAGTTTGATGGTGATCACTAGATTGTCTCCAACGGTCACCTCTTTGCTGGCAAAGCCAACATAGGTAATAGCGAGGACTTGTCCTTTTTGAGCCTGGATAACGAAGAGGCCGGAGTTGTTTGTTACTACTGATTTTTTTGTTGTCTTGTTTGTCACTGTAACAGAAACCAGGGGGGCATTGTCTTCGGAATAAATTGTTCCGGTGACAGTTCGATCCTGCGCGAACGTTACGGTAAAGCCTGGCAGTAATAGGAAAACTGCCAGCAGCAGCCGAAGGGTCTTTCTCATAAGCCGAGTTTTTAGCTTTTAATTATAAACAGTCGTTGTACGTAATTTGTATTACACAGGGATAAGGCCGTAGGTTACTGAAAACGGTTGTTCAAGGGGAATTGGAACCTCTCGTTATAGGAATACTGACTTAATAAAAATTAGAGTACTTCAATGCCTGCATCACGATATGGCTTCAACATCGGATCGTCTGGTGATAATTCAGTGATGAGTGTATGGATCTTATTCACTTCACAGATATGGATTGGCTGAAGAGAATTGATCTTTTCAGCGATGGAAAGGCAAACTACTTTGCGGGAGGATTCAATCATGGCTTTTTTGAGATGTACTACATCCCAATCGCTATCGGTAATCCCATCTTTAATACTGATGGCATTGACACCGAGGAAGCAGACATCGGCCCGGATACGTTTTATCTGGGCAATGGCTTCACTGCCTACGGTTATTTTAGAGTTCTTGGAAACTTTATCACCTATTAAGATCACTTCAATAGTAGGGTGGTACATGTATTCCAGCACAGCGGGGATGCTGCCTGATATAAAAGTGGCCCTCAATTGGGGCGGTAATGCCCGGGCCAGCTCAATAATGGTAGTGCCGCCGGTAGTAAGTACGAACATGCCGTCTTCTACGAGGGCTGCTGCTTTTTGCGCTATTATCTTCTTATGATCGTGCGAATAAACGTTGTTGGAGGGATAGTACACCTGGTTGAAGGAGTGGGAGAGGGCGCCGCCATGTACCTTGATGATCTTGCCTTCATCGGCCAGCTCCTGTAAGTCGCGCCGGATGGTATCTTCGGATACACTGATCTCCAGACTAAGGCTGGAAGACAACACTTTGTTGTGCAGGTTGACCTGGTGGAGTATGTACGCCTGACGTTCCTTTTTAAGCATCGGTTAGGTGGTTACCCGCACAAATTATGTAAATAACCGCATAAGGTGGCAGGAATGCCAAATTAAATTTGCAAGATGTTGTAATTATTCCCGCAAATACCTGATATTAGGCTTCTTTATTATGTTATTTTTAACAATATGAGCCCTTGGTTGCAGGATTGTGCGGAATATGTAGTGAGAATGAGGGTATTAAGTCAGGATGAATTGCACGCTTCGGTGGCGTGCGAAGAAACGGCCGGATCGCTGGTTTGAAGAAGGCCGTCGTTGGTGACCATCCAGGGGCTGGTGGTTACTGTTTTGGGGTTCTGTGTTTGGGGTTCTTTGTGTCTAACTGTGTGCCTGATGGCAGGCAGGCTTTGGCTTATAGGGGTGGTTTGCCTGTGGATGATTAGTTGGGTGAGCAATGGATTAGCCTGTTGGGCTTCCTTTTCCAGCTGTTGCCTGCACCATGTGCGTTTCTTTTCGAGCGCCAGGCGTTTTCTTTCCTCTTCTTCGAGGTTTCTCCAGAGCCGGGTACCATATTTATCCTTCCTGCGCATGATTGTATCCAGGCTGTATTTTCTTCTCTTTCTGACTTTAACGGGCTTTGGTTGCCAGATGGGATCATCGGGATTGGCTGCTTTATGTTGCTGCCAGTATTCCACATAGCATTTCCAGAGTAGCTGTTTTACCTGTTCATCTGTATAGGGATTCTCTTTTAATAAGGTGAAGGCTTCCCCGGTGAAAGAGCGGTACATCCAGAACTGGCGCCAGCCGGGAGGCAGCTCTTTATAAATAGCGGAGCCAATCTTTGAGGCACGGGCGAGGAGCCGGGCATAGATCATGGTCCATTTGAATTCGGGACTGGTTTTGACCCGTTTGCTGCTGAGGGAGCTTTTGACGCGGACATAATACTGGCCTTCCATCTTGTAGAAAGTAAGGTCGTCGAATGTGCCCTCGAGGAAGCACAGTCCTGCAATTTGTTTTGCCATAGGAACAGATTATATACCTGAATTTAATTATATTAATTGAGGGGGAAAAATAAAAATGAGGAGCAGGTGATGAGTGAATGGTGCGCGCGGATCAGGGCAAGCTGTGCTTCGATAGTGGATTCCTCTCTGCGGTCGGAATGACAAAAAGGGAAAACCGGAATGAAGGCATGTGAGGGCTAAGGGTTATTGGTGGCTGGTTGCTGGCTGTCGGCTATGGAAAATGAGTAAAAGTATTTGATTGTGATATGGTTAGGAGCTTGAATGGGGTTAAGAAGCAGCGCTGTGACCCAAGGTGATTTTAGTAAAATGCGCCTTTTATACTCCTGGCAAACGGCTGGTCTACGGCTGAAAGTACTCTGATCCCCGGCTGAAGCTGTGGTGTGGGTACTGCCTGGGGGGGGCGATTTTAGGAAACTGCGCCTTTTATATTCTTTATCCATGGGATATCGGTACAGTATCCGGCAGGCATTGTGGAAGGCCCCCAGGGGATCTTGTTAACAGGTGGCTGGATGGTGGTTTTGGGATTTAAAAAAGGGCCGAAGCCCTTACTGATAGACGCGGCCGGGCACCGGGGGAAGAGCCTGACGGCAGGTGCTGACCATGAGGATGCGACCCTGGTACTGCCTTTCAAAAGCCGCCTGCCTGGAGGGGCCAACAACAAAGACGATACACTGCTCGATGCCTACCAGCGAGCAAGTAGTGGAAGCCACGAGATAATACTTCATAACAAAACATTTAAAATGAAAAAATAACAGCAAAAGCTGCCTGCAGCATTCAATGCGGCATGAGCGCAAGGCCAAAAAGGACCGGAATAAATGCGCGGATCACATCGGTTGATTCAACTTGCTGCAGCTGGTGCGGGATGTACCGATGATGGCTGGTACTGAAGCTTTATGCCGGACCGTTTTTGGCGGCAGGTGGGTGGGGAGGCAGGGTGGCCAGGAAGAGAAGGCGCTCTTACAAGGTTTTACGGTCACCGACAGTTGTAGCAGTATTTGCAATGAATGGTGATTGGAGCGCGGATGTGTGTAGGCGTGGGCTGGCATGCCGCATTATTTTGCTGGCGGGTTTTTGATGTTTTTGGGAGGAAGTGGAACGGGGCTGGTACTGGTTGCGGCCGGTGTGGGATAACAGTGGATAGTCGTTTGCCCTGATGCAGGGGCTGTAAAAGGCACAAGGACGCATGGCTGCTAAATGCCCGCCCTTCATCCTTCAGTGAAGGGGAGAGGTTGACAGGGTTGGGAAAAGTTGATAAGATAACTAGAAGTACATTTTTAATAGCAAACGACTCGGCGGAAGTTGGGGCGTTTTTTTCTGAACTGGGTTCTTGGAGATTAATTGGGTTGAGGAGGGATGATTGGCTTGAACCTTAAGTTATATGCTAATCAATCATTTGTGAGCTATTGTTTGCTCCAGGGGGAATCCCAGTGAAGCGCTTTAAATGGTAAGGTGGCACCCGGGCCATGGGTGCCTGGACTGTAAGTATACCTAAAGAGAGGTATAGGATTCCCTAAGGGCTGACAGGAGATAAAGTCTCTATAAGGTCTCTAAAAGCTCTCTGAAAGGTCTCTACAATGTCTCTGTAAGATCCGGGATGTATTTTCTTCCGTACATAAGTATAAGGTGGGCCTGGCTCCACTGAAACCAACTTATTTACTCTAATAGCTTATTCTATGGCAAGGAATATCTCGACGGTTTTTAAGTTCAAGGGAACGCTGGGTAATGTTACTCATGTGGACAGTCCGACCTATGGGCCGCATACCCGGATGGAGCGTGGAACTTATACGCCCATAACGCTCAACAAGACGATGAAGCAATGCAAGGACAGGCTTATGAATTGCAATAAGCAAGCCAAAGCGATCTTTGATGCATTGAAAGATGAACAGCGTGATGGGAGTTTGTGGTGGCGGTTGTTGTCGCTTTTCTTCAAGCGTTCCAAGGAAGGGCTAAAACCACATGTGGGTATGTTGGCAGGACTGGAATGCGATGTGAAACATCCCCTGAGTCAGGTACTGGGGGGGCCTTATAAAATAGTTGTGGACCGTGGGGCTAAAACAATGGATATTACTGTTACGCTTGATCAAGCCCCTAAGAAAAATGATGTCAAAGGAATGACGCATTACCAGTTGCAGCTCGTGGTGCTGTATCCTTCTTTTCCCAAAGGGCGTGTGCGGAAGGAAATTGCTGCTGGCCCTATGACGCGATTTTCAGATAAGCCAGGAGCGGTGGTGATGGAAGTCCCAGCGCCTTCGGCTACGGCTCCTTATGTGGTACTGCTGGGTGTTAGAGGGTACAGCTATGTAGCACAAAAGTATTGGGAAGTAGGGAGTTATAAGGCGCTGGCGGTGGTGAGTTGAGGAGATGACATGTAACAAGAATTAAAGAGGTAGCAGTGGATAGGAAGTTATGTTATTGGCTGCCAGGATAGGTTGTACTTGTTCATTCTATTTTTAAGGCAGTTCAATAAGCCGTTGTATTCTTTTGTATTTTTTATACCATTGAGTTGCGTCTTTGAATATTTCATTCCTAAACTCAGGATAGCAGAAATTTTCAACCCGCACATACTCAAACTTCATTTTTTTTGCTTTATCTGATTTTAACAGCAAAATTTGAAATTTTATTTCCTGCAGGGGCAAAATAAGTTCACCATTAAAGTTGTTTACCGATCCCTCATAATCATAAAGTGTATCCCTTGCCGCATATTCCAGACTATATAATTCTGATGAATCGGTATTGTCATATACTGCTAGTCTTTGTGGTGGCCTATTAAAAAGATTAATAAAAATAGAGTGAAGGATACAAGCAGGAGTATGAGATTCGTTTTTAATTGTGATAGTATATATATACCGATTGTCT
>CBIHOV010000010.1:0-215129 GCA_966211765.1 uncultured Paraflavitalea sp.
TGTGTTTTAAAGGTCAGCTTATTTACGACCTTGACACAGTTTAATTTACAGTCTCTTTTGCATCAGGCTAAATAGCTATGGGTGTTTTAAGCCACAAAAGGAAAGCGTCATAAAATGGCCCCTTTAATCCTTAAGATCCTCCTAATCCTGGTCCAGATATTATGGATTTTTCTGCCTCCCCGCATCTCAATAACAAGGACTTGCGCAAGTCGTGCTCACAAAATCATCTTTCCCGATTTACTCATGCCCTATTGCCCGTAAAGGCAATGGGCCTAAAATCAACTACGATGAGACCAGACATGATATTGCAATCGGACATCCTCGACATATTATTTGAAGGAAGAAACAAAGACTATGGTGCCTACAGCTTGCGCAAGGACTACAACAGGCGGCTATTTAAGGCCATGGGCGGCACCCTGCTGCTGGTGCTGCTCTTTATCGGAGGTTATTACTGGGCGGGAAAAATGGGGAAAGAACCGGTTTTTATGCCCCCTACAGCAGAAACAGCAGTGATTTTGAATGTGGTAGAAGCGCCAAAGCCCGAGGAGCTCAAACCGCCACAGGAGTTGCCCAAAAAAGTAGCTACCATCAAAAGCGTGGTGCCGGTCATTGTGCCTGATAATGTAGCGGCCGATCCGCCACCGTCTATCGATGAGCTGGAGAAAGAAACGGCCGCTATTGGCACCAAAACAACCGAGGGGGAGACGCCTATAGGGCCTGTATCACCAACCCCGGCCGCTGAAACGGCGGGCACAGGCACAGCGCCTGCCGCTCCGGTTGTAGAGGAAGACAAGGTGTTGCCTGTAGCAGAAAAGATGCCTGAATTTCCTGGTGGGCAAGAGGCCCTGCGCCGTTTTCTGGGAAGGAACCTGCGGGTGCCGGAAGAAGCCCTGGAGGTAGGCCAACGGGTGAAGGTGCCGGTACGTTTTATAGTTAGTAAGGATGGTCAGCTTTCAGGCGTGGAATTTATGGCAACAGCCGATGAAGCCTTCAAAAAAGAGATCATGCGGGTAGTGGCAAAAATGCCCCGTTGGATCCCAGGTTCGCAGGGAGGGAAAACCGTGTCTGTTTACTGCATGATTCCCATCATTTTTGAAGTGTCTGAATAAAGGTTTTTACTATATGAATCATTGTCATAATAGACATTAATTTTTGGGTAAAATATTGCCCGCGATGATCAATTGAAGGTTATTTCTTATCTTGCCCGAACCCATTAAAAAATCGGATGACAGTGGATCAAGAAGCTAAAAGAGTAGAAGACAAACGGCAGAAAGCCTATTCAAACAGGCGGGCTATTATGGACTTTGGTATGGGTATTATTTATACCGCCATGGGGCTTTTTTTCCTGTTTTCCGATCAGTTGGGCATAGTACTGGAATTTCCCACCAAACCATTTTCCTACATTTTTGCAGGGATCTGTTTGTTGTACGGAGGGTTCAGAATATACAGGGGCTATAAGAAAAACTATTTCCGGTAAAGGAAATGCATTAATAAATCCAATCACCTGGTACGCTAAATACCATTTCCGGTAAGGTATTTGAAAGATTTCTGCAGTCGGCCATTATCCAATCCTTCAAGAAAATCATTTGCAGCGGGTATTCCGCTGGCTGAGAAAGGCTTTTTGAATACCGGGGAAAAGAAAATCATTTTAGGGATGAAACGCAACAGGTTAATCAATCGGATATATAAAATAGGTTTGGCAATCGCAGGGCTGGGTGTGTTTTGGATGGCGGGCTGTCAAAATGGTACTGGGCCGATTTACCAGGATACGCTTAAAACAGGTACCATTCACATCAGTGTGGATGAGTCTTTTAAGCCTGTAATCGATTCCCAGATCAAGGTTTTTGAATCGCAAAATGCTAATGCTAAGATCATTGTACATTATAAGCCAGAGGCAGAATGTCTGCGCGATCTGAATCAGGACAGCATCAGGATGGTCATCGTGACCCGTGGCCTGCAAGATGAGGAAGCAAAGACGCTGGCAACAAAATTGTCTTTTACTCCTGTATTCGGGATATTGGCCTACGATGCTATTGCGGTCATCGTCAATAACCAGGTACGGGACACGCTCTTTACAATGCAGGATATTCGTGGAATGGTAAAAGGTATCAGCGGTTTTAAATACAAGGTATTGCTGGATGGTACCACGGCTACCAGTACCGTGCGGTTTGTGGTCGATTCGCTGTTAAAGGGGCAGCCCATGGGTAAAAATGTGGTAGCTGCCGCCAGCAGCGAAGGTGTAATCGACTATGTATCAAAAAACACGGATGCCATTGGGCTGGTGGGGGTGAGCTGGATCGGTGATAAAGATGACTCCACCCAGCAAAGCTTTTTGCAGAAAATAAAGATTGCCAAGGTAGAATGCAAAGGATGTGAAGGTATCTATGTGGCGCCGGTGCAATACAATATTGCTGCACACCGGTATCCGATGGTAAGGCCCCTTTACTATATTTTAAAGGAAAATTATGAAGGGCTTGGCAGCGGATTTAAGAATTTTCTCGTCAATGTGGATAAGGGACAGAAGATATTTTACAGAGCATATTTGCTACCAGGCAGGAGTTCATTCGAAGTAAGACCTATGCAGATCACTGAATAGAACAACCAATTAGGGATATTCCGTACATTTAACAACTCTAAAATCAGCAATCGAGAAGATGAAAAGATCATTCATTCTATTAGTAGCAACGGTTGTCACGGGAGGCAACGTCCTTTTTGCCCAGAGTGTGGAACAAGGCAGAAAGTTTTTCTATTATGAGCGTTGGAAAAGTGCGCAGGAAACATTTGAAAAAGTACTGGCCGCCAATCCCAACAATATCGATGCTGTATACTGGTTAGGGCAAACCCTGCTGGAGTTGAAAGACTCTGTAGGCGCTAAGAACCTGTATCAGAAATCACTGACCCAAAATGGCAATGCGCCCCTGTTATTGGCAGGTATGGGACAAGTAGAGTTGATGGAAGGCAAATCCAACGATGCCCGCCAACGTTTTGAAACAGCCATCACCCTTACCAAAGGAAAAGAAGTGGAAGTGTTCAATGCTGTAGGTCGTGCCAACGTGAAAGCCAGAACAGGTGATGCCAATTACGCAATTGAAAAACTGAACCAGGCTACCGCCGTAAAGAACTTCAAAGATCCTGAAACATACCTGTTATTAGGTGATGCTTACAGGAAGTTGATTGACGGTGGTAATGCTGTACAATCCTATAACAAAGCATTCGCACTCGATCCCAAACTGGCTGCAGCCAAATTCAAAACCGGTAAAGTATACCTTACCCAGGGTAACAAGGATTATTTCCTGCCCGCTTTTGAAGAAGCTGTGACCGTGGATCCTGCCTACACACCTGGTTATTATGAACTGTTCTACTACTATTATTCCAGAGATGTAAATAAGGCAGCACCTTACCTGGAGAAATACCTGGCCAATGCTGATCCCGGACCAGAGCAGGAATACCTGAAGACAGACTTCTTATTTGCATCCGGCAAAACGGCAGAATCAAAAGCTCAGGCTGAAAAGTTGATTGCCCAGTATGGTGATAAAGTAACGCCCCGTATGTATCGTCTTGTTGCCTATGCAGCCGATACACTGGGTGATGCAAATGCCGCTAAAGCAGCTATGAATACCTTCCTGACAAAGGCCACTGAAGAAGTGCCTGTGAGAGGAGCTGACTACGAAGAGCTGGCGAAGATCAACAGCAAGATACCCGGCGCTGAAGCTGAAGTATTTGCCAGCCTGCGCAAAGCAATACAGGTAGATACTGTATTAGAAAATAAGATCAAGTACATTAATAAAGGCGCCGTATTGGCCAAGGCCAAAGGCGACCGTCTGGAAGAATCCAACTGGTTGGCCGAGGCTTATAAACTAAAGCCAAATCCCAGCCAAACGGATCTGTACAATTATGCTTATGCCGTGTACCAGGCCAAGAATTATCCTGTAGCCGATAGCTTGTTCTGCGGAGTTTACCAGTCTAAATTCCCCGATCAGATATATGGCTATTTGTGGTGCGCCCGTGCTAAAAAAGCCATGGACGATTCTACCAATTCACAAGGATTGGCAGTAGAAGCCTATAAAACTTTGGCCGATAAAGCACGTCAGATCGATTCTGTGAAGTTCAAATCCCAGGTGGTAGAGTCTTATTATTACCTGATCCCTTATTATAATGACATTAAGAAGGACAGGGAAACCGCCCTCTTCTATGCCAATAAGTTTGTGGAGTTTGACCCTGCCAATTCAGAAGCAGTGCGCATCCAGGGCCTTCTTTCAAAACCTGCCGGACGTCCGGCAGCGCCGCCCGCCAACCGTCCCAGAACAGGTGGCAATGCTGCCGGCACAAACGGAGCAAGACCGGCCGGCCGATAACGACCTGATAACATAAATCGTATTTTTGATACTAAATCCCTGTTATTGTGATAACAGGGATTTTTTTATTTTATTGAATTTGGAGTTTCAAAATTGGAAATTGCGGAGGCTGTATTACTTTTGCCCCTAAACAAAAACGGGTTTTTGATGATGTACCTGTTGCAAGTTTCTTCTGTTGCCCAGAATCCGGACAACTCCTTCTGGTATTTCCCTATCGGTCTACAACTCTTATTCGCAATCGTGTTTGTGGGAGCTATGATGGGTGTAACCCACTGGCTTGGCCCCAAACGTAACACTGCTGATAAGCTGGAGAATTTTGCCAGCGGTATCAAAAGTCATGGCGATGCGCGCCAGCCTATGGCCATTAAGTACTTCCTTGTTGCTATCCTGTTTGTATTGTTCGATGTGGAAGTGATCTTCTTCTATCCCTATGCTGTCAATTTCAGAGCACTGGGCTGGGATGGATTTTTGGCTGTACTGATGTTTGTTGGATTTTTCCTTTGTGGGTTTATATATATAATTAAGAAAGGAGCGTTAACCTGGGAAGATTAAAAACACATTAATCCCATTAACCGGGATCAATAATGTGGGTTTGAAATTGTTATTACCCGGATACTTAACAATGGCGTTGGAAGGGAACCTAAAACGCTGGCATTTGTTATAAATGGGTAGATTTTCAGGTTGATCAATTCAAATTAAATTGTATGGCACGTCCTGTTCAATATAACATTTATGGTAAAACCGACGTGAAGTTGGTGAAGGAAGGCCCGGAAGGCTATATGGGTGAAGCTTTTATGGCTACCACACTCGAACAAGTAGTGGGGTTGGCGCGTAAAAACTCTCTCTGGCCACTGCCTTTTGCTACTTCCTGTTGTGGAATTGAATTTATGGCTACCATGGGTGCACATTATGACCTGGCCAGGTTTGGCGCTGAGCGGGTAGGATTCTCCCCGCGCCAGTGTGATCTGCTGATGGTCATGGGTACCATTGCCAAGAAAATGGGCCCGGTAGTAAAACAGGTTTACCTCCAAATGGCAGAACCCCGCTGGGTACTGGCCATGGGCGCCTGTGCTTCCAGTGGTGGTATTTTCGATACCTACAGCGTGTTGCAGGGTATCGACCAGATCATTCCGGTAGATGTATACATCCCCGGATGCCCGCCCCGGCCGGAAGCTGTGCTGGATGGCTTTATGCGCGTTCAGGACCTTGTAGGCAAAGAAAGCCTGCGCAGAAGAAACAGTGATAAGTACAAACAGTTGATGGATAGTTACGGAATACAGTAAAAATATGGCATTGACCTACGAACATATTAAACAACGACTGGTAGAAAAATTTGGTGAACAGGTAAAAGGTTTTGAAGAGCCCTATGGTATGCTGACCTTTGAAGCGCCCAAAGAACTGAACTTAAAAGTATTACAGTTTCTGTATGATGATGCAGAACTGCAGTTCCGTTTTCTGACCGATCTGCAGGCTGTACATTATCCTGATGATACCGGCAGAGAACTGGCAGTCGTTTATCACCTGCACAACCTTACTGATAATATACGCCTTCGCTTCAAAGTATTTACCGAGATCAGCAGGCCCGATGTATTCAGCGCAGCAACCCTGTATGCATCTGCCAACTGGATGGAAAGAGAGACCTATGATTTCTTTGGGGTAAACTTTGTAGGCCATCCCAATCTCAAGCGGATCCTGAACGTGGACGAAATGGATTATTTCCCCATGCGGAAAGAATTTCCATTGGAAGACCAGACCAGGATCGATAAAGACGATGAGATGTTTGGAAGAGGCGGATCGATCGTATAAAGTATTTAACGGTAACAAGCATGATGGTTGACTACCGATTCACGAATAAACTAACAAGACAGTAATGTCTGACGTAATACAACATTCAAATATCCGGCTTCCGGAAGGCTCAATTGAAAAGCAAACCACCACGTTGAACCTGGGGCCTACGCACCCGGCTACGCATGGTGTATTTCAGAATATCCTTGAACTGGATGGTGAGCGCATTATTTCAGCCGAACAAACCGTGGGGTATATACACCGCGCTTTTGAAAAGCTGGCAGAGCGCAGACCCTTATACCAGATCACCACCCTCACGGACCGTCTCAACTATTGTTCTTCTCCCATCAATAACATGGGCTGGCACCTTACCTGCGAAAAGCTACTGGGGGTTAAAACGCCCAAGCGGGTAGATTACCTGCGGGTGATCATTATGGAGCTGGCGCGTATATCAGATCACCTGATCTGTAACTCCATTGTGGGTGTGGACAGTGGTGCTTATACAGGCTTCCTCTACGTAATGCAATACCGTGAGCTGATCTATGAGATCTATGAAGAGATCTGCGGATCACGCCTCACTACCAATATGGGTCGTATTGGTGGTTTCGAAAGAAACTTCAACCCCCTCGCTTTTGAAAAGCTGGAAAAATTCCTCAAAGAATACCCTGCAGTGCTGAGAGAGTTTGAAAACCTCTTCACGCGCAACCGCATCTTCATGGAACGTACCATCGGCGCCGGAGCAATCAGTGCCGATAGGGCCCTGAACTATGGCTTTACCGGTCCCAACCTGCGGGCTGCCGGTGTTGACTATGATGTGCGTGTTCATACTCCCTATAGCAGTTACGAAGATTTTGATTTTGAAGTACCGATAGGATCTACGGGTGATTGTTATGACCGTTACCTGGTGCGCAACCAGGAAATGTGGCAATCACTGCGCATTATTGAACAAGCCTACCAGAAGGTACAGGCATTCAAAGGTGCAGAAGCTGAAATATTCCATGCTGATGTACCGGAGTATTATTTGCCTGAGAAGAAAGATGTGTACACCAAGATGGAAGCCCTGATCTGGCATTTCAAGATCATCATGGGTGAAATTGATATACCGAAGGGAGAATTGTATTTCCCGGTAGAAGGAGGCAATGGTGAGTTGGGCTTTTACCTGATCAGTGATGGAGGCCGTACCCCTTATCGCCTGCATTTCCGTCGCCCTTGCTTTATTTATTACCAGGCTTACGAAGAGCTGACCAAGGGCGCCATGCTGAGTGATGCCATCATTGTAATGAGTAGCCTGAACCTGATTGCAGGAGAGTTAGACGCTTAATTATCAAATTTTCGAATTGATTATGGTTTTTACAGAGGACAAACTAAAGAAAGTACAGGAGATCATTGCCCGTTATCCCGATGGCAAGCAGAAGAGTGCTTTGATACCTGTATTGCACATGGCGCAGGAAGAGTTTGGTGGCTGGCTGAGTGCGGAAGCTATGGACTATGTGGCCTCCCTGCTGAGCATTGAGCCCATTGAAGTGTATGAGGTGGCTACTTTCTATAGTATGTACAATTTAAAACCGGTAGGCCGTTACTTATTTGAAGTATGTCAAACCGGCCCCTGTATGTTAAATGGCAGTGACCAGATCATTGACTATATAAAAGAAAAACTGGGCATTGGTGTAGGTGAAACTACCGCCGATGGCTTGTTTACCCTCAAAACTGTAGAATGCCTTGGTGCCTGTGGTTACGCGCCGATGATGCAATTGGGCAAACATTTTCGCGAGCACCTCACGAAGGATAAAGTAGACCAGATCATTGAAGAATGCCGTAACAGGGCTACTTCACTGAACTGATCAACAGCTGAACAGGAAGGGTAAACGTATTACCGGGTAACTGGCTAATAGGTACGTGTTGAAGCAAACACACTAATTTCAAATTAAGCAATGGGCAGAAAATTATTATTAGAAAAGGCGCATGTAGAGGGTATCCGTACTTACGATGTATACCGTCGTGAGGGTGGATATGCCAGTGTAGAAAAGGCGTTTAAGAACATGAGCCCCGACCAGGTGACAGAAGAAGTGAAAAAGAGTGGTTTAAGGGGTCGTGGTGGTGCAGGTTTCCCTACCGGTATGAAATGGAGCTTTCTGGCCAAGCCCGAAGGCGTGCCCCGCTACCTGGTATGTAATGCCGATGAATCGGAGCCCGGTACCTTCAAAGACCGGTACCTGATGGAGTTTATCCCCCACCTGCTCATTGAAGGGCTGATCGTTGCCTCTTATGCCCTGGGATCCAACAGAACTTATATTTATATCCGCGGTGAATACGCCTGGATAGTGGACATACTGGAACAAGCCATTGCCGAAGCAAATGCCAACGGCTTCCTTGGAAAAAACATTTTGGGTACCGGCTTCGACTGCCAGATCTATGTGCAGCGTGGCGCCGGCGCTTATATCTGCGGTGAAGAAACCGCCCTGATAGAATCCCTCGAAGGCAAGCGCGGCAACCCCCGTATCAAACCTCCTTTCCCTGCGGTGAAAGGTGTGTGGGATTGTCCTACCGTTGTGAACAACGTGGAGACCCTGGCCGCTGTAGTGCCCATCATCAACCTCGGTGGAGAAGAATATGCAAAGATCGGTGTAGGTAAATCAACCGGCACCAAGCTGATCTCTGCCTGTGGTAATATCAACAAACCTGGTGTTTACGAAATAGATATGACCATCTCTGTAGAAGAATTCATTTACAGCGATGAGTATTGTGGTGGTATACCCAAAGGTAAAAGACTGAAAGCCTGCATACCTGGTGGATCATCTGTTCCTATCCTCCCTACCAACCTGTTGTTCAAGACAGCCAAAGGAGATACACGGATGATGAACTATGAAAGCCTGTCCGATGGTGGCTTTGCTACCGGCACCATGATGGGTAGCGGTGGCTTCATTGTATTTGATGAAGACCAATGTGTAGTACGCCATACTTTGACACTGGCCCGTTTCTACCGTCACGAAAGCTGTGGGCAATGCTCACCCTGTCGTGAAGGAACAGGCTGGATGGAGAAGATCTTAAAGAACATCGAATACGGAAAAGGCAAGATGAGTGATATTGACCTGTTGTGGGACATCCAGCGCAAGATCGAAGGCAATACCATTTGCCCGTTGGGTGATGCGGCCGCCTGGCCGGTGGCAGCAGCCATCCGCCACTTCCGAGATGAGTTTGAATGGCATGTGCTGAATCCCGTAGAAAGCCAGTCAAGGAATTTTGGATTGGCCCATTATGCCGACCCAAGGCCCGTACCCGTGGCTTAAGGTTAAATGAACTGTACATTTTTAGCGGTTAAGAAATATTATTATGGCCGAAGAAAGGAAATTATTTAAGGTTACCATTGATAACATCACCATTGAGGTGGAGGCGGGAACATCGATCCTGAATGCAGCGCGTATGATTGGCGGAGATGTAGCCCCACCGGCGATGTGCTATTACAGTAAGCTGAAAGGCAGCGGCGGTAAATGCCGTACCTGCCTGGTGGAAGTGGCTGCAGGCTCTACTGCCGACCCGCGTCCCATGCCCAAGCTGGTAGCCAGCTGCCGTACCAATGTGATGGATGGAATGGTGGTAAAAAATATTACCAGTGAGCGCGTAATTGATGCCCGCAATGGAGTCGTAGAATTCCTGCTCATCAATCACCCCCTGGATTGCCCCATCTGCGATCAGGCCGGTGAATGCCACTTGCAGGACCTTAGCTACGATCATGGTAAAGAAGGCACTCGTTATGAATTCAACAGGCGTACCTTCCAGAAACACGACCTGGGCCCATACATCCAACTGCACATGACACGCTGTATCCTGTGCTACCGATGTGTGTTTACCGCCGATCAGCTCACCAACAAACGGATACACGGTATCCTCGACAGGGGCGACCATGCCGAGATCGCTACCTATATCGAGAAGTCCCTTGATAATGATTTTATAGGTAATGTGATTGATGTATGCCCCGTAGGCGCCCTCACCGATAGAACTTTCCGTTTCAAGAACCGCGTATGGTTCCTGAAGCCGGTAGATGCACACCGCGATTGCCCCAAATGTTCCGGTAAGGTAACCTTATGGAACCGGGGCGATGAAGTGTATCGTGTAACAGCCCGCAAAGACCAGTGGGGTGAAGTAGAAGACTGGATCTGTAATGAATGCCGCTTTGAGAAAAAGCAAACCAGCGATTGGGTAATTGAAGGCCCAACCAAAATAAGCCGTCAGTCAGTGATCTCACAAGGGCATTATGTAGGAATGAAGATGCCCAAAGAGACAGTGGTAGAAATAATGGATGGCCGCAAGCCACGGTTATTGATGGATATACATGATGTGAGTGAAGTGAATAAACCGAATGTCGACCTGTCGAAAATTCCAGGGCCTGCGCATTCGGAAGATTTCAAGTAGCGGGTGTGGATCTCAAAAAGCGGAACTGAATATAGAACCGAAAAGTTGACTTTATAATATGCATTCTACCTTATTAGCATTTGACTGGTTATTTCTGATCGAGAAACTGGTATTGATCGTAGGCATTGTTTCTATTTCGCTGGTCATTGCGATGTATGAGACCTGGGCCGAGCGTAAGGTAGCAGCGTTTATGCAGGATCGTCGCGGACCAAACCGGGCAGGACCAATGGGTCTGCTCCAGCCACTGGCCGACGGTCTGAAGCTGTTCATGAAAGAAGAGATCATACCTAACACTTCCAACCGGATGTTGTTCATTCTGGGACCCTGCCTGGCTATGCTGGCAGCCATGATGACATCGGCCGTGATCCCCTGGGGTGGTAAAATTGATTTCTTTGGCAGAGAAGTGAACCTGCAAATCGCAGATATCAATATTGGTATCCTCTACATATTTGCGGTGGTGAGCATGGGTGTCTTTGGCATTATGATCGGTGGATGGGCTTCCAACAATAAGTTCTCTCTCATGGCGGCTCTGCGTGGCGCCTCCCAGGCCATCTCTTATGAGTTGCCCATGGGACTCTCCCTGATCGCTTTGTTGATGCTCACCGGTTCATTGAAGATGAGCGCTATTGTGGGCCAGCAAATGGATGGTGTATGGAATGTGGTGTACCAGCCACTTGGGTTCCTGATCTTCCTGATCTGTGCTTTTGCCGAATGTAACCGTACCCCTTTCGACTTACCGGAAGCAGAGAATGAGCTGAACTTTGGTTATCACCAGGAGTACTCCTCCATGAAACTGGGATTTTACCTTTTTGCGGAATACATCAATATGTTCATCAGCAGCGCGGTAATGGCTACCCTGTATTTTGGCGGATATGATATTCCAGGTGTCAATGATGCGCATTTGACCGAGACAGTGGGAGTGAACCTGATGGCCCTGTTCCAGGCATTGACCCTCTTTGCCAAGATTGGCTTTTTCATTTTCCTGTTCATGTGGGTACGGTGGACAATTCCCCGTTTCCGCTACGACCAGCTGATGAACCTGGGCTGGAAGAAACTGGTGCCCCTGGCATTGGCCAATATGATCATTACAGCCGCAGTAGTACTGTGGTTGAAAAAATAAAAGATGCGGATTTGGTGTCCATGCTGTAAATAGCTAATAATTTGATTTCTTTGCAGTTGGTCAAACATGTAATTAATTTGTATGCAAGCATTAACGAACAGAGCGAGACCGGTGGAGCGTAAGCCCATGACCTTTGTGGAGCGGTTATACCTCTGGAATATTTTCAAGGGTATGCTGATCACACTTAAGCATTTCTTTAAAAGGAAAGCTACTATCAGCTATCCGGAGCAAACACGTCCCTTCAGCCCGGTGTTCCGTGGTTTGCACGTATTGAACCGCGATGAACAAGGGCGTGAACGTTGTACAGCTTGCGGCCTCTGTGCTGTAGCCTGCCCTGCAGAAGCCATTACGATGGAAGCAGCAGAGCGTAAACCAGGTGAAGAGAACCTGTATCGTGAAGAGAAGTATGCGGCGAAGTATGAGATCAATATGTTGCGTTGTATCTTTTGTGGTTTGTGTGAAGAAGCCTGTCCAAAAGATGCTATCTATCTGAGTGAAACTTTTGCTCCGGCCAACTACCAGCGCAAAGGTTTAATATATGGTAAACCGGACCTGCTGATACCCAATCCGCTGGAGCAGCCGGAAGAATATAAAAAAGCACTGGGCAACCGGGCTAATCAGCAACATCAGGCGAACTAAACCACCGCGAACTTCAAATGAGTATATCAGAAATATTATTCTACTTTTTAAGCGTACTGGCACTCGGCAGTGCCTTGATGGTTGTCATCAGTCGTAACCCCGTGCACAGTGTACTGTGGCTGATCGTTACTTTCTTTGCTATTTCCGGACATTATATTATGATGAATGCCCAGTTCCTGGGTATCGTGAACCTCATTGTTTATGCAGGCGCCATCATGGTACTCTTCCTGTTCGTGATCATGTTGATGAACCTCAATGCAGAAACAGAGCCCAAAAAGAACAAGTGGCTACGGATGGCCGGTATTGTGGCCGGCGGTTGCTTACTGCTGGTACTGGTGGCTGCCCTGAAAGATGCAGAAGTGAAGAATTCCATTGTCCAGCTGAAGGATGGTGAGATCGGTTTGATCAAGCAATTAGGAACCGTATTGTTTACGGAGTATGTAGTTCCTTTTGAGATCAGCAGCGTATTGTTCCTGAGCGCCATGGTAGGTACCGTAGTGATTGGTAAAAAAGGTGATTAGTACCACCATCAGTTTTGATTTTTATTAGCATATGAATATTGAATATTATATCGTTTTGTCCATTGCGCTGTTTTGCATCGGTATTGCCGGTGTCCTTACACGCCGTAATGCCATTATCATCTTTATGTGCATTGAGCTCATGCTGAATGCAGTGAATTTGCTGTTGGTGGCATTTTCAAAGATGCACCACCTCAAAGGCGTGGCTGCCAATCCCAATGCAGGGATTGATGGGCAACTGTTTGTATTTTTTATCATGGTGGTTGCGGCGGCTGAAGTAAGTGTGGGGTTGGCCATCATTGTAATGATGTACCGGAATGTGCATTCAGTAGACGTTAATTTCCTTAACCGGTTGAAACACTGAGATCAGAAATCAGTGGTAAGGTTCTGGCATACAGTTGATGAACGGACCGTTTACCACAGGCTTCAGACTTCCAATTTGGCTTTATGAAGAATGTTTTACAATTAGTGTGGTTAATTCCCTTGCTTCCATTGATCGGTTTTTTGATCAATGGCCTGTTGCGTAAACAACTTTCCAAATCGCTCACCAGCGTTATTGGCAGTGGTGTGATCCTGGGCTCTTTTGTGGTAAGCCTGCTTATTTTTCTACAGGTAAAGCAAGGCCATACAGCTGTCGTAAACCTGTTTGATTTTATCAGTGTAGGTAAATTATCCATTCCTTTTTCCTTTCAGGTAGACCAGCTTTCTTCCATTTTCCTGCTCATCATTACCGGTGTAGGTTTTCTGATACATGTGTATTCTGCTGCTTACATGCATGAAGAAGAGGGACAGCATTATGCCCGTTATTTTGCTTACCTCAACCTGTTCGTGTTTTCCATGTTGCTGCTGGTACTCGGCTCCAACTATGTGATCATGTTCATCGGTTGGGAAGGCGTGGGCCTTTGTTCTTATTTACTGATCGGTTACTGGTTCAAGAATACAGAATATACCAATGCTGCCAAGAAAGCCTTTGTGATGAACCGTATTGGTGACCTGGGCTTCCTGCTGGCTATCTTCTGGCTCGTTAATAAATTTGGTACCGTTACTTATAGTGGTGTATTTGAGCAGGTAGCTGCCGGCGCCAAAACACTGGATGGTAGTGCTGCTATTGTTGGCATCACCCTCCTCCTTTTTGTAGGTGCTACCGGTAAAAGCGCCCAGATACCTTTGTATACCTGGTTGCCTGATGCCATGGCGGGTCCTACGCCCGTATCGGCTTTGATCCACGCAGCAACGATGGTAACAGCCGGTATCTACATGATCGCACGCAGCAATATCTTATATACCCTGGCTCCCTTTACCCAGGCTATTGTAGCTGTGATTGGTTTAGCGACTGCTGTTTTTGCCGCAACCATTGCCTTAAAACAAAATGATATTAAGAAAGTACTGGCTTATTCTACGGTAAGCCAGCTGGGTTATATGTTCCTGGGCCTCGGGGTTGGTGCTTATACCGGCGCTGTATTCCACGTAATGACACACGCTTTCTTCAAAGCCCTGTTGTTCCTGGGTGCAGGTTCCGTGATCCATGCCATGCATCATGAGCAGGATATCCGCAAGATGGGTGGACTGAGAAAATACCTGCCCATTACCCATATCACTTTCCTGCTGGGATGTATTGCTATTGCAGGTATTCCTCCTTTCTCCGGCTTCTTCTCCAAAGATGAAATACTGGCCGCCGCCTATGGCGCCAATAAAGTATACTGGGTTGTTGGTGTCATCACCGCTGGAATGACCGCCTTCTATATGTTCCGTCTTTATGCTACTACTTTCTTAGGGCAGTTCCGTGGCGGTGATCAGCTGCATGGACATCAGCCCCATGAAAGCCCGGCAGCTATGACCATCCCCCTGATCGTGCTGGCTATTCTGAGTGTGATCGGCGGATGGGTAGGCATTCCCGAAGTATTGATGCCCAATGCTCATTCCCTGGAGCATTTCCTGGATCCCATTTTTGCAGAATCAGCGAAGCATGCACATGCACACCACCTGGACCACAATACCGAGTATATGCTCATGGGAGTTTCCGTGGGTATTGCCGTGATCGCTATCTTCTACGCTCTGGGCCGCTTCAGCAAGCGCCCCGAACTGGCAGAGCCTACTGGCTTTGGAAAAGTGCTGGCCAACAAATGGTATGTGGATGAGCTGTACAATTTCATTATCGTAAAGCCACTTAACTGGATAGGTAAGTTCCTGAATAACTTCGTCGAAAAAGATGTGCTGGATTGGACCGTGAATGGAGTAGGACGCCTGATCAGCTATAGCAGCCGCCAGGTGCGCCTGTTACAAAGCGGCCAGGTAGGTAGCTATGTACTGCTGATGGTGCTGGGCATACTGGCCTTCTTTGTGATACAGTTTTTTGTGAAGAAATAGCATTGTGAGTTGTGCGTAGGTCATTGAGCATTGAAATCTGATTGTTTGTTGGCAGGTCGATATAGGAACTGTCAAATCTTGAATACGAAACTTAGAAATCTGAAATGATACCTGTTTTACTAATCGTTATCCCGTTGCTGAGTGGTTTGGCGGCTTTCTTCCTTAAAGGGGAGAAAGGGGTGAAGACCTGGGCTTTGTTATCCACGGTGATCACGCTGGCCGTTTCCCTGCTTGGCCTCACGGTCTTGAATAAAGCCGCAAACCTGCATACCGAAGTAGAATGGTTACCCTTGCTGGGCAGTAAATTTTCAGTAGGACTGGATGGCATGGGGCAAGTACTTTGCCTGCTCACGGCTGTTGCATTCCCCATGATCTTTGTGGCCACCTGGAACTCCAGTTATAAGAATGCCCATAATTTCTATGCCTTCATGCTGTTGTCGCAGGCAGGCCTGATGGGGGTATTCCTGGCTTACGATGCCTTGTTGTTCTACTTCTTCTGGGAACTGGCACTCATACCCGCTTACTTCCTTTGTTCCCAGTGGGGTGGTGAAAAACGGATCGCGGTTACTTTCAAATTCTTCATTTATACATTCATTGGATCGCTGTTGATGCTGGTTGGTATCATTTATCTCTACCTGCATACACCTGACCAATCCTTTGCACTGGAATCTTTCTACAAGGCAGTGTTGACTTCTAAAGAGCAGGGCTGGATCTTCTGGCTGTTCTTTATTGCTTTTGCCATTAAGATGCCCGTATTCCCCTTCCATACCTGGCAGCCCGATACCTACGAACAGTCGCCCACAGCGGTGACCATGGTATTGAGCGGTGTGATGGTGAAGATGGGTCTGTTTGGTGTGATGCGCTGGCTGGCACCCGTATTGCCCATGGCCACCTGGCTCAATGGTGATACAGTAGCCCTCCTGTGCGTGATCGGAATGATCTATGCCTCACTGATCGCCATGCAGCAGGACGACCTGAAGCGTTTGGTCGCCTACTCCTCTATCGCACACATGGGATTGATGTGTATGGCTATTTTCGTAACCTCCGACCAGGGATTGCAAGGGGTGATGATACAAATGTTTAACCACGGCGTCAACATCATCGGTATGTGGATCGTGGTAGAACTCATAGAGCGCCAGATGCATACCCGTAAGATATCTGAACTGGGCGGGTTGGCACAGAAAGCGCCCGGGCTGGCCATCATGCTGGTGGTAGTAGCGCTGGCCAATGTGGCCCTGCCATTGACCAATGCATTCATCGGCGAGTTCCTGTTATTCAGTGGAGTATTTAACTCCACCGTTTCCAAAGTAGGTTATGTGTTTGCCGCAGCAGGTGGGGTTACCATTATCCTCTCTGCCGTGTATACCTTGAACATGATACAACGGGTGTTTTTTGGTAATACCAATACCCTTACCGGCACAATGCGGGATATAAAGTTCAATGAAAGGTTTGTATTGGGCGTGCTGGTCATCGTGATCCTGGTGATCGGTGTATACCCCAGGCCATTCCTGGAACTTACACAGGGTAGTGTAGATACTATTTTATCGAGAATGATAATTAAACATCCATCATAAGCGAAAGCATAGATTTTAGTTATGAATGCAATTGTAATATCGGCTATCTGGGGTGTAGTGATGATGTTCAGCGGTATATTCAGCAGGAGTAATGCTGTCATACGCGGCACGGCACTGACCGGGCTTGCTTTACTGATCCTGGTTAATATACTGGAGATGAATGGTGTACTCCTGTTCAAGGTGAACCTCCATGGCATGCTCTACTTTGATAGCTTTAACCTGCTTTTTAACACCATCGCTTTCGGCAGCACATTCCTGTATGCCATTCTTTCGGGCCGCGATATGGAAAAGGTAGGCAAGAGCGTGTCTGATTATTTTGCACTGATCTTCTTTATCCTCTGTGGTGTCAGCATTTCTTCTTCTTTCAACACCTTGCTGATGTTGTTCCTGGGTATCGAGATCATGTCTATCCCCTTGTATATTCTTACCGGTACTGATAAACGGAACCTGAAAAGTAATGAGGCTTCCCTGAAGTATTTCCTGATGGGCTCCTTTTCTACAGGTCTTATGCTGATGGGTATTACTTTGATCTACGGCGCCAAAGGCAGCTTCAACCTGGAAGCGATCAGCCTGGGCACTGGTGCACTGACACCGATGGTGAGTGCGGGTCTCTTACTCTTGCTGTTCTCCATGTCTTTTAAAGTATCTGCGGCGCCCTTCCATTTCTGGACGCCCGATGTATATGATGGTGCACCTACAGTGTTCACCTCCTTTATGGCTACCATTATTAAGTCGGCTGCCTTTATCGCTTTCCTGCGCTTGTTTGATGATGCTTTCGGTGAAATGCATCCTCACTGGCAGCTGGTGGTGTCTATTGTTACCGCGGCTACCCTCTTAATTGGTAATATCACCGCTGTATTCCAGCAAAGCGTTAAGCGCATGCTGGCCTATTCCAGTATCGCTCAGGCAGGCTTTATGATGTTTGCCCTGGTAGCCCTGAATAACCTGGGTAAACAGGGATTGATCTTCTATACCGCTGCCTACAGCATTGCCACCATCGGCGTTTTCGCTGTGCTGATCAAAATGAAGGACTATACCTTTGAAGGCTTCAATGGATTGGCCAAACGTCAGCCCGTACTGGCTGCCACCACCGCCATCTTTTTGCTGTCGCTGGCCGGCATCCCCGGTACAGCAGGCTTTATGGCTAAATTCTATATGCTGGCCGCCGCGGTGAGCAATGGCCATGTGATGTGGCTGGTGATCGTAGGGGTGTTGTGCGCTGCCATTAGTGTATACTATTATTTCCGCGTTATACAGGCCATGTACTTTAAAGAAGGCGATATCCAGGAAATGGAAGTATCCCCTGCTTTTAAGGCCCTTTTGGTCATAATGGCCGCCATTGTGGTGCTCTTAGGTCTTTTCCCCCATTGGTTGTTGGACAAGCTTAACTACTTCTTTTAATGTGATTACCATTTAAGGAATGGTACGCCCCGCTGTTCAGTAATATTTCTTACTTTAGTGAGACATATATTATATGACATTCCGGGATACCTTCTCCTTAGCTTTCAGAACTGTGCGCGGTAACAGGTTGCGTACAGGTATTACAGTAGCTATTATTGCGCTGGGCATTACCGCGCTAATAGGTATCAATACCGCCATCGCGGCCATCCAGCAAAAATTCCTGGAGAGCTTTTCTTCCATGGGCGCTACCGGTTTTACCATCCGGTTCAGAGAACCACGTAATTTCTTCGGCGGTGGATCACAGCTGAAGAAAGAACAAAAGGGTAAAAAAAGAGAAAAGAAGTCCAACCAGGGCAAACCCATCACCAAATTGCAGGCAGAATCTTTTAAGGCCGCCTTCCAGTTTCCTTCCCAGGTGAGTATGAATATGTTTGGCAGCCGGAATGCGATCGTGTCGGCCGGCGGAAAAAAGACCAATCCCAATGTATGGGTAATGGGGGGCGATGAAAATTACACCGACCTGAATGGCTTCACCATTTCCTATGGCCGCAACCTCAATACCCTGGATGTGCAATCCGGCCGCAATGTATGCCTGATCGGAAGGGATGTGGCCAAAAAATTCTTCGGCGAGAATATAGAAACTCCCGTAGGTAAGACCATCAAGATCAATAATATTCCCTTTCTCATTGTTGGCTCCCTGGCAGCCAAAGGTTCCACCCTTGGCAGAAGCCTCGACAATGCAGTGATCACCTCCTATTCTAATGTGCGCAGTTATTTTAATTCCAACGCCAATGCCTCTTTTTCCATACAGGTAAAAGTGCCCGATATCAAACTGATGGATGGCGCTATTGGGGAAGCTACCGGTATCTTCAGACCCATACGCCGGCTTACTGTTTCAGAAGAAGACAATTTTGTGATCGATAAAAGCGACAGTATCGTAGAGATGCTGATGCGCAACCTGAGTTTTATCACCATCGCCGCCGTATTGATAGGCGTCATTACCCTGGCGGGAGCTGCCATCGGTCTAATGAATATCATGCTGGTGGCTGTTACAGAACGTACCAAAGAGATCGGCCTGGTGAAAGCCATTGGCGGTAAGCGTTGGAATATTCAAACACAGTTCCTGCTGGAATCTATTATAATCAGCTTATTAGGAGCGGTTATCGGTATCGTGTTGGGAATTATTGTGGGTAATATTGCCGGCCTGTTGCTGTCTACCAGCTTTGTAATTCCCTGGAACTGGGTGGTAGCTGGTGTGGTGATCTGTTCGTTGGTGGGGTTGGGCGCCGGACTTTATCCCGCTATTAAAGCTTCCAGACTTAATCCTATTGAAGCATTACGGTACGAATAGCCTGATTTAACGCATTTAAAAAGGGTGAGTCGCTTTCTCAGCAACTCACCCTTTTTCTATTCCTGATCCAGGTAATTATTTAGGATCGAGTATTTTACTAATACGGTCATTCAGATCCTGCAGGTGATAACGGCTCATTTTATCTGTATAAGCAGGTGCTGCAGCAGCAATTTCTGCTTTCAGTGAGCGCAGTATTCCCTTGGCTACTGAAACGATATCAGATTTTTTAGGATCTGATACTGGTCCGAAAGAAATGATGATACCGCCAAAGCTGCCGCCACCAGATGCAGGAGCGGGAGCAACGATGGCGCCCAGTCTTTCTACATAAGATTTCTGCAGGTTACGACGGAAGTTGTCGATTGGCTTGCGGCTTGCCAATTCACTCCAGATACCTTTCTTCAGGTCTTCCATGAACTCGTCGAGGCGGTAAGCAGATGCATCGCGGTTGGAAGAAGAGATCAGGCGTTGCATGCGGCCGGTACTCAACAAAGTGCCGAGCCATCCGTCCTGCAGCGTGCTTACGCGGTCGCTGGTAGGAGCAGATATCTTATCCAGGATATTCTTATCCAATAACCAGGTAGGTGTTTCGAAATAGTTCTTCTGGATAAAAGCCATGGCCTCTTTCTGCAGCGCTTTGGGCACCACAGAGTATACATCACCAGCCTGTTCGGTGGTTTTATAATCCGTATAGATACCACCCACATAGGTAGCGGCATGGCCGAGGTAACGGCTGAACTGACCGATCAATTCATTGTATACTTCATCCAGGTTCTCATAATTTTCACCCTTCTCATTGAGCCAACTTGCCAGCTTAGGCAACATCCATTTCAGGTTCTTGATACCATATTCATTGGCTTTCATGTTGTTATCGCCAAGTGACTCTGTCTGGGCCCGGGGATCAATACCATTCTGATGAATGAAGCGAAGGCGGGGATTGTTGTAGTTGTTCTTTGCCCATTCGTTAAGAACCGCCTTTTCACCATCTTCATCCTTATCGAGGATGGGTCTGTAACCCCATTCGATGGAAAACAGGTCATATTCTCCGATACGGGGATAGAGACCTGCAGGGCCGATCTTGTCTTCTGGTTGAGCTACATAGTTGAAACGGGCATAGTCCATAATGGAAGCTGTGTGGCCGTTGGCTTCCACCCAGGCTTTGTCACGCAGCTTTTCAACCGGTGTACCTGCGGATGAACCCATATTGTGGGGCAAACCGAGGGTGTGACCAACTTCATGGGAAGAAACGAAACGGATAAGCTGTCCCATGAGCTCGTCATCAAATTGAGCTTTACGGGCGCGGGGATCGCTGGGCGATGCCTGGATCAGGTACCAGTTGCGCAGCAGGCGCATTACATTATGGTACCAGTTAATATGAGACTCGAGGATCTCTCCGCTGCGGGGGTCATGTACGTGTGGACCGCTGGCATTGGGGATATCAGAAGGTTTGTAGACCATGGCTGAGAAGCGGGCATCTTCCAGGCTCCAGGTGCTGTCTTCGGCCTTGGTAGGTGCCACCTTGGCGATGATAGCGTTTTTAAAGCCGGCTTTTTCAAAAGCCTTCTGCCAGTCATTTACACCCTGAATAAGGTAGGGTACCCATTTGGCCGGGGTAGCGGGGTCAATATAATAGATGATAGGCTTTTGGGGCTCTACCAGCTCTCCACGCTTGAACTTCTCCAGATCAGCGGGTTTGGGCTCCAGTTTCCAGCGGGTGATCATGCTGATGTCCTTAACACCCTGTGGATCTGCATCAAAATCTGTGTATTCCGTGGTGAAATAAGCGACTCTGTCATCATAGAACCTGGGACGCATAGGAACCTTGGGCAACAGTACAATGGAAGTATTCAGTTCGAAAGTGGCATTTCCCGTAGGTCCGGATGGCATTAAGCCAGGAATGGGGGAAGGAGCCGACATTTTGCTGTAGGTCTTTACCGTTTTGATCTCGGTATTGATGGGATAGGTCTTGATATCAACGATATAAGACTTATCAGGCTGTAAGCCACCTACACGAAGAGCGGTTTTAAAGAAAGGGGCGAAAAAGAAGATATCATTATCGCCAGAGATATAATCAGTAAAGTCTATTACAGAACCGGCACTGTCTTTTGAGAGTGCTTTAACATCAAAAGCGGCAGTAATGGGCTGAATATTGGAATTCTGTACGGATTTATACATCGGTTTCGTAGAATCCTTTGCATAAACAGAGAATGATATATTACGGAGGAAGATCTTGTTGTTGGGGCCTTTTTCAAAACGAATAACGTTTTCGTTGATCTCATCACCTGCATACCCGAAAAAACCAGCACGGGTATCGGCAGGAGCTTTGGAAATGCGGTTTACAACCAGCACATCCCTGCCCAGGAGGGAGTCACCCACTTCAAAATACCATTTGTCCTCTACTTTATGAACGGCAAAAAGCCCTTGACGACTAATGGCTTTGTCGGTAATGATTTCTTTATAAGGTTTAGGGCCAGGTTTGGGGGGTGCAGGGGGTGTAAGCGGTGTACGGGGCTTAGTGGTGTCGGTCGCAGAAGGTGGCGTAACCGGTCTTCTGTTTTGAGCAGAAACGGACGTTACCAAAGTTCCGGCAACCACCATCAGAAAAATAGATCTTCTCAGACTGGGGGTTTTCTCCATGTTAAATGTTATTTATGGAATGAAGATAAGGAAAAGGGGTTCAAAGGATAGGAGAGGAAAGGACCACTGGTCAAATATGCGGTGTTTGGGTAGGGCTTCTGGAAGTTTGATGCCTGTATGCAGTTAAGGCTGATTGATAGGTTTGAAACCTCCCTTCGGGCGGGTGGGGTTTTGATTTGTGTTAAAGATAACAGGTAGCAAAAAGGTTTGTGCAGGCAGATTAGCGGGGCATTAAAAAGCGCTCTGTATGAATGTTTTGTTTTTAAATTAATTCTACATTCGCGGCGGTTTTATTCAATCAAAACGCCTATTTTTAGCGCTCCCGTTTAAGAAATTCCTTATCTTGTGAACCCTGTCAAAAATTTTTCTTGATCAAAATCGCCTGTGGAAAAGCATTTTTCCTTAGCATTGTGAGCTAATTTTTAAAACTACAGATAGACTAATTTTTTTCAAACACTAAAAAAAACACAATCATGGCTGAAACAAAACCAACTGCGCCCGCCGCGAAGAGTAGTACATCTGTTCAACCAAAGAAAAGTAGCAATGCTATTTCATGGATCGCACCAGTAGTATGTATTCTTGCAGGTTATTTGATCTGGAGGTTCGGTCTGGGCGCTGCAGGTAATTTTACACAACCCGATGCGAGTGGTGGTTTCTGGCCACACCATAAGGGTCCAAAAAGTGGATTAAGCAAGATGTATGAGGGAGGTATCATTGTACCTTTATTGATTGCCACATTCCTTACGGCTTTCACCTTTATCATCGAACGTTTACTGACCATCAGCAAAGCTTCCGGTACCGGAAATATTGCTGAGTTTATTCGCAAAGTGCAATATCACCTCGCTAATAAAAATGTGGATCAGGCTATCTCTGAGTGCGATAAGCAAAAGGGTAGTGTAGGTAATGTAATGAAAGCTGGTCTGCGCAAGTACAAAGAAATGATCTCTAACACCGAGCTGGATACAGAACAAAAAGTACTGTCTATTCAGAAAGAAGTAGAAGAAGCTACAGCACTGGAATTGCCGATGCTGGAAAAAAACCTGGTATTCCTGTCTACTATCGCCTCCGTAGCTACCCTGTTGGGTCTGTTGGGTACGGTATTAGGTATGATCACTTCATTCTCTGCTCTTGGTGAAGAAGGTGGTGGTGCAGCTGCAGCAGAACTGTCCCGTGGTATCTCTGAAGCCCTGTACAACACGGCCCTGGGTATCGGTACATCTGCATTTGCCATTATCTTCTACAACATCTTTACTACTAAGATCGATTCTATCACTTACGGTATTGATGAGTCTGGCTTTACTTTAACACAAAGCTTTGCTTCACTGTACAAATAGTGAGGGAAAGACCAGTTTATCCGTCATGGCCAGGTTTTGGTGAATTGCCTGGTTAAGGTTTAAGAGGCAAAGCCGGCAAGGTTGCGACAGGTAAATATGGAAATTGGCAGAGCCTGCATCTCATTGTGGTGATTTGCGCTCGAATCATTGTTAGAAAACCGAAATTTTAAATCATGCCAAAAGTTAAAGTACCGCGGAAAAGTACTTCTGTAGACATGACGGCGATGTGCGACGTGGCTTTCCTGTTGCTGTCGTTCTTCATCCTCACCACCAAGTTCAAAGCCCCCGACCAGCTGCAGGTGACTACACCTAAGTCTGTGTCTACTAAGGCTGTAGAAGCTAAAAACGTGGTGTTGGTTACTATGGATAAAGAAGGAAAGGTATATTTTTCGGTAGCTGATGAAAATCCTGAAGAAAAGGCAGAAGTGATTGACCTGGTTGACCAGTCAAAAGCCCTGTCCCTCACTGCCCAGGAAAAGGCAGCATTCAGACGTACCGGAGCCTTTGTAGGCGTACCATTTTCGAAGTTAAAATCGTATCTTGGATTAACCCCCGACCAGGCCAAGAATTACAAAGCTGAAGGTATCCCTGTAGACAGCGCCAACAATGAAATGGTGGAGTGGGTCAGGGCTGCAGCAACAGCTTTCCAGGGTAAGAAAATGACCCTGTTGGTTAAGGGTGATAATGACGCTAAATATCCTTCTTTCAAAGGCATTATTGATGCCCTGAAAAAGAACGAAATATTTAAGTTTTCCATGATCACTGATCCCGAAGGCGTTCCTGCTGGTACAGAATTGTACAAGAAGAACCAGGCCTCCGGTGGTAAGGCGACAGATGAGTAAACCTAGTTTCTAATTATTAAAAATTTGCGATATGGCAGAAATGGATACCTCGTCGGGTGGGGGACATAAAAAAGGGCCTGGTGTAAAGAAAGGGAAAAAGCTTTCTACCCGCGTTGACTTAACGCCGATGGTGGATTTGGGATTCCTGCTCATCACGTTCTTTATCTTCACCACTACGATGAGTCAGCCAACAGCTATGCGGCTGTTTTTGCCCAAGGATACAGAAAAACCCGAAGATCAAAATAAGGTAAAAGCCTCTGGCGCTTTGACCCTTATTCTGGCCAAGGACAATTCCATCTTCTACTATGAAGGTGAACTGGCTCCTGATGGCGGCAACTTCAAAAACGCCGGTTTTAAGGAAATCAGGGATATCATCATCAACAAGAAAAAATCCACTAATCCGGAAGATTTCGTGGTGGTGATCAAACCAACTCCCGATGCTACCTATAAAAACACGGTGGACATATTGGATGAAATGACCATCAATGAGGTTAAACGCTATGCATTGGTTGATATTTTTGACGTTGAACTTCAATTAGTTAAGGCTTCTGGAAAGTAAATGTTAAAATTATTGCCGGCAGGCATATGGAATCTTAGTTGCAATGCATCTTATAACAAAGCACATGTATGGAAATCAATAAAATATTAAGCGCTGATGTTCTTGATATTATCTTCGAAGGAAGAAATAAAGAATATGGTGCTTATCAACTGCGCAAAACTTACAATAAGCGGCTGATGACGGCCCTTATCGTAACAGCGGCTATCATCGTGCTGTCGTTTGGCGGTTATATTTTAGCTAACCTGTTCAACACAGACGGCGAGAAAAAAGACATGGTGGTACAGGACGTGCAGTTGGAGGAGATCAAACAAGAAGAAAAGAAGGAAGAACCTCCTCCACCGCCTCCCCCAAAACCACCAGAACCACCCAAAGTGGAAATGGCTAAATTCACCCCTCCCAAGATCGTAAAAGATGAAGAGGTGAAGGAAGAAGAAAAACCACCAGAAGTAGAAAAACTGGAGGAAACCAAGATCGGTACCGTAAACCAGGAAGGTGTGAAAGATGAAGGTATCGTAGCCCCTCCTGTTGAAGATGCCGGTAAAGGTGTGGTAGAAGCTCCCAAGAAAGTAGAAGAAGATTGGGATAAGACATTTACCAAAGTAGAAATCGAATCTGAATACCCGGGCGGTTCTGCGGCCTGGCAGCGTTACCTCAACAAAACGCTGCGTTATCCGCAGGATGCCATCGACAACGAAATTCAAGGTACTGTAGTGATCCAGTTCATCGTGGACAAAGAAGGCAATGTGAGTGAAGTAGAAGCGATCAGCGGTCCTGAAGAATTACGTTCCGAAGCAGTACGGGTAATCAAGAAGAGCGGTAAATGGACACCTGCCGTTCAAAACGGTCGTCAGGTAAAATCTTATAAAAAGCAGCCCATCGTATTCCGTCTGGAAACAGAAGGTTAATACCGTCCTCAAATAATTACAAATCCTCTCCGGTTCTGGAGGGGATTTTTTTATGCCTGTATCCCAATGCCAATACACCATAGCTGATCAATACTACTGATGCCTGCTAACCTCCATTCATTCCAGCCATACGTAACAGTTATGTGCAACCTGTAGTGCAAGCGAAAGGTGATGCACTACAACCCACAATGCATAAGCCTGGCAAAAAAATAAAGATCTGTGGAAAGCATTTTCCAGGGCATCTCATTTAAAAATTATTGCCATGGACATCTCAAACATCCTGTCTGCCGATATACTCGATATCATCTTCGAGGGGCGGAATAAATCCTACGGCGCTTACGAACTGCGTAAGTCATACAAACGCCGTTTATTGCTATCCATTGCCGTTATGCTGTCTGTTCTCCTCCTCCTGCTTGGCGGCTATCTGTTCGCCAATGCCAATAGTACAGAGCAGATCACCAAAGAGATCATTATTCCCGACAATGAACTTAAGCTCATTGAGCAGAAAGAAGAAGTGGAACCTCCGCCACCAATCAAAACGCCCCCTCCACAACAGGTGGAAACAAAACAATTTACCCAGATGAAAATTGTGCCCGATGAAGAAGTGAAGCCCGAAGAGAAGCCCCCTGCTGTTGATGAACTGGAAGATGTGAAGATCGGAACAGCTAATATAGAAGGACTAAAGGATGAAGGTATTACCGCGCCTCCAAACGACGATGCCGGTAAAGGTGTTACCGACATCATTAAGAAAAAGGATGATACTGATTATGGCGGCATCTTTACCAAAGTAGAAGTAGAATCCATGTATCCCGGTGGTGGACCGGCATGGGCAAGATTTCTGAATAAGAACCTCGCCAATAACTACCCACAGGACGCCATCGACAATGAAATACAAGGCAAGGTGGAGATTATGTTCATTGTAGATAGTATGGGCAATGTGAGTAATGTAGAAGCCGTAGCCGGACCCAAAGAACTGTGGGATGCTGCCGTGAAAGTGATCAAAAAGAGCGGCAAATGGGAGCCTGCTATACAAAATGGCCGCCATGTAAAATCATACAAGCGTCAGCCTATTGTCTTCAAATTGAATGATGAATAGTTGTTTTGGATTTCCCCTTAATCAGTGAACAGTCGTTGTACAAACAGCCGGTCAATTTGACCGGCTGTTGTGTTTCAGGTAAGGTATGTTACTTTTGTGCTGCTTTTGGATACGGATAGACATATCCATAAAATGAATACAATATGGCAGCAAAGCTTTTGGGATGGGACGATACCATTGTGGCCCTGGCCACACCACCGGGTATTGGCGCTATTGGGGTGATCAGGATCAGTGGCAGCCGGTCGTTTGAGATCATCAACCAGTTATTTCCTTCCAAAGACCTGCTGCAGCAAGCTTCCCACACCCTGCATGTAGGCTACCTCAAAGAAGAAGCCAAAGTGCTGGATGAGGTGGTAGTATCCCTGTTCAAGGGCCCACGCTCCTATACCGGGGAAGATGTGATTGAGATTTCCTGTCATGGGTCTCCCTATGTACAACAACAAGTGATCCAGGCCTGCGTGCAACTGGGCGCCAGGCTGGCCAAACCGGGAGAATTTACCCAGCGTGCTTTTTTACAGGGCAAGCTCGACCTTACCCAGGCAGAAGCCGTAGCCGACCTGATAGCCAGCAATACCGAAGCATCACGCAAAGCTGCCCTGCACAATATCCGGGGTGGGTTCTCAGAAGTGTTGAAGCAGTTGAGAGATCAGATATTATCCTTTTCGGCCCTGATAGAGCTGGAACTTGATTTTTCACAGGAGGATGTAGAGTTTGCAGACCGTACCAGGTTTTATGCCCTCATCCGCGAAGCCCGCGAAGCTGTAGAACGCCTGCTGCATTCCTTTAAACTGGGCAATGTGATTAAAAATGGCGTGCAGGTAGCCATTATCGGAAAACCCAATGCAGGAAAGTCTACCCTATTAAATGCCCTCCTCAACGAGAACCGAGCTATCGTAAGCGAAATTGCAGGTACCACCCGTGATACCATTGAAGAGATACTAAACATTGACGGTATCCTGTTCAGGCTGGTAGATACCGCCGGTATCCGGGAACACACGAGCGATATTATTGAAAGCATAGGTGTGGAGAGAAGTCTGGCCAAAATGAAACAAGCCGATGTAGTGATCTATTTATTTGATGTGAACAGCACCACCATACCCGAACTGGAAGCCGTAAAACATGACCTTGACCGCCAGCAGATCAAATACCTCCTGGTGGGAAATAAAAGTGACCTGGCCAATGACCTGATCCGGAACTCCTTCGATGCGCGGGCTACCATCCTGTTTATTGCCGCCAAAGAAAATGAGCATGTAGAGGTGTTGAAAGGACGCCTGGTTGACATGGTGTTGCAGGGAAAACTACAAACCGAAGATACAGTGGTCACCAATGCCCGTCATTACCATGCCTTGCAGGAGGTACTGAAATCTCTACAGGATATCCATGCGGGCCTTGATAATAATATTCCCGGCGACCTGCTGGCGCTCGATATCCGCCGGTGTTTACACTACCTGGGCGAGATCACCGGTGAGATCACTACTGAAGATCAGCTGGATTATATCTTTAGTAAGTTCTGTATCGGCAAATGATCCCTTTCTTCTACCTATCATCTTACCCAAATGAACCTTTTAGACATGAATCTGAGCCGTTGAGTAAAATCAGACCGCCGGGAACTGGCTAGTTTTGAGGCATACTAAAATTAGTATTATGCAATCAGACAGGGCCACACCTGCCAGCATGAGCAAAGAAGAGTTCCAAAAGGTGGGTCATTACCAGATCGACAGCATTGCTGATTTGCTTGACAATATCGGTGACGGGCCTGTTACACCCAGCATTTAAGTATTACGACCTTACGATATATTCCTGCTGCAGGGCTGAACGAAGTGGGGAAAAAGGAAGTATATTTAAATAACCTCAATGAGACCTTGCTTAATAGCCTGCAGCGAAAAGGAGAAGTATTTCTATCAAATGCCATCATTAAGGAGAAGTATTGTTTAAGGGGATGCATTGTCAATTTCAGAACTTCTAAAAAAGACATCGAAGAGATCATAGAAATAATCGTAAGGGAAGGACGAAAGATCCATCAGGAACTAATAAACAATTTATGATCTTGTTCTGTCTAGGGCATCAAAAAAATCATAACAATCAACCGTATATAAAACTAAAAAAGATGAATGCAAACAAGCAATTATGGGAAAAAGGCGACTTCACCCGCATAGCAGCATGTATGCGTGAAAGTGGCACCGCTTTGGTTGAGAAACTGGGAATCTCCCAGGGCCTTAAAGTACTGGATCTTGGCTGTGGTGATGGCACCACTGCAATACCGGCTGCACGGGCAGGAGCCAATGTTTTAGGTGTTGATATAGCAAACAACCTTGTTAAGGCGGGAAACATCCGGGCAAAAGAGGAAGGGCTTACTAATTGTACCTTTCAGGAAGGCGATGCAACTGATCTGAAGGAGTTGAGTGATCACAGTTTTGACCTCACTGTTAGCATCTTTGGCGCCATGTTCGCGCCAAAGCCTCTTGACGTTGCCAGGGAAATGGTTCGTGTTACCCGTCCGGGTGGCCGCATAGTTATGGGCAACTGGATTCCGGGCGACCCCACCCTCGTAGCGCAGATATTGAAAACCTGTTCTGCATATACTCCCCCGCCTCCCGATGGATTTATAAGTCCGATGTTGTGGGGTGTAGAAAGCCATGTTATCGAAAGGTTTGGGAGCGCTGGTGTACCTAAGGAAAACATATCATTTACCAGGGATACCTATACCTTTATCGCGCCTTTTTCCCCTGCACAGTTTCTTGACAATTTCAAAAACTACTACGGACCAACAATGAATGCTTTTGAGGCAGCAGAAAAGAATGGTAAAGCTGCTGATTTGCAGCGCGAGTTAGAAACCTTGTTCATGAGTCAAAATAATAGCGGATCAGACAGCAGCACGTCTATTCCTGCTACGTTCTTAAGAGTAACGGTAAAGCTATAAAATGGACAGGCGTACAGTGAAGAAGGATATTATGTTTTACCCTTTCTGAAAGCATAGCACAAAAAAAGAAGAAATATCTCCTCAGTAAGTATACAGCAAGGAGCTATTTCTTCCATATTATAATCTGGGCTGCTGGTATTAGTACATACCAGGGATGGCTATTGACAGAAGGTATTACCTGCCATTAGCCCTCAGCACCACGATATCTTTCTTTACCGCGTCATCATAGGTCTTCTTGATGATGTAATGCCAGCCTTTTTCCGACACATCCACAAAGAAGATGGCCCCTTTAACATTTTTGGCCACTGCATCCTGCACTTCCTTGGGGAACATCAGCTCACCGAAAAACCAGTCCGTATCACCCTTGGTGGTATTGCCATCCATTGTATATTCATCAGACAATTTATCAAAAGAGATCCCGGAATTGGCCTTTTGAACAATCACCTTTTTAAGGCTGTCTACCTGGGAATTGGATAAGGATCCTCCATCCAGGAAGATATACTGCGCCCGGTATTGTACAGACTCCGTAGCTTCAACCACCTTGTAAGTAACATATCCCACCGAAAATACATCTCCCTTTTTTTGACGCAACAACCGCTTTTCAATCAACGCAGAATCTTTACCTGCTGATAATTTAAGGATCGTAGGCTTCAACTCAGGATGCGCATCAATGTATTTTTGCGCCTGGTCGAGCGTTGTGATCTTCTGAAAATCCTCAAACACCGTTTTTTGGGCAAACACCGGCACCGCAAAGAGCATTAATAAAACCCAAAGGCCATTTTTCATGATTAATAGTTTTTTGTCCATTGTCCAGAAATAACTGATTCCCCCCCTTTTTTGTTCAGGCAGGAGCCGTACATTTTGAAGATACTGTTTTTTCGTAATATCCCCCCCAGCCCGGTATCCCTCTATTATGCAACAAAATGTTAATTACAGCGTAAGTATCAACGAATTATTGATCCAGTTGCTAAGACAGGAATTTTCCGGCAGGCGTTGTATGCCGGATGAAATATGCCTGGAAAACTCGGATGCTCCCACTTCACAATTTCTTCATATACAGTGCCCCTAATTTAATATTCAGGAAATACTGCACTGGTAGTTTTGGCCCCAAATACGGGAAAATGCCAAAACAACTACTATTTGTATGCACATTAGTGCTATTCTTCATTTTAGACACCGGGACTACCCACGCTCAAACTACCCAGGCTTCTTTCACCGGTAAAATTACCGATACAGAGAATAACCCACTGGCCAAAGCCAGTGTACTCGTGAAAAATGAATCCACAGGTTTTACAGCTACCACGGCTACCAATGCAAAAGGGGACTATGTATTCAAAGAGCTTCCTTTGGGAGGTCCTTATTTTGTACAGGTCACCTTTGTTGGATTTGCCGAACAAAAAAGACCGGGATTCAACCTCAGCCAGGGTGATGTGGTGACGGTGAATTTTGCGCTGCAGAATACTGCCAAAGAGATCACCGCGGTGACTGTTACCGCTACCAACAATCGTACAAAAGGAAAGATCGAGAACCTTGGTGCAGCAACAGCTGTTTCCTCCAGGCTGATGACGCGGATGCCCATCAATGGAAGAAACTTCTCCAGCTTAATGGATCTCTCCCCTTTGAGCAGGGGCGGTAATATCTCCGGTCAATTGGGCTCTTCTACCAATTATACCATCGATGGTATGAACGCCAAGAACCCCACCTCCGCAGGTGCTACCACCAGCCGGAGTGGCGCTCCTTACAGCATATCGATTGAGGCCGTACGGGAGTTTAAAGTGGTGACCAATCAATACGACGTAACTTATGGCCGTAGCGGCGGTGGTACCGTGAGTGCGGTTACCAAATCCGGCACCAATACCCTCACCGGTTCAGTGTTTGGTTATGGTCGGGCCGATTGGCTCGCAAGCCCTTACGATATCAGGGGCAATAAAAGGAATAATGACTATTCAACCTATCAATATGGTTTTTCACTGGGTGGGCCGATCATTAAAGACCAGCTGCATTTCTTCCTGGCCTGGGACCATCAACAGGATCTACGCTCTCTCGTGATCGCCGATATCCAATCTCCTGTTGACGAAAACAGGTTTAATATTACCAAGGTCATTCTTGATTCTGTAGTGAAGATCGCCCGGGATAAATATGGTGTTTCCAAATCGCAGCCGCAGTATGGATCATTCGATAAGAAACGGAATTCAGATGCTGCCTTCCTGCGCCTCGACTGGCAGATCAACAAAAGAAACTTATTGACCATCCGTAATAACCTTACCAACGATGTTAACAAGTTGGGGCTGGTAGATAATACCGCTATCAATTTATACGAATCTACCGGTAATGACTTCAACTTCGATAACAGCTTTTTGGCTACCCTCCGGTCATCTATCAATTCAAAATTGACCAACGAGCTGAAGGTACAGCACCTGTACACTTACCAAAGCAGCGAACCTGGCGATGCCTTACCCAAGGACAATATTCCAAGAGCTGTTGTTGAGCGGGTGGTATCTAATATTGGAGGAGCCAATCGTACGACCAACGTGCAAATTGGTGGTCATCGCTTTGCCCAGGAATGGTTCAGGAACAATGTATTCCAGCTGGTCAATAACCTGTATTACAATACCAATACGATCAGGTATACTTTCGGGGCAGACTTAATGTACACCCGGTCGCGTTCAAAATATGGAAGCGAAGTAAACGGCCGTTTCCATTACGACAGTATCCAGAACTTCCTTAACAATAAGCCCTACCGTTATTTCAGGGAAGTGCCATTAATGGAAGATCCCACGGTAACCTCCAATATTTACAACATCGGCATATATGGTCAATTACAAACAAGGTTGGCCAAAGGAGTAGAGGTAACAGCCGGACTCCGTATGGATTATGCCCATTATCCTACTTCTCCTTTCAATCAACTGGTATTTGATGAGCTGGGACTTCGTACCGACAATAAACTGCAGTCCTTTATTGTACAGCCGCGCTTTCAATTGACCTGGGATGTACAGGAAAAACATACTGATTATGTGCGGATAGGCGGCGGCGTATTTGCCTCTGATCTTAACAATTATATGGTCATCAACAACCTTACTTTTGATGGAAAGCACCTGGGTACGGTTGATGTGAGAAGCCCGAACATACCTGTGCCTGATTTTATAGGCTACCGGAGTAATCCAGGTTTAACACCCACACTCGCAGCATTTCAGGTACCTACCATCAACACCAATGGACCGGATGTGAAAGTACCCGTAGTATACAAAGCAAATATCTCCTATACCCGGTTCATTACAGAAAAGTTGAAAGTGGGAGTGACCGGCTATATGACACTGGGCAGGAACAACTACCTGTATGTTGACAGGAACATGTCTAAAACCCCTAATTTCACTTTGACCAATGAAGACAACCGGGGTGTATTTGTTCCATTGGAAACGATGCCTGCTAGTGGCGCCGGTGATTGGCAGCAAGGCCGTATCAGTAAAAAACTGGGAAGGGTATTGGAACTGAATAGTACCGGAAAAGTAAATCAGTTTGCTGTAGTTGTGGATGCCTCCTGGCAGTACTTTAGAGATGGTGAAGTGTCTTTAAGCTATACCTGGAATGACGCAAAAGACAATACCTCCTTCAACGGAAACGTGGCCAATACTTCTACCTTGTCCTTGCCTGTGAAAGATGATCCGAGAGATGTAAGCAAGATCACCTATTCTGATAACCAATTCCGCCATAAGGTAGTATTCTATGCTACTTCTCCCACCTTCTGGGGTTTCAGTGCGGGTGTTCGTTATTCAGGTATTGGTGGCACCCGGTACAGCCTCCTTTCTGGCGTAAACAGCAATGCTGATTTTGTGGCAGGGCAAAATGACCTGGCCTATATTTTTGATATTAAAGGAGCTGGTACTTCGGCTGATGTGGCCAAAGGTTTACAAGCCATTTTGGATAATCCCGCAGCCAGCCAAAGCATAAAAGATTATATCACGAAATATTCCGGCAAGATTGCTGAACGCAATGGTGGCGTCAATGGCTTCTTTGGCATCTTCGATCTGCGCGTGAGCAAGAAGATATCCTTTACAAAGAATAAGCAACATGGCCTGGAAATTTCTGCTGATATCTTCAACGTAGCTAACCTTATCAAGAAAGGGGAGGGAGCTTACAAGACACTCGGCTCACAGGCATTGTTCAACAGCAAAGGATTTGATAAAGCCAATCAGCGTTTTAACTATGGTGTAAACACCGCAGGTGTAGTAACGCCTTCCGGCGATCCTTACCAGATCCAGATAGGATTCAGGTATAGTTTCTAAAGAATACGTATTTTTAGTATGGGGTGTATCATTTTATGATACACCCTTTTTTATTGACTGTAAAACCATAATGACCATGAAAGCGATAGGAAATACCCCCCTGATCAAATTAGAGCGACTGTCTGAACCAGGCTGTGCCGACATCTATGTAAAATATGAAGGCGCCAATCCCACCGGCAGTATGAAAGACCGGATGGCCCTTTCCATGATTGAAGGAGCAGAGCAAAGAGGCGAACTCAAACCCGGTGGAAGGGTGGTGGAATACACAGGAGGAAGCACGGGCGGCTCGCTGGCCATGGTATGTGCCAATAAAGGTTACCAGGCACACTTTGTATCGTCCAATGCTTTTTCTGAAGAAAAGCTGCAAACCATGCGGGCATTTGGCGCACACCTGGAATTAATTACCAGTGAAGATGGCAAAATAACCGCCAAATTGATAGATAGCATGATAGCAAGGGCCCGTGAATTAAGCAAGGCGCCCAATACCTTTTGGACCGACCAGTTTAATAATGTGGACAACAGGAATGCCTATCACGCCATGGCAAAAGAGATCATGGTCGCGCTTGACAATCAAGTTGATGAGTTTATTACAGGCGTGGGTACCGGCGGTAGTTTTTCCGGTAATGCAGAAGTGTTTAAAAAAGCCATACCTCATTGCCGCTGTATTGCTATTGAACCATTCAATGTACGGGCGCTTTCCGGCGGCAATATATCGGGATCGCACAGGCTGGAAGGTATCGGCAGTGGGTTTGTTCCCGCCATCTGCCGGCTGGACCTGGCCGATGAAATAATACCGGTAACCGACGAAGATGCGATCGACACAGCGAGGAAACTGGCCAGGCAGGAAGGTATATTTGGCGGCACTACTTCCGGTGCTAATGTGTGGGCAGCTATTCAAAGGGCCCGGATCATCGGACCAGGAAAAAAGATCGTTACCCTCATTGTTGATTCAGGCTTAAAATACCTCAATGGTAATTTGTATCGATAAAGGCAGTTGTAATGGTGGGCATTTCCTACCTTTCAGGATATGAAAAAACTGCTCCTCCTCCTTTTAATGGCGGGCTCTATATATGCACAGGCCCAGCAATCATATGTTACAGAAAAGGATGTCCATTATTATGCCGATTCAATCAACAAAAAGGATCCCTATAAAGCTTCGCAATGTGTATTGGATATCTACTATCCCAAAGGCGCTACCAATTATGCCACCATTGTGTGGTTTCATGGTGGAGGCCTTACCGGTGGCAATAAGGCCATACCCAAAGCATTAATGGATAAAGGATATGCCATAGTATCCGTGGAGTACCGGTTCTCGCCGAAAGCCACGGCGCCCGCCTACATAGAAGATGCAGCGGCAGCCGTAGCCTGGGTGTTTCAGCACATTGGTCGTTATGGCGGCAATACGGACCTGATCTTTTTATCCGGCCATTCAGCAGGAGGCTACCTCGACATGATGATCACCCTGGACAAAAAGTATTTAAGCAAATACAATATAGATGCAAACAGCATTGCCGGCATTATTCCTTTCAGCGGGCAGGCTATTACCCACTACACAGTTCGTAAGGAACAAGGCATCAAAGATACCCAGCCAACCATTGACCAGTATGCACCGCTCTATCATGTTAGGGCCGATGCACCGCCTATGTTGCTGATCACCGGCGACCGCGAAATGGAGTTGCTGGGTAGGTATGAAGAAAATGCTTACTTAAACCGCATGATGCAACTGGCCGGACATAAAAATACCAGGCTCTATGAACTGGATGGTTTTGGCCATGGCAATATGCCCGAAGGAGCATTCCCCTTGTTGCTAAGCGAAGTGGCATCCATCCTAAAGAAAAAGGGAGTGAAGTAATCATCACCACTAATTAAATAGTAGCTATTGCCCGGCCTACCCATTCAAAATGCTGGTCTTTCCTGCGTACATGTCCCAGGCCCGGCCAGGGGAGGTGATAAGAAAAAACATGACTTCTTTTATCAGACAGTTCCCCCAGCAATTTTATCCTGGCTTTGGCAGCCATTGTAAAATCAGTATCAAACCCTACACCCCATTCGGGATGGCTCAGGAGCAACACATGGTCATGTACCGTATCGGCCATATGAATGAGTTCTTCATTGCCAGAGAAAATATGCGCCAGGGTATGACCCGGTGTATGACCGGGAACGATCCTTGTCTTTATACAACCCAATATGGTTTCACCATCCTGGAAGAGTTTAATCTTTGACCGATAGGCAGTAAAGCTTTTTTTAGCCAGGGCTACCCAGAAGTTAACAGCTTCTTTGTCAGGAAATTTACTCCTGGAGAAATCTGGTTTATCTGATATCCAGAATTTGTATTCCGTTTCAGATACATAAATAGTAGCATGGGGGAACACAGGTACATCATCAGCTTGTAAAAGGCCGCCTACATGATCGGGGTGTGCATGGGTAAGGAAGATGGCTGTTACGTCATCGGGTTGGATGCCGGCAGCCTGAAGCTGTTGTAATAACTTTCCTGCCTGCGGGCCAAAATTATTCCCACAGCCCGTATCAAATACCACAATGTCTTTCCCTTTCTTTAGCACCAGTATATTCAACGACACATCAACTGCTGTTTCAGGCAGGAAATTGTCGTGCAATAATTGAGCTACTGCCGCTGGAGCTACACCCGGTGCAAATATGGGCTGTGCCGGCTGAAACAAAGCATGCCCATCTGTTATGATCATTAATTCCAGGTCGCCAAGCGTAAATGGAAAAACCACCCCATTTTTGTTGGCTGCTGCTGGCGGGCTTGCCATGTTTTTCGAAAAAGGCAATAAGGTAGACAGGCCGGTGATCCCGGCCGTTTTTAATAGTGCTCTTCGGTTCATTGCGATATGAGTAAATGATTAAGAAATAGTCGCGTTGTTTGCCAGGTTAACTAACATTGGAGGAATTCCTGTGTTATCTGATTGCAGGGCAAAACTATTGGCTTTCTGTTTTCAAGACAAGTACGTACCAATAAGTGCCCTGGGCACCAATAGTATACTAACGCTGATAATCAAGGAGAAAAAAATGAGCAATGAAGAAAAATAAAAACCCGGCTCCCCCGCAATGTTCATATGATTATGCTTTCCAACGGATCGGAGGGAAATACAAAGCCCGCATCCTGTGGCAGTTAAACAGCGGGGTGAAACGATACGGACAACTAAAAAAGCTATTGCCTGATATCACCACTAAAATGCTGACGCAGGCATTGCGGGAGTTGGAAGCTGATGAACTGATCAAAAGACATGCTTACCCCGAACTGCCGCCAAGAGTAGAATATAGCCTGGATGTAAGCGGCAGGGAAATGATACCTGCTATCAAAATATTCAGTACCTGGGCAATAGAACAAATGGAAAAACTTAATATCCCTTGCATGGACCTGGCAGAACCTAAGTACAATAAGCAGTTAGCCCAGGGTTGAAGTAGCCTCGCCTGTTCAGATATACCAACCCTTTTCGGTAGGGAAATGGAGATACACCGTATCGCCCTTTGTAAGCGATGCGTCGGGTATTCTAACAGTGATCTTATTTTTTCCTGCCAGTACGATTGCCTCATAATAACTGCCGTAGAAAAGGATCTCTTTTACAGTAGTTTTCAACCCTGCTCCTCCCTTCATTGAAAGGGAGATATCTTCCGGGCGAAGGAAAAGTTTCTTGTTGTGCTTACCAGGTGTGGGAGCGCCAGCCGATGGTTTGGCTACGGAATGGCTTAACAGGTTGTAGGTACCAAATAGCCCTGCAGTGTATTCATTGATCGGTTGCTGGTAGATCTGTTGCGGCGACCCCTGTTGAATAACCTCTCCATCTTTCATCACCAGTATTTCATCGGCCCAGGAGAGCGTATCCAGCGGATCATGGGAGATCATGATACAGGTGATCTTCAGCCTGGCCCCAATTTCCCGGATAATTGATTTGAGCAGTTTTTTATGTACCATATCCGTATTGGAAAAAGGCTCATCGAGCAACAACAGCCTGGGCGAGGTAATGAGTAATTTGGCCAGTGCGATCCGTTGCTTTTCTCCACCCGATAGCTGGTTGGTCCTTCTTTTAAGCAGGTGGTTGATCTGGCATACTTCATACAAATGCGTAGCTGCTTCATCCGATAAGAGATTGGCATATTCCAGCACCTGCTCCACCCTTAAGTTGTTGGGCAATTCAAAATGCTGCGACAAGTAAACAATACCGGGATGCCCGGGTATCAACTTATCGGCAGGGCCTAATATCTTTTTGCCCTCAAACAATACCTCACCAGCATCCGATTCTACCAGGCCAGCGATGATCTTCAGTAAAGTGCTTTTGCCTGAGCCGGTTTCTCCGGCGATGGCTATTTTCTGGAACTTCTGTTGGTTGAAATGGATGTTTCTAAGCTCAAAACCTCTTTCATCTTTTTTCGCAATACCGGATACTGTTAATAGGTGCATGTGGGGAAAGGGGCTTTTACCCCGGGATGTCAAAAGTAAGCATTAGACAACAATTCGATTTTATCCCTATTTTTATCCCATAATCCATCCAGGTATGCCAATAAAGTCCCAATTTCCTAGGTTCATAGCGCTTAATATCGCTATATTTTCCCTGCTTGTACTGATCGGTTGTCAGAAAGAAAAGTCATTGGAGACCGGTAATGGTGGGGGAACAGGATCGGGTGGTACTGCTGTATTTACCCTGGTGCCCACCGGCGGTAATTGTTCTGACGCCCTCACAACAGGGGTCTTTGTAGCAGGCACTGCGGTAGCGGCCACTGATTTTGTGATCGTAACTGTAGATGTAAGTAAGGCCGGCACCTGGAATTATAGTACCGGTACAGTAAATGGCTTATCCTTTAGCGGATCGGGCACTTTTACCGCTACCGGCAACCAGGTCATCTCGCTGCAGGCCTCGGGTAAACCAACGGGCGCTGAGAATACAACTTTCCCCTTGAATATAGGTGGTGTTACCTGCAGTTTTGTAATTACTGTAAATCCTGTTGGTGGCAACCCGGCTCCCGGCGATCCTTATTATAAAGCCACCATCGCTGGTGTCAATTACATGGAAAGCGTAACCGCCACCAATGATTATGAAGCAGGCTTCAGCCTGGCAGGTGTGGATGATGTGATTATTGGCGCCAGCATCAATTATTCAAGCTCCCCCCTTCCTGCCGGATTTACCACCATGGGTATTGAAAAAGGAATCGTGCATGGTTATTATAACGCCACGGATGCACAATTCAAAGCCTTTTTCACAACCGGCACACAAGCTTTTGCACCTCCCGCTCCTGCAGCCAGGCCCTTTGACAATGGCGATGGTTTCGTTATCTACTGGACCGATAAGCAAGGAAATGACTGGTCATCCTCCAGTCCTACCCAAAGCCAACCTGCAGGCAGTAGCTTTAAGATACTGAGCGTGGAGGAGGGAAGAGATCTCGCAGGCACTTATTATGTAATGGTAAAAATGCAATTTAATTGCACCCTCTATAAAGTTGGCGGTACTGAAACGGTGACCCTTACCAATGGTGAAATGTTGGGCTTCTTCGGGAAGATCTAGTGGTTGTCGACAGTTTTAATGTAGCATTACTTTCTTTCCTGTGCGGGCCGATTCTTTCGCGGCTTCCAGGATCTTTACTACCGTAAGGTTATTGGGCAATGCATAAAGTCCATCGGGTGCTACCTGTATTTTTCCTTGTATTACAGCTGCCAGGTATTTAAAAGGGTCTTCATACACAGCAATATCTTCTGCTGTCACCCTGCGATTGGTAACGGTATTGCCCTGTCTTAATACCAACGATTTGCTGTCGGGCGCAAAAATGTATCCCTTGTCACCATATACTTCCATGTCTTTGCGGTTATAAGGCCAGTTCCAGGAAGCCTGGATGATGCATTGTGCATCGGGATAATCCACAATGATCGTAGCGTCATCATCTACTTTGGGGTAAAGCTGTGGTTTGTAATGGCGGGTAACAGCCGTCACGGCTATTGGTTGCTGCCCTTTCATGAGATGCGTCATCAGGTTGGCGCCATAACAGCCAAAGTCAACCAGGGCCCCGGCGCCATTCAATACCGGATCGGTAAGCCATGCCAGGAACTCCGGGCTGCAGCCTATTTCTTTGGGCCCCTGATGGCCGTCATGGATCACTGCCTTGCGTATCTGCCCTGTATAATTGCTGTCCAGTGCCAGCTGAAATGTTTTCGCTACCGAGGGATACCAGCTCGTTTCATAGTTGGTAAGCAGGTAAATATGGTATTTCCTTACCAGCGAATCCATCCGGCGCGCATGTGCCACACTTACTGCCAGCGGTTTTTCCACCATCACATGTATGCCCCGGGGCGCACAGGCTTCTACCACTTCCAGGTGACTATAGATAGAACCAAAAGCAAGTACTGCCTGCGGTTTTACGGCATCCAGCATCTTACCAAGGTCCGAATAGATGATGGAAGGGGAGAACCCATATTTTTTGGCATAACGGTTGGCCAGGGCAGTGTCTTTATCATACACACCGGCAAGCTGTATGCTCTCTTTGTCTTTATAATTGAGTATCCAGGTAGAATGTCCGTGGGCTACACCTGCCACGGCTACTCTTAATGATTGTGCAAAAGTGGAAAGGCTGCAGCTTATGAACAGTAAAAGGAGGAGTGTTCGCATACCTAAATATAGGCGTTTTTTGCAGCACAAAGCCGCCTGTTACAGTTGGTAACAGACGGCTTTTCCCCTTTTCTTCAGGTTACTTTTCCTATGCGTTCATCATCTGCAAAGCTTCGGCAGGGGACGACAGGAAGAGTTTATAGAAATCGGCGGTACCGCCTACATGAATTTCATATTCATCTTGTTTCAGCGCATTTACCAGGGCATCAGCTACGGCTGAAGGGGGGATGCCCTTGCTGCCACCAATACCTTCCGAAAATTCAGTATCCACCAGCGGCGGCATCAGTTCAAACACTTTCACTTTGGATGTCTTTTCCAGGGCAATACGCAATGATTGCGAATAAGAATGCAGCGCAGCCTTGCTGGCGCTATAAGAAGAGAGCACGTGATTGGGTGCAAAGGTCACAATAGAAGATACGTTGACGATGGCTGCTTCGGGTTGCTTTTGCAACAGCGGCAATAATTTTTCATTGAGCCTGATCACCGAAAGATAATTGGTATGTAATTCGTCGGCTGCTTTGTCGTAAGCACCTACTCCATTTTCAGACAGTGAATAAAGATGGGCACGACCCGCGTTATTGATCACGATATTCAATTGGGGAAAATCTTTCTGGAGCCTGGTTACCAGGTCGTTTACATCCTGTTCGCTGGCTACATCAGATACGATGCCGGTTGCATTTTTCAATTGCGCCACCGCTTTCTGCAGGCGCTCTTTATTACGGCCGGTAATAATTACATGGTTGCCGCTTTCTGTAAGTTGTTTGGCGATTGCCAATCCGATACCGGCAGAACCGCCGGTGATCAATACTGTGTTGTTGATGAGTTTCATTGTTTAATTTTTTATATTGTTTGTATTGTTAATATACCGATCGGTATATGATGGTGCAAAAAAAAGGGTATCAGGGAAGGCTTATATTATTGATCAGGTCTTTTATTGTTTCCAGTACAGAATCGAGGTAATTGGGTTTATGGGTCGATTTGCCCAGCAATATGCCTCCTTCGATCAGGGCCATGATGGCAAGGGCCGTTCTTTCTACCGGCGTATCTTTCCTGAATTCCTTTGCCGCTATGCCCTGGTTAATGATCGTCTCCAGCTCCTTTTTCCAATCTATAATTGCTTTGTTTACTTTCTTTCTTAATGGTTCAAAAGTATCATCGGCCTCTGTTCCTGCATTCAGAATGGGACATCCTCCTTTGGGGAACTTATGGTTTTGCGTACTGCCAAAGATGGTGGCATGTAAGAGGAGCTTTTCCTTATTGGTGACTGCCTTGCTCAATTGTTCGGCTATGACCCGGTCTCTGCAGGCTATGTTGTGGTCAAATACTGCCAGTGCTACTTCTTCTTTGTTTTCAAAATTACCATAAATGCTTCCCTTCGTAAGCTTGGTTGCTTCTGTAAGGTCTGACATAGAAGTGCCCGCATACCCCTTGGTATTAAAGATGCCGGCGGTGGTCTCAATAATGAACCGGCGGGTCTCTTCTGATCGTGGCGTAAACTTCATGATGCAAATATACCGATCGGTATATGACGGCGCCAAATATCCGGAAGGTTATTTTTAAAAGGAATTGTTAAGATGGTGGCCTGCGATTAGCGCGATTGCACCAATTCCTCTATAATCTTCATTAAATCAGCTGCTAGTGAAGTAGTTATTTTACCGGGCATGCCTGCACCGATTACCTGCCCATCTACTTTTACCACCGGCAATATATTTTTGGTGGTGCTGGTAATAAAGGCTTCTTTGGCCCGGTAGATATCTTCGAGCGTAATGGGGCTTTCTTCAACGGCATAGCGTCCGGAAGCCAGGTGAAGTACCTGTTTGCGGATCACTCCCTGGAGTATACGGTGGGCTGGTGTCTTGATCGTATCATCTTCCGTTACGATGAAGAAATTGGAGCGGGGACATTCTGAAACAGTATTGTTCTGGTGGTACAATACATCCTGCGCCTCCTGTTGTTTTACAAAAGATTGCAGCCATACTGCCATCAGGTAATCAATGCTTTTGGCGGCAGGTAATTGCCGCTGATGAGGATAGGTGACCAGGTGGATGCCCGATGTGTGCAGCCCTTTGTTGTCTGGTAAGGCCTGTTGTGTAATAATGAGGTTGGGCGTAGTGATCGTATAGCCATCGGCAGCATAGCCGCCTGTAAGCGTGATGCGGATGCCGGAATCCGGCAATTGGTTTTGCTCCATCAGTTTACGGAAAAGCGCTTTCAACTGCTCCCGGGTATATGCCACAGGCAATTGCAGGATGGAGGCCGACTGGTAAAACCTGTCCAGGTGATCTTCCAGGAAAATGGGTGTATGATTGATCGTCTTAAAGAAATCAAAAATGCCATAGCCCCTTTGTATCGACAGGTCATTAACAGCCAGGGTGGCCTGATTGGCAGGCAGCAATTCATTATTGACAATGGCGTAAAGCATAATTACTTTTGAAGGCGGTTATATTTTTTGAACAGGGCGATCACTTTATCTATTGGCAATGCTTCTACCGCATGTCCTTTGTGGCCGGTGGTATTGGTGGCCGTAAACAGAGAGTTGATAATGGCTTCTTCTGTAGCTTCAATAGCTGCCATAAAAAGCGGCGACATCTCTTCGTTTTGTAACAAACTCACCTGCTGTAGTGGTTGTTTGTAATTGTGTGGAATGCGCAGCGAGTCGGCGGTTGAAAAGGCGATCACATAATCACCGCTGCCATTGGAAGCAATACCCCCCGTTTTGGCAAGTCCCATAAATGCCCGCTTGGCCAGTCGTTGCAGGTTGCGTGCATCCAGTGGGGCATTGGTAGCTACCACGATCATGCAGGAGCCATCTACATTATTCAGCAATTGATTGCTGAAAGCAAACTTACCCCACTCTTCTCCTACGGGCACACCATCAATTTGCAATACCCCGCCAAAATTGCTTTGTACCAATACACCCACCGTATAACCTCCCAGGTTGGCAGGCAAGGTACGCGAGGATGTTCCAATGCCGCCTTTAAATCCAAAACATACAGTGCCCGTGCCTGCACCCACACAGCCTTCTTTCACCGCACCTGTATTGGCTTGTTGTATAGCGGCCAGTACATCATTTTTGGTCACATGCTGCCCGCGTATATCATTGAGCCATCCATCATTGGTTTCACCCACCACTGCATTTACTGATTGTACATTTTCATTGCCTGGTTGTCGCAGTGTATATTCTATCACTGCATTCATGGCCGTCGCCACACCCAGGGTATTCGTCAATACAACTGGTGTTTCCAGGTTACCCAGTTCCTGCACCTGCGTGGTGCCTGCCAGCTTACCAAATCCATTGCCTGTAAACACCGCTGCCGGTACTTTCTGTTGAAAAATATTGCCATCGTAAGGAAGGATAGCTGTAACGCCTGTCCTGATAGAGTCGCCCCTGGTAATCGTAGTATGCCCCACTTTTACGCCGGGCACATCCGTAATAGCATTCCATTGGCCAGGCTTCATCACGCCGATGCGGATGCCGTAATCACGGGGCCGCTGTTGCGCCTGGATGCCCTGCGCACAAACAATGAGAACTGTAACAGGTAGCAGTATCTTAAGCATAGTGGGGTTTGAGAAGGATAAAATTAAGTAAGAAAAGGCAAGCAGGCAAAGCCGCCCGAAAATACAAGCGTCAATCGTTTTGTTAGCATATCCCGGCTTTGGCCTAAAAGGGGCTACAAAGGGGTCTTGGTCGGGTTTTGTTATTACCAAGGTCGTATCATGCTCGCCCCTTCTTCGGGAATCCTTCGGTACTTCACGAAGCCACCCTAAACGAATACCGAACGAGTCCCGAACAAGACCCGAACAAAACCAAAACAAACCCCCTCAACGGGCTATATGCGCACTTGCCAGCATCATGCTTTGTTTGACTGTTTCAAACTTTAATTAACCGTTTTCGTCAGGTTGCGTCAGCGCATTTGGAAATCGTGTGTGGGTGATAGTATCTTCGATTTGAACAACAGCAAATAAAAAAAGCTGTCTCCTGTGTTTGCAAAAACAGGAGACAGCCATTATTAATAAAATGAAATATTATTTAGAATCCTCTCTTTTCAGTGGAATTGCCATCAGCATCTACTTCTACGATCTCATAGCCCAATCGCTTGAGACCGGGCAGTATAAGGTCTTTGTCACCCACCAGCACAATGTTCATTTTATTGACATCGAGCCACTTTTTGGCAATAGCGCCAACGTCTTTGGTGGTAATGGTTTGTTGGATCTTACTTTGTTGACTCACGTAATCTGCAGAGAGGTTGTATTGCTGCAGGCGGCCAATGAAGGCAGCTTTCTGGATACCCGTTTCATAGTTCCTGGCATCACTTTGCCCAATGGACTTTTTCATAAAAGCAAGTTCTGCTGCTGTAGGCCCTTCAGCGGCATAGCCTTTTATTTCTTTCATTACCTCATACAGCGCACTGTCTGTAGCGCCTGCTTTAATGCCGCTGCTAAAGGTGAACAGGCCGGAGTATTTATTTCCCGAAAAACTGCTTCTCGCTCCATAAGTCCATCCCTTGTCTTCCCGCAGGTTGAGGTTTACCCGGCTATTGAAGGCCCCACCCAAAATATAATTGGCCAAAGTAGCACGGTAATAATCGCCCGTAGCATCGTATTTAAGTCCGGTAACATAGCCTACCCGGAACTCTGTTTGTGCAGCCTTCGGTACATTCACGAGGTAGATCCTGGTTTTTGTCACCGGCAGCGGTGCTGGTGGTGTGGGCAGACTGAAAGACTTCAACGGCAGCCTGGTCAGGAAAGCCAGTTTAGGAAGTACGGTAGCTTCTTTGATATCACCTACAATCACCACCTTGCCGTCTTCTGCCGTGATATAGTTGTCGTAATATCGTTGTATATCTTCAAATTTGATATTGTTGATCGTCTCAGTTGTACCATCGTCCGGAATACCGAATATATTGTTGCTGCCGTAATTCAGTTTGGCATACAGGTTGGTGGCTACACCGGCAGGCTGTGTCTTCGCATTTTTCAGGCGTTGTTCCAGTTGGCGCTTCGTCCGGTTGAAAGCATCTTCACTGAACTTGGGATTAAGCATTCTTTCTTCCAGCAATTGCATGGTTTTGTCCAGGTTTCCTTTCAGCGACTGTACAGTAAAAACAATGGCATCGTCTGTATTGCTGATGCCGATAGAGCTGCCCAGCATTTGAAGTTCCTGTGAAATTTGTTCGCTGCTGTAATTTTTGGTATCCTCATTCATCATGGAAGCAAAAAGGCTTACCCAACCAGCTTTCGACAGATCATTGGATTCCAGCAAGCGGCCTCCTTTGAGGGAGATGCTGACCGTTACAACCGGCACTTCTGTATTTTCTGTGCCGATCACTTTCATTTTATTGGATAAAGCTGCTTTCCAGAATGAAGGCACTTTCACCACAGGATTGGGGCCTGAGCCTGGTAATTTATTCCGGTCGAAATTATCTTTTGCCTTGCTATATTTTAAACCAGCATATCCATAATCCGGCGCCTTGTAATGCGATTTGTCGATGGTATAATTGTCATCCGCAGCTTTCACATTTTCCTGTCCTTTCGTCACTACACTCACTATGACCCTGTTCCTGCCTTTGATGTATTTTTCATATACCTTCATCACGTCTTCTTTGGTAAGACCGCTGTACATCTTTTGCAGCGTGGCCGTCATATTGGGATTGCCCGTAAATGTTTGGAAGGCGGCCAGTTGACTTACTTTACCGGATACACTGGCAAGACCATTGATAACGCGACTTTCATAGCCGGTTTTGAATTTCTGAATGTCATCATCCGTAATGCCTCTTTTCTCAAATTCTGTCAGGGCTTCCTTTACCAGTGTTTCCATTTCAGCGAGTGATTTACCGGGGTATGGGGTTACAGACAGGGAGAATTCACCGGCCAATTCACTGAAGCTGCTGTTGGCGCTTGCTTGCAGGGCTTTCTGGTCTTTAATAAGTTTTTGGTACAACACAGAGTTGCGGTTGCCTCCGCCACCACCACCGCGGCCACCTCTTCCGCCACCGCCACCTCCGCCGCCACCCAGTACCTGGGCCAGGCAGGAGAGCGCTGCTACATCAGCATGATAGTCGGGCACCGTAGGATAAACAATGCGCAATTGAGGAGCACGGGCATAATTATCCGTATAGCTTACATAACGATCTTTATCGAGCACAACAGGTTCTAATTTTACCGGGGTTACTTCGGGGCCACGGGGAATGCTGCCAAAATACTTGTCGGCCAGTTTTACTACTTCTGCGGCACTTACATCGCCGCCTACCGTAAGCGTAGCATTGTTGGGCCCATACCAGCGCAGGAAAAAATTCTTAAGGTCGGGCAGGCTTACACTGTTCAATTCTTCCACATAGCCGATGGTAAGCCAGGAATAAGGATGACCGTAAGGATACAGGTTTTGCGCGGTCACTTCTCCTGTTAAACCATAGGGCTGGTTATCATAGTTCTGTCCTCTTTCATTTTTAACTGTGGCGCGTTGTACCTCAAACTTTTTTTGCGTAACAGCATCGAGCAGGAAACCCATACGGTCTGCTTCCAGCCACAGGATTTTTTCCAGTTGATTGGAGGGAACGGTTTCATAATAGTTGGTCCTGTCGCGGTTGGTAGATCCATTGAGTGTGCCGCCGGCTTCTGTTACTATCTTAAAGTGTTGTTCATCGCCTACATGGTCGCTGCCCTGGAACATCATGTGTTCAAAAAAGTGGGCAAAGCCCGATTTGCCGATCTCTTCACGGGCAGAGCCTACATGGTAGGTAATATCAACATGTATGACCGGATCGCTATGGTCTTCATGCACCACTACAGTAAGGCCATTGGGCAATACATATTTCTCGTAGGGAATGACAAGTTCATCGCCCGTTTTAGTTATTTTCTCTACCAGCTTTGCCTGTGCAGAAAGTTCGTTGGATGCACAAAGAAGCAAAGCTGCCAGCAGCCAGGGTGTTTGTTTCATTGATGTGAGTTTTGGTTGAAATGCAATTAACAAGTTAGACTATTGAGGTTATATTTGACGACGGATCGGGAGTATACCCTGTACCTGGATATATATATAATTGTGCCTTACTGTATATGGTTGATTATGAAAACACCTGCCATGCCGAATGCCTTATGTAGCAGGCTCTACATCGTTCAGCCATACGAATACATCATTTCAGCTGTCATATCCAACAGTTCAAACAAAGCTGAAATACAGACCTTCAACAGGACGCTTAACTTGGCTACCATTCACACTAATGTAATGGTTTATGAAAAACATTTGGAGCTTCTTACTAGTCCTGTCTGCAACCACCGCTACGGCACAATCCGGAATAGAGCAATTGTCCGACGAGTTCAATGATACCGCCTCTTTGCAACAATGGTCTTTGTTTCATACTATCGAAGCATACCCCAATAAAATAAAGACCATAGGGGTAAGCCAGGGAAAGCTGGAATTACAGCCCAAAGCCTCTGGCTGGTATGCCGACTACCAGGCGCCCTTTCTTTTTAAAACCATCACCGGCAATTTTGATGTAAGGACCAAAGTAAAGGTCAGTGGCGCCAATAGCGCATTGCCTACGGTCGACTGGTCGTTGGCAGGCTTAATGGTGCGCCAGCCAAAACAAACCAATAAAGAAACCTGGCGGCCACGTCAGGAAAACTGGTTGTTCATCACAACAGGGGTGGCAGAACAAACCAATCTTCCCGTATTTGAAGTAAAGTCTACCAACAATAGTCTCTCCAACCTTAAGCTCAGGCCGGGGAAAGCAGGATGGGTGGAACTGCGCATCGTACGGGTGCAGGCAGCTTTTATCCTCCTGGCCAGGTATGAAGGAGAAGCCTGGCAAATACTGGAGCGCTTTTACCGTCCGGTGATGATGGGGCCATTACAAGTAGGTGTTAACGCCTATAGCTCCTGGAATGGTGTACCACAGGAAGTGAAGGCCGATCCCAAGGTATTTAATGAAACGGTATTGGATACACCCTCCGACCTGTTGTTGCAGATAGATTATATCCGGTTCAAAAGGCCTGTGCTCAATGAGGCCCACCTGCCCCGTAGCTACAATGCCCAATATGCAGGGGTATTATTTTACACACCTGCCAACCTGTTAACCGATTTCTCAGTTTCCAACGAAGAAGTGCTCCGGATAATTGGTGATTAACAGCCCGTTGAGGTGGCATGATTTTTTAATCAGACTGTATAAAACCACCACAACATGAAAGATTGGCTCCGCGCACTGCTCGCCGGTTACGGCGCATACAAATGGGGAGGCGGCTGCCTCGGTACCATCGTTGTATTCGCACTTATTTACTGGCTATTGGGTTGGGCTCATTGTTAATGCCCTGTTCCCCTCCTTGCCTCTTTGCCTTGATGCATGGTTGCCTTTAAGCCTTGTTGCCTTCTCTATATTCTGGTAACTTTGCGCCGATGGAGGCTTCAACAGATCAGATCATAGCGCAAACCAGGAAATGGATAACTGATGTAGTCATTGCCTGTAACTTTTGCCCCTTTGCGGCCAGGGAGGTAAAACGCAGCAGTATTCATTACCAGGTGGAAATGGCCAGCAGCACAGAGCAATGCTTAACTACCTTTCTGCAGGAATGCAAAAGGCTGGATGAGCAACCTGCTATAGAGACCGTGCTCATCATTTTTCCTCAATCATTTCAAGTATTTGAACAATACCTCGACCTGGTAGGACTAGCAGAAAAGCTCCTGAAGAAAAAAGGCTATGAAGGTGTATACCAGGTGGCCAGCTTTCACCCGGATTACCGCTTTGCCGGCGCCCCGGCCGACGATCCCGCCAATTTCACCAACCGCTCCGTCTATCCCATGTTGCACCTCTTGCGCGAAGAAAGCATAGAAGCAGCACTCAGGCGTTATCCTGATCCGGATAGTATACCTGCCGGTAATATTCATTTTGCCCGCGACAAAGGATATACCTATATGAAGATGTTGCGGGATAGTTGTCTGCAAGCAGAATAAGCCTTCTTATTAATTATTCTCCACCGGAACAATGATCGACAATGCATGGGGTTCAATATTCGCTTCCAGCGAATTGATCTTGCCCAGGTATTCACCATCTACCTGGAAATGGGTTTTATGGCGTGACTGTACCGTTACCGAGCGTGTTGTAAAGAATTCGGTTTTGGCAGGATCATAGGGTTTATGTGACACCATCATCTTGAATAACTCACCGGGAGAAATTTTACGGATCACAATGATCTCGAAAAGGCCATCATTCAATTTCCCCTCCGGGTTGATCACCGCGCCTGTGCCATACCGGCTGGCATTGGCCAGCACGATCATTTGTGCTTCCCGGCCCACATAATGGTTGTCTGTTTCAATCTTTACCTGCATCTTGCGGTTACGCCACAATACCCGCCAGGCCGCTTTTATGTAACTCCACATGCCCCTCTTGTTCATGGATTCAAATGTTTTGATCACAAAAGCATTGAAGCCAATATCCGATAAGTGAATACAAAGCTCCCCATTGACACGGATAGCATCTATCTTGGTAACTATTCCTTCTGTGGCTACTTGCAGGGCTGCTTCGGTATCAGTGGGGATGCCCAGTTCCTTTGCCATTCCATTGGCAGAACCTGCCGGTAATATACCCATGGGCAAGTTGGTACCGGCTACTATTTCTGCTACTAGCTTTACCGTACCGTCGCCGCCAACTGCAATGATGCGTTGGGCTCCGCTGGCATGGATTTTTTGTTTGACTGCTTCTTTAGTGCAATTTTCCGGAAGTTCATATACCTCGGCCGTATGCAGTGAATTGTTGAAGTATTGTTGTATGGAACTACGCCAGTCGGTATTGTTGTTGCCCGACCGGTTGTTAACGATAAAGAGTAATTTTACGATTCCGGGTGTCATCATACCCTCAGGTATGCAAAAATGCTACCACAGAAATAGGACCTTATATCTAATTACCTGGCAATGGGCGCTGTAAATGTTAAAGTATATCATGGATACGGTCATACGCACAGCCTGGTGCTGTATGGGCATGTATTTAGGGATAAAGCCGTGGTGCAAAAGCAGTATACAACCCGTGTATTGACCAATATCATTCACCTGTTGCGGCTCTTTTTTGTACAGCCAATGCCTGGTGTAAAACTGCGCCTGTATTGGCAGCAGGAATCCTTCGATACGGTAACTGAAGATGACGGTTTTTTTAAGTTTGAGTGGAAATCTCAACAGGAAATTGGCGCTGGCTGGCATCCGGTAACCGTGGCCCATATTGATGAAAAAGGAGTAGCCATGGCTACCGGAGAGGGTAAGGTATATGTGCCGCATTCCACCCAATATGTATTCATTTCCGATATTGATGATACCGTAATGGTTTCTTACTCCGCTACCAAGTTCAGGCGATTGCGGGAATTGTTGATCAAAAATCCACGTACCCGTCATCAGTTTGTAAAAGTGAGTGATTGGTATGGCCGGTTAGCAAATGCACATACCGATGCTTCAACGCCCAATCCTTTTTTCTATGTGTCGAGCAGTGAATGGAATTTGTATGATTACCTCCTGGAGTTCTTTCGTTTTAATAAATTACCCGAAGGCATTTTTTTATTGAACCAGGTAAAAAAATGGTACCAGTTATTCAGTACGGGCAAAACAAAACATGCGGGTAAATTACTGCGGATAGCCCGCATACTCGAAGTCTTTCCTAAACAACAGTTTGTATTGATCGGTGATAATTCCCAACATGATCCCGATATTTATACGGCCATCGCCGCTAAACACCCGCAAAAAATATTTGCGATCTATATCCGCAATGTAAGACCCGAAAAAGAAGCACTCACCAGGCAAACCTTATTGGCAGCAGAGGAAGCCGGCGTTCATACCTTTTTATTTACGGGTAGTGAAGAAGCCACTGCACATGGACATACCATTGGGCTCATCAGTATTTAATTTTGTCCAACCCTGGCTTTTATCTCATCCGAAGCACTGCCCGATTTACGGGTGGCTCCTTTTAATGGCTTACCAAAGCGCCAGGTAAAGGCCAGCGTGGCTACCCGGCTATCCCGTGTAAGTTTAAAGTATTCCCTAGCCTGCTGGAAATCCGTCCAGCCGGCCATGGCCTGGGTGTAGAAGATATCGCGGACACTGAGTTTAAGACTTGCTTTGTTCTTCCATATTTGTTTGGCCAGGCCTATAGCCATCTGCCCTGTGGGGTCCAGCACTTCCTGCAGATCGTTTTGCGCACGGGTGATATAAAAGCCCGAGAGCTCGGCCGACCATCCGCCTTTGAAGCGAAACTGGTTGCTCACATTCATATAAAGCTGCGTTACCGAAGCCGCAATCGAATTGACTACCACCCCTTCTATTTTCTTCCTGTTCAGGTTGGCTTGCAGCGTCACTGACCACCAGGGAGTAGGTGAAAGTTGTGAGCTCACCGATAAGCCAATATTGACCATCCGGCCCAGGTTGCCTTCTGTATAAGTAATCAGCCCATTGCTGTCCGATAAAAATATCTGGGAGAAATAATCATTGGTAACACTGTAACTAAGTGTTGTGATCAATGTTTGTTTATACAGGTGACTGAATTCAAAGTTCCAGGTAAACTGAGGCCGGTAATAAGGATTGCCGGTTTGATAAGTATACTTATTGATCAGGAATACAAAAGGATTCAGTTTTTGGAAAGCAGGCCGGTCAATGCGCCTGCCTGCGCTAAAACTGAAAGTATGGGAGCTGTCTGCCTGGTAGCTGGCAAATGCTGTGGGGAATAAGCTGCTGTATTGCCTGGAAAAGGAAGAGTCCTTCCTGATAACATTCCCTAGCTGATCGGCTTTATACGCCGTGTGCTCAAAACGAAGACCTCCCTGCAAAGACCACTTCGATACTTCTGTTTGTGCATTGGCATAGAGCGCGTGGATGGTCTCAGCGTATAGGAAATGGTTGGTTTTATCATAGTCTGGTTTCCAGTTATTGTTCTGTAGAAATTCATACGCTGCCAGGTTATCTGTTTTTACATGCGAGGTCTTCCAGCCGGTTTCCATTTTCAGGTGTTTACCAATGGTTTGCCTGTAATCGGTCTTGCCTGAAAATATGCGCAGGGTAGAAGGCAGGTCGCCCCTTAATCCATCCGTATAAGGATTATTTCCGGTAAGTATATTTTGATAAAACTGGCGGTTATCAAGATCGTAATCGAGGTAGTCTAAGTCAACGGATAATTCCTTGCTGTCGGTGAATGCATGCCTGGCGCTTAGATTGACACCCAGGTTTTTCCAGGTGTTTTTGTTATCACTGTTGGTATGGATCACAGAATCTACCATATTATGTTGGTTGATCCACTCGCCGGAATTGCCGCCAATTGTTTTGCGGATAGAATGTACACCCGTTACCGATACACCAAGCGTGGTTTTCTTACCCAGAAAATAATCCACCCCTGCTTTGAGGTTGTGTCCTGCAAATGGACTCGCTAAATAAGTAGGTTGTTCAAAGCGATTGGTGATGGTCTTATTGTCTTCCTTGTAATACCAGCGATAAGCATAGATATCAGTAAAGGACTTGGAGATATTGTTGCTGTAAGTAAGGTAGAGATTATAATTTCCATTCCGGTAATTCAACAACAGGCTGTTGTTGTTCTTATAATAACGCCCCTGTCCATAAGCCAGGTTAAGGTTGCCATTAAAGCCTTTTACCTTATTCTTTTTGGTTTTGATGTTGATGATGCCGGCATTGCCTGCTGCATCGTATTTGGACGAAGGATTGGTCATGATCTCAATAAGTTCAATTTGAGAAGCGCTTAATCCTCCCAGGTAATTGGCCAGGTCGGCTGCAGGCAGGTAGCTGGGTTTTCCATCCATGAGGATCAGCACATTTTGCTTGCCTTTCAGGCTGATGGTCCCATTCCGGTCTACTGAAACACCGGGTGATTTTTCCAGTACTTCCAGGGCGGTAGCACCCACATTGGTTACCGCTGCATCCACATTCACAATAGTGCGGTCGGGCTTTAATTCAATCAGAGGTTTACGGGCTACCACTGTTACACCTTCCAGCATGGCCACCGCTTTTTGCAGACGCACTGGATCGGCGGTGAAGGGAGCATTCACCAGCGGCAGTTTAATACGGTGAGGTGCATAGCCGGTAGTAGTAAAGGACAAGTGGTAATGGCCGGGCAGAATGTCTTCAAAAGTAAAAGCGCCACCCTGATCAGTACTCGTGATCTTTACAGTGGCGGAATCCGCAGACTTTAGCAGCATGACGGTTACAGACGGCAATTGTTGCCCGGAACTATCAGTTACAGACCCGGAAATTTTGACGCTTCCCGGGTGGGTTGGCTGGGCAGAAAGGGTATTACAGATTACAAAGGATAAAAAGGCGATTAAACAGTTAGTCCACTTCACAGATCGGTCGTTTTTTTAGTGTTGGTTGTACCAAAATGTCGGGCCTTTTACCCGTAAAAAGGCCATGGATGCAGGTTTTTTTACAAACGGTAGGAACAGGTAAACGTAGATGTACGCTTTTTACACCAGGTCCTGGTCATCCGGCAAAACACTACTTATTTGCTAACTTGTGCTCATTATGATGACTTCCAATAAATTACCCGAAGTATGGCTGCGTGGCCCCCTGGAAGGGATACCTGCTTTACTGCAGCCGGTAGCCCATGCATTACTGCAGGCGCAGGAAGAGTTGCATGATTTGCTCCGAGATTTTCCGGAAGCCCTGTTGTGGGAACAACCGGCCGGGGTAGCATCACCTGGTTTTCACCTGCAGCACATGACAGGTGTGCTGGACAGACTCTTTACTTACGCTGCGGCACAAATGCTTTCTCCGGAACAATTGGAATACCTTGCAAAGGAGGGAAAGCCGGCGGAGGGCATTACCCTGGCCCAGCTATTGGCAGCATTTGATGCCCGGCTGGCCCTTTCCATCGGCCGGTTAAAAGAAACCGATCCTGCTACTTTGACAGATACAAGGGGAGTAGGCCGCAAACAGACGCCGTCTACCGTATTGGGCCTGTTGTTCCATGCCGCCGAGCACACCATGCGGCACACCGGCCAACTGCTGGTTACAGTGCAGGTGGTAAAGGCGAAATAAGGTGTATAACTCTGGCTGAATAAAATATTCCTTCCCCTTATCTTCGCCGCCTGAAAAAAATGGACAATGACAGGACTTGACGGAGTATTACTGCAGAAAGTGATGGTGCATAAAGTGGGTAATCCTTCCCGCGGCGAGGAATTGAAGCTTTCGGAAAATCCCCTTACGCTCAACGATGAGATCGTGCAGGGGCTGCTCACCAAATACTTCCTGGGCGCTTTTAATGAAAACGAATTGTACCGCTTTACCCACCTAAGTGATATAGCACTGAATGAAGTATACAATTATGTGCGTACCATTTTTGATGATATAGAGACCTTTGTACCACAGGCTGCCCTGTTGGCTCAATTCCTCTACAGCAAATCCACCCATGCCAAGGTAAAGGAAGGAGAACTATATGTGGTATTGTTTGACCGGGTTATGTTTGAAAACGAATATATCCGGGCCATTGGTATTTTTAAATCCGAAACCAAAGAAACCTTCCTCAAAGTATTTCAGCACGGCAAAAGCTGGGAAGTGATACAGGAAGAAGGGATCAATATCAATAAGCTGGACAAAGGCTGCCTGATCTTCAATACCAATACCGTAGATGGTTACAAGGTATGCGTGGTAGACAGTACCAATAAGCAGAATGACACCCAGTATTGGGTCACCGATTTCTTGCAGGTACAGCCCTATTCCGATAGCTATCACCACACAGATAAATATTTAAGCCTCTGTAAAAACTTTGTTACCAACGAGTATGCGTCAAAATTTGATGTGAGCAAGAGTGACCAGATCGATATGTTGAACCGTTCCATGGATTATTTTAAGACCAAAGAACAGTTCAGCCTGCAGGAGTTTACTGAAGAAGTGATCCACCACCCCGAAGTAGTGGATACCTTTATGGCCTATAAAAAGAACTTTGAATCATCCCGCAACTTCGAAATAGGGGACGAGTTTGATATCCACCTTTCCGCTGTCAAGAAACAGCAAAAGGTATTTAAAACAGTACTCAAGCTGGATAAAAACTTTCATATCTATATCCATGGCCGCCGTGACCTTATCGAAAGGGGTGTGGACGAAATGTCGGGAAAGAAATATTATAAGATCTATTACGACGAGGAAACTTAGTTATAGATTGGCCTTTAGAGGTGACACCTTTACCCTTGCGACGCAGACGAAAGGTGTCACCTCTAAAGGCGACACCTACAGGCACCTCAAAAGATGTCTCGAATACTTTATCTTCATAGCTGCTTACTAATGCAGCTATATGAAAAAGACATCCTTATTCCTCCTCCTCTTCTTGCTGGTCAATACCATTGCCTGGGCTCAAACGCCTGTTGATCTTTCCGGTCTTCAAAAGACCAGCGGTGCCGTGGCCGCCTTCCGCAACAACCTGCTGGATATTAGCTGGCAGGCAGGTAAGGGCGAGAAAGCAAGATTATTGATCAACCTTGACAAAGAGCAACCCCTGTTCAAAAGCATTCAATTGACCAGCCAGGGACAATTTCAGGAAATAGCTACCGGCCTGGATCCTGCTTTCATCCTTACATTGGGTAAGCGCGACCTGGTCTCTCAAAATGGCTGGAATATTTTCTTCGATCGGGTTCCCCAGAAACCGTATCAGGCATTCCCCGTACAATTGGATAAACGACAGGTGCGGGTAACCAGCAGCGGCATACGCACATTGATCGTGATCTCAGCTGTAACGGCAGCTTCTTTCAATGGAGCCATTGAGATTACCTTGTATAAAGGCAGCCCCCTGTTCAATATTGCAGCCGTCATATCAACGGCAGTTGATTCTACTGCCTTATTGTATGATGCCGGACTGGTGAGTAAGGGTCAGTTATGGAACCAGGTGAGCTGGTCGGATGTAGACAACAAACTCCAATCCATCGTCCCAGATGCGAAAAAGCTGGCCAAAAACCAGGAGGTGAAATACAGAACCATCATAGGAGGTGGCAAGGGCGGCAGCCTGGCCTTGTTTCCCGCTCCCCACCAATATTTTTATCCCCTCGATGAGGCATTCAACCTGAAGTTTACCTGGCATGGCAATAATTACCGGGATATGATCAAAGGCTATGGCATTGGTATCCGGCAAGACCTCTTTGGCGACCGCCGTTACGTTCCCTGGTTCAATGCACCACCGGGCACCCAACAAAGGCTCAATTTCTTTTGCCTGCTTAGTACACAAAAGGCAGGTGCGGCATTAACGGAGGTAAAGCGCTTTACCCACAACGATAAATATCCTGCGCTGCCCGGCTATAAAACCATGTCGAGCCATTTTCACATTGAGCACGTACAGGATGTGCTGGCCAACAAGCCACTGCCCGAAACACCCAACTTTGTGAAGGTGTTCAAAAATACCGGCGTAGATATTGTTCACCTGGGAGAGTTTCATGGACCGGGCCATCCCAAAGGACCGGCCAACGAACGCCTGGCAGAGTTGAAGACCTTGTTTGATGAATGCGAACGATTGTCCGACAACCGATTGCTGCTATTGCCGGGAGAGGAACCCAATAATTTCTTTGGCGGCCACTGGATGAATTTCTTTCCCAGGCCGGTGTATTGGATCATGCAGCGTAAGCCAGAAGAGCCTTTCATAGAGCAACACCCGCAGTATGGTACCGTATACCGTATTGCCAATAAGGAGGAAATGCTCACCTTACTCCAAAAAGAAAAGGGCCTTGCCTGGACAGCCCATGCACGCACCAAAGGATCAACAGGCTATCCCGATCAATATAAAAAAGAAGCTTTCTTTACCTCCGACCGTTTTATGGGCGCTGCTTGGAAAGCCATGCCGGCCGATCTTTCCCAACCTTATCTGGGCAACAGGCGCATACTCGACCTGATGGATGATATGGCCAATTGGGGCCATCAAAAACATGTGATCGCAGAAGCCGACCTTTTTAAAATAGAGCCACACTTCGAAGTGTATGCCCACCTCAATGTGAATTACCTGCAACTCGATACTTTGCCTTCCTGGAAAAATGGCTGGCAGCCCATACTCGATGTAATGGAACAGGGAAAGTTCTTTGTCTCCACCGGCGAGATATTGTTCCCTCAGTTCACTGTCAATGGTAAACGTTCCGGTGAAACTGCCCGCCTGCAAAATGGAAAGGCTGAAATAGCACTAACCATTAACTATACATTTCCCTTGCAATACCTGGACATTGTTTCCGGTGATGGACAGCAAGTGTACCGGGAGCACATTGATCTGCACGATACCGAAGCCTTTGGCAACAAAAAATACCAGTGGACGCTTTCCCTGGCCAACCGTAAATGGGTGCGGGTAGAAGTATGGGATGTTGCTGCCAATGGCGCCTTCACACAGATGGTCTGGCTCGAGTAATAGTCCCTAAGACCGAAAGTCAGGAAGTCAGAAAGAAAGCATGGTAGCGTATTTTCTTTCGGACCTGAGTTCCCTACTATTTTTATGTTTCTTTCAGAAAAATACACGAAGTTTACCAGTAACCTTATTGGTGCATATGAAGCAACGGATCGCTTGTTTTTTACTCCTTGTATTGTGTAGCACTGCCTGGGGGCAGACCAAAACTGATAGCCTGATGGCAGCGCTTAACCGTGCTATTGAAGCGTCTGCGGGATATGACCAGGCAAAGGTGCAGGCCATTCAACAGTTAAAGCAATTGACCGCCAAAATACCTGCTGCTGATCTTCCTGCCAGGTTTACCGTTTACCAGCAATTGTATGAGGAATACAAGATATTCAATTATGATTCCGCCTATAACTATGCCCGTAAATTGCAGCAAACGGCAACAGAACTGTCCGATCCCCTGCGTAGCGACCTGGCGCGTATCAAATTAAGTTTTATCCTGCTTTCTTCAGGCATGTTCAAAGAAGCCTTCGACTCTTTGCAAAACATTCGCCTGGCGGGATTTCCCGATAGCCTCAAGGCCGACTATTACTCCCTGATGGCCCGCTATTATTACGACCTGGCCGATTATGATAATGACCAGTACCATACGCCCGGTTACAACAGAAAGGGTATTGAATATACCGATTCGGCGCTTCAGCTTTTTTCACCCCAATCATTTGCTTATAATTATTATAGTGGACTCAAGAATATCCGGAATGGAAAAAGAGAGGAGGCCAGCCATTACTTCCAAACCCTCATGAAGGATACCGGCTTGTCGCACCATGAGCTGGCCCTTACTGCATCTACCCTGAGCGACAATTATATTCAGAGCGGGAAGATAGACACGGCCATCCACCTGTTGATACAGGCTGCTATCGCTGACATTAAATCCTCCACCAAGGAAACCGCTGCTATCTTCAACTTGTCTGCTTTGCTGTTTAAGCAGGGCGATCTGAAAAGTGCTTCCACCTATATCGAAAAAGCCCTCAATGATGCTTTTTCTTATGGCGCCCGCCAACGGAAGATACAGGTAAGCGCTATCCTGCCCTTGATCGAAGCCGAAAAAGTGGCCCGGGTGGAGAATGAAAAGCGTACCGTCATCACCTATGCCGCCATCGTTACCCTGCTCCTGATGGTATTGGTAGCCCTTATTATTGTCATATTCCGGCAACTCCGCAAACTCAAGATCGCCCAGCAGATCATTACCGAAGCCAATATCAAACAGCAGGAGATCAACAACAAACTGTCGGAAGCCAATAAGTTCAAGGACGAATACATAGGCTATTTTTTTAATGGTAACTCCGAGTTCTATGCCAAAATGGAGAAGTTCAAAAAGAATCTGGAGGTGAAAGTCAATGACCGCAAGCTGGAAGAAATACGCATGCTGGCCAATACCATTAATATTAAGAAGGAAAAAGAGGAACTCCTCGGCAACTTCGACCGCATCTTCCTCAAGCTCTTCCCCCACTTTATTGAAGAATTTAATACTTTGTTTGTCCGGGAAGACCAGATACAGTTGAAAGAAAACGAACTCCTGAATACCGATCTCCGCATATTTGCCCTCATCCGCATGGGTATCCACGACAGCGAAAAGATTGCCCGCATCCTCGAATATTCAGTCAATACCATCAACACCTACAAAACCAAGATCAAGAACAAATCCATCATTCCCAACGAAGAATTTGAACACCGGATCATGGAAATCAAGAGCATTTAGTACCTCCTTTCTGCTTGAAAACAGGCTATATTTAATTATATAGTAAAATGTTTAATGTAATAATAAGTAATTAATAATCAATAACTAATAATCGGCTATATCCTCCCGGAGGCCTATATTTCTTATACTTTCCCTATATAAGTTGGAATCGTTTTCCCCTGCCCGTTTCTTTGATATCCTAAGCCATAGTCTGACGATCTACATCACCAAATTTTTAAACTACTGCCATGCAAACGAAACGATTGCTGAAGCAACTTCTTTGTTGTTTTCTTTTCCTGTTGACCCTCCAGGTCGCCCATGCACAGGATAAAATCATTACAGGTACTATTACAGATGAAAAAAATGCTCCCCTGGCCGGCGCCTCTGTTGCCGTGAAAGGTTCTAAATCGGGGGTAAGTACCGATGCTTCCGGTAATTTCCGGATCGGTGTTCCCGCTTCTGCTACCACCCTCGTAATCTCTTATGTTGGATATGAAAAGACCGAAGTGGCTATCGGATCCAAAGCAGTAGTCGACTTTGCCCTTCAACCTTCTGTTAAGGCCATCGATGCTGTAGTAGTGGTGGGTTATGGTACCCAGCGCCGGAAGGATGTAACAGGCTCCGTATCTTCTGTTTCCGGGGCAACGATCAAAAACCTGCCGGTTACCAGCGTAACCGAAGCTTTACAAGGCAGGGCAGCCGGTGTGGAGATCATTAAAAATACCGGTCAGCCCGATGCACAGCCTACCATTATCATCAGGGGTTTATCTTCCCTGCACCAGCCAGGCCCCCTGTACATCGTAGATGGGATACGCGTGCCCGGTGATAATATCAATGTACAGGATATTGCGACCATCGATATCCTGAAAGACGCCAGCGCTACTGCCATTTATGGTTCTGCGGCAGCAGGTGGTGTTATCGTGATCACCACCAAAAAGGGAAGCGGCGCCAAACCTACCATCAATTTCAATGCGCGTTTCGGCACTACCAAGCCCAAGGTGATCACCCTGCTCAACAAAGCAGAGTATATAAAGATGGAGAATGTATTCCATCCCGGCTATTTCGCCAATGCTACGCAAACTGATACCCTGTCTGATATTGACTGGACGGATGTACTGTACAGGAATGGAACAGAGCAAAACTATAACCTCTCCGTTTCTGGTTCTTCACCCGTTATGAACTACCTCTTTTCCGGTTTCTACAACAAACAGGAAGGCATCTATATCAGGAACTATTCCAATATCGGCGGCGCCCGTATCAATACCGATTACAAACTGGGCAAGTTCCTGAAGATAGGAGAGCAACTGGCTGTGTCCAGGCGCAAAACTTCTCCCCTGGGGCAAGTAGAGTCACAACTGAAGATCGCGCCTTTCCGCTCCCTGCCCATCATTCCTTTATATGAGAAAGATGGCAGGATCGGTTCCGTACCTCCGGGATATGGCATCAACTTCGGTGGACCTAATCCTTATGGTGTGGTAAACTCAGCCGAGATCCAGAATTTCAAGAACAACCTGCAGGCCAATGTATATGCCGAAGTGAAACTGCCTTTGCATGTAACCTTCCGCACCAATATTGGTTATAACTATTACGATGAATCACAGGACTACTTCCAGGACAATCCCAACTTTGGTCCTGGTACCCCTACTTCCAACTCCCTCACCAAGGCCAGCATCCGCAGCAGCCAGTTGTTGACCAATTACCTGTTGACCTACGACCAGTCATTTGGCAATCACAACTTCAATGCGGTGGCAGGTTTTGAACAGATCGTTTCCAAATGGAACAACCAGTCCACTACCATGAGTGCAGTAGGGTTGAGGGGCTTTTCCTTTGTCCAAACTTCCAACTCCGCTATTAGTACTACCGGTAAGAATGATCCCAATGGATTGGTTAAATCATTCTTCGGGCGGTTGAATTACAATTATGATGGTAAGTACTATATCTCAGGCTCTTTAAGAGAAGATGCCAACTTCACCGTATTTGGTCCCAATATGCAGCGCGGTACCTTTGGTGCTGTATCCGGCGGCTGGAATATCAGCGATGAGGGTTTCTTCAAACAAAACCTTCCTTTTATCAATGTGCTCAAACTGCGCGGTAGTTATGGTACCCTGGGCAACAGCAATATCCCTCCCTACGCTTATCTGGCTACCTATGCACAGTTTAATGGTACCAGTGGTATAGCCAATGGCGGACAGAATTTTGCACCCGGTGCTCCCCTGGTCATTGCCAACTCCATCAACGCTATCCCCAATCCCGATCTGCACTGGGAAACCGTGCATGAAACCAATCTTGGCATCGATGGTGAATTGCTGGATGGCAAATTCTATTTCACTGCAGAGTGGTACAACAAGAAGACAAAAGACATGTTGTATGCCCTGCCGCTGCCCAACAGCTCTGGCTATATCTCCCCTTATTTTGTGAACATTGGCCAGGTTAGCAGCAAAGGTGTAGACCTCTTGCTGGGCTATAAAGACAAGAAAGGTGATTTTAGTTATGATGTGAGCGTTAGCGCCGGCTTCAACAAGAATAAGGTACTTGACCTCAACGGTATTACCAATGATGCCCTGTTTGATGGCCGTAACTATTTCAACAATTCCGATCAGAGCGGTTACAACCTCATGGGTACTGCTCCGCTTACTATAACAAAAGCCAACCTGCCCTTTGGCTCCTTCTACGGTTATAAGGTATTGGGCATCTTCCAAACCGATGCAGCTGCTGCCTCCCAAAAAGTAAATGGCAATGCCGCCCATGCCGGTGACCTTATTTTCGACGACATGGACAAAGACGGAAAGATCACTTCAGCCGATCGCCAGGTATTGGGCAACCCCAACCCCAACCTCGTATATGGCGCCAGTATACGGCTTGGCTGGAAAGGAATTGATGTGGCGATGCTGTTCAACGGCGTAGCAGGTGTAGACCTCTTCAATGGTGTAAAAGCCTACGAACAGTTCCGCTTCTCTGATGGTAATACCACTTCACAGATATTCAATGCTTCTTTCTTTGGCTCCAATGGTCTTACCAGTCAACCACGCGTTACAGCGCCTGATGGTACCCTCGATCCCAATGGTAACTATACTTCGGTAAACAGCTACTTCGTGGAAAATGGCAGCTACCTGAAATTGAAGAACCTGCAGATTGGTTACACCTTCACCAATGATATCCTGCGGAAAGTAGGCATTCAAAGCGCCAGGGTATTTGGCATGGCCAACAACCTCTTTGTGATCACTAAGTATTCCGGTGTCGATCCTGAAATTGCCAGCAGCTTTTCTGCTCAGTCCATGGCAGGATTTGTAGGTACTACCGTAGGTGTTACCACCAGGGGCGTAGATGCTGTACCGCAATATCCACAAAACAGGATCTTCTCTGTAGGCTTTGACATTACTTTTTAATGATCCCAAAACTTAGCAATCATGTACAAGAAAATATTCACCCTACTCATTGTGACCGCTGTAAGTGTAGCGGCCTGTAAGAAAGACCCCGAACTGGTGGGGCCTAAAGACCAGTATTCTACCGGTAACTATCCGGCCAGCATAGCCGATCTCGAAAGCGTATTGGCGCCTTGTTATTCCAACCTGCGCGACCAGCACCTGTTTGGTTTCAATTACCTCACCAAGATGATGGCCAATGCTACCCATGCCGGTAGCTCGGCTCACTCTGATCCTGACTGGCTGGGTTTTATCGACGTAAGCAATATGCAGCCGGCCAATGGATTTGTGGCGGGTGTATGGCAGGCATTGTATGCCGGCGTAAAGAATAGCAATGTAGCATTGTCCGGAGCCGACTTCTTTGAGAAGAATGGCGCCAAGGAAGCCGATAAGCAAAAGATTGATTTTATCCGCGGGCAGGCTTATTTCATGCGGGCTTATTATTATTTTCAGTTGGAAAACTTATACGGACAGGATTACAAGGTGAGCCCATCTGCAACAGATACCCTGGGTGTGCCTTTGTTTAAAGGATTGCCCGCAGGTTTTGAAGCTACCCAGCAACCACGCGCACATATTAATGCGGTGTGGACGCTCATTGAAAGTGATCTGCTGGAAGCTGCCAAACTGCTGAAAGGTAAAGTGTGGACCGGCAATGATGTAGGCAGGGTAACCGAATGGGCTGCCAAAGGCCTGTTGGGTAAAGCCTATACATTCCGGAAAGATTGGGCCAAAGCAAAACCCGTACTGAAAGATGTAATTGACAACAGCGGCAAAACACTGATGCCCTATGCCAAATACAGGGATGCCTTTATTGGAATCAGTGCCAATGAATTCAACGAAGAATCATTGTTTGAATTGAATATTGACCAGGATTCCAAAGGTGGATATGGCGTGTACAGCGGTGCGGCCAACGCCACTTCTATCAACGGCCTAATATTTCCTCCCTATGCCCTGGGCCTGAACGGTAAAGAAGAATCTTCCCTGCCCCTTGGTTATGGCGGCAATATTGGTTTGCATGACAAGAACGTGCTGCGCTATGGATATACCGAAGGTACCTATACCCTGGTGACCAACCCCAATTTCAACGGCAGCAAGGATCCCAGTTATTCCAATCCCGAAAAGGTAATGGATCCCGTATATAAGGCAAAAGCCCTGGCTGTGCGGACCAATAAAACAGCCGACCCACGTTTGTATGTTAATACCCTGCAACCCTGGCTCGATTCTGTAAAACGGGATGGTACCAACTGGTATCCGGTAGCAAGGCCTTCTTATATTATGGGCGATGCCAACCTCAACCAGCAACTTGGCTGGAGCTTCCGCAAATACGCCCCCATCTTTAATGATATCAATAATGTAGGACCTGCTGATGCAGCCAATATTTACATCCTGCGCCTGGCCGATGTGTACCTCTTGTATGCCGAAGCCTGTGCCAATTCTGCCGAAGCTACCACCGCATTGGAATACATCAATAAAGTAAAAAGGCGCGCCTATGGCCTTCCCATCAACAGCGCTTCCGCAGTGGATTATGCCAGCCTCACAGCCGAAACCATGGCCAAGAAAGCAAGCGATCCTGTAATGGGTAATAATCCCCTGTACTATGAGCGCTGGGCCGAACTGTTTAATGAAGGTCAGTGGTGGTTTGATGTTTGCCGCTGGCACCTGGGCGCTTCAGAAGCTACATTTTATGTAACCGCCCGGGCCCTGAATGGAACACCCTTCAAATGGGCTGATAAAGCTTATTCCTGGCCAATTCCCATTACAGAGCTCAACTCCAATCCGAAAATGGCCGGACAACAGAATCCTGGATATTAATAATTAACATGAAACAGTTTTACCGGGGATCGTTAATAGGATGGATGTTGCTCATAACATCCATCCATCTTTCAGCGCAGGACAACCTCAAAAACCTGCCTGAACTGAGTATGCCCATCAGTAATAAAAAGCTGGTGATCGCACATTGCATGACGAATATCATCCGGTATAAAGGGCATAAACTGGAAGATAGCTGTGATCCCGAGTACTATGCCTCAAAAGGCAATATCACTGCACCCCTGGGTGGTCTTACCCAGGTAAAGGTGATGACCGATTCACTGCTGAAAGATAAAACCCTCGACGAGGCCGTGGAGTTTGAAATGCGCGCTGCTATGCAAAGTGGCATCGACGGCTTTCAATTCTATTATGTACTGGGCGCTCCTGATTGGGATGATATTATCAAAGCCTATTTCCGGGTAGCAGATAAGCAACAGCTGGATTTTAAACTCACACTCTGCGTATCTCACCCCGGAGGTTCTACCGAAGCAGCCAAGGTAGCAGAACTGGCCCGGCGCATGAATGGCATCTTCGATGAGGTAGGCAGAAACAATCCTCACTGGCTGCGAACACCCGATGGTCGCCTGCTGCTGTATCTATGGTACGGTGAAAGCCTGGCCGATATCCCGGCCGACAGGCAGGGGTTGCCGGAAAGTTATTATGTAGCCCGTGCCTACAGGCGATTGGGTGATGCGGTAAACGAAAAGTTTGCCCTGGCGCGTACCATCAATGAGCGTATTGACGAACAGAAAGCCAATGAATACCTGGATTATTTTCCGGCTGTATGGATGTGGACTGTATCATACACCAACGATTACGCCGGCAAGCTCGTGGCAGATGCCTGCCGCAAACGCAACAGGACCTTTATGGGGTCGGCCTTCAATGATTTCTATACTTCCAAACTCCTGAAGCGCGGCACCTGGGATATGTTCCATTATGCCAGCGAAGCAGTCAATGCAGGGATCAACAAAGTAGAGCGTAAATACATTGCTACCGGCTTGTCGTGGAATTTCCGGAAGATGCTGGAATTTGGTATAGTGGAGGACGTTTCCATCATGAATATCATTACCTGGAATGATTATCCCGAAGGTCATCACCTGGCGCCGGAGATCAACCACAATGATGGCTTTTCCCTCTTGTTGAAATATTATAAGAGTGTATGGAAAAAGGAACCTTCTCCTTTCCTGGGCAATGATATTGCCATTGCCTTCTTTAAAAAATACAGGCATGATATACACCCTGCGCCTTATAATATTCCCGTAGAAAGTTTCCAGCAGGATGCGGTACAGCGCAAAGAAGAAGATTCCATAGAAGTGGTGACCATCTTGCAGGATAAGGCGCAATTGATGATCAACGATAAGGCGATACAAGTACCTGCGGGTTTTTCAGTATCCAGGATTGCGCAGCAAAAAGGCGCCGTGCGTGTATCTATCATACGCAATGGCATCAGCATTAAGAAGTTTGTTACACCCGAGCAGATCACCAATAAGCCCATCCGGACCGACCGGCTTACCTTTTCCTGGAGTACGGAAACTGATCACTATCGAAGGTCCATTCTGGGAGAATCTTCCACAACAGCAGCGGCAGTAGAATAAAGCATCCATTGTAAAAAAATCGCAGCATGACGTTATTTAAAAAATTAAGTTGTTATATACTCCTGGTGGTCCTGGTTCCCCCCGTGTATGCCCAATCCACTAACCCTGTTCAGGTAACTATGAATAAGGTGAAGCTGGATTTTGTACTCGATGCAGGCGGCACACCCACTTATGCCGTGCAGTATGACCAGCAACAGGTAGTGGCGCCTTCGAGGTTGGGCTTCTCCTTAACCGATGACAGTACTTTTTATAAAGACTTTGAATTGTTGCGCACCAGCCGCCGTTCTGTCAATGAATCCTGGCAGCCGGTATGGGGTGAGGTAAATACCATTCGCAACCAGTATGAGGAACTCACCGTGGCCCTGCGGCAGCGCAAAGCCCCCAATCGCCTGCTCAATATTGTATTTCGCGTATTTGAAGAAGGAGTGGGCTTCCGGTATGAATTTCCCCTGCAGCCCAACCTGAAATACTTCGTTGTAGCGAATGAATTGACGCAGTTCAAGTTGACCGGTGACCACAAAACATTCTGGATACCGGGCGATTACGATACCAATGAATACCTCTACACCACTTCGCCACTGAGCGGGATCGACAATACCAGCATCGTGAAGAGTTCGACGGATATAGCCGTGCGTACAGCGCCCGACCCTTATGCCGTACAAACTCCGTTGATGATGAAGAGCAAAGAAGGGCTGTACATCAATATTCACGAGGCTGCCCTCATCAACTATCCGGCCATGCAATTGCATATAGACAGGGCAAATTATTCTTTGTCATCCAGCCTGGTGCCCGATGCTACAGGCAATAAAGCCTATCTGCATGCGCCTTGCCAAATCCCCTGGCGCACAATTATCGTATCTAATAAGGCAGCCGATATGCTGGCTTCCAAAATGATCCTTAACCTCAATGAGCCTACCACCCTTACGAATACTTCCTGGATCAAGCCCATGAAGTTTGTAGGCGTATGGTGGGAAATGCAAACTGCTAAAGCTACCTGGAACTATTCCAACTTTCCTGACAGTACTGATGCCAGTGGCCGCCTTATTCCGAATGGCACACATGGCGCCAATACTGCCAACGTAAAAAAGTATATTGATTTTGCTGCAGCCAATGGTATTGGCGGTGTATTGGTAGAAGGTTGGAATACAGGCTGGGAAGACTGGTTTGGCAACTGGAAAGAAAATGTATTTTCCTTTACCACCCCTTATCCCGATTTTGATGTGCGGGAGATCACGCGGTATGCAGCTTCCAAAGCTGTGACCATGATCATGCACAATGAAACCTCCGGATCGGCCACCGATTACGAACGCCAGCTCGACACCGCTTACCGGTTTATGAACCTGATGGGCTATACTTCTGTGAAAACTGGTTATGTGGGCAGGATCATTCCCCGCGGCGAGCACCATGATGGACAATGGATGGTGAACCATTACGAACGGGTGGCAAAGAAGGCGGCAGAACACCAGGTTACCATTGATGTGCATGAACCCATGCGGCCCACCGGCCAGCACCGTACCTGGCCCAACTGGATGGCCAGCGAAGCAGGCAGGGGCAACGAATACAATGCCTTCAGCATTGGCAGTCCGCCCGAACATGAAACCATCCTGCCCTTTACCCGGCTGATGGGAGGTCCGATGGATTATACACCCGGGATCTTTAAAATGAAGGGATATACCGCCTATGCGCCTGAGCGTCAGATGCATACCACCCTGGCCAAGCAGCTGGCCCTGTATGTGACGATTTATAGCCCCTTGCAAATGGCTGCCGATCTGCCCGAGAATTATGCCGCTAAGCCCGATGCTTTTCAATTTATCAAAGAGGTACCGGTAGATTGGGACGATACAAAGATCATCGAAGCTGAGCCCGGCGATTATATAAGTATAGCACGTAAGGAAAAAGGCAAGCCTGATTGGTTTATTGGCACCATTACTGATGAGAATAGCCGAACTTCGGTCGTTCCGCTCAGCTTTCTGGATAAAGGGCAACAATATGTAGCCGTGATCTATGGTGATGCACCGGGGGCAGACTGGAAGTCGAATCCTGAAGCATACAAGATTGAAACCTTTCTGGTAGACAGCAACAGTACATTGAAGCTGAAACTGGCTGCCGGTGGCGGTGCTGCCATACAACTGAAGCCGGCCAGCGCAACGGATCTGAAACAATTCAAAAAGTATTCATCAAAATAATTAACTGACCGCTGAGACGTAAAAATCACTGGAATAATGTGTAAGCTTATTTTCCGCCCGGACGCTTTTCGCCGCTAATGGGCGCCTTTTACGTCTCAGCGGTCAGTTTTATTGCTGCTTTTCCTCACTAACGCCTAAGAGGCAGCTCTTTAGGAGCACCTATAGGGGCCAGTTTCCATCCCATCCCCACTGCCAACGCTGTATATCCATAAATTTTCAGTACCTTAATACAGCTGGTGCACTGTTTCATCCCTGCCGCACAACATCTTCTTTATCAGCAATTGCATTCGTCATTAAAATGACTTACATGTTAATTTTAATGAGGGCTATAGTATGCCTGTGCAGCCTGTTATGGACAGGATATGCCGTTGGTCAACAACCAGCCTTAATAGTCCCTATTGGACATACGGACGATATATTGACTATCAGCTTTAGTGCCGATAGCAAGTATGTTTTAACAACCAGCGAAGACCGTACTGCTGGTGTGTGGGAAGCAGCCAGCGGAAAATTACTGTATACCCTGTCAGGACCGCGTGAGCCTTTTGTCGATGCTAAATTTAGCCACAATGGTAAATGGTTACTCACAGTAGAAGAGGACGACACGACAATCAGCAGTGGATTATCCTCCAACAGCTCCCGGATTAGCATTGTGAAAATATGGGACGCCTCCACCGGTAATTTGATCAGGTACCTGAAGCTGGAGGAAAGAGGCTACACCATTGATTTTAGTAAAGATGATACCAGGATCCTGGTTACCTGGAGCGCGGGTCTTAAAACATATGACATGGCTACATTGCGGCCTGCCTATGAATTACAGGGAGCAATTGTGATGATCAGTCCACATGAAAAATATATACTGAACATTCCCCCTGGTGCTAATACAAAGAACGGCGTAGCGACAATCTGTGGTGGCGCTTCCGGCACAGTATTTAAAAAAGGAAATGCATGCAGCAGTTTTAAATTGGAAGAGCATGCTATCGATATTAGTTTCAGTAATAACGAGAAGTATATCCTGGTAGAACATTTAATGGACCTGAGAGATTCTGTGATCGTATACGAAGCTGCTTCCGGAAAATTATTGTACCGATTAGCTGGATTTGACGACTGGGAGAGACCGGCTGTGTTTAGTCCCCGGAGTAATTATATTCTAACCCTTCATGGCGCTGTTAAGATATGGAGGGCATCCAACGGTGCATTGGTGCATTTTAAGGAAGCAGAAACCAGGTTCATTAGTGCCTCATTCAGTTCCGACGATAAATATTTTGTAACGGAAGACGACAGTACGGAAATAAAAATATGGGATGCATTGACCGGTGATCCCGTGCACATTCTGCAACGTAAAAACAAATCTCCGTATTCATCCAGGGAAATTAGATTCAGCGTAGATAATAAATATGTGATAGCTACCAATAGGGACTACATGAAAGCCAGGATATGGGAAGTCGCTACAGGGGCGCTTGTATATGATGCTGATGTGGACAATGTCAATACGAAATTGCGTCAACGAACCACTTTTGCACCGGTTTGCATAAGCAGTAGCCCCGATGGGAAATACATAGCGGTTACAAAATATGAGAAGGCCAGCATTTGGAATGCCCGGCAGAATAATTTTACCAACCTGCAGGCCGTAGCCAATGCTCCACATACTACTTCTTTTAGTCCGGGTGGAAAGTATATGGCCACCATCTATGTTGATAGTACTGCCAGCATCTGGGACCTTGTTTCCGGGAAAATCCTATACCGGCTAAAGGAAAATTTAATTACCAGCACTGCTTTTAGTAGCGAGGGGAAATTGGCCACTATATCAGGGGATGATAGTACGATAATAATCTGGAACGTAGCAGATGGCAAAAGACTATATGCATTGAGCGGTAAGGAGAAGTTTAATTCGGTGAAATTTAGCTTTGATGGAAAGTATATCATCGCTGCGGAACATCGGGCCGTAAAGATCTGGAAGGCTGATTCAGGAGCGCTTTTAAAAGAAATCCCAATGCCCGAAGTTAGCCTCGATGGTCAAGAGGTTGACCTGAGCCCCCAGGGCGATCTGATCCTAACAAGCCATGGAATGTTGTGGGATGTATCGACAGGAAAAAAATTGCGGCAGCTTCCTGCAGATACTAATATTAATAAATACGGCTTTCATTCAGTACAGGCATGGGATGTTCTGCCCGGTGGGAATGCCAGTTTTAGTCCGGATGGTAAATACCTGGCTGCCATACATTCGCATTTTTCGTATAGCGGCGCTATGGAAGGCATTGGAATAGTAGAGGTGGCAACAGGTCGCCTGCAATATTTGATCGATACACCACATGTGTTCAATAGTACCTCGAAAGCCCTCGATGTCAGATTCTCCGCTGATGGAAAATTTATTACTTCAGTTTGCTCAGATGGTAAACTAAAAACCTGGAACCTGTTGACCGGCAAGGAAAGCAGTCTTTCAATAGCACCGGCTTATAGCAGTGCTTCACTAAGCCCTGATCTGAAATATGTTGTAACGGCTGCCAGAGACCACACTACTAAAGTGATGGATGCTGTAAATGCCAGGCCCTTGTATTCTTTCCTTACCATGGACAGTACGGATTACCTCGTAATAGATTCCGCAGGCCGGTATGATGGTACGGAAGGCGCCCGCAGGGTTTTGTATTATGTCTGTGGCAGGGAAATAATAGAGTTGGATCAATTAAAAGAACTCTTCTGGGAGCCCAACCTGGCCAGCATTATTATGGGAGACGGCACGAAGCAATCTTCTTTGCGGAAGGCAGGCAGGCTTGATTTCTGCGGCTTTACACCGGTTGTAGAGCAACAGGGCCTGAAGGGCGGTAGTTATTATTTTACCATTACCGGAAGAAAGGGAGGGGTAGGATTAATATCCCTGTATGTGGGTGGTAAACAAATAAAAAAGTATCAACCCGCTTCTTTAAAAAAGAATGGCAGCCAATACCTGCTGGTGGTAGCCCAAAAGGATATAGCAGATTACCTTGTTACAGGTGAAGAGAATACCATTACCGTTAAAGCATCCACTGAAGACAATCAACTCTATAGCAAAGGGGAGAAGGTGCCGGTAGCAGAAAAAAGGGACAGCGTATTGGTCATTCCGCATCTTTATTGTATTTCAGTAGGTATCTCGACGTATAAAGGAAGCAAATTGAAGCTGAATTTTGCTTCTCAGGATGCTGCTGATTTCGACAAGGCGATAGCTGCTTCCTCCCGGAGGATGCTTAACAAGGAGGGGAATCAAGACCATGTGGTCAATTATGTTTTCAATACAGAAGCATCTTCCTTGCCCGATCACTGGCCGCAGAAAGCAAATATCCGGCAGGCCTTTGAGCAAATTGCCACCAAAGCAACAGCCAATGATATATTGCTTGTCTTCCTGTCTGGTCACGGAGTATTAAGTGACCAACAGTTTTATTACCTCACCCAGGAAGCCTCTGCATTAGACTTGTCAGGTGTGGCAAACCAAGTGGCTATCAGTTCGGATGAACTGAATGGATGGATGCGCAACATCAAAGCCCAAAAACAGGTACTGATCCTGGATGCCTGTCATAGCGGGCAGGCCCTGCAAAGCCTCATCGTTCGCAAGAGCATGCCTGCCGACCAGCAAAGGGCATTGGAAAAATTAAGGGATATGACAGGCACTTATATGTTGTCGGCCTCCGCTTCCGATCAGTCGGCACTGGAAATGGGGATGTATAACCGGGGCATGCTCACTTACAGCCTGTTATTAGGAATGAAGACCGGTGAAGGATTAAAAGATAAATACATTGATATCAGTAAGTGGTTTCAGTTTGCTGCCGAGAAGGCCAAAGACCTTACAAAGGATGCGTCTATCCCCCAGGACCCGCAGATTTCAATAAATGGCACTTTTCCTATTGGTATCGTGTATGAACAACTTGTAGACCAGATCGAACTGACCATCAATAAGCCCCAATTCAGGAGGTCCAATTTTCAAAATGAGGAGCTCTTCATTGACGATCTGCAATTGGCACAAACCTTTGATAAGGAATTGAACGAATTAACCTTCGTAGGCAAGGACAGGCCTTTTGTATTTTTTAGCGATGCCACCGGCGATGATGTCTTTTCTATCAATGGCCGCTATGTGAGCAAGGGCAAGAATATTAAGGGAGAAATAAGATTGTTTAAAGGGAAGGACTCGATACTCAGCATACCGGTCAATACCATTATTGACAACCTGCCTGCACAGGTGCAGCAAGTAATGGGAAAAATTGTAACGGAAATGAAATTACATTAATAAGCCATTTTATTATCATAAATATTATACCATGAAATGCACCAACCTTGCTTCACTTGTCCTGATCTGCCTGATCATGGCTTCCTGTACTTCTACCAAAAAAGCTACCCGCGACATTCCAAAGGCAACGTCAATAATGAATGATAAAGAATGGACTTTGGAGCATACGCCCAATGGGCTTGATGTGGTGGGGGTAGTTTTTGCGCTGGATGCCAATGGAGAACCTCAAAGGATCCCGGGCGGCTCCCTGAAAGTAAAGACATTAAGCGCACCCGTAGCGGTAACGCAACAAACGTTTACAAAAAACGTATCTGCCGGAGCCATCATTAAGTTTTTAGGAATAAAGAATATAGGCGCCGGTTCAAGTTTGTCAGTCTCCGACAGTTCGCATGTGAGTGCTACGTTTAGCCTTGATAGCGGAACGATGACCGTAATTGATGATGATATCACGAAGGTGTTTAATGACAACATCCCCGTAATGGCCAGCAATATCAAGTTGTTTAAGCTGGAGAAAGCGCCCCTGTACATCATCCTGGAAACGATCCAGTCGCCCAACGTTAATATCTCTTTCGACAAAACAAAAGACAAGGGCGCCAGTTTCTCGGCCAGCTTTAAGGAAATAATAAGTGCTAATCCACAGATCAGCGCCAGTACGGTCGATAAGACAGACCTGATCTACAAACTGGATAAACCGATCACCGTCTTTTATAAGCTCCGGTCTATCGATATAAACGTTATTGGAAGTAAGGGTGATGAACCAGAAAGAATAGACCTTTCATTGGGAAAGATCGTGAGGAGCGATGAGCTTATTTATAAGAAGAAGCCATAATAAAGTTCCTGTAACCGCGTATCGTTACCAGGTGGGAGGGCCGTCGTAATATGGGGTATCAGTTATGTCTTCTAATACATCCTTGGGCATCTGTGGTTTTAATGTCTTATACAGGCCCTGATAAAGTGCGCAATTATATTGGTAAATGGCCCTGAAAACAGCCTGTTTATTGTACTCCAGATTCCTGCTATCGGGATAGGTTGGTCCCTTTGTAAGGGCAGTCAGGACCCTCAATGCCTGTTTGTTTTTATATTGGGCCAATGCCTTGCAATAAAAGGAAAAATCATCATCTGCTGCAAACTTATCTTTCCGGATGTATTGCTCCAGGTATTGTTCAAGTATCGGGAAAAAGGAAGGGTTAGGAAATACTTCGATGGCCCGGAAGATATGATTGTTGCAATATTCATTATCCGTAAGTCCTGCTATTTTCGATCTTATCAATCCTGTATCACTTTCTTTCTTAAACTTTGCCAGTGCAAATATCAGTCGCAGGTCGTGGCATTCCGTGGAGGCGCGGGCTGCTTCCTTTCTGATGATGGCGTAATATTTTTCCTGCGGTGGGATCTCTTTTATCATCCGTTTAGCGGTTTCCAGGTTTGTATGTCCGCTTAGCACCAGGTCGATCAAGGTATCTTTTTGCAATCTGTTTAGCCTTCCTGAAGCTTTGGTGATCATGAGGTCGGCAATAGTGGTGCTGTCGGCTACGTCATCAGCGTACCACCACTGCACTTGTTGTGTATCTGAAAGATGACGTTTGAGAATGGTAAAAAAGCCGGGGTCTTTCTTGAGTAGGAGGGCCTGATAGGCGAGAATCCTGATCATGGGGGTTTGGTGGTCGGTTGATACGACCATTTCTTCCCTGGAAAAATTATCAACAAGGTAATGTAAGGCGGAGTCCTGATTCCCTAATTCGCTGATATGATTTAAGTGGTCAATTTTTTGTTGTAGCGGATCGGGTTGATTCCGGTGATTGGTACAACTTATCAGAAGGAGGCAAGAGGCAATAAGGGTATAGGATCTCATGGGGTTTTATATGGAGATGAAAGGGGCACAAATTTCCATAATTGTTAGGTAGGCAATCGGAGGTTTTGGTAAATCGCACTAGTCAAGTTGAACTTCAATGGTTTTGTTGTCAATATCGATGGTGAACCAATTTTCTTTGTCTGGGCTGGGTATACATTCCTCAATGTTCAGATCCCTCGCATACCGGCTCAAGGATTTGGTGCCAAACTTTAGGATCATTTCATATTCAGTCTGTCCGTCTTTGCCAATAAAAGCTTTGAGTCGGGCTTGCCTATTGTCATTCACGTACTTTTTCGAATAATTGATGGCTGCTTGTGATAGCAGGATACCGTCACACCAAAAGCCTTTGGCCTTGTCATTGTCCATGTGCTGGAATGCACGGGAAATGGCGTGTTCAAGCGTATCACAAAAATCCTGATCCATCATTGGTTGTTAAATAGGTGACGGGATTTCGTAAATTACTGCTCCCAAAAATAAATCTCGCGAATCGTTGCCAGGTAACTGCCTAAATGCCCTCTGCTGGTTGTATCAATAATGCCTTTTATCCTAACTCGTTTACCATCTATGCTCTCAAATGATTTGTTGTCAATATTAAGGTTTGGGTCTGTCTCTAACCAAAAACCTTTCCTTTCGCCCGTCCAGAAACTTTTGTCTGTATACACGGCGAATTCTTCAAATGCCTGGAAAAATGTACCCTTGGTTTCAATGTATTGTCCCTGGTATTGTTTATAGTTTTTGGCAAGGTCATCGATTGAAATGCTGGTTGCTTTGATGGTGGTGTCAAGCCCTGGTATACTGAACGAATAGTTGGGCGAAGAATGGCAGGATGACACTATCCAACAAATAAAAGCGAGTCCCGGGAATATTTTTATCCAATTGAGGAGTTGAAATTTCTGACAAGTCATTAAATAGTTATTTTTTGCAGTAGTTCTTCAATAATCCCTTCTGTTTATGGACTAAGCCGGAGAATAATTACTTATTAATATATTGTCTGTCGACTGATACTCTGCAAGCTGGTTTCCTACATTTTCTTGTACTTCATCAACAGCTCTTCAATCTCGGCAGGTTTCATATCAAGTGATGAAAGGTTGACCTTCTTTTCGGTTTCTGCCGTATTTATAATCAGGACCTTATTCCCTTCTTCCTCAATGATTTTCCAATTGGTGACTTGCTGCCAAAGAAAGGTAACGGGTTTTCTTCGCTGGTTGATCGTAATGTCGGATCGGGTAAGTGTCAGGAATGCCTCCTTTTTTATTAGCATCCTTACAGGGAAATACCCGATATAAATGAACAATGCTATCATTATTAGGAACATTATATCAAATTCAGTGCTTTTACTAAACTTGCCGGAAAAATAAATGTAGTAGGTTCCTATTGCTAATGATATTAATAAAATAAGTGCTGAGAAGATAAGTCGTTTGGGGTTCAGTCTGATTTCTATCGGTTCCATATGCAGGGGTTGTAGGTTTTTTTTCAAGGAGCTATTGCTCGCACCTTTTCTTGATCACTGCCAATAGCCGTTCCTGGAAGTCTGTTAGCAACTGGTTGCCCCAGAATGCTCCATATCCATTGATCCGGGTAGTGAGTTGATAAGAGCAAACTAAACTCAGTTCGGTTTGCTTATCATTAATGGGTGTCAATATATACGAGGCGTTCAGGAATTTGAAATGGTTTCCTTTAAGTATGTGTTGGTCAAAAATAGTGTTTCGGATAGAACCGGGGATCACCTGGATATCAAAAGATACCTTTTGATCTCTTTGCCATTCTGTGACTGTTTCATTGAAAATAAGACCGCCTTCAAAATGCCCGATCCTGGTAGCCCCGAGGGTATCTTTGTCAAGCTCCGCAAACAAAGGCCTTGGAATACCGGCATAATTGAAAAAGCCTTTTGAATATGCTGCCGGAGCAATCTCTTTTACCCGGATCACATTTTCCCAAAGGGTAGCTGCCGGAGCGTTTACGACTATGGGCGTTCTGATCTCGTAAGTTTTGGCTGGCGTGGGCAATTGATCTTCCAAAAGGCCTGTCAGGAGGGGAAGTAAGAAGATTGAATACAATATGCCTTTTTTCTTTCTGTAATACTGGATGGCTTTTGCAAAGGCATATCCCGCAACCATAGCGCCGATCACATAGGGAATCGAAATAATGACAATGCATATAATGTCTTCCCTGCCCGACCAAAAGCAGAACAAAAAAAACAGAAAGACTGTTAAAACAGGTCTGGTCAACCGGAAAGAAGTGGATGCAAGTTGTTCCTGCGTGGCAAACAACAAGGGAGTAATGCCGATGATAACAGGAAGTATCCAAACAAAGGTTATTGTAAACAGATTGGTCCATCCGTAGTCTAATAAGTCTCCAAATAAGATCCTTATCACCAGGCCATACAGTGAACCGATGAGAACGCCTCCATATTTACTGATAAATTGTTTCATGGCGTAGGGGTATGCTTAAACATTAGGGACAATGTGTATTTGCCATAAACAGATCAATAAAATATGATCTCATTATTCTTTAGTTCACGCTTGAACAGGAACAGATTGGGATAAGATGGCAGGGATGCCACAATGTCGAAGATGGCGTAATAAAAGAAATTAAAGCGGCCTGTCAGTAGCGCGAGAAAGCAGGATACAAAACAGGCAAACAGCGACAACAATACCCTTGATCTGTATATCTTTTCGTAAGCAGTTACTTTGTCTTCAAAGCTATCTATCTCGTCAATTTTTTTTAGTTGCTTTCGTTGGTGTTGGGCAAGAAGAATAGTTAGAAGGACCATGCCCAATAAAATGGGCAAGGTTAGTTTTTTGCCTGGATCAAAACCTGCGAGAATATAGATGTCATTTTTGAGCAGGATATAGGTGCCGGTAGTAGCAACTATATTGCTGAGCAAAACTTGAAAAAACAAGGCCTTGTATTTCCTGGCGTCAATGGTATAGAGGCTCATGGTTGGACGAGTTGAGATTTAGGGGCTGCCTGTCAACAATATACGTCAAAAAGCTATCCCTCAAAATCACAGGCTAAAAACTACCCTTTAACTGTCTCTGCTTTGTGGCCGGATGCGGGTTGTTCCCTTTAGTAATTGCACTGCAACAGCCTTAGAATTGCACTGAGTTAGCCTTGCCAGTGCAAGTCGCAATAAAATGCGAATGCTATTCAGAGCCTGGTAATAGGCACAAAATCAATAGAATAGGGGCAAATTCCAACGAACCTCAAAAATGGCCAGTGCAATTATTCACAGGCGAATGCCTGCAGCCAGGATCGTATAATCACTATAATGAGCTGTGATTAAATAAGTTACGCGTAGATCCGCCATATGCCCTATTTGCTAAATAGATACCTTTCTTTTGAGACCTTTTATCCCAGGGCGATCTGTGCCTTAACAAAGGGGCTTGATTAAGTAAAACCCACCCTGAAAGAGCCCCTCTCTGCCGGAGTCCTCCAAATTTTAATTTGGAAGTGCAGCGGATTAGTCTAATATTTGGTCAACCAATAATTGGTAGACCAATTTGGATAAATAACGATAAATCGCTTGCTATGGGAAAGTTCCAACCCCTTTTGCTCTTGTTTCTCCTTTTTAACCTCGGTGCATGGGCCCAGAATTCCGTAAAGGGAAAGGTCACCGATGCCAAAACCGGCCTGCCCCTCGCGGATGTTTCCGTAAGCGTGGTGGGCGGTAAAACCGGTTCGGGTGTTACTACCGACAGCGCCGGTAACTTTTCCCTCAGACTCAGCAGCCGCAACACCGGTAAACTGATGATCACGGCCATTGGCTACAAAAACCACCTGGTAGAACTGGACGGCAAGGATTTCCTGGCTGTTCAACTTACTACCGCCGCGGCCACACTTGATGATGTGGTGGTGATCGGTTATGGCGCTCAGAAGAAATCACACCTTACTGGTTCCATTGCCAAACTGAAGAACGATAACCTGGATGAAATTCCTACCTCCAGCCTCGACAAAGCACTGATTGGAAAAATGGCCGGGGTCACCGTACAAAACCTCAGCTCGGAAGTGGGTACCACACCCCGGGTGCGGGTGCGCGGCCTTAGCTCCATCAGCGCCAATGCCGACCCACTGGTGGTGGTAGATGGCCACCCGGTACCGGATGGTCTGGCGATGGTGAATCCCTATGATGTGGAATCGGTAGAGGTATTGAAAGATGCGGCTTCCGCAGCCATCTATGGTTCGCGGGGCGCCAACGGGGTGATCATCATCACTACCAAAAGCGGCAAGTCCAACAAGCCGAAGTACACGGTAAAATCTTATTATGGTATAAAGAGTCCCTACAAACTGCACCCCATCATGAGCACGACGGAGTACACGCAAAAAATGTACGACGAAGCAGCCATGCGGGCAAAAGATCCTACCGTTACCGCCGACAAACAAAACCTCACCACCCCACAGGAAAAAGCACGCTACCTGGTAGAAAGTGTATTGCGCAATGGCGATGGCACCGACTGGCAGGACGAAGGATTGCAGGATGCCGCTATTTACAATATGCAGCTGGGCGTATCCGGTGGTAAGGATGTACGCTATTATATTTCCGGCAATTATCAGTCAGATAAAGGGATCATGACGCACAATGAGTTTAACCGCATGAACTTTAAAACCAAACTGGATGGTAACCTTGGTTCAAAAGTGAAGTTCAGCCTCAACTTGAATCCTTCTTATACCCGCAGTGAATTACCTGCGGTGAACTATACCGATTATTATCGTTTCTATTCTGGCCTGCCGGTGCGTCATACCACCGCCACGGCCGCTTTTGTAAATCAGAATGCCCAGTGGGCAGGTATCAGACCGGGCGATTGGGCACAGGCGGGTCATTTCTCCAACCTTGGGTACCAGGGTTATATGCCCGATGGCAGCTATTACAACAGTGCTACCGATCCTACAGCCACTGGTGGTAAGCTGATCCCTTTCTCTTCCAGCAACAATTCTCCCAAATCCATTGCCGACAGGCAGAGCCGCTTTAGTGATAACTACCGCGTGCTGGGTGGATTTGATCTCAGCGTTGAATTGATGAAAGGGCTCATTCTGAAATCATCGGCCAGCGCTTATTTCAATTATACAGAAACGAATACTTTTTCCAAACGCAATGCCAAAGCCGATGGCGATGTGAACAGAGGCGTGAACTATTCCCGCAAATTCATTGACCTGCTTTGGGAAAATACGCTGAACTACAATAAGTCCTTTGGCGATCATACCATTTCGGGTGTATTGGGTTATACTGCCCAGAAAACAACGATCAACGAAAGCCAGATCACGGGTGTTAACCTGCCCAGTGATGATATTCAAACATTGAACCAGGCTTCTTCTATTGAGTTGGCAGGTACTTATACCACCAAAACACCCATTGGCCTGCTCTCTTACCTGGGCCGGGTGAATTATGATTTCCAGGGTAAATACCTGTTGTCTGCAAGTCTTCGAACAGATGGCAGTGGCTATTTTCCTCCAGGACAAAAATATGGTTGGTTCCCTGCGGTATCTGCCGGCTGGCGTGTGACCAGCGAACCTTTTATGGAAGATGTCAACTGGCTGAGCAACCTGAAACTGCGTACCAGTTATGGCGCTACGGGTAACAATAAAATTGAACCCTTCTCTTACCTGGAACTGTTGAACATGGCCAATTATCCACTGGGTGGTGGCACCGGTACACTCAACAATGGGCTTGCAGCCAACAATGATGTATTGCCCAATGTGCTCACCTGGGAACGCACTTTCCAATACAATGCAGGTATTGATCTCGGCTTCTTCAAAGACCGCCTCACGATGAGCCTGGAATATTATAATGGTACTACCGACAGGCTATTGTTCAAACAGAATACGATGTCCTTCTCTGGTTCCAATCAGTTTTGGAACAATATCGGTAAAGTGCGCAACCAGGGTTTTGAACTGGAATTGACTTCCAACAACCTGCGCAGGAAGAACCTGGAGTGGGTAACCATGTTCAACATTGCTACCAATAAGAACAAACTATTGGATGTGGGCGGCGAACCCTTCCAATACAATTATGGTGAGCGCAATGAGATCTATGCGGCCATGGTAGGAGCTCCTTCCGTACAATTCTTCGGATACAAAACTGATGGTGTATGGAAATCCGACCAGGAAATAGCCGATGCGCAGGCAGCAGGTTATAGCAGTTCTCTCTCCAAATACTTTGTGGCGGGCGGATTGAAATTTGTAGATGTGGATGGCAATAAACGCATCGATGAAAAAGACCGTACCGTACTGGGCCGGCCCTTCCCTAAGTTTACCTGGGGCATGACCAATAATATTAAGTACAAGAATTTCGATGTGAGCATCACCATTCAGGGGGTGCAGGGCCTGGACCTCATCAATGGAGATGCCAACTACAACGAATCGAGGTGGTACAATAAGAATTACAATACGACCAACAGATGGGTGAGCGCTGCCAATGCCGGTGATGGTAAAACACCCTATGGTACCAATGGCTCCGACTGGATGCTGACGGATTACGTGATAGAAGATGGTTCTTATGTGGCGCTGCGCAGTGTGATACTGGGCTACTCCTTGCCGGCTGCTGTTTCAAAGCGGCTGAAGCTGAATGGGCTGCGGGTATATGCTTCCGGTGAAAACCTGTTGTACATCATGTCGGCTTCTTATCGCGGTATTAACCCCGAGGCGCGCACCACTTCCAATCAATATGCTTCTCCATTGATCGATGGTTATCAACGGGGCGCTTTCCCCATTGGAAGGACTGTGACGGTGGGTATTGACATTAATTTCTAACGAATTGCTATAAACTGCATACAATGAAAACTTGCTCATATATCATATTCACCTTGTTGCTGGGAGGCATGATGGCGTCCTGCAACAAGATCATCGACCTCAAGCCGGAGTCGAATGTGGACGTTGAAAATTATTACAAGAACTATGATGAGGTGAAAGTGGCTTTAACGGGTTGCTACAATGGCCTGCAAAAACCACTGGAAACAGAATGGATGATGACGGAACTCCGTTCCGACATTACCAAGCAGGGGCAACCAGGCAGTACAGCAGTCCCCAATATCGAACTCAACGACCTGAATACCTACCTGCAAAACTCCGGTCATAGCCAGGTATACAATTACTGGTTCTATACCTATAAAAATATTCGCAGCGCCAATTATGTATTGAGGAGCCTGGGCGTTGCCTACAGCAACGGCCAGATCAGCCTGGGAGAAGGGACGGCGCAAATGGAAGAGGACCGCCGCAAGCAACTCGCCGGGGAAGCCTTGTTCATCCGTGCTTATCATTATTTTAACCTGGTACGCCTGTATGGCGGTGTGTTCTTACTCACGGATCCCAAAACACCTGCTGAACTGAAACAGATCAACCGCTCTTCTGTAGACGATTGTTATAAATTAATTGCGGCCGACCTGGAAGCTGCCAAAAGCTATCTTCCCCGTAAAAACTACAGTGCGCAGGCGCAGGAAGACCTGGGCCGCGCTACCGTATGGGCTGCAGAATCGCTCCTGGCCAAAGTATACCTGACCGTTAATCGCAAGGCGGATGCGCTGGCATTGCTGGAAGATGTGATCGGGGCCAGTGGGCACGATCTACTGACATCTTATGCCGATGTATTTTCCATCAACAATGAAATGAATAAGGAGATTGTCTTCGCGGTGCGTTACAAGGCCGGAGGATTAGGACTTGGCAATTATATGGCCAATAGCTTTGCAGCACTCAACAGTGGCAGCGCCATTGTAAATGGCAATGGCTCGGGTCTGAATTATCCCACGGCCCAAATGGAGTCCAAATACATTGTTCCTGCTACCGGTGGCGCCGACAAACGCAGAGATGTGACCATTGGCAGATACAATGTCAATCCCTACATGAAGAAATTCACCTCTCCCGTCATGATCAAGAATGATGCGGAAAATGATTTCCCGGTCATCCGTTTTGCCGATGTATTGCTCATGAAGGCCGAAGCGCTGGGCTTTAATCAGTCGTCGGTTGATATCATCAACCGTATCCGCAGCAGGGCAGGGGCTGTTGTATATCCCGGTACAGGCAATTTCACGGCAGCTTTTTACCTGTATCCCGATGCGGGAGCCGAAGCTACTACCGATGCTAATTTCCTGGGTCGCTTGCTGGATGAAAGAAGGATTGAACTGGCTTTTGAGAACCACCGTTTATTTGATATCTACCGCACCGGTCAGTTTGAGAACATGATGAATACTTACTATACCTATGAGTATGATACACACTATAAGAAATTCAAGCCGGCCATACCGCTGGATGAATTGAAGAACAATATCAAGATCCGTACCCTATTGCCCATTCCCCAGCGGGAAATGGATAGCAATAACCAGATCAGTATCCCTCAAAATTCGGGGTACTAGAACACCCTTATACTCTAACGACTGAATGTTTGCGATATGAAAATACAGATCAAGCCATTTATTTTTCTGACAGGACTGTTACTGGTTATCATGACCTCCTGTAAGAAGGATAAGTTCACAGAAGCTACCGGCAACCTGGAAGCTGTAGACTATACCTGGAATGTAGCGCTCAAGGGTTTTCAGCCGGAGAAAACGGTTGGCGGTAAACTAACGACCAATATTAATGTGAAGACACTCTATTATTACATACAACGCACGGGCAAATCAGATTCCCTTATCCAGCTGGATTTTCCGGCCGGTGTGCAGGAGTATGCTTTTACCGTTAAGCCGGAAGTATGGCCCAATATTGACCTGGTGGGAGTGAAAGGTATTAAACTGCTGGCGGTGCAGGACAACAATACTTCACTGGAAAAGCTGGTGAAGATCGCTTATTTCAATCCGGCAGCGCCGGTACTGAAGGATGTGCCCGCAACATTGACGCCTTCTTTAACCGGTACCACAGCGGTTACCGGCAAGGCAAGTTCCGAAACAGGCATCAGCAAGATCTATTTTTATGACAACAGTACGGGCAATTTTACAGCAGTAGACAGTATCAATGCCAGTGGCAGCAAAGACGTGACCATTAATTACAATTACACCTATACCTCAGGAGCAGGACAATTGAAAGTAACAGCGGTAGATATTTACGGTTTGAAAGCTGATAAGGTAATTCAGTTTGTCAATATTCCTTTCAAACCGGTGATCAGTTTTGATGCGGATACCCTGCGTGCGGCCTTACCGGATGGAAAGCCTGCCATCAACGGGACCCTGAAATCCTATGCGGCCTTATCGACCGTAGAGGCCTTTATCGTAACAGCAGGCGGAGAAACCCTCCAGGGAACGGTGACACCGGTACTGGTGGGCAATACGGCCAATGAATACAATTATACATTCAGTCTGGCCGGTTTTCCATTTGCCGATGATGTGAAGGAATGCAAGCTGGTGGCGAAAGACGGTACCAATAGCAGCAATGCCGGATCGGTACCCGTAAAAATATTGCCTTATTACCGCTGGAACAATATCTCCCTGATGTCGCAGGGAACGGCCACCACCAATTCTCCCAGCTGTTTCTTCCTGGGCGAACCGGCCACCCCTTTCCTGAGCGCCTGTGAGGTGGTGAACGACGCTTCCAACCATGCTAAAGTAGATTTTGCCATCTTCACCAATAGTACGGGCAACCTGGCTTTCAACAACCCGGCCAATATCTCAGCGGCTACCCTTACCGCTTTTAAGTGCAGTGGTGCCGCCTGGACGCCGGCAACACCTACTGCCAGCACCCTGAAGAAAACCCTTTTCCGGGTATTAGGAACAGGAGTGGCAGAAACAAGCATATATAATAAGTATAATAACAATACAATTACCGAACTTGGTGACGCCTTTTTCACGGGCGTATCCGCACCCAATGCCAATGCCCCCAATCAAACAACCTATACGACGGCTTCGCTGATCTGGGCTAAGATGACACCGGCAGGCGGCGGCACCACCAAAAACATTTTGATAAAAGTGCAAAGCCTCAACATCGTGGCATCGCCCAACCAGGGTACTTCCACAATCACGGTGGATGTTATGAAGGAGAAATAGGGGAGATGAGAGGTAAGGCGTGAGAAGTGAAAGGTGAGACGTGAAATTTGTGTAGCGGGCGTGTATTGAGCCCCATAGGGGCTACAGCTTTGTAGAAACGGATAATTGGTCTTTGTTTTTTGCCCTGTAGGGGCAATCCTTTCGAGAGTTGACAATTAAGGAAGCCGATTAGGTACAGCATAAAAAAAGCGTTATGGAAAAGACAACCATTATTGAAACGATCAAGGCCATTGAAGTAGACAGTCCGGTGGATAAGATCATCCGGCAGTTGAAACAATTGATCAGTGAAGGGCACCTTAAACCGGGTGACCGCCTGCCGGCAGAAAGGGTGCTGGCCGAAAAATTCGGTGTGGGCCGTACCTATGTACGGGATGCCATCCGCAAGCTGGAATTTTATGGAATGCTCAAAACCTCGCCCCAAAGCGGTACCTATGTTTCCGGGTACAATATCAAGATGATCGAAGGCGTACTGAACGATATCATCACTTTCAATAAAGAAGATTTTGCAGCACTGATCGAAGCCCGCTATTACCTCGAGATCAATGCAGCCCGGCTGGCAGCCCAGCGCAGAACGGATGAGGACCTGGCCATCCTGGAAGCCGCTGTGGCAGATTACGACCTGAAAACAAAACATAAGGAGAATGCCGTACAGGAAGACATGTTCCTGCACCTGAAGATTGCCAATGCGGCCAAGAACTCCGTATTCGAATCCATGCTGCTGATGCTGCTTCCCGATATCATCCGCAATATCATTGAGAAAAAGATCTGTGGTGACAACCGGGGCGTACAGGCCATGGCCGAACACCATGAGATACTCACCGCCATTGCCGATAAAGATCCCGACGCAGCTGGCATTGCCATGGCGGCGCACCTGAATGATATCCTCCAGATCAGCCGGGAACGGAAGATTGAAATGTGAGTAGTGAGTGCGTTTGCTTTGAGGAGAGCAGTGAATCGACAGTCGAAAGCGAAAAGGTGACACCTTTCGTTTTTCGAAGCCAGGGAAAGGTGTCACCTCTCTCCAAAGGGTGTCATTTCTTTTAGAGACCCGATAGCGACGATCAATAATTAATAATAAATAATCAGTAATAACATCAAACACAAGTACTCCATAACGTTCTTCCTGTTGTTGCTCATTCAAACAGTGCAAGCCACCACCATCCTGGTAAGCAATCCACAGGAGTTGAAAACAGCCCTGTCAAAGGCACAACCGGGCGACAGCATCTTATTGCAATCGGGCGTATGGAAAGATGTTCCCCTCATCATCGAAACCAGTGGTACGAAGGAGAAACCCCTGGTCATTGCGGCGCAGGAACCGGGCAAGGTACAGTTCACTGGCAATTCCTTTATCCGCTTTGGCAGCGACTATGTGACCGTGAGCAGCATCCATTTCACCAATGGCTATACCGCCGACCGCGCCGTGGTGGAGTTCAGGAACAAGGAGCAGCAACTGGCCAACAATTGCCGCCTCACCCAATGTGTGATTGAAAATTATAGCAGACCGGACCGTTTTAATACAGACCATTGGCTGATCCTGTGGGGACAGCACAACCGTATTGACCATTGTGTGATTGGTGATAAACTGAACAGCGGTACTACCCTCATTGTTGAGCTCAACGATGAAAGAAGCCAGAACAACTATCATAGCATCGACAGTAATTATTTTAAGGGACATTCCCCCTTGGGTTCCAATGGTGGTGAGACCATCCGCGTAGGGGTGTCACGCTATTCGCTCACTGCATCCCGCACCATGATCCACCACAACTATTTCGAACGGTGCAGCGGGGAAGTGGAGATCGTATCCATTAAAAGCGGTAACAACGAGATCAGCAACAACCTGTTTTACGAATGCCAGGGAGGCCTGGTATTAAGACATGGCTCACAAAACAAGATCACCAACAATATATTTATAGGCAATAACAAGTCTTTTACCGGTGGCGTACGCGTCATCAATCCCGGACATACCGTGTCCAATAATTTGTTCATGGACCTGGCGGGAGAAAGATTCCATTCGGGGTTTAGTGTATTGAATGGCGTACCCAATTCTTCCATCAGCCGTTACCACCAGGTGAAAGATGCCACCATTGATCACAATACCTTTATTAATTGTAAGAGCATCATATTCGGTGCCGGCAAAGACCCGGAAAGAACGGCAGCTCCGCAAAATGTGCGTTTTATCAATAACTACATCGTAACGCATGTTAAAGCGTTGTATGAAGATGCGAATAAGGATGGCGGCATCCGTTTCGCCAACAATACCTATAGTAGTATTTCTAACTACAAACCTGTCATTGGTTTTACAGAAGATATGAAAGGTATCAGTGTCGATCGAGAATATGGCGATCATATTTATCAAATTCCCGAACACAAAAATGGAATAGATCGTTCTTTGCTGAGTTGGATGGATGCCGCCGCTACTGCTCCATCCTGGTACAAGAAGACACTCCATGTTTTTAATAAAATAATAAGACCAGTTCCAATCGCTCATTCAAAAGATTTACCCTCTCTAATTGCGAACTCGCCCATCGGCACTACAATTGAATTAACGGAAGCCGGGCAATATGAAATAGACCAGCCCATCATTATTAAGGAAGATATTATCATTCGGGCAAAGAATGGCCTCACCGGTAAACCGGAACTGGTCAACGTATCCGGTAAAAGCCTTCCCGCCTTTATCATCATTGAGAAGGGTGGTAGTCTGAAGATTGAAAACGTTCAGTTCAACAGCGCCTATAAAAGTTATGGCGATGTACAAGCTGCCATCAGTACCACTACTGGCCCTATGAACGGATCGTATTTCCTCAAGGTGAAAGGCTGTACATTCTTCAACTTCAATGAAAGTGGTTACAGTTGTATCAAAGGCGCTAAAAGCACTTATGCCGATTCGGTGATCATTGATAACTGCGTGTTCAGGAACAATGCCGGCAGCGCTATTGATTATTCTGCAGAAAAAGAAGACAAAGGCATTTACAATGTGGAGCGCCTGATCATCCGTAATACCCTATTTGCCAATACCCTTGGTGGGGCTGTGAATGTGTACCGCGGCGGCAATGATGAAAGCACAACCGGACCGGAAGTGATCATCGACCATTGCACCTTCAGTGAAGTGGAAAATCGCGCACAGGGCTGTGTACTTAAACTATGGGGAGTACAAAGAGCCACCATCACCAATTCCGTATTCAACAAAAGCGGGGCTGGTGGCCGGGTCATCTGGTTTGAAGAAATGAGTTGGGACAAACTGCTGGTAGACTATTGCAGTTTTTACCAAAGCGGCCAGGTAAGTTCATTCTATAACAACGTTACCGGAAAACATATTTTTAGTAGCAACCCTCTATTTAATAATCCGTCCCGGTTCGATTTCAGGCTGGTAAAAGGTACCAGCCTCCTTTCGGCCAAGGGAAAACCTTTGGGAGTGAATTAGTATGAAGACCATTGTTTTTTTGTGTGCAGGTTTAGTGATGAGCATGGCAGGCAAAGCACAGCAACATCCTTCCATCATGCTTACGAAAGCCAATGTGGAAGCAGTTCGGCAGGGTGTAACGGCCTATCCTTTGTTGCAGAAATCCTTTAAGTCATTAAAGAAAGATGCAGATAAAGCTATCAATACGCCCATCGAAGTGCCCCTGCCGCATGATGCGGGTGGCGGCGCTACGCACGAACGGCACAAGCGTAATTACCAGGATATGCTGGCCTGCGGCCTGTTGTACCAGCTCACCAAAGAAGAGCGTTATGCCAAATTTGTGAAGGACATGCTGTTGCAATATGCAGCGGTATACAATAGCTGGCCCCGGCACCCAAAGAAAAAGCAAAACCCGGGCGGTAAAATGTTCTGGCAAAACCTCAATGATTGTGTGTGGCAGGTATACACCATTCAGGCCTATGATTGTGTGTATGATTACCTCAGCGCCGCCAACAGGAAAACCATTGAGACGGATCTTTTTGAGCCGATCGTAAAGGAATTGAGTGAAGTGAATGGAGAGATATTCAATAAGATACATAACCATGGCACCTGGTCGGTAGCGGCCGTAGGAATGACGGGTTATGTATGTGGCCGGAAAGACTGGGTGGAAAAAGCTTTGAAAGGTACAGCCCTTGATGGCAAGGCAGGTTTTCTGGCGCAGCTGGATCAACTCTTTTCACCGGATGGGTATTATACCGAAGGTCCGTATTACCAGCGGTATGCCATTCTGCCCTTCCTGCTTTTTGCCCGTACCATTCAGCAATACCAGCCGGCCCTGAAGATATATGAATACAGGAGCGACTTGCTGAAGAAAGCAGTGAATACGGCTTTGCAATGCACCTATACCAACAAAGTGTTTTTTCCTTTGAACGATGCGATGAAGGACAAGACCTATGAATCCGAGGAGATCGTGTATGCGGTGGATATTGCATACAGCGACATGCAGGCAGGCAACGACCTGCTGGATATTGCACAACAGCAAGAGAAAGTAATAGTAGGTGATGCCGGACTAAAAGTGGCCAAAGCGATAGCAGCGGGAGATGCAGCTCCCTTTCTCTATAATTCCATGTGGATACGTGACGGGGCCGATGGAAAGCAGGGCGGTATTGGCATCCTGCGCAGCGGAGACAATGATGATCAGTCCTGCGTGGTATTCAAAGCAGCTTCGCAGGGTATGGGCCATGGTCATTTCGACCGGTTGAATGTGTTGTTCTATGATAACAATACCGAAGTGTTCCCCGATTATGGTGCCGTACGCTTCCTCAATGTAGAAACCAAGAATGGCGGCAACTATACCAAAGAAAACGATACCTGGGGCAAACAAACCCTGGCGCACAATACCCTGGTGGTAGACAGGCAAAGCCAGTACCAGGGCAATGAAAAGAAAGGAGAAGAACATGCGCCGGAGTTGGTTCACTTCAGTACCGGCAGTAATTACCAGGTTGTAAGCGCGCAGGAAAACAATGCTTATCCGGGTGTGCAGTTGAGACGTACAGTGATCCTCTTTAAGCCAGAGGGTGCAGCCGCTTCTTTGTTGATCGATGTTTTTAATGCACAGAGTACTCAAAAGCACCAATACGATCTGCCTTTCTGGTACCAGGGCCATATCACCAACGCGCCTTTTGAAATAGCCGCCAATACCCAAACCTTGCAGGCCATGGGCGACAAGCAAGGTTACCAGCATGCCTGGCTCAATGCCACAGGCAGGGTAAAAGAAGGTAATGGTGTGATCACCCTACTGAATAATAAAAAGTTTTATACCACTACTTTTATAGCCGACACAACTCTGCGGGTACAGTTCATTACCAGCGGAGCTGGCGACCCTGAATTCAATCTAAGGAACGAGAAAGCCTTTGTGCTTTCACAGCCTGCGGCCGCTAAGCAAACCTTTGTCAGTGTTACCGAGCCCCATGGAAAAAACAATCCGATAGCTGAAGTAACTACGGGTGCCACACCACAGGTGAAAGGAGTGAGGCTGCTGAAAGATGAACCCGGCAGCACACAGTTTGAACTAACGTATAAAAAGAAAACCTATACAATCACCTTACAGTATAACGATAAAGCATCCTTTATCACTATTAATTAACAGACTATGGCACAAAGCAGCGAGTTTCAGTTTGAGCAGGAAGTACAATGGGAAGACCTGGGCAATGGTATTAAAAGGCAGGTATTTGGTTATGATGATAAGATCATGCTGGTAAAAGCAAAGTTTGAACTAGGCGCCATTGGCACCCTGCACGAGCATCACCATTCACAGGTAACTTATGTAGACAGTGGCGCATTTGAAATGACCATCGGTGCGGAAAAGAAGATCATTCGCAAGGGCGATGGTTATTATGTACCACCACATGTACTGCATGGCTGCGTATGCCTGGAGCCGGGCATGCTCATCGATGCCTTCAGTCCATTGCGGGAAGATTTTTTGAAATAATCCGTCATTAATAATATTGATATGAAACATATCCTTTTGGCGATGGGTATCTCCTTCGCTATGACCGCTACTGCCCAACAGGCAGATTCCACAGCCCCTAAACCTGTAGAAACACCGGCAGGTTTCACCCGTCAGATCGATGTGGTGTATACCAGTGGCAAGAACTGGGAACAAAAGCTCGACCTCTACCTGCCGCCCAACAATGGCAAGCCTACACCGGTTGTGATCAATATTCACGGCGGTGGCTGGAACCACGGTACCAAAGAATCACAGTCGGGTTTCAATACCTTCTTTAAAATGGGGTTCGCAGTAGCCAATATTGAATACCGCCTCACGCCCCAGGCCACAGCGCCTGCCGCCGTGGAAGATGCACGTTGCGCCCTGATCTACCTCATCAAAAATGCCAAAGCGCTTAACATTGATGTCAATAAGATCGTGGTGATGGGTGGCAGTGCCGGTGGGCACCTGGCCCTGATGGCTGGCTTACTGGCCAATGATCACCGCTTTGATGGCAACTGTCCCGGTGTAGAAAATATTAAGGTGGCGGCCATCATCGACAAATATGGTATCACCGATGTATGGGATTGGGGTTATGGAAAAAACATCACCAGCAAATCGGCCGGCCGCTGGCTGGGCGATAAGGCCAAAGATGAAGCTTTTGCCCGGTCGGTTTCTCCCATTACTTATGTGAGTAAAGACAATCCACCAGTCTTCATTGCCCATGGCGATGCAGATCCTACGGTTCCGTATGAACAATCGGTAGAACTACACAAGAAGCTCAAAGAAGCGGGTGTGATCACTGAGTTTATGACCATAGAAGGCGGCAAGCATGGCGGATTTCCCAGGGACAAGAATGCTGAATTGAATAAAGCGATCGCTGCTTTTCTGCAGAAGCTTAAGATCCCGAACCAATAAGTTTTCTCAAAACAGTCAATATTGAAAGCAATTACCGAAATACAAAAACCGGCTGCCGGAAAGGGAGCATTCAAGCTGAAGGGGTTGAGGTGGTATATTATTTCCCTGATCGGCCTGGCTACTATTATTAATTATATCGATAGGGGCGCCATCAATTTTATGTGGCCCTATATCTATAAAGATTTTGGTATTGCTGATGGAGACAGCAAAAATGCCCTTGCACTGATCACTACTTTCTTTATGGTAGCCTATGCCATCGGGCAAACGGTAACGGGAAAGATGATGGATGCCATCGGTACCCGGCTGGGCATGGCAGTATCGATTATTGGCTGGAGCATATCCATTGCCCTGCATGCGCTGGCAAAGTCTATCTTATCCTTTAATATCTTTCGTTTTTTACTGGGTATCAGTGAAGCCGGTAACTGGCCGGGTGCTACCAAAAGCAATGCGGAGTGGTTTCCTCCCAAAGAAAGAGCCATTGCACAAGGTATTTTTGGTGCAGGCGCTTCTTTGGGTTCGGTGGTAGCGGCGCCGGTGATTGCCGGTCTGTTCCTGGCCTTTGGCTGGAAAACCACTTTTGTGGTGATTGCTGTGCTGGGTTTTCTGTGGATCATTCCCTGGTTATTGATCAATAAGAATACACCGGACAAACATCCCTGGATCACGCAAGAAGAACAAGATTATATCGAACAGGGCAATGCAGCAGCGGAAGCAGCAAGGACCACAGCAACGAAAGTGTATACCTGGCGCCAATTGTTGCAGTTCAAAAATACCTGGGGTATCATTAGTTCCCGTTTCTTTATTGACCCCGTATGGTGGCTCTTCGTGACCTGGCTGCCCACCTTCCTGAAGGAGCAGTATCAGTTTGACATGAAACAGATCGGGGCTTTTGCCTGGGTGCCTTATTTGTTTGCCGCGATCGGTGGACTGATGGGCGGTTTCTTCTCTTCTTCACAAATTAAGAAAGGCGTAGCGGCACCCAAGGCGCGGAAGCAGGCTATTACCATTGGCTGCATCATCATGTTGGTATCCTTAACATTGATCGCCTTTTACCTCGATCATTTGAAAGAGCAGGTGAATGTGGCCATCGCATTGATCAGCGCTACCTTATTTGGTTTTCAGTTCCTGATCAATAATATACAAACCCTGCCTGGCGATTATTTCCACGGTAAGAATGTAGGCACTGTAGCTGGCATGGGCGGCACATCGGCTGTATTGGGCACACTGATCACCACTTGGATCGTACCCGTGATCACACAAACGAGTTATACATCATTTTTTATACTGGGGGCGCTGATGGTGCCGCTGGCATGGATCTGCATCACATTCATTACAGCAAAACCCAACCAAACACTTACAAACAAATAACAGCAAATATGAAATTAGCAGGCAAAGTAGCCATCGTTACAGGTGGAGGAAGAGACATTGGTAAAGCCACTTCACTCAAACTGGCGCAGGAAGGAGCCAAAGTAGTGATCAACTATTTAAGCAGTGAACAACAGGCGGCAGACACAGTGGCGGAGATCAAAGCAAAGGGTGGTGAAGCCATCGCCGTAAAAGGTGATATGAGCAAGGACGCAGATGTGCTGAATCTGATCAGTGCGGCGCAGAAGGCTTTTGGTAAAGACATACATATCCTCGTGAATGTAGCAGGCGGCATGGTAGCCAGGAAACAACTGGCGGATATGGATGCCGACTTCTGGGATTTTGTGATGGCCCTCAATGTGAAATCAGCTTTTCTCCTTACCAAGCATGTATCACCCCTGATGCCTGCCGGCAGTGCGATCGTTAACTTTTCTTCACAGGCTGGTCGTGATGGTGGAGGCTTTGGCGCCTCAGCTTATGCTACAGCCAAAGGAGCGGTGGCCACGTTCACCAAGTCCATCGCCAAGGAACTCGGGCCCAAAGGTATCCGGGTGAATGCAGTAGACCCGGGTATGATTGCCACTACATTCCACGATACTTTCACCAAACCCGAGATCCGTACCAATGTAGCCAATGCCACACCGCTGCGCCGGGAAGGTAAAGCTACTGAAGTAGCCGACCTCGTTGCTTACCTGGCCAGTGATGAAAGCAGTTTCATTACCGGCGCTAATATTGATATCAACGGCGGAACGTATTTTTCTTAGTATACCTGAACAGGTAAGGCCGCTTTAGCAGTAATAACCATTTATTGGCTGTTGTGGGCGGCCTTGCCATTACAGGCAGACTTGCCTCATCTTCTTTTAAATCGATTGTACTCCATGAAACAGATCCTTACCATCCTTTGCCTTATCACCCTGGCGCCCGCTTTCGCCACCGATCACCTCGCTTCCTCTCCAGAAGAAGCAGTAGCCTTGTTAAACAAAGCCGCAGCCGGCGACAAGATACTTTTGAAAGATGGTGTATACAGCAATGCCATCATTCAATTCAATAATGCCCGTGGCACCAAGGGAAAGTCTATCTGGTTCATGGCGCAAACGCCCGGTAAGGTGAGCTTTGAAGGCAATTCAACATTAGCCTTTGCCGGTAAATATATTGTGGTGGCAGGTTTCACCTGGAGGAATGGCGGTAAAGGATTAAAAGAACGTTCGGTGATCAGTTTCAAAGCAGGCAAGGATGATGCTATGTACAGTACCGTGCAGGATTGTGTGATCGACGATTACAACAACGACAGCCTCAATATTGACAACAAATGGGTATCACTTTTTGGGCAACACAACGTGTTGACGAGGTGCCTGCTGAAAAGCAAACGCAACCTGGGTGCTACCGTTACCGTATGGCTACAGCCCGGCGTGCCTCCCCGGCATTTGATCAGTTACAATTATTTCCTCAATCGCTTCAATGGTCCGGATGCTGACAATGGCCTGGAGAGCATCCGCATTGGCGATAGCAAAACCTCTTTTACCGAAGCGCACTGTATTGTAGCCTTCAATCGCTTTGAAGCTTGTGATGGGGAGATTGAGATCATTTCCAATAAATCATGTCATAATTCTTACCTCCACAATACGTTTGTGGAAAGTGATGGGGGATTGACCTTGCGGCATGGCAATGACTGCCTCTGTGATGGCAATTTTTTTGACGGTACCAACAAGAAGTTATCATATGGCATCCGGTTCATAGGAGAGGGGCATGCGGCTATCAACAATTATTTTTATAACCTGCAGGGGGCGTCCCAACAAAATTTCCGTGCACCCGTGACACTGGTCAATGGACTGGAAAATACACCCATCAATGGTTATTTCCAGGTAAGGCGGGCAGTGGTCAGTGATAATGTTTTCGTGAATTGTGATATGCCGGCTATCCGAATGGGCGTCTTTTCCAAAAGGCCGGGTATGACGAAGGGCCCCGACACGGTAACTATCAACAACAATATCATTTGGGATGATGCTGGAAAAAAGGGTGCTGTATATGAATCAGTCACAGCCGCCGGTCATCTCCAAATACAGGATAATAAAGTGTTTGGCAGATCACTGGAAGCAAAAGAGACGGGATTTATAACCAGCGATAAAAAGGATATCAGCCGCAACCCTGACATGCTGTGGAACTATACCGGGAAAGTACTCCTGTCTATAAAAAGCAAAGCGTCCGCTGTGACCACAGCCGGCGCCGATTGGGTTGATCCTGCTATTCAAACTGCAACACAAAGATCTAAATACACTTATTCCAGCGCAGAGCAGGCGGGACCCGCCTGGAAATAGAACCTACCCCGGGCCTTTTGCCTTGTGATGCATTAAACAATTCTGACATTCAAAGCAGTTATTTCGCTGATTGCAGGAATATCTGTCTCATTTTCAGTGCCTGTTATTGGCTAAAAGGGCGGAAGGTTGTAAATTTAATACCCGGCCTTTGCCGGTATTTGTCAACATTCAAGGAAACTATGCCGCGAAATATCTTTCAGCCACTGGAGATCGTGACCTATGATACGGAAGTGTTGGACTGTTCTCCACAGGCCGATAACTATTTTGAACTGGTCTTTGTGGAAGAGGGCAGTGGCCATAGAATGCTGGATGATGTACAGATCCAGTTCCACACAGGCGATCTCTTTATGCATATTCCGGGCGAAAGGAATACCATTTGCCTGGAAGAACACTCCCGCATTCATTTTATCAAGTTCCAGCAGATACTGTTTGAGGCTACTACCGTTCGGAATGTACTGCCTTTCTCTACAGAGCAATTTAAGAAGCTGGAATTTATCCTGTACAGTGAGCAGCAACACAAACAATCACTTATCCATTTAAAGAGCGATAAGGTATCGGTATTTGCCTTATTCAATGTGCTGGTGGCTGAAGCCAGTCACCGCCGGTCCTATGCCGACAGCAATATCACGTTGTGTTTACTGGCCCTGCTCAATATGGTGGCCCGGAATATACTGGAGTCCAATTATGTGCAGGCCATACACCCGCAGGCCATTACCCATGATGTGCTCCATTATATCAACTATCATATCTACGAATCCGATAAGCTGACCGTCGGACACCTTGCCCAGGAGTTCCATATTTCACCCGGTGATTTCAACGCCTATTTTAAAAAGCAGTACCATGTTTCTTTGAACCAGTATATCCTTACCTATAAGGTTAAACTGGCTGATACGCGGCTGATCTATACCCGTATGTCCATTGCTGAAATAGCCGATGAACTACAATTTGCCGATACCAGCGATTTTACCCGTAATTACCGTAAGATTAAGGGGCATCTTCCCGAAAAACGATAATCCATATTCTTTCCTATCTTTGCGTTATGCGCTTTCTCGCTTTCTTTATGGCTGTACTTGTATTGTCGCTGAGCTGTTTGCCCTGCGGTGATGTAAATACAATTGTGGTGAAGGAAGGTAAAGCCACCTATGAACTGTCTAAATGTGCTGATGGCGATAAACACGAAGATGATTGTTCTCCTTTTTGTCATTGCTCCTGCTGTGCCGGATACTCCATCCACCACCAGGTAGCGGTACTGCAACAATCCTGTCCACCATCTGCCTTCCTCCATAACTCCCGTTATATTCAAACGATCCGGGAAGTGTCCATTCCTATATGGCAACCCCCTCAGTTGGGTTAATGTTTTCCTGCAAGCAAATTACTTATTGATTGAATTGGGCGCTGTTGGCCTGTCGGCTTTCAGTTTGAGTTTATCCCGCGTTGCGGAACCCAGCCTGGAATCACACGTTATGTACCGGAATTACGGGCATACTTAAATATATTACTATACCATGTTAAACAGGATCATTCGTTTCTCTATTAACAATAAACTGGTAATAGCCCTCCTGGTTTTGCTGCTGATGGTGTGGGGTATCTATTCCCTCGCCCGGCTACCCATTGATGCGGTACCGGATATTACCAACAACCAGGTACAGGTGATAACCGTATCACCTGCCAACGGGGCCGAAGACATTGAACGGTTTGTGACCTTTCCGGTGGAGCAAACCATGGCCACGATACCCGGCATTGAAGAAATACGTTCGTTTTCCCGCTTTGGGCTCAGTGTAGTGACCATCGTATTCAAAGAAAATACAGATGTGTATTGGGCGCGCCAGCAGGTGAGTGAGCGGTTATCACAGGTAAGCCGTCAACTGCCGGCAGGCATGGGGTCGCCCGAACTGGCGCCTGTGACCACGGGCCTGGGCGAAATATTACAATACATCGTGCATACCAAAAAGGGGTATGAAAATAAATACTCCCCCATGGAGTTGCGCACCATCCAGGATTGGATCGTACGCCGGCAAATGCTGGGGGTGGAAGGAGTAGCTGACGTAGCCAGTTTTGGCGGCTATCTTAAGCAATATGAAATAGCCCTTAATCCGGAGAAGCTCCGCAGCATGAACCTCAGCATTGCCGATGTATTTGAGGCGTTGGAAAAGAACAACCAGAATACGGGTGGCGCTTATATTGACAAGAATCCACACGCCTGGTTTGTGCGCAGCATTGGGCTTATCAAATCCATAGAAGATATTGAACGTATAGTGGTGGCCAATACCAGCAACCATATTCCCGTACTGATCCGCGATATTGGCAAAGTGCAATATGGCTCGGCGATCCGCTATGGCGCCATGACCAGCAACCAGGAAGGTGAGGTGACGGGAGCAGTGGTCATGATGCTGAAGGGGGCTAATTCTTCTGCGGTCATCAGCCGGGTAAAGGAACGTATGGCGCTCATTGAAAAAAGCCTGCCCGAGGGTGTTACCATTGAGCCCTTCCTGGATCGTACCAAACTGGTGAACGCTGCCATTGGCACCGTTTCCAAAAACCTGCTGGAAGGAGCGCTCATTGTGATCCTTGTGCTGGTGTTGTTGCTGGGTAACCTGCGCGGCGGATTGATCGTAGCCTCCGTGATACCGCTGGCCATGTTGTTTGCGGTGGCCATGATGAACCTGTTTGGCGTAAGCGGCAACCTGATGAGTCTGGGCGCAATCGACTTCGGATTGATCGTAGATGGGGCCGTGATCATTGTAGAAGCCACCTTGCACCAATTGGGCCTCAGTAAAATGACAAAACTCAACCAACAGCAGATGGATGAACAGGTATACACTTCTTCCAACAAGATGATGAATGCGGCTGCCTTTGGTCAGGTCATTATCCTGATCGTATACCTGCCTTTGCTTTCACTGGTAGGCATTGAAGGCAAGATGTTCAGGCCCATGGCGCAGACTGTTTCTTTTGCCATTTTGGGAGCGCTGCTCTTGTCGGTGACCTATGTGCCCATGATAAGCGCTTTGTTCCTGAGCAAGAAGATCAGTCATAAGAAAAATATTGCCGATAGGATCATGGCTTTCCTCCAACGGCTATACCAGCCCATATTGCAAGCCGCCTGGAAACGTAAGGCGGTAACAGTTGGTATATCGCTGGTCTTACTGGCTGGTAGCGTATTGCTGTTCATGCGCATGGGCGCTGAGTTCATTCCTTCGCTGGATGAAGGCGATTTTGCGGTAGAGACCAGGGTGCTTACCGGTAGCAGTTTATCGAAAACAGTAGAAGCTTCTAACAAAGCTGCCGATGTATTGCTGAAGAAATTCCCGGAAGTAAAGAAAGTGGTGGGTAAAATAGGCTCCAGTGAAATTCCTACTGACCCTATGCCGGTGGAGATGTGCGATCTTATCGTTGTACTAAAAGACAAAAAGGAATGGACTTCCGCTACTGGCCGGGAAGAGTTGGCAGAGAAAATGCAGGCCGAGCTGGAGAAGAATATACCGGGTGTAACCTTTGGATTCCAGCAGCCCATCCAGATGCGCTTTAATGAATTGATGTCGGGCGCCCGGCAGGATGTAGTGATAAAAGTTTTTGGGGAAGACCTGGAAGCGCTCTCCGGTTATGCTGCTAAGATTGGTAAAATAGCTTCGGCCACCAAAGGTGCTGCCGATGTATATGTAGAAGAAGTGAGCGGCTTGCCACAGATAGTGGTCAATTTTAAACGGGATAAGATAGCCCAATACGGATTGAGTGTGGCGGCCATCAACCAGGTGATCAGGGCTGGTTTTGCAGGCGATGTGGCCGGTGAAGTATTTGAAGGGGAGAAACGGTTTGACCTGGTAGTGAGGCTGGATAAAGAGAGCCGCCAGGGAATAGAAGACCTCAAGGGCTTGTACATCACCGCACCCAATGGCAACCAGGTGCCGCTGGAACAGCTGGCCGATGTGGAAATGAAGATTGGGCCCAACCAGGTGCAGCGGGAAGACGCCAAGCGCCGTATTACGGTAGGGTTCAATGTGCGGGGCAGGGATGTGGCCAGCATTGTAAAAGAAATACAACAGCGGGTAGATAAGGAAGTGAAACTGGGAGCTGGGTATTATATAACCTATGGCGGCACTTTTGAAAACCTGGAGCAAGCCAAACAACGGTTGAGCATCGCTGTACCAGTAGCCCTCCTGCTGATCCTCATATTATTGTACTTCACTTTCAGGTCATTCAAATATGGCCTGCTCATATTCAGTGCGATACCTTTTTCAGCCATCGGCGGTGTGCTGGCCTTGTGGCTAAGGGACATGCCCTTCAGCATTTCTGCTGGTGTAGGGTTTGTCGCCCTCTTTGGTGTGGCCGTATTAAATGGTATTGTGCTGATCGCTGAATTTAACCGGTTAAAAAAAGAAGGTATGACCAATTTACAGGAATTAGTGCTGGCAGGCACCCAAACACGTTTGCGCCCGGTGATCATGACGGCCACCGTAGCTTCTTTGGGCTTCCTGCCCATGGCATTGTCTCATGGTAGCGGCGCCGAAGTACAAAGACCGCTGGCTACTGTAGTCATTGGTGGCTTGATCTCTGCTACCTTATTGACCCTGGTGGTATTGCCTTGCCTGTATGGATGGATAGAGAATATCGGTCGCAGGCGTAAGGAATTGCAGGGAGCTGTAGTAGCTGTACTGTTGTTGCTAGGTGCTTCGCTGCCCGTGCAGGCGCAGGAGCAACGGATCACCTTAGACCAGGCCATTGACCTGGCTTTGAAGAACAATGGCAATATGCAATCGTCCAGGCTTGCCGTAGAAAGAGAAAAGCTGCTAAAAGGAACGGCAGCCGAATGGGGGAAGACGAATGTCAACCTGCAATATGGACAGGCCAACACCATTAAATGGGACAATCATATTGCCCTCACCCAGCAAATTCCTAATCCTTCGCTGGTGAAAAATCAGAAACAGCTGGCCGATGCGCGCATTAAAGGATCTGAACTAGGTCTGGGAGTAACACAACATGAACTGATCTATGCAGTGAAAACAACCTGGTATCAATTGGTATACCTAAAGGCCTGGCAACAACAATTACAGCAGCAGGATACGGTGTACAGTAATTTTTTGAAAGCAGCGGAGTTGCGGTACAAGACCGGGGAGACCCGTTTGCTGGAGCAAACGACGGCGGCAACTGCCTTGGCCGAACACCGGAATGAAATGAGAAAAAACGAGGCTGATATCGGAGTTACACTTACAGAACTGCAAAGATTGTTGAATACGGATGCCCCGGTAGAGATAGTGCAAACAGGGTTCGTTAAATTATCTCCTGAAATATCCATGCAGGACAGTGTGGGCAACAATCCCCTGGTGAAAGCAGGCCAACAGCAAATAGCGGTGAGCAATAAACAGGTAGCAGTAGAAAAGGCGAAACGGCGGCCTGATTTCTCCATTGGGTATTTCAATCAATCCATCATTGGGTACCAGAATGTGGACGGCACGGAAAAGTATTATGGGGGCGGCAAGCGCTTTCAGGGGGTGCAGGCAGGCATCAGTGTACCGGTATTTCATAAATCCTACACAGCCCGTATAAAAGCAGCGCAGGTGGAAACCCGGGAGGCGGAAAACAATTACCGGCTTTTGCAGCACAACCTGCAGGCTCAATACCGGCAGGCTCTCCAGGCCTATGAAAAGGATAAGCGCAGCCTCGAGTACTATGAAAATACGGCCCTGCCCAATGCGCAGTTGATCTTGCAACAGGGGCAGAAAGCTTTTCGCAGTGGCGATGTGGGGTATGTAGAATACCTGCAGGCCATCAAAACGGGCAATGAGTTGCAATTGAATTACCTGGACCAATTAAACCAGTATAATCAATCGGTACTCCGGTTGCTTTGGTTGTCTGGTACCAAATAGATCATATTCCAATCAACAATACATGAAACACAATAATAAGATTTTGATAAGGATACAACGGCTTATGGTGATAGCGGCCATTGTTCTGATGGTTTCCTGCTCGGGCAATAATGAAGCTCCGGAGAAAGTGGCCAAAGAAGATACTGCTCATCATGATGAAGCATTGACAGTAGAGTTAACACCCGAACAGGTATTGACGGCTGGCATCGCCACCGGGGCGGTGGAGTATCGTACACTGAGCGGTACCATCAGGGTAAATGGCACACTCGATGTGCCGCCTCAGCAACTGGTGAGCATATCGGCTCCCATGGGTGGTTTTCTGAGATCTTCTGAATTGCTCCAGGGCAAACACGTAAACAAGGGGCAGGTGATAGCCACCCTGCAGGATCCCGCGTATATCCAGTTGCAACAGGATTGGCTCGAAGCTTCCAGTCAGCAGGAATACCTCAAAGCAGAATACGAACGGCAGGAAGAACTGGCCACGGAAAATATCAATGCCCGAAAAACACTACAGCAGGCCAAGGCCAATTATGGCACCATGCAGGCAAGAGCGGCAGGATTGAAGGCCCGGCTGAAAATGATAAATATCAATACTTCCCAATTGGAAAAAGGAGATATCCAGCCTTTTATCAGCCTGTATGCACCTATTTCGGGCTATGTGACGGAAGTGAATGTAAACATGGGTAAGTATGTAAATCCTACTGATGTGATGTTTGAAATTGTGGACACAGAACACCTGCATGCTGAGTTGACGGTGTTTGAGAAAGATGTGCCCCTGCTGAAGGTGGGCCAGAAAGTACGTTTCATCCTGGCCAACGAAACAAAAGAACGCATGGCTACGGTATACCTGGTAGGCAGGGAGATCAGCACCGATCGTACGGTGCGGGTGCATTGTCACCTCGACAAGGAAGATAAGAACCTCCTGCCCGGGATGTACCTCACAGCATTTGTAGAAACCAAAAACATGCAACTGCCTGCTGTTCCGGAGCAGGCCATCGTCAATTATGAAGGCACGGACTATATCTTTATTGTTGATCCATCAGCCGGCAATACAAAAGACGGCAACCATTACAAGGCCATTGCTGTAAAGACCGGCATTAAGGAGCTGGGGTATGTTGAAGTACTGTTGCCCAAGGAGTTTGATATAAAAAATACCCAGGTGATCGTGAAAGGCGCCTATGACCTGCTGGGCAAGCTGAAGAACAGTGAGGGTGAAGGTGGGCACGCACACTAGGACAATCGCATTTGAATAGTTGTGGCTGGCCGCTTTAAGCGGCCAGCTTTTTTTATGCCTGTACTAATGAGATCGGGAGTTTTTTGACACCATCAGCATGGACGCCATTCGTCCAATTCGTATCCGGTTCGTGTAACCGGTGCGTTTGAGTTTTTGCCAATATGCTTTTAAAACAAGATAATATAGGTAAACAATATCTAGTTTTAGGTTAGTAGTTTTAATTGTACAAATGACAATTATAAGAACAGTACACTAATTAAGGTTGCTTTCATTTTTGAATGCTGACAAGATACATTATTTGTCACTATAAAATTGCTATGTGAAAATGCTAATAAAATCAATACTCTCCTTCAACGGAACATAAGCTTCATTGTGTTCTACTTTCTGCATCAGTATCCGACGTGCCGGGATTAACCTATCCTGGAAGGCCATTTATTGTCTTTATTAATCCATCCATACGGAAGCATACCTGCCTGCGCTATGGCGCAGGCGGTTTGTTTCCTTTTGTAATCTAAAACTAACATTTATGAGCATTCTTTTGACTGCCGGAAAACATTGGCGCATACCGTGGATCATTGCCTGTATCCTGGTATCCTTCGCTGCCGGTGCACAACAAAAAGTTAGCGGAAAGGTCTTTGAAAAAAAGACATCCGCACCCATGCAAGGCGTAACCATCAAAGAAAAAGGTACTTCCAACAGTCTTTCCACCAAAGAAGATGGCAGCTTCAGCCTGGTACTTAAAACTACCCGGCCTGTATTGGAAATAACTTTTGTGGGTTATTCAAGACAGGAGATAGCCGTAAATGGACGAGCTACTATTCAAGTGACCCTGGAAGAAGATACAAAAGGAATGGAGGATGTGGTGGTGATTGGCTACCAGAATATCCAGCGGCGCAAAACAACTGCTGCTATTTCTACCGTGAAGGGTAAGGATATAGAGAACATTCCCTATCCAACTTTCGATCAGATGTTACAGGGAAGAGCTGCGGGTCTGAATATTTTAAGTATATCAGGCGAGCCGGGTGCCAACAATATTGTAAATATCCGTGGCAATTCGAGCGTTAGCAATGCTGATGGCAGTCTTGGCGCCAATGGTATCAGTGCTCCTTTATACGTGATCGATGGTATTGCATATGACGTAAGCGATGTACGTACTGCCTACGGGAATGCCAACCCGTTGCTGGCCATTAACCCCAATGATATTGAATCCGTAGATATCCTGAAAGATGCCTCTGCCGCTGCTATTTATGGGGCCAGGGCCGGTAATGGGGTAATCATGATCAAGACCAAACGGCCCAAAACCGGGCGACCCCAGTTCAGGGTGTCTTCTTATGTAGGTGTTTCTACCCGTCCGGCTATGAAGCCTGTACTGACAGGTGTTGCTGAAAGACAGTACAAGATGGACCTGCTGCGCGCGCAGGGTACTTATGCGCAACAGGGACAGTTGAGCCAGTTCCTGACCGACAGCTTAAATCCAGCCTTTAACAATAATACCGACTGGCAGGGCATGTTTCTCCAGGACGCCGTCATCAAGAACTTCGACCTGAATATCGGTGGGGCCGAGGAAAGATTTGCCTACCGTATCTCTTTAAACCGGTACGACGAAGAAGGTATCATGCGTGGGTATAACTTAAGCCGTACCACTCCCCGTTTATTTCTCTCCGTAAAACCTTACAAAGGCATTGAAGTAACTACCGACCTGTATATTGGTTTCACGAAGGCCCGGCACGGGTCAGGTAACCTAACCACCATCTATCCTTTCACGGTATCTAATTTTCCTTCTTCTTTCTGGCTTATTAATGATGATGTACGCAAGAACTATGAAGGCAGAAATGACCAGGTTAGAGATGATGACCGTACTACTTCCCTCAATGGCAATACAAGGCTCATTGCCAATATTACGCCCGAACTTACTTTTACCAGTTCATTATCGTATAACTTTGGCTTTGCCCGCCGCGATTTCCTACGGCATCGATCCGTATCAAACAACAACCGTTCCGATGCCATACACTTTGCTTCCAACAGCCGCCGCTGGGAAATAGAGAATTACCTTACTTATACCAAAGAGATAAAGGACCATACTATTACCGCATTGTTGGGACAGGGTGCTGAAGAACAGGTGAACAATGTCACCAACGCAAATGGAAATGGTATTCCGTTCGATGCCATCCAAATGATACAGGGTGTGGCTGGCGGTCCCAACCTGGGCGCGTCGACTACTTTTGAAGAACGCTCCCGTGTATCAGCCTTTGCCAGGATAGGTTATGATTATAAAGGCCGCTATGGTATTGATGGTAGTTTCCGGATGGATGCATCTTCCCGGTATTCAGCCAGTAGCCGCTGGGGTACTTTCCCGGCTGTATCTGCCCGGTGGAACGTGTCGGAAGAACCATTCTTCGATAAATTCAAAGACATTGTTTCCTTCCTGAAAGTAAGAGCCAGTTATGGTATTACAGGCCGTGATCCGGGTAACTACTATGCGCAGTACCGCCTGCTCTCTACCAACGCACAGTATACCAGCTCTACGTTGGGCGCCGGCGCCAGTAGTAACGTGATTAGTTATAATGGTACAACAGTTGTGATCCCCAACTACGGTTCTCCTGCCCCCGCTGCCAATATCTCCTGGGAAAGATCACCACAAATGAATATTGGTTTGGATGCCAACTTCCTGCGTGACCGTATTACCTTAACACTGGATTATTACATTAAGGATTCACGCGAAATGGTATTCAATATTCCAGTACCGGTTACCACCGGTTATACGACCGCCTCCAATAATTATGTGGATGTGCGCAATAAGGGTGTTGAACTTACCCTCACTACACAAAATACGGGGTCAAGGTCGCCTTTCAAATGGAGCACCACTTTTAATGTGGCCTTTAATGACAACCTCGTAACCAAACTGCCCGACGGCAACCGCGACTTCATATACGGACAGCCCTGGTTGCAACGTACCCTTACCATTGGCCAACCCATGTATGGATTCCTGGTATGGAATGTACCTAAAGTATATGCTAATGATGCTGATGTGCCGGTTGATCCACTTACAGGCCAACGTATTCGCTGGTATGGTGGCAACATGTTCGGTGCCGGTGATGGTGCGAAAATGGACGTCAACGGTGACTACAATATCGATAACCTCGATAAAATATACATGGGCAATCCGCAAACAAAAATATATGGCGGTATTGTCAATACCTTCTCCTATAAAAATTTCACCATGCAGGTATTGTGCACCTTCATTTCAGGAAGGACACTCTGGAATGGTTACTTGTCTGATAAACTCCAGTCGGCCGGTAATGATATCGTGAATCGCTGGGGACCATATTCCGGACCTGCTTCAGATTTTGGCGGTCTTGATTTCTGGCGCAAGCCCGGCGATAATGCCTTCTTCCCGTCATTGTTTACCAATAACATCGACAAATGGCATATTGCGCAAACCATCTTTACAGAAGATGCCAGCTTCTTCCGCCTGAAGAACATCAACCTGGGTTATACCATTCCTCAGAAAATAGCTCAAAAGCTCAGGCTGCGCAATATCCGTTTCTATAGCATCATTGATAACGTGTTTGTATTGCACAATTCTACCGTGCCTGATCCTGAACTGGTCTCTCCTGATGGGTACACCAATGGAAACGATTATCCGCTTCCTAAGAAATTCACTTTTGGCCTTGAGCTTCAATTTTAAAAATGCCGATCATGAAACGAATTATCAATAATTGTCTCTTTATATTGTTACTGGCAGGCACCCTGGCTTCCTGCGAAAAATTCCTGGAGCGAAAGCCCATCAATAATGCTACTGACGGTAATTTCTGGAACAATGAGTCTGAAGCCAATAACTCTATGGCTGGCTCTTATGCACTGACTCGTACAGCGCTGATGGAACAGGGTATGTCGCACTACTACTATGGCGATTTGGCCACCGATGAATTCATGTCCAACCTGCCCGGAGAAGACATCAACCATATTGGCAATATCAACTGGTCTTTCTTTATACCGGCTACCGAATTGCACCGGGGCCTCCTGCGCCTGCGGCGCTGGGATAATTTCTACCGGGCTATTGATCAGGCCAACCGTTGCCTGAAATTCATTCCCGATATTCCTCTGGAACAATTTACATCGCCCAACAAACAGGCTGCAAAAGACGCGTTGATTGGGGAGGCTTATTTCTTACGCGCCTTCAACTATTTTTATATGGCGCGTATTTGGGGAGATGTGCCCCTGGTCATTGTATCGGAAGACGACGCTGCCAAAGCAGTTAACCTGCCGCGCACACCGCAGGCAGAAGTACTGGCGCAATGCATTAAAGACCTCGAAGCAGCTTTACCGAAAATGACCTGGGCGCCGGCCAGTGCCAACAGGGCTATCCGGGTGAGCAAAGGAGCCGCTTTTTCCCTTCTGGCACATATCTATGCCTGGAAAGGGGAATATGATAAAGTGATCCCTGCTGCCGATTCAGTGATCGTGAAAGGTGGTTATACCCACGTGAACCGTAGCACCACCGCCAGCTACCTAAGTATGTTCAAAGGCAACTCTTCGGAGGGTATCTTTGAAATAGCCAAGAATGCCAATAACGAAGGGTCGGGTAATACCAATCCCGTTATCGGCGATGTTGCTTTCAGAACACTTAAATCTCCTTACCTCGCTACCAACCTCGGTAATTCGGTATATACCCTGGATGTGAGCACGCTCGGTACCTTCTTTCCCAATAACGCAGATAGCGTTGATTATCGCCGTAAGATTGGTTTTGCCTTTTGGGGTACTACTGATCCTATTTGTATCAAATACTCCAATATACTATATACGGCAGCCAATAATACAGTGCCCGTGAGCCTTAACAATATCATCGTTTTCCGCCTGGCCGACATCAAACTGCTGAAAGCAGAAGCCCTGGCGGCCCAATCGTCATTTGGCGAGGCGCGTACGCTGATCAATGAAATACGATTGTTGAACAATGTGTCTCCTCATACCGGGCCTGATAACCTACTGTTTGAAGCGGCGATCGAAGAGCGGGGCCGCGAATTGTTTCTGGAAGGCCATCGTTTTTATGATCTCATAAGGCTGGCTAGAAAAACCGGTACTTTAAAATTCAACGGTAGCGGAACCGTTGTACGTATGGACGGAACACAATTTGAACAGGGAAAATACTACTGGCCGGTAGATCCTATTCTAATACAGTTGAACCCCCTGCTGTTGCAAACATCTTATTGGAGAGATAAAATGTAAACCGCTAAATAACTATTATATGAAACGCTATTATATATTTTTTGTGATGATCGCTGTTTTTGCAGGAGTTGTTTCCTGTAAAAAGGCGGACTACCTTACTGATGGCGGTGTACACGATGCAAGATCACCCCTTAGTACCTACGATTACCTGGCGCAGCATCCCTGGCATATTTTCGATACGCTGGTAACCATTGTTGACCATTACGGGTTGAAGAACAAGGTGAATGCGGCCAATACCATTTTCGCGCCCACCAATTATTCCATCGGCCGTTATATGACCATCAGGCTGGCTGAAAAACAGGCCCTCAATGCGGCGGCGGCCTATACGCTGGACAGTTTGTATAAGGACATAAGTGTAGATTCCGTACTCCAGTATTTGTTCAATGACAAAATTACTCTGGATAACACGCAGGAACTGCAACCGAAATTGTATACCAGCCAAACCGAAACAGGCATTAAGTTGGGCGCCATGAAGGAATTGCAAACCGGTGGTGTGTATACAGAGCGCTCCAATGCGCCTACTTACCTGTTATACTTTGTAAAAGTGCGCGGTGATATAGATACACCAGGCACCATACCCCCGGCCAATGAATCTGATATACGGGTGGTTTGCCAAACAGCGGGCATCCTGCCCCAAAATGGCGAACGCATCCTGCACGTACTGTCGAACCTGCATACGTTCGCCAGGTTTTAGAGAGGGGGCCTCACCGCTTTCCCGCCTTACCGGCTAAGGTCAGGGAAACTTGTCGAAGTGTTCTGTTAGAAGTTTTTGAAAAAATTAAATCAGGTCAATCATGAAATTGCTAAATATCACTACCGTTATCGCGCTTATCGTAACGCTGTGCTGTTGTAATAAAAAAGACGAAGGATTTTTAAGCGATAAATTATTTTACCGGGCCAATCCTTTCAATGCCGCTAAAGGCCGGGTCACTACTTCTGCGCCATTGGAAACCGACGGCTCTACCCAAACTTTGCAGGTCAGGCTCCTGGCCGTTCGTGATAAAACGGGAGCCGTGACCGATGTGCTGTCGAAAGAATATGAGATACCGATCTATAAAGGAGAGATACGGCCTACCGACAGTACCCTGGGGCTGCTGACGCAAAAACTGGGCACCGCCCTGTACAAGCCATTTAATATAAATGAAGTGGGTGGCCGACTGGAAGTAACCCCTGCTTCTATGTTTGTAGACACAGGTACCTATGATTTTGACATTGAAGCTTCCAATATAAAAGGGACCAAATTACTCAACAGCATTGCCAGGGTCCGTATTACGCCGGCTGTTCCCTTCCAGGTGGTACGACAATTTTCAAATACCTCCATCCCTGGCCAGGAGCTCACTTTTGTAACGCAGACAAATTTTTCCGTTACTGTAGACAGGATACCTACAGGCCCTAATAAGATCATTATAAAATTCGTAGACAAGAATGGCGTGCCTTTCAATCCAAAAACAGGACAGGTGATACCGAGGGCTACCCTGGCGGGTGCTACCGGCCTGCGTTACGAGTTCAGGCAGTTTGATCCTTATTATGCAGAAGAAAAAACCGATACAGCCCTGGTGTACCAGTATCCGGAGAAGACACCTACATTCCCCTTGTACCTGCTGAACAATGCCTATCTCAGTTCTTACCGTATACCGGCTGCTTTTAATGATCTGAACTTGAATATCAACCCGGAGTTTTCTGTTCGGTTATATCCGGCCGACCAGGGAGTGCCTTTCGTAAAAGGAACCTGGATCATCACCAATAAAATCAATTTTGCCATGAAGCTATAAGTCTTTTTTCTAATCAGTATCATTAACCTTAAAACTTGTTCGTATGAGAAAAATGCTATCAACAGCCATTGGTATGTTGTTTACCGTTATGCTCCTGGCGCAGAAAACGGTTTACATTCCTACTGAATTCAGTTCAAGCCCGCTCAACACCTGGTCCTACAGTAAATCCTATCAATCAGCCAATTTTGTTGTTTTCTGGGGCAATGTGGTAGGTGCCAATCCGGCTACCTATTCGGATCCCAATTTGCGTTTCAATCCGCAGATCGTATGCGATACCCTTGAAAAACTTTACACAAAATTCGTAACCCAACTCCAGTTTTGTTCGGATGCCCCCACCAAAAACCTTGGTAAATACAAGATCATTATAGTGATGAATGATACCTGGGGCAGTGGAGGGCCTTCGGGCTGGGCTTTTGGCGGTTCTTACAACAATACCATTGGGGCCATGTGGGTGCATCCCAATGCCACGCGCGATGGGGTAGTTACCAGTCATGAACTTACCCATGCTTTGCAGGGCATGATCGGCATTCAGGAAAACACAGTGGGCGGAGGTTATGTTGGCTGGGAGCCTGCGGGTTTCTTCTGGGAGGGGCATGCCAATTATATGCGCACACAAATGTATCCGCGCTTTGCAGGCGATGACCTGCCCAGGTGGTGGGGTACCCAGCATTTTCACCTCAGCTCTACCCGCCATCATTATGGTACTTTTAAATGGCTGTACCGTATCCAGGATGTAGATGGTATTACCATGGTGAACCGGTTGTGGAAAGAATCCGTAGCCAATGAACATCCGGTGATCACGTATCGACGGCTGAAGGGATGGAACCAGGGGCAGCTCAATGATTTCATGTATGATTATGCCAAACGGGAAGTAGCTTATGATTATACCAGCAATAATTTTGGCACTATCATGCGGGCTGAGCACAACCGGGTGAAAACCCTTGACCCACATTATCTATGGCGCAGGTATACCATGCTCAAACAGATCAATGCTTCCACCGGACGGTACATTGTTCCCAATGAATTTGCTCCTCAGGATTATGGCTACAATATTATACCCCTGTATACCACCTGCAGTACCCGTAATGTGACGGTAAAATTCAAAGGACATACAGAAGTAAATAGTACAGCAGGCTGGCGCTATGGATTTGTAGCCTTGAATAGCAGCGGCACTGTATCACGTTATAGTACTTTGAGTTCGGCCAATGAGAGCCAGGTGAGTTTTCAGATGAATGCCGGCGAAACAGAATTGTATTTTGTGGTAGTGGGAGCGCCTACTACCCATACTTCCTATGTATGGGAACCCGGCTGGCCAAAGATCAAGCGCTATCCTTATGAACTGCGCATCGCCAATGCTGTACCGGAAGGTTTTCAGGCCAATTTCCGGGCAGCCTACAAGGTCAACGGACATGTGCATTCCAACGGTGGTGGCTGGGTAGCCAATACAGCTACTGTGGCGGCTACTGCTTATGTGGGTCCCTTGGCTATTGTGCGGGGAACCTCCAATATTTCGGGCAATGCACGGGTGGAAGGAACAGCCTGGGTAGAAAATGCTACCGTGCAAAACAATGTGATCATCCGCGACAATGCCAATGTATGGGGAGGCACTTACTCCGGTAGTGCGGTGATTTCAGAGAATGCGATTATGAATAACTGTACAGTTTCAGGCACCGTTCAGGCAAAGGGCAATGCCATGGAGTGGGGTGCTACATTGGGCAATGCGGTGGTAGTAGGTGGCGATGCTGAGATACCCAGTTGTAGTACAAATGGAGTTTACCTGCAGGTGCCGCATGGAAACAATGGCCGTACCAATTGTGATGCAAAGACTGCCAGCCATACCTCCAATGTGGATGTGAATACCGCCTTCTCCCAGTTTACCGATGCGCAAATGGCCTTTTCCGGCACAGTAACCTGCGCAGCAGGTTTTGCTGCCAGGGAGATGGTTGATGTTGCGGTTACTGCTGCCCCAGGAAAGCAGGCTGGTGTGTTGGTATATCCCAATCCTGCACAATCTGTCTTTTCAATAGCACTGGAAGGGTTTGACCAGGATAAAGATGTTGTGTTGTACATCTACGATGTGGCACTGGGCAAGGAGTTGTACAGGCAACACCTGGACAATAAGCGGAAGGTGGATCTTCATGTAGCTTCCTTGAAACTGGCTGCCGGTTCCTACGTGCTGAAGGTGAGCAGTAACAGGCAGGTAGTATCGCAAAAATTACAGGTCATCAACGAATGATAAGGTGAATTAAGGTTCCTTCAATAAAAAGCAGCGGCCTCCGGGTGGCTGCTTTTTTATTTCAGGCTGTTTTTTGAACACTTCAGGTTGTCTGTCTGATCCCTCGCAGGGAGTGGCGCAATCCGGTTACTTCGTCCCCGTTTGGTATAAAAATAATATTCCCAATCCCATGAATGCCATTCACCTCGCTTATGCTGCTGATGCCAGTGTTTTATTGCAGGCCACAGCAAATGGGGCAGTCACCATTTCTTCGGTACACAAAGAAGATGGAGCCCCGGACAAACAACTCTTTGAATTTAACCGGCACAAGGACCAAATTGTATTGCTGGACTTTATTTCACCCACCCGTTTTATCAGCATCGATGAACGTGGTCATGTGTATGTGACCGATTATGTCGATGGCGCCCGGGTAGCTGAGTTGACCATAGAAGATGATTTTAAAGCTGCCTTATCACCCGATAAGCAATACCTGTTCATCGTACAAAAAGGAGAAAAGAAGGGGCGGGGCATCAATAAATACAGTAGTTCAAGCCTTGAAAATAGGGGAGCTGTTACCGGAGATGTTGGAAAGTTTTATATTCCCTTTACCAAATTATTCGGTGTGTCGGACAATTGCTGTTTGTTGCAGTACCTCTGCCACGAGCTGGGAGATAATCCTGTACAGGAATTGATAGGGATTGTTGATTTCGGCAAGAATACACTGGAAGTAAAAGAGTTTGCTAATACCATTGTCAATGACTTCCACCAGGAGAAGTATCCTTTTGCTATTCATCCGGCTACTGGTACGGGTGCAAGGCTTGACTTTAACCAGCCCATTGAAATTACCGATGAGGTATTTTGTACCATCAATGTAGAGCTGTTTGATATTTATACCCTGGAGGCAAAAAAATATATACCTGTCAGCCGACTGAAACTGGAAGAAGAGAAGATGGCGGCTTTTAACGAAAATGATCCGGATACAGAAGCATACAAGGAAGCTGTTGAAGACCTTTATAAAGCCATCTTATGCTTGCGCTTCAGTCCTGATGGAAATAAACTGTGGATTTCTTATGGCATGGGCGCCCTCAGTGGGGTAGACCTGGCCACCGGTGAGCGCAGCAGGTATATGCTCAATGCAGGTGGCACTGAGCAAGGTGTTCCCGACCTCAATTCAATCTTTGGGATATCGGTATATAACAACAGTATTTTAAGCATTAGCCCTGATGAGCAATTCATTGTATTCTCTTTTCCCAACTGCTTTGTGCCCTATGCACTTCCTTTTGCAGAAGGTGAACGGCTGCATAAGATCGTGCCAAGACAGCTGACATCAGGTGCAGGCGTTACAGAGCTCGTCAGCTTTGGTGGGTTTACCAAAGATGGAAAGTACCTCGTATTTGCGCATGAAGCGGGGTATATCTATGTGGTGGATGCTCAATCGGGTACTATTGCTTACAAAATAACGGAGCCTTATATAGCAGGTATCAGTGATGTTGATCATTCCAGCGGACAGTTGGTCGTTGCAGTGGATGGGGCCAATGCTTATATCATTCAGTTGGAAGAAGACGGAGTAGCTGAAATAGCGCAAACCTTTCTTCCTCCCCATACTTTGGCAACCGCTTTTATTGATCCCGGCACCATGCTGTTTATACACCATAATGGCGCTGTAGTGCTGTTGAGTGAAGCATCAGCAAGCATGGATGTTCATTTCATAGACGAGCCGTTCACGCTCTCTGCAGATAGCCTGCATGCAGACGATGAGAGCGATGAGCCCATGGGCGAAGACGAGGAAGAAATAGAAGAGGGAGAGGATGAGGTAGAAGAGGACCAGGATGACGAAGGGGTGGAGGAAGAAGGTGATGACGAGGACGAAGAAGATAGTGAAGAAGATGATGAGGGGGATGATGGGGAGAATGGTCCGCGGGAGTTCTATGATTATTTTGATCAACATACTCCTACCTATCACGGTACCTTATTTACCCAGGATGGCGTACTGAAGGCTGCTACCATTAATGAAGATGGTGCTATTCACGTGTATGGGATCAATGGCCAGGTGAAATTTGAATCTGAAATGGAATCAGGCGAATCCTACAATTATAACTTTATGGATGCGAGTCCGGACTACCTGATTGCTGGTAACTATTCTGATTACAAGAGTCAGGGATATGCTTTGTTTAAGATTGCATCAGGTGAGTTGACGCCTCTAGAAAAAGTAAAAGACAAGGATATCCGGTTCCTGTGTTTGAAAGAGAAAGAGAATGTGCTGCTCTTGTTCAATCAGCAATCGGGCGCTTTTCAGCAAGTAGACCTTCTAACCAAATCAGGCAAGACCTTGTTCACCTACAATGGCGCCAAAACAGCCTTTCTCAAATACAATGAAGCCACCGGCATGCTCTTATTTGGAGAAGGTAATGGCCGCCTCAATGTGATCGATCTCCACAGGAAGGCGATTATATATTGCTGGGAATTGAAGGCTGTTGCCAACAATAAAGAACTGGTAATTTGTGAGCCGGAGAAGGAAAAGTTTCAGTTTGCGTAAGCAATAGGCCAATATTGTCTGAGTTTTAACGTGTTTTATCCACCCTGAAGGTTGCCGCTAATTCGGCAACCTTTCTTATTTAATAAGTGTTAAATTGCCACTAATAAAGCCCCACGCATATGATGTCAATATTAACGAGGAAAAAAACAGTGATGCAGGCTGCTGTATTAGCTGTTGCGTTGCCCATGTATGGCCAGCATTCGGATTATCCGATACAGCCGGTTGATTTTACCCATGTACACCTGACGGATCATTTCTGGGCGCCGAAAATACAGGTCAATGCAGATGTAACCATCCCGTATACACTTGAGCAATGCAGGCGTACCGGCCGGGTTGACAACTTCCTGAAAGCAGCGGGGAAAATGCCTGCGGATAAATACACGGAATATACATTTGACGATACTGACATTTATAAAGTAATTGAAGGCGCTTCTTATGGATTGCAGGTGCAAAAGAATCCAAAGCTGGAAGCTTATATCGATACTTTGATACAGATCATTGCAGATGCCCAGGAGCCTGATGGTTACCTCTATACTTTCCGTACCATGAAGCCTGCCAAAGTTCATGAATGGGTAGGTTCAAAACGTTGGGAAAAAGAGGAAGACCTCAGTCACGAGTTGTATAACTCTGGTCACTTGTTTGAAGCCGCTGTGGCGCATTACCAGGCTACAGGCAAGAAGAACCTGCTCAATATCGCTACCAAAAATGCCGATCTGCTGGTAAAGGACTTTGGCTATGGCAAAGAAGAAAAAGCACCCGGTCACCAGGTAGTAGAGATCGGCCTGGCAAAGCTCTACCGGGTAACAGGAGAAAAGAAATACCTCGACCTGGCCAAGTTCTTCCTGGATGTTCGTGGGCCCAAAGGCTCAGAATATAGTCAGGCGAATAAGAAAGTAGTGGATCAGTCCACTGCTGTAGGTCATGCTGTGCGTGCTACTTATATGTATACCGGCATGGCAGATATTGCCGCCCTCACTGGTAATGAGGCCTACCTTAAAGCCATTGATGCCATCTGGCATGATGTAGTGGAAAAGAAACTGTACATCACGGGTGGCATAGGGGCCACTGGCGCGGGAGAGGCTTTCGGGGCGGCGTTCCAATTGCCCAATATGTCGGCTTATGCAGAGACCTGTGCAGCCATTGCCAATGTGTATTGGAATAACCGTATGTTCCTCCTGCATGGCGATGCCAAATATATTGATGTGCTGGAACGTGTGCTGTACAACGGGTTACTCTCCGGTGTATCCTTAAGTGGCGACCGGTTCTTTTATCCCAATCCCCTTGCTTCCATGGGGCAGCACCAACGCAGCGCCTGGTTTGGCTGCGCCTGCTGTATTTCCAATATGACACGTTTCCTGCCTTCGATGCCGGGCTATATGTATGCACAGGACAAAAACAACCTGTATGTAAACCTGTTTGCCGGTGGTAAGGCCAATATTACATTGCCTGCCGGTATCATCAACCTGGAGCAACAAACAGAATATCCCTGGGAGGGAAAAGTAAAGATCGTAGTGAGTCCCGAAAAAACGACTGCTTTCGCTTTGCAGGTACGTGTACCTGGCTGGTCTAAAAACGAGCTGGTGCCTGGCGACCTGTATTTTGCAGCTGATAAAAGAGAAAAGCCATTGGCCATTACGCTCAATGGTAAGTCTGTGAAATATGAAATGGTGAAAGGTTATGCTGTGATCAATCGTTCCTGGAAGAAAGGTGATGTGATCGCTTTTGAATTGCCCATGGACATTCAAAAGGTATATGCCAAAGAAACGGTGAAAGACGACAAGAACCGTTTCGCCTTACAACGTGGTCCATTGCTCTATTGCCTGGAAGGCCCCGATAATAAAGACAGTGCGGTGCAAAACATCGTGGTAGACAAAACTGCAGCCATCCAGGCTGTCAATAAGCCCGGACTGCTCAATGGCGTCACTGTGCTGGAGATGAAAGGCTCTTCTACCAAAAGGCAAGTGAACTCTGAAGAACTGATCAAGTCGGAACAAACGGTAACAGCGATCCCTTATTATAGCTGGGCCAACCGTGGCCCCGGTGAAATGGTGGTATGGATACCTTATGAAGCATCGGCTGCCAAGCCAAAACCCGCTGCCACCATTGCTTCCAAAAGCAAGGTGAGTTCTTCCATCCGGAATGCCCGCATGTTCAAAGCGCTGAATGATCAGTATGAGCCGGAGGATTCCAAAGACCAGAATGGTACCTACCTGCATTGGTGGCCCAAGAAAAATACGCTCGAATTTGTGCAGTATGATTTTGACCAGGAATATACCGTTTCCCAATCACAGGTCTATTGGTTTGATGATGGCCCCTGGGGTGGTTGCCGTATTCCGGCATCCTGGAAGCTTTATTATAAGAAGGGTGATGAGTGGGTGCCTGTACAGACCATTGGTAGTTATGAAACCGCTAAAGACAAATACAACCTGGTGAAATTTGAGCCGGTAAAGACCTCAGCCCTGAAGCTGGAAGTACAATTGCCTGCTGAACATGCTACTGGTATTCACGAATGGATTGTAAAATAATTTGAAAAAGTGGTGAACCGCCCTTTTAGAAGGCGACCCACCACTTTTTCATAGACCCGACAGCTTTGCTCCATAGGAGCAATCGCTTTGTAGGAAAATATATAAAGTTTTGAATGGCGGCCCCATAGGGGACGCACCCTTTCGCTCTGGCTGCTGTCTTCACGAGCCGGAACAAACCTCATTACATGCAAACAAAGTCATTTACCCTCGTATTATTTGTCCTGTTATCGACTGCATCGTACAGTCAGCGCCAGGCCGCTATTACCATCGATGCTTCAAAACCCGGCGCATCCGTCGCTTCCACCTTGCATGGTATCTTCTTTGAGGAGATCAGTCATGGTGGTGAAGGTGGACTATATGGTGAGTTGATCCAGAACCGGGGGTTTGAGGAAAGCCGGCTGCCGGCAGGTACGAAGCTCGAAAACGGATGGTTGATCCCTACTGCCCGTACCCCACATTTCATGTTGCAACCAAGGGTGAGCGATTGGAGAATGCGCTGGCCACTCACCAGCCAATGGCCTGCCTGGGTACTGGAAGCAGGACCGAAAGCATCTATCGAACTACAGCTTACACAAGTCAATCCATTGAATGATGCCACGCCCAATTCCATGCAGGTAACTATAAAGGCATTGGATGCTGATGGCAAGAATAACCTCGTGAATGAAGGCTTCTGGGGCATCAAGGTAAACAGCGGAGAGCAGTACAACTTCTCTTTTTATGCCCGTGCAGATGAGCGCTATCAGGGCCCTGTAACAGTGTCATTGCAATCGGCTGATGGAAAAATATTGGGAAAGCAGGTCTTTGACAATATCAAAGGCAAGAACTGGAAGAAATATTCCAGTACGTTGAAAGCGTCGGCATCGGACCTCAAAGCGAGGCTGGTGTTCTCCTTTGGCAGTACGGGTACCGTGTGGCTTGATTTTGTATCGCTGTTTCCCCAACAAACATTTAAGAACCGGCCCAATGGTATGCGGAAAGACCTGGCGCAATACCTGGCCAACCTGAAGCCTGCGTTTGTGCGCTGGCCCGGCGGTTGCTTTGTAGAAGGCATTAATATAGAAAATGCTGCTAACTGGAAGCGTACCCTTGGACCTTTGGAAAAAAGACCAGGTACCTATAGTGTATGGGGTTATTGGTCGAGCGATGGATTTGGCTACCATGAATACCTGCAGTTCTGTGAAGACCTGGGCGCTGATGCCTTGTATGTATTCAATGCCGGCGTATCCTGCGAATACCGCAGCGGTACTTTTATTCCAGAGGATTCCCTGCAACCTGTTGTAGACGATGTGCTGGATGCTATTGAATATGCCATTGGGCCTGTCAATTCCAAATGGGGCAAGGTGCGGGCTGCCAGTGGTCACCCCAAACCATTCCCGCTTAAATATGTGGAAATTGGCAATGAGCAGCATGGCGCACGTTATGCCAAACGGTACAATGTATTCTATGATGCCATCAAAAAGAAATACCCGCAGCTTACGCTCATGGCCAGTATGGGTATTGGTGATATCAACAAACGTACCCTGGATAGTATGCATCACGTAGATATGGCCGATGAGCATGCTTATAAAGGAGCTTACTGGGCTTTCAATAATTATGATCACTTTGATAAATACAAGCGTGGCGATTGGGATGTATACGTGGGAGAGTATGCTACCAATGCCGGCGTAGGCAGTGGCAATATGCTGGCCGCATTGAATGATGCGGTATACATTATGGGGATGGAGCGTAATGGCGATCTCGTTAAAATGTCGAGTTATGCACCTTTGTTTGAAAATGTTAATACACAGCACTGGCCGGTCAACCTCATCAACTTCGATGCGGGTCGCAGTTTTGGACGCATCTCTTATTATGCCATCAAAATGATGAATGATCACCGGGCGAGCCAGAACCTGCAAACAACTGTTACCCTGCCTCCATCGGCTAATCCAATCCCTCAGTTTGCAGGAGGTATCGGGCTGGCTACCTGGGATACGCAAACCGAGTACCGGGATATTGAAGTAATAAAAGGTGGCGCTACTGTATACAAAAGTGATTTCATCAACCGGCCCCAGGAATGGCAGGCCATCCGGGGCAAATGGATTGTGAAAGATAGTGCACTGGGTCAAACAGTACAGGGAGCGCAGCGGCTGAACATCCTCTCCGGCAAAACATTCGATACTTATACACTCAAACTCAAAGCGCGTAAGACTGGTGGTACCAATGCTTTCATCATTCCCTTTGCGGTAAAGGATGGAGCAAGGCACATGCGGGTGCACATTGGTTCTTATGTGAACATCAATTCCGTTGTGGAATTGGTGTCCGATAGTTTTTCTGTGGCCGACATGATGCCGCAAAAGAGGTTGGCTGCACCTATTCAAACCGGCCGCTGGTACGATATCACTATTGAGGTGGGTACTGATAAAGTAGAATGTTACCTGGATGGCAATTTGCTTTTCACCTACCGCGAACCCAATAAGTTTTTCAGCATTGCCGGAAGGGACCAAAAAACAGGAGACATTATTGTTAAGCTGGTGAATGCTTCAGAAACGCCTTACACTATCCGTATCAACCTCGAAGGTGTGGCAGGCGTATCACCTACCGCAGCACTTACCACCCTGCGGGCTGATTTCCCGGAAGCAGAGAATTCATTGGACAAGCCAGAAAAATATATACCCGTAAATACTACCCTCACCGGTATAAAACCTTCTTTTGAAACCACTTTTCAACCTTATTCTATCTCCGTGTTGCGCATCAAGGATGCGACCTGGAAGAAACAGGCAAGCAAATAAAGTTATTCTGTGCGCAGGGCATTAACAGGGTTGGCCAGCGCCGCCTTTATTACCTGCTGACCAATAACGACCAGTGCAATCAACAGGATCAGTACAACCGGCAACAGGAACATCCACCAGGCCAGTGAAATATGGTAGGCATAGGATGCTAACCACTTGTTCATGGCGATACCTGCCAGGGGCAAGGCGATCAGTGATGCAATGATGATCAGTTTCACAAAATCACGGGTGAGCAGGGTGATCAGTTGTTGTACCGATGCACCCAATACTTTCCGGATACCAATTTCTTTGGTACGCTGCACCGCCATCAATGATACCAGGCCGAACAACCCAAGGCAGGAGATCAGGATGGCCAGCACAGTGAAGTACGTGAACAACTTCATGGTGAGCCTGTCTTTATCGTATTGGGCTTTATAAGCCTCATCCAGGAATGTGTAGGTAAAGGGTTCTGCCGGGAAATGGGCCTTCCAGGCGCTTGCTATTAAGGGCAGGTCTTTGGGCTGAATTTTGATCACTACAGCGCCGATAGGATTGGTATTGTACACCATCACCAGGGGTTCTACCATATTGTGGAGTGATCTGTAATAAAAGTTTCTTACGACTCCCACTATTTTTCCTTTGTGCCCAAAACCTTCCATTGATTGTCCAAGAGCTGAAGTCCATCCCATCTTTTCTACGAATGCTTCATTCACCAGGAAGGCTTCGGTTTTATCGGTGCGAAGGCTATCTGATATATTTCTCCCCTCCTTTAAACGGATCTGTAACAAGGGCAACAGGTCCTTGTCAATAAAATAGTAATTGGACATCAACTCTCTTCTCTTGTTTCCCGACCCGGCAAATGTAGTAGCAATGGACAGGGCTTCTGTGCGGATACCACTACCGGCTGAAATGGCTTTTACTGCCGGTATTCCTTTCAAGGTTTGGATAAAGGCAGGCGTTGCTATTTGTATGAGCGAATCATTGGGTACATGGATAGAGGTAACTTGTTCCTTCACGTAGCCTGCGTCTTTAGTATCTATATATTTCATCTGGCTGTAGATCACTACTGTTCCAGTGATCAGGGCCGCTGTGATAACAAACTGTGCTGTAGTAAGCATCCTGCGCAACAGAATACCTTTGCTGCTATGCCGCCACTTTCCTTTTAATATTTCAACAGGCCGGAACCTGGATAATACAAAAGCGGGGTATAGGCCAGCCAGCAATATGGTGATCAGAAAAATGCTGCACATAAACAACACGCTTCCCTGCCAGCTAAGGTTAATTTGTACCTGTAGGAGGGAATTGAAATAGGGCAGTCCCAGCATTACGATGGCGAAGGCGATAATCCATGCAATGGCAATGAGGAGGAAAGATTCCAGCAGGAATTGGCGGATCAGTTGCAAAGGACGCGCTCCATTTACCTTTCTTACCCCTACTTCTTTTGCCCGCTCGGTAGCTTTTGCGGTAGAGAGGTTGATGTAATTGAGTAAGGCAATAATGAGAATAAAGGCAGCCAGCAAAGAGAAAATATAACTGAACTGTTTATTGCCTTTTGGTGTATCGACCAGTTTAGCCTTACTGAAATGTACATCAGTCAAAGCTTCGAGGGAAAAGCCCACGGAATATCCCTTGTCGGCTGTCTTGTCCAGTTCGGGTTGACAATACTTATCTGCGAGGGGCTTCATCTTGCGTTCGAAACGGGCCAGGTCAGGTGTCTGGTTGAACAGGACAAAAGTATATACCGGAAAATCCTCCATCCAGGCCCTGCTTTGGGTGTTATTGACAGACAGCAAGCCAGTTACCAGGATATCTGAGTTGGCCGGCGGCTTGGCGATCACACCAGTAACGGTAACAGGATTTTTATTGCAGATCATTGTTTTGCCAATTGCTGCGCCGGCACTCCCGAAATATTTTTTGGCAATGGGCTCTGTGAGCACCACGCTGTGGGGCTGCTTTAATGCCTGCGCCGGATTGCCTTCCATAAAGGAATAAGAGAAGATGGAAAATATGCTTTGATCGGCTAAGTAAAAATCTGATTCACTGAAAAGCTCATTGTTGTGATTGATCACAGAAGGTTCCTGTTCTATTCTTACGGCGGCGACTATTTCCGGGAAGTCGCGCTTCAATGCTTCAGCCAGGGGATAAGGGCTGGTGCCAAATTCCATATCCGATCCCGGGCAATGTAGTGTAGTAACAACCCTGGCTATACGATCTGATTTGGTATTGTGGCGGTCGTATGTTAACTCATACTGCACATAGAGGAAAATAATGGTACAGGCTGCAATGCCTGTCGACAGGCCCAGGATGTTGATGAGGGAAAAGCTTTTGTGCCGAAGCAGGTTTCGCCAGGCAATCTTCAGGTAGTTTTGGAGCATAGAAAGTATTGAAGTGAAACAATATTTACGCGGCCAGGGAGGGAACACCGCAGCGATCTGCATGTAAAATGAAAAATTATTGTGAATACTGTATCACCGGCACACGGTTTAGTCTGCACTTTAGAGTTTATTTAACAGGCGCCCTGCGACCTGCGTAAAGTGGAAAAGAGATATCCCAGGGTGTGTCCTCAATGGTGACTCAATGTTGCCTTACTTCTTCCTCTTTGCCTCCTCTTTGCTTCCCCGGATTCCGAGGAGGCAAAGAGGACCCAAAGAGGAGGATTCGAGGAAGCAATGAGGAGAAACTGTGGTGAATGTGTTATTGGTCCCTGAGCGTGTGCTGTTCGTCCCAGGTTTTGGAAGAGGCCGTCCCAATTTGCCAGGTGTTTTCGGGGAGAAATTGCAGTTCGTCCCAGGACATTGTTCATTCGTCCCATCAATCAGAGAATCCCGACCCATTTTTTGAAAAACGGGATGGGATCTGAAATAGATTTGCTTGATCGGTCGCTGCTAAAGGAGTTTTCGATTGGGTATGAGGGGAAGATGATCACCGGTTTTGTACCGGGAAAAAGGCTGTTGGTGTAACGTTTTTCTCCTGATGCGTTGGCTGCTATAGGTTTGACACATGAATGAACGAAAACCTATTATTTACTTCAAGCACCATATTATGCCACTCTTACTTATTCTCTTATTTACACTAATAGCGACCGGTGTTGCCGGTCAGGGTACCAGCATAGCTACTCCCGTTAATGAATCCACAAAGACAAGCACCTTGCGCGCACCTCTTTCCAAACAAGAGATAGACCATCTGTTTGTGCTGGGCAAGGTATGGGGATTCTTAAAGTATCATCATCCTGCTGTGGCCAAAGGAAAGTTTAACTGGGATAAGGAATTAACAGACATCCTTCCTGTCTTGATGGCGGCCCGCGATAAACAACAAAGAAGTGATTCCTTACTGACATGGATCAACCGGTTGGGTGATGTGCCTCCCTGCGACTCCTGCAAGGATAGCACTTTTAAGAATGTTGTTCTGCGGCCGGATCATTCATGGATCAGCAAGACTGCTTTCTCCAATGAGTTGATGAATAAACTTATCTATATCAATACCAACAGGGCGCGGGGCGATCAATACTATGTTCGTTTTTTTATGGAAGAAGATATTCATGTGGCTTCGTTTGAACATGAGAACAGCTATGGCAGCATGATTTATCCAGCTGCTGAATATCGCTTGCTGGCGCTGTTCAGGTATTGGAATATGATAGAGTATTGGTATCCTTATAAATACAATCTTGGTGAAAGCTGGGATGAGGTGTTGAAAAAGTTTATCCCGCTAATGGTAGCTGCTCAAAACGCCAGTGAATATGCAGTGGTTGTTCAGCAGCTGATTGCCACGATAAAGGACAGCCATGCAGTGGTGCAATCCAAAATCATCACGGAAGATGTTGGCAAATATTATATGCCCTTTACAATAAAATTCATTGAAGATAAGGCGATGGTGATCGCCATCACCAATGATTCGCTGGCCAACCGGTCGGGCATTGCAACAGGTGATATTGTTGAAAGCATTGATGGCGTAACGATCAGGGAATTGATCCGTCAGGGAAAGCCGCTTATTTCAGCTTCCAACAATGGCAGTTACCTGAACTTATTGCGGTACACACTAACAAGAAGCCGGAAAGAAAGCAGTGAACTGCTCATCCGGAGAGGCGCAGCGCTAAAGAAGGTAGTTGCTTATAACAGTTCTGTCAGAACACTGCAAAAGGTAAAATCGGGTACTTTCTCTTTTGAAAGGGATTCGAGTTTGTGTATGATAGGAGATAGCATTGGATACATCAACCTGGGCAACCTGCAGCGAAAGGACAGCCTGAAACTAAGAGCACTGGTGAGCCGTGTAAAAGGCCTGATCATCGACAACCGGCAATATCCCAAAACCCAGTCGGCCGGCGACCTGATCGGTAATGCTATTTTACGGCCTGATCCCATATTTGTAAAATTCTCTTCCCCTCATCCTGATTATCCGGGCTTGTTTCCCTATTCCAAACCCTCCAGCATGGGTACGGAGGGGACCAGGGGATATATTCCGCCCAGGATAGCGATACTTATCAACGAGGAAACACAAAGCTCTACGGAGTTCCAGGCCATGGTATTCCGGAAATCACCAGGGGCTGTATTGGTCGGTTCTAACACAGCCGGGGCTGATGGGAATGTGGCGCTCATTAACCTGCCGGGCGGGATCTACACTTATATCTCTGGTCTTGGTGTGTATTATCCGGATGGAAAAGAAACACAAAGGATCGGCATCATTCCCGACATTGAAGTAAAACCTACCATCAAAGGGTTTCTAAACAACAAAGATGAATTGCTGAATAAAGCAGTTGAATACATTAAGAAAGGTTCATCGAAATAGCCATAGATCACAATAGAAAGGGCCGGTTGTACACCGGTCCTTTTTTATATTTTGATATAGATCTTTCTTTTGTGCAACCAATAGCCCACCAGCCAGCAAAGTAACATAAAGGAAACTGCAAATGCCAAACTGCCCAGGGAGCCGGGGAAGAGCTTTTGAAAGAAGGACTGGTTGACCCATTGGTAAAAACTAATAGGGGGCTGTACCATGATCATGAGGAAGGTAACGAATAACAGTTCCGACAGCAGGTAAATAGCCAGCGGGTTTTTCCCCAACACAAGGAAGAAACCTGTTCCCCGTTTCCAGTGTTTTATTTCAATAACATAGATCAGCAGGGAGAGAATTACGAGGTCGAGTCCTACGGTGAGCAGTACAAAGGTGCTGGTCCAGAGTTTCTTTGCCAGAGGAAAGAACTGGGCCCAGAACAAGGCGACGAAGATCAGCACAGCGGCTACGATCAACAAGCGGGCGATGGTTTCAAAGCTTTTGCCTTTTCGCTGAATAAAGATACCGGCGAGGTAGCCACCAATCACATTAACCACCGCCGGCAGGGTACTCAATATGCCTTCCGGATCAAAAGCAACGGGGCCGCCTCCTTCATGGTAGAGGTGATCATTGCCCAACAAAAGGATGTCGAGCTTTGTGCCTGCATTACCCAGCCTGGTGAGTTCCTGTCCGGGTTCTCCAAACAAATACAATATGACCCAATAGCCCAATAGGAGGGCTATCGAAATAGGGATGAGCATTTTGCCTTGTAGATAATGTATCAGCAAGGCGGCAATGCAATAACAAAGGGCGATGCGCTGTAATACACCCAGGATACGGGTATGGCTGATGGGGTTGAATGCCCAACCGCCATCGCCGGTCCTGTGAAAGAAGGGAAACCAGTACATGAGGTAACCCAGCAGGAAGATGATGAGGGTGCGTTTAAGAACTTTAGACAGAAAGGCAGCGTCGCTGCTGTATTTGATTTTTGAAAAACTTAAGGCATTGCCTACAGCGAAAAGGAAAGAGGGGAAAACCAGGTCGGTGGGGGTGAACCCAAACCAGGCGGCATGGTCCAGTGGAGCGTAGGAGGGAGCGCCCCAGCCTGCCGAATTTACAATGATCATAAAACAAATAGTAAGGCCCCTGAAAATGTCAAGGGAAAGGAACCGTTCATTGTTAGCAGTCATTGTTGGCTTTTATGGTTACAATTTGAAACCTTAAACGTTTAAGTTGTTTCGTGTAGAGACTGAGATTAAAATCTTAGTAAAAGATACAGATTTGCAGGCTTAACGCCTTATTTTTATCCCATGCAGAAACATACTATCTATCGCTTGTCATTGGCATCGCTGGCGCTCTTTGCTACAGCGTTATTCCCAGCTTGTCAATCACCATCAACCCCTACTGATAAAACTACAGACAGTACAGCCGTGCAAATCATTACACTTGATCCGGGCCATTTTCATGCAGCCCTGGTGCAGAAAACTGCCAATCCCGACATTGATTCAGTCGTGCATGTATATGCACCCGGCGGCCCCGAACTGGACGCTTATCTCGGGCTTATTAAACAATACAATGAAAGGGCAGAAAACCCTACACATTGGAAAGAAGAAGTATACACGGGCACTGACTACCTCGATAAAATGATCGCTGATAAGAAAGGTAATGTAGTGGTGCTGGCCGGCAATAACCAACAGAAAACCACCTATATTAAAAAGGCAGTAGACGCCGGACTCAACGTGCTGGGCGATAAACCCATGGTGATCACTGCTGCTAATTTCGGACTGCTGGAAGAATCATTCGCAAGCGCTGCTTCTAAGAAGGTATTGTTGTACGATATCATGACAGAACGTTCTGAGATCACCAACCTGCTGCAGAAAGAACTGGCCCATATCCCTGCCGTATATGGCGAACAACAAAAGGGTACGGCCGGCAATCCCGGTGTAGTGATAGAGAGTGTTCACTTTTTCTTCAAATTTGTTTCCGGTAAAGCACTCACCCGTCCCTCCTGGTTCTTTGATCCTGCCCAGCAGGGAGAAGCAATTGCCGATGTAGGCACGCACCTCATTGATCTGGTGCAGTGGGAATGTTTCCCGGATACCATCCTGGATTACAAAAAAGATATAGAGATCAATGCTGCCCGTATCTGGCCTACGCCTGTTAGCTTGTCGCAGTTTACGGCTGTTACTAAAAAAGACAGTTTCCCGGATTTCCTGAAAGGCTATGTAACGAAGGACACCATTTTGCAAACACATGCCAATGGCGAGGTAAACTATACACTGAAAGGTGTGCATGTAAAAATGATCGCACGCTGGGATTATAAAGCACCCGAAGGTAGCGGCGATTCGCATTATTCCCTGCTTAAAGGTTCTCTGGCCAGCCTGGAGATAAAGCAGGGCGCGGCAGAAAATTATCAACCCACGCTGTATATCCTGCCCGTTAAAAATGACGAAGCCTATGCACAGGCACTGCAACAGGCTATCAATAACCTGCAAGGCCGATATGCCGGCATCACCGTGGAAAAAGCAACTAATGGCTGGAAACTGGTGATACCTCAGCACTTCAAAACAGGGCATGAAGCGCATTTCGGGGAAGTGATGCAGCGCTACCTGCAATACCTCAAAGCCGGTAAACTGCCCGATTGGGAAGTGCCGGGCATGCTGGCAAAATATTATACTTCTACCAAGGCGCTGGAGATTGCCACCCGCAAATAATACAGGGCGTTTCGTCCGTTAGTCAGTCAACGAATAAGGGTCCATTAGGGCCCTTATTCGTTGACTGCTATTTTACTATGTATGGTATTCACTGAGCATGTTTAACCCCGGCATCTGTCCTTAAAAACTCCCTAATTGATTAAAGGTTTCCCCAGTTTGATGAATTACCCCGACCGGGCATAATTTTCTTATATATAGTTGTCAAAAAATGAACACCATGAAAAGAATTATTACATTCTTCATTCTTTTGTTGGTTGCCCAGGCAAACATAAACGCTCAGATCCAGTCAGGAAATGTTCTCGTGGGAGCTGATATTGCCAAGTTTAACCTCGGTCTCGACAAAGGGGGCTATTTCGATGTGCTCCTGAATCCGAAAGCAGCCTGGTTTATCAGGGATAACCTGGCCATAGGCGCCTATATTACCATGGGGCTTAGTACCGCCAAAGATGCCGGTACCAGTGTGAGTTATGGTGTTGGCGGTTTAGGACGGTATTACTTCAATGAAAAAAAACTGAATGACCTGATCGGTCACTCCCGTTTCTTTCTGGAAGGCAATGTGGGTATTGAAGGTGATAACCCTTCCGGAGGTGACAATACCAACGGTCTTGGATTGGGATTCGGGCCTGGTTGGGCTTATTTTATTACCCCTAATATCGGCCTGGAAGCCTTGCTCAAATACCAGGGTATTGTTGGCTTTGGCAGTAAACCTACTTCCAGTAACCTGACACTTGGTGTGGGCTTCCAGATCTATCTTCCTACTGCCCGCCTTCGTGCTATCAGAAAAGAAATGCAGAAATAAATACCCTTTGGGGTTTGGACTGCCGGCCTTTGCCGGGCGCCAGGGTTTAACTTATTATTAGTATACGATCCGTACCGGGCAACGGGCCTGATAACGCATATTTGTAGGTGCGTGATCGGGCCTGTTGTTGTTTAACCCCCTAAACCTGCCAGTGAAAATATTTCTATTCTTTGCCAGGAACCTCTTTGTATACCTTGTCTTGTGCGGGGGAACCTTTCTCATGTTGCGCCTGATTGCCACCTACCTGGCTTTCCGGGATGATGTAGGTTTTTTGCGGTATAAGCAAGCCTATCTCGATAATACAGTATGGAAAGTGGCTTTCTACGTGCATGTGTTTTCGGCCATTGTTGCCTTGATGGCTGGCTTTACTCAATTCTCTGCTGATTTCTTACAAAAACAACGGAAGCTGCACCGGCTGATTGGCCGTATTTATGCCTGGGACATCCTGGTCATTAATTTCCCGGCAGCTATGATAATGGCCGTATATGCTAATGGGCATCTGCCTTCAAAGATCGCTTTTGTGATCCTGGATTGCTTATGGTTTTGGTTTACCTGGAAAGCGGTGGCGGCCGCCCGCCAGGGGCGAATAAAGGAACACAAGGAGTTTATGATCCGCAGTTATGCGCTGACCTTTTCGGCCATTACCTTACGCATGTGGAAGCTGATCTTATCCAACACCTTTACCATTGATCCGGTAACCTTGTATATGATCGATGCCTGGATGGGGTTTGTGCCCAACTTACTGGTAGCGGAATGGATCATACGAAGCGGGATCCGGAAAAGATCGCGTACTGCTACCGACCCCAGGTGATGCTACTCAGGAACAGGAAAATACAGGTGAGGATCAAGGCAAAGCTCAACAGGAAGGAAGCAATAGACCAGGCAGTGTGATAACGATTGCCTGCACGGATGAGCCCTTTACGGACCGACCTGGCTATCAGGTAGCAGACAAAGCCAATAATGGCTAAAGGAATAACCAGGATTAAGAAAACCTCCATTTGCTAATCGAGTTTATAGGGGGTTATTAATTGTAAAAGGAGATATTGACAGCCATTGTTATTACCTGTCGAACCCGGGAAATATGCCCAGCACAAACACTGCAAACAGGCCCACAATGATCAGTACAAAGCTCAGGATGAATGAAAGAATGGAAAACAGGTCATAATAGCGGTTTCCGGCACGCCACATCCTCGTGCGCACAATATCAGATATAGCATAAGAAACCAACAATACAGGAAGAGCTATGATGATGATATATATCATGTTGTTATCATTCCTCTATAATATTATTGATTTTCCGGAAAGAAGCAAAGGAGCAACTGTTAAAGATATCCTTCCTTTTTATCCAATTGATATAAGACAGGATATGCAGCATTAATGCAATGCATATTATATTCAAAGCAGCTGCTTTAACGTTTCATTATTAAACCAGGGTATAACTTACCGGTCAGAACATCGCAAATTTGTAAAAGCATTATTATTCAATCGAAAACCTGCTAATTGTATATTTTATGAAGCCAGTAATCTTTACCTTTTTAGTAGTGTCGGTATTTGCTTCCTGCAGTACGCCTAAAACTTATTTTACCCCATCTGTTCGTTCCAACCTGGAGTCCAATGATATTCCTGTTGCCAAACTACAGTTCTATGTAGACAGGGATGTGGAGTTGCGCCGTGAAGTGGCTTCCGGTACAGCCCAGGTTTCGGCCGGTGTAGTGAAGTTTGAAAATGGGAAATATGTAAACATCATCACTTTGAAAAAGAACACCCCGGGTGTTTGTACGAGGGCTTATGAAGATAAAATGGATGTTGCGTTTGAGATAGGTGATGGGCGTTTCCTCACTTTTGGTAAACTGAAGAAGGATGGACGTGCGCCCTATACCCTATATGCCGATTCATGGGGGCGTGACCTGGGCGAGATCAGGTATGATGGAAAAACCTATTATATATTGCCAGCTGGTTCAGGTGCACGGCTGATGATCAAGAAAAACGCTCTGAATACGCTTAAAATAGAGAAGCGGGAAATGAAAGGAAGGAAAGTAGAATAATATACAGATAAAAAATACTATGTTGCCGCTATCGGTTATACGACCAGGTAGTGGCAACTTTTATTATAGGGCTACCGGGTAATTTCAAGGTCTGTTTTACGTTATAAAGCCTAATCCAAACCCTGATTATTCTATGAGTATCGTCTTTGGCTGGAACCACTTCAGGATCAAATCCATTGATCCCTATGCTGCTGGGCTTTCGCAAAACGTACAACCCGGCTACCAAATAGAAGTACGTCAGCGTTATTTTCACCTTTTTTGGATACCCTGTTTTTCATTGGGCAAAAAGTGGGCGCTCCGCAAGGACAACCAACTGTACGAGATGCCCGAACCCTATATGCATGTACTGCGGAGCCGGAATGACCTGCGGGTCAAAACGCCCTGGTATACCTATGCCGGCCCATTAATAGCCGCCTTCGCCGGCATATGTTATATGATCAGTGAAAAGGTAGATGATTACCGGTCGGAGCAGTATTACAAAAAAGAATTTGCAGCTACCTACGAGGACAATGCCATTAAATTCAGAAAGCCATCACTGGATGATTATTATATATTGAAACCGGTGACTTCCTATGGCGACCGGTATGCACGTATCACCGGCCTTGATAAGAACAATATTCAGTTGTCTTATATCACTACTTCTGCTTCTGCTTATAGTCCGGCAGAGATTGCCAAGCTTTTCCTGGAGCCTGCCAATACCCTGGCGAGCTTCACCATTGGGCGTGGCGATTCGGCCCGGCTTATTTGTAATGATTATGACAAGCGCAATGAATTCAATGGTCTTGAGATCAATGGAGACAGGGTTAAATACCGCGTGGAGAAAATTTTCAGGCTGGACGGACCGATCTTAAAAGATGGGGGCTATGCCAGCTATGCTGCCAATCAGATCAGGATGGAAGTAAAGAATGAAGGTCTTAACGGTACCCTTACGAGTGTGGAGAAAGTGGAGGGAAAGGTAGAATGGCTGCCACTGGAGGCCATGCCACTCAGCCTTCCTGCCAACAAAGAATTTATGCTGGTAGGTGAAGGCAATTACAATGAGCCCTATAAGGTAAAACTGAGCTTTAAAAGCGATGAAGGCAAAACGGTGCAATACTTACTGGAAGGCAGGGAGCACAGCACACATTTTATCAGGATCAACTGATGATTTGTAATTATCATGTGGTTACCGGATTGCGAAAGTTCTCCTGCTGTCTTACCTTTGCGGTAACGATTGCACTTGCGTATGAAGATCCTGCAGACCGAAATTACTCCCGGTATCAATAGTTTCATTTCTATTATTGAAAGAGACCTGCCCTTTTTTAATACGCCTTTCCATTTTCATCCCGAATTGGAACTGGTATATATAAAGGAAGGGTATGGCAAAAGAATCATTGGAGACAATATAGCACCTTTTGAAGCCGGAGATATGCTATTTATTGGCAGCAACCTGCCACACGTGTGGATGAGCGATGACGCATTTCATAAAGGCAACAGCCATTTAAGGGCTAAAGCTATTGTTCTGTATTTTAACAAAGACATATTTGGCCCTGCATTTTATAGTATGCAGGAAGCGGGCAAGATAAAGGAGCTTTTTCAGAAAGCAGCCAGGGGCATGCGTGTAGGGGAAAGTATTCACCCGCTTATTGCCCGGCAATTGGAAGAACTCTTACAGAAGAAAGATATTGAAAAGATAATCGGCTTGCTGGATATTCTTCACCAGCTTTCCTGTGCTACTGATAGCAGCTATATCACCAGTGAAGGTTATAACCCCTGCCTGGCAGGCATGGAAACAGACCGCCTGGCCGGTGTGCAGAAATATGTGCAGGAGCACTATAAGAACAATATCAGTCTACATACGGTTGCTGGTATGGTCAATCTTACCAAACAATCATTTTGCCGGCTGTTCAGGCAAAGGACCAACAAGCACTTTGTGGAATACCTCAATGAGGTACGCATTTCCAATGCCTGTAAATACCTGCTCGATACGGACCTGGGGGTTGCTGAGATTGCCCATCATTGCGGGTATAAGACCGTTTCCAATTTTAATAAACTCTTCAAGAAGCTCACAGGCACCAGTCCAAGGGAATACCGGACGAAGTCCGTTCTGTGATTGGGCATGCCTCTTATAAAAAGAGGCTGTATCAACGAGTGATACAGCCTCCTGTTTGAATGATCCGCTTATCCTAAGGCAGATCCCAGAATAGCTTGGTAGTAAGATTGTCTTTAGCCTTCACTTTTTCGTAGTTCACTGTATTGTAAGTTTGTTCGTTTGCAGGATACACCCAACGCATTGGTGGTTGTTTTTGTGCATTCGAATTATCCGTTTCAAAAGTAAAGGTTGGAGCATCCAGGCGTCTCACTTCAGCCCAGCTTTCAACAGGCTGCACCACACTGAAATGGATCCATTTTTGGGTGGCTATCAGCTTCAGTTTGTCGGCTGTAGTAGCTGCATTGTTCCAGTTTACACCAGCGCTGGCAATATAATTGTTTACCTCTGTAGCATTGGTAGGTACAAGTGCAGGTGCAGCATTGTCTTTACTAAAGGTCCTTAACCAATAGTAATACTCAATAGATTGAGCGATCCCGGTTTCATAAGCCGTTTTAGCCGAAGCATTGTTGGCGGCTTTCAGGTAATATTCTGCCAACTGAAAGTTTACTTCAGCAGCTGTGATCAACATACCGGGAAAATATTGGTTGCGGCTTATAGTGGACCGGTTGTAAATAGCCAGCGTGCCGCCTGTAATCAGCGCATTTTGCGCAGTCCTGTTCAGTGTTTGGTCCAGCCCTGTGTATACGCCGGCTGCATTAGCGCCCGGCTCAAACAGTGCTCTTAACCTTGGGTCGGCATTGGCTTTCATATGGTCGATCATCACTTTGCCGGCCGTATTACCAAAACTGCTTTCCAGTCCGTCCCTGAACCCATTTGCTCTGATATCTGTACCGATATCAAACACAGTGACTTTGATATTATCAGCATTGGCCGATACGATTGGGTAAGTAGCAGGCGTAGATGCAATTTGAGCGATCTCTGCAGTTACCCTTGCCTGGAAACTGGCTACGCCCGATACCCTCGTCAGCATGCGTAAACGAAGGGAATTACAATACTTTTTCCAAAGTGTCATATTCCCATTATTCACCAGGTCCTGCATTTTGAACTTCGACACCAGTTCAGGCCTGATCGTAATGCTGTTCAGTTCGGTGGCAAACCCTTTCAGGTCGTCCAGCATCTTCGTATAGATCGATAACGCATCATCATACTTGGCCAGTGCCGCTGTGTAATTAGCCCTGTTGGCACTTAGTTTCCCGGCTTCAGTCCAGGGAATGTCGCCATGCAGGTCTACGATCTTCTGCGTTTGATCATATAAGAAAATGGTCGCCGCAATCATATAGAAGCGCAACTCTGTTTGCTCTGCCGTGCTGAGTTTTGCATAAACATTTTCCAGCTCCCTGAACTGGCTCAGTGTATAATAATAGTCATTCCAGCGGTCGGTAATACTGGCAGCTCCGGGCACATATTGATTGTCCCCATTCTCCCAGCCTACGGCCTGCGTGTAATGAAGCATCGTAGTTCTGAGTACCACAAAATAATCCCAGTAGGAAGGCACTACATACCCATGCTGGCCCTTGTCGGAATTGGCCCAGGTATAAGAGGTGATAAAACCGGAAAACTGTTTATCAACTGAAGTGACGGCTACCTTGGAGGGGTCTGCATAACTGTCTTCAAAATCCGACTTCGTACAGGAGGCAAATCCAAGCAGCGTCATGGCTGCTAGCTGTATAAAGAATATCTTTTTCATGTAATGATTTTTGTTGTAATACTGGAATAAACGCTTAAAGACCGGCTCTTAACATGACGCCAAATGTGCGGGTGGATGGATTGGTTCCCGCATTGGTAACCGATTGGAACCACCTGGAGCCTGCCACGGTTTGTTCTGCATCCAGATTCTTCAGCGTGCGGTATACGTAAAACAGGTTACGGCCAAATACAGAAAACTGCAAGCGCTTCATTCCTATTTTTTCAGATATCCGCGTAGGCAAAGTATACGCTAAAGAAATTTCGCGCATCTTGATGTAAGAATTCTTCTTTACATACAACTCATAGCGTGAAGAACTGTATTGAGGACCACCCCAGTTATAGGTATTCCAGTAGTAATAAGCCTGTGATATAACATTGGTATTTTCAGAACCATTGGCTGTAACCCCTTTCATCAGCATACCATCTTCATATATCTTTTCTCCATTAGGGCCCTGCGCTGCAGTTGTTTGAACACCCTTGCCATTGGCATCTACATAATAGCGCAAACCACCAGAGGCCGCATCCATATAATTGAGGCTTTCTTCCAAAAGCCCACGGCTGATCATCCAGTTAATACCAGTAGGCATCACATGTCCGCCAAAACGGAAGTCCATCAGTACATCCAAAGAGAAATCCTTATAGCTGAAAGTATTGAAGAAACCGCCTACTACTTTAGGCATCGCATTGCCCACTTTTACGAGCTTATCATCCAGTTTGTACAATCCGCTGGGATCAACGATCTGTTCTCCCTTCGCATCGGTAGCCACGGGGTGCACATAAAAATCACCCATTGGTTCACCTACTTTCGAAATTAATTGAGCAGCATTGCCATCATAATCGGCATGGATCAATGCAGAAGATCCGCCTGTGAGCTTTTCCACTACATTCTTATTGAAGGCGAAATTGATACCGGCATCCCACCTGAAATCCCTGCTTCTTATCGGTGCGCCTGTGAGGCCAATTTCAATACCCTTATTCCTTAATGTTCCGATATTCGTCAAAATAGAGGTGCCGCCTGTGCTGCCCGGAATGGTAATGGGCAATATCTGATCTTTGATCTGTCCGTTGTAATAAGAGATATCTATACCCAGGCGGTTGTTCAGAAACTTAGCTTCGAGGCCCACTTCAATCTCATGTTTCTCTTCAGGGCGAATAGCATCATTACCAAAATCGCGGGGAATGGTTGTATAGAGTACGGCCTGACCATTTGTTTGCTGCACACCCAGTGTGTTTTGCGTATAAGCGATATTGGCAGCATACAGATCCGGATAGTTACCTACTATACCCCAGGAGGCGCGTAACTTACCATAGTTAACAAAGGCAGGCAACTTAAATGCTTCCGACAGCAGCAGGCTCGCATTCACTGACGGATATACAAAACTATTGCGGTCAGGATGCATGGTAGAAGTTCTGTCGCGGCGGATGGTTCCTTCCAGGAACAGGAAGTCTTTATAATTACCATTAACGGTTCCGATAAATGCATCCCGTACCAGCCGGTTGCGGTAATTGAGGGCATCACTGGCGCCTGGTGTGTTCACTGATGCTTTAACATCAAACCAGTTTTCTACACTTAAACCGCCATTGGTTTCACGTTGCACCGAAGTAACCTTCGTTTCGGTAGCAGTATAACCTCCCAACACATTCACTTCGATATCGGGCGTTATCTTTTTGGTATAGGTTAACAGCACATCGCCATACACGATCGTACTTTCCGTATTCCTGAGTCCAAAATAACCTGAATAACCAAAAGCCAGGGGAATGTCGGAAGTGTTTTTGCTTTCCGCTTTTTCAGAAGTAAAGTCGGTAGCGATCCTGGCACGCAGCTTCAGGTCATTAATGATCTGCCAGTTATTGGTAAGGCTGGCAATCACACGATTGCTCTTCTCATCTTCATTATACTGTTTCACGCGCCACACATAATCAGCCAGATCGGCTTTGAAACCTGGAAGGGTAATGTTCTCCTTCGGTGTTAAACTTTGATTGGAGCCTGTTACAAACTTGTAGCCCCGGCTTGTAATGTACTTGTCGAGGTACCAATCGGCATGTTCAAACCTGCCCATCATACCGGTAAAATTGTTGATCATACGGTCGATAGAGTAGGGCCGGTTTTTGGTGTGCTGATTAATGTAATTGATCATCACATCGGTAGAGAACTTTTTGCTGATCCGGAAAGTGCTGTTCAGGTTGGCAATATTCTTACTGTTCTCTGCACCGAGGCTCACGCCCTGGTTGTCCTGACGGGTCAGTGAAAAACGCACATTGGCATTTTCAGATCCATGGGTCATAGCCACGCTCACGCTGGAGTTATTGGCAGTTCTGTAAAGACTTTTGTAATTATCCTTCTGGGCTTCATAAGGCCTTACCTTTCCATCCCAACCTACAGTGGGCAGTCCATCGAATTTGGGTCCGAAGTTGATGGTAAAACCTAATACGCCTCTTGTTTCTTTCACACCATCTCCATCCAGATCCTGGTAGATGAAGCCTGCTGCATCCTGTCCGGCATTGTTCACATTGAGTGGCGCGCCGGGGCCTCTTACATTTTGATACTTGGGCAGGTAAGCCACTTCATCGCGGCTGTAATTGGCGGTCACATCTACACTAAATCCTTTTTTCCCTTTGCCGCTTTTGGTAGTGATGAGTACCACACCATTTACCGCTTCTGAACCATACAGCGCTGCAGCGGAGGCGCCTTTAAGGATAGAGATATTGTCAATGTCTTCCGGGTTGATATCCAAAAGACCATTACCCCGAAGGCGCTGATCGCCATAATAATCATTGTTTCTTACTTCTCCATCACGGATAGGTATACCATCCAATACGATCAATGGCTGGCTTTTACCTGTAATGGAATTGATACCGCGGATGGTGATATTCACCGCACTGGTGGCGCCACCGGGTGTGGTACCGATACGTACACCAGGCGCTTTACCATACAATGCCGAAGCGAAGTTGGGTGAACCGGTTTGGGTAAGATCCTCACCTTTGATGGTACTTACCGCATAACCCAATGCTTTTTGTTGTCTTGATAATCCTAACGAAGTGACCACCACTTCCTGTAAGGAACCTTCTTTTTCCTGCAGGGATATGGTGTACCTGTCGCTGGCGCCTGTGGAGATCTCCATCGTAGCCAAGCCCACATAACTCACTTCCAATACGGCATTGGGTTTTATCAGGATGGTGAAAGCGCCTCTTTCGTTGGATAATACGGTATTGTTGGTTCCTTTTTCCTTGACAGCAGCGTTCGCCAACGCTGTGCCTTTGCTATCCTGCACGATACCGGTTACGGTTTTCTTTTCCTGTGCGTACGCGATTGTACCCAACAGGATCATGCAGAGTGAAGCAAATGATCTACCGATTTGCATTCTCATTGTAGTTGTTTTGGTGTTAATAATGATTGTTAGTTTGTTTTGTATTAGAATTAGGCAATTAGGGTAGGAAATTTATTTTCGAGGATGAAGGCCTGGTCACTATGCTACTTGTTCCTGTTTTTTGAACAAATGATCATGGTTGTTTTTTTCATAATGCTCCATTACCAATGCAGCAGCTCCTGTGAGACCAGCCTGGGAACATAGTGTTGATATCGTTACTTCTGTATTTTCTGCGATCTTAGGGATGCAGTGCTCATTGATGGCTTGTTGAATGGGGGGCAGCCAGAGCCTGCCTGCAGCGGCGCCTCTTCCGCTTAGCACTACTAGTTCGGGATTGAGTAAGTGAATAAGGATGGCAATGCCTCTTCCTATATTATAGCCTGCTTCAGAAAAAAGCCCGACGGCAAACTTGTCGCCTTTGATAGCCGCCTCAATAATGGCCTGTACGGTTTCTTCTACCCGGTCGCGGGGAAGGTCTTTCAGCAGGGATATTTTACCCTGTTGCAGTTCAGTGATCGCTTTTTCGGCCAGGATCAATAAGGAAGCCTCTGTTTCGAGGCAGCCACTCTTACCGCAACTGCACATTTTATTGTTCATGAACACGGGTATGTGACTAAACTCACCTGCAAAACCATTATAGCCCCTGAACAACTCTCCTTTGAGTATCAGTCCCAGGCCAATGCCCCAGCTGATATTGATCACCATTACGTTTTGGCGATTGCGGGCGGCGCCCAACCTGAGCTCCGCAAGAGCTATCAGGCTGGAATCGTTGTCTATTAATACGGGCAGGCCAATATGGGATTCGAGGTAAGTCACAATATTGCCTTCACTGACTTTGAGAAAAGAATGGTTGATGCCTTTACTTACATCTACAAATCCTGGCATACCGATGCCAACACCAGCTATTTTCTCTTTTGGAATGCCCGACCGGCTGATAAAATCATCAATAGCTTCCCTGAGTTCATGTAGTGCCTGTGGGTTATTGGTGAGCCTTAAATCGATTTGTGCTGGCTTCACTACATAATTATTATGCATGTCCAACAACGCCATTCGGGTGATCAACTGGTCCATGGACACGGATACCAGGTACATGAAGTCCTTTCGCACGGAATACATCTGGGGGCGTCTGCCACCCGTAGAAGTAGCCAATCCCGTCTCCAAAACACAGCCTTCCTCTACCAATTCATTGAGTACCCGGGCCGTCAGGGGAACACTTTTTTTGGTTAGCAGGCTTAGGTCCGTACAGGAAAGCGAGCCACCAAAATAGAGGTGCTTTATAATTTTTCTCCGGTAAGCAGTTTGTTTGTCGGCCATCAAGTATCTAAATTAACAAGATAACTTTCGTAAATATTACATTAAGTTACTAATACTTTATAAAATAATAACAAAAGATGATGTAATTGTTAATATTTTACAAGAAGTAGTTAATTATGAATCATAAGATTGATCTCAATTAGCTGTAACAAACTGAAGTTTTAACCGTCTTTAGGCAGAAGTTTTCTTGTGGGAAGGGCCGTTTGAGACGCCGTAAAGCGTAATTGGTAGTAAAAAATGGGTAGTTCGGAGATGGGCTGGCTTGGCTCCGCATCTAAAAGATGCGTATCTTTTACCCATTAATCAGGTCCGTTAACGAAAAAATTTAATAAGTGTCCGAGAAACAGGTCCTTTATAAGAAGTCGCTGATCAAGCATTTATACTTTGATGGAAAACTGTCGTGTTCGGAATTAAGTGTTTTGACTGATAAAAGCCTGCCCCATACAGCACGTGCCCTCAGTGAGCTGGTGGAAGATGGTGTGGTAAGAGAATCCGGCCATGCGCATTCAACCGGCGGGCGCAGGCCACAGATCTACTCTTTATGCCCTGATATTTTGTACGTGGTATCGGTGGCCATGGATCAATTCATTACCCATATCAGCTTGTTGGATATGGCCAACCAGGTGGTGGCCAAAGTAGAACGGATAGAGTTGTCGCTACAGGGCAATGCCCATGCCTTACAGGAACTGGGGCAGCATCTGAGCCGCTTTATTGTCCAGTCGGATATTGTAAAAGAAAAGATCGCAGGCATCGGGATTGGCATGCCTGGGTTTGTGGATGGGCATAAAGGCATCAATTACTCCTTTCTGAGTATCTCCAGTAGTAATATTATAAGCTACATTGAATCGGTTACGGGTTTGCCGGTTTTGATAGACAATGATTCGAGTCTGATAGCGCTCGCCGAATGCAAGCTGGGCGCAGCACGTCAGCGGCAGAATGCCATGGTGATCAATATCAGCTGGGGCATCGGGCTGGGGATGATCCTGAATGGGAAGTTATTCAGGGGACAGAATGGATTTGCCGGTGAGTTTAGCCATATTCCTCTATTTACCAATAATAAGATCTGCAATTGTGGTAAAATGGGTTGCCTTGAAACGGAAACCTCCCTGCAGGTTATTGCTGAAAAAGCCATCCATGGGTTGAAAGAAGGGAGAACCTCGATCTTGAAGGACCTGAGTCCGGAACATCTTGAAGAGACCAGTAAAGCCATCATGGAGGCAGCTGCCAAAGGCGATAAATATGCGGTAGAATTATTATCCCAGGCGGCTTACCATATTGGCCGGGGCATCGCCATATTGATACATATATTAAATCCAGGATTGATTGTGCTCAGCGGAAGGGGCGCATTGGCAGGCAAGCTTTGGCTGGCGCCGGTACAACAGGCCCTGAATGAACATTGCATTCCTAAAATAGCCGAGAATATTGAGATCATGATCTCCCCGCTAGGTTACAATGCCGAAAGACTGGGCGCTGCTGCGCTTGTGATGGAGCACTATGATGATGTGCCGATTCACCGGAAAAAGCAAGAACTTTTATTGGCCTGAGCTGAAAAGGGCTGTTACAGGGATGCTCTTAAGGTTAAATAAAATGGTATGGCAATGTGCTCGGTTGACCGTTCCAGGATCAGTTGGGCTGCCTTTTCGCCCATCATCTGGAAATCGCTGGATATGGTAGTGATGCCGTTGAGGATGATCTTCTTCAGCGGCGTTTCATTGTAAGAAATAACGCCTACCTGTTTTCCCACTTTTAATTTGGTGGCCAGTATTCGTTCGATAAGGGTAACCAGGTCATTTTCCATGAGGTTGATATAGGCTTCGCCTTCCTGAATGGGTTCTTCTTCTATATCATGTACCACTTTGTAATTAAATGCATACTGATTGCAGAAGCGGTAAAATCCTTTGAGTATTTCCTGCGGAAAATAAGTGTAGGCAGGGAAAATTATCTTGAGTGTATCGTACTTGCTTAGTTGTTGCAATGCCTGTTCGAGCGCGTTGTAGATATCTTTTTCGAAATTTTCATAGACAGCGCCATATTCACCCCCTACGCCGGCCACCAGCTTATCGAGCAGGATCAGTTTGCTCTTGTCAATGATGTTGATGATCTCGTGTGCATTATCTCCTCCTTCCATGAAATGGGGAATGATGACATAATGGGTATAGTCATCTTTCTTGTTCTCCAGCAGCTTTTTGAAAAAAGCAAAGTCGTTGTTGTAGATGTAGAAGTCCACACTGGCCATCTCGCCCAGGGCTGCTACAAAAGCATCGTATACGATCTTTTTGTGGGAGCTTAGTTTGTTGAACAACAGGAAGACCTTCAACTGGTGATTGACTTCGGTTGTCTTCACAAAAAATCCTTTACCGGGTACTGAACCCAATACTCCTATTTTCTTGAGGTGTTTGTATCCTTTCTCGGCAGTATCGCGGGAGATCTCAAACTCAAAACTTAACTCATTAATGGAGGGAAGTATTTCATCTTTAGCTATCTTACCATCGGCAATTGCCTTCACAATGGAGTTGGCCAGTTGCAGGTACTTAGGGGTAGCAGAATGGTAATCAATATACAGGTGTTGATAGATCGGCGGCTTTTTCATCACAGCGGCATTCGTTATCTCATTAATATCCAAACCTACAAAAAAATGTGGCACCGCCTCTTGTAATCTTCGGCAACGTTTGCGGGCAGGGTATTTGGGTGGTTAACAAGCACTTTGCCACCATGATAGTACATGATGGCCGACTAGCTGAATCCGTCTACTTTTAATTACATATTTATCATTTCTTGCCAGGCCATATTGAAAAAACTTTTAACTCATGGGTTCTATTTTAGGCGTTATATTCCACTTTATAGGAGGTTTTGCATCAGGAAGTTTCTACATACCATTTAAGAAAGTAAAAGGCTGGGCCTGGGAAAGCTACTGGATCATTGGTGGCCTGTTCTCCTGGCTTATTGTTCCACCACTGGCTGCTTATCTGACCATCCCCGATTTTGCCAGCATTATTAGCTCAACCGATTTTTCAGTGCTCAAATGGACCTATATCATGGGTGTGCTCTGGGGCATTGGGGGTCTTACTTATGGCCTTGGTGTACGCTACCTGGGGGTATCATTGGGTAGTTCTATCATTCTTGGATTGTGCTCCATTTTCGGATCGATCATTCCTTCAATATACTATGATTTTTTCCCCGAAGCGGGTAAGGACACCATTACGGACCTGTTTTCCCAGCGCTGGGGCCAATGGGTATTGCTGGGATTATTGGTATGTGTTATCGGCATCATTATTTGCGGCAAAGCAGGGGCTATGAAAGATAAGGACCTGGCAGGCAATACAAAGGGCGTGAACCAGGAATTCAAACTGGGCCTGGGATTGTTGGTCGCCATCATTTCGGGTGTACTGAGCGCCTGTTTCAGTTTTGGTATTGAAGCGGGAACATTCATGTCTACAACCGCTAATAGTGCCTGGAAAGCCGCCAACCCCGGAGAAGGGGAGTTCCTGTATCGAAACAATGTGGTTTATGTGGTGTTATTATGGGGGGGCCTGACCACCAACCTGATCTGGTGTATGATCCTTAATGCGCGTAACAAGACCTTTAAAGATTATACAAATAAGCAAACTCCGCTGACCAAAAACTACCTGTTTGCGGCACTGGCGGGTACTACCTGGTTCTTACAGTTCTTTTTCTATGGCATGGGCGAAAGCCGGCTGGGCAATGGCGCCAGCTCCTGGATTCTGCACATGGCTTTCATTATACTCGTAGCCAATGCCTGGGGCCTGGCGCTCAATGAATGGAAAGGCGTAAGCCGCAAGACGAAGACTACCATTATTGTTGGGATCCTGGTTATCCTGGTTTCCGTATTGGTAGTAGGCCGGGGCAATTACCTGAAAGAACAAGAGAAGGAAAAAGAGAAAACCGCAATTAATAGAATTTAAATACTTGAAAATGTCTGTTACTACATCAACATTTAAGCATGTCAGTTATCTGTGGAATGAAGCTACAGCGGCATCAATGGCCGGTGATGAAGTGGCTTTGTTGATCTATCGTTCTAATCTCCTTGGCGCCGATCTGCGGCTCACCAATTATGGCGGTGGTAATACTTCCTGTAAAGTGATCTCGAAAGATCCGCTTACAGGGAAAGAGACCGAGGTAATGTGGATCAAAGGTTCGGGCGGCGATATTGGCACCCTCAAAAAAAGCGGTCTTGCAGCATTGTACGTAGAAAGACTTCGCAGTCTTACCAATGTATACCGTGGCATTGAATTCGAAGATGAAATGGTAGAACTGTTCAACCATTGCATATTTGACCTGAGTTCCAAAGCTCCTTCCATTGATACACCCCTGCATGGTTTCCTGCCCTTCAAGCATATTGACCACCTGCATCCGGATGCAGCCATTGCTATTGCTGCTGCCAAAGACGGCAAGCGCATTACGCAGGAACTTTTCAATGGCAGCATCGGTTGGGTAGAGTGGCAGCGCCCGGGCTTCGACCTTGGCCTCAAGCTGAAGCAATGCCTGGACGAAAATCCTGGTATCAAGGGTATCATGTTGGGTTCGCATGGGCTCTTTACATGGGGCGATACCGCTTATGAAAGCTATATCAATACGCTGGAGGTGATAGAACGCTGTGCGGAATTCATTGAATCAAAAACAAAGAAAGAAGCCATCTTCGGTGGCGCTAAGATACAATCCCTGAAAAAGGAAGACCGGTTGAAGCAAGCTGCGCTCCTGGCGCCGGTACTCCGTGGTTTTTGTTCCAGCCATACGCGTATGGTGGGGCATTTTACAGATGATGACCGTGTACTGCAGTTCATCAATTCAAAAGACCTCGACAGGCTGGCGCCCCTGGGTACCAGTTGCCCCGATCACTTCCTGCGCACCAAGATCAGTCCGCTGGTGATCGGGCTGACGCCGGATGCCGATCTTAGTAACGAAAAAGGCCTCAAGGATCAATTGGCAGCACCTTTTGAAGCCTACCGCAAGATGTATGCAGAATACTATAACACCTGCAAGCATCCAAACAGTCCGGCCATGCGTGATCCCAATCCGGTGGTGATCCTGTATCCGGGAGTGGGTATGTTTACCTTTGCGAAAGACAAACAAACGGCGCGCGTAGCGGCTGAGTTTTATACAAATGCCATCAACGTAATGCGTGGGGCAGAAGCTATTTCATCTTATACTTCTTTACCACGGCAGGAAGCATTCAATATTGAATACTGGTTGCTGGAAGAAGCCAAGTTGCAGCGTATGCCCAGGCCCAAGGCTTTATCAGGCAGGATTGCCTTGGTAACAGGCAGTGCCGGCGGTATTGGTAAAGCCATTGCCCAGAAGTTTGCCGATGAAGGTGCCTGTGTGATCATCAATGACAATGATGCACAAAGACTGGAAGGGGCCAAGGAAGAATTTCAAAAGAAATATGGGAAAGATGTTTTCAGCACAGCAGTGCTGGATGTAACGAATGAGCAGGATATTGAAACAGCTTATACCACGGCAGTATTGGCATTTGGGGGTATCGACATTGTGGTGAACTGCGCTGGACTGTCTATCTCGAAACCGATTGAAGAGCATACAGAAAAAGACTGGGACCTGTTGTACGATGTATTGGTGAAAGGCCAGTTCTTCGTAACACAGGCAGGAGTAAACATCATGCGCAAACAGGCCCTGGGTGGCGATGTGCTGAACATTGTGAGTAAGAATGCGCTGGTATCGGGGCCCAACAATGCAGGTTATGGTTCGGCCAAAGCAGCGCAGCTGCACCTCAGCCGTCTCAACGCTGCTGAACTGGGTAAGGATAATATCCGGGTGAATGTGGTGAACCCGGATGCGGTGATCTCCGACAGTAAAATATGGGAAGGGGCCTGGGCCGAAGGCAGGGCCAAAGCCTATGGTGTGAAAGTGGAAGACCTGCCGGCTTTCTATGCCAAGCGTACCTTGCTCAATGAGATCATCTTACCGGAAGATATTGCCAATGCCTGCTTTGTATTTGTAGGCGGGTTGTTGAATAAATCAACGGGCAATGTGCTGAATGTGGATGGGGGCGTAGCGATGGCGTTTGTGAGATAGGGAAATAGAATACAGAATACAGAATATAGAATACAGAATTCAGAATGAAGCCATTCGTGGCCTTTTGTGAGTACATGACTTCTGGCTTCTGGATTCTTTTTTTCAAATAGATTAATGTTTCTCTATGACGCGTGTTGCTTTCAAAATGACGCTCTATAAAGGGTTCGAAGAGGAATACCTCAAACGGCATGATACGATCTGGCCTGACCTGGAGCAATTGCTCAAACAAACAGGGATCAGCGAGTATTCGATCTTTCTGGATGAGAGCACCAACAGTCTCTTTGGTGTGCTCAAAGCAGAAGACCCCAAAGCGCTGGACAACCTGCCTGCACAGCCGGTAATGCAGAAATGGTGGGCCTATATGAAAGATATTATGGAAACCAACGATGACAATTCACCGGTTAGTATTCCCTTAAAAGAAGTATTTTACTTACCATAAAACGATTGACCATGCAAGTGGAAAAGTATATCATAGAAGGCCATAATAATGATCTGCTCACTCAACATACAAGGAAGTTTGATTTTGTAGCTGCTGATGTTCCCAACGTTAAAACGGTTATTCAAAAACTAAAAGATTTCCAGGTGGCTATTCCCAGCTGGGCCCTGGGTACCGGCGGTACACGTTTTGGCCGTTTTTCCGGTGGTGGGGAGCCGCGCAATATTGAGGAGAAAATTGAAGACGTGGGATTGCTGCACAGCCTCAACCAATCGGGAGGCGCTATCTCCCTGCATATTCCCTGGGATGTGCCGGAAAATGCACAAGCCATGAAAACACTCGCCGCACAACATGGTCTGCGTTTTGATGCCATGAACTCCAATACTTTCCAGGATCAAAAAGACCAGGAACATAGCTATAAATTCGGTTCCCTGCAGCATGTAGACAAAGCGGTACGCAAACAAGCTATTGACCACAATATTGATGTAATAAAACACGGGGTGGAGCTGGGCTCCGATTCCATTACCGTATGGCTGTCGGATGGTTCCTGCTTTCCCGGTCAGTTGAATTTCCGCAAGGCATTTCAACGTACCCTGGAAGGCTTGCAGGAGATCTATGCTGCCTTGCCTGCCAACTGGAAAATGTTTGTGGAATACAAAGCATTTGAACCCAATTTCTATTCGATGACGGTGGGTGACTGGGGACAGTCATTATTGTATGCCACCAAACTGGGTCCGAAAGCGTATACGCTGGTGGACCTTGGGCACCATTTGCCCAATGCCAATATTGAACAAATTGTGGCGCTGCTGCTGAATGAAGGCAAGCTGGGTGGTTTCCACTTCAACGATTCCAAATATGGTGATGATGACCTTACTGTAGGTAGTATCAACCCTTACCAGTTGTTCCTCATCTTTAATGAGTTGGTAGAAGGGATGGATGCGCGGTCGATGAACCATGCTTCGGATCTAGGCTGGATGATCGATGCCTCACACAATGTGAAAGATCCGCTGGAAGACCTGCTGCAATCGGTAGAAGCCATCAAGATCGCCTATGCACAGGCGCTGCTGGTAGATACCAAAGCACTGCAACAGGCACAGGACAGCAATGATGTGGCCAGGGCACAGGAAATACTGCAACAGGCTTACCGTACGGATGTGCGTCCGCTGGTAGCTGAAGCCCGCTTGCAGGCTGGTGGCGCCTTACAGCCGCTTGCCCTCTATCGCTCAGCGAAAGTGCGGGAGCAACTAATCAAAGATCGCGGACAAAAAACAGTAGCAACCGGATTATAAGAAAAGGCAACAAGGCAACGAGGCATAAAGGCAACGAGGCTAACAGCTAAAATTAACCTTCATTGGTGACCAGCATTCCTATTATAGCGATATTTGACATCGGCAAGACGAATAAGAAGTTTTTCCTCTTCGATGAGGATTACAATATGCTCCTGGAACGGTCTACGCCTTTCTCAGAAACAAAAGATGAGGATGGTGATCCGTGTGAAGACATTGTGGCTTTAACGCAATGGGTAAAAAGATCCCTCCAGGAGATCTTTGCCATGCGGGAGTTTACCCTCAAGGCAGTGAACTTTTCTACCTATGGGGCCAGCTTTGTCCACATCAATGCAGAAGGAAAACCGGTAGCGCCTTTATACAACTACCTGAAACCTTACCCGGCCGATCTACAAAAAACATTTTACCAGCAATATGGTGGAGAGATTACTTTCTCCATCCATACCGCTTCGCCGGCATTGGGCAACCTCAATTCGGGCTTACAACTCTATTGGCTGAAACACCAACGGCCGGCGTTGTTTGACAAGATCAAATACTCTTTACACCTTCCCCAATACATGAGCTACCTGCTCACCGGGAAAACGTATTCTGATATTACCAGCATCGGTTGCCATACAGGCCTTTGGAATTTTTCACAACAGCATTACCATGAATGGTTATTCCGGGAAGCTGTGATCGATAAGCTGGCGCCTATTTTTCCTTCCAACCAGTTGATCCCTGCTTCCTTCAATGGCAGTCCCATACTGAGTGGAGTAGGATTGCACGACAGCTCCGCTGCACTGATCCCTTACCTGTCTAATTTCAATGAGCCCTTTGTATTGATCTCTACAGGTACCTGGTGCATCACGCTTAACCCCTTTAACCAATCGCGGTTGCTGGCGGAAGAACTGCAGCAGGATTGTCTTTGTTATATGGAATTCAGGGCCAGGCCGGTAAAGGCATCGCGCTTATTTGCAGGGTATGAACACGAACAGCAGGTGAAGAAACTGGGGGAACATTTTAAGCTATCCCCCGATTATTACAAAACAGTGGCTTTTGATCCCGCCATCGTGAGCAGGCTGAATGCCGCTGCTGTGGCACCCGAAGCCGCAGGCGCCCCACAACTATTACAGCAATCAACCTTCGGCAAAAGATCACTGGACAGCTTTGCTACGTATGAAGAAGCATATCACCAGCTGCTGATGGATATTATGGAACAGCAGGTGGCTTCCACCAATCTCGTGATGAATAGGGAAGTGAAGAAGTTATTTGTAGATGGTGGCTTTAGCCGCAATCCTATCTATATGCACTTGCTGGCAATGGCTTATCCGAAGGTAGAAGTATATGCTGCTTCCATTGCCCAGGCTTCTGCAGTGGGCGCCGCTATGGCGGTTCATGCTTATTGGAACAAACAATCCGCTCCAATGGAATTGATTGACCTGAAGAAGTATACGGGGATAGAAGTGCAGGTTAATATGTCGTCTGGTTCGAGAGGACAGGAACCAGGGCCTTTGGTTAATTAGAGTTTTATCCAGGCAGCAATAGCATTCCACAAACCTTCCTTACAGTTTTTTCGAAAGGGGCCCAGGTGCCCGATCTTTTTCATGCCTATATCAGCTGGTTTAAAATGATGCCAGGTGATCTGGGTGCCGGAAAAATAGTAGAGTAATTCCTGTACTGCTTTTCGTGGTGATCGCCAGTCATCGGAGAAACTCACGGCCAGCAGCGGTATCTGCAGCTTACGATAATTGTTGTCGGGGAATATATCAAAAAGACCATTGTTGTTATTACACCAATCCAGCCATTCATAGATGACGCCCTTCGGCAGATCGTCTGACATCCCGGTGGTCTTTCCGGGGAAGTAACCAAAGAATACACTTGACAAGCGTACAAAGGATTTCAGGAATGCCATGCGCAACTTGTCTTTCCAGGGCCATAGTTTTTTACAGGTCAATGAACTGTTTACCAGCACCAGCCGGCTGATGTATTGGCTGGCAGGAGAAAGGCCGATCAGTTCACCACCGATGCCATGGCCAATAAAAATGATCTCCTGATTCGGAAACTGGTTGCGGGCATAACGGATCACGGCATCTATATCCTGCACGGCCCATTGGTGTAGACCGGCTTTGTATCCTTTCAGTGATTCCGGGGCCGACCTGCCTACACCCCGGTAGTCAAATGTGATGACGGGATATCCTTTGGACTGAAGGAAAACAGCCAATTCATGGTAATGCATCTGGGTGGCCAACGCAGAAGGACTGATCAAAATGACCTTGCCCAGGGTGGCGTCCTGCATATAGACATTCATGCCGATCGTGCAGCCATCTTTAGTTCTTATATTGCCGTTTTCCTGCATAGTGGTACTTCATATAGGTTTAGGATGATTGTCAGCTTACATGAGCAGGTTCATCAATTCTTCCCGCCGGTTTTTTGATACAGGGATCTTCATTTTGTTCTCCATTACCAGGTAGCCACCATCGCCCCGGATAAATTCCCTTACCTGATTCAGGTTGACGAGGTAAGAATTATGGGCCCTGAAAAAATGATAAGGCGTCAGCATATCCTCAAAGTCCTTCAATATGCGGGATATTACCTTTTTCCGGTTGTCCGTCAGGTATACGGTGGTGTAATTGCTGTTTGCTTCGCAGCAAATGATCACCTGGGGGTCTACAAACTCGATGCTTTCTTTCGATGCCAGGGCTATGCGTCCCATCTTCCCTTTTTTCTCTGCCTGTACATTGGTGAGTAAAGCATCCACCTGTTCGGCCGGAATTTTGCGTTGTACTTTGCGCTGGTGCTTTTCGATGGCTTCCTTCAACTCCTTATTCTGTACAGGCTTTAACAGGTAGTCCAGGGCGCTGCACTTAACGGCCTGGATACCAAAATTGTCGTAGGCTGTGGTGAAGATGACATCAAAGGCGATCTCCCTGCCCAGTTCTTCCAGCACATCAAACCCGTTGAGCATCGGCATCTCAATATCCAGGAACAAAAGGTCAGGCTCATTTTGTTTGAGCCAGGCCACCCCTTCCGCCGGCTTTTCAAAAGAAGCGATGACGGATACCTCGGGGCAATAATTCTCCAGCTTCCACTTCAGCGTTTCAATGCTGTGGTGCTCGTCGTCAATAATCACTGCTTTGATCATATAAATACATTTAGAGAATATAGAATTTAGAATCCAGAATACAGAAGCGCTTGCTTTGTTCCCTTTGCTTCGATTCGATTGCTTCGTTTGTTTCGGTTGCTTCACCAGGATCGCCCTACAACGGTATTACCAGCTCCACCTTTGTGCCCATGGCATTGCCATGCTCATCCATCAGGTCGGTAATGGTTACAGAGGTATTCACATCGTACAGCTTGTTGATGATCTCCATTCTGTCGCGCGTGATCTGCATCCCCATTGATCTTTTTTTGCCGGCGAGCTTCTGTGACCTGAGAACCTGTGCTTTTATCCTCCCAATGCCATTGTCCTGTATTACGCAAAACAGGTTACTGCCCCGCTCTTCCACCATCAATTCCACTTTTCTGTCTGTGCCATCGTGTTTATTCATCAACCCATGCCATATAGCATTTTCCACATAGGGTTGTATCAACATGGGTGGGATCACGATAGAGCCGGTATCGGTTTGTGTAATGATCCTAATATCATATTGAAACTGATCCCTGAACCGGAGCCCTTCCATCTGGAGGTATAGTTCCAGGGTTTCCACTTCATCTTTCAGGCTGATGTAATTGGAACGGGAGTTTTGCAGGATCAGCCGCATCAGGCGGGCAAAGCTGTTCAGGTACTCCGAAGCCTTCTTCGACTCATTTTTAATAATGTAACTATCAATGGAATTAAGACAGTTGAATAAGAAATGGGGGTTCATCTGCGCCAGCAGGGCACTCATCTCTACATTGGCCAGCTTTTTTTCATATTGGGTCTTCAATTGTTCTTTCTTCCTTACCTGTCTGATCCGGAACCTGTATAACCAGTATACAATCGCCGCGATTAGTAAAAAAGATAAGGTATAGAACCACCAGGTCTGCCACCAGGGGGTGGCAATATGAACCATCAGCTGTAACATTTTAGGGTTCCATACGCCTTCGTTGTTGGCCGCCTGTAGCTGGAAGGTATATTTTCCCGAAGGTACATTGGTGTAGTTCACGGCATTGCGGCCGGTTACCTCCTTCCATTCATCAAAGTCCTTCAGGCGATAACGGAAACGCACTTCGTTGGCCAGGGTATAGGCCTGCGCAGAAAAACCAATGGTGAAGAAATTGCGCTGATGGGAAAGCTCCAGCACGGTATCGTTGAACAAGGCAGGAAGCGCAAAAGGCTGGTTCAATACCTGCAGATCACTAATATAAGGTACAGGCATTTCATCATTGCGTTTGAATTCCTGTAGGTTGGCCAGCACAATATTGTTGCGACCGCCCAGAAGCATTTCTCCGGTGGGTAGAAAGGAGAAATGATAAAAGTCAACATCCTTTATACCATACTGAAAATTGAAAGTAGTGAGATTGGTATCACCTGCATTGATCCGGAAAAGCTGTTTATCATTGTATCCCCAGATATTTCCCTGTTGATCGCTGGTGAGGGCATATATTCTTCCATCCACGTTTTTAGCAGGCAGGTAGATCTTGGATACAATGCCCCGTTCAGGCGATTCGGATAAAGCATATCCCATCCAGCCAGCATTGCTGGTAGCCCATACCCGCCCGGTGCCATCTTCTGCATACCGGTGAACGAAGGGAAAGCTGTTTGATTTATTTTGGGCATACAGGAAGTTAATGATACTATCCTTTTTGGCCAGGTACACACCTATCCCGGTATTGCGGGTAAACCAGATATTGCCACGACTGTCCTCAAATAAGTTTACAACCCGGTCGGCCCGTTTGGAAGAATCATCCGGCCAGATATATTTCGTATAATTCCGGTATTGGTGGGTACGCTGGTCCCAACAAATGAGTCCATCGGCTCCTGCGGCCAGCCAAAGACGTCCCTGCTTGTCGGTAATGATATCCCGCCATTGGTGAAACTTAGTGGGCGGGGGTGTCATAACCTTCAGTTGCAGCGTATGCACATCGTAGGTAAATAATCCTTTGGTGGCAGAGATGGCCAGTCTGCCGTCCGGTAATGCTGCAAATCCATTCACTTCCAGTTTGGAAAAAGGGGCCGGGCCTTTGAAAGGCAGCTTTGTCCAGCTGCTGGTTTGCTTGTCAAACACATAGAGTCCATTGGCCTGGATGGGGCATACGGTGATCATCCTGCCAGCCTTATCACTCACGATGAACTGAGCGAAAGCCCAGTCCATTCCATAGAGCTCAAAGAACGAATAGTTTGTAAACTGTTGCATGGCTGGATCAAAGTATTGGATGCCGTTGATATTGCCATACCATATTCTGTTGTGCTCATCTATGCAATGGATACCGTAGTAGAGGTCTTTCTGTGGATTGTTGAGCTTTGCCCAGGTGATGTCTTTTAGTTGTGTATCGTATACCACCAATCCGCCAATGGTAGTGATCCATATCTCGTGATTACTTTTCCGGTAAATACTGACGATGGCCGTTTTTAGTTCTGCCTGCCACTGGCTGCTTACGGTCAATGGGTTTAAAGCGCCGGTAGCCGGATCAAAGACCTGGACGCCGGCAGACCAGTTACCTACATAGAGCAATCCATCCGTATGGTGGTACAATTTCCTGAAAACATTGACCGCTACCTGGTAGCCTTTGTCGTTTTGGGGATACACATACCACCTGACAGCGCCGGTATACTGATTGATCTCCTGCAGGCCGGAGAGCGTTCCTGCCCAGATAATGGAATCATTGTTCCTGTTGGGCTCTATACTGAGGATATTGCTGTTGGAACCTAATACAGGAACGACAAAAGGATAGGCGGCAGCAGGGTAAGCATAACGCCGGAAATTATCCCTTGCCCGGTCGTACCGCCATACACCGTTATAGATGGTGCCCACCCATATATTGCCGGCCGAGTCCTTGTTGAGGGCACTGACCCCAAAATTAAATCCCTTCGCCAGGCTGTCTGTTTTGCCTGTTTCTCCGATCTGGTAATGACGAAAGGTGCCCTTGCGGGTATCGAGTACCGATAGCCCCTGGTTGGTAGCTACCCATACCTCATTGGCCAGGGCCAATACTACGTATATAGTATTATCGTATAAGGAATAACGCAGGTCGCTCCCTTCTTTGTAAACTTTAAATTGCTGTCCGTCGAACCGGCACAGTCCTTCGCGGGTGGCTATCCAGATAAATCCATCCGGACCTTTTTGTATGCCCCTTACGTGGTTGGCAGAAAGGCCCTGCTCCTTGTTGAGGTAAACGGCTTTGTCAAATTTATACTGACCCACTACTACGTAGTGAAACAGGCAGCAGGTCACTGCCAGGAAGACGGACGAAATAATGGGCAATAACTTCATGAATCAATGGCTTGGGCTTATCGCAATGTAAATACACGTTTTTTCCCCGGTTAAAGAACGTTTCCTGATCAAACGGCCTGATTTCCTGTGTAAATGCCTCTTTATATTGAGCCGTCTGCTCCAACTTTTCATGGCATTACGGGATATTGCCTTCCTCAAAATATGGCCAATAGTACGCAGGATGTAGGGCCTTTCGCTAATGTACGCATCTGTCCGGCCTGTTCTTGTTCTATCCTTGCAGTGCGCTATTAAAAATAACCTTTATTCTTTTAATCATTCACCGGACCGTTCCTGAACGGTATAAATTCTTATCAGCCATGAAGAAAGTATTGTTTGTGCTGTATGGTATTCTTTGTTACTGCCTGTTCCTGGGCACCATCCTGTATGCGATTGGTTTTGTAGGCAATCTGTTTGTACCCAAATCTATTGATAGCGAACCGCGCACCTCTTTATTGAGCGCCGTATTGATCAATGCTTCTTTGCTGCTCCTGTTTGCACTGCAACACAGCATCATGGCCAGGCCTTCCTTTAAGGAGTGGTGGACAAGGTATGTACCCGCCCCGCTGGAACGCAGCACTTATGTATTGCTGGCCAGTCTATGCCTCATCCTGCTGATGTGGCAGTGGCAGCCCATGGGAGGCATTGTATGGAATGTGGAGAGTAGCGAATTAAAGGCGGTTTTGTCCATCGCCTACCTCAGCGGGTGGTCGATCGTGTTTACCAGTACTTTTCTCATCAACCATTTCGACCTGTTTGGCCTGCGCCAGGTATGGCTGTATTTTAAGGGTAAGGCGTATGAGCCACTGCCTTTCAGGCTCCCCTTGTTTTATAAAATGGTGCGTCATCCCCTTTACCTGGGTTTCCTGATCGCTTTTTGGGCTACGCCTGCTATGACCATGGCGCATTTGCTGTTTGCTATTCTCACTACAGTGTATATACTGGTGGCTATCCAATTTGAAGAGCGTGACCTGGTTGCCCATTTTGGTGAGCAATACAGGCGTTATAAAAAATGGGTGCCTATGCTGGTTCCTTTTCTGCGGAGATTGAAACAGAAATACTAGACTAACCATCTCTCAAAATAGCCAATATTTTATGGAGGCTTTCCCATAGCCATAAAAAAAGCAAGCTGTTCTACACAGCTTGCTTTTGATTTTATTGAGGTATTGCTGAGGAGTCCGTGTAATTGTCACCCGGAGTACTGCCAGTTACTAATGGCTATCAGCTACACTTTGCGATCCGGTATACATTACAATTTAAAAGGCAGGTACCAGTTCTGCTTGTCCATTAATCTTTGTTTTACTGCTTCTGCATCCGGAACGCCATCTTTGACCAATTTGGAATACACTTTATTGGCCAGGAAGGTCGGGTCATTGCGGCGGCGGGCTATCCTCAACAGGTCGGGCCAGCGGGTGCCCTCAAAGGCATTCTCCAGCGCTCCCTCGTTCAACAGGCTGTTTTCGATATAGGTAACACTATCCGAACCCGTAGGAACGGCATCATCCAGCAGCAACGCCCTGCTGCGGATACCAATATGCCGATACCAGTCGCTCCTGAAATAGGGGATCTCGCCATTGCGGGCGTCGAAATTATAAGGCGCCGGATAGGCCAGTGTGTTTTGATAAGGTGTAACATTGGGCGTATTGGCAGGTACCGGGTAGGCGCCGCCAATACCTGCGTTGATAAAGCCATAGGCCAGCCGGTGATAGCCATCGCGGTTAGTGGCTTCTGCAAAACGCAGGTGTAAATGCGTTTGCCGGAATAAGAACCATTTGCCGTTTTTAACCAGTGGGTTAACGGGCAAACCAGTGGAGTAATTAAGATAATTATACAAAAACTTCATGGCCACCAGTTGCCCTCCAATACTTTTCACGCTCAGGGGGCCGCGGGCATCATAAGGGATACCACCTCCGGTGCCAGCTATGGTGACAGGCTTTTGCTGTTGGTTTTTCCAGTTATCAATAATCTCCTGCGAAGGTTTTACCAGGTAACTGCCGTTAACAGGAGAGAATAATTTGATCAGCGGATTGTCCGGACTGAACCGGCTGTCATAAGGTAATGCCCATATCCATTCCCGCGAAAAGCGATCATCGTACGGCCCCTCGAATAATAAACGCCAGCCATCTGTATAATTCAGGGAGGAAGCATCGCCTGCCCTTGTATAGGCAACATAAGTATTAATGTCGGTGCTCCAGCCCAGTTTATAACGTGTGTAATAAGTGAGACCCTGACTTCCCACGGTGGCGGTTTCCAATACCTGCCGGTAATAGGTAGCTGCCTGGGTATAACTCCCCTTCCATAGGTACAGATCGCCCAGCAGGCATTTCTTGTTGATAAAAAAGTAAGAGCTGGGATGCCCGTCCAATGTAATATTCAGTGTGGTGCCGGTAGGATAGGGGTCCCTGAAAGGGATCTTTTCGGTGAACGTGATCAGGCTGTCCAGCAAGTCGTCAAACTTTACTTTTGGGAACCGGCTCTCATCTTTAACAGCCTCTATGGTTTCCAATGGGTCTGTTACATAACGCACTTCATCGCCATAATGGATGCCCAGTTGCAGATACAGGAAGGAACGTAGGCAGGCAATATCCGAGTAGCGCTGGTTGAACTCCGCTTCTTTCATGGTATTCTTTTCCTTCATGATCAGAAAGTTCTTCAGCACATCGTTGCAGTTCAGGATCAATTCATAGAAAGGCCGTGGGCTTGCATACGGATTTTCGGGCTTTACATTGTGCGTGCTGATCTGCCGCAGGTATTCATCTGCATTGGTGGTATATTCCAGCAGGTCGCCGCGCAATTCATTTAAAATGATATACCGGTCGGCAAGGCTCATGAATTTGCCATAGATGCCCATTACGGCTGCATCGGCATCGTATACGTTCCGGTACATCTGGCTGGCATCGAGTTCTGTACCGGGATTGATATCAAACATTTTTTTACAGGCACTCAGGGTAACCGACACCATCGCCGCCAGTAGTATTGCTATTATAGAAAACTTTTTCATATCTCTTTTTTAAACACGAATTGTTTCGAATTACATGAATTATAAACCTACCCGCACACCCAGCGTCACTGTCCGGTACAAAGGATCCAGCCCGGTGTCGATGCCCTGTGCAAACACACTGGGGGAAGCGCTGAACTCGGGATCATATCCTTTGTATTCTGTGAGCGTAAACAGGTTGGTGCCTGTGGCATATACACTGGCATTCTTTAAAAACCCATTGGGCTTTAATGGCAGGTTGTATTGCAGGGACAAGGTCCGCAGGCGGATATAAGAGCCATCTTCTATCCAGCGATCGCTGAAGCGGCTATTGCCCATGGGATCGCCCCAGGTAGCTTTGGGCGTATTGGTTACCTGACCATTGCCGCGCCAGCGGTTCCGGGCACTTTCCAACTGGTTGTTGATGCCGCTGAGTGATTCCAGGCGATAACGTACATAATTGAATACATCATTACCCTGGCTGAAGGTGAACAACACACCCAGCTCAAAACGTTTCCAGATCAGCCGGTTATTAAAACCGCCAAACAAAGCCGGGTTGGGATCTCCGATCACCTGCCGGTCGTTTTCATCAATGATCTTATTGTTGTCAATATCTGTAAAATGTACATCGCCTCCTTTAAAAGGGCTGAATGATCCGTCTGCATTCTTTCGTGTGAGGCCCGCTGCTGCAGCCTCTGCATCGGATGAAAACACCCCCCCGGTGGCATAGCCATAAAACTGATTGGCTGGTTGTCCCACTGCAGTGAGCATGGTAGCGCCGGCATATTCCGTTGTAAACCGGTCGCTGGGAACCGCTTTGATCTTATTCTTAGTGGTGGCAATATTGATACTGGCATCCCAGCTAAGATCGGGGGCGTTGAGTACGCGTACGTTCAGGCTTGCTTCGATACCTGTATTCTGCATCTTGCCAGCATTGGTAAGAATGGTTTTGAAGCCGGCAGCTGTGGGCAATGACCCATACACCAGCATATTATCTGTTTGGGTGTGGTAAGCATCCAGGCTCAGGCCCACCCGTTCATTCCAGAAAGCTATATCTACACCCAGGTTGGTCTTGTGATTGGTTTCCCATTGGAGCGCCGGATTGCCAATGCCGCTGCGCAGGAGCCCCTGGGCACCCAGCAGGTTCTGTGAGCGATAGGTCTGCCTGGCACTGTAATTACCTATATCATCATTGCCGGCTATGCTATAGGTAGCTCTTAGCTTAAGCAAGTCAATGGGTGAATGCGCCATGAAATTTTCAGAAGATATCAGCCAGGCTGCTCCGACGGAAGACATGACAGGAAATTTATTACCGGCTATGTCAATGCCATCCGGGGCTTGTTTGCCAAAGCGGGAAGAGCCATCCATGGCAGCATTGAGTGTCAGGAATAATTTGTCTTTATATCCGTATTCTGCTCCAAAGTAGGCGTTCAGCCAATTCCATTCCCCGATACCGCCGCCTACCTGCCGAAGGGCATTCAGACCATTCTGCACACTCACCAGATCGTCCGTAGCAGAATTAAATCCTTTGGCAAAATCCTGTTCTGCTTTGTTGTGCTGATAACGGATACCGAGGTTGGCAGTAAGGGTATGATCCCGGTTAAAACGCCTGTTGTATTCCAGCCTTGTATCGTTGTAGATAGTGAAAAGCCTTTTTACCTGTGTCCCCATCCGGCTATCTGCTACCCCATTGGTGAGCGTATCATCTGCTACACCTTTGCGGGGTACAAAGAAGTTCTCCCGCACTTTGTCGTAGACTACGCCCACCATGGTGCTGGCGCTAAGCGTTTTGGATATATCGTATTTGAAACCAAAAGAACCAGCAAAACGATAGTACTTATTGTATGCCTGCATATTGGCAATGATGACAGCGGGATTGCTGATACCGAGGATATCGGTATCGGCCAGGTTGGGCGACTCTACGCCTTCATTATTTACCTCGTTGGGCCCTAAAAAAGGTGCTTTTGTCAAGGAGAGGAACAAGGGCGCTGTTTTGTCGGCAATACCCTGGTCTTTCAGCTTTTGCTCATTGTAGGTAAAAGCCAGGTTGGCTGTGCCGGCAAATCGCCTTGTGAAATTAAATACCGCATTGAACCGCGTGTTGTAGCGGGTGAGATCGGTTTCCTGTACCGCCCCCCGGCTGCCTGAATATCCCATGCTGAGGCCATAGGTAGCAATATTATCACCACCGGTTACTTTCAGGAAAATGTTCTGATTGACGCTGCTCTTCAATACATTCTTTTGCCAGTTGGTATTGTAATGATAGCGGGCATAGTCTGTATTTTTGGAGTCATCATTCATATAGGGTAGTGAAGCGATGTCCGTGTTGCTCAGTCCCTTGCTCTGCAATACTTCACTCAGGTAAATGCGGTAGTCATCCGCATTCATCACGGGCAGGTTATTGGGCGCTGTATTGAAACCCGTATAGGCCGCAAAGTCAATACGGGTAGCCTGGTTCTTCGTACGGGAAGTGGTAATGATAATGGCCCCATTGGCGCCTTTGGTTCCGTAAATACTGGAGGCGTCTTTCAGTACCGTAATATTGTCAATGTCCTTTACGTCGATCAGGGCCAGTGGATTGGTATAGGAGTTGGCTATAATGCTTTCTCCATAACTCTCCGCATCAAACAACATATTGTCTACTACGATCAATGGTTTGTTGGTGGCGTAGAGCGAATTATACCCACGTAAGAACAGGCTGGCGCCGGCGCCTGGCGTACCGGAGCGGCGGATCACATTCAAGCCTGCAATGCGGCCTTGTAAAATACCATCTGCCATCTCGCCCGGCTGCGCCCAGGAGGCATTGAGGTTGTACTGGCCGGTAGCGGCTGTCACATTGCCTTTTGTTTTGAGACCAAAGGGCATGGTGACCGGTTCATGAAAGGATTCATGTGCATCATTGAGCAAGGCTACCTGGATGCTGTTCCTGCCTTTGAGCGGTACCCGTCTTGTATCATATCCTTCACCCTCGATTGTCAGTGTAGAAGTATAGGAGGGGGATATGATCGTAAAATGACCCTGGTCACCTGTAATAGCTGCGGAAAAATCGTCTATTTTAATTTGTATGCCTGGTAAGCCCTTCCCATTCACAGCATCGGTGATCGTACCGGAAACCGATACCCCTTTTTTCTCTACGGGCTTTACGATCAGCTTGATGATACTGGAATCTGTGGCAGTGGAATCTGTTTGTGCTGCCAGGGTGCCTGTCACCAGCACAAATGCCGACACTGCTGCCGTTTTTCTGATATATCTTCTTATTATAAGCATCGTCATGGTATTGTGTCAAAAAACGAATAGATTTTACAAAACAGGCACGAGCCTGATATAATCACATACAATTGTGTTCGCTATTGCCGCTGTGCCGTTGAAGGCTGTGAGGTAGACCATCAATGTAGGATTGTAAACGGTCAACGGAAATTCACCCAGGTACACTTCATTATAATTGTTCAGGTTAACAGTTACATAAGGTAGAAGCGTGGAGGTTGCCGTACCAATGCCCAGCTTCTGGGTAAAGGTGGCAGTACTGTTATTGATATTGTCGTGCAGGGCCACCCAATAGGCTTTATACTTCATAGAAGGCATTCCATTCAGGCGATAGCCCAGGTTGAACAAGGCCACACCGTGATTATATACCAGCACATCCCTGAAATCATACCCGGTGACAGGGTTGTGCTTTTCACGGAAATAGGTATTACCCCGGCGATCATTGCTTACTGTATGGTAGTTTTCTGCCTGTATCACAATGGGCGGGTACTTGTCTACGGGCCTTACAGCTATTTTGTTCATGATAAAGACAACACCATTGCTGGTCTTGACCGTCCTGGCAATGGCGCTCTTTTCGATGCCTACTTTAATATTGAATTTGGAAAGAATGGTATCCGGAATGGTGGCTGCATCATAGACCCCTTCTACGGCAAAGTCTTTTACTACCGACCAGTTGGCCAGGTTGACCGTGCTGTCGTCGGTACCGGTCACATAAAAAGGTTTGTACTTCGTTACTTCTGTATCCCAGGCGTCATTGGCGAGTACAAAGAAAGTGTACTGTTTCTTTTCATCACGCAGGTCATATACATTACGCCAGAACAGATTGGTCTTAACAGAATCTGTACCCGGTTGATAAATGGGCTTGCCTGTGGTAGGGTCTACGCCGATCTGTACAGCATTGGTGGTATCGAATACATTACGGAAGAGCGAGAGCAGGTAGTCTTTTTGTTTTGATGGTGCCTGTGGATTTGATTCGATAAATTCCCAGGCATTGGGCAGTGCAGGTACCAGCTTATCGATAATATGGAATACGCCATTTTTGGCATAATGGTCTGCTTCTGTGATGCTGGCATCCTCCAGTTTATTGCCCAGCATATTATTGTATTTGTCACTCAGCATTTTCAGGCGCAAGGGAATTGTAGCTGCATTAGTTTGCCAGGTTTGGTTGGCAATATGGTTGGCCACGAAGAGACGCAGCTTCGGGCCATCATTGGCTACGGCGGGATCCAGCGTGGCGAGGGCTGCATTGGTGGGAGCAAATACAGTAAATGTCTTCGATGAAGCAATTACTTTATCATAGCCCGTTTTAGTGAGCAGCTCTGTAAACTTGCTGAGGTTGGTGTTTTCGCTGATCCGGGTGAACAGGTCTTTGTCGACAGCAGTGTCGGTGATCGCATTGTGGTCATCCCATTTTTTGCAGGCGGATAACAATAACCCCACGGTGGCCAGGGTCAGTAATGGTTTACATATCTTTCTTCGCATTGTTCGCTTGGTTTAAATTCTGTTGAATTAAGTGGTGATGTCAGGGGTTGTCCCGCTTTGCGGCACTGAGTTTATCGAAGCCGCCTTCGACAGACCCGGGCTGACTATCATCATTATTGGTACACCTTGGTGCCATCGGGTTTGAAGCGTGGCAATATCTGATTTTGGTCTACCGGGATGAAGTGTATCATATCCATGTAATTGCTGGCATTGGTGCCCGACACCGTTTCCAGGCGCAGCTTATGCCTTTCTGTAGTTTTAATATCAACGGTGCCTACGAGACGGGAAACATAATAACCCGAATTGGAGCCGGTAGATTCTATGTAGCGTTTCCAACCGATAGACTCAAGCTCGGCGTCCGATCCGGCCGGTCTGAACTCGCCCAGGTTCACAGGCCGTTGCATCAGGTCTCCATTCACCCGTACATTACACACCACTGCATTGCGGGCGTTATAACATATCCATACCTTATAGCGGCCTTTGATGATCACAGGGGTGGTAAATTCAAACCAGGTAGCTCTGCTGGGGGCTCCCAACGGTAATACCAGGCAATCGTTGTTATATTGATAAATACCCAGTGAACTGGACGTGCTGTAGAAGTAGGTTAATGTGGTACTGGCCGATTTAAACTCCCAGTCGATATCCTTAATGGGTTTGTCGAGTTCATTCTGCCGTACGAAGTTATAGTTCTGCTTTTTGTAATAAGCAGGCAGCTTCATGATCTCCGGAAATGAACAAAGGTCCCAAAACACCGCCGCGGGTTTACGGAATTTGGTCGTATAATGAGCTGCGGCCTGGTGCCATACGCCATTGGTGGCAGCATTATCGCTGATATTGCGGGTAAGCAATACGCCTTTCTCCAGTATGCCATCAAATACATCTTCATTGACCACCACATCCTGGTTGATGAGTTGTGTGCTGATCACCTCCTGCGGCTGAAGCGTCTGGTGCGTGCCAGCATTGATGATATCTCCCAGGAACTTAATATCCCGCAGGATATGATAGGCCATATAGATATGCAGGCTGTCGGCGGTATTGGCCGGATCACCTGTATTAGAATATTTTGTTTTCAGGGCTGCAAAGGAAGTGAATCCGCTATCGGCCAGTGCCTGATTGCTTTCTGCTATTACCGTCATCCATCTTTTGGCGGTATCAGCGTCTACTGTATTCAACAGGGTATAATAGCCGGTAGCCTTCATGGCTTCCACAAAGATGGAGAAGTTGGGATTGGCCTCCAGTTGTTGGGAAATGGTTTTGCTGGAGGGCACCAGTACATGGTCAATTTCATGTATGATGCCATTACCTACCTTGATATTGGACCGCAGCACGGCGGCCTGCCTGTTGACGGTATAACTGGAGCTGCCGTCCTTAAAAGAAACACCGGTGATCAGGAACTGGCTTTGCATGGTAGGTACAGGAAGCCTGCCATCTTTAAAGGCAGCAGTAGTTACTGTATCGGACAATAGGTGAAACTTTACCAGTTCTTTGAGGACATTGATATCAGCAGCATCTACCGAGGCTGTGTTGGTGGCGGCCAGCCATGCTTTTACGCCACCATTGGTAGGTGCAAAGCAGGTATAAGATCCATAGGCGTTGAGGAAGGCGCTGTTATCCGTCCTGTCCAGTATTTGTTTAAAGAGGGAAAAGGAGTCAATGTTCTTTTCCAGGTAGCCCACAATATTGACATCCTCTGTGGTGTCTTCCCTGAATTGCTGTTTCTTACAGCCGCTTATGATAAGGCCCGCAAACAGGGAGATCAGAATGGAAATAGCCAGTGTGGCATTTTTCTGCTTCATAAACTAGCGGTATTAATTATTTATAAAAAGGATTTTGTGTCAGTAGCCGGTTCGTCTGCAGTTCATAAGTAAAAATGGGGAAGTAGTGACTGTTCTTATCCCGTAGTTTGCTGAGAGCGGCCTGCAACCTATCGGATGGAATGCTCACACCGGCCATGGTAAGCAGGTATTGCATACCCTCATAATTGTTGCGCTTGGCATTGCGTAGCACATCGTACCAGCGTTTGCCTTCAAAGGCGAGTTCCCTTTGTCTTTCTTCCAGGATGAAACCCGTCATTGCGCTCTTGCTGGTACTGTCCATGATCGTCAGGTCCAGTGCACGGGCCCGTTGACGGATGGACTTTACAATACGGGAAGCTTCCAATGGCTTATCCTGTTGGTTGATGGCTTCGGCTTTTAACAGCAGGATATCGGCATACCGGTAAATGATCCAGTGGGCAAATGATTGGTCCAGTGCCCTGAAATTGTCGCCTGCATTATCAGCGCCCACATATTTCCAAATGGAGAAATCGGTACCGCGGAAGGAGGTCTTATCACCACGTATGTCTGATATGGGTATTGAATTGACCAGGTCAATGCCATATACTTCTTCACTGATGTGGAAGGCGGCGCCCCAGCGGCGGTTGGAAGGCGTATGCATAAAGTAAAAGGTATTCAGCTTTTGTGCATCATACTGCAACTCAAAAATGCCTTCATTGGAATTGCCCTCATAGAATACACTGTTGAAGAAGTCAGATGCTTGTACCAATCCAAACCTGCCCGAGTTGATGATCTTATCACACTCAGTTACACAATCACTGTATTTATCCATCCACAGGTAAACATCTGCCAGCAAGGCGTTGGCTGTATAGCGGGTAGCGCGGCCTTTGTCGAAGCCTTTATTCCCATAGGTAAGTGGCAGGGAAGGTTCAGCTTTCTTCAGGTCGCTCACGATCTGTAGCAGAATGGAATCGCGGTTGGTTTTGCCAAGCGGTGATACGTCTTTATCACTTACCGTGGCTGTTAACCTTAACGGCACTTCTCCAAAACTGCGCACGAGGTAGAAATACATCAGGGCACGTATGGTTAGCGCTTCTCCGGTAGCGCGGTTAAGCTGGTCTTGTGAAAAAGTATTGTCAGTTTTCAGCACGGCAGGCGCCAGGTCTATCACTGTATTGCAGTAATTGATGGTTTGGTAAAATGAGCGCCAGTTGGTAAAACTGTTGGTGGATAACATGTTGAGGTTTACAATATCCTGTTCTTCTGTGCTGGCGCGAAAGCCTGGCGATACCATGTCGGCCCGGGCTTCACCCCATATAAACATGTATTCCGGCAGCGAACGATCGCCCGAGGTGCTGCCCAGCATGGAAGCATAGATACCTATAACAGCCGATTCCACCTGTTCTTTTGTTTTCCAGAATTCTTCCCGTACGATGCCATCCTGGGGCTGGAGGTCGAGCCATTTTTTGCAGGAAGCAAACCAGGCCGGCAGTGTAAGGATCGATAGGTAGATAAATAGTTTTTTCATGTATGTAAGAATTTAAAAGCCTGCTACAAGGCCGATCGTGAATGTTTTGGAAGGAGGCGTCATAGAATAGTCAATGGCCAGGCGGAAAATGTCAGCGCCGCGGGCATTCACTTCGGGGTCTTGTCCGGTGTATTTGGTCCAGGTAATGATATTCTCTGCAGTGATGAAAGCACTGAGGGTTTTCATTTTAAGCCTGCTCAACAGCTTTCCGTCAAATACATACCTGGCAGTCACAGTACGGAACCGGAGGAAAGAAGCATCTTCCACATAACGGTTACTGCCCAGCCAGTTATAGCCACCTGCAATGATGCCACGGGGAATATCCGTTACATCACCTTCTTTGCGCCAGCGACGTAAAACGGCAGTACTCTGGTTGTCAAAACTATTCATACTGGTCGTATTCATCTTGGTGCCATTGATCACTTCGTAGCCATAACGGAAATTGAAATAGGCCGACAGGCTTATTTTGTTCTTGTAGGAGAAGGTGGGTCCAAAGCCTCCCACCAGGGTGGGGTTGCTGTTGCCCAGGTATACTACATCCATGTAATTGATATTGCCATCATGGTTGATGTCTTCATACATCGCATCACCGGGCTGGAACGTGTAATCTACATTGGGGTAGTTGAAGCGCATGTACACCTGTTGCCCATTGGGGCCGGTGATGGGCTTGCCGCCGGCCGATGTGGCCAGGGTAGATTCCTTATCCTTGTACACGCCTTTGTATTTGTAACCATAGAATGATCCAAATGGATTGTCGATCTGCAACAGGCGCAGGTATTCTCCGTTGGCGCCTACATTTCCTTTGCTGTTGGCAGCATACTCTGATATTTCACGAATGAGGTTCTGGTTTTGGGATATGTTGAAGTTGAAACCGATGGTCCAGGTCTTATCCTTATAAGGGATGGTCCAGATAGCCAGTTCCCAGCCCCGGTTGTCCATCGTGCCGATATTCATACTTAAAGAATTATAACCATTCTGGGTAGGTATGGACAATGCATCAGAAAAAAGATCCGTGGTACGGTTGCGGTATACATCGATATCAGCCCGTACACGTGCTTTGAACAGGGAAATGTTCATACCAATGTTGGCGCCGTGAACAGTTTCCCAACGAAGGTTCTTGAGTTCGGGCCTGGCGGGGTATACGCCACTCTGGCCAAGGTAACTCCAGGCATAGGTATTATAGGTATTGAAAAAGGAATAGTCCGACCGGGGCGCATTGCCACTGAGTGCATAGCTTAAGCGGAAGCTAAGATCATCCAGCTTTTTGATCTTTTTAAAGAACCATTCTTCCGAAATGCGCCAACGCAAAGAACCGCCTGGGAATAAACCATACTTATAGTCGGGACCAAAGCGTGAGTTGCCATCACCCCGCAGGGTGGCCTCAAAAAGATACTTGTCTTTAAAGCTGTAATTCGCGATCAGTACCGCACCCACTGTTCTTGTTTGTGAGATACGGGATACCGCTGCCAGTTCCTGGTTTTGGGTGCGGGAGGGCGCAGAAGGGTCAACCAGCAGGGAAGAAGCCGTATTGGAGGTCATCAATTCCTGGTTTACTGCTTTGTTGTCGCCGGTAAAAAGATTAAAGCTGCCGGAGAAAACATGGTCCTCATTCTTGAACCGGGGAGTAAAGAACAGGCTGCTGCGGGTAGTTACGCCAAACAGGTCAATGTCTCCATCGTAGGTCCTGTTTACAACCGTTTCCGTATTGGGGCGGCCGGTGGCCAGCTGAGGCAGGAAGCTGTTGTTCTTCGTATTGTTGATGTCAAACTGTACATCGAAAGTGGCGCGCAGCAGATTTTTAACAATGGAGTAATCGATCTGGAAGCGGGGTACGATCCTTTCTCCCAATACATTCAATTTGGCCAGGCTGGCCATGGCTACCGGGTTGTAGATGCGGGCGTATTGTCCCTGCACATTGGCAGCCGGTGAAAAATAATTAGGAGTGAGGTTGCCCTGCTCATCATATTCAAAGACACTCATATTGGGCATCTTCAGATAAGCTACATTACGGATAGCACCTTCACTCTTGTTGTCGGTGTTAAAGTAATTGCGGGCCTGGTCGGTATGCGTGTAAGCAATGCTGGTGAATATTTTGATCTTATCTGAAATGACGTAATCCAGGTTGATCCGGGTGTTGATCCGGGTAAGGGCTGTGCCAATGGTGTTGCCGGTTTGATTGAAATAACCAACGGAAGCAAAATATTTGGCCTTTTCACCACCGCCTGTCATGGAGATAGTATGATCCTGCAAAAAGCCTTGCTGGCTGATGGCATCTACCCAGTTTACATTGTTGCTATAGTTATGATACCAGTAAGGATCGTTGGGGTCATAGTTGAACTCTCTGACCGATGGGTTCATCGTAGTGCCCATCCGGTTCATGAAGGCTTCGGGGATCATTGTAGAATACTGGTCACCGTTGAGCATGGGTATCGCTTTGGGAAGTATGGAGGCAGCACCTTTAAAAGTATAGGTAATACTGGGCTTGCCACGGCTGCCGCGTTTGGTGGTAATGATCAATACGCCATTGGCTGCCCGGCTGCCCCATACCGCGGTAGCGGCAGCATCCTTTAAGGCCGTGATCTCTTTGATATCGGCCGGCGATATATTCAATAACTGGGCATATCCCTGCTCATCGGCAGTTCCAAAATTGAAGTCACCAGGTATTTCTGTTTCGTAAGGCATGCCATCCACTACGATCAGGGGCGTACCGGTAGAGTTGATGGAGGAAATGCCACGGATGCGTATGTTCATGGCCGCGCCAGGATCGCCGCTGGTAGCGGTAATGTCCACGCCGGCCATACGTCCCTGCAATGCCTGGTCGATACTGGCAGAAGACATTTCTTCCATGTCCTTTGCATTGACCCGGGAGGCAGCCGTGGTCATATTCCTTTCAGCTTTTTGTCCCATACCGTTGTCTATCCGGCGGGCGGCCACTACGATCGCTTCCTCCAGGTCCGCGCCGGCTCCTGCTTCCAGTTGAAAGTTGATGGTGGTGCGTTCGTTGATGGCCTGGCTGGTCGTTTTGTATCCTACATAAGAAACAGACAGTTTATTTTTAAGGTTGGTGATCCGGAGTACATAATTCCCTTCAATATCAGTAGCTGCTCCTTTTATGATACGACCATCTGCATCCATTTCAGATACAGAAGCCCCTGTGATAGGTTCTTTATTTTTCCTATCGGTTATTTTTCCCCGAATGATATGTTTACTATCCGTTGCGGCAGGTGTTTGTGCTGTACCCATAAGCCAGCAGGTGGCCGCCAGGATCAGTGTACAACAGACTTTTTTAAAATACTTCCTCATTTGCAATATGATTTGGAGTAATTAGTCAATGAATTTTAAGTAGTTGTCCGTGAGGTGGATCATACACCGGTTGCTGAGGTAGGTACCCGGAGTGGAGATCACATGCGCCATCCGGCTTTCCATATCACTCAGGGTGATGTTGCCCGGCGTATTGTTTACAAATATGGTAGTAGGATCGCCGTTGTTCTTTTTGAGGATGGTCTCAAATGCACCGCTTTCCAAACCATCTGCGGCGATGATCCTTTTATTCAGGAAGTGATAATTGATAAACTTGAATACCTGCAGCTGTTCGGCCGGGAGGGTAGGAGCAAAGTTGGGGGTGCCATCTGCTTTTTTGGGCAGGAGGCCATCGGTTGCTGCCTGCTGAATGGCTGCATTGTTGGGAATGAACAAGGTATAAAATGTTCCGCCTGTTACACCCAGTATCTCCTTTGTCGTATTGTTCCACAACACAGAACTCTTCAGGTATTGCCAGAAGGCATTGTAAGGGGAGGCAGCAGGGGTACCCAGCGCCTCTATATGTTTGCCTACGGCTGCCTCACTGAACTCCATGATACGGTCGGTATAATACACGATCCCGTTCCTGGCGGTTTTGCTGTCCAGTATTTTCACTATGTTGTTGGAGTCTACATTCCCGGGAGCATAGATGGTATTGTTCTTATAGGCGATGAACTCGCCCCCATAGCTGGCTGCTACGCCTTCGCCCGAAAGGTTGTTCATAATACGTTGCGGGATCACGTGCATATTCAGGATACGCAGTAGCCTGTTGCGCGCAGTACTGCCTGCTGCGGCCGGTATGGTAGAGCCTGCAGGGGGAGTATAGCGCCACTGATCGATCAGGTCCTTGCTTACAGAGGGGTCGGCAAAATACCCGGCTTTGTTAAACATTTCATCGGTGATCAGGAACAGCGTATAGTCCCGGTAGATATTGGATACCTGAAATTTCAACTCCATGTTCAACAGCGAGATCATCATCGAGTATTTAGGGTCGAGGTAGGCTTTCCCGTATACACTGGTGAAAACATTCGCCTCCTGTACTTTATTGGTGCCGTAGAAAAAAGCATTGCTCAATATTTTCTTGTCTACTACATTGGTGGCCGGATCAAAGCGGGCCTCTTCGTTTACGAAATTGAGCGTGGTCTTAAACTTGCTGGGCCATACGGCATTTTGCCATAGATGGGCATTGATGAAATCGTAAATGATGCTGATGGGCATGTTTTCAAGACTGGTATAATGTTCCAGCAGCACGGTATTGAGGTAATTGTCTAATGCATCATTGGTGGGCACAAAAATGCTGTAGCTATTACTCTGTGCGTCATTTTCCTGCGCTTTCAGGAAGTTCTCATTGTTGAGTGCAAATGCCAGTAATGGATTGTAAACCTTGGTATATACCTGGTCTGAGCTGCCCGTTACATTCTGGTAGCGGGTAGTGGCTGCATTGTTTAACACGTATTGGATCAGGAACCTGTCAATGATCTTTTTGAATTTGCTGTATTCCGGCTTACCTGCCAGGTATTGATCAACCGATGGTAAAGACGTGATCACTTTATTAACGACATGGATCACACCATTTTCGGCAGGAATATCCTTCTCTGTGACGATGGCGTCTGCCACATTGAATCCTGTATAGGGCGTGTTGGGATAGAAATAGTTGTAGTCGGCAGCTGTAAGGTTTCTGGCCGTCATGAAGTTGTCTACGAAATAAGGGATCTGCTTGTAGTTGTTGTCGGTCTCCATGTAAAAGCTTATCCCATTGCGGTTGGAGGCAATCATTTTCAATGGTTTGCCGCTTGTGTCCAGGCCATTGTATACACCGGTATAATTGGCCGTGCGCCTTCTGAAGGCATTGGCCGCCACCCAACCGGTATTGGATTGGTAGTCGCCGATCCGTTCTTTCTTGTACGCGTTGTATACCAGGCAATAGGTAACGATCTGGCGGCAGGCATTACTGTCCAGTTGATCCATACCGTTAATGCCATTGGCTGCAAAATATACCTGAAAGGCAGAGTCGTGCGGAGCAAAAAAAGTCCAGTATCCGGCAGCAGCCAGGGTGTTTTTATAACCTGCCTTATCGATGGCGGTGAGCAGGTGTTTAAAATTCCCCCTTGCTTCCAGTTGCTGATAGATGGGTGGTTCGAGTGAATCGGGACGTCCATAATACTCGTCAAATGCTTTTTTTCGACAGCCCGCCAGTAGTAACAAGAGCGTTACAGCCAGGAGCATCTTTGGTAGAAGCTTGTACATAGAAATTGTCGTTTTTCTTTTTGAAAGCGAACTATAAATGGTGGAGTGATAGGGTGCAATGACAGGTGTACGGTCAGGATAAGGTAAGTGATACCCATGGCATTGCTTACCGCGGACCGTTGACAGTAATACAATTAGTTACATGCAGGGGTACTGCCCGGATAACTATAACCGGTTGTATCACATCGGGTAAACTTTCTTTGGGAATGATGACTGGTAAACGTATTGATTCGGGAAACAGTGAAAGATGGGGTAAACAGAGGCGCCAGGTAAAAAGCCACTGAAGCATGGCTTTGGTAGTCAAAGTGTAGCATGGCAAGCAAGTTTGGTTCGGGTTAATATTTAGTTTACGTAATTAGCAAAAGCAGGAAAAGCAACTCATCACATAATCGTCAGAAATACACTAATCAGGTTATAAAATTAACTTTTGCGTTGCAGTAACCGTCCTGAAGCGTCCTGCCAACCTGCATTTCAGGGCAAAAGCTGCTTCCTAACCCCTGACTGAAGGTTAATTAGGTTAAAATGACACATAAAAATGCATAAACAGGATAGTTCAGGATGATTATCCAATAGTGGCTGATTAATTTAGTCTTCATAACGACCGCTAAAACTTGCTATTAAATTAATTGCTGTATGAAAAAAAGCCAATTCAATGCTTATTGGATTTGTGTGCCTTTATTGATAAGTCTCTGCCCATTATCAGTATTAGCTAAGTCCAACAACTCTCCTCACTTCAAAGAACGAATTCCTGGTTTTATTTTTTCCCCGTACCTGCCTTATCCGATAGTATATGATACTACGGTAACGGGCACCATTCTCAATGAAAAAGGCGAGGCCTTAACAGGTGCTACCGTAACGGTGAAAAGCACGGGCAATTCAGCTACCTCCAACGACAAAGGATCATTTACCTTACAGGTTCCCAATGGCAATGCCACGCTGGTGGTGAGTTATGTGGGTTTTCTCACCCAGGAATTGCGGCTTAATAACCGCGCAACTGTTTCAGTAACCTTGTATTCCGAGTCAAAATCCCTGGAAGATGTGGTAGTAGTGGGATATGGCACCCGTAAAAAGGGTGATGTAACAGGCTCTACAGCCTCCATTAGTGCCGAAAAGATCAGGTCGGTACCCGTTACCAACGTTACACAGGCCCTGCAAGGCCGGGTGGCGGGGGTGGAAGCCATGGCCAGCTCTTTCCGTCCAGGCATGGGCTCCAGGATCCGTATACGGGGTAATCGCTCCCTGTCGGCCAGTAATGAACCCTTGTATGTAGTAGATGGTATACCGGTGAGTTATACCATTGATGATATGAACCCTTTGGATATTGAGAGTATTGACGTTTTGAAAGACGCTTCCGCCACTGCGATCTATGGTGTGCGGGGCGCCAATGGCGTTATACAGATCACTACCAAAAAAGGCAAAGCCGGTAAGATCAATATTGAATACAGTGGCAGTGTTTCTTTTGAAAACCTGTTGAAAGACATACCTGTCTTTAATGCGGTGGAGCTCATGGATGCCTGGCGCCAGGCATTCTCTGCAGATAAAGTATACAACTTTGCCCAAAATACTACCCAGCCCAATAACTATTATCCCAATGCAGCTGCCGATATCAATCTTTTCGATGGCGATCTGTATACCCTGAATACCATCAAAGGAGCTTATCAGTGGCGTGTGTTTGACAGGGCTACTAATACCTATCTCGCAGTTAAAAGAGCCGCTACGGCTGAAGAAAAGGCCGTAATGACCAATCTCAAAGTGCCCGTACTGGACAGCCTGGATGTTTTTGATCCCTCCAAAGTGAAAGGGTATGATTGGCAAAAAGGCGCCATCAGGCAGGGTATTACCAACTCACACAATATTACTATTACTGCCGGCAGCGACAAGATCAGGGCCAGCTTCAATGCCGGATACTTCAACCAGAAGGGCATTGAATACGGACAGGATTATACCCGGTTTACGGTGGGTAACAACAGTGAGTTCAAACCTGCTAAATGGCTAAGTTTTGGCAACAACATTACTTATGCCAACAGTATTCAAAATATTGGCCCCAGCATGTATGGCGGCGCTTCCGGGCAGCTGCCTTTTGCACAGCCGTATGACAGCACCGGTAAGTTCATCCTGTATGCAGGCGGTGACCAGAACATTGTGAATCCTATGAACGATGTTAATACGGTATTCAATGAAGTGAAAGTGAGCCGTATTTTCGGTAATGTATTTGCTGAAGTGACCTTGCTGAAAGGATTGCGCTACAAAGCTGTTTTTGGACTTGATTCCCGCAATAGCCGCCAGGGCCAGTTTAATGGCGCCCAGTCTTCCGTAAGACAGGGTGGGGCAGCCAATGCCAACCATACCATCACCAACAGCATGTCCTGGGTGTATGATAACCTGTTGTATTATGATTTTAAGATCAAAAAGGACCACTCCTTCAATGTTACCCTGCTGCATGAAATGCAGAACCTCAATAAAACAGATGTATTGGCCCTCTCTGCCAATAACCTGATCTTTGAAGAGCAGAAATGGTATTCGCTCAACCGCAATACCCTGGGTGTAACTACGGGTAGCGGTAGTTATAGCGCTCAACAATTGCTTTCCTACATGGGAAGGATTGATTACAACTACAAAAGCAAATATTACTTAACACTCAGTAACCGTTATGATAATTCTTCCGTATTGGCCGAAGGCAGTAAGGGGCAATGGTTTCCCTCCGCTGCTGTAGCCTGGCGCCTGGATAATGAAGAATTCTTTATGAACCAGCATGTGATAAATGCCGCCAAGCTGCGGGTGGGTTACGGCCTGGTAGGAAACTCTTCCATCCCTCCTTATCGTACCAATGGTCCGCTCGATTTCACCAATTACAACTGGACGAATGGTACGGCAGTAGTAGGTTTGGCGCCCACTACCTTTAAAACACCGGGGCTTACCTGGGAAAAAACAGCTACCATTAATGCAGGTATTGATTTCGGATTATTCGGCAACAGGGTCATGGGTAGCGTTGATGTGTACAAAAGCACCACTACCGATCAGTTGCAGGAAATGCGTATTCCTGCTGCCAATGGGGTAACCTCTATGTATATCAACCTGGGTGAGGTTAGCAACAAAGGTATAGATGTATCACTCAGTACCGTTAATATCAATAAAGGTGGTTTCACCTGGACCACTGATATCGTGTTCAGCAAAAACAAAGAGTCTATTGTAACCATTGATGGTACGAATAACAATAACCTGCTCAACCTGTGGATGGTAGGCCAACCGATAAGGGTATATTACAATTATGTATCTGATGGCATCTACCAGTATTCCGATACAGCGAAAGGTGGTTACCTCAATGATTACCTATGGCCAAAAGGAACCAATAAAGCCAATACCTTATACCGTGCCGGAAAGATCAGGGTAAGAGATATCAATGGCGATTCACTCCTTGATGGCAATGATAAAACCGTATTGGGTTATGACAATGCCGATTGGACAGGTAGCATTACCAATACCATCAGTTACAAGAATATTGAATTGAGTTGCCTGGTCTATATCCGCAAAGGCGGCATGTACAGGGTGCCCCGTCCGGGTCTGGTAGGCCGCTTCCAATCCAATAAGGTGAATTACTGGACGCCCACCAATCCTTCCAATGAATACCAACAGCCCACGCGTACTTCCGATGTGCCTACCTATTGGGAGGCGCTAGGCTATCGTGATGGAAGCTTTATACGGATCAGGAATATCTCCTTAACCTACCGCATTCCGCAATCCCTGCTGTCCAAAATAAAAGCCAATGCCATGTCGGTTTACATCAATGCGGTGAATCCTTTCCTGTTTCATAAAAAATCACCGTACGATCCGGAAACGATCCAGTACACGGAGCAGTTTGCTTCTACCACCAATAACCCCGGGCCCAATTCATTCAGTTACAGAAGTTTTGTAGTGGGAGTTAGACTTGGTCTGTAAGCAAATCAATTGTTTGGCATAAAATGAACAATCATGAAAATACTATATAAAATAACCGTTGCTGCCGCTGTGATCGCTATGGGCACGGCAGTTTCCTGTAAGAAGTTTATTAAAGAAGAGCTGGTAACTACGTTAACACTGGATTATTACAAAACCGACCAGGGTTTGGAAGACCTGGTGAAATCAGCTTATGCGCCCCTGCGCTGGAAGTTTGAAAACGAACAGTCCTATGCGATGTGGAACTTTGGCACCGACGAGTTTCGCCTGGGCGATCAGTTCAACAACGAACATTGGAATAAATACAATTCCCTGCTCAATCCCAATGGATCTGATGGTTTTGTAAACGGCCTCTGGACCAATAATTACGGCGGTATTAACCGTTGCAACCTGGGTATTGAACTGATTGGCGCTTTTACGGATGCCAATTCCCGCTTACTGGGTTCACAGGCTCAACGAAATCAGCGCATCGCTGAATTAAGGAGTTTGAGGGCTTTTTATTACTTCCAGCTGGTACAGCAATTTGGCGGTATACCCTTGGTCAATCAATCGTCCGACACCTTGCGTACCGAATTTCCCCGTGCCAGTGTAGCTGCTATTTACGAGCAGATCATTGGTGATCTGCGGAGTGTTGCACCCGTACTTACCTATGCCATTCCTTCCGATAGGGGAAGGATCTCCAAATCTGTAGCTTATCACTTCCTGGCAAAAGCATATTTAACCAGGGCCAGCGCTGTAACGGATGACCGTGGCAAGAAGCCTACCGACCTGGACAGTGCCATTGTGTTTGGCGATTCAGTGATCAAGTCAGGCGCACATACACTGGAAGCCAACTATGCCAACCTGTACAGCGCCAGTTATGCCAACCATACACCTCCCAAGCCCGGCTTTGATGGCGCCACCCCATTGGGTGATGCCTCCAAGCTGGCCGCGAATAACAATAGTACAGAGATCATCTTTGCTGCTCAGTATAGCAACAGCCTGGCCATTGCAGGCAGTGGAAACCGGGTTCACTTATATTTCGGTACGCAATACGATGCAGGTATCCCTATTCCGGGTATGATACGTGATGCCTTCAATGGAAGGCCATTCCGCCGGTTGCGTCCTACTGATTATGCCATGGATGTATTTGACAGGGCAAACGATTCCCGGTTCTTTAAGAGCTTTCAAACAGCTTACTACAGGAACGCACCCACCAGCCACAGTAATTCTTCTGCGATACCCGTATTTACGGCAGCCAATGCACCAAGTCCCGACCTTGTTGGTAAAAAAATAGTGGGCATTGGTGATACAACAGGTCTGTTTGTAGTGAACAGCCCCGACCGGCCCTTTACGCCTGCTGACAGTGCAAAATTCCGCGCTAAGGTGTATGCCCGTTATAAGAAAGCATCTCCCACTGCTCCCACTACCTCCGATTTTTCGGACAACAAATACCTCACGCTCATTAAATTCCTGGATGGTGTACGCCTCACGGCCGACCTGCAGGAAGAAAGAGGTATCCGCAATGGTACCTATGCAAGACTGGCAGAGACTTACCTGATTGTTGGGGAAGCATATGGCAGGAAAGCTGATTACGTGAAAGCCCTGGAATATGTGAATGTAGTACGCAAAAGAGCTGCTTATAAAGCAGGCGAAGTAAAAAATCCGCACAACTGGTTGTTTTATGGCGGTACGGAGAATGATGTTACCAGCACAGAACCAGCGATGGTGGCTACTGCCGCATTATTTACCACCAATGCCCCCAGTGAATTGTATCCACCTGGTGTAAGTTCAACCGAGAGCCGGTTCATTCATTTTATACTGAATGAAAGAACCCGTGAACTGTGTGGTGAGTTGTATCGTTGGGAAGACCTGGTGCGTACAGAAACCCTGTACGACAGAACCAAATTATACAATGCAGATGCCACTAACCTGGCGCCCACCCATAAGTTAAGGCCTATTCCGCTTCCACAGATCATTTCCTTAAAGATCAACGGAAACCCTATGTCGAACGCAGAAATGGCAGCTTATCAGAACCCAGGTTACCAATAAAAAGCGCAGTCTTAGTTAGTAGAATAGCAAGCACGGACGTGTCAATTTTTATTGACCGTCCTTTTGTTTTTGTTTGAGTCGATAAGAAAATAGAAATTCTATTATATGAAGTATTCAATGAAACCTGTATTGTTTTCCTGTCTTGTAAGTGCAGCCCTTCCTGCAGTTGCTCAAAAAGCCAATGATGTAACGGCTCCGCTGCATGCACTGCAGCCCGATTATCCCATGCCTTACAATCCGCCCACTACAGCAGCGGTAAAGCAAGTGCTGGACAGGGTATTTAACTACCTGGATGGTTCTACACCAGCGGAATTCATCAACCGTAGCTCCGGTGCTGCACTGGCCAATGTGAGCGCAGCCGACACCAGCACGATCTTCAAACCCGGCGATTTTCGCCTTACCAGCTATGAATGGGGTGTTACCTACAGCGGCATGTTGCAGGTGGGAGCTGCTACCGGTGATAAGAAATATACGGACTATACTACCCGTCGTATGCAACTGATCGCAGATGCTGTTCCTGTATTTAAACCTTTGTTCGAAAAATACAGGAACCGTTCCAATCCCCTGCGTTCTGTAATTGATCCCCATGCCCTCGATGATGCCGGAGCTATGTGTGCTGCTATGATCAAAGCAGAAAGGTCGGGCACAGTCAATAAGCTGCGGCCGGTCATTGATAATTTCATGCAGTATATCTTCACCAAAGAATTCCGGCTAAGTGACGGCACACTGGCCCGCAACCGGCCACATCCCAATACCATCTGGCTCGATGATCTTTATATGGCCGTACCGGCGCTGGCACAGATGGGCAAGCTCACCGGCGATAAAAAGTATTTTGATGATGCTGTAAAGCAGGTGCTTCAATTCTCCGAACGCATGTTCAATAAACAAAAAAATGTATACATGCATGGTTGGGTTCAGGGCATGGAAGAACATCCGCAATTTCATTGGGCCAGAGCCAATGGCTGGGCCATTATGACCAAGGTAGAATTGCTGGATGTGTTGCCGGAAAATCACCCTGGCCGCGCCAAAGTACTGGAGTTGTTGAAAGCGCATATTAAAGGGTTGTCTGCTTACCAATCTGGTTCAGGATTCTGGCACCAGCTACTGGACCGTAATGATTCTTACCTGGAGACTTCTGCTACTGCAATTTATACCTACTGTATTGCACATGCCATCCAAAAAGGTTGGATTGATCCGGTAGCGTATGGCCCCATGGCATTGCTCGCCTGGAATGCCGTATCTACCAAAGTGAATGATAAGGGTCAGATTGAAGGTACTTGTGTAGGAACAGGTATGGGCTTCGAACCGGCATTTTATTATTATCGCCCCGTAAATGTATATGCGGCCCATGGTTATGGTCCTGTATTGCTGGCAGGCGCCGCCATCTATGATCTGCTGCAAAAGAACAAATACAAGATCAACGATAGTGCGTTACAGTATTATGAAAAATAGCATGTAGAATACAGAACACAGAATACAGAAGGCCGCGGCCGGTATATCCATGTCGAAGCAAACGATTCTGTATTCTGTATTCTGTATTCTGACTTCTGTATTCTTGCTCCCTCATCAGGATGGTTCAGGATGAATACTAGTGACAGCTTCTATAATTTTAGCATCCATAGTCCCCTCTGTAGAACAACGGATCATCTATAAATGATATGATTCCGCTTGTGTATTGATAGTAAACTAAGATTGCTGAAAGTAAAAAAAGCTGTATGAAACTACAATCGTTCCTGCTACGATCTGTCCTGTTTTTTCTGTGTCTTTTATTCTCTCTCCTTCCCGGCCGATCTCCTGCTCAGGGTAATGCCAATGCAAATGGCATAGGCGTTTCGGGTAAAGTAACGGATGAAGCCGGCAAGCCGGTGGCTGGAGTAAGTGTTCAGGTGAAAGGAAACAACAGCAGCACGATAACCAAAGACGATGGTAGTTTTAAATTAACCGTGCCAGCTGGTAATGCGGTGTTGATCTTTACACACGTAGAGTATGAATTGCAGGAAGTGCCGGTGAATAACCAATCTGCTTTGAATGTAAGTCTCCTGTCTGCTAAGAAAACATTGGATGATGTAGTAGTCATTGGATATGGTACCCAAAAGAAAAGAAATGTAACAGGCGCTGTGTCCACCTTTGATGCCAAAACACTGAATGAACGTCCTGTTACCAGGGTAGATCAGGCACTGGTAGGGCAGATGGCCGGTGTGGCTGTTAAACAAACCACCGGTGCATTGGGAAAAGGGATGAGCATCCAGGTAAGAGGCACGGGCTCCATCACAGCCGGAAATGAACCACTCTATGTTATTGATGGTTTCCCTTTATCAGGTGCTGCTCCCAACGGTTCCGGCAACTATGCGCTGGGCAACCCGCTTGATAACCTCAATCCAAACGATATTGAATCCATTCAGGTGTTGAAAGATGCGGCTGCCGCTGCCATCTACGGCTCCAGGGCTGCCAATGGAGTAGTGCTCATTACTACCCGGCGCGGACAGACCGGCAAACCGAAAATGTCTTTTAACTGTTATATCGGTTATTCAGAACGAAGCCGTAAGCTCGACATGCTGAATGCAGATGAGTGGGTAGACAGGGCTACCGAAATGATCAATGCCCAATGGGTGGCTTCCGGAACAGGAAGAACCGCTGCACAAACCAACGAACAACGTCGGGTGATCCTCGGCCTGGCCCCTGGCGCCGTGAACACCAGTTATATGACAGATGACCGCTGGACCCAACCTGGCCACCCCGGTTTAAGGTATATAGATTGGCAGGATGAAGGTTTCCGTAAAGGACTTACGCAGAATCACCAGATAGCTGCCAGCGGAGGCAATGAGTACGTGCGTTATTATATCTCCGGCAACTATGCCCGCCAGGAAGGCATGGTCCACTATATGGATTATACCAGTTATTCGGCCCGCGCCAATGTAGAGATCAATGCCAGCAAAAAACTCAAGTTTGGTATTAACCTGTCGCCCACCTATTCTATTACCAACGATCCCGGCGTAGAAGGGAAGGACAATATCCTGCACCAGCTGGTAAGCTTTACACCGGTGCAGGAAGATACCATGGGCATTTATCCCAATGTAGACCTGGACGGGCAATACCGCTGGAGCGTATCACCCAATAGTCCCATTGCTAAACTGCAATATACCGTTGGACAAACCAGGCGTTTCCGTACACTCACTTCTTTGTTTGGCGAGTACCAGCTCATCAAAGGGTTGACATTTAAAACAACCCTGAATCTGGATAATACCGACAACAATACCAAAGGTTATGTTCCCTATATTATTGCGAGTACCCTGCCAACCCGTATAGCGCAGCAAACAGCGTTGACTTCCGGCTCCTATACCAGCTTCCGCAGGCAGACCTTCGTAAATGAGAACACACTTTCTTATAACAAGACCATTGGGGATGTACACGATATCTCTGCACTGGGTGGTATCTCTTATAATTCCGATAAGATTGACAATGTGCGGATCAACTCTTCCAATGGATTTACCAACAATTATATTACGACCCTCAATGCCGCGGCTGCCATTACCGGCAATACCGGCGAAGCCAGGAATGTACTGATCTCTTATTTCGGTAGGGTACAGTATGGATATGATGGTAAATACCTGTTATCGGCCAGTTTAAGGCGCGATGGATCATCCCGTTTTGGAGAAGCCACCCGTTGGGGCTGGTTCCCTTCTGGTTCCATAGGCTGGAGGATCTCCGAAGAATCATTCATGCGCAATGTCTCCTTCATCAGTGATCTTAAGCTGCGGGGCAGCTGGGGTACTTCGGGTAATTACAATATCGGCGATTACAGTTCTATTGCGGTGTTGGGTTTCAACAATTATAACTTCAACGGTACACAGGTAGTAGGCCAGTCGCCTACCGGCATCACCAGTCCCGCCCTGAGCTGGGAGAAATCCGAAACCATCGATGTAGGGTTTGATATCGGTGTGTTGGGTAACCGTATCACAGCTTCATTCGATTATTACAATAAGCTCAACTCCGACCTGCTGCTTAATGTACCTGTCCTCGGTGCAACCGGTTTTTCCAACTATCTCCGTAATGCAGGCGAAGCCAGGAATAAAGGTTGGGAAATAGAACTAACTACCCGCAACACGACCGGTGCCTTCCAGTGGACCACCGCTGCCAACCTAAGCCATAATACCAATAAGGTAGTAGCCTTGGCAGGTGGACAGGATCAGATACTCATCCCTTCTTCTTTTGATATTTCTCACGCTATCCTGAAAGTAGGTGAACCTATGTACGCCATTTATGCCGTACGCCAGGATGGTATACTTTCCCAGGATGATATTAACAAGGGCGCTGCGCTCTTTGGTTCTCAAACAGTGGGTGATCCCAAATACTTCGACTATTCAAAAGATGGTGTAATAGATGCCAATGACCGCATGATCGTAGGACATCCCAATCCCGATTATATATGGGGCATTACCAATAATTTCCGGTACAAAGGATTCGACCTTACCGTATTGGTACAGGGTCAATGGGGTGGGTCCATTTATTCCCTGCTGGGCCGTGCTTTGGGAAGAACAGGACAAGGGTTTACCGACAATGCATTGGGTACCTTCCGGGACCGTTGGCGTTCGCCATCCGATCCAGGTGCCGGGCAGATCGGGAAAGCCTATTCTACTTTTGGCCGTATCATCAATACCGACTGGCTGTACCCATCCGATTACGTACGGGTGCGTAACATTACCCTGGGCTATGATGCCGGCCGTTTAATTAAAGCAAAGAATATACTCCAGGCCGCTCGTATCTATATCACTGCCGAGAATTTCTTTGGCCATGACCGCTACAAAGGAGGCTTCAATCCCGAAGCTACCAATACCGATCTGAGTGGAAGTACAGCTTTCCCCGAAGCGGGCGACTATGGCGGGCTTCCTTTACCCCGGTCGCTCATTGTTGGCGTGAACATTACTTTTTAATCATCTACTAATCGATCTGTATGAAAAATATTTGTTACCTCATCGCAGCTCTCCTCCTGCTTGCTTCCTGCGAAAAGAAACTGGAACAACTTCCTATCTCAGCATCTCCGGCTGATGCGTTCTATTCATCCCAAAATGATTTCCTGCAGGCTGCCAATGCCACTTATAATAGTCTGCGTGGTTATCCCGACAGGCAATTGAACTTATCAGAAACAAGATCGGATAATTTGTATGCGGTATCCGATGGTGGTGTGCGTGACTGGGAAGGCATCAATAGCTTTCACAAAACCATAGCGGCCAACCCCTATGTAACAGAAGCATGGAATGTAAACTTCAATGGCATCTTCAGGGCCAATATCCTGCTGGATCAACTGACGAAAAATGGTACTGTGATCCCCGACGCTGCTTTACGTACAAGGATTGAAGCGGAAGCAAAGTTCCTGCGGGCCTTCTTCTATTTTGACCTCGTAAGGTGGTTTGGGAAAGTACCCGTCATTGATCATCCCGTCTCACCAGAAGAGGCCTTGCAAATACCAAGAGCCTCCGTCGCCGATGTGTACAACCTCATCATGGCCGACCTGCAGTTTGCCGGCACCAATCTACCCGAAACCTATGCTACTGCCGATAAAGGAAGGGCTACACGTTATGCAGCCAAAACATTGTTGGCGCTGGTGCATATGACACGCTCCGGTATTTCCTATGGTATTGAAGGTCCTGGCCTGGGTGTGAATGAATGGGATAAAGCCGTCCAGTTGCTGGATGAAGTGATCATCAGCAATAAATACAGTTTCCTTCCCAAGTACACAGATATATTCTCCTTTACCAATGAGAACAATGCAGAAGTAGTCTTTGATGTGCAGTACATCACAGGCGCCAATCCTGTACTGGGGTCTACTTTTGCCTGGGTACTGGTGCCGGATACCTGGTTTCAATCCCAGGGCAAGGCCACCCAGGGTGGATTGACCATCAGGCCTGTTTCCAATGACCTGCTCAATTCGTATGAAGCCGGTGACACCCGTAAAGCGTTTTCTATACAATCAGGTTATACCTACAATGGCGTAACGGAAACACGCTCTTTCTTTAAGAAATATGTAGACCTTACCAAAGTGCCTTCCAATCGGGTTGACTGGCCCATCAATTTTATTGTGTATCGCTTTACCGATGTGCTGTTCATGAAAGCTGAGTGTATATTGCATGGAGCCGCTGGTGGGCAGAGCTTTGTTGATGGGGTAGTGAACCAGGTGAGAGGAAGGGCTTCCCTGTCTACCACGGCCACCAATGTGACCCTTGCACAGCTCATGGGCGAAAGAAGAAGAGAGTTTGCCGCAGAAGGTTCCCGCTGGCACGACCTGGTAAGAAGTGGCTTGATAGAAACCATTATTCCTGCCTGGATCACTGCAGAAGATGTACAACATACCATGCAGCCATTCCAGAAAGACTATATCATTTATCCGGTACCGCAATCGGAGCTGGACACAAAACCTGGTTTATACCTACAGAACAAGGGATATTAATATGAAACATTGCATCGCCCTGCTTGCTTGCTTTATTGCTTTATTAACGCAGGCCCAAACCAATGCCTGGCGCTTTGATTTTGGAAATGGCGCTACCGCTGCGGGCTATACAGCAGTGGGCCCCACCAGTTTTTACAATGAACAGACCGGTTATGGTTTTGAACCCGGTGCTAACCTGAAAACTGCAGACAGGGGGCGTAAAGATGCTTTGCGCAGCGACTTCATCACCAGCGATCTTCCCTTCCAGTTCTCTGTGAAAGTGCCAGAGGGAAATTATAATGTGACGGTGACGCTCGGTGATGCAGAAAGCGCCACCGTAGCCGCCATTCGTGCAGAATGCCGCCGTATGATGGTACAGCAGGAAAAAACGAAGAAAGGGAAGTTTGCCACCGTTTCCTTCACAGTACATGTGCGCGATTCATTGATACAGGGCACCAATAGAAAAGTACGCCTGAAAACCCGCGAGATCAATTACCTGCACTGGGATAACAAACTAACCCTGGAGTTCAACGACGCGCACCCCAAAGTTTGTGCGGTGGAGATCACCCCGGTACAGGATGCCATTACGGTATTCCTGGCAGGCAACTCCACGGTGGTGGATCAGGCAGAAGAGCCTTATGCTGCCTGGGGCCAAATGCTGCCTTCCTTTTTTCAGCCGGGCAAAGTGGCCATTGCCAACTATGCAGAATCGGGTGAAGCACTGAATAGCTTTATCTCTGCCCGCCGCCTGGAGAAAGTATTGAGCCTTATGAAGGAAGGAGATTACCTGTTCATAGAGTTTGGCCACAACGATCAAAAGCAGAAAGGAGAAGGCATAGGCCCCTTTACTTCCTATAAGCGAGACCTGAAATTCTTCATTAACGAAGCGCGTAAAAAGGGTGGTATACCTGTGCTGGTTACTTCCATGCACCGCCGCAATTTCGACAGCACCGGCAAAATAGTCAATACCCTGGGTGATTATCCTGCTGCGGTGCGGCAAACGGCGGCAGAAGAGAAATGTACACTCATTGATCTCAACAATATGAGCAAAAGCTTATATGAAGCCTGGGGCCCCAATAAAAGTCAACTGGCCTTCGTGATCTATCCTGCCAATACTTTTCCTGGCCAGGAAAAAGAACTAAAGGACAATACCCATTTCAACCCTTATGGTGCTTATGAGATATCGCGTTGTATCGTACAAGGCATCCGGGATAATAAGCTGGACCTGGCACAGTATATTAAAAAAGAGGTGCGCACTTTTAATCCTGCCAAACCGGATGATATTAAAAACTGGCATTGGCCGCTCAGTCCACGCATGAATGTGGTAAAACCCGATGGGAATTAACAGGACGGCTCAGGATGATTCAATAGCTTTACGGGCCTACTTTAGACATTCGGTTGAAACGCTAAATAGTTGCTATATGAATCTAACCATCGCTCGCCTCCGGCGAGTGAGGATATTGACAAGCCTCCGGCTTGATACTGTAAAAAAATCCTTACTCAATACCTCGGTATTACTGATTACTTTCTCGGCTATCCAGGCACAGATCAAATGGCCCGCCATCACCCAAACTGCCAAACCCTGGACACGCTGGTGGTGGGAGGGCAGCGCCGTCAATAAAGCAGACCTGCAATGGTCGATGCAACAATATCAGCAAGCTGGTCTGGGCGGACTGGAAATAACACCCATCTATGGAGTGCGGGGTGCCGAGCAACAGTTCATTCCCTTCCTATCGACCCAATGGGTGAGCATGCTGGAATACACACTGCAACAAGCCAAAAGCCTGGACCTGGGTATCGACCTGGCCACCGGCACAGGCTGGCCCTTTGGTGGCCCCTGGGTTACGCCTACTGATGCCTGCAAAAATGTGAACCTGAAAACCTGGACGCTGAAGGAAGGAGAGCAACTAACAGAAAAGATCACTTTCACCCAGCAACCCCTGGTGCGCACGGTGAGTGGCAAACCTGTAGATATAAAATCATTGTCTTACCCCATTGCTACCAATAAGAACCTGCAGGAATATGCTTTTGACCAGGTGCGCTATGAAAAAATATTGCCGCTCAGTTTACTGATGGCTTATGATGAGAAAGGGAATAGCCAGGATATAACAGCGAAAGTAGGTACAGATGGAATACTCAACTGGACAGCGCCCGCGGGCAACTGGACATTGTATGCCTTGTTTCAGGGGTGGCATGGTAAAATGGTGGAACGGGCGGCGCCCGGTGGAGAAGGCGATGTAATAGACCACTTTTCCTTACCTGCCCTGCAGCATTATCTCCAATATTTTGATAAAGCTTTCGCAGGTAAAAACCTGAAAGGCATTCGTTCCTTCTTCAATGATTCTTACGAAGTGGATGATGCACGCGGACAAGCCAACTGGACACCCGATATGTTGCAGGTATTTCAACAAAGACGTGGCTATGACCTGCGGAAGGAATTGCCAGCCTTATATGGCAAGGATACCAAAGAAAAGAATACCCGCGTATTGAGTGATTACCGGCAAACCATCTCCGAATTGTTGCTGGAGAAATTCACCACCCCCTGGCATAGCTGGGCGAAAGCAAAAGGCTCCCTGGTCCGCAACCAATCGCATGGATCACCTGCCAATATTCTGGACCTGTATGGTGCTATTGATATCCCTGAAACAGAAGGCACTGATATTTTGCGTTTTAAGTTTGCCACTTCTACCGCCCATGTGCTGGGCAAACCCCTGGCATCTGCAGAAGCGGCCACCTGGCTCAACGAACATTTTCAATCCAGCCTGGGTGATGTAAAACTGGCACTGGATAAATATTTCATTGGCGGGGTGAATCATATCTTTTATCACGGCACCAACTATTCTCCTAAAAATGATCCCTGGCCGGGCTGGTTGTTTTATGCTGCTGTGCATTTTCATCCCAACAATCCTTTCTGGAAAGATCTTCCTACGCTTAATCAATATGTAGCCCGCTGCCAGTCATTCCTGCAAGCCGGTAAGCCTGACAATGATGTGTTGATGTATTTTCCGATCTATGACCGTTTTGCAGAGCCGGGGCGCGACCTCCTGCATCATTTTGATGGTATGGAAGGATTTGACAATACCGATTTTAAGAACAGCGCCAGCTGGATGCTTGAACATGGTTATGCATTCGACCTGTTTTCCGATAAGCAATTACAATTAGTGGGCAATAAGGGAGCAGGATTGTTATCAGGCGGGAATGCCTATAAGACCATCCTGGTGGCGGAAACAAAGTACCTGCCGCTGGAAACCCTGCAAAAGCTGATCACACTGGCGCAAAATGGCGCTACCATCCTGGTGCATAGATCATTGCCCGGTGATGTGCCGGGTTATTCCAACCTGGCCGATCGTCAGGCTGCTTTTAAGAAGTTGATCACACAATTATCCTTCAGCACAGCCAACGGCGTGCAACAGGCTACTATCGGGAAAGGGCGTTTTGTGATGGCCGAAGACATGCAGCAACTACTGGCTGCCGCCAAAGTGCCACAGGAAACAATGGCTGCGCAAGGATTACAATGTATACGCCGGACAATACCAGGAGGCAAATATTATTTCATTACCAATACCGGTAATCAACGTGTGGATGCCTGGGTAAACCTTGCTACTGTAGCTGATCATATCACCCTATTTGATCCGATGCAGGGAAAGACCGGGAAAACGATGGTAAGAAAGGAAGCCGGGCAAACAGCCGTTTACCTGCAACTCAATCAGGGCGAAAGCTGTGTGTTGCAAAGTACGCCCACGCAGGATGCCGGCAGTCCTTATCATTATTATGCAATTGCCGGCAAACCGGTGAAGATCGAAGGCACCTGGAAGGTATCCTTCCTCAGCGGTGGACCCATACTACCTGCTGCCACCACTACTACACAACTAAGTTCCTGGACAAGCTGGGCGGGGGAAGGCCTGCAACAATTCTCCGGAACAGCTTCTTATACTACCAATTTTGCAAAGCCGGCAGGTACGGTACAGGATTTCCTGCTTGACCTGGGCAATGTACAGGAAACAGCAGAGGTATTCCTGAATGGAAAGCGCGTAGCTACCCTCATCGGCCCGGTTTTCCAGGTAGTGCTTCCTGCAGGATCGTTGAAAGACAATAACCTGTTGGAAATAAAAGTGACCAATGGTATGGCTAACCGCATTGCAGATATGGACAAGAAGGGAGTACACTGGAAGAAATTTTACAATACCAATTTCCCATCGAGGCTGCCCGCCAACCGTGGTGCGGATGGATTGTTTACAGCTGTCAACTGGACGCCCAAAGCGGCCGGATTGACAAGTGAGGTTACTATTGTGCCAATAGTATATATGGATAAAGTGCGAATTAAGCAGCCCGACCCATCGCGGGTAATACAATAAAACTTAATATTGGGTTCATTCTCAACCCGTAAAAAATATACTGTATGCGTATTAAATTAATGGGCCTTTTATTAATGGCAAACCTTATCACTATGACAGTTTTGGCACAAACCAAAGACGAGACCGCGGTAGCTGCTGCTGTGGAAACACTCCGCAAAGCAATGGTCGATGGCGATAGAACAGCACTTGAAAAAATTGCCGCTGCTGAATTGACCTATGGGCATTCCAGTGGTAAACTGGAAGACAAAGCCGCTTTTGTAGAAGCTATAGCCAGTGGCAAATCTGATTTTGTAACCATTGATCTTACTGAACAAACCATTACAGTGTCGGGCGATGTGGCCATTGTGCGCCATAAGTTAGCTGGCACTACCAACGATGGCGGCAAACCCGGAACGGTAAACCTGGCCATCCTTACTGTTTGGAAAAAACAAGGCAAGGAATGGAAACTACTGGCAAGGCAGGCGGTGAAATTGGCAGCATAATGAAAGTAACCTATATCATCTTTTTGTTGTGCTTCATGATTGGTAGTGCTTACGCCCAGACTGCCGCTCCCAAACCATTGTACCGCGATCCGGTATATGATGGCGCGGCCGATCCGGTAGTAACCTGGAATCCGAAAGTGAAACGGTGGTGGATGTTCTATACCAACCGCCGTGCCACCATGTCCGATTCCACTGGCGTGAAGTGGGTGCACGGCACCAGGATCGGTATAGCAGAATCGAAAGATGGGATCAACTGGCAATACAAAGACACCGCCAATATTAATTACCGGCCCGATGAAGGATATACCTTCTGGGCGCCGGACATTATTGAATACAAGGGAACCTGGCATATGTACCTCACCTATGTGCCAGGCATATTCGACAACTGGAACCATCCCCGTCATATTGTACACTGTACCAGTAAAGACCTGCTCAACTGGACCTATGAATCAACCCTGCCATTAGTGAATGATAAAGTGATTGATGCTTCCGTATTCAGGTTACCCGATGGCAACTGGCGTATGTGGTACAACAACGAGCGCGATGGGAAGTCTATCTATTATGCGGATAGTAAAGACCTGTACCATTGGGAGGATAAGGGCAAAGCCATTGCTGCCCGGGGTGAAGGGCCTAAAGTATTTCTCTGGAAAGGAATGTACTGGATGGTGGTAGACGTGTGGAAGGGAATGGAGATATATAGTTCCAACGATCTGTTGCAATGGAAAAAGCAAAGCTTCCGCATCCTGGAAGAGCCGGGCACCGGTGCAGAAGACCAGGCCATTGGCGGTCATGCTGATGTGGTGGTCAACGACGATAAAGTGTACCTGTACTATTTCACCCATCCCGGCAGGCGTAAAGATAAGCCTGCCACCCGGGGATCGGTGGATGATAAACGCAGTCTGATACAACTGGCCTTGTTGGAGTATAACAATGGGGAACTTACCTGCGACCGTAATAAGCCGGTAGTTGATAAGCTGCGGCCACCAGGCAAGTAATAGTACAGGGCCTTTTGAATACCTGATATGAATTTCCATCGTACTATAAGCGCAATGCTGCTCATGGTCATGCTTGCTACAGCAAGCGGCCAGGAAAAAGAGATCAGATACCTCTCCGGCACTGATAAGGACAATACCGTAAGCTGGGACTTTTATTGTACCGGTGGCCGCAAGAGTGGCTACTGGACCAGCATACAGGTGCCTTCCTGTTGGGAACAGCAAGGCTTTGGCGCTTACAACTATGGGCGCGACTACAAGACTTACGGACGCAATTTCCGCTTTGCTGATGAGAAAGGCCTGTACCGCCATTCCTTCACCATTCCTGCCAACTGGAAGAAGAAAGAAGTATTTCTCGTATTCGAAGGTGCTATGACCGATGCTGAAGTAAAGGTCAATGGTCAACTGGCAGGTCCTGTGCACCAGGGTGCTTTCTATCGTTTCAAATACAATATCACCGACAAGCTGTTGCCCGGTAAGCCGAACAAGCTGGAAGTGACCGTGAGTAAAATGTCGGCCGATGAGTCCGTCAACAATGCAGAACGACTGGCCGACTACTGGGTATTCGGCGGCATCTTCCGCCCCGTGTACCTGGAAGCAGTGCCGAAAGAGCATATTGAGCATACAGCCATTGATGCTAAGGCCGATGGTAGCTTCGCTATCAGGGTGGCCCTCCAACATATCAACCCGGCCCGGCAACTGACAGCAGTTATTGTAGATGCAACCGGCAAGCAAGTTGCTACTACTTCTCAGACGATCAAGCCAAATGATTCCATTATACTACTCACTACGAAAGTTAACAACCCCCAACTGTGGACTGCTGAAACGCCCAACCTGTATACGGTGGCGCTAACACTGCGGCAAGGCCCCGATCCTATTAGCCGTACGCGTGAGCGCTTTGGATTTCGCACCATTGAAATACGAAAGGGCGATGGGATCTATATCAATGGTGTGCAAGTGAAAATGAAAGGGATCAACCGGCACGTATTCTGGCCCGAAACAGGGCGTACCGGCAGCCCGGCTATTGACCTCGCCGATGTACAGCTCATGAAAGAGATGAACATGAATGCTGTACGCTGTTCGCACTATCCACCTGATCAGCGTTTCCTGGAACTCTGCGATTCACTGGGTCTGTATGTATTGGATGAACTGGCTGGCTGGCAGAAAGCCTACAGCACCAAAGCAGGCGCTCCCCTGGTGAAAGAAATGGTAACCCGTGATGCCAACCATCCTTCCATTATCTTCTGGAGCAATGGCAATGAAGGTGGCCACAACAAAGAACTGGATGATGATTATGGAATGTATGATCTGTCCAACCGTCCGGTGATCCATGCACATCACCGTCCGGGTAATACCTTTAATGGTATTGACTGCAATCACTATGAAGATTATTACAGCAGTAAGAATATCCTCAACGGACCAGATATTTATATGCCTACCGAATTCCTGCATTGCCAGGATGATGGCGGCGGCGGGGCGGCCCTCAATGATTTCTGGGAACTGCATTGGGCGGCTAAGAAGTCGGGCGGTGGTTTCCTCTGGGCCCTGGTGGATGAAGGCATTGCGCGTACCGATTTCAACGGACGCATTGATGTGAATGGGGTGAATGCGCCCGATGGAGTAGTAGGTCCGCACCGGGAAAAGGAAGGCAGCTTTTATGCCATCCGGGAAATATTCTCACCGGTTAAAATACAGTTGGCGGATTTGCCTGCCAGTTTCAATGGCAGCATCCCCGTAGAGAACCGTTATCACTTTACCAACCTGAGCCAATGCCGCTTTAGCTGGCAATTGGTGAACTATACCAAACCCTTCAGCGGCCAATCAGGTGTTACCATCTTACAAAAAGGGGTAGCCAATAGTCCTGTTGTGGCAGCTACCCAATCTGGTACCCTCTCCTTGAATCTGCCTGCCGATTGGAAGAACCATGATGCACTTACTGTCATTGCTGCTGATCCTTCCGGTAAAGAAGTGTATCGCCGCACCTGGAACATCAGGAGCAATGATCAGTTGTTAAGTGGTGTGATCACCACCAATACCGATTCTGTGCTGGTGGCAGAAACTGATACCACCCTTTCCCTTCGGTCTGCGGGTATCTCCCTTTCCTTTAGTAAAAAGAATGGACAACTTACTGGTGTTACCAATACCAGCAGCAATGCATTGACCTTTCGCAATGGTCCGGTGCTGGTAAGCGGCCAGGCCGATTTCAGCGCTATCAAACAATCAGTCAGCGGTAATAACCGCGTGATAGAAGTTGCTTATACAGGTGATCTGAAATATGCACGCTGGACCATGCATCCTGGTGGATGGGTGAGTCTTGATTATGAATATAGCTTGCAGGGTAGCTATGCCCTCGCAGGTATCAGTTTCAGTTACCCGGAGAACTTTGTATTGGGCGCCAGGTGGCTGGGTAAAGGTCCTTACCGGGTATGGAAGAACCGGCTGCAGGGTGTGGGCAATAATGTGTGGGAGAACATGTACAACAATACCCAGACTGGCAGCTATCCCTGGAACTATCCGGAATTTAAAGGCTATTATGCGGATATTACCTGGATGGAACTGAATACCGTGGAAGGTAAATTCCTGATGGCAAGTCAGGACACTGGACTGTATGTAAGGCTCTTCAATTTTTATGGCTTGTCGGGTATTACACCACATCCGACCTTGCCGGTAGGTGATATATCTTTTCTCGATGCCATTCCACCCATTGGCACCAAGTTGGCCTTAAACATCAGTGCCAATACCAGTAACCTGGGACCTGCGGGTGAGTTTACCAAACTTAATGGCCCGGTAAAACGTACACTCTGGTTTTATTTCGGTTTACCGAAACCAGAAGACCAGCGCAAGCAATTTACCATGCCGTCGGTGAATGATCTGTTTTAATGCCCCATCGGGGCAATCCTTGCGAAAAAAAAGAATCATGAAATCCATCATTATATACGTTGCGTTGATGATAGGCGGTGCTGCTCATGCACAACAATCAACCATCAACCGCCAGGCTGTCGTACGCCGTCACACCATTCATATCAACAAAGCCGACTCCCTATCGTCCCTCTCTGTAGGCAATGGCAGCTTTGCTTTTACCGTAGATGTTACAGGCCTGCAAAGTTTTCCTGCTTTTTATAAGGGTGGCGTGCCCCTGGGTACACAATCGGAATGGGGATGGCATAGCTTTCCCAATACCGGCAATTATAAGTTTGAAGAAACATTGCGTACCTATGAGCTGGAAGGCCGTAAGATCCCTTATACCGTACAGATAAAAGAACCGGAGCATAGTAAAAAAGCTGTTGACTATTTCCGCCAGAATCCACACCGTTTACAACTGGGCCATATCGGATTGGAGATCACCAAAAAGAATGGGCAACTGGCTACCCTCAACGATATGGAGAACATCAATCAGCAACTGGATATGTGGACGGGGGAGATCAATAGCCGGTTTACTGTGGAAGGCCAGCCCGTGCAGGTGATCACCTATGCACATCAGCAGCTGGATATGATCGCTGTGAAGATTCTATCGCCACTGGTAAAGCAACAGAAGTTAGCTGTTACTATTCACTTCCCTTATCCCAACGGGGAATTTAAAGATGTGGGCGTGAATAATGCGGGCAGGGACAAGCACTATACAGCGCTCGTTATCGGAAATCCTGCCAATGAAAAGACCTTTTTGAACGGCCCTATGTTCGTTACTATAAAACACACCCTGGATACAAACAGTTATTACCTTCGGTGCACCTCGCCACAGCAGGCTGCTGTACAGGCCACCGGGTCTGATCATTTTATAGTGAAGCCGCAAACAACAACCGATGCATTTGAAGCCAGTTTCCTTTTTTCACCAGAAACGCCGGGTGTTCCTTTACCCGATTTTACGGCAACCCGTACCAATAGCCAGTCAGGCTGGATACAATTCTGGAAGAGTGGTGGAGCTGTTGATTTTGCCGGCAGTAAAGATGCCCGTGCACCAGAGCTGGAAAGGAGAATGATCCTGTCTCAATACCTTACCAAATTACAATGTGCATCTGCATTTCCTCCACAGGAAACCGGACTAACTTATAACAGCTGGTTTGGCAAACCCCATCTTGAAATGCATTGGTGGCATGCCGTGCATTTTGCTTTGTGGGGAAGGATTGGATTGATGGAGAAAAGCCTCGATTGGTATGCCACTGTTGCGGATGGTGCTAAAGCCATCGCCAAAAGACAAGGCTTTGATGGTTTGCGCTGGCAGAAGATGACCGACCATGCCGGCAATGAAGCCCCTTCTTCCGTAGGCTCTTTCCTCATCTGGCAGCAGCCCCACTTTATTTATATGGCAGAGCTCAGTTACCGCGAAAGGAAGACAAAGCAGGTATTGGAGAAATACAAAGACCTGGTATTTGCTACAGCCGATTTCATGGCATCCTTTCCTTCCTGGGATTCGGCAAAGAAAAGATACAACCTCGGCAAGGGGCTGATCCCTGCCCAGGAATGCTTTGATGCCCTTACTACTTTTAATCCCACTTATGAGTTAGCTTACTGGCATTGGGCCTTGAATGTGGCCCAGCAATGGCGTTTAAGGCTTGGTTTGCCACGCAAGGCCGCCTGGGATAAAATTATTAATGGGCTGGCCCCTTTACCTCAGGCCAATGGGGTGTATCTTGCTACTGAAAGTACCCCGGATTGTTATACTACCGATCGCTATAAAACGGATCATCCGGCAGTACTGGCCACTTATGCCTCAATTCCAGGCAGCAATAACCTGGATACCGTTGTCATGAAGAGTACCTTTGACCTTGTGTGGAAAGTGTGGAAATGGGAAGATACCTGGGGTTGGGATTTTCCGCTCACGGCCATGGCTGCCACGCGGTTGCATATGCCGGAAAAAGCCATAGATGCCTTATTCCTACCAGTTCGAACCAATACTTACCTTGCCAATGGCCACAATTTTCAGGATGAAAGACTAACGATTTATTTGCCGGGCAACGGAGGCTTGTTGAGTGCCATTGCCCTGATGTGTGCCGGATCCGATGCCGATAAAACCCTTAATCCGGGTTTCCCTGCAACCACCTGGACCGTAAAGTGGGAGGGGTTGCGAAAGATGCCTTAAAAAAACATCCCCCATTGATACGCAAGCTCTTTTGTGCGCTGATCGTGTTGGCAAGCCCCTATATTGCCAGCAGCCAATTGCCTGGCCCCTGGCATGGTAAGGAACGAAGTATCCATTACCTTCCGGAGGGAAAAGATTTTGTGACCACCAATGGAGCCTTACGGTTCAACAGGGCTTTGTATGGTGGCAATACGGCATTCAGGGTAGAAGCCGGCGACCTGCCGGAATTTGCTTTGTACCTGCCCGGTATGGGCGGCAACTGTAAGCTGGGCATCATCGTTGGCAGTAATAGCAAATGGCTTATCAATGCCAAATCCATCAAAGCTATTTACCGGCCCGGCTCCATGGTGTATGAGATCAGTGATCCCTTATTGGGAACAGGCAGGTTGCAAGTGACCGTAATGGCCACCTACGGGCAGGAAGCCATGATCATCCAGGTCATTCCCAAAGGCATTACCACAGCAGTGCAGTTGTTGGCTGCATATGGGGGTGTAACCGGAAAGAAATTCTCCCGAGATGGAGATATTGGCGCCGATCCCGAATCCTCTTTTTATTTACAGCCTGCTTATTGCGTTAATAACGTATATGATATAAATGCCAATAGTTTCACACTCCATTATGGCGAAGCAGGTGCTAAAAAGCTGGAAGGTGTTTTCCCTGCAGGTATGTTACTGCATACAGCCCATCCTGGTAAACAAATATCACCGCTGGTATTAGATCAATCTGCTGCCACCGACACGGCATCGTTGATAGCCGGAAAGGTATTGTTGAAGAAGACCGATACCCTTTACTTCGCCATCCGGCAGCCTGCTGCTACAGCAGCAGCCTTGAGTTATATTGAACTGCCTACTCTTTTCAGCACAACAGAAGCAACGCGTAAAGGCCTGTCTGCGCGTGTGCAGGTCAATACCCCCGATGCTTATATCAATACCCTGGGTGGCGCATTGAGCATTGCGGCAGACGCTATCTGGGACGATCCTACTTATATGCATGGCGCTATTGCCTGGCGTATGCGCCTGCCCGCCTGGCGTGGTGCTTACACTGCCGATCCCCTGGGTTGGCACGATCGCGCCCGTACACACTTCAGCAGTTATGCGAAGTCGCAGATCACTACACCACTCACCGGACCCGTAGTGCCGGATACAGCACTGCACTTTGCGCGTCAACAGGAAAAAATTGGTAATGCACTCTTCAGCAGCGGTTACATTTGCCGCAATCCCAATGGCGATATACGACCCCACCATTATGACATGAACCTGGTGTTCATTGATCAGTTGTTCTCCCATTTTTGTTACACCGGTGATACCGCTTTCATTCAACAGATGTGGCCCTTGATAGAACGTCACCTTGCCTGGGAAAAGAGAAACTTTGACAGCGATGGCGATGGTTTGTATGATGCTTACTGTTGTATATGGGCCAGCGACGCCTTACAATACAGTGGCGGAGGTGTTACCCATTCTTCTGCCTATAACTACCGCGCTAATCAAATGGCCGCAGCACTGGCAGCTGTGGTGGGTAAAGAAGCTGCGCCTTATCAACAGGAAGCAGCAAAGATCGGGCAGGCTATCCATCGTCAGCTTTGGTTGCCCAAAGATGGCTGGTATGCAGAATACAAAGACCTGCTGGGAAACAAGCTGGTACACCCTGCTGCCGGTCTTTGGACCATTTACCATGCTATTGATTCCAAAGTACCCGATGCTTTTCAGGCCTGGCAATCCCTGCGCTATATTGATACCAAAATTCCGCATATCCCCGTACAGGCAAAAGGAATCACAGGTAAAGATTATTACCTGCTGTCCACTACCAACTGGCAGCCCTATACCTGGTCCATTAATAATGTAGCACTTGCCGAAAACCTGCATACAGCCCTCGCCTACTGGCAGGGCAACCGGTCAGAAGCAGCTTATGGTTTGTGGAAGAGCGCCTTGCTGGAAAGCATGTACATTGGCGCCAGTCCTGGTAATTTTCAGCAACTGCCTTTTTATGATGCCATACGGGGAGAGTTGTACCGCGACTTTGCCGATCCCATTGGCATGGCTTCCCGCACCCTGGTAGAAGGATTGTTCGGCATACAGCCCGATGCCCTGCGAGATACCCTCACCATCAAACCAGGTTTGCCCATCAGTTGGAATTATGCTTCCCTGCAGGTGCCCGATATACAGTTTGATTTCAAACGTGATGCAGTAAAAGATCAATACACCATCCTTCCTTCTTTTCCGCACAGCATGCACCTGAAGTTGCAGCTGAGGGCCTATAAAACCGGCGTAGCATCCATCACCGTCAATGGAAAAACGGTGCCCTGGAAAGCCATCAAAGAAGCCGTGGGCGATCCCTTACTGGAAATTGCGGTTCCGAAGCAAACACGGTATGCCATCGTCATTACCTGGAAAGGAGTGGCGCCGCAGAAGATATTACAGGATAGTATCTATGTGGCTGGTACATCCTTGTCTATATCCGGTGGCGCAGCGATGCTACAGGAAGTCTATGACCCACAGCAGGTATTGGAAAAGGCTGTGATCAATAATAACAAATTACAGGCAAAGCTATTGCCTGCTTATGGTGATAAGACCATTTTTGTGCGGCTGCAGCAGGGTAGTTGCAACTGGTGGCAACCCCTTGCTTTTACCGTGAAACCACCTGTTGAGGTTATGGCTGAAAGGGCCGATTCGAGCGGCATCTATTTTACCGTGCACAACTATGCAGCAGCGGTAAAGGGTATCCTGGTGGTGAACCCAGGTCCGCGGGTGATCCGTATGCCTTTGCAGATTGCCGCTAAGAAAGTATCACCCATGGTGCATATTCCTGCTGCTTATCTTATCACAGGCAGCAACTTGGTACAGTTTGAATGGGATAGTGTGAACAGGGTACAAACGACGATGCTCAACTGGGATATTCCTTCTATTGGTATTGCTTTTGAAAAGATCGATCTGTCGGCCCAGATGAACGGGAAGATCAACAACCTGTTTCAGCAAGCCTATCTGTCACCCCGTCCGGCTTCGCCTACTTTACAATTGCCTACACAAGGCATAGGCAACTGGTGTTATCCGCTGGTGCAGCCTGTGATCGATGATAGCGGCCTGCGGCAGCTGGCCGGTGGCAACAATGAGATCAACCTCGATCAGCATATTCCTTTTGGTATTACCGGCGATACCAATACCAATAACATGGTGTTCACTTCACAATGGGATAATTACCCCAAAGCGGCAACCATTCCGTTGACCGGCCGGGCTTCCCATGCTTACCTCGTAATGGCGGGCAGTACCAATCCCATGCAAAGCCGGCTGGTGAATGGTGAAGTGCGGGTACAATATACCGATGGATCGGCCGACACCCTGGTATTGAGGAATCCGGAAAACTGGTGGCCTATCGAGCAGGATTACTATACCGATGGATATGCTTTTACCACCAGTGCCCCGGCGCCTCTGCGACTGTATTTAAAAACAGGCCGCATTGGAACAGCGGCGCCGGAATACACCACCATCAAAGGATTCAGCAACCGCGCTATTGATGGTGGCGCTGCTACCATCCTCGACATGCCCCTCAACAACGACAAAGACTTAAAGTCCATCAGCGTACATGCCCTGGCCAATGATGTAGTGATCGGATTGATGAGTGTAACGTTGGTAAGAAATTGATAACCGTTAATCATACACTTTATTTATCTTGCTTACCTGCCTTGTATGGCACCCAACCATTATGAAAAAGATCCTGATCGCATTTTGCTTGCTTGTTCATTCAGTTTTATTGGTGGCTCAATCCAAAGAGCCTGTTTATATTTTCTCCTATTTCAAAGGCAATGGCGAAGATGGCCTGCACCTGGCCTTTAGCCAGGATGGCTATACCTGGAATGCCCTGCACCATGACAGTTCTTTCCTGAAACCATCAGCGGGTAAAGACAAACTGATGCGTGATCCTTGTATCGTACGAGGCCCCGATGGCACTTTCCATATGGTATGGACCGTAAGCTGGAATGAGAAAGGCATTGGCTATGCCAGTTCCAAAGACCTGATAAACTGGACCGACCAGCAATACCTTCCTGTGATGGAGCATGAGGCAGGCGCCCGCAACTGCTGGGCTCCCGAGATATTTTACGACGCCGGTAAAAAGCAATACATGATCTATTGGGCTACTACCATTCCCGGCAGGTTTGCCAAGGGCGACACCGCAGGCGATGACAAATACAATCACCGCATGTATTATGTGACCACAGAAGATTTTGTGAACTTCAGCCCTACGAAGCTATTGTACGATAAAGAATTCAATGTCATCGATGCTACCATTCAGCAAAATGGTAAACAATATGTGATGTTCCTGAAAGATGAAACGAAGAAGCCACCACAAAAGAACCTGCGCATAGCAACCAGCAACAATTTAACAGGAGGATATTCCACTCCTTCAGCGCCCATCACTGGCAAATACTGGGCGGAAGGTCCTACCGTGATCAGGATCAACGGCAACTGGATCGTTTACTTTGACAAATACACTGAACACAAATACGGTGCTATCACTTCTACTAACCTCACCAACTGGACAGATATATCCGACAAGGTCTCTTTCCCCAAGGGGTTGCGCCATGGAACAGTGTTTACGATCACGAAGGAGGAGTTTGAGCGATTGAATCCGTGAATCGGCAATCGACAATCGGCAGTGACTTCCTGCTTTTTACGTTTTCAGGGAACCGGAAAGGACGTTTAATTAAATGTAACCTGCGTTTAATCGGCGGGTATTATTGCCGATTGCCGACTGCTGATTGCCGACTCGACAGGATGCCGCAGGATAGCCACCCGGTATTCCTGCTCTAATTTACTGCTCCTTAAATTGCTTGCCCATGCGTACCGTTGTTTTGTCAGGGGTGATCGGGATACTGCTTACGATAATGACTGCTTCTGCTGTTCTTGCCAATGATCCGGATAGTTTGCCCGCTGCCGTATTGAACTGGGCAAAGAAAACTGGTGCCCGCAAGAAACCCACAGCCACACGGTTATTTCTCGTCAACAAGTATGGGGCCATTAAAGATGGCAAAACCCTTTCCACTGCATTCATTCAGAAAGCAATTGATGATTGTGCTACTAAAGGCGGTGGCATCGTGAGCTTTGAACCCGGCGAATATGTAACCGGCGCTATCTTTCTCAAAAGCAATGTGCACCTGCAGATCAATACAGGCGTTACTTTATTGGGTAGTCAAAGTTTTGATGATTACCCGGAGATCAATACCCGCATTGCGGGCATTGAAATGAAATGGCCGGCGGCCCTTATCAATATCATTGGTCAGCAGAATGTGATGGTGAGTGGCAAAGGGAAGGTGAATGCCCGCGGCAAATTTTGTTGGGATAAATACTGGACCATGCGCCGCCAGGAATACGAACCCAAAGGGCTGCGCTGGATAGTGGATTATGATGCTAAAAGAGTACGTACTTTCCTGGTGCAGGAGAGTGCTGACATCACCCTGCGGGATGTTACTTTCTCCAACGCCGGCTTCTGGACCGTGCAACTGCTCTATTCAAAATATATTACGGTTGATGGTATCGTGGTGCGCAACAATGAGGATGGCAAAGGTCCCAGTACCGATGGCATCGATGTGGATTCTTCTTCCTGGGTATTGATAGAGCATTGCGATATTGATTGTAACGACGACGACTTTTGTTTGAAGGCTGGCCGTGACTGGGATGGTCTGCGTGTGAACCGTCCTACCGAATATGTAGTGCTCCGCGATTGTATTGCCCGCAAGGGAGGTGGCCTGCTTACCCTGGGTTCAGAAACTTCCGGCAGTATACGCCATGTGCTGGCTACCAACCTGGTGGCCATGGGTACGGGCAATGGTTTTCACATCAAGAGCGCCACTACACGGGGTGGTACCGTCGAAGACATTTATTTTCACAACAACCGGCTCGACAGTGTAGGCAATGCTTTTCATTTTACCATGAACTGGAATCCTACTTACAGTTACTCCAAATTGCCGGAAGGATATAACTATGATTCCATTCCTGCTCACTGGAAGACCATGTTGCAAAAAGTTGAGCCAGCATCCAAGGGTATACCACAATTCAGGAATATTTATGTATCCGACATCAAAGCTACCGGTGTGAAGAAGGTGGTGAGCGCTACGGGTTTACCCGAATCCTCTCTTCAGAATTTTCAATTCAGGAACATTGCTATTGAAGCAGCTACTGCCGGTGAAATAAGTTTTGCCGAAGGCTGGCAGTTTAAGCAGGTGCATATTACTGCAAAGGACAAATCGGCCCTGGTGGTGAAAGATTCCGATAAAATGGCGCCTGTTAATTAAGCCCTATCCTTATACTCATATGGCCTCATCCGCTCTTCATAAAGCGCCCGTTTGTATTCCTTATCCCGCCTTCGCCATGCGCGCAATCCAAAAGAGGACTCAGTAAAAGGAGCATTCTTAAATAATCCGGGAGCAGGGTGCCCTACAACAGGCTTTGAACGGCGATAAGATGGCCGCAATACCGTTACAGGCGCTTTCTTAGGCAGTCGCTTGCCGGTATATTGTTGCACGAGCCATTCGATGATATCCGTCTCATCCCACCCATATTTCAGCCAGGTCATGACTTCTCCGGTGAGTTTACGGGAGAGCTCCCTGCTTTTATGTTGTAGTGGAACCAATGCATACACCTTCGACGCAATGGGGGAGGCTTTTGCCATTACAGCTGCATTTTGCATGGTTTTTTGAAAGGCGGGATCAGTTTTTACCCGCTCACCGGTCAATGAACTGCGGGAACGCATATGATACTTTCCGCGCAGAAGGTATGTTGTGATGTGATCCCTGGTGCCCAAAAACGGAGGAATGGAGGTAAGACGTGCCATAACATTATTTTTTCTAAAGGTAGCGCGTTGGCCTGGATGATCAAAAGGGTGGTAACGCAAATGGTTAAGTTCAGTTGCATTCAGTTGAATAAAGTAGGAAACAGCCATTTAAAGTCTCATTTTAATAGGCGACAGTATCGCCAAATGGCCGGGTTTGGTAGGGGACTTGTTATGACATTGTTTGGGGATAAAGCGCTCACGCCTAAGCGGGTTCCGAACAAGTCCCGAACGAGGTACGACTTTGGCCATAACAAGGGCCCTTGTTTGGGGCAATCTATCTGTTTGACCCTTATTAAACTCTTGCTCACTTTTATTTTGTGGAATTCTTACATTTTCGGCATCCCGCTAAAAAGCGCCCATGAAGTTATATACGCGGCATCCTGGAATAGTTGTCTTGAAAGTTACCGCGATGGTCATACTCCCGGTTACGCTATTCCCATTACTAACTGCTGCGCAAACAACCAGTCACCAAAAACTACCTGGTATTTTATTTTCTTGGTACATTTCAGACTGATAATAGTACAAGGTCAAAGCTCTGGTGGAAGTTCTGGTAACGGCTTTCATTCCTGCTTCCTTGCAAATGCCGGTAATAGCCTATATCTTCGAACTAATTACAGAACCCCTTGACAGGTAAATTTAGAGACCCGATACTATGAAACAAGACATACTCCTGATTGTAAAAAGGTTTGTTATCCCGGCGGTATACGCGGTGATCGTACGGCTGTTCCTGGGTGGAGAGGAATGGGACGATTTATTTGATGTAATGACCGTGTCGTTTCTGTTTGGGTTGCCCATTATTGTGGGTGCCTTGACCATTTACCTTTCTACGGAAGAAAAAACCAGGAAATTATCTTATAGGATCTTTGCCCCCTGGCTGCCTATCCTGACTTTCCTTGTGATTACGCTGACGCTTTCTATGGAGGGATGGGCTTGCTGGGTGATGGCATTGCCTTTGTTTTTAGTAGCTGCTTCAATTGGCGGACTCATTGGCGGCTATTTCAAAAGGAAAAAGAGGGATAACAAGACTTATATATCCCTGATGGTGCTTTCTCCCTTTTTATTAGCACCTGTAGAAAGCCTGATAGGCGCCATTCCTGCAACCTATAAGGCTTACACCTTCATCGACATTCAGGCCCCTGCCGATAAAATATGGAGTAACGTAACCAGGGTTAAAGAGATACCTGAAGAACAAGATAAAGGTTGGCTCACCAGGGCATTGGGTTTTCCCCGGCCAGTAAAAGCAGAACTGAACTATGAAGGAGTAGGAGCTTACCGGGAAGCCATCTTCACCAATGGACTCGTATTCCACGAAACAGTAACAGAATACATTGACAAACAAAAAATGGTTTTCTCCATCAAGGCTTACCCACACGAAATTCCTGCCGCCACCATGGATGAACATGTGGTGATCGGAGGAAAGTATTTCGATGTACTGAATGGAACATACGAACTAGAGAAACTGACTGACTCCACTTACCGGCTCCACCTGTACAGTCATTTCAAGTTGACAACCACTTTCAACTTCTATGCCGGCTGGTGGGCAAAGTGGATCATGAAAGATATACAGAACAATATTTTACAAGTTGAAAAGGAACGCGCAGAAAGGAAGCCATAAACATGCCGGAAACATACTGATTAAGCAACTCCTTTTATCTAAGTGTATCCATGACAGTACAGGATAGACAACTGTGAAGGGTATGCTAAATTTATATGCTCGCTTGATCTACACTTATAATTAAGACTGCATACAACATGCAGGTACTCCCCCGGCTTCCAACTCTCCCCTGGGGGCATTATCAGCTTGTTATGGTAAACGTGCATAGTGAGAAGACCCCCTCACACGCAACCTCGTTTTCCTTAACCAAACATACGCCATATGAAATGTTCTCTACCTTGTCCTGTAGGGGGTGCCCGCTTGCGTCCCCAACGGAATCGCTTTGTCGGACTGCTTATCAGTAGCAAGCTATCTTTTTTGTTTTCCTTTTTATTGATCAGTGCTGCCCTGCAGGCCCAATACCAGATGGAATGGCTGGGCAGGGGTGTAGTAGCTGTACGCACCAGCAGCAGCGCGGTATACGTGGGCTGGCGCCTGCTGGGTACCGATCCTTCGGGCATCAGTTTTAATGTATACCGTGGCACCACTAAGATCAATACCACCCCCATCACTGCATCTACCAATGTGGTAGATAACATCACTACCAACAACACCTATACCGTGCGGCCGGTGATCGGTGGTGTAGAACAAGCTGCTTCTGCTGGAGCAGGGGTTACCACACAGGCTTACCTGAATGTGCCGCTTCAAATACCAGCAGGCGGTACTACACCCAGTGGTGAAGCTTATACTTACACTGCCAATGATGCATCGGTAGGCGATCTTGATGGGGATGGCGAATATGAGATCATCTTGAAATGGGATCCCACCAATGCCAAAGACAATTCACAATCCGGCTATACCGGCAACGTGTACATCGATGCCTACAAGCTCAATGGTACCCGCCTGTGGCGCATTGACCTGGGACGCAATATCAGGGCCGGCGCCCACTACACGCAATTCCTGGTCTATGATTTCGACGGTGATGGTAAAGCTGAAATGGCCTGCAAGACAGCCGATGCCACCCGCGACGGTGTAGGTACTTATATCGGTAGCTCTTCTGCTGATTACCGCAATACCAGTGGGTACGTGCTTACAGGCCCGGAATTCCTTACCGTATTCAACGGACAAACAGGTGCAGCGATGGCTACCACCAACTACCTGCCAGCCAGGGGAACGGTTTCTTCCTGGGGTGATAGTTATGGCAACCGCGTTGACCGCTTTATAGCCTGCGTAGCCTACCTCGATGGGCAACGCCCCAGCATGGTATTTGGTCGTGGTTATTATACCCGCCTGGTGCGGGTAGCCTGGGATTGGCGGAATGGTACCCTTACACAACGCTGGAATTTTGACAGCAACAACTCCGGTAACAGTGCTTATGCTGGTCAGGGTAACCACCAGCTGAGTGTAGCCGATATTGACGGCGATGGCAAACAGGAAACGATCAACGGTTCCAGCGCGGTCAACGACAATGGTACCGGCTCCTGGGCCAATGGCATGGGCCATGGCGATGCACTTCATGTAAGTGATATGGACCCCGACAGGGCGGGCCTGGAAATATGGCAGCCTTATGAAAGTCCGGGAAGCAATGGACAAGTAGGCGCCGCCCTGGTGAATGCTGCTACCGGAGCACGCCTGTGGACAGTGGCCGAACCGAGTGCCGATGTTGGTCGCGGCCTGGCTGCAGATATTGATCCACGCTACAAAGGATACGAATGCTGGGCTTCCCGAGGTGGCCTTTATACCGTGAAGGGTGTGCAGATCACCACCACTAAACCCTCTATCAATTTTGCTGTTTGGTGGGATGCCGACCTCTTGCGCGAATTGCTCGACGGCACCACCATCAGCAAATGGAATTATAGTACTTCTACCGTAAGTACTATACTTTCGGCCAGTGGTACCGCTTCCAACAACAGCACGAAAGCTACGCCGGCCCTCAGTGCCGATGTATTGGGCGACTGGCGTGAAGAAGTGATCCTCCGCGCTTCAGACAACAGTGCCTTAAGGATTTATACCACTACCATCCTCGCCACCAACCGCATTTATACATTGATGCATGATCCGCAATACCGCATGGCCATCGCCTGGCAAAACGGGGCCTACAACCAGCCTCCACATCCCGGGTTTTATCTAGGTACGGATATGAATACACCACCCACTCCCAATATTGTGATGGTAGGCGCTCCACCGCCCAGTGGAAATGGTATTACCATTGAAGAAAACACCACCGGCTTTTGCAGTGTAGATGGAACGATAGACAATAACAATGCAGGTTTTACCGGAGCAGGTTTTGCCAATGCCAACAATGCTGCTAACAGCAGCGTGAACTGGCGCATTACAACGCCCGCTGCCGGTAGCTATACCCTCAGCTGGCGCTATTCCAATGGCGGTGGAGCAGACAGACCATCCAGGTTATTGGTGAATGGCAGTACTTCCGTGGCCAGCATCAGCTTTCCGGCTACTGTCGACTGGGTTACCTGGACCACCGCTTCTGTAAATGCTTCCCTGCCGGCAGGTACTGTGAACCTGCGACTGGAAAGCATCAATGCTACGGGACCAGCTAATATTGATAATATCACCATAACAGGCAGCAATCCGGTAGCGGTGAGTTGCGCCAGCGGCGCACGCATAGCGCTTAATGAGATCCATACAGTTGACGAAGGCATCAGGGTAGCTGTATTTCCCAATCCTTCAGCCAATAGCTTTCAATTAATTGCTCCGGGTGCTTTTGGGTATGAAGCCTACGATGCCGCCGGACGCCTGATTGAAAAAGGCAAAGCGCAAAACAAAGTACAGTTAGGCGCTTCCTGGACTGCCGGATGGTACCTGGTGAAGATCAGGCACAATGATGAAACGATAGCTACGAAGGTGATGAAGCAATAGGAAAAAGCTGCGAGCATTGAGCTGCGAGCTATGAGCCCTGAAAGCATACTCATAGCCCGCAGCTTTTTTTCTTCAGAACAGTACAGGATGGAGAAAACTTGATAGCATGTTACCTTTTCAACCGCTATATGAAAAAGATTTACCTCTTGCTCAGTCTCCTGTTGCTGTATGCCTTTGAACCGCTCACCGCGCAGCGCCAAATGGAATGGCTTGGTCGCGGTGTACATGCAATAGCCCAACCCGATGGCCGTATTTTTGTTAGCTGGCGTCTGCTGGGCAATGATCCCGATAAGATCGCTTTTAATGTGTACCGGACTGCAAAGGCCGGAAAGCCCATCAGGCTCAATAAACAACCCATCACAGCTTCTACATCGTTTGAGGATACGAATCCCGACAGTACCAAAAGCTATACGTATTTTGTAAAGTCTGTCATCAAAGGAAAAGAAGGTGTCGCCAGTCAACCATTTGTACTGAAGCCAGGCACTTTGCCTTATTTGTCTTTGGCCCTACAAACACCTGCCGGTTATACGCCCAATGATGCTTCAGTGGGCGACCTGGATGGTGATGGCGAATACGAGATCATCTTACACCAGACCGGTCGCGCCAAGGATAATTCACAGGCAGGCATTACCGACCCTCCTATATTCCAGGCTTATAAAATGGACGGTACTTTACTATGGACCATCAACCTTGGTAAAAATATCCGCGAAGGCGCGCACTACACCCAGTTCATGGTGTATGACCTCGATGGTGATGGCAAAGCGGAGATCGCCATGAAAACCGCTGATGGCAGCATGGATGCCAAAGGAAAAATAATTGGCGACTCCTCCAAAGACTGGCGCAATGAACGTGGATATATTTTATCAGGTCCCGAATACCTCACCATTTTTGATGGGCTTACCGGCGCTGCCCTGGCTACCACGGCTTATATACCTGCCAGATATCCTTCTTCCCTGAGCCCCACTACCGAAGAATTGAAATCTATTTGGGGTGATGGCTATGGCAACCGGATGGACCGTTTCCTGGCTTGTGTGGCCTACCTCGATGGGGTGCATCCCAGCCTGGTAATGTGCCGTGGATATTATACCCGTACAGCACTGGCTGCCTGGGATTGGAAAAATGGACAACTTAGTTCCCGCTGGGTATTTGATACCAACAATGGCAATCCCAGCTATGCCGGACAAGGCAATCATAATTTAACGGCAGCCGATGTAGATGGCGATGGAAAAGATGAGATCGTATATGGCGCCATGACCATCAATGATGATGGTAAAGGATTGTACTCCACCGGACTGGGCCATGGTGATGCTTTGCATGTAACCGATCTCAATCCCTCACACCCGGGCATGGAAGTATTTGATATCCAGGAACGCTTTGATGATGCAGGCGCTAACTTCCGGGATGCGCGCACAGGAGAGGTTCTGTGGAAGAAAGCATCTGTAAAAGCGGGCGAGGATGGGGAAGGCCCTGGGCGTGGATTGGCATTGGACATTGATCCCCGCTACCCCGGCTATGAATGTTGGGTGGCTGGTGCCGGCATTACCGGTATGTTTGATTGCAAAGGAAACAAGATTGCCAACAATACGCCAGCCTGTAATATGGGCATCTACTGGGATGGCGATGTGCTGAGTGAAATATTAAATGGAACTTCCATTGATAAATGGGATTACCAAAACAGTAAGACCAGCCGTCTGCTGGAAGCATCGCAGTACAATTGTGTACGCAACAATGGCACTAAATCCAATCCGGTGCTGAGTGCTGATATATGGGGCGATTGGCGTGAGGAAGTTATTTATCGTACTGCAGACAACAACGAATTGCGCATCTTCTCAACCGCTATCCCTACTACCCATCGCTTTTATACCCTGATGCATGATCCGCAATACCGGCTCAGCATTGCCTGGCAAAATGTAGCGTACAATCAACCGCCACATACCGGTTTCTTTATGGGAGAAGGCATGCAGCCTCCACCCAAGCCGAATATAAAGCTGTCGGAACCGGCATTAAGTGGGATTAAAGGGATTGGCAGGAAATGAACAGACGAATCAAATGTGTATTTTGCCCCATAGGGGCTACTGCTTTGTAGCAAAAATGTATCAAAGGTTTTTTGCCCTGTAGGGGCGATCCTTAACAACGAAAAAACAAAGACCCCATATGAATAGCATTAGAAAGTATCTTATGAATGGCATGCTGTTGTTGACGATCCTCGCCAGCCTGTCTTTTATTATATGGCATCAACAAAAGCCCACCTTATACATCATTGGCGATTCCACAGTGCGCAATGGAGATGGCAGCGGTAGCAACCAGCAATGGGGTTGGGGCAGCCTGGTAGCGCCTTTCTTTGATACGAGTGCCATCAGTGTTCGCAACCATGCTATTGGCGGCAGAAGCAGCCGCACCTTTATCAATGACGGACGCTGGCAGCGGATACTGGATGAATTGAAGCCAGGTGATTTTGTCATCATGCAGTTTGGCCATAATGATGCCAGTCCGCTGGATGATACCGCCCGCGCCCGGGGAACCATCCGCGGCACCGGCGATGAAAGCAAGGAGATATATAATCCCATCACCAAAAAGCAGGAAGTAGTGTATACTTTCGGCTGGTACATGCGTAAGTATGTGAACGAAGCCAAAGCCAAAGGTGCTACCGCAATTATATGCTCACCTGTACCCCGCAATAATTTCAAAGATGGTAAAGTAAGTCGTGCAGATGATAGCTATGGTAAATGGGCCCGGGAAACTGCCGCCACTACCGGCGCTTATTTCATTGACCTCAACAATACCATTGGTGATGAATATGAGAAACTGGGAGCTGAAAAGGTAAACAGCTTCTTCCCGGCCGATCATACGCACACCAATTTAGCCGGTGCCCAACTGAATGCGGAGATCGTGATCAAAGGAGTGCAGGGGCTTAAAGATTGCGGACTGAATAAATTTTTGAAGAAGTAGAAATACAGCATATAGAATACAGTTCAATGAATACTATGAATAAGAAAATTGTTCTTGCTCTGGGAATGGCGATTGTAACTGTCGCTGTGTGTGCACAGGGAATACCAAAGAAAAAAGAAGTATTGAAGGCCATGATCCTGGCCAATAAATATTTTATGCAGAAATGGCCCGACCCGGGCAAGTCCATCATCACCAACCGGGAACGTCCCAGCAATATCTGGACCCGCGCCGTATATTATGAAGGACTGATGGAGCTTTACCGTACCGACAAAAAGAAAGCCTACATCGATTATGCGTACGAATGGGGCAATAAACACAAATGGGGATTGCGTGAGGGCATCCGCACCCGCAATGCAGACAACCAATGCTGCGGACAAACTTACATTGAATTATTCCTGCACAGCAAAGATTCCACCCATATCCGCGATATCAAAGCGTCTATTGACCTGATGGTGCAAAGTGACAAACAGGATGATTGGAACTGGATAGATGCCCTGCAAATGGCCATGCCGGTATTTACCCGGCTGGGTGTGATCTACCAGGATACGGCTTACTTCAGGAAAATGTACGACCTGTACAGCTTTGCCAAATACAAACATGGCACCAATGGGCTCTATAATGCCGCAGAGGGATTGTGGTGGCGCGATAAAGATTTTGTGCCACCTTACAAAGAACCCAACGGAGAGGATTGCTACTGGAGCCGTGGCAATGGCTGGGTGGTCGCAGCACTTGCCCGTACCATGCAATGGCTGCCGAAAAACGATCCACATTATACCGAATACCTACAGGATTATAAATCCATGCTGAAAGCCTTGCTGCCCATTCAGCGGACTGATGGCTTCTGGAACGTGAGCTTGCATGATTCTACCCATTTTGGCGGGAAAGAACTTTCCGGCACAGCCCTGTTCATTTATGGTATGGCCTGGGGCATTAACAACGGCATCGTTGACAAGCAAACCTATTTACCGGTAGTGATCAAAGCCTGGAATGCCCTGGTGAAAGATTGTGTGCATGAAGATGGGATGCTGGGTTTTGTACAAGGCACAGGCAAAGAGCCAAAAGATGGTCAGCCTGTTAGCTATACCAATATTCCCGACTTTGAAGATTATGGTCTTGGCTGCTTCCTGCTGGCCGGATCGGAAGTATATAAGCTGAAGAAATAGCGCTCCCTTTATTTATGAAATACATCCTTACCTTGGTTTTGCTGCTGAACATTACCGTTGCTTCAGCGCAAAGAGTGAAATACAATTTCAATGCCGGCTGGAAATTGAACGTAGGTGACATTACCGGAGCGGAAGCCAGCAGCTATGACGATGCTGCCTGGAAAAACATTACCCTGCCCCGTGCCTGGAATGAAGACGATGCTTTTAAAAAAGATATCGTTGACCTGGCTACAGGCATTGCCTGGTACCGTAAGCATTTTACGATACCTGCTGTGCACAAAGGGCAAAAAGTATTTCTTGAATTTGAAGGTGTGCGGCAAGCGGCAGATGTATATGTAAATGGTGCCCATGTAGGATTGCATGAAAACGGCGTGACCGGCTTTGGTTTTGATATTACCGGCCTGGTAAAGACGGGTGTTGATAATATAGTGGCGGTGCGTACCGACAATAGCTGGGAATACCGGGAAAAAGCGAGTAATACGAAATACCAGTGGAGTGATAAGAATTTCAACGCCAATTACGGAGGCATCCCTAAAAACGTATTCCTCCATGTAACCGGAAAAGTATACCAGACTTTGCCACTCTTTTCCAACCTGGGTACTACGGGTGTGTATGTTTATGCCGACAATTTTAATATCCGTGATAAAAGTGCTGTGATACATGCTGAATCAGAAGTGAAAAACGAAAGCGGTCAACCAGCCACTGTCCAATATGAAGTAACAATTAAGAACCGGCAGGGGAAATTGGTAAAAACCTTTTTAGGCGAACGCATCACCATAGCGCCTGGCGCCACTCATATCCTGAAAGCCTCAGCGCCTGTACAAGGGTTGGAATTCTGGAGCTGGGGATATGGATACCTCTACACCGTGGAGACCATCCTGAAAGTAAACGGCAAGGCAATAGACCGGGTGACCACTACTACAGGTTTTCGTAAAACAGCTTTTAAAGATGGCATGATCTACCTCAACGACCGGGTGATCATGGTACATGGATATGCCCAACGCACCTCCAACGAATGGCCGGCTATTGGCCTGAGTGTGCCTGCCTGGTTGAGTGATTACAGCAATAAACTAATGGTGGAAAGCAATGGCAACCTCGTACGCTGGATGCACATCACTCCCTGGAAACAGGATGTAGAAAGCTGCGACAGGGTAGGGCTGATGCAGGCCATGCCTGCCGGTGATGCAGAAAGGGATGTGGAAGGAACACGGTGGACACAACGCACCCAGGTAATGCGTGATGCTATTGTCTATAACAGAAACAATCCCAGTATTGTCTTTTATGAATCGGGCAATGAGTCCATCAGCGAGCCACATATGGAAGTCATGAAAGCGATCCGCAATCAGTATGATCCCCATGGTGGAAGAGCTATTGGCAGCCGAGAAATGCTCAACAGCAAGACGGCTGAATACGGCGGCGAAATGTTGTACACCAATAAGAGCGCTCATATACCTATGTGGGCTATGGAATATTCAAGAGATGAAGGCCTGCGGAAATACTGGGACGATTATTCTCCTCCTTTCCACAAAGATGGAGATGGCCCCCAACACAAAGGACAATCTGCAGCAGAATACAATCGTAACCAGGAGTCACATGCTAAAGAAAATATTGCCCGCTGGTATGAGTTCTGGAAAGAAAGGCCCGGCACGGGTGCGCGGGTAAGTTCCGGTGGTGTGAACATTGTCTTCTCAGAATCCAATACCCATCATCGTGGCGCAGAGAACTACCGGAGAAGTGGCGAAGTGGATGCCCTCCGTATTTATAAGGAAAACTATTTTGCCAATCAGGTGATGTGGGATGGCTGGGTAGATATAGAAAAACCACGCATCCATATTATTGGGCATTGGAATTATACACCGGCAGTTACGAAAGATATGTATGTCATATCATCGGCCGATAAAGTAGAATTATTCGTCAATGGAAAATCACTGGGTTTTGGAGAACAGAGCAACCGCTTCCTCTATACCTTCAGGAATATCCATTGGCAAGAAGGTTCCATCACAGCTGTGGGTTATGATGAACAAGGAAAAAAGTTATGTACTACCCAAAAGACAACTGCCGGACAACCTTATGCCATTAAACTAAAGCCCCTTACACATCCCACGGGCTTTAAGGCCAATGGGCATGACCTGGCCCTGGTAGAAGTAGAAGTGACAGATGCTACCGGTCAACGTTGTCCTACTGCAATGAACCTGATCCATTTTTCCCTGGAAGGGGCAGCCGAATGGCGGGGCGGCATGGCACAGGGACCAGATAATTATATTCTATCCCGGGACCTGCCCGTAGAATGTGGTGTGAACAGGGTACTGCTGCGCAGCACTACACGGTCAGGAGAAATGACGCTGACTGCCCGGGCAGAAGGATTAAAGTCTGCTGTACTTAAATTGGTCGCCTCATCAGTGATAGTGAGCGGGGGATTAAGCACGCAATTGCCCGGCGAAGACCTGCCTGTTAACCTCGATAGAGGACCAACACCTTCAACGCCTTCTTTCACCCGGAAGCGGGAAGCATTGACCATTGTAAAGGTCAATGCAGGCGCTCATGCCGATAGTGCTTTTGAAAGCTTTGATGACAACGAATTGACCGAATGGAACAATGGCCGGCAATTGGCCAATGCCTGGATCGAATATGAATTGGCTAAAGAAGCAGACGTAAAAGAAGTGACCCTGAAGCTCAATAATTTCCGGAGCAGGTCGTACCCCATCCGTATATCAGTAGATGGGAAGGAAGTGTTTAAGGGCAATACCGAACGATCCCTGGGTTACTTTACTGCTGTGTGCACACCACACAAAGGGAAGAAAGTGAAAATAGAATTGCTGGGCAATGTCACCACTCAAGATAACAATAGCGTGGAGGTGTCGGGGAAAAAACTGGATGACGGGGTGGCACGGAATGATGCCACTGCAACAGGTACACTCAGTATAATAGAAATAGAGATATATCAATAAGGGGTGATAATCAGTGGCTAGGGCCTAAGTTGATGAAATTAACCACTGTCATTAAACCCGGCGCCAGTCAGCCAGTCTTACCAGGTGGCAGGAAAGATACCCTGGAAAACGGCTGGCTGAAAAAGCCATGCGCAAAAAAAAGATCAGCTCCCTCCTGCTGGTTTTGGAAAGGGGTGTCGTCCAATTAAAGACACATACCCAAAATCAACGCATGAAGTTATTTACCCTGACCTTATTGGTGCTACTGACCGGTCATTGCCTTTTTGCCCAACAAAAAGTGGCCGGCAGTATTAAAGGTAAAGTAGTAGATGTGTTGAATAACCTTCCCTTGCCCGATGCTACCATCACCGTCATGAGCAAGGACGACTCTTCCGCAGTTGGCTTTTCTGTAGCCGATAAAACAGGCACTTTTGAGATCAAAAACATTCCCGGAGGTTCTTACTTACTCGGTATTAGTTTTACCGGCTATGGCAACTTTATGCGTTCTATTGATATTACAGCAGCTAAACCGGATATTAACCTTGATACCATTAAGTTGAATACCGATACCAGCCTGATGACAGCCGTGATTGTAACAGCGCCTCCTATCACCATCAAGAAAGACACCGTAGAGTTCAGGGCCAGCGCCTTCAAAACAAAGCCCAACGCCACAGTAGAAGACCTGCTGAAGAAGCTGCCCGGTGTGGAAGTAGATAAAGATGGAAACGTTACCTCCCAAGGCGAGAACATTCCCAAGATATATGTAGATGGTAAAGAATTCTTTGGCAATGATCCCAAGCTGGCTACCAAGAACCTCACGGCCGAAATGGTGGAAAGCATACAGGTGTTTGACGATATGAGTGATCAGGCCAAGTTTACCAAGATCGATGATGGCAGCCGTCAACGTACTATTAATATCAAACTGAAAAAAGACAGGCGCAAAGGGCTGTTTGGTCGTACTACCGTGGGTGGTGGCAGCAGCGATCGCTATACCGGCAACCTGTCCATGAATATGTTCAATGAAGATCAGCGTATATCCATCGTTGGCGGGGCCAATAACCTCAACAGACTGGGCTTTTCCGCCAGTGACGTGGTTAGCTCCATGGGAGGAATGGGTGGCATCAGTGGCGGTGGTGGAGGTGGCGGCGGAAGAGGTGGTCGCGGTGGCGGAGGAGGAGGTGGTGGCGGCAATGCCGGCAACGGTAATACCAAATCCTGGAACGCCGGGGTGAACTACCGCGATAACTGGGGAAAGAAAATGGAATTCAATGCCAACTACTTTGTATCTAAAACCAGTACCATTAACCGTAGCAAGAGTTTACGCCAGAATCTTTTTGGCAATGATTCCACTTCCCTCAGTGATGAACAATCCTATCAAAGAAATGATAACCTGAACCACCGGTTTGGCTTTCGCTGGGAATATGCCATTGATAGCATGAACTCTATCCTGCTTACCCCCAATATCACAATCCAGCAGTCAGAGTCCGAAAGTTTTGATTCCATACTTACCATTGCCCGCACACCTAAGTATAATTATAAAGCGATCGAAGGGATCAGTTCAAGGAGCAACCAACGCGATGGGGTTAGCTTTAACAATAACCTGCTGTTCCGTCACCGGTTTAAAAAATTAGGAAGGACCTTCACCATTGGCTGGAATACTTCGGTGAATGACAGTGAAGGGGATGGCTACAATACTTCTCCTTATAATTATTATAATCCCGACAGCTCACTGAATTATACAAGGGATCAACGTCAGCACAATGAACAGCTCACCAATTCCTTCAACAATACAGTGAGTACCTCCCTTACAGAAATGCTTGGAGAAGGCAAGATCCTGGAATTGAATTATGCTTATTCCGTCAATGAAAGTACCAGCGACCGGAAAGTGTTTGATTATGCGTACAATACCGGCGAGTACGACAGCGTGAATAAAAACCAGACCAATTATTTCGAAAACACCTTTATCTCCAGCAGGCTGGGAACCAACTTCCGGGTGAAGAAGCTGAAATATGATTTCCAGTTGGGTGGCGCTGTGCAATTTGCCACGCTGAAGAATATGAGTCACCGTGCTATGACTGGCAAGGACAGTACCATGAGTCAACGGTATACCAACTTCTTTCCCAATGCCAACTTTAATTATAACCTGGGTACCCGCAAAAGCATCCGCTTTGGTTACCGCGGAAGCACGCGCGCCCCAAGCATCAGCCAGTTGCAGGATGTGGTGGACCAGAGCAACCAGCTCGTGTACCGAACCGGTAATCCCAACCTGAAGCAGGAGTTTACCAATAACTTCAATGCCAGCTATAACACTTTTAATGTTTCCAATTTCCTGTTCTTCAATATGAACCTCAATGCATCTGTGATCAGCAATAAGATCGTGAACAGCATGGAGAAGATTGGAGGCACTACCCAATTGATCCGCCCGGTGAACCTGAATGGCTCCTGGAACATGTCGTTTTCCGGAACAGTGGGTATTCCCCTGGTCAAGGTAACCACTGGCAAGCGTAGCCCCATGAATGTGAACCTGACCAGCAGTGTGCGTTATAACCGCGATATCAACCAGCAGCAAGGTGTTATTGGTTTCAATAAGACGATCGGGCTGGGCCAGCGTATCCGGTACGATTACAATATTCCTGATAAGCTCGATGTGGGCGCCAGCGCCAATTTCAATTACAATGATGCGAAATATGACCTGCAGGAAAACGCCAACAACCGGTATTTCAACCACAACTATTCACTGGATATTACTTATACTTTCCTGAAGCGTTTTATGCTGAGCAGTGATTTTGATTATTATGTGAACAGTGGCCGGGCAGATGGATTTAACCAGCCCATTCCTTTGTGGAATGCCAGCATAGCCTGGGTAATGTTTAAAAAGCGGAATGGTGAACTGCGCTTCAGTGTGGTGGACATCATGAACCAGAATAAGAATATTGACCGAACCATCGATCCCAATTACATAGAAGATACTTTCACAGAAACCCTGCGTCGTTATTTCCTGGTCACCTTTATGTATAACCTCAACCGTTTTGGCGGCAGGAACAATGGCGGTCCGAACAGGGGTAATGGTGGTGGTATGCAAAGACAGGGCGGCGGTGGAAATGGTGGCGGCAACCGACGTTTTTAAAGTGCATGACATATAAGAAGAGAGACCTGGTGGCGTATGCTATCAGGTTTTCTTTTATATTGCGGACGGTTTAACCGAAACACATGAAACAACTTGTTCCTGCACTGCTTCTCCCCATACTGCTTGCGTATCCCGTTACTTCACAGGCTCAGCAAAAGAGATCGGGCAACCGCCAACCCAATATCATATTGATAGTGGCCGATGACCTGGGCTATGGCGATGTAGGATGTTATGGCCAACAGAAGACCACCACGCCCAATATTGATAAACTGGCTGCCACCGGCATGCGGTTTACGCAGTTTTATTCAGGCACCACCGTATGTGCCCCTTCCCGCGCGAGCCTCATGACAGGCCAGCACACCGGCCATACACCCATCCGGGGCAACAGGGGCTTTCAGCCCGAAGGCCAATTCCCTTTACCCGATTCCTCCCTTACGATAGCGGAGGTATTGAAAAAAGCAGGGTATGTTACCGGCGCTTTTGGTAAATGGGGCATGGGTTATCCCGGTTCTACCGGCGAACCCCTGAAGCAGGGCATTGATCGTTTTTATGGTTACAACTGTCAATCGGAAGCGCACAACTATTACCCCGACCACCTGTGGGATAATGACAAGCGAATTGAATTCCCTGCCAATCTTACCGGCGACGTTATGTACTCCGGTGATAAGATCCACGCTGCCGCTATGGACTTTCTGCAACAGAACAAGCGCAAACCTTTCTTTCTTTTCCTTCCTTATACCTTACCCCATGGCGATCTGGATGTACCGCGTGACAGCATGTACCAGCGTTATGTAAAGTTGTTTAACGAACAACCCCTGCCTACTCCTGTGGGTCCCATCAAAGGTCGCTTTGAGCCTTACCCTCATGCTGCATTTGCTGCCATGGTGAGCAGGCTCGACAGGTATGTGGGAGAAGTATACCGCTATGTGCAGCAAAATGGCCTGGCCGATAATACCCTCATCCTCTTCACGAGTGACAATGGCCCGCACCGCGAAGATGGTGGAGATCCGAAATTCTTCAATGGCAGTGGTGGCTTCCGGGGTATCAAGCGCGATATGTATGAAGGAGGTATCCGCGTGCCCTTTATTGCCAACTGGAAAGGGACCATCAAAGCAGGTGTAACCAATGACCAGCCTGCTGCCTGGTGGGACCTGTTCCCTACCTTTCAGCAACTGGCCAATATCCTGGTGTGGAAAAATATTGATGGCATCTCCATTGTGCCAGCGCTTACCGGCCAGCCGCAGCCACCTCATGAATACTTCTATTGGGAGTTTCATGAACAGGGAGGCAAGCAGGCGGTACGCTGGGGCAACTGGAAGGGGGTGAGACTGAATGTATCTACCATAAAATATGGCCCGATTGAATTATATGACCTGAAGAATGATCCTGCCGAGCAGAAAAATA
>CBIHOV010000011.1:0-212297 GCA_966211765.1 uncultured Paraflavitalea sp.
GGGAAGAAGAACTTTGACACAGTTTAACTTACATACCCGAGAACACCCCCATTTGACACATGGATGGTACATGTTTGAGGCCACCCTCACACAAGGTTTACAGGCGGCAGTCATTTAAAACAGGTACTAAAGCAGCCCTTTCAGCACCTTCCACACATTCTCTGCCACGATCACAGCACCCTTAGCAGTAGGATGAATGCCATCGGCCTGGTTCAGCTCCGGCACACCGCCCACCCCTTCCAGCAGGAAGGGTACCAGCGGAACATTGTTCTTATCGGCCAGTGTTTTGAATACTGCCCTGAACTCGCCGGCATATTTGCTGCCCATATTCGGCGGCACCTGCATGCCCGCCAGCATGATCCTGGCATGGGGATATTTCCCTTTCACCCGGTCAATGATCTCCTGCAAATTCTTCCCTGTCTCAGTTACCGGTATCCCACGCAGTCCATCATTACCGCCCAGTTCCAGTACAAATATGTCCACCGGTTGCTGCAACAACCAGTCGATCCGGCCCTTGCCTCCGGCCGTCGTTTCACCACTCAGTCCGGCATTCACCACTTTATAAGGCAATTGCAAAGAATCGATCTTAGCCTGTATCACAGATGGGAATGCTTCTGTAGGGTCTAGTCCATAACCGGCCGTCAGGCTATTGCCGAAGAATACAATATGTTTGGCAGAATCCGTTACAGCAGTACCCCCGGCCTCCGCTGTCTTGGTGGTAGTGGCATCACTGGGCTTCTCCGCAGCAGGTTTGTCCTTGCAACTACTCAAAGCCAGCATACCCATAAGACCGCTTATCAGCAATAATTTCAACATATAATAATTTGTGGTCCGAATTAGGATTCTCTTAAACATGTACCCTTCTCGTATGTTCGTTTATTGGTGTATTTTCAGAACCTGGAAGGGTCTGTCCCCAACCATTCAATAACGATGCCTGTAATTTACTCAACCGGCAACAGTAATATAAATCCTGTTGATCCGACTATATAAACAAACATTACTGCTGTGTGCCACGGCGTGTGTCCACACGCGCCGCAAAAAAGGCCCACATCACTTCTAAACAAACTTATGGAGACTATTCTGAATATACGGAATTTAAGCAAAACTTACCAGGGCGGCGGTCATACCCTGCATGTCCTCAACGACATTAACTTTTCTGTAGAAGCCGGATCCACCATTTCAATTGTAGGCCCTTCCGGCAGTGGAAAGACAACCCTGCTGGGCCTTTGCGCCGGTCTCGACCGGGCCAGCAATGGCGCTGTAGAGCTCAACAACATTCGCCTCAATGAATTGAGTGAGGATGAACGCGCGCAGGTGCGCAACCGCTATGTGGGATTTATCTTCCAGAATTTCCAGCTGCTGCCCACCCTCACCGCACTGGAAAATGTGATGGTACCCCTCGAATTAAGAGGCGAAAAGAACATCCGTCCCCGCGCCCTGGAGCTGCTGGACAAAGTAGGCCTGGCGGATAGGGTTCACCATTACCCCCTGCAATTGTCGGGTGGCGAACAACAACGTGTTTCCCTGGCCCGCGCTTTTTCCAATAAGCCCCGCATATTGTTTGCCGATGAACCCACCGGCAACCTCGACGCGGAAACCAGTGATAAGGTCATCAAATTGCTGTTTGAACTTAACAAGGAAGCAGGTACCACCCTTGTGATCGTTACCCACAACCTCGAACTGGCCGCTCAAACAAAACGTATCATTAAGATCAAAGGCGGTCACCTCATCAGTGATGACAGCAACTAAAAAGAGCACAGCAAAAAGGACCGGCTGCCTGCACCCGGTCATCAACGCAGGCGGATATCAACACAAGCAATCGTCAAAATATTGAAACATAATTAATGGACAGAGAAAGGTTCGTCTACAAAAAGAAACTCAACCTCCGGTGGCTCTTCCTCATGGCCTGGCGAGATAGCAGGCGCAATCGTTCCCGCCTCTTCCTCTTTGTATCATCCATCATACTGGGGATCGCTGCCCTCGTAGCTACTTTCTCTTTGGGCGATAACGTACGCAAAGACATTGACGCACAGGCGCAGACCCTGGTAGGGGCCGATCTCGTGATAGAAAGCAACAAACCCGTAGGCCCGAAGATCAGAACCTTATTGGATTCATTGGGCGATCAGCGTTCCGAAGAACGCACGTTTGCCTCCATGATCTATTTTGCCAAAAGCCAGGGCACCCGCCTCGTACAGGTCCGTGCCCTGCAAGGCGATTTTCCCTATTATGGCGCCCTGGAAACTACACCTGGGGCAGCAGGAAAAGGGTTCCGTTTACAGCAACAGGCCCTGGTCGATAAAACCCTTATGTTGCAATTCAATGCCCAGGTGGGCGATTCCATTCAGATAGGAGATGTGTCATTTGCCATAGCAGGTGTACTCAATAAAGCACCCGGCCGCACAGGGCTTTCCACTACCGTGGCGCCACCTGTATACATACCCCTCAAATACCTGGAGCAAACCGGCCTGGTGCAAAGAGGCAGCCGTGTAGGCGTGAACTTCTATTATAAATACAACCAGCTTGCACAGGTCACCAAAGTGGTGACGGCTATAGAACCACAACTGGAAAAAGCCGGCCTCGATTATGATACTGTAGAAGAGCGCAAAAGAAATACTGGTCGCTCATTCGAAGACGTCAATGAATTTTTGACTCTCATCAGTTTCATCGCTCTCTTGCTCGGCTGCATTGGAGTGGCCAGCGCCATTCATATTTACATACGCGAAAAGATCAGTTCCATTGCCATACTCCGTTGCCTGGGAGTAAATGCCGGTCAGGCATTCCTCATCTACCTCATCCAGATCATTGGCATCGGTATTATCGGTTCTGTATTGGGCGCTGTAGTGGGTACCCTCATCCAACAGGTACTCCCCGCCGTATTGAAAGATTTTCTGCCCATTGATATTACAGCCGGTATCTCCTGGCCTTCCATAGGCAAGGGAATTGCCCTCGGCGCCATCATAGCCGCGCTCTTTGGGTTATTGCCCCTGCTCAGTGTGCGCAATGTGTCGCCGCTCTACACCCTGCGTTTGTCGTTTGAATCCACGAAATTCTTTCGTGATCCCATCAAATGGCTGGTTTACCTGCTCATCCTGGCCTTCATCATTGTATTTACCTGGTGGCAGGTGCACAGCTGGGTGCAGGCTATCGTGTTTACCGTCAGTATCCTTACCGCCTTCCTTGTGCTGGCAGGTATTGCAAGATTGCTGATGTGGTTGGTACGCCGCTTTTTTCCTACTTCCTGGAGCTATCTCTGGCGACAAGGATTTGCCAACCTCTATCGCCCCAACAACCAGACCATCATACTCATTACCACTATTGGATTGGGCGCTCTTTTTATAAGCACTTTGTATTTTATTCAAAGCATGCTCATCAACCGTGTTACCCTCACCGGTAGCGGAGGTCAGCCCAATATGGTACTCTTCGATATCCAGAGCAGCCAGAAAGATTCCGTAGCAGCCCTGGCAAAGAATTACCAGTTGCCTATTATCCAACAGGTGCCCATCGTTACCATGCGCATTGAGGCCATCAATGGCAAGACCGCCGCCGATGTAAAAAAAGATACTACCTCTAAAATATCCGAAAGAGCTTTTGAATGGGAGTTCCGGGTTACCTATCGTGATTCACTCACCGACTCCGAAAAACTGACCGCTGGCAAACTTTCCGGCCCTGTCAAATATCCCGGTGAGGTGGTGCCCATCTCCATGGAAGAGCAATATGCAAAGCGCATCAATGTAAAGATGGGCGATAGTATTCTCTTCAATGTGCAGGGTGCGCTGGTGCCTACCGTGGTAGGAAGTATGCGCACGGTAGATTGGCAGCGGGTACAAACCAATTTCAGGGTAGTATTTCCGCCAGGTGTGTTGGAGCCTGCGCCGCAATTCCATGTGCTCATTACCCGCGTACCCTCTCCGGAAGTCTCGGCTAAGTTTCAACAGGCCGTGGTACGCAACTACCCCAATATTTCCATCATCGACCTCCACCTCATCTTAAAAGTGTTGGATGATGTGCTCAGTCAGATTGGTTTTGTGATCCGCTTCATGGCGGGCTTCAGCATCATCACCGGGCTCATCGTACTCATTGCTTCCGTGCTCATCAGCAAATACCAACGCATGCAGGAAAGTGTGTTGCTGCGTACCCTGGGCGCCAGCCGGCGGCAAATACTTGTGATCACTGCCCTTGAATATTTCTTTTTGGGAGCCCTCGCAGCTGCTACCGGCATTTTATTGTCTTTAGTGGGTAGCTGGGCATTGGCGCGTTACAGTTTTAAAACACCTTTCTCACCCGATTGGTGGCCAGTAGTTATGCTGTTCTTTGCTATATCAGCACTCACCATCCTGATTGGCATCTTCAACAGTCGCAGCGTGGTAAACCGGCCCCCATTGGAAGTATTGCGAAGAGAAGTGTAACTGGTTAATGGTCAATTGGCTTTGAGGAATAGGGAAAGTCAGCGCGAACAAACAATCCATTAGAACGTTATTAATATAAAGGCAGCAATATGATCAGCCGCAATGAAGAAATATTTCAAAACTACCTCTCCCTCATTGATGAACATTTAAAAGACATCATTGAAGGCAAAGCAGCTACCATGTGGGAGCTGAGGGATTTTGCAAAACGCCTCTTCATTCATCCCGGTCACTTTAGCACCGTGATCAAAGAACATACCGGCAAACATCCTTGTTATTACTATGAACAAAAACTGCTTACTATAGCCAAACACTACCTGCAGGATGCAAGCTATTCCGTAGCAGGTGTAGCGCAGCTGCTCACTTACGATCCTTCCAATTTTACCAAATGGTTCAGGGCATTTGAAGGCGTCACCCCTTCGCAATACAGGGCACAATTAATAAAACAACACGAACAACAAAGAACACTCGTATTGCAATAAACTTGTCTATCGTCGGCTTATCAATAAAACAAGTGGAGTCTCCTGGCTCCATTTGTTGTATACTATGGTTTCTCCTCCCCCGATGATGCCGGCAGTCCCCAGGAGATCATTGATAAGCTACTCTAACAGTACGAGCTGTTCCACATACCCGCTTCCTGGCGCAAATGAGCGTTGGGTCTTTTCCCCCCCCACCAAATGATGCGCTCCATCGAATTGTTCGGCACCAAAGTGGCCCCGTTATAAGAAAAGCAATGGAGCAAAAACCGTAGCTCTATAAAAAGGTTTTTCTTTCGGACTTCCGGACTTTACGACTTTCGGACTCTAAATATTTAACCATTGTAGCTGGCATATCAGCTATAGATATGGCTTTTTCAGTACTCGGGGTGATTGGGTACGCAAGTGGATGTTGTAGTTTGTTTGCGAAAAGCTGTGCCCTCAATGGCACAGGATGATTAAACCACACAAACTTAACAGCCATGTTACAAATTATCCAGACACTGGAGATCCGTAAACAGCAACTGCGTCAATCACCGCTATGTGTCATGATCGGAAACAGTTCCGTTCCACAGGAATCCCGGTTAAGCTTTACACCGGCCATGCTTTTTTTCGTCATGGGCTTCAAGGATATCCTCAACAAACTGAAAGATGAAAAAAGCGCAGACCCCATGCAACTAAGTGTGAACGTCCATTGCGAAGAAGATTCCTATCACTGGCAATGGTATTTAAAAGACCTGGAACGTATCAGCTATGGAAGGCGGTTCCTGGAACAGTCAGGCATCAGCATGTTCCAACAGACCTGGTCGGACAGTTACAGCAGCGTGCGCGATGTGGTATACGAAACCATCCACCTGGCCCGGCAATTTCCATTACCGTTTTATAAGCTCATCATTATTGAAGCATTGGAAGCCACCTTCGAATGTTTTAATGAACCCGTATTTGAATTGGTGCATACCATGGGCCGGCAGGATGAACTGGAGTACTTTGGACAGCTGCATGCGCATACGGAAGCTAATCACGCCATGGATAAAACCGATGCCGGTCATGAAAGTGCGGCCTATAACAATTATGCGCCCAGCAAACATGAGACAGATAATGCCTTGTACATCATTAACAAGATCTTTGATCTCTTTGAAAAAGCCTTTGCGTGTTGGTACCAGGAAAGCCAGGTGGCCCAAAGCCTGCAGCAGGAGGCCGCACCATTGATGAAGTAACTTACGTATAGAGAGGACCCCCTCCCTCTTTTTATGATCCTTTAGGTTAGACCATTACATCCCTGTTGTATTTATGCCGGTATTCTCCGGGCGACATGCCCACTACCTTTTTAAAAACATCCCTGAAAGCCTTCACATCCGTATACCCCGCATCATACATCACTTCATTCACCGTCTTCCTTCCCGCTTCCAATTGTTTCTTGGCAGCTTCTACCTTTACCCTTTGCATATATTCAAAAACAGAATTAGAAGTAGCCGTCTTAAACCGGCGTTCAAAATTCCTCCTGCCCAATGATACATGCGTAGCTATCTCGTCTACCGAGATCTTTTGCTGGTAATTACTTTCAATGTATTCCTGGGCTTTTAATATGCTCTCATCATTGTGGTGCTTGTATCCCTGGAAGATGATGAACTGCGATTGGCTCGTACGTCCCATATCCAGTGCAAATATTTTGGCAATCAGAATTGCAATATCCCTATTTGCACATTTTTCGATATAGTACAGGATAAGGTTCAGGTAGGAATAGGCAGCCCCGCTGGTGTAAATACCGTTTTCATCCGTCATGATCCTATCGTCTACTACCAATACATCGGGAAACATTTCCCTGAATTCATTCACATGTATCCAATGCGTGGCGCAACTACGGCCAGTTAATAATCCTGTAGCGCCCAGTAAAAAAGCGCCCGTGCAAAGGCTCATCACTTCTGCGCCCCTGTTATATTGGTCCACGATCCAGGGGATCAACCCCTTGTTCAATTCAACACTTTTAAATATATCCCCGTGCAAAGCCGGAATGATCAACAAGTCGGTCTTGAAATCTTCTGCGATCAGGAAATTGGGATGGATGCTGAAGAAGTTTTCCTTCATAAAGTGACTTCGCTGCCTACCCACCAATTGAAAATAGAATAAGGGCGCCTTTCCCGCTCTTTGGTAAGCTTTATTTACCTCGGAGAAAATATGATGCACCCCCTCCACATTCGATAGGCTAATATCTCCCTCGGGGATCAGAACAGAAATGTGTTTCATCTTTTAAAATTAAGATTTCGCTCCCCGCTTACACCATCCTTCCGTCACAAAGTCGCTTTCCACCCTTTTACACGAACGCTTGTGCCAAATTATTAGATCTTGGCCGAAATCAAATGGGCACTACGGCAGCAGTACCGTCGCCCCCGTCGTCTCCCTTCCTTCAAGTCGCCGGTGTGCTTCGGCTACTTTAGCAAGCGGTAATCGGGTGTGGATCGGGATCTTTACAGCGCCACTTGAAACGACTTGGAATAGTTCCTCACTCATGGAGAGAACATCGGCACGCTTCTCCAGGTGGGTGAACAGTAACTGCCAGGTGGCGAAGAGTGAGCCCTTCTTCATCAGCAGCATAATATCGAATGGTTCAATAGCGCCCGATGCCGATCCAAAGCTCACGAAATAACCGAAAGGCCTCAGGCTATCGAGGGAACCCTCAAAGGTTGCCTTACCAATGCCATCGTATACAACATGGCAGCCCTCGCCACGTGTGATCTCCTTCACCCGTGCGGCAAAATCTTCCCTATGGTAATCGATCACATGATCGCAACCATACTCACGGGCAAGCCTCGCCTTCTCCGGCGAGCCTACTGTACCGATCACAGTAGCGCCCAGGTGCTTTGCCCATTGCGTGAGTAGGAGACCAACGCCACCTGCTGCTGCATGTATGAGAATGGTATGGCCTGCCTCTACCCGAAAGGCTCGGCGTAAGAGCGATTGCGCGGTCAATCCCTTCAGCATCATGGCGGCGCCGGTCTCAAAATCGATGGCATCAGGCAGTTGCACGAGGTAGTGCGCCGGAACAATACTCTCTTCCGCATAAGCGCCGAGTGTCATCACATAAGCTACCCGGTCGCCCGGCGCAAAACCTTCCACACCCTCTCCAACAGCGATTACCTCACCCGCGCCCTCATTGCCGGGTATGAATGGCAGGCTGGGCGGTGTATATGCTCCTGTACGAAAGTAAGTATCCACAAAGTTGAGACCGATGGCCCGGTTGCGCACGCGCACTTCTCCAGGCCCAGGGGCTCCGATAGTAATGTTCTCATAGCTGAGTACGGCTGGGCCACCGAGTTTATGAACACGGATCGCTTTTACTGGTCTTACCCCTCCCGGGGAAGCATATTTTTCTGCTAAACTCATTGTAGTCAATTATTTGCCTGCAAAATTAGTAGCCACTGCCACGGAGGAACAGTGCCAAAGAGGGGTTTGTTCTGTAATTTCGCAGGTTATGAAGCAGAAAGCGCTACACCGGCCCTTTGAGTTGTATGTGGCTGATATGGAGACCTGGCAGGCAAGCCCCCTGGTCTATCATTTCTTTGAGATCGTGCAAATTCTCGAGGGTGAAGGCGAACGCTATGTGAACCTCAATCGCTTCCCCTATACCAAAGGCAGTATATTTCTGTTCACTCCCCTCGACTGCCGGGGCTTTAAAATGGACACACCCACCCGCTTTTGTTCCATTCGTTTTTCAGAAGTGTTCCTGGCCAAATGCAAGAATGCCCAGGAGCGTGAGCGCATAGCCCAATGGCTACGCCAACTGGAACATATCTTCTACCACCACAACCGGTTTGAGCAGGTACTCATCAAGCAGCCTGCCGACTACCAGATGATCTCCACCCTCATCAATAATATGGTGCAGGAATTCGAAGGAAAACAACCTTACTACGAAGAGAACCTGCAGCATTTTATTACCCTGGTCCTCAACATGCTCGCCCGCAATGTGGCTGATAGTGTAATGACCATGGCTGCCAGCTCCGAACCGGAGCCACTGATCAACCGTATGTTGCTGCACGTTCATGAGAATATCAACCACTCCGACAAGCTGCGCATTAGTTACCTGGCCAAACACTTTAATCTGTCGGCCAACTATGTAGGAGAGTATTTCAGAAAGCTTACCGGTGAAAGCCTCCAGCATTATATCACTCAGTACAAAATACAGCTTGTGCAACATCGCCTGGCCAATAGCCCGCTCACCGTGGCGCAGATCGCTGATGAACTGGGCTTTAGCGACGAAAGCCATTTGAGCAGACAGTTCAGAAAGCATACCGGTGGTGTGAGCCCTGTCGAATACCGGAAGAATGCCAGGCAGACACCCTCCTCCGTTTTTAATTTCTCTTAGGCCCTTGGGTTTCCTGTATCCGCAGCTGTCCGGTTCTTATAATATTTTTCTGTCATTAGGGAAATGGGTAAGCCAAAAACTACTGTCAATATCAACCAGCCCAGTATAATACCCCAGGAAAAAGAGAAAGGTCTGTTGGGAAGCGCGCTGAGTGGTAAGACAATGAAAGTCATCGTCAGCCATACAAATATGGCATACAATAGCCCATTCAGGTATTTATTGTTCGGCACCCTGCTTACCACCGGGAATATTAAAAAAAAGAACAGCGTGAAGGCAAAGGAGATAAAATAATGGAAGAAAATGCCGAGTAAGATGATACCCGGGCCGCCGGCCAGGGCCGTTTTTATGCCAATGGCGCCCCCGGCAATAGCATAAAATATCCTGACCGGGAAGGCGCCCGTACGAATGCCCTGATCCACATGTGCTGAAATAATATCCAGCGTGCCTGCTACGAGTGTTGTAAGTAGTACTGCTTTCCAAAATCGTTTCATTAGTTAAACTTTAATTGTTAGTTTTAATTGAATTGTTGTCTCCAAAAATCGGTGCGAAGGCTTTGAATACTCCTCCAAAACACGTTCAAAGTCATTCAAACAGCAGTCAATCTGGTATGAGCGATAAGGAATTAATAAAAATCTGCCTTGCCGAGGTCAGCCGTAAATCAGGTTATGCAGATCCGGGATCGTTGCGCCAGCGCGACCTCGAGCATGTATCGGCAGAGATTGAAAAAGCTACCGGCACCCTCATCAGTATTTCCACCATCAAGCGCCTGGTGAACGGACAGTTTAACAACCTGCCCCAGGTGGCCACCCTCAATGCCATTGCCGCTTACCTTGGATATGAAAGCTGGCAGGAGTACAGGAAAGCCAAACTGCCGGAGATAAACCCTGTAGAAGAATTAGGTCCCTTGCAGCAAGATCAGGCCCCAAAACCCGACACACGCCGGAAATCGACCCGACTGAGGGTGGCTGCCATACTGGCCCTACTTTTCATGATAGTGGTTTCATTGACCTATTTTTCAAAGTCAGGAACCTTGAATGAAAAGGATATTGCCTTTACCGTAAAGAAGGTCACCAATAATGATATTCCCAACACCGTGGTATTTAGCTATGACATCGATAAAATAAACGGCGATAGTTTCTTTATCCAACAGTCCTGGGACAGGGACAGGAAGGTGAGGATTGAAAAAAATAAACATACCCTTACCGATATCTATTATGAACCCGGGTATCATAATGCAAAACTGCTGGTAGACAATAAGGTGGTCAAAACCATCGATGTGAGTATTCCGACAAAGGGCTGGTTCTTTTTCAGCAAACCCGGCTTGTTTAAAGGAACACCTGCTTACATTAATGCTGCTGCATCTGTAAAGAATGGTGTATTATCATTGACCCGTGAAGATATCGTGAACAGCCGGATAGACCCGGAGCAACAAAACTTTTACTATTATACTTTGTTCCCTGACAAATACGATGTTGGAATGGATAATTTCAGCCTGAAGACCAGGATCGCGTTCAAGGCGATTAACAATGTAGCCTGTCCTATGATTGTACATGAGGTGTGCGGGCAAAGCAACTCATTGTATTTCTACACCACCCTTCCCGGTTGCACCGGCAATATCAATTTGAATGTAGGGGAGCATTTCCTGAGTGGCAAGACCACCGACCTGTCGGGTTTTGGTGGCGATGTTCACCAATGGCAGGATGTTGAAGTGATCGTAAAAGATAAAGAAGCCACCTTTTATATAAATGGTCAGAAGGTGTACAGTAAGGCCTATACAACATCACCCGGCCTGATCACCGGGCTTGCTTTCATGTCAAATGGCCTTTGTGAAATTGACCATATTGAACTCAAAGGTCTTGATGGCAAACTGGTTTATGCGAATAACTTCGATAATTGACCCGGCATCCGATAGCGTGCTTACCACGACTGCCAATCCCGAACCGGAGCCCCTCATCAATCGTATGCTGCTGCATGTACATGAAAACATCCACAGTTCCGACAAGCTACGCATCAGTTACCTGGCTAGCCACTTCAACCTGTCGGCCAACTATGTAGGAGAGTATTTCAGAAAGCTTACCGGCGAAAGCCTCCAGCACTATATCACCCAATACAAAATACAGCTCGTGCAACACCGCCTGGCCAATAGCCCGCTTACCGTGGCGCAAATTGCTGATGAACTGGGCTTTAGCGACGAAAGCCATTTGAGCAGACAGTTCAGAAGCATACCGGTGGCATTAGCCCCGTCGAATACCGGAAGAATGCAAAGCGGGCCTAACACCCTACCTTAGCCTGTCTTAATAGTAACGGTCTTACAGCCTGCCATCCCATTACGGACATGAGGTATAAAATTTCTGACTAAAAACTTCGGCTTGTTGTAACATATTTCCATTCCTGACCACAGATATCTAAAACAATTCCTTTGGCCCTCCAACAACGAAAGGAAGCCTTTACTGAACAAATCGCTGGGAATGAAGCCCTGATCTGGAAAATATGCCGGATTTATGGCCATACTGCGGAAGACAGGCAGGATCTCTTTCAGGAGATCATGGTGCAGACCTGGCAATCATTCGATCAGTTTCGGGGCGAAGCCAAATTCAGTACCTGGCTCTACCAGGTGGCCCTCAACACAGCCATTGCGGGTATCCGTAAAAAGAAAAGAACGATACCGATCGTGCAGCGGGAAGTTATACCTGAGATGGCAGACCACTCCCCACCGCCCGACGATGAACAATTGCAACAACTCTATAAAGCCATTACAAAGTTGAATGGGATCGAAAAAGCACTCACTTTTCTGTACCTGGAAGACAAGTCCTACAAAGAAATGGAAACCATCTTAGGTATCAACGAAAGTACCCTGCGCGTAAAGATGACCAGAGTAAAAGAAAAATTAAGGCAACTTTTAAACGCATACGCTTATGGAACTAGATGACCTGAAAGATAAATGGCGAAATAGTGATCCAACCCATACATCTACTTCAAAACAAAAGATCATGGAACTTATCCAACAAAAAAGCCATGGCCCTGTAGCCGCTTTAAAAAAAGCGTTTAGGAAGCAACTCTTGATCATCCCCGCCCTCGCAATGCTTGTAGGTGATGCATTGATCAACCCTTCCCGGCGGACTGATCCCTTTTTCAGCCTCTGCTTTGGTATTATTCTCCTGTGTGGGATCTTTTTTGCGGTTGGCTATTTTAGTCTCGATAAAATGAGTAAGGCAGATGCTCCCGTGGTGGATCAATTGAAGCGCCAGTTGCGTTCCCTGCAAGAAATGATGTTGTTTTATCGCATCATCTCATTTGCTGGTGTGCTCATGCTGGTGATCTTTCTAGAGGTCTATAAAGATCTGTGGACCGGGACGGCAGTAGCAGATTGGTTTGAAGTAGGCCTCTGGCTGCGTATCCCCGCTTATGGCGGACTGCTGTTTTGGGCTTATACTGCATTCAATACATTCTTTCAAAAAGAGTATGGGAAGCACCTGGACGAGTTAAAGAAAAGCCTTTCTGATGCCGAATAATAATAAGCCATTCTAATAACAAAGCCACTCCTTTAAGAAGCGGCTTCCCCAACGCTACAACCTGGCGCTAAAAATATATCCTGATCAAATGGGTTGTTCAATAAAGACCTCATCTTTTGGAAACTTATTGATAATGGCGGAAGTGACACCGAAATTGCCTGCCAACAGGTCTTTGGGGTTGGTAGCCAGCCAGCGGCTCAGGTCAATCGACTGGTAATCCCCGCTATTAAACCCAATGAGTATTTTGCATACCTCAGTACCTATGTTTTTAATATAATGACCTGCGCCCATCGGTACATAACCTACATCGCCAGCTTCAAACTGCTCCGTTACCGCATTGCCCCCGGCTAGAAAAACAGTGATCTCGGCCCGGCCCGAAATAAAATACTGCCATTCATCGGCATTGGGATGCCAGTGCAGATCGCGTAGAGCCCCTGGCTGCAATTCGAGGATGGACCCCGACATGGTTTTACTGATGGGAAACTCCTTAGCCGTAACCAGCTTTAAGGTGCCGCCAGCAGGGATCAGCCGGGGCTGCTGGGAATCCAACGGGTAGCGGTGCATGCTCGTTAATTCCGGTGTTGCTTTAGGCGTAGCCAATATCGATTCCAGATCAGGCAAAGCACTCTTGGCAAAATAAACTTCTCCCTTGGGTAATTGGTCTACCTCTTCCAATGTAAGACCTAAGCTCTGTGCAGCGATCTCTTTCGGCACATGCGCCAGAAAGTCGGTAATGCTGAAAGTATGATCTTCCGAAAAGTCGCCATTGTCAAAGATCAAAATGAAATGCGCCGCTGAATCTCCAATATTCTGAATCGCATGACCATACCCTTTGGGGAAATACCATACATCACCTGGATAAAAGAGGTCTGTATACGCATCGCCACCGGGGTGTATGATGGTTGTTCTTAATGAGCCTTCAATAACATAGGCCCATTCTGCTGCATTGGCATGCCAGTGAAGCTCACGCATGGCGCCGGGCTCCAGGCGCATAGAAACCCCCGCTATACCTACAGATGCGGGAAATTCAGATACCGAAGCCCCACGGGTAATGCCGCCTGGTCCTACTCTGGGCGTTTTCTTTTCCAGGGCATACTTAAAGCTTAATGGCTGACTTTGCATACAATTGGTTTTTTAATATACCCGGATCAGACCAGGCAACCTTAATCGTCCCTTCTAACCAGGGCAAAATAATATTATTGGTGCGCATCTTTTGAAAGTGTTGAACGCTTTTCTATTGGTATGTATCATAATCTTCATGGCGTCAATACCGGTAAAGAATGAGAATGAAAGCAAAAGACACGGGCCCTTTGCTTTCATCGGATGGCTTTCATAGGTCAATATCTTGCTTATTTGAATAAAGATTGCTTTATCACTGCTGCCGCTTCCAGCATAGCCGTTTTCACGGCAGTGATATGCGCCAGTGGATTTAACAGGCCATAGTCATGGATCAATCCGCCATACCGGGTCAGGGTAACCGGTACACCTGCCTCATCCATTTTCCGGGCATACGCTTCACCTTCATCACGCAGTACATCATTCTCTGCTGTTTGCACCAGGGCTGGGGGTAGTCCCTTGAGTTCTTCTAAAGAAGCCAGCAGCGGAGAGGCATAGATCTGCTTGCGTACAGCCGGATCAGTAGTATAGTTATCCCAAAACCAGATCATCATATTTCTTGTCAGGAAGCGGCCATCGGCATAAGCATGGTAGGACCCTGTCTCGAAATTGGCATTGGTTACCGGCCACAGCAATACCTGCAGTTTAATAGCCGGCCCTTTTTTGTCTTTGGCCATCAGTGATACCACCGCAGCCATATTGCCGCCAACACTGTTGCCAACTACAGCGAGGTCTTTGCCATTCACACCTATTTCATGTCCATGCTGTGATACCCATTGCGTGGCGGCATAAGCCTGGTTAATGGCTACAGGGTATTGGGCCTCAGGGGAAGGCGTGTAGTCGGGGAATACCGCCGCAGCGCCACTTTCTACAACGAGATCGCGGACCATTCTACGGTGGGTAGGATAATCGCCGAGCACCCATCCTCCTCCATGAAAGAACATGAATACCGGAAGATTGCCTTTGGCGCCCTGCGGTTTCACAATGTGTATCGTAACAGTCTGGCCGTCCTGCGTAATTTTCTTTTCCGTTTCTTCAATGCCTGAATAGTCTACAGGAACCGATTTTTGAGCACCGATCAACACCTGCCTTGCATCGGCAGGACTTAATTGCTCCATAGGTTTTCCATCGCCGGAGTTCAAGCCTTTAAGAAACTGACGGACTTTCAGTAGAATTTGTGGATCATTTTCTGCTTTTACAGCATTGGTAGGTTGTGCCATGATAGTTGATGTGTTTAAAATGGATAATAAGATTGCTGTGGGCAATACATGCCTCAATAGTTTGTTTGCCATGTGGATTGTTTTAAAAAGCAAGAAAATAAGTTGCTGAATGGTAGGGTATCAGCGGGGTTATAGCTGATGACTCATTTTGTAGAAGCACTGATGCGCTCTGTGGCGGCTGTAGTGATTAGCCTCGCCACTTCCCGGGGGTGTGAGGCAAAGATGGCGTGGCTACCACCTTCTATTTCCTCAACCTTACTGCCGGCGCGCTTTGCATACATACGTTCGAGATCGGGATTGATAATACGGTCTGCTGTTGCCACCATATACCAGGAGGGCTTCTTCTTCCAGGCCGGATCATGGATCACAGCATGGAAAGCCTGGTCGGCCACGGGCATTTGTGCCATGGCCATAAATCGGGCTTTTGCTATAGGGAGGTCGCCGGCGAAATCGGCAGGGAAGCTTTTCGGGTCAATCACATCTAGCCCATCGGCGCCCTTAATAAGTGAAGTATAGGCAGATGGATGCATTTTCCCATTGGCCGCTTCCGATTCCCCTTCATCCGGTGCATGGGCGGCGATATAGACCAGCCCCGCCACTTTGGGATCATTACCGGCAACAGTGATCACAGCGCCACCATAGCTATGGCCCACGAGAATACAAGGGCCGTCCTGCTGACTGATCACTCTCTTTACGGCGGCCACATCTGCTTCAAAAGAGGTCAGTGGTTGTTGTGTAACTGTCACGTGGTAACCTTTCTTAGTAAGGATGTCATATACCGGTTGCCAGCCCGACCCGTCAACAAAAGCCCCATGAACCAGCACTATGTTCTTAATGCTGCCAGGGTTTTGCGCATAACTGCTTTCCCTATTGCCCAGTCCCAAACAAAGTAAAACAAAGGCAAGAATGCTGATCCTATTGTTTCGAATTGTTTTCATCGTTTCATGATTAAGAATGAAGAATAAAATTGTCAGGTTCTTACTTCAAATGGGCCCTTAACATCCAGGCCATCCTTTCATGCGTTTCCAGCAGCCCTGTGATGAAATCGCTGGTGCCCGCATCCTTATAGTCGTTGGCAATAGGATTTATTTGTTCTCTCAGGTGAATAATGATGCTTTCGTGGTCTCCCAACAATTCTTTGAGGAAGCCTGTGCTATCATTGGTTGCTCTTGATTGTTCGGTCAGGTGCGTGAGTTTCAGGTAATCTGCCAGCGTTGCAGGGGCATAATGTCCCAACTTACGGATTCGTTCTGCTACATCATCCATGATCTCGTCCAGTTGCTCGTACTGTTCTTCGAAAAATTTATGCTTATTGTAAAAGTCGATGCCTTCCACATTCCAATGTGCATTGCGGGTTTTGAGGTACAGTAGGAACTCATCGGAAAGGAGACCGCTCAGTATTTGCGCTACTTTAGAAAGATTGTCGGGTGTGATGCCAATTGAAGGAGTCATGTGTTTTTGATTTTTTTGGTAAATGATTTTTGTTTCCTGGTGCAACTTACTTTCATAAGCAGGGGAGTGCTCCTGCAAAGCGACCGGGAGGCAAAACCTGTCGACAGGAAAGGAACTATCGAATACGGCGGGGCCGGGGGCTGCGCAATGGAAACTTCGGTCAATTCATTATATTTGAATAATGAATGTCCTGATCGTTGATGATAATGAAATAGCAAGAGATGCCCTTAGCCAAATAGCCGGCCGGATAAAGGATGTAAAGATCGCCGGCGAATGTGCTGATGCGCTGCAGGCTTACAATCTGCTTCAGGAAAAGCAGGTAGACGTTATATTATTGGACATCGAAATGCCCGGGATGACCGGATTGGAGCTTACCAGGAATCTCGAAAAAGGACCGGTCATTGTGTTTACCACATCAAAAAGGGATTATGCCGTAGAAGCTTTTGAATTGAATGTGGCAGACTATATCATCAAACCAGTTACACCCGCTCGCTTGATCCAGGCCATCGATAAAGCCAGGGAATTAATAGAAAGCACTACAGAGGAATTAAGCGTCAGTGAAGAGGAGTTTATCTTTATCCGTGATTCCAATATTATCAGGCGTATCAAACTGGGTGATATCCTCTTTGTAGAGTCCATGCGCGATTATGTAAAGTTGCACACCCCTCAAAAGTTCTATGCCATTCACACCACACTGAAAGCCGTAGAGGATCGTTTGCCTGCCAGTAAATTTCTCCGGGTACACCGGTCCTATATTGTGGCCATTGAAAAGATCGATACCATACGGGAGGGTGTCATTATAGTACAGGAAAAAACAGTGCCTGTGGCAGATGCCTACCGTGCCGCCCTTAACAAGCGGATGAATGTGCTATAATCCGTCGACCCGAAGTTCCTTCTTGTCGATACTATTTCCCCGCCCATAGCTTACTTCCCTTCCCTTGCATGGCGGATTGATACATTTGAATTAAACTCGTTACCCCATGTCAGGCAAACGGATCATATTCTACATCATTGGCCCATTTATAGTCGGTACCCTCATTCTGGCTTACCTGGAGTACAATTCAACCAGGCACGTCAATGCACTCGTTACAAACAATAAGAAGCTGCTGGACGAATTCCAGATCACAAAGAACTTATTGGATGCGGCTAAAAGTAAGGTCGTAATAGAAAGGAAGATCCGGGGATTTATTGAAACCGGCGATACAACCTATCTCTCCGGTCTGGAAACAGAGTTTAGTGAAATCCAGGCAGCGCAGGATTTCCTGCACACCATATCCGACGATTCAGTCAGCGTAGCCCTGATAAGTGAGCTCAATAGGTCGATTCAGCTAAAGGTCAACCTGTTTCGAAATATCCTGAGCGCTTACCGGCTTCATGGAGTAAAAGCTGCCGATGACACCATCAATGCCAACCTGCCCGAATGGGTGTCGTACGATATCGAGAAGAATACGCGGAAGATCAGCGACGCAAGGGGTCGTCAGCTTGCTTTGATAACCGGCGGAGTACAAAGGAGCGGGCAAAAAGCAATTGAGTTCAGTTATATAGTAATGGGATTGGTACTGCTGGCAGCTGCGCTGGTATTCCTGTATATCATATACATCATCAAAAAGCTCATCCGTTCAGAAAAGATGTTGCGCGAAACCGCCAGGGTAAAAGAGAATTTCCTGGCCAATATGAGTCACGAGATCCGTACACCCATGAATGCCATTGTAGGCTTTACCCAGTTGCTGGGTCAAAAGAACCTCGACGTCGATTCGAGGCACTATGTGCAAACCATCGAACGGTCGGGAGAGAACCTGCTCGCCATTGTCAACGATATCCTGGACATTTCCAAAATTGAAGCGGGAATGATGCGCATTGAGCATGTTCCTTTCAGCCTGCGGGGACTGATAAATTCCATTGAAACGATGGTACAGCCAAGGGCCAGCAGTAAAGGGATACAGTTGAATGTTGAAATAGACAACGCAACACCGGATATTTTGGAGGGCGACCCCGTTCGGCTTACCCAAATATTAAACAATTTATTGGGCAATGCCTTCAAGTTCACCGCAGAGGGTACGGTCACATTGAAAGCATCGGTTGAAGAACACCATGGTAATACAGTAAAGATCAAATTAGCCGTCAGCGATACAGGGATCGGAATTGAACCACAAAAGCTGAAGCATATTTTCGGCCGTTTTGAGCAGGCCGATGATACCATTACAAGGCAGTACGGAGGTACAGGTTTAGGTTTGTCCATTGTAAGAGACCTGGTCGAATTGCAGGGAGGAACCATTGAAGTGGAAAGCAACCCGGGCAGCGGCACCGTCTTTTTCGTGGTGATCCCTTATTCCATTTCCACCAGTCAGATAGTTGATCACCTGGCCGTCACAAGGTCGCCATTACCAGGTACTCCTTCCTCAAATGTGGTGGTGTTGATAACCGAGGACAATGAATTCAACCAAAGCCTGCTCATGCATTTATTCAGGAACTGGAACCTGCAGTTTGAAATCGCCAACAACGGACAGGAAGCCATCGAAAAATTGAAAAGAAAGAAATACGACCTGGTATTAATGGATATCCAGATGCCGGTGATGGATGGCTACACAGCTGCCCGCAAGATCAGGAATGAATTGAAACTGGATGTTCCCATCATTGCGATGACCGCCCATGCCATGCCCGGTGAAAAAGAGAAGTGCCTGAGTTATGGTATGAATGATTATATAGCCAAGCCGGTTAAACAGGAATATTTGAGTAGGCTGATTACCAAATTTACTTCATTTGTACCCTCAGAGTCGAAGGAAGAAGCCCCCGGGGGCGGGGCTATACCAACCGGCTATCAGTATATTAGTCTTCAGTACCTGCAGGATGTGAGTGCCGGCAATAAAGTGTACGAAAGAGAGGCCACCAGGAAATTCCTCCACGCCATTCCATTGGAAATGGAGGCTTTGGCCCTTTCCGTAGAACAGAACGATGAGCAGAAAGCAAAAGCGATAGCCCACAATTTAAGAACGACCATCTCGGTAATGGGCCTCAATGAATTGCTCAACCCCCTGCTTGATGAAGTTGAATTTTTTAAGGGCGATTGGGATCATTTAAAGCATACCATTGCCGCAATACAGGATATCTGTTATAAAGCCATGGAGGAAGCCAAACAGTTTCAAAGCTCCTTGTCCTGAAGGGACAGTTTACCACCTGGCGCTGTCACTGATAAATTCCCCAGCTGCCCCCTGTTGCCTAGGGTGTAATATTTTTCTCCCAAACCGGTAACGTAAAGACTGTCCCAAACTTCTTTCCATGCTCTCTGCTGTTACAGGGATAGGGCAAAACCTGGTTATTTGAAGTTTGTAAGCCAATAACTGATGTAAGCACAATTCCGGGATAAGGTGACTTTTGGATCGTATTGTGATGCACATTGATCTGACTAAAAGAGCCCGCCGCAGGCACCTGTGCCAATCCATTGGCGCAAAATACAGAAAGCACGCCCGGAGGCATACCCTGATTGGTTTTCTCAAACATGCATTCAAAAAAGCGATTGTAGCTGATCTCCACGTGATCGGCAAAACCACCACCCATCCAATGGATTTCCGGCGCCACTAACAGACCGTTCATGGCTGTTCCTGTAATATCATTATTGTACACAATGCCATTACTGCTTTTGATCAGGATGCCGCGTGAGCGGTTATATCCCACCTTGTTATTGCGGATGACAAAGCCTTTTCCTGTATGGCTTTCATTGTAAATAACATCCCCGATCCCCATGGCAGGCAGGGTATCTACTATTATCCGTACGCCCTTGGTATAATTGGGTTTAAACAAAAGATCCGGATACATAGCTATTACCGCCTGTTGCTCCGCTGTAGAAGGTGTATAGGCTGTAAAGGATTGGACCTTCATGTTGCCGCTTTTAACCCCGGCATACAACACATGTTGTAAGGTATCGCCCATGTAAAAAATGGGGTTCGCTTCCCTGCTTAATACATAAATACTATTTGTAGCACTGTCAATCTTGCACACAGGGAATGAGCGTCCGCATACAATGATGCAATCGTCGCCATTGTGTTTTACCTCGCAGTTTTCCACCAATGGACCAACGCTTGCATAACTGCTATGAATGCCATCGGCATTTCCGGAACGCAACCGCGCGTTGATACCCGGCAGCGAAGGGCCCCTGCCTACCTTGCAGCGATTGTAATGCGTGCCCCTGCAGTCCCTTTCAAAGAATGAGAAGCTATTCGATCCGTATATGGTAACATCCTGCACCGTTGCATTTTGACATTTTTCAAGCTGAAAAGCATGGGCGGCAGGATTAGCCTTGGTTGATACCACGTCAAGTACCACCAGGTCTCCCACTTTTTCAAACGCTACCCAGGCAGCATTTTTTGTTAATTTAAACCTCCTGGGGCCAATACTGTCGAATGCTGTATAATGCCCTTCCCCCGTGGTGATACTGTTTCTTTTTAATTGCCTGGTAGCCGGATCATAAAATTGTACCCGGGTATTTCTAACATTCTTAACAGGATATCCGGTGTCGATCTCTACCTCAAACCATAAATTAGCCGGGTCTTTTGCCACAATGGTTCCCTGCGTAAAACAAAGTGGATCGTAATCAATGGAAAATCCCGATACTGTTATATTCGTACAATTATAGAACCTGAATGCCAGCTCCTGTGAATTGCAAATGATAGAGGAACCATTACCCCTGATCTCAACATTGTTCAGGTTCGTAAACTGGTAAGCGCCATTGGTAAGATTATTGAGCAGGTACTGCCCCTGGGGAATATTGATGACGGAATTGCCCGCCTGTGCATCAAGAATGGGCTTTAATTCCGGTAATTGCCGGGCCTGCAAGGATATGGTACACCCAACAAACGCACAAAGAGTAAGTAACCTGGATAAGAGCTTCATATATTTATTGTTTTACCTGTTATTTGTTTGATCATTTCACCACTGTATTGGCTGGCATAGCTACAATATCAGCAGCCGCTTCGTTTGTTGCTTTTTACCGTTATGTAAGGTTACATAGTAAACCCCCTTTGTGAGCCCTTGCACATCGATTGTTACCTGTCCGGTTAGTCTGGATGCAGCTTCTACCTGCCTTACAATTTGCCCGGCAGCATTCGTCACCACAATACGTGCATTTGTCAATTGCTCTTTATTGAAGCTGACCAGCACTTTTTCTTTGGCAGCGTTCGGTGTTAATTGCAGGTTGAGCGAATCAGCTTCTTTCTGAAAGGTTACCTGATTAATGACCGTTGCCGCATTCGGTGAAACTATTGTGCCCGGAGTCATCACTATCGACCTGAATACGTTATTGTCATTCGACTGTACAATTAAAGTAGGAAGGAGGGAAGAGAAATCGGTATTGTAACCTGTGCTGTCAATCAGCGTTACTATTTCTCCCCCGGCTGAAGTCGTATTGTCATTTCTCCTGATTGCATATAACAGTACCTGTCCGTTTGTATTAACCTGTCCCGTTACAGCCCGGTATTTATCCGATGCAATACCGATGGTGCCATTGCTCACCCAGCTACCACCTGATAAAGAATACTTTCTTAATAAGTTCTCGTATGCTACGTACAGTACGTCTGAGCCACTGTTGGCATTAACCACAAAGAATTGATAGGGATTGCCTGTAGTGGGCAGGCCGGGAAGGTTCACCATTGTTTGCCCTGTTGTAACGGGCAACCCCGTACCCACTGTCGTTAACCGCAAGGCTCCCGAAGTAGAAGAGGCATATAATTGACCATTCAATACCACCAGTGAGCGTGCCGTAGTATTTGTGATTTGTACATGGGTTGTGCTGCCCAGCGTGGTGTACATGATGCCACCTGAGCCGCCACTTGCCCAAATATCCGTACCGTTGATCACTGCCGCACGAATAGCCTGGCTGCTAAAGGCACTCAAAGCTGTACTGGTATTCACATTGCCATTTTGATCAACAATAGCAATCACTCTTTTTACAGCAGTAGCCGTAGCGGCCGATACAGCAGCTGTTCCCGGCTCAGCATCATAACCGGCGAGCGCTAGTTTTGTCCCATCCTGAGATAAACTAATATAACCTTCCGTGTAATCACTGGTAGAGATAGGCAGCGTGAGTCGCTTGTTGCTACCCGACACCACCACTGGCATAGGAATACTTCTTACCAGGTCGCCACAAGGGCTGTATTCATCCACAAAGACAGGCTGGGCCTCTCCTGCCGCCAGAACAGCAGCTCCTGAACCGATTCTGACTACAACAAAATTTCCGGGGGTAAATGACTGGGAGAAGCAATTGGATGCAAATAATGCAAAGAAGACAAGGTGTATTATTCTTTTCATTTGACAAGCGTTAGAATACCAAGTAACACGAAAAGCAACTTGTACACAATGAAAAGCAGCAATAATTTTCGTTGGGAATGTTCCCAGCTTGAGGGAATGTTCCCATTGTAAGCTTATTCACGCCTGCTTTGCTGCAGAGGCTGCTGCAAGCAATATATGCTGAAGGCTCATTGGCCCGTACCGCATTTCCTGTTTGTTCTTCTTCGTCCGGTTGATAACCACCAGGTGGTTGATAAGTTAGCCCCCGATATTTAGTGGAACCTTTCGTCAATTCACGAAATACAGTGATTTGGTTTTCGGCACATTCAGGCAAGTGCCTCAAAATTAAAGGATTGCCAAATGGCACGTCGCTTGTCTTATTGATACCTCTAACGCGGCCCAGGAGGGAAACCTTGATCAAAACCAAAATATAATAATCATGAAAATTGTTGTTGTCGGCGGCACCGGGCTTATAGGTTCAAAGCTCGTTGACAAGCTTCGCCAGCTTGATCATATTGTGATAGCTGCTTCCCCTACCACGGGTATTGACACCATTACCGGTGAGGGCCTTCAGGAAGCAATGCAGGATACAGATGTTGTAGTGGATGTTTCTAATCCTCCATCCTTTAAGGACAAGACAGTGATGGATTTTTTTCAAAGGTCTACCCTCAACCTCCTGACAGCTGGAGTATATTCAGGGGTTAAGCATCATATTGCTATGTCGATAGTAGGGGCCGACCGTCTCCCGGAAAGTGGTTACCTGCGCGCAAAACTGGCACAGGAGGCGCTGATCCAGGGGGCGCGCATTCCTTACAGCATTTTGCGTTCTACTCAATTTTTCGAATTCGCAGGCAGAATAGCACAGGCAGGCACTATCGGAGAGGAGGTTTACATTTCGCCCGCTGCATTTCAACCCATCGCAGCTGACGAAGCGGTATCGGCTTTGACAGACCTGGTACTGGGTGCCCCATTAAATGCCATCGCAGAAGTGGCTGGTCCGGTTCGTATGCCAATGTATGAGTTGATCCATTACTATTTGAATGCAATTGAAGACTCCCGTCAGGTGGTGGAGGATGAGGAGGCGCTTTACTTTGGTGCAAAATTGAATGATGCGTCACTCGTTCCCGGCGACAATCCCCGTCTTGGAAAGATCAAATATGAAGATTGGTTCCATGCGCAGTTAGTATAGAGAGCCCCCACATCGATCCACCAGGCAACAGGTATTTTGTTTCTCTAATAATAAAATGATTCAAAATGAACACAATCGATCCTTCTCTCAAAAACGATCCTCGTAATCCCCAGCATTTGCCGGAGGAAATTCAGGAAAACATATCCCATTACCACCAGGAAGCAAATTCAATGGAAGGAAGTGAATTCATGGATGATGCCATTCGAATGCATGATCAGCCTCTCGGAGAGCCGCCGTCAACTGAAAATGAATAATACTTCCCAGAAGCCTGAAACAAGAGACATTTTAAGATCAAAAAATAATATACATGTTACCAATAGGAATCAACGCACCGGATTTTGAACTCTATTCCTCTCCTCAATTAAAATTAAGGTTAAGTGAGCTGAGGGGAAAGAAAGTGGTCCTGGCTTTTTATCCGGCAGACTGGAGCCCTGTATGTGGCGATCAGATGAACCTTTACAATGAACTGGAGGAATTTTTTGTAAGGCAAAATGCACAGCTGATTGGAATTTCAGTAGACAGCCGGTGGTGCCATGCAGCCTACGGTGAACAACACAATTTTTATTTTCCATTACTGGCAGACTTTGAACCCAAAGCTGCAGTGGCGAAGTTGTATGAGGCATACGATGAGGAGACCGGCGAAAACAGGAGGGCATTGTATGTAATTGATGAGGCCGGAATTATCCGCTGGAACTACCTGTCGCCCATTGGTGTAAACCCCGGCGCAGATGGCATATTGAATGCATTGGAAGAGATCGATAACTTAAAAACAATAAATCAATGACACAATTAAAACCTGTAGTGAACAGCAATGATCACATGGATGGCGATATCAATGCGCCACTGGAGCTGGTAGAGTATGGAGATTATGAATGTCCTTATTGTGGTCGTGCTTATCCGATCGTAAAGCAAATTCAGCAAAAGCTGGGGCCGCGTTTGACCTTCGTTTTCAGGAATTTCCCTTTGTCGAAAATCCATCCGCATGCTTTTACTGCTGCCGTTGCAACTGAAGCTGCCGGCCAGCAGGGAAAGTTTTGGGAAATGCACGATATCATCTTTGAGAACCAGCGTTCATTGAACGATGCAGATATTATCCGGTATGCCGAATCTATCGGCCTCGATATGAAACGTTTCGAACAGGATGTCCAGCAAAAAGCACACCTTGATAAAGTGCACAACGATTTTGAAAGCGGCATGAGAAGCGGCGTAAACAGAACGCCCACCTTTTTTATTAACGGGATAAAGTATGACGGTGACTGGGAAGGAGAAGCCTTACTCCAATACCTGAAAACTTTATTGAAGGACACCTCCATAAAACAAGGCTAAATGCATACAGGAAAATCTTACAAGCTTTCCGAATTTCTCCTTTGGACTAGACGGAGTATATGTTGGCTCTTGTTGTATGGCGCCATTCCAACTGTTTTGTACCAGGTATTCGATATTAAGTGGCTATCCATTCCCTGGCCTGTGGTAGCCATGTTGGGCACTGCCACGGCATTCGTCGTTGGCTTTAAAAATGTACAAACCTACAATCGTACCTGGGAAGCCAGGCAGATATGGGGTGGCGCGATGGGCGCCAGCAGGGCCTGGGCAATGATGTGCCGCGATTACATTGGGGATACCGACAGGGCCAGAAAGATCATATATCGTCATTTTGCCTGGCTTACTGCTTTGCGCTACCAGTTACGAGCCCACAAGAGTTGGGAAGCAGCTGAAAAACCTTATAATAGGGAATACAGGAAATTATTCATTATCCCTGAAAAGGAAGTGGCGCTGGAAGATGAGTTATTAAAGTATATAACAAAGGAAGAGCTGGACAGCCTCAAGTCAAAAAATAACAAGGCAACTCAGTTGTTGAGCTTGCAAAGCCTTGCCTTGAAGGACCTCAATACTGAAGGACTGCTGGAGCATTTCAGGTTTCTCGATATGCATGGCATGTTGAGAGAGTTTTCCAGCCATCAGGGCAAAAGCGAGCGGATCAAGAATTTTCCCTATCCCCGGCAATACGCTACCATCAATACCTTTTTCGTTCGGCTCTTTTGCGTATTGCTCCCATTTGCGCTGTTGGGAGAATTCAATGACCTCAATGATCATATTTCAGGAGCATTAAAAGGCAATATGGTATGGTTTGTTATACCCTTCAGTGCCTTGATCTCTTGGGTATATACATCCCTGGAGCAGGTGGGCGAAAGCACAGAGAATCCATTTGAAGGCAATGCCAATGATGTGCCTATCTCTCAAATGAGCCGGGCTGTAGAAATAGATATCAGGGAAATGCTTGGGGAAACTGATTTGCCACCGGCTTTACAGCCTCAAAACGATATCGTGCTATAAGCTTCTATTCTGCTATTATTACTTTGATACCGGATTTTTCGATCTTATTTACAGTATCCCTGCTTACTTCACCGTCTGTTATGATATAATCTATTTGATCAAGGTTGCAGATCTTACCCAATCCGCGACGATCAAATTTTGAGCTGTCGGCCAATACTACAACCGTCTGGGCCAGTCTGATCATCTTTTGGTTCAGGCTGGCTTCTACAATATTGGTGATGGTAAGGCCATGCTCCAGGTCAATCCCGTCCACTCCAATAAAAAGTACACCACAGGACAATTCATCCAGGATCTTTTCTGCAAAAGAGCCTGCTGTGGAAGAGGAGCTTTGATGAACGAGACCCCCCAGTTGAAGTATTTCTACATTAGGACGGTTGATCAATTCCAATGCGACTTTCAAAGCCGGGGTGATCACTATTATTCTTTTATCCGGGTACAGTTGCCGCGCCAGCTCAAATACCGTGGTGCCTGATCCGATGATGATTGAATCATTCTGGCCAATGAGACCAAGAGCGGCTTTCGCGATTTTCTTCTTCTCGTCAGACTTAATAAACTCCTTTTCATCTATTGGCCGCTCTATAGCGTAGGGATTATTAATGGAGCCTCCGCCACGGGTGCGGAAAATCAACTTCTTTTCTTCCAGCAGTTTCAGGTCTTTCCGGATGGTAACCCCGCTCACCTTCATTTCATCAATCAGTTGAGGGATACTGACCTTGCCTTTTTCAGCGAGCTTCTGAAGGATAAACTGGTGCCTGTCGGTGATCGTTTTCATATAATAAAGTTAGATTTCGCAAAGTTGTCATTTATTTCCTAATATTTTCAAAGACTTGCATAGAGTTTACGATTTGGTAAAATCAGGGCACCTATCTCCAAAATTGGAACTTACAAAGCCTTTCTTTTTGTTTGTTTTTGTTTAATTGAATTTAATTTCATTACATTTGGCTTACATTATTGAGCCAAATAAAAGCAAATATCAGCTTTTTAGGATCAATTATAACCACGATTGCTCTTTTTCAGGCACCAATTCATAATGATTTGTTCACTGACAGGTAATGTTTTGTTTGATTAGAGATCATTCTTTTGCAAAACATTAATTCTTTTTACCTGAATTGAAACAAAATAAAAGGAATTGATGCGTAGGAAAAATTAGTATGTATTCAAAAAACACTAAGCTGTTATGAAAAAAAATCCCTGCTTTGCCATCCCTCGGCAGCAAAGCAACGCCCGGAAACTAACCGGCAGCTGGCTACTCAGCCTGTTATGGCTCATGATCTTTGCTGTGCCTGTCGCCGCACAGTCAAAACAAATCACCGGAAAAATAATCGACGAGAACAACAAGCCCCTGGAAGGGGTAAGCGTCGGCTTGAAGGCCACCGGATCAGGCACCACCAGTAACGCTGAGGGTTATTACTCTTTAAATGTGCCTAATACCGCCAGGGTATTGGTTTTCTCGATGGTGGGCTATTCGGAAAAAGAAATGGCCATCGGCAGCACGACCATTATTAATGTAACACTTCAAAAAGACGTAGCTGGTTTAAATGAGGTAGTGGTAGTAGGTTACGGTACACAGAAGAAGGCCAATCTCACAGGTTCTGTTTCTGTTATCGCCAGTACCCAGATTGAGATACGTCCCAACACTTCCACCTCCAGTGCCTTGCAGGGCCTTGCTCCCGGTGTAACCGTTACTTCACAAACCGGGTCTCCCGGCGGAGACGGTGGACAGATCCGCATCAGGGGTATCAATTCCTTTGGCGGGTCCAGCAGTAATCCCTTGGTGATCATCGATGGTGTGGCTGGATCAATAGATGATGTAGATGTTAACCTCATAGAGTCTATATCCGTATTAAAAGATGCTGCTTCTTCCGCTATTTATGGCTCAAGGGCTGCCAATGGCGTTATTTTAATCACAACCAAAAGAGCTAAAGATAAATTGTCTGTAAACTATAAAGGGTTTGTGGGCAAACAAACAGCCACCGCGATACCCAAAGTAACAGACGGATTAACCTACATGCGCGTGTTCAACGACGCCAGCATGAATGATAATGGCATCAAGCTCTATAGCGACCAGAATATTGAAGATTTCAGGAAGAAATATGAAGCCAATCCGAAAAACTATGATTGGCAGGACGCCATATTGGATGGCAGTGGTTTGATGCAGAACCATTTTATTTCTTTATCAGCCAACAGCGGAATCGTTAGGGTAACCCCCTCGCTGAGTTTTACAGACCAGGAAGGGATCATTAAGAACACCAATTTCAAACGCTATATATTCCGCAACAACCTGGATATCACCCCCAGTAAAAAGTTCAGTATCAAGGCTGATATTGCTGTGACCAATAAGGACAGGCGTCAAATTGCTGATGAAGGAACGATCTGGAATTACCTGGGAAGAATGCCCACCAATATACCAATCCGCAACGGCGATAAGTGGTCCGACGGCTGGGTGAAAATCAATCCTGTAGGGTATATACAAGATGGCGGAAACCGTAAAACCAATAACCTGGAGTTTTATGGAAACCTTAGCCTCAATTACAAACCTGTAGAATGGTTATCCCTCACGGGAATGTTTGCTCCCCGTTACTTAACCAGCAACGTACACACTTTCAGGAAAAGCGTGCCGACCTATTATGAAGATGGTTCAGAAGCCGGAGCGGGAAATACCTTCACCGAGTTGACAGAATCGGCCATCAGGTACTTCTACGGCACCTATCAATTCCAGGCCACTGCCCAAAAAAGTTTCGGTGATCATAATTTCAGTTTAATGGGCGGAACTTCCAGAGAAACGTATGATGAGAAACTCCTGTCAGGCTACAGAAGAGATTTTGTTTATAATAATTATGAACAACTGACTGCCGGGGCAGACAACGCCACAAAAGACAATAACGGTACTCAGAACCAGTGGATATTGATATCCGGTTTTGGAAGGTTCAATTATGACTTCCAGGGAAAGTACCTGTTTGAAGCCAACCTGCGGTATGATGGCACCTCCCGTTTTGCAGGAGACAACCGCTGGGCAGCATTCCCTTCTTTCTCTGCAGGCTGGCTTGTTTCCAGGGAAGATTTCTGGGATAATATGAGCGATGTGGTAAAGATGCTTAAGATCAGGGGCTCATGGGGTAAATTGGGCAACCAGAATATTGGCTCCTCCTACTATCCCTTTGCAGAAGCCTTGTCATTGAACAGTGTTTCCATGGGTGGAAATATTTACCAGATGATCACTCAAAACACGCTTTCCAATCCTAACCTCCGTTGGGAAGAAACAGAGATGAAAGGCATTGGCCTGGATGCCAATCTGTTTAACAAGCTGTCAGTAACGCTCGATTATTATGATAAAAGAACGGATGGTATCCTGCTTAAGTTAAATACTTCGCAACTCACTGGCTTAGCTTCTCCCTATCAGAATGCCGCGGTAGTAACCAACAAAGGTTGGGAGGTTTCTGCAAGGTACGATGACAAGTTTGGTGATTTCCAGCTCGGTGTAGGTTTCAATCTATCCGACGTAAAGAACAAGATCATCGACATGAAGGGGCAGACTTCCGGCGACCTCTTACGTCAGCAAACAGGATACTCTATTAATTCTATTTACGGATATACAGCAGATGGCCTTTACCAAACACAGGAAGAGATCAATAATGGCCCTGTGCAGATCGGTACACTAAAGCCTGGTGATGTACGCTACAAGGATATTGCAGGAGCCGTTGACGCAAACGGTAAGTCAATACCAGACGGAAAAATTACAGATGCCGATAAATCAATCATAGGCAACACTATTCCACGCTATACCTATGGAGCCAATTTGGACCTGGGATGGAAGGGTTTTCGCTTGAGTGGTTTTCTGCAAGGTGTGGGTAAAGTAGATGGCTACCTCAACGCGCATTACGTTATACCCGCTGCCAACTCCAGCGCTATCAAGCCCTGGCAATTGGATTACTGGACCCCGGATAACAGGGATGCAGCCTTGCCACGCGTATCCGTTACCTCTACCAACAATACGCAAAACTCCACCTTGTGGATGAGAAGCGCAGCCTATCTCCGATTGAAGAATATCCAATTGGGATATGAAGTGCCTGCCAACTTCCTGAAAAAGGTTGGATTGCAGAAAGCATTTATATACGTGAACGGGCAAAATTTATTTACTCAAACCAAATTTTATCAGGGATACGATCCGGAGATCAACTTTGATGCCGGAGCAGCAGATGGTGTGGCATTAGGCGGCGGCAATTACTATCCCCAGGTTAAAGTATTCACATTTGGTATTGATATTAAATTCTAAAAAAATGAAACTCCTTAATAATATAACTAAGATCGCGGTTATAACAGTCGGGTCGATCCTGGCCTTGTCTTCATGCAAACCCGATCTTATCTCGCTCAACGGTCCGTCCACAGGTGCATTTCCTGCCAATGCCAAAGAAGCAGAAATGGGATTGTTTGGAGCCTATCAAAATATAAGCAAGCTCGATGCATCCAGCACGCCTATCTGGCACGTAATGGATAATATTACCGACATCGGCTTTGCCAGGCCCGGTACGAATTATACATCCCCGATCACCAGCGCTATTACAACTGATAATGCACTGACCAATAAACCCTGGCAGGTACATTATCAAACCATCGCCCGTTGTCACACAGTGCTTGATAACCTGGGAAAGCTGAAAAGTACCATGACCGATGCTGCTTATAAGCAACTGGACGCAGAATTGCGTTTTGTACGCGCTTACTGTTATTCACAACTGATCGAGCTATACGGTGCTGTACCTTTATTGAAGCAATCCGTTGACCTGAGCAATGCAAGTGTTCCAAGAACGCCAAAGGCAGAGGTTGAACAATTCCTGCTGGACGAATTAACGGCGATAGCCGACAATCTTCCGCCATCACAAGCGCAGTTCGGAAATGTAAGAGGCTCGCGTGTGGCAGCTTATATGCTTAAAGCAAGGGTAGCACTGTATGCAAAAAAATACAAGGAAGCAGCTACAGCTGCCAATACTGCCCTTACCCTGTCTAATGGTTTGCACGACCTGACACCTTTTAACAGTTCGATCAATTCCGTTGGAAAAGACCATACCGTTGTCGAACCGGAAGTATCAAACATATTTGGTCACGCTGGTTTTAAAAGCAGTAAAGAATGGATCTGGGTAGCCGAGTACAATATGAATGTTCCCGGAAACACCCACAACCAACAATACTATTCTGCTTCACGCCTGGGTAAAGGTGTTTGTTACTGGGGACCTACACAGGACCTGATCAATACTTTCCAGGCCAAAGACGGATTGCCCATTACAGAATCTCCCCTGTATGATGCTTCCAAACCGTTTGAGAACCGTGATCCAAGATTGGATATGTATTGCGCACGTCCGCACACACGTTATGTAGGATACCAGTTTGAACCAGCCACCAGTTTTTCCACCGTTAAAAATTACTGGCCGGTGATCAATGGTCAGGCTGCTACTGCTCCCTCAGTTGCCAACGCCGATGCAACAAATGCTTTCAGGTCCTTCAGTGGCTACCTCTGGCGCAAGCCGATTGACCTGGCTGATTTTAACTCTACATCTGTAAGTGGTGTGTCGGATCTGGACGTAGGTATTTTCCGTTTTGCAGAACTTTTGCTCATTTATGCAGAGGCAAAGATTGAAGACAATGATATCGACAATACTGTATATGAGGCCATCAACAAGATCCGCCGCCGTGCACAAATGCCCGAATTGGCTACTGGATTAACCCAGGCACAATTGAGGAAAGCCTTGCGCTATGAGCGTAAAGTGGAGCTGGCTAATGATGGCTTGAGGTGGTACGACCTGCGCCGTTGGGATATCGCTAAAACCGTAATGAATGGATATATCTACCTCAACCGGGATGCCAAAGCCTGGACCAAGGCTGTACTCACCGGATTTGATGATAGCTATACACCCATCTATAATCGTACGGAAGCTATAAAATATTTCACCACCCAGGAAGTTGTGTATAAGGTGAACAAAGATGAATACTGGCCGGTCCCTAAATCTGAAATGGATGCCAATAAAAATCTGAAGCAGAATGACGGGTACTAGCAAAGTGGATAACGATGAGCTGGTTTAATTGTGATCATTAATTTCATGGAATGAAAGTATTGCTTAGCCCCGAAAAGAGACGCTGGTTTATTGTTGCCGTTATTTTTCTGGCCATCGTATTCAACTACGTAGACAGACAGATCGTGTCAATTTTAAAACCTGTACTCAAAACAGAGTTTAGTCTGAATGACGGTGGCTATGCAATGCTCCTGAATATTTTTACGATCTGTTATGCCATCATGTATCCTGTTACAGGATGGCTGGTTGACAGATTCGGAGCCCGGCTGGTGATGTTCTATGGTATTATTACCTGGTCATTGGCCTGTATTGGTGGCGGTTTATCCAGAACCATTGGTCAGTTCGGTTTTTTCCGTGGACTACTGGGAGCAGCGGAGCCCACCAATTTTCCGGCCCAGTTAAAAGCAATTGCGTTGTGGTTCCCCGGTAAGCTGCGTGCTACAGCCAATAGTCTTTGCATAGCGGGCAGCTCTATCGGGGCCATCATCGCGCCGCCGGCCATCGCCTGGCTGGCCCTGACCTATAACTGGCAGGTAGCTTTTATTACCATGGGGGCTATTGGATTGCTGATTGCCGTGGCGTGGAAAATGATATATCGTGATCCCCCGCCACATATTCTGCAGGAAGCGACTGCATCAACAGTTGGCGGAACAACGGAGTCATTCCAGTGGAAGCAATTATGGGGCACCCGCAGTTTATGGGGCGTATTGCTAATACGCTTTGTGAGTGATCCCGTATGGTACTTCTGTCTTTTCTGGTTGCCGGGTTATTTGCAGGAATCATCAGGCCTTACCCTTGCACAGGTAGGTATGTTTGGATGGATACCCTTCTTGTTTGCCGACATAGGCGCAATAGCCACTTCAGCCTGGTCTGATAAACTGGTAAGAAAAGGATATGCCCCGTTAAAAGCAAGAAAGGTGATGCTGACCCGTGTTGCAATGCTTGCTCCTTTATGTGTGCTTACGCCCTACCTGGGCGGTGCATGGGCCACATTGGCCGTATTCAGTATTGTGGCCATTGCCTGCCTCAGTTGGTTGTTTACGGTAAGCGTAGTAGTAGCAGAAGCTTTTCCCGTAAAAAATGTAGCCAGTGTGTTGGGTATTGCCGGAGGGTTTGGCGCATTGGGGGCAGTACTGTTCAATTACTTTGTAGGCCAGTTCATAGGCACCTTGGGAGCCGAAAAGATATTCATTGCCATGGCATTTTTACATCCATTGGCGGTGTTGATCCTGTGGACGATGGTGCGGCCGGAAAAGCCGAAAGGGCCTTCAGTGTCGGTCCAACTTAATAGTAAACTGTAAATGAAAAATAGCATGTTAAAAACATTCAAAGAGCCAGCCAGGGAAATTGCAGTTAGAAAAGAAACAGATGTACTGGTAATTGGCGGAGGACCTTCAGGTATTATGGCAGCATTGGCAGCTGCCGAAGATGGATTAAATGTAATGCTGGTAGAAAGCCGCAGCTTTGTAGGCGGCAATATGACCATCGGTCTTCCCATACTCGGATTCCTTGGACAAAAGGGAAACCAGATCATAAAAGGCCTTCCGCAAAAATTGATCGACCGCTTGAAAGCAGTACAGGCTTCCAGTGAGCACCGGCCCTGCCCATTGCACATGAGCCTCACACTGGTAGAACCGGAGGCCGTAAAGACCGTAGCGCTGGAAATGTTAGTGGAAAGTAAGGTGGACGTATTGTTCTACGCCTTTTGTGCCGGTGTTGTGATGGAGAAAGAGGAGTTGAAAGGAGTGATCATTGAAAGCAAAGCCGGACGTGAGGTAATACTGGCCAAAACCATTATCGACTGTAGCGGTGATGCTGATGTGGCCTACCGTGCAGGCGTGCCTTGTGAATATGGGAATGAGGATGGCGGCGTTCAACCACCTACTCTCATGTTTTGCCTGGGAGGCGTGGATACTGAAAAGTTACGCACCAGTGTAGCGGAAGAACCCAGGACCTATCTTACCGATTTTATCCCCGCCGAATACTTTGGTCAAAATAACCAGTTTGTATTGGTTGGGATGCGCAACCTGATCAAGAAAGCGCAGGATGCCGGATTAACCCTGGCTACCGAACGTACCATCCTCATCACCGGCTTACGCAAAGGAGAAGTATGGGTAAACATGACGCGGGTAAACGGAGTAAATGGTACCGATCCCGGAAGCCTTACCCATGGAGAAATAGAAGGCAGGCACCAGATACACGATATTCAGAAATACCTGATCGATTACGTACCCGGATTTGAGAATGCTTATTTCTTAAAAACAGCCCCTTTTCTCGGGATCAGGGAAACGCGTCGTATACTAGGACATTATACCATGACCCGCGAAGACATCATGACCTGCCGTCATTTTGATGATTCAATAGCCGTGGCCAGTTATCCGTTGGATATACATCACCCACAGGGCGGCGGCTGCACCCTGGAATGGTGCGGTGATTGCTACGATATTCCCTATCGGTCATTGATCCCTCAAAACATTAAGAACCTGATCGTGGCAGGACGTTGTATTTCTACAACGCACGAAGCCATGTCGGCTATTCGTGTAATGGCGCCCTGTATGGCGATGGGCGAAGCTGCCGGACGGGCAGCAAAGATGGCTGTAAGACAAGGAATACAGCCTGCAGCTATTGACGTGAAGAAACTACAACAGGAACTGCTCGATAGCGGGGCTTACCTGCGCATCGAAAAAGAAGCACTGGCATCATAAAACTAATTTTTAAAAACCCGATAACATGTCTGCCAACAGGAGAAAATTCTTAAAAGGCTTTGGTGCAGCTGCATTGCTGCCTGTATTACCGGCTTTCAGCAGGGAAACAGCACTGGCATTCGGCAAGACCGGCGCTCATCGTATCCTGAGTTGTAATATCCGGGTAGCGCTTGATGAAGATGAGGCAAAAGGGCTGGGTTGGTCTGCAAGAAGAGATATCTGTCTGAAGGTCATTAAAGATAAAAAGCCCGATATCGTTGGTCTGCAGGAAGTATTGAAAGTGCAGGCAGACGATCTTTGGAAATATTTTCCTTCCTACCACTTATTCGGTTTTGACGGTCCGGAGATGGATCCGCATCCCACAGGTTATTACGGCATTGCCAAGAACCCAATACTTTTCTCTAAAGACCGGTATGAGTTACTCACCGGCGGTACTTACTGGCTTTCAGAAACGCCATTGGTGGCGGGAAGCAAGTCGTGGGATACAGCCAGGGCAAGGCATGCAAACTGGGTGAGGCTTAAGGATAAAAGCACCGGGAAAGAACTAAGGATAGTAAACCTCCACCTGGATCATATTTCCGCTGAAGCCAAGGTCCAACAGGCAAAGATGGTAGTGGAAGAGAGTTCCCAATATCAGCCGGACTATATACAGCTACTCACTGGAGATTTTAATAGCAGGTACGATAGCAAGGTATTTGAATCTGTACGTAATGGCGGCTGGAAAGAAAGCTATGAAACTATACATGGAGAAAAGGAAGCCGGATTTACTGGTCACGAGTTCGAAGGAGAGAAATATGAGAAAGGCCCTTCAAAAGGAAGGATCGATTATATCTGGTACAGGGGAAAAGTAAAACCAACAGACGCCACTATTATTAAGGATGCTATCAAGGGGAAATACCCCAGTGATCACTTCTTTTTACAGGCAGATTTTATTATCGACTAAAAGTATTAATGATGAAAAAGAAAATTCTTGGTTGCATACTCTTGCTTTTATTAGGAGGCAGTATTTCATTCTCCCAGGAAAACTATCAAAAACCTGCACTGGAACAAAAAGGCTCCTGGTCATTGATCATGGTGCCTGATCTGCAAAACTATGTGAAATGGGGAAGGAATCAACCATTGATAGACCTGATGATGGCCTGGATAGCAGATAATATTGATACCCTCAATATAAAGATGGTAATGGGCGTAGGTGATCTCGTAGAGAACGATGGCAAGATAACCAACGATTACGATGGTGACCAAACCTCCAAAAGTCAGTGGGACTATGTGTCAAAGGCCTTCAGCAAACTGGACGGGAAAGTTCCCTATATCGCAGCAACAGGAAACCATGATTACAGTATCGACAGGCAGGGCAACCGCACCTCACAATACAGCCAGTTCTTTACTACCGAAAGAAATCATTTGAACCAGAAATACCTGGTTCAAAACACCAGGAACGAACAGGGGCAGCCCACGTTGGAAAATTCAGCTTATGAGATAAAGGGATTGAACGGAAAAGATTATCTCTTTATGACGGTGGAATTCGGTCCAAGAGATACCGTGCTGGCCTGGGCTAAGAACGTAGCAGCCCTCCCGCAATACAAGAACCACCGGGTGATCTTGTCTACCCATGAATACCTAGATGCAAAGGATAAACGCACGACTGGTAAGATCAACTGGATATACTGGGAGCCTTATAATGTCGGAAACATGATCCAGAAGTCGCCAAGGATCAATCTGCCTAATGCGAACAATGGTCAGCAGATCTGGGAAAAGGTAGTACAGCCTTCTTCCAATATTGAGTTGGTTTTGTGTGGCCATATTTCCGGCGAAGGCTATAGAAAGGATCAGAATATTGCAGGTAAAACTGTTCACCAGGTATTGTTCGATGCCCAGTCCATGGGCGGTGGGCACCGCGATGGCAATGGCGGTGATGGCTGGCTGCGTATACTGGAGTTTTCGGCAGATGGGAAAACGGTGAAGGTGAAAACATTTTCTCCTTTATTCGGCATATCCCCTACAACACGTCCCTTTGCCTGGAAAAAAGATGCCAGGAACGAATACACGCTTAAGTTCGATTAGACCATAGACAACAACGATTGCTACATATGAAAAGAAACGATACCATTACTAACAAAATGGGAATTCCGCCATCCCTCTTATCCGGCTATCTGGGCATACTACTCTTTATGATGGGAGATGGTATGGAGCAGGGATGGTTGAGCCCTTACCTGATAGAACGCGGCATGAGTATACAACAAAATGCTACCCTGTTTACTGCTTATGGGATCACGATTGCCATTGCTTCCTGGTTTTCGGGTGTGATGGCCGAATCATTTACGCCTAAGAGAACGATGCTGATTGGGCTGCTGATCTACCTGGCCGGTACAGTTGGTTTTATAGGTCTTGGTTTGGATAACCTCGATTTTCCAACGATGCTGATCACTTATGCATTGCGGGGGTTTGGCTATCCATTGTTTGCTTATTCATTTTTGGTGTGGGTTTCTTATGTTACTCCGCCTAACGCGCTGGGCCGTGCAGTGGGATTTTTTTGGTTTGTGTTTACCGGGGGACTGAATGTATTAGGTGCATTTTACTCCAGTTGGGCAATCCGTGAGTTGGGTCATATTCCAGCTTTGTGGAGTGCAGTGTTTTGGGTTTTGCTGGGAGCATTGTTTGCCCTGGTACTCAATAAAGCGCCTTTCCGGATCAATGAGCAGGCGCAGCAAAACAAATGGAAAGAACTAATAAAAGGCTTGACCATTATTCGTACCGAACCCAAGGTAGCAATAGGAGGAATCGTGCGGGTAATTAATACGACCGCACAGTTTGCATTCCCTGTATTCCTGCCTACCTATATGGCGGCACATGGATTCAACACCACTGAGTGGTTATACATCTGGGGTACCATCTTTACCAGTAACATCGCTTTCAACCTGATCTTTGGTTTTGTTGGAGACAGGCTTGGCTGGCGACAAACCATTACCTGGTTTGGCGGAGTAGGTTGCGGCCTCACTAGCTTACTACTTTACTACATGCCTCAGTACGCGGGCGGTAGTTATTGGCCCGTGATGCTGGCTGGTATCGCCTGGGGAGCTTGCCTGGCTGGTTATGTACCACTTTCGGCATTGGTTCCTTCACTGGTGAAAAAAGACAAAGGCGCCGCGATGGCCATTCTCAACCTGGGTGCAGGCCTGGCTGTTTTTGCAGGTCCTGCTATAGTAGGTTTGTTCATTGGTCCAGCAGGGGCAGAAGGCGTAGTATGGATATTGGCAGGTCTATATTTTGTCAGTGCCATACTCACCCGCTTTATCACTTTGCCTGAACGGGCTGCCGATCATACAACAAGAATAACTGTTGCTGAGTCAGCGGTACTGCCATCAGGAACCTAAAGAAAGATTTGTTAATAATTAATGAGGAATATGAGAGTATTAATAACTGCACCTTATCATGAAAAAGGCTTGTTTGATGTAAAACAAGATCTGGGAGAAGTAGTATACCGCCCATGGAAAGAAAACGGGCGCGCTTATGACGAAAATGAATTAATGGCCCTGCTCTACGAAACGGAAGCAGAAGCGCTCATCACAGAACATGATCATGTAACTGAAAAAGTAATTGCCGCCAATGCACACTTACATTTTATAGGTGTATGCAGGGGCACTCCTTCCAACGTATCGCTGGCAACAGCCTCCCAACATGGCATTCCTGTTTTTTACACGCCGGCCCGTAACGCACAGGCAGTAGCAGAAATATTCATTGCCAATGTGATCACCTTTCTGCGCAAGACCTTACCAGCCATCAACTGGCTGCGTGGAAGGAACTGGAGTGCGGGAGCGCATACTTCTTACCTGGAATTTAAAGGAAATGAACTGGCAGGCAAAAAGATCGGCATGGTGGGTTTTGGCGCCATCGGGCAGCTGATAGCAAAGCTGGTGGAAAATTATCCCTGCAGCATTGCTTTTTATGATCCATTTGTAAACGCGGCAGCTTTCCCTGCTTACCAGCAGCTTAGCCTGGAAGAACTTTTTTCTACCTGTGATATTGTGTCCGTGCACCTGCCTGTAACGGAGGAGACGAAGGGAATGATCGATCGCCGTTATTTTAAATTGATGAAACAAGATGCCATTTTTGTCAACACCGCCAGGGCAGTGGTGGTCAATAGAAATGATATGTACAGTGTGCTGTCGCAAAATAAAATCAAAGGGGCGATCCTCGACGTGTTTGACAACGAACCACCTGATGAGTTGGATTATAAAATAATTGATCTGGCCAATGTGTTGCCAACACCTCACATTGCAGGAGCCACATTCGAAGTGGAAGACCACCATGTTCGTATTCTCAATGAAGTACTGACAGAATGGTTTGTTCATGGAAATCATAGTGCCGACCGCCTGGCCAATAAAGAAATATTATCATCGTACCTTCAACGATAAAATTTAAAGGATGAAACAACAGGAGGCATACCTGGTGCTGGATATAGGTACAGGAAATGTGCGTTCAGCTATTGTAAACCCATCCGGCAAAATACTGGGTGTGGCAAGAGCTGATATCCGTTACTACCGTGATGAGCTTTACCTCGATTCAATTTATTTCAAACCTGATGAGCTCTGGTCTCAACTCCGGGAATTAACCGGAGAAGCATTGAAGCAGGCGGGTGCGGTCAAGATAAAGGCTGCCACCACTACCAGCCAGCGGGAAGGTATTGTATTGATCGATCAGGCTGGCAGAGCAGTTATCGGATTGCCCAATATTGATCACCGCGGACGGGAGTGGGAAGGAAAGTATCCGGATAAAAGCAGGGTATACCAATTAACAGGCCGTTATCCCACCTCCTTATTTTCGGCCTATAAGCTGGTAGGTATCCGGGAGCGGAGAAACGATGTCTGGAATGAACTTTCCTGCTTTCTCAGTATCAGTGATTGGGCGGCCTGGGAATTGAGTGGAATAGCCTTGTATGAGCATTCGCAGGCGTCAGAAACCCTGCTGTATGATGTGGCTGCCGGTAACTGGAGCGATGAGCTATGTGCATTGTTTGGCATTTCACAAACAGTATTGCCGCCACTCTCGCAATCGGGCAGTATTGCCGGCACCGTAAAAAAGAATATTGCTGAGTCATGGGGATTTAATCCCGCTACCCTGGTTATTACCGGAGGTGGTGATACCCAAATGGCCATAAAGAGTACCAGCCCTTCAATAGGAGATGTAGTGATCGTTTCCGGCACTACCACACCCGTGGTTAAGCTGGAGGGAGACTATATTACTGATGAAGAAGAAAGAACCTGGACAAGCAGGGACATCGCCAAAGACCGGTTTGTATTTGAAGCCAATGCCGGTGTTACAGGCTTGAATTACCAACGGCTTAAAGAGGTCTTTTATCCCAATGAAGGCTATGATGTAATAGAACGGGAGCTGGCGGAGAATAACAACAAACAATGTATGACCTCGCTGGGATCATTGATTGCCGGAGAGATCAAGCCCGTGATACGGGGTGGTTTTATTTTTCCGGTGCCCGTCTCCCATGAGTTGAGCCGCAGCAGTTTTGTATGGGCTACCCTGATGGATATTGCCTTTTCAATTGCGGAGAATTATAAAGTGCTGGCCGAAGTATCGGGTCATGACGCCGGGTATATCTGGGCCTGTGGTGGCGGATTGCAGAGTAAAACATTGCGTAAGCTGATTGCTGCTGTTACGGGAAATGAAGTACGCGTGAGGGATGGTTTTGAGCAGGCATCCGTCGTTGGCGCCGCCATGCTTTGCAACGAGGCGCTGGGGTTATCTGTTCAAAGAGAAGAAGCCGTTCAGGAAAGCTCAGTGGCCACTGGCCGCGACGCGGATATGTATAAGACATTTTATGAGCAATGGAAGGCTACAAGAGAACAGTTCAGAGCTGTTAGTTAAAATCAGTTTATTAATGAGTCAAGGTTATTTTATTGGAATTGATATTGGTACACAGGGTGCAAGGGTCGTGATATTGACCAGTTTCGGTCTGCAGGTAGCCGCAAAAGAAGAAGTATTTCTTTTAAGCGATACATCCCGCGAAGAACAGTCACCGGAGCTGTGGTGGGAAGCTTGCTGTCGATTGATCCCGGCATTGGTAAAGGAAATAAAAGACAAGATACCATTGGAAGAGATAAAAGCAGTGGCCGTTACTTCTACCTCAGGCACCATTATTCCGCTTGGCAGAGATCTCAATCCCCTTCATCCTGCTATTATGTACAGCGATCCGCGCTCAGGCAAGCAAGCTGCCTTTTGTAAACAAACAGCGGAACAACATGTAAAAGAAGGGTACACGGCTTTCAATGCCTCCAGCGGTTTACCAAAGATGCGCTGGTTCCTCGATCAGCATCCAGATCAGGCAACGAACCTTTATAAGTTCATTCATGCAGCCGATTTTATCACCGGAAGATTGTGTGGTGAATATGGGGTGACCGATTATACCAATGCCATGAAGTCGGGTTATGATATTCACCAGTATAAATGGCCGGAATACATCGTGGAGCAGGTTGGCATCCGCAGGGAATGGTTGCAGGAGGTAAAACCTTCGGGAGAGCCGCTGGGCACCATTAAGGCCGACCTGGCCCTGCAATGGGATCTTCCGGAAGGGATCATCGTAACAACAGGCATGACGGATGGCTGCGCTTCACAGGTGGCATCGGGAGCAGTAAGCCCGGGTCAATGGAATACGACCATTGGTACTACGCTGGTAATAAAGGGCGTTACTGCGCAGGCGGTGACCGATGCCACCGGGGCTATTTATAATCACCGTCACCCTGCTGGCTACTGGATGCCGGGTGGCGCCAGTAATACCGGGGCAGATTGGGTAAGCCAATTATTTGCAGGGCAAGATCTGCAGCAGTTAAGCGAGCAGGCTGCCACAAGATTACCCGCCACATCTTTGGCATGGCCGCTATTGCAACAAGGCGAGCGCTTTCCTTTCATAGCACCCCAGGCTGTTGGATTTTGGCCCGATGGCGATCCGGTAGAAACATTTACCGCCTGCATGGAAGGCGTGGCTTTCATAGAGCGCTATGCTTATGAAAGGATATCTTTATTATCCGGTGAAAAAATAGAACAGGTCTTCTCTGCCGGAGGCGGCAGCAACAGCGATACCTGGCTGTACATCAGGAGTTGCATCCTCAATGTGCCCGTATGCAGGATGCAAAACGTATCTGGAGCAGCCGGCGCTGCAATACTGGCCGCATCCCGTTGCTTTTATGCATCTTTGCCCGAAGCCGCTACTGCCATGGCCACCCCGGAATCAGTCCTGGAGCCATTCGCTCCCCTGGTAAGCGCCTACGACCTGAAATACAAACTATTTATTGAAGAACTGAAAGCAAGAAAAATACTGAACTGAGCATGCTGAAGATATTTTTACTCCGACATGGTGAAACCGCTTATAATGCTGACAATAATCGCTACTGCGGACGTACCGATATTCCACTTACGGAAAAAGGTATCCGTCAGGCTGAAGAAGTGAAGCGACAACTGGAAGGCATTGAATTTGCTGATGTATTTTCTTCCCCATTGCAACGCGCATTCACAACAGCGTGTTTGGCTTCAGGGAAGGATGCAATAAAAGATGGCAGGCTGATCGAAGCTGATTTCGGTAGCTGGGAAGCAAAAACGAGAGAGGAGTTCATTGCAGAGAATGAGTCGCTCTGGCTCAACTGGGTAAATGATCCGGCTATACACCGGGCTGGTGGCACAGGAGAAACCGGTGCTGAGATTGTAGCAAGGGTGGATGACTTTTTTCATTCCCTGCAGCAAAACTACCCAGCAGGGAATATCATGGTGGTGGCCCATAATGGCATTAACCGCCTGTACATGGCGCATAAACTGGGCATGCCTTTGAGAAATTACCGCCAGCTGGTGCAGCAAAACTCATCTATCACCTGCTTCACCCTGGATAAGGACGGAACACTGACACTTGAATTACTGAATTCAAAACTCCGCTAAATGAAGATCAATAGGGCTAAGATCACAGCTTTGCTGGCGGCATTTTTTATTGTTTCGTGTGGGTATGCACAGTTACATACGTTACCGATAAAAACTGCGTCGGACCTGCACGCTTATTTTCATTATACAGGGAAAGGTAAGCCCATCATTAGCGGACACCGTGGTAGCTATATAACAGGGTATCCTGAAAACGCCATTGAAACATTTGAATATGTACTAAAGCATACACCTGCTTTTTTTGAGATTGATCCCCGCTTTACAAAAGACAGCGTGATTGTACTATTGCATGATGCCACATTAGACAGAACCACTACCGGTAAGGGCAAGCTGTCTGACTTCACCTGGGAGGAAGTAAAGCAGTTTAAGTTAAAAGATAAGGATGGAAATGTAACGCCTTACCGGATACCAACCCTGCAGGAGGCCATTGACTGGGCAAGGGGAAAAACCATACTTAACCTTGACAAGAAGGATGTGCCATTGAAATGGACAGCGAATTTGATAGAGAAGAATAAGGCCGCCAGTTTTGTAATGGTCACCGTGCACAATGCTCAGCAGGCAAAATTCTATTATGATGCCGATCCCAACATCATGATGTCTGCTTTCGTGAAGACAGAGTTAGCGTTGAAAGAGTATGAAGCGGCCGGGGTACCCTGGCAAAACATGATAGCCTATATAGGTTCCGAAAACAAGCCTGCCAATAAAACCATGTTTGATCTGCTGCATGCCCGTGGCGTGCTGTGCATGATCTCTGCGGCGCCGGTTTATGATAAGTTGCCTTCTGCTCAGGAAAGAGCTACATCCTACCGTGATATATTTGTACAAGGAACGGATATCCTGGAATCTGATTATCCCGTGGAAGTAGCAGCAGCGATCAAGCCCAAACACTGATTTTTCTTATAATACTCCCGCCTGAATTGCTTATCCCGCATTCGCCAGGCGTGAAATTCAAAAGAGGGCTGCACTACGCGGGTAGCATGTGATTACTCCCGCAAAGGCGAGACCCCCTAACCAACTGAGCTAAAGGAGGAATATTCCCCCGTTGATGTTAGTATAGTTTATTTATACGCTATCGCAGCACTTGTAGGCCCTGCCAGTGGCAGCAACGCTGTTGATTTGAAACCAACCTGCCTGGCCCATTTACTAAAATCAGCAAGGGTGTAATCAAACCCTGTTCCTGTTTCAATAAGCATGTTAATGCTCATCATCATGCCAAACACATTTTGTTTCCGGTCATCATCAATTATGCTCTCAATGGCTATAAGTGCGCCGCCTTCAGGTAAAGCATTGTATGCTTTTTTCATGAGCATTAGTTTCGTTTCCTCATCCCAATCATGCAGAATATTACCCATCGTGATGATATCTGCTTTGGGGAATTGGTCCTTGAAGAAATCACCATCGGCGACCTTAACCCGATCTTGTAGTTGGAATTTTTGAATTGTTTCATCGGCAACGGGTCCAACTGCAGGTAAGTCCCAGGTTACGCAGGACATATGTGGCTGATGTTTGGCTACCATCAATGAAAGTAAACCTGCCGAGCCTCCAATATCTACCAATGATTTGGCTTTTGAAAAATCAAACTTTTGACCCAAAGCCATAAAGCCACCCATTTGAATGCCACTCATGGCATGAATAAATTCTTTTAACCGATCGGGATCAGCATAAAGTTTCTCGAAAAGATTATCTCCTTGTTTCGCCTCATTTTGGGGATGCCCTGTAAGCAGACCGGATTCAAGATTACCCCAAAAACCGTACAACCTGTTATTCAACATTTCGAGGATTCCACCGATATAGGATGGCTTCTTGTCGTCTAAGAAAAAATCGGTATTGATACTGTTTGAGTATTTTGCCGTTTCCAAAATACCTTCCCGGTTTAAAAATCCAAAGGTGGTCAGAGCATCCAGATAGTCGAACACATTTCTGTCGGTGCATTTGAAACCTAAGTCTGATTTAATTTCGGCTGCCGACATTGATTTTCTTTCTGCCAGTAGTGTAAAGATTTTAAACTTCACAGCACTCAAAAGAATTTTTGAAGCCCAAAAGCCAGTACCGATCTGCATGATACTGTCTGGGGTTGGATGGTTTTGTTGATTGTCCATTCTGTTTTTTATTTTATGTTGTTTACGCTGTCCGGTGGGTTAAATTACCGGGTATGAAATTTTATCTGTTTGTCAACTGAAGTTATCGTTGCTGTGGCTGCTTAATTTTCTGATCTTTAGTAGGTTTGTTATGATCCGTGCCTCAATGTATGACTTTCTTTGTGATGAGCCTGTCTAAATTGCTTGTCCCGCCTTCGCCAGGCGCGCAATTCAAAAGAGAGTTCCACAAAAAAGGATATTCTAATCAGGCCACGCGACATCTTGACCCTGATGGACGATAAGATGGCCGTAATACCCTGTTTTAATTAGTTAGGCTATAGCCACTTTCCGCTTCCTGTTTGGCTAACGACCAAATCCCGGTTGTATGCCTTAACTTCAGTTAGAGTTTTTCATTCGGCTTCCGTTTTTTGTATCGACCTGAAAACATATCATTCATTTTTGATGCTAAGTATACTTCCTCTTTTTCTCGCAATGATCGCAGCCATCGTGCTACTCAAAATGCTGGCTGACAGGCTTAAGATCGCCTATCCTATACTCATTGTATCGGCAGGGCTGTTGTTGAGTTTTATTCCCGGGTTACCTATTGTTCGAGTTAACCCTAATCTCATCTTTTTTATATTTCTGCCGCCTTTGCTATTCGAGGCAGCGTGGTCCATTTCCTTTAAGGAGATGAAAAAGTGGTGGCGCATCATCGGCAGTTTTGCTTTTTTGGTCGTGCTCTTTACCGCTCTTTCAGTAGCGGTGGTCGCTAATTATTTTATTCCCGGATTTTCACTTGCCCTGGGATTTCTGTTAGGTGGTATCGTATCTCCTCCTGATGCGGTAAGTACAGGTGCAATTACAAAGTTTGTAAAGATCCCAAGGTCCACTTCCACTATCCTGGAAGGCGAAAGCCTGTTGAACGACGCCTCCTCTCTTATTATATTCCGTTTTGCACTGGCCGCTGTTAGTACCGGTCAGTTTATCTGGCAGCAAGCTGCCCTTGATTTTTTGTGGATGGTGACCGGAGGTGTTGGCATCGGGCTACTGCTGGCATGGATCTTTGTGCAGGGGCACAAGCGCCTGCCATTAGATGCGCCGTCGCATATAAGCCTTACGATCATTGAACCTTATTTTATGTATTGGCTGGCAGAGCAGGCACATAGTTCTGGCGTGCTGGCTGTTGTAAGCGGCGGGCTTTTTATGGCGAACAGGCAGTTTACGTTTTTAAACAGCAACAGCCGCATAAAAGGGTATAGTGTGTGGGAGAGTTTTGTATTTATTCTCAACGGTGTCGTGTTTTTGATCATCGGACTGGAGCTTCCTGAAATTGTAGAAGGATTACGTTCGAAAGGAATTCCACTGCATACTGCGATTGGTTATGGAGTGATCATGACGGGAGTGCTGATAGGGGCGAGGATCATCAGTTCCTATGTGGCATTGATCGCCACACTTATCTTTCGACCAGCCGTGGCGCCGCGCGCCACTTCGGGGCGAATACGATTGCTGATGCCTTTATTACTGGGCTGGACAGGCATGCGTGGGGTGGTGTCGCTGGCAGCTGCGCTGGCAATACCGATCACATTGACTGATGGTACGGCTTTTCCTTACAGGAATCTTATTCTGTTCATCACATTTGTGGTGATATTGCTTACCCTATTGATACAGGGGCTTTCTTTACCTTATTTCATCAAACGCAGTGGAGCGTTTGATGGCTTCGTGGACGTGCCGGAAGAAGTTGCAAAACAAAAATTAAGGAAAGATCTCCAGGACCATACTTATCAATTTCTTAAAAACAAGTACGATAATGAGCTGCGGGGCCATGCCGGCATGCAGAAGTTATTGCAGCATTGGGAAGAAAAAACAAAAGCTTCAAATGATGATTGGATGAATGAAAAAACAAAGATCATATTTATTGAGATGCTCGAGACCCAGCGAAATTATCTTACAAACCTCAATAAGGACCCGGACACTGACGAAGAAATTATTCGCTGGCATTTATACCTGATCGACCTGGAGGAAGAGCGAATGAAGACGATGTGATCTCCTGCCTCTACAATTTCAATAACTTGACTGTCGACTTTCTGCTTCCCTGAATGCTAAGTGTTTGATTACTTAAAAAGCCGCGTTTTTTACCCTGATCAGTTTTCCATTCTCCTCATCAGTAATTATGTACAACTTACCGGCAGGGCTTTGTACCACTTTCCGTATCCTTAGCCGATCATCCGTAAAAAGCTCCTCGACCCTTTTTATCGTTTCGCCTTCTATCACCATATGCCATAGACTGCCCTTTGATAGCCCGCCAATGAGAAGGTTTCGGTTCCAGGCTGCAAATTCGCTACCTGAATAAAAATGGAGACCTGTGGGGGCTACCGTTTGCAGCCAGTACCAAACAGGATCAGTATAAGTATTCAGCGGATTAGGTGGGGGTGCATATTCTGCATAACGGTATTTTCCTGTTGTCTTTACCGGCCAGCCATAATTGGCCTTCGCCTTCAGCACATTGATCTCATCACCCTGGTGTGTACCATGCTCGCTGAACCATATTTTGCCGGTAATGGTATCAAGGGTGATGCCTTGTGCTGCTCTGATGCCCATTGCGTATAGACCGGGAATCGCATTCCGCCCAAAATCCGGATTATCGCCCGGGATGGTACCATCAGGATTGATCCGATAGATCTTCCCCCTTTTGTCCTGTATATCCTGGGCTATCGGAACAGCAGGTTGGTCTTTTTCCGTGAATAGTCTTTCACCGATCGTGAAATATAACTTACCATCCTTTCCAAATACCATCCCGCCGCCATAGTGAAAACGCTCATGTGTATAGGGTTCTGCCACAAAAAGCGTTTTGACCTGTTGTAAAGAATTGTTTTCCAGTACAGCCCTGATGATCTTAGTGGTTCTTAAAGTCCCTTTTTTGGCCGCGTATGACAGGTAGATGTATTTATTGTTATTAAAATCAGGGTCAGGCAGTATCTCGAATTTGCCGGTATTGTCACCAAACCCACCGAGGCTGTCCTCCATATCGGATGGGAAACCTTCGATCCTGGTCTTTTCTTTCTTTAATAAATTGACTTTTACCAAATCGCCATTTTTCTCGGAGACCAGGGCCTCCTCTTCCGTTAGAAAAGCAATGCTCCAGGGACGTTTCAATCCTTCCAGGATCGTTTCTTTTTCAGGGCGTATGGCATTTACATCAAAGACCTTGTGAGGTGTCCGGGTGGATATTTTGTCGGCGATCACCCAGCCTTCATCCGTCTTCATGAGGTTGAAATAGTCGGTAAACAGGTCCCGTGCTGTGCTGATCTCCACTTTTGCACTACCCATATTATTGGTAATATCAACCGATACAATACGGGTACTAAGATTCTGGGGTCTGGCGTGTGGTTTGAAAAAACTCAGGTACTGGTTTCTGGAATATTCTACGAATTTTTTGTCCCCGTAGTTCTTTAAGCGGCAGGATGCATGCATGGCTTTACCCAGTTTGAGGGTATCCCCGGTTGCCCAGCCATCAAAATAGAGCTGGATCATACATTCGATCAATTGTCTATCGGAGAGGCTAGTTTGAGAAAATGCGGAGATAAGGCTGACAGATAAACAGGTCGCCAGGATCAATTTTTTCATTGTAAAGTATTTTTGAAGGTCGGAACAGAAGCATTGCCGCCGGCCTCAAAAATCAGTTATATTCCTAAAGGGAAGGTCCTATAAAAATGAATCCGTAGTACGATTTTATAAATCCGGACCAGGTGATGGCCGGTGAGCACCGGGGGTGTTGCCCCTGGTGTGAGCACAGGAGGTAAATCCGGGGTATCGAAAACAGGGATGTCGGAACCATGGGGCTGTTCCTTAAAACAAAAAAGTTCACCGAAGTGACCTTTTAAGCGATTGATTTTTCGCTCCCCTAACTGGACAGTTCTTGAACCAGTTAGCTCATGATTTACAAGCTTTTGCCGATTTACTCAAGGTCGCCTGTTAGCGGTAATTTAACTTTTTTTAGCGGCGATTAGTTTCCCTAAAACTCTTAAATATACGTCAGTTGGCGTTTGTCGTTCGTACTCATACTTTGTCTTAAAAGCTACAACTAAATCAAGTTTGGGAAAAACGGTAATAAATTGTCCAAAAGCACCTGTTGCAGAATAAGCACCTTCATAAGCACTTTTGTTGTGGGGAGTATCCCAAACCCACCATAAATAACCATATCCAAAATGAAAATAAGCTGTCTTTTCTTCTACAGCTTCTTTATAAGTTGTAACAACTGAAGTAGTAGTTTTTACCCAACTAGCCGGAATGATCTGTTGGTCTTTCCATTTTCCGTTTCTCGACATTAAATATCCAATTCTCGCCATATCCCGAGTCGAAAACCATATGTGGTAAGCCGGATATTTTGATTTTGATGTGTCTCCTGTTTTGCGCTGCTCTTTGATATTCCAGTCTTGCATTTGCAGTGGTTTTGCAAAAATAGAATCAATTAATTCATAGATGGTTTTGCCTGTCTGTTGTTCTAATATATAACCTGCTATATTGAAATCCCAATTGTTATATAACCAATGACTTCCGGGTTGAACACTACCTCTTTCAGGAGCCATTGCAGCTGCATCACCTGAATTACTTGCCGGATGATAAACACCCGAACGGGCAGTAAGTAGGTCCTTAACTGTAGCTCTTTTTTCTATTGGTAACAAACCTCCGACATCATCAAGATGCAACTGTTCAATGGTGGTAGAAAGATTTATTTTACCAGTTTTCACAAAGGGACCATACAACATTGAAAGAATACTCTTTCGGCACGATGCCAAATAACTTGTTTCTTTAGTGTCTCCATAATCAAAAAGTATTTTGCCCGACTGAATGACGACTACTCCAGTAGCATTTGTACTGTCAATAATGAATCTTTTTAGTTTGTAAAGGCTGTCGTTGCTCCAACCTTCTTTAGTGGCATCGCTTATAAATTGCCAGGTGCTGTCGGGATAAATAGAATCATTGCTCTTAGTGATTGTAGTTTGTTGGCAAAAAGATATACAAGGGAGAAATTGAAAATACAACAGAAGTTTTCGCATGGTTGTAATGCATTTGAAGGTAATCTTAATTACCGCTAACTTCTAAATATACGTGCCTTCTTTCAAAAAACGCAAAGCCACCCGAAGGTGGCTTTGTAAGCTGTTGATTTTGAGTGCTCCCCCTGTTGGACTTGAACCAACGACCCTCTGATTAACAGTCAGATGCTCTAACCAACTGAGCTAAGGAGGAATCTATATGCCAGTTGCCTTTTATAGCCCTGGATATACCCGTTTGAAGGATGACTGTCAGGACTTTAGCCGCCCTTTCCACATCATCTCCCCAAAGGGGTTGCAAAAATAGGGATTTTTGCTTTTCATAGCACCCGCCAGTAAAATTTTCTGTAGGAAATCTTTGCCTTTTATTTCCATCACCCGCTTGTGCACATTTCCCCCGCCTCACCAGAACAAATAATAGTAACTTACTATTTGTTCCGCCCCCCATGGCTTAACAATAACCTTTGATAGACAAATATCCATGAAGACATACAGACCTATATTGTTTGTGATCTCCATCGTACTGGCCGGGGTAGCTTTCTTCATCTGGTCGGCCTGGCAGGATCGCCTCCGTGCCCGGAACACCCAGCAACGGCTCACCCACAACAACAAAGTCATCAAAGCGCTCGACAGCGTACAAATTCTTATTACCTCTAAAGAATCCGCCGTCAGGGGCTACACCATCACCGGCGATTATGTTTTCATAGCCCATTTGCCGCATTACAATAAGATTATTCAAAGTAGCCTGCAGGAAGCCGGCCGGCTTATAGCCGATAATCCCCAACAGGTTGCCCGGCTGCAGCAGCTTACACAACTGGTCAATGAAAAGGACCAATTCCAGCAACTGATCATCCGGGCCCGTAAAGCATCCTTCGAAGATGCCCTCCAACTCACTGCCAGCCTCAAAGGCAAGGGCTTCATGGATAAGATCTCGGCCGAGCTTGCCCAAATGAAATCCGACCAAAACAAATTACTCCAGGCCAGCATTGTCCGCAACCAGGAAGCTGGCCGACAATCCTTACGAACCGCTATCGTCGGCGCGCTTACCGTCCTTGTTTTTATCGCCATCCTGCTATTCCGCCTCAATCGTGATATACAACTCCGGCGCAAGGCAGAAAACGAAGTGCTGAAAAGTGAGGCCAAATACCGCGAGTTTGTAGAAAATGCAGGCGTGATCACCTACACCGCCGATATCAACGGTAATTTTACTTTTATCAGCAAACAGGTAGAAACGCTAACGGGCTATACACCGGAAGAAATGATTGGCAAACATTTTTCATCGCTCATCCCGCCAGAATGGATACCCGGTGTTGCGGCCAAATACGAGCAGCAGTTTATCAATCGTACCCGGGAATCTACCCTTATTTTCCCCATCACCTTTAAGAACAATGGCATCCGCTGGGTAGAACAGGATGCCATCCTGCTCGAAAAAGATGGCAAAGTAACGGGCTTTCAATGCGTGGTAAAAGATGTTACCGAACAGGAACTGGTGAGGCAGAAATTGCAAAAAATTGAAGAGGAACAAAAGGAGTACCAATACCGCATCCAGGCCATACTCGACAATGCACCCCTCATGATCTATGTAAAAGACCTGGAAGGGCGCTACCTTCTCGTCAACAAACAATGCCGGGAAATATTTGGCCTCACCGATGAAATGGTGATCGGTAAAACGGTATTCGATGTGCAGGGTAAAAAAAGTTCGGCCGAAAGATATTTTGAAGCAGATAAACAGGTTATAGAAACACGTAAGCCCGTAGAACTGGAAGATGTATTGCACCTGGCCGATGGCGACCACCACCTACTTACCATCAAGTTCCCTCTGTTTGATAAAGACAATCAATTGCTGGGGGTCAGCGGTTTTATGAAAGACATTACCGAAATGGTCAAGTCCCGGCAGGAAATGATCCTGGCCCGGCAAAAGGCAGAGACCGCAGAAATCCTGCAGGAACAATTCCTCGCCAATATGAGCCATGAAATACGAACGCCCATGAACGGTATCATCGGCATGACGGGCCTCCTGATGCAAACCCCACTGCTGCAACACCAGCAGGAATATGTGCAAATGATCAAACAGTCGTCAGACAACCTGCTGGTACTGATCAATGATATTCTCGACCTATCCAAGATCAAAGCCGGCAAGATCAGTATTGAAAAAATACCTTTCAGTCTGGGAGACATAATAAAAAACCTCAACGGTTCTTTCAGGATCAAGGCAACAGAGAAAGCGCTCAATTTTTCTACACTCGTGCATCCGGCCGTACCAACTCACCTGGTAGGTGATCCTCATCGCCTCGGCCAGATATTAAACAACCTGCTGAGCAATGCCATTAAGTTTACCGAAAAAGGCTATGTAACACTGGAAATAAATGTGCAGGAGCAAGACAGCACAGAAGTAACCCTTTGTCTGCAGGTGAGTGATTCGGGCATTGGCATCGATACCAAACAACTTGACCTCATCTTTGAAAGCTTTTCTCAGGCATCCTCCGATACTACCCGCCGCTTCGGCGGTACAGGTCTTGGCCTGGCCATCACCAGGCAATTGGTAGAACTGCAGCAAGGCAGTGTGCACGTGACCAGCAAGCCCGGAGCCGGCACCACCTTTTCCATATTGCTTCCTTTTGGCATCAGTACCGCGCAGGAAGTGCAGGGGAATGCGAACCAGGTTACACAGCCCGATAACCGGGAAGATTATTCCGGCAAACATGTGCTCATTGTAGAAGATAATGATGTGAATCAGCGGGTACTCAAATATAACCTCGAACAATATAACCTTGATGTTACAGTCGTTGAAAATGGTAAGGAATCTATCCGTTGGCTGGAAAAAAACAGAACAGACCTCATTATGATGGACCTCCACATGCCTTTGATGGACGGGTTCCAGGCCACCGATTATATCCGCAGACAATTGAATCTTCCCGTACCCATTGTTGTCCTAACAGCCAGTGTGCTCCGCAATGAAAAACAACGCTGTCTGCAGATTGGCGCCAATGACTATGTGGCCAAGCCTTTCGCTCCGGAAGAACTGCGCCGTTGCCTGGAGAAATTCTTGTTGCATCGCGAAGAGGAGGTAACGGATCATCGGGCCATTATGACCCAGGCTGCAGGTCATCCGGTCTTTGATATTTCTATATTGCTGCAGTTAAATGACAGCAAGGTCATCAAAGAGATTTACAAGGTATTTGAAACCATGGTGCCCTCCGGATTGGAAGAAATGAAACAACTGGCCATTAAGGAAGATTGGCAGGCAGTATTTGAATTGGCACACAAGCTGAAAAGCAGCCTCAGCATTATCCAGGTAAAAGACCTGTTTTCAAAAATGGCCACTATCGAATCCAACGCCCGCACACAAAAACAGCTGTCTGATATACTGCCCATGATTAATGAATCAATAGCCGCTTACTACCATGTAGCGCCCATGATCAAAATGGAGATTGAAAAAGATTTGGTATGATGAAGAGAAGATAGTCGATGATCTCCAGGAAGCTGAGCAATAGCATAATTACCAAAGGCCGAAGAGGCCGGTATCGGGCAGGCCGAGAAACAAACCATCCTCCCGTTGTTCTATGGGATAAGTTTTCAGATAATAACCCTCTCCACTGGTATTGCGTCCATTCCTGACACTGAACTTATAGCGGTGTAGCGGACATACGATATTGCCCACTGCATCAATGTATCCATCCGCCATGATGCCGCCCGCATGTGGACACTTATAGGCAAAGCCAAACCACTCTTGCTGGTATTTGCCGACGCATATTTTCTTACCCTTTACTTCTATTACGGCAATATGACTATCACTCATAGGCAGCTCTGCCTCCCCTTCCGCAATCTTGTGCCAGTTGTATTGCTTCTCGATCATGAATTAGATATGAATTACAGGTAAGTGGTCCTGTAAGGATAGCGGATCTGGTAAAGCTCTTTCACTTTGGTGAGGATGGTATTCCTTAGTTCTTCCAGGTTCCTTTTCTCCAGTGCAGAGATGAAAACACAATTGCCCTGGAGCGTATTCTCCCAGCGTTCCTTCAGTTCTTTACCGATCTCCTCTTTCACTTCGTCTTCCAGCCAGGGGTCAAAAGTATTCTTCTCATACAGGTCCATCTTATTGAAGATGGTGATCACTGGTTTGTCGTAAGCGCCGAGTTCCTGTAAAGTGTGGTTTACAATGCCGATCTGGTCTTCATACATTTGGTGAGAAGTATCTACTACGTGCAACAAGATGTCGGCTTCCCTCACTTCATCCAGGGTACTTTTAAAGCTCTCTACCAGGTGGTGGGGCAACTTGCGGATAAATCCAACCGTGTCACTCAGCAGGAAAGGAGTTGTCTCAAATACAACTTTGCGCGTGGTCGTCTCAAGTGTGGCAAATAGTTTATTTTCTGCAAACACATCACTTTTAGCCAGGAGGTTCATGATCGTAGACTTTCCTACGTTGGTATAACCCACCAGTGATACCCGGATAAATTCTCCCCGGTCTTTGCGTTGTACAAAAGCTTGCTTGTCGATCTCGCCCAGCCGCCTGCGCAGCAAGGCTATTTTATCTTTTACGATCCGGCGGTCAGTTTCAATTTCCGTTTCACCAGGTCCCCTGGTACCGATACCACCTCCCAAACGTTCAAGGTGACTCCACATCCCTTTCAGGCGGGGCAGCAGGTATTGGTATTGCGCCAGCTCTACCTGCGTTTTGGCCTGTGCAGTCTTGGCCCGGCGGGCAAAGATGTCGAGGATCAGGTCAGAGCGGTCAATCACCTTTATTTCAAGGACCTTTTCTATATTGGAGATCTGTGAGCCGGTGAGCTCATCGTCAAAAATGATCAGGTTGATATCCTTTCCAGTGATAAAGTTTTTGATCTCTTCTAGCTTTCCCTTTCCCAGGAAAGTCTTGCTGTCGGGATGCGGTAGCTTCTGTATATAGCGTTTTACGGCTGTAGCACCGGCAGTTTCAGCCAGGAAGGCCAGTTCTTCCAGGTATTCTTTTACCTGCTCTTCCGTTTGGGTTTTGTATACCAGCCCCGCCAGTACCGCTTTCTCCTCTTTTTCGATAATATTCTTCTTCTCTAACAACGATTAAAATTTTGTGAGTGCAAAAATAGCCATAATAATCCCAAAGGCCACCACTTCCCTGCCAGCGGGCCGTCGGCTCCCTCTAAATAAAAAAGGAAACAGTATTTACTGCTTCCTTTCAATATTTTTTGTCATCTGTGATATCCTTCAAATCCTACCCTTCGCGATTACAAACCGCTCAGTGTCAAACCAATCTGAAAGGGTCGTACATCCGGGCCAAAACCTTCTTTGATAAAGGCATTTACCTGGTAACTGCCATACAAGCCCAGGGCGCCATATCCAACGCGGCCGGTAACACTGAGGCGGGTACTGTTAAAATACCGCTTGGATTTTTCTTTCAGCGTATAAGCATTGATGGTGTTGCCGCTCCTGTTTTGCAAGGTCTTTCCTTTGATACCGGCGCTTAACAGGGTTCCGATCTTACCGCCGATGGCTATTTTCCAGCTCTTGTTGGTATTTTCAGGATTAGTAACGAAACGCAATTCTACCGGCGCTTCCAGGAAAGTAGTGGCCAGTTTATACTTTTTGAAATGGTTCGTATCAGCCACATTCTTGAAGCTAAGTGTATTAGCCCTGCGACCAGTAATGTCGATATCTGTTTTATCAAAAAACATATTGTCTGTACCTACGCCTACACCGATACCTACGCTGAAGCGGGGATCGCTTTTGAAAGGCAGGTCAAACATGAAATAAGCATTGAAACTGCGGGAAAGCCCCTTGGTGTTGATTGTATCCGGTATCTGCGACCATCCGTTGTATCCCAATTGAAACATTAAGTGATCATTGGGCCGGTTGGAAAGCTTGACCTTACTCCAGTCTCTTTTCTTCTTTTTAGGGGTCACAGTAGTGGTCGTAGAGTCCTGGGCCATAACAGCAGTCATAGAGGCCAGGGCAACGAAAAGCGTCAGGATTTTTTTCATACCAGATAAATAATTGATCAAATGTATCCTACCAACGGTTAACGAAAGGTTAAAGAAAAAAACTCACAGCATTTATGCTGTGAGCACTTATACAAGCTGTAGTCTTATGTAAAGCACGAAAAAAAACATCCGGCACTTTAAATGTGTGGGCCCTGTTGGTATCGAACCAACGACCCCCTGATTATGAGTCAGGTGCTCTAACCGACTGAGCTAAGGGCCCCTCTCCCGAAGGAGAAAAATATTTCAAAAAAAGAACTATCGACTAAATGATCCTGTTAATCTACAGTTGTGATTCTTTGATCGACTATCAGATGAACCTGGGACCTGTCTCCCGAAGGGGTCTCTGTAAAAATAAAGAACTATTGAACCTGTGATCCTCCGGTATTCAGTGGGAATGGATTCCCATCGGAATTTCCGGCGAGTGGCAAAATTATAGAAATTCAGTAACTATGGGGAAGAAATCTGCTTTATTTTTTGATTTACCTTGTGCAGGCAGCACTGCTGCAGAATAGTTGGTCTTAAAATAGCCGGTTGCTATGTCTAAGCTTGCTAATATCAAAGAAATGCAGCGTCGTATAGCCTTATATGACGATGAAGTAGCTTATAAAGAGCTGTTCTGTCTCTTTTATAAGCCCCTGCTCCGGTTTGCTTATACCTTTTGTCACTCCCACGAAATGGCCGAAGAGATCGTTTCTGATGTTTTTATCAGTATCTGGCAGCGCCGCGCTCACCTCGAAGACATCAATAACCTCAAGGTATACCTCTATATAAGCACCAAGAATATGGCCCTGAAGTACCTGCTCAAACATCAAAAGCAGGTGTCCATTACCATCGACGACCTCCAGGTAGAGCTGGAAAGCCAGTATAATAATCCCGAACAGCTAATGATGACCGCCGAAATGCTGGCCCGGGTAGAGCAGGCCATTACCCACCTTCCCCCCCGTTGTAAACTGGTCTTTAAGCTCATCAAAGAAGATGGGCTCCGGTACAAAGAGGTAGCCGAGATTCTGGGAATCTCCGTCAAAACCATTGACAACCAACTGGCTATAGCCCTCGGCAAAATCGGCAAAGCCCTCAACGTCAACCTCAAAAAAATCGTCCGCTTCTAAAATCCCATCTACTTATTGGTTTAACCCGGGTAATCCAGGCTTCTTCCCTACCAGATCCGCCTATTCCGCGCCAACTTATCATTCCATAATTTTTTTTCGGGCGCTTTAGGGGATTGCCTTAAAACGAGGCTCCTTTAATAGGTAACAACCAAAAACAACCAGGCAAGCAACCACCTTATGTCGACTGAACGCATTTGGGAACTGATGGCGCGGAAACTCGCGGAAGAGGCCTCTGAAGAAGAATTAGGGGAGCTGGAACAACTGTTACGTACCCATCCCGACCTTCATTTTCCCATCCAGACTATTACCGATCTGTGGCAACATCCGTCGCAACCTGCCGACCAGGTTTCCATAGATACGGGTTATCACCAACACATCGCACGCATGCAGGAAATGGGTATTCCAATTGGCCAGGTGCCGGAGGATAATGCTTTATTGCTGGAGGGGTCGCGTAAGCCTTCCCGCCGCCGTTTTGTGTTATGGGCCGCTGCAGGTGTTGTCGCAATAACCGCGGCATGGTTTTTTTATTGGACACTGTCTCCTGCGTCAGTTAAAACAACAGCCCTGGCCGAAAAAAGCCCGCCCAGTGAAATAATCACCCGGCAAGGCTCCAAAACCAGGGTTCAATTGCCCGATGGTACCCATGTATGGCTTAATGCCGGCAGTAAACTGATCTATGATAAAGATTTTAACGGCTCCAAACGCGAAGTAACACTCACCGGTGAAGGATACTTTGATGTAGTAAGAAATGAAAAGAAGCCTTTTATCATCCACACCGCTAAAATGGATGTAAAGGTGTTGGGTACACAATTCAACGTTAAGTCTTATCCCAATGACAAAACCACGGAAGCCGCCCTTATTCATGGTAGTATTGAAGTTTCACTCAAAGACAGACCATCAGAAAAGATCATTCTCAAACCCAATGAGAAAATTGTGGTAGCCAATAAAGACACATTATTAAACAATGTAAATAATAACCGGTCCCGCGGAGAAGAGGCCGAGCCCCTGGTGGTAATCAGAAACCTTACCTACCAGAAAAAAGACAGCTCCATTCTGGAAACCTCCTGGCTGGAAAATAAGCTGGTTTTTGAAAACGAATCCTTTAAAGAATTAGCACTGAAAATGGAGCGCTGGTACGGGGTATCAATAAACTTTAAAGATGAAAAGATGGATACCCTCCACTTTACCGGCGTATTTGAAAATGAAACGATCGAAGAGGCGATGCATGCACTCAAAATAACCGCCTCCTTCAACTATAAATTTCAGGGTAAAACAATTGCGATCTCTCGATAACGATTACTAACGAAAATTAAAACTGCCAATGGTTCAAGCCAATAGTACATAAAACGTATAAAAAAAACAGGATTCCGTTGACGCGGAACCCCGTTTAAAATTGAAAAAAGTCTCGGTACACTCCAACCCTCGGAAAGTTGATGTTACCATTTGTTAACCCTTTTCAATGCTTAAAGTATGAAAAAAATAAGGACTTTTCCCGATTTCCTCGGGAAGGCTAACCTTTTAAAGCTTGCATTTATCATGAAATTAACGGTTGCCATTCTATTGGTCAGTTGTCTGCATGTGTCAGCCGGTGTTTACTCCCAATCGCGGGTCACCCTAAACATGCAATCCGCCGACATTAAAAAGGTATTGTCGGCCATCGAAAAAAAGACCAACTATCGTTTTTTATACAATCAAAGTCTGCTCCCGGCAGATCAGAAAGTCAACATCACTGCTGTCAATGAAGAAGTTCTTTCCGTGATCAACAGGATATTGCAGAATACTTCCTTAACCTATGAGGTACTGAACACCAACCTCGTGGTGTTGAAGAAGATGAATACAGTACTTCTACAGGCGCAGATCACCGGCCGTGTCACAGACTCTACCGGCGCTCCCATAACTGGGGTGTCGGTACGGGTGAAAGGCAGTAATGCCGGCACCTCCACAGATGCCAATGGAGCTTTTTCCATTACCGTACCCGACAATGCTACCCTCATCTTTTCGTCCGTAGGATATACTACCCAGGAGATAGCTGTTGCCGGGCAAGCGACTATTAATGTAACCCTCGAGCCCACCAATACACAGCTCGATCAGGTGATCGTAGTTGGTTATGGCAGCCAGCGCAAAATTGATGTTACAGGTTCTGTAGCCAATATAAAGGGCGAGGAAATATCCAAGCAGGCTTCCGTTAATCCCATCAGCGCTTTACAGGGCAAAGTAGCAGGGGTACAAATTACCAATTCAGGTGCTCCCGGCGCTTCTCCTGAGATCAGGATACGTGGTGTAGGAACCGTATTTGGAAGTACCAGTCCATTATATGTAGTGGATGGGGTGTGGTTTGACAACATCGCTTTCCTCAATCCCGCTGATATTGAAAGCCTGAGTATCCTCAAAGATGCGTCCAGTGAATCCATTTATGGTATCAGGGCCGCCAATGGTGTTGTGCTCATCACCACCAAAAAAGGGAAAGCAGGCAAGCCTGTTATTAATTATAATGGTTATGTGGGCTACCAGAAAGTGACCAACCAGATCGAAATGGCCAATGGCAATCAGTATGCCACCATGATCAATGAAAAAGAAGGCACTCAGGTACTGGACCCATCAAAATTTGGAGAAGGGACCGACTGGTACCACCAGGTACTTAGAAATGCCATCATCACCAATCACCAGGTATCCATATCTGGTGGAGCCGATAAATCAAATTATGCAGTTTCTTTTGGTTACCTCAACCAGGATGGCATTGTAGAAACCAACAATTACCAGCGTTATACCATCCGCCTGCAACAGGAATTCCAGGTAGCAGCTCCCCTTAAAATGGGATATACACTAACCGGAGCTTACAGCAAATCCGATGATATTGATGGAGCTATATTCCGTCAATTGTATACGGCCTATCCTGTATTGCCTGTTTATTATGCCGATGGTTCCTATGGCGATCCCGGTGATTTCCCCTTGGGTGATGGTGCAAAATACAATCCTCAGGTGACCATTGATTATTTTGACCAGGATACCAGGCAATACCGGGCTACCGGTAATGTATTTGCTGAACTGAAAATAGCTAAATACTTCACCTTCCGGTCAAGCATTGGCGGCGAATACACCGATCAGAATATCCGCAATTACCGTCCTGTGTATAACGTAGGACCCAGTTTGCGCAATGATATCAGCCTCCTTACCTTGACCGATGAACATACCCGCAACTGGATATTGGAGAATACACTTACCTACGACAGGAAATTTGGTGACCACTCCGTAAAAGTGCTGGCGGGCCAGGGCGCTCAATCTTACAAGTTTACCAAACGCATAGGATCGGCACAAAATGTACCTAATGGCCGCAACTTCGAATATTTGACCCTTGGAACCAACCGTTTCGTGCAGGATGCTGATTATCCCAATTATCCCTTGCAGAGCACCATTGCTTCCTACTTCGCCAGGTTGAACTATTCTTTTCAGAATAAATACCTGCTTACTGCATCATTCCGGGCTGATGGATCTTCTAAATTCTCAGGCTCCGACAAATGGGGTTATTTCCCTGCTGTTGGCATAGGCTGGGTGATCAGTAAGGAAAGCTTTATGGAGTCGCAGGAAATTTTCGACAACCTCAAACTGCGGGCAAGCTGGGGTCAGGTAGGGAACGCTTCTGTTCCGGCCAACCTGTCTGTTCAGTCTGTAACACAAACACCTCAGCTGATCGCGAATTTTGGTGGTCAAAGCTATACCGGCGCCAGTATTGATAAAATTGTTCCCCCTACTACTTTTTGGGAAAAAAGCGTAGGTACTGATATTGCCCTTGAGGCGGCCTTGTTGAAAAACAAGTTGAATGTGGAAGTGGGCTGGTACAACCGTAAAACAGAAGATGCCATTTTTGCCATTGATATCCTGGGTTCACTAGGTGTATCAGGAAGTAATATCGTTGGCAACCAAGCTACATACCAGAACAGAGGTTGGGAATTTTTAGTGTCGTGGAGAGACAATGTGGCCAAGGACTGGACTTATTCTGTAAGCGCCAACCTGGGCATCAATGATAATAAAGTATTGTCTACTATTACCGGTAGCAATCCTATTTATGGTGGAGGCGCAGGCCTGGCCAACGGATCATTGGCTACCCGTACTGTATTAGGCCAGCCAATAGGTCATTTTTACGGATACAAAATAGCAGGTGTATTTCAAACCGACGCAGAAGCTGCCCCCTGGGGCGCAAAAGCGGGTGATTTTAGATTTGAGGACATCAGCGGCCCAGCAGGAAAGCCTGATGGTGTAATTGATGGTAAATACGACAGGGCCGTGCTGGGCAATCCCAATCCCCGGTACAGCTATGGCATTAATACCACGGTAACCTATAAGGATTTTGACCTGGCACTGGATTTCCAGGGCGTGGCAGATGTAGAGATCTATAATGCCAATGTAGGCTGGCGCTACGGTAATGAGAATTTCTCCAAAGACTTTTATGACAATCGCTGGCATGGGCAAGGTACTTCCAACAGCTATCCTTCTCCTAAAATAGGAAGTACGTACAATGCAAAACCCAGCTCCTTCTTTGTGGAGAATGGCAGCTATTTCAGGGTACGGAATATTCAGTTGGGCTACACGCTTCCCACAGCGCTCATCAACAGATGGCATCTTTCAAGGTTGCGTGTATTTGTCAATGCCCAAAATCCTTTTACCTTTTTCAATTACAAAGGATTCTCTCCTGAAATTATCGGTGGCGGGCCTACGGGCTCAGGTATAGATGCCAATGTGTATCCATTGTCCGCTATCTACAACTTTGGCGTAAACCTTAGTCTCTAATTTCAAAATTGCATTACAATGAAACGAATCAAGTTTAATATAAAAACATCCCTTTTACTGGCAGTCACCGTTCTTGCTGCTAATGGATGTAGTAAAAGTTTTATTGATGTTCCCCTGGAAGGCGCCCAGCCATCAGAACAATTCTGGAAAAATGGTGAAGATGCTACCAAAGCGGTGAACGCCATGTATGCCTATTTAAGGGCCTGGCCACAGGTAGCATTTGCTACCGTGGCGATGGAAAGTCTGGGATCGGATGACACTGAAAAGGGAAGTTCAACTGCCGATGCCTCCTACCTCGATGATTTTGACAACTTCAACGTAGGACCCTCTTCGGCCAACTCTTCCGGTCAGGTATATGATTTCTGGAAAGGTCAATACCTGGAGATCAATTATTGCAACCAGATACTGGACAATGTTCCTGCGATAGAAATGGATGCCAACCTGAAAAACCGTTACCTCGCAGAAGCTAAATTTCTGAGAGCTTATAGTTATTTCCGTTTGGTGAGGGCTTTTGGTGATGTTCCTTTAAGACTGACCGTTCCCAAAGATGCAGCACAGTTCAATATTCCAAGAACGCCGAAGACAGAAGTGTGGGCTGCTATTGAAAAAGACCTCACAGAAGCTGCCGCTGTCTTGCCGCAAACCTACGGCCCTGCCGATGTAGGGCATGCAACCAAGGGCGCAGCACTGGCCCTCAATGCAAAAGTAGCCATGTACCAGAAAAAATGGGACCAGGTGCTGGCGCTTACCAACCAGGTAATGGGCTTGGGCTATGACCTTTTTCCTGATTACGAAAAGCAGTTCCGCATTCAGAATGAAAATAATGTTGAATCCATTTTTGAAATACAGGCTGCATTGATCCCCGATAACAAGGATGCGTCTAACTCACAATATTCCCAGATACAGGGAGTTCGTGCTATGTCGCCCAGTATGGGATGGGGCTTCAACGTACCTACAGCTGATCTGGCAAATTCTTATGAGACAGATGACCCACGCAGAGATGCTACCATTATTTTCAGGGGCGAAACAACACCGCAGGGTGATGCTATTCCTGCCGCTGGTGACAATCCCCGGTACAATCAAAAGTCTTATGTACCACAAGCCCTGATGGTTTCAGGCTTTACAGAAGGCAGCCAGCAAAACTTCAGGGTTATCCGCTTTGCTGAAGTATTATTAATGAATGCTGAGGCCGCCAATGAATTAGGAGGAGCCAATACAGCCCTCGCGCTTACCTCACTGAATAGAGTAAGGACAAGAGCCAGAGGCGCCAACCCATTAACTGTACTGCCCCCTGTTGCTGTTACCGATCAGGCCCAGCTGCGTGCTGCTATCTGGCGCGAAAGAAGGTCTGAGCTGGCGATGGAAAATGACAGGTATTTCGATGTTATTCGCCAGGGACGTGCAGCCACTTTATTCGGACCCAAAGGTTGGAAAGCAAATAAGAATGAAGTGTGGCCTATTCCCCAGGCAGAAATTGACATCAGCGCCGGCGTATTGACACAAAATACCGGTTATTAAAATCAGCTCATAAATTCATTGATATGAAACAGCAAAATTTTAAACCATTGCTCATCATAGCGGCTGGTTTATTGTTTACGTCTTGTTATAAAAAATTTGATGAGAGTAGTTATGCTCCCAAACTCGAGATCGCTGGCTATACCAGCTCTAAGGAAATTGCACCCACCAACCTGGTAGCTTACTGGGCTTTCAATGGCAGCCTCGTAGACAGTGTTTCCGGTACAGCCGGCACCAATACCGGTACCAGCTTTGCCCCCGGCTATAAAGGCCAGGCCATGCAAGGCGCACTCAACAGCTACGTATTGACTACTCCCGGTGCTTCTATTACAGGTATGCATAGTTTTACCATAGCCTATTGGGTCAACAGCCCCTTGCATCCTGCAGGAATTTCAGGGTTGGTAACGCTTTCCAATAACTCCCAGTTCTGGGGCAATATTGAGATGTTCCTGGAAAATGGCGGTACGCTGGAAGCGATGAAGTTCAGGGCTAAGGTGATCAATAACGGTACTACTGAGATAGGTATTGATAAAGATGGCATCGCCAACTTTTACACCAAATGGAATCATATTGCCTTGTCCTATAATGAAACCACTTCCACATTCAAACTGTATGTGAATGGTTCTGTTTCTACTACAAAAGTAGTGGCAGGGTTAGGGCCATTGAATTTTGTGAACAGTGGGAAGATGGTATTTGGGGCCGATCAGTTTATGACATCACCCAGCCTCACAAGCGGCCATGGCGCAGAGCCATGGGCCAGCTATTTGTTGGGCCGGTTGGATGAAGTAAGAATTTATAACAAAGCCCTTTCCGATGCAGATGTAAGCGCATTGGTATTGCTGGAAGGCAGAGGTAAATAATCATACAAAGTGTAAGAAAGAGGTAGTTGCTGAAACTGCCTCTTTCTTGCCTTTTTATAACCAGTCGTTACCAAATGGAAATAATTAAGTGATGAAATTGATTCCTGTTGTTTTATTGGGCCTGGTGCTACTGGAGATCGGTTGTGGCAAGAGCGGGAGCGATACGCCGGAACCTCCTCCTCCGCCTCCTCCATCTTCATTCTCCTTTTCAGCTTTGAAAGTCGATGGCGCTTTTAATGGTGGTTTTTCTTACACCAGCACCAGCTATCAGCCTGTATTGAAATTTTCCTTCTCCACAAAGATCAACCAAAGCACCGTCAGCGGCGCAGTGTCTTTTAAAGCAAATGCAGGAGCAGCTGTTCCCTATTCCGTTGCCATGGAAAACAATGACAGCACTATTGTTATTCAGCCCACCGGAATATTGTTGCCGCTTACCCGATATACCGTATCGGTGGCTACCTCACTCAAATCAAAGGACAATGGAAGCCTGCTGTCTGCAATCGATGTAAACCTGTATACTAAAATTGATTCCTCCAGGAAATTCCCTGCAATCACAGACGAACAGCTGCTGGACAAAGTGCAGCAACAAACCTTTAAATACTTCTGGGATTTTGCCCACCCGGTATCAGGCCTGGCCAGGGAAAGAAATACTTCCGGCGATATTGTTACCTCCGGAGGGTCGGGCTTTGGCATCATGGCCATGGTAACGGCTGTCAACCGCGGCTTTATTACCCGCGCACAAGGTCTTACCCGTATGCAGACCATCGTATCCTTTCTAAAAAATACAGCGCAGAAATTTCATGGCGCTTTTCCCCATTGGCTCAACGGTGCAACAGGGGCCGTAGTGCCTTTCAGTACCAAAGATAACGGGGCCGACCTGGTAGAGACTTCCTACCTCATCCAGGGACTGCTTGCTGCCCGTCAATATTTTGATGGAGGCGATGCGGCAGAGACAGCCTTACGTACCGATATCAATGCGATATGGAATGGAGTGGAGTGGAGCTGGTTCAGGCAAAACAACCAAAATGTTTTGTACTGGCACTGGAGTCCCGATTATGCCTGGCAAATGAACCTGCCCATCAAAGGATGGAATGAATGCCTCATTACCTATATCCTTGCCGCCTCTTCCACCACATCGTCTATTCCCAAATCAGTATATACCGGAGGATGGACCGCCAATGGCGCCAATGGATTTACAAACGGCAATACTTATTATGGCCTAACCCTACCGCTCGGGCCAGCTTACGGAGGCCCCCTGTTCTTTTCCCACTATTCTTTTTTAGGGGTTAATCCCAATGGTCTTACAGATACCTATGCCGCTTATCAGACGCATGTGGTGAACCATTCCAGGATCAACTATGAATATTGCAAAGCCAACCCAAAGAGTTATTTTGGGTACAGCGACTCCTGCTGGGGCCTTACCGCCAGTGATATCTCTGGCGGATATGCTGCCAGCTCACCTGCCAATGACCTGGGTTTCATTGCGCCCACAGCCGCATTGTCATCCTTTCCTTATACGCCCGTGGAATCGATGAAGGCATTGAAATTCTTTTATTATGTGTTGGGTGATAAGCTCTGGAAGGAATATGGTTTTGTAGATGCCTTCTCACTAAAAGATCCCTGGTTTGCCGATTCATTCCTCGCTATTGATCAGGGACCCATTATCGTGATGATTGAAAACCATCGCAGCGGATTGCTTTGGAACCTCTTTACCAGTTGCCCCGAAGTAAAAAAGGGGATGAAAGATCTTGGCTTTACAGCACCTTACTTGTAATACAATTATTCATATGAAACGTTTCATAACAATATTAATGCTACCAGTGGCTTTGTTGACAGCTTGTGCCTCTGCCGACAATAAGCCCGCTGACGACCAATCAACTACCGATACCCTGGCAGCCGATAAAGCCGGTGCTGCCTTATCAGATTCAGCATTGTTTCGCCTGGTGCAGCAACAAACCTTTCAGTATTTCTGGGATGGCGCGGAACCAACCAGTGGTATGGGCAGAGAAAGATTTCATGCCGATAATATCTACCCGGAAAATGATAAGAACATTGTAACCAGCGGAGGAAGTGGATTTGGCGTGATGGCCATCCTGGTGGGCATTGAGCGTGGATTCATTACCCGGGAGGAAGGAAGGGCAAGACTGGAAAAGATCGTAGGCTTTTTGGAAAAGGCCGATCGCTTTCATGGCGCCTGGTCGCACTGGATAGATGGCGAGACCGGTAAAGTGAAACCCTTTGGTCAAAAAGACAATGGCGGCGACCTGGTTGAGTCCTCCTTCATGTTGCAGGGCCTTCTTTGCGTGCGTCAATACTTTGCCAACGGCAATGAAACGGAAAAACAACTGGCTGCCCGGGCCGATAAGCTGTGGAAGGAAGTTGACTTCAACTGGTACCGCAACGGAAAGAATGTATTGTACTGGCATTGGAGCCCTTCTTATGGATGGGTGATGAACTTTGCGGTACATGGTTACAACGAATGTCTGATTATGTATGTATTGGCCGCTTCTTCTCCTACCCATGGAGTGCCTGCTGAAGTGTACCATGAAGGATGGGCCGAAAACGGAAAGATAGTAGCCAGCCCTCCCCTCAAAACAGGAACTGATAGTACCACTTTTAAATACCAGTTGCACCTGCGTCACCAGGGCAATCCTCCCAATGGGGGCCCTTTATTCTGGGCGCATTATTCTTACCTTGGTCTCGATCCAAGAGGATTAAAGGACAAGTATGCCGACTATTGGGAAGAAACAAAAAACCAGGCGCTCATCAACTACGAATGGTGTGTGGCCAATCCCAGGCACTACAAGGGCTATGGCGCCAATAACTGGGGCCTCACTGCCAGTTACTCAGTGAATGGCTATGCTGCCCATGCACCAGATGATAAGAACGATCTGGGTGTTATATCACCTACTGCAGCTTTGTCTTCTTTTCCCTATACACCTGAGCAATCCATGGCAGCTATGAAACATTGGTACACCACCATGAAAGATAAACTGTGGGGACCTTATGGATTTTATGATGCATTCAGCGAAACAGCCAATTGGTACCTGCCCCGTTACCTGGCTATTGATCAGGGCCCCATTGTAGTGATGATGGAGAATCACCGCACGGGTTTGTTGTGGCAATTGTTCATGAGCTGTCCCGAAGTAAAAACAGGATTGAAGAAATTAGGGTTTGAAAGCCCTTATTTGAAAGATAAATAAAAACGTGATGGATCCTATCACCCGACAGCAGTTCTTACAGCGTGCTGCTTTGGCAGGCGTCGGCTTGCTGCTTTCATCCCTGGAAGGAGTGGCCCTTACGCAACCACAAAAGAAGATCAAACTGGCGATCATTGGCTGTGGCAGTGTATCCGGTCAATACCTGCCGCACTTATCCAAATCACCTTATGTGGAATTGGTAAGTACTTGCGACATTATTCATCAGCGCGCTATCGACCGGGCTACTGAATTTAAAGTACCCAATCATTACCCCCATATAGATCAATTGCTGGCCGGTGCTCCGTTTGACCTGCTGGTCAATTTAACGGATATGCAGGAACATGGCCGTCTCAACCGGCAGGCGCTGGATGCCGGTAAACATGTGTGGAGTGAAAAGCCCATGGCCAATACCTATAAAGAAGGAAAGGCTCTATTTGACCTTGCCCAACAAAAGAAGCTGCGCATATGGGGTGCACCAGCCGTGGTCAACAGTCCCCAGTTTGCCTTTATGTCCAAAGCTATCCAGGAAGGCAGGTTGGGAAAGGTAGCTGCGGCACACGCACACTATGGACACCTGGGGCCCACCTGGTCGGCTTTCTTTTATGAGAAAGGCGGCGGCAGCCTGCCCGATCTCGGTGTTTATAACCTGGCCACCCTAACAGGCCTGCTGGGCCCTGCCAGGTCGGTAGTGGCTATGACGAGCATTATCACCCCCGAACGCACGGTCGATAACAAAGGCAACATACAGGTGGTGGCAGAAGACAATGCCATGGTGATCATGGACCATGGCCAGGGAACTTTATCACATGTACAATGTGGGTTCAACTATTTTGATCCCTATGGGCACGAAGGTAAAGGACAGGAAAAACCTACCATTACCATCTGGGGCACCAAGGGCAATATGGGCCTGGTAGGTTATGATTGGGCGCCCTTTGGTGTGGACCTGGCCGAGTCATTCACTGAGCCACCCAGGCGTTATGTGCCCGATCCCGGAGCATATGTATGGCAGCAGGGCGCCTCCGTGGTGGCTGAATCACTGGCCACCGGTATAGAGCCCCGTATTGCAGCCCTGCATGCTTTGCATGTACTGGAGATCATTGAGGCAGCCCGCGCATCGGCCACAGCAGGAAAGAAGATAACTTTACAGTCTACCTTCCCATGGCCCATGGTATAATCAACCATTAAAACTCCCTATTATGGCAACCTTTCAATTAACACCGGAACAAATAACCGGTTATAAAAGAGATGGCTATATCATTGTCAAAGGCTTTTTAGCAGCGGCAGCCGTGAATAAGCTTTATAGTATTGCAACAGGAGATGAGGCCGTGAAAAAGCACGCCTTTGATCTCAATGACCAATCGGGCAAAAGAACAAAGCTCACCTTGTGGTATACCCCCGGCAATGATGCCTATGGCTTGCTCACCAAAAGTAAAAGAATGGTGGACTCAGTAGATGCACTGCTGGAAGGCGATGCCCCTGTATGCCATTTTCATTCCAAGCTGATGCAAAAGGAACCGAAGGTGGGAGGCGCCTGGGAATGGCACCAGGACTACGGTTATTGGTACAAGAACGAATTTTTGTATCCCGATCAGATGATGTCTGTGATGATCGCCATTACAGAGGCCAATAAACAAAACGGATGCCTGCAGGTAATAAAAGGTTCCCATAAAATGGGCCGTGTGGAACATGGTTTTGCAGGAGAGCAGGTAGGCGCTTCACAGCATTATGTAGACCTGGCATTGAAAACAATGGAACTGGTATACGTCGAGATCATGCCAGGCGATGCCTTGTTTTTCCACAGCAACCTGCTGCATCGCTCCGAAGCCAATCTTTCTGATGCACCGAGGTGGTCCCTGATCTCCTGCTACAACAGGAGCTCCAATATACCTTACAATGAACCCTCCCAATCCAGTACCATTCCCCTGACCACTGTACCGGATGAGGCTTTGCTGGACGTCAGTTTGGAGGGATTGCAGGAATCGTCCAACTTTCTCGAGAAAGATAAAGACGAAGCATTGAAGTAATTAGTAAGAAAATCATATCCGGATGAATAAGAAATATTTACTTCCTGCTGGGAGCGCTGCAGCAAAGGGCCATTTACGTGCAGTGCTTTTGTATGTATGGGCAGCGCTCTGCGGATCATTTGGAACCATTAATGCCCAAACAAAACCGGCCACCTATTGTAACCCCATCAATATTGATTATGGGTATTCACCCATTCCCAACTTCAGTGAATGGGGCCGGCACCGCGCTACGGCCGATCCGGTGATCGTAAACTATAAAGGCGATTATTATTTGTTCTCCACCAATCAGTGGGGCTATTGGTGGAGCAGCGATCTCAGTAACTGGCATTTTATTTCCCGCAAATTCCTCAAGCCCTGGCATAAGGTATATGATGATCTCTGTGCTCCTGCCGTATGCGTGATGGGCGATACCATGCTGCTCTTTGGCTCTACCTATACCAGCAACTTCCCCATCTGGATGAGTACCGATCCCAAAGCCAACCAATGGAAAGAGGCCGTGGATTCATTCGATATTGGTGGCTGGGACCCTGACTTCTTCCCCGATGATGATGGAAGGCTGTACATGTACAATGGCAGCAGCAACAGATACCCTTTGTACGGGGTGGAATTGAACCGGAAAACCCTCCAGCCCATCGGCGCCCGCAAGGAAATGTACCTGCTGGAAGACTGGCGCTATGGCTGGCAGCGCTTTGGCGAATACCTGGACAATACCTTCCTGGATCCCTTTATAGAAGGCGCCTGGATGACCAAACACAACGGTAAATATTACCTGCAATATGGGGCGCCCGGTACGGAATTCAGCGGCTATGCCGATGGTGTGGTGGTAGGCGATCATCCATTGGGTCCCTTTACACCGCAGCCCGATCCGTTTAGTTATAAGCCCGGCGGCTTTGCCCGTGGTGCCGGCCATGGCAGCACCTTTCAGGACAATTACAAAAACTGGTGGCATGTTTCTACCGTCGCTATCTCCGTAAAGAACAATTTTGAGCGCCGCCTGGGAATGTGGCCGGCCGGCTTCGACAGCGATGGGGTGATGTGGTGTAATACTTCCTTTGGCGATTACCCGCATTTCCTTCCCGACAAGCGGTCTTTCGCACTGCCTTCTGAAGCTGGCCGTCAGCCGGGCTCATTCACCGGCTGGATGCTGCTCAATTACAATAAACCAGTGACGGTATCTTCCACCCTGGCCAGCTATTATGCCAACTATGCGGTAGATGAAAACATCAAAACCTACTGGAGTGCCGCTACGGCCAACAAAGGGGAGTGGATACAAACCGATCTTGGAAACATTAGCACCGTCAAAGCCATCCAGATCAATTATGCCGACCAGGATGTTTCCTTTCCCCAAGCCATGGATACAATTTTCCTGGGGAAAACACTGGGGCTCTACCATCAATACAAGCTCTACCATTCGGAAGACGGTAAAAAATGGAAACTCCTGGTAGATAAAAGCAACAACAAGACCGATGTGCCCCATGATTATATAGAACTTGAACAGCCTGTACAAACCCGGTTCATCAAACTGGAGAACATTCATATGCCCACCGGTAAATTTGCGGTGAGCGGCCTGCGGGTGTTTGGCAATGGAAATGGAAGCAAACCCGATTCGGTGAAAAGCTTTATGGTGCTGCGTACGGAAAAAGACAAACGCAGTGCCTGGATCAAATGGTCGCAGGTAGACAATGCCTATGCGTACAATATCTATTTCGGCACGGCGCCGGGTAAATGGTATAATTGCATCATGGTACACAATGCCAACGAATACTATTTTAAAGGCATGGATAGAACTTTGCCTTATTATTTTTGTATTGAGTCTGTCAACGAAAATGGGGTATCAGAAAAAGCCCATATCATGAAAGTGGAGTAGTAAATTTGACGATCTATTTTTCAACGAACCAATATGCAACCAGTACAACGATCCCTTGCCCCAACCTTTATTGACCGTAGTAATTGTTTCGCGCTGGCTAAAAGAATGCTATTTATGTTGGCATTGCTCATCACCAACTGCCAGCTACAGGCCCAGGATGGCCTTTGGGGTGAAATAAAAGCCTTTAAAAAGCAGGACAGCCTGCAACCTCCCCCAAAAAACGCTATCTTGTTTGTCGGCAGCTCTTCCTTCCGATTGTGGCATGATGTACAGACCGCATTTCCGGCCCATACCATCATCAACCGCGGTTTTGGCGGTTCCACCATACCGGATGTAATACAGTATGCCGACGATATCATTTTCCCCTATCAGCCCAAAGAGATCGTGATCTATTGTGGTGAGAATGATGTTTCTTCCTCCGATACCATCACCTCCAAGACCGTCTTTACCCGCTTTGAAAAGCTGTTTACCCTCATCCGTAAGAAATTGCCCAAAGTGCCCGTGGTATTTGTAGCCATGAAGCCCAGCCCCAGCCGTGAGAAGTTTCACCAGAAGTTGGTGCAGGCCAACCTGCTTATCAAAAACTACCTCTCAAAGCAATCCAAAGCAGCCTATGTCGATGTATATAAGCTGATGATGGAGAACGGAAAGCCCAATGAGAGTTTATATGTGAATGACAGGCTGCACATGAATGCCAAAGGCTACGCGATCTGGCAGAAAGCCATTCAACCTTATCTGATTAAATAAACACCACCGGAAAGGATTACCCGGTATTATATAAAATAAGTGCATATGCTCAGAAAATTATTTACGCTTGCTATGCTGATCGCTTGCCTGCAGGTTAATGCCCAGCTAGACAAAGAGGTTAAAATGAACCAGTTCATTACTATCCTCATGCAGAAGATGACATTGGAAGAAAAGATAGGTCAGCTCAACCTGCCATCTGTTGGTTTTGATGTTACAGGTCCCATATTGAGCCAGGGTGTTGAAGACAAAATAAAGAAAGGGCTTGTTGGTGGCGTATTCAATACCTACACGCCGGTAGCCGTGCGCAAGCTGCAGGACATAGCTGTTAATGAAACGCGTTTAAAAATTCCCCTCCTCTTTGGATATGATGTGATACATGGTCACCGCACCATTTTCCCGATACCCCTTGGCCTGTCGGCCACCTGGGATCCCAAATTGGTAGAGCGTACCGCCCGTGCAGCTGCTGATGAAGCTACTGCCGATGGGCTCAACTGGGCTTACTCTCCCATGGTAGATATAGCCCGCGATCCACGTTGGGGCCGTGTAAGTGAAGGTGCAGGAGAAGATCCCTGGCTGGGTTCACAAATGGCAAGGGCCATGGTAAAAGGATACCAGGGTACGGACTATGTTAATAATAACACACTACTCGCCTGCGTAAAACACTTTGCCTTATATGGCGCTGCAGAAGCCGGCAGGGATTACAATACGGTCGACATGAGCCGTATTAAGATGTACAATGAATACTTGCCTCCTTACAAGGCAGCGGTCGATGCAGGCGTAGCCACCATAATGACCTCCTTCAATGAAATAGATGGTATACCGGCCACGGCCAATAAATGGCTGCTCACCGATCTGCTGCGCAAACAGTGGGGCTTCAAAGGCATGATCGTAACCGACTATACCGCTATCAATGAAATGATGGCGCATGGTATGGGCGATGCAAAGAAAGTAGGAGAGCTATCACTCAATGCCGGTGTAGAGATGGACATGGTGGGTGAGATCTTCCTGCAATATGGCGCCGACCTGGTGAAGACAGGTAAGGTTTCGCAGGCGGTGATCGATGCAGCCTGCCGTCGCATATTGGAACAGAAATACAAGCTAGGCTTATTTGATGATCCATACCGCTATGTGAATGAAGCACGTAACAAAACGGCGATCATGAATACCGAAAAAATACTGCTTAGCAAAGAAGCGGCCATCAAAAGCATGGTGTTGCTGAAGAATGCCAACCAGGCCCTGCCGTTGAATGCAGCTAAGAAGATTGCCTTTATTGGCCCGCTTGTAAAGGATCAACGCAACCTCATCGGCAGCTGGAGTGGCGCCGGCGATTATAAGAAAGCAGTGAGCATCTGGGCTGCTCTGGAACAGAAATTTGGAGCCGATAAGTTTTTATATGCCAAAGGCTGTAACCTCGTAGATGATGCCACCTTACGTAAAAGACTCAATGATCACGATGGCCAGATCGTGCCCGATGAGAAAACGCCCGATCAGCTGATTGCTGAGGCGGTACAAACAGCACAACAGGCCGATGTAGTGGTGGCGGTACTGGGCGAAGCTTTTGGCATGACTGGTGAAGCAGCCAGCCGCAGCATGATCGGCTTGCTCGACAACCAGGTTGATCTGCTGAAAGCGCTGAAGAAAACAGGTAAGCCTATTGTACTGGTACTCATGAACGGCCGCCCCCTCACGCTCTCCTGGGAAGACCAGAACATGGAAGCCATCCTGGAAACCTGGTTTGGTGGTACACAGGCAGGAGCGGCAATTGCCGATGTATTGTTTGGGGAGGCCAACCCTTCCGGCAAGCTCAGCATGACCTTTCCCCGCAATGTAGGCCAGGTGCCCATCTATTACAATGCCAAGAATACTGGCCGTCCTTACGACGAGAACCAGAAGTATACTTCCAAATACCTGGATGTGCCTAATTCGCCCCTGTATCCTTTTGGCCATGGCCTCAGCTATACCACTTTTGGATATGGTGATATTAAGCTGAGTAAATCATCCATCACAGCAGCCGATAAATTGCAGGTTACAGTCAATGTGACCAACACCGGCAATGTTGATGGCGAGGAAACAGTACAACTGTATATCCGTGACCTGGTAGGCAGCATTACACGCCCTGTAAAAGAATTACGCCGCTTTGAGAAAGTAACACTCAGGAAAGGCGAGAGCCGCGAAATGAGCTTTACCCTTACTGTTGAGGACCTGAAGTTTTTCAACAAAGACCTCAAATGGGCCGCTGAACCCGGCGACTTCCGTGTTTTTGTTGGCACCAATTCACAGGATGTAAAGCAAGCAGCATTTAGCTTAAAATAATAGTTAAGAGGTGACACCTTTTCGCCAGCGTTGCGAAGGGAAGGTGTCACCTCTTATAGTTTTAATATCTTTATGCAACACCCAATCTCGCAAGTAATGAAGAATCAACACTGGCTGTTCCTTAGTCTGGGCTTTTTACTTTTCCTTACCTCTGCACGGGCCCAGTCCACGGCTTCCCGCACAAAACCCATGAACATCATTTTCATACTGGCCGATGATCACCGGTATGATGCCATGGGATTCATGAACAAAATAAAAGGCCTGCAAACCCCGGGAATGGACCGCATGGCCAAAGAAGGCGCCCACCTGGCCAATGCCTTTGTGTCTACCGCGCTTTGCTCACCCAGCCGTGCTTCTATCTTAACCGGTCAATATGCGCATACGCACACCGTAGTAGACAATGAAGCTGCATTGCCTGCCAGCCTTACTTTTTTCCCGCAGTACCTGCAGAAAAGCGGTTACCAGACAGCCTTCCTGGGCAAATGGCATATGGGTAATACCGACGATAAGCCACAGCCCGGCTTCGACCATTGGGTAAGCTTTCAGGGGCAGGGTGTTTATTACAACCCGACTTTCAACATCAACGGCCAACGGATAAAACAACCGGAAGATAGTTACACCACCGACCTGCTTACCGACAATGCCATCAACTGGCTCAACCAGCGCAATAAACAGAAACCATTTTTTGTATACCTCTCCCACAAGGGCGTGCATGCCGAATTCAAGCCTGCCAAACGACATGCAGGCCGCTACGCCAACCTGCCCATTGTATGCCCGCCTTCTATGTACCTGACCGCTACCGATAGCAGCAAAGTGTATGGTGAAGTGACAGCGCCGACTACTACCGTTAACTACAAGGATATTCCACAATGGGTGCGTCGGCAACGCTACAGCTGGCATGGAGTAGATTATATGTACCATGGAGATATCAGGTTCAATGACTTTTATCGTAATTACCTGGAAACACTGCTGGCTGTAGATGAAAGCATTCAACGGGTATTGGATTGGGTGAAGGAGCAGGGCCTGGAACAAAATACGATGGTGGTGTACATGGGTGATAATGGTTTTTCCTTTGGTGAACATGGTCTTATTGACAAACGCCATGCTTATGAAGAGTCCATGCGCGTGCCGTTGCTATGCTGGGCACCGGGCTTTGTAAAAGCAGGGAGTGTAGTACAACAGATCATCATGAATATCGACATTGCACCTACCTTCCTGGAAATGGCAGGTATAGCCAAACCCGGCAATATGCAAGGCGCTTCTTTTGCTGATCTGCTACGCAGGAAGAATATACCCTGGCGCGATAAGGTCTTTTATGAATATTACTGGGAGGCTTCCTTTCCCCAAACACCTACCGTCTTTGCCATCCGTACCAATCAATACAAATACATCTATAACCATGGTGTGTGGGACATCAACGAACTGTATGACCTGCAAAAAGACCCTTACGAAATGAATAACCTGATACGGGATACCAGCTTACGTAAAACAGGACAACAGCTCAAAAAGGAATTGTTTCAGTGGCTGGAGACAACCAATGGTCTCCAGATCCCCCTCAAACAGCCACCGGGAAGGATTGACCATCAATTCCGGAATACCTATTAAAGCCATCAATGTGAATACATTATACCATACCCCGGGGCCCTCTTCCCGGGGTATGCATTTTGCATGAGTTTAGTAAACATTAACTTATGCGCATCATCGGAGTTCTTCTTATTGTAGGTGGAATTATACTGGGTTATTTTGGCTACCAGAAGTATAATGACAATAAAGCCAATATTAAGATTGGCGACCTGGAACTCAGTGCCAAAGACAAAGGCAATACCACCTCGGGGTATATTATGATGGGCGCTGGAGTGGTGGCCTTGATTGCGGGCGCCGTGATGCTTTCCCGGAAAAGCAATGCCTGATTCTTCTGCTACCAGCCAGTTACCAACAGCCTGGAGGCTGCTTTTACACCACAATGCTGATAGCGGTCATAGGCGACAGCTGAGCGCTGCCTTATTTGTGCAGGCGTTTCCTGTGCCAGCCATCCTGCAATACCTGCTTCTAACGTATAGGCTTCCGGGCTCATGAGACCGGTGCTCCAGATCAGCGGCGTAGCGCCAGCCTGGCGTATGCCTTCTTTATAAAACCGTTGACTGATACAGGCCAGTATGATCGTTTCCCGTTTGGTATCATTGAGCTTGCGAGGGTAATCGGGCAGCGAGAAATCCATCAATCCATCATGCCCGGTATAAGCGATTAGTTGCGCCGATCCACCAATGCCGATCGTATCGCCATTTACTGCCAGCGACTGGTTGTTCCTGCCTGCTGCCGCTTTAAAGAAATCAATCGTACAGGACTTGATGGCGGCGCCATCATAGGCATCGGCCACTATATAGGCATCGGCCGTTTTATGTTTAAATACACATCGTTCTAAAATAATGGAGGAAACCTTCCTGGTAGTACTGACCAGTTTCCAGCTGGCATGTTTCTTAAAATAGCCTTTTACGCCGCCGGCGCATCCCCAGTATAGATTACTGGCAGGATCCTGACCATTGCCAATAGATGCCGGTACCGGCACAATGCCCTGGTACTTATTATCACACAGGGCCACAAATACATGGATCACTTTGGCCTTGTTGGGGATCAGCGTGTCGGCGCGGGCAGTTGTAGCCTGTGCTGTTAAAAGCGCATGGCCTGCAACAGCCGGTTTTTCCCGGTCATGGCAGGCCATCAGTAATATAATTGGAAGCAGGAGACGCATCTCTTACCAGATGCCCAATCAGCCAATCTCCATATCCCTTATCGATATTTCGTTTTTGCTTATTTGTTTCCTACCATACATAGGTGGCTACAGCACCCGCATTCAGCGAATGCGTCACCCATTTTGCTTTGAACCGGATATTGAAGGTCTCCGGGCCATTACCGTCATTGGAAACGATCAATACTTTTTTACCGGCCGGTGTGAGGAAAGCTACATTCTGCAGGTTGCCCGTAATATTGCTGGCAATGCGTATAGAACCGGAAGGCACGAATTTAGAAGCGTGGCCGATGATATAGTAAGCTACATTACGCGTGGCTGTTCCGCCAATGGTGAGCGCCCCCTTGCAGGTAGTACAGCCGCCTTGTGTATGAGGCCCGAAGGCAGCATCGTTGGCCAGGTTCCATTCCAGCGTAGCCTTACTCCAGTTGCGCGAAGCGCCGATCACTACATTTTTCAGGTGCCATTTCAGGTCGCCGTCGAAGCTACCGGTGGATGCCGTGTATTGTTCTGTAAAGTACACATGCTTGTCGGGATGCGCATTGTGCACCTGCGTCAAAGTGTTGATATCACCCGCGTAGAGGTGAAAAGCGCTGCCAGTTACGAATGGCTTGGCTGCCGCATCATTCAGGATGGCCAGCGGATAGTCGGGCCGGTCACAATTGTGATCGTATACAATGATCTTAGTGCTAAGACTGGCTGTCTGGAAAGCGGGTCCCAGGTGGTTCTTGATGAAGTCAGCCTGCTGGCCAGCTGTCATGTACAGGCTCGGGTTATTGCCTGCATGCAGGGGCTCATTTTGCGGTGTGATGGCATCAATCGTAATGCCTTCTGCTTTCATTTGCTGGATATACTTCACCAGGTATTTTGCATACACACTGTAGTATTCCGGCTTGAGGCTTCCGCCCACAGAGAGGCCATTGTCTTTCATCCATACCGGTGGACTCCAGGGGCTGCCCAGGAATTTGATAGAAGGATTGATCGCAATAATTTCTTTGAGTAGGGGGATCAGGTCTGTTTTATCGGGGTTGAGACTAAACTGATCGAGGTTGACATCCGTTTGTCCCGCTGGCATATCATCATAGGTAAATACAGAAGCGCTCAGATCGGAGGCGCCAATACTCAGGCGCAGGTAGCTGACGCTGATGGCGTTTTCCTGCGTACTGAAAAGTTCTTTCAGCAGGTTGCTTTTATCAGTAGCATTCATACGGTTAATAACGTAAGCACTGCCGCCTGTAAGCGTATAGCCAAAGCCATCAATGCTTTGGAACTGCTGCGTACTGTCTACATCAATAAAGGGGAAAGCATTGGCCGTAGTGCCAAAAGACAATACTACTGTTTGTTTTTGTAACAGCGCCGTCTGATCGCCCGTGGTCATCCAGGCTACCACATCCGGGTTTCCGACAGGGGGATTGGGCGGAGGGTTGCCACCACCACCATCATCTCCTTTCTTACCGGAGCAGCTGCAACTGGCCAGCCAGCTGCATAGTATAAATAAAAGGATGCGCGATTGCATGTACAATAGGGTTTTGATGTAAAATAGAAAGGTGGGTACTTGTAGCCGCCCACCTTTCTGTAAGATGCCGTTTCAATGTATTACTTTCTCATTCAACCTTCCGGTCTTCGTGCGGCTGGGTCGCCTTTCAAAGGCAGCTCACCCGGTTAAAGATGTCGTTAGCTTACTTATTGATATTCGGATTCCGGTCGATCTCATCCTGTGATATCGGGAAATACAACTTGTCGGCTGTTACATTATAATTCAGCGGTGTACCATTGCCATCCACCTGTGCATTCATCACTGCCACAGCACGGCCTGTACGGATCAGGTCAAACATCCGCTGACCTTCAAAAGCCAGTTCCAGTTGGCGTTCTTTTTCTACCGCCAGCCTGAGTGTGGCCTGCGTAGTAGCGGGGGTATTGCCCAATCCTACACGCTTCCTGATCTTGTTTACATAAAATTGAGCGCCCGTAGCATTATCCAGCTGATTCAACTCTGTCAGCGCTTCTGCTTTCATCAAGAGGATGTCAGCATAGCGCAGGCGGAAAGTATGGCTCTTGGCATCCGGATCACGGTACTTAAAGATCACCGGTGTTGGTTTGGGCCAGTAGTCATCCGTCCAGGAAGGCGTAACATAGGTAACGCTGGCATTCTTTCTTACCAGGTCGCCTTCTGCTTCCCAGGCCTTCACCACCGTATGAGAAGGAATATTGAACTTCTTCCAGTCGCCCCACATAAAGGGCGTATTCATACCCGTAAGCCAGTTCTGACGCACCGCTCCATCATACTGTGTTTCCCAGATAGATTCCACACTGTTGGTGGTGGCTGTCAGGAACAGGTCGGCATAATTGGGAAGCAGGTCATACCCAAGGGCCGTTACTGCATCGGCGTACTGCACTACTTTGGCCCAGTCAGGATTGGGCTTTTGGGCATATACTTTTGCCAGCAGGGCATTTACAGCCCCTTTGCCAATCAGCGTTTTGTTGGGTACCGTTTGCCGTACTTTCGGTAAGGCAAACTCCAGGTCTTTGATGATCTGGGCGTATACATCTTCTGCTCCCTTTTTGGAAGGGAACATTTCAGAAACAGTACCTGGCACCTCCAGGATGATGGGTATCTCTTTCCAGGTTCTGATCAGGTTGAAATAATGCCAGGCCCTTAAGAAAGAAGCTTCACCCAATATTTGTTGACGACGTTCTTCTGTCAATGCCCTGTCTTTGATCTCCGGTACATAGGTCAAAACAATATTGCAATTCTTAATATCCGTGTACAGGTAATTCCAATCGCGCTTTACGTTGCCGTTATTGGCGTTTACCGTATACTTGTCAATACTGAAGTTTGCCGCATTGTCTCCACCTGCATAGGCATTGTCTGCCATTACATCCCCATTCACCAGGAAATCAAGCGTGTAGTATTCGTCATAAATACTGCCATAAGCGCCCTCCAGCAAAGGTTCTGCTGTTATACCATCGGGCTTGGCATCCGAAATGGGGGCTTTTTCCAGGAAATCTTTTGTACAGGAACTGAAGCTGGCAATACCAACCAGGCCTGCTGCTATATAAAATGAAAAGCGTTTCATAGCTCTTGCTTTAAAAGGTTACATTAAAAATCAGCTCTTACACCAAAAATAAAAGACCGTGATTGCGGATAAGTACCATAGTCGATACCCATGCCTGGTCCATTCGGACTGTTCTGGCTCACTTCCGGATCAAAGCCTGAATAGTTGGTGATCGTAAACAGGTTCTGTGCAGTCACATAAAAATTCATGCGGCTGATACCTACTTTCTCCAACAGGTTGTTGCCAAACTTATAGCTCAGTGTAACTGCCTTCAAACGCAGGTAAGAGCCATCTTCTATAAAACGGGAGGATACAAACGTATTGTAGTCATTGGAATAGCCTGCAGGTGCTCCTGCCGATCCGCCCGTAGCCCGGGGGATATCGGTATTCTGTCCGGCGGCTGTCCAGCGCCTTAATACCTTGGTGCTTTGATTTTTGGAATCATACATCCCTTCTGTTTCAATGCGGGAGGCATTGAAGATATCATTGCCCTGAATGCCCTGGAAGAATACATTCAGTTCAAAAGCCTTATAGCTTAAAGTGTTGGTAAGACCATAAATGAAATCAGGTTGTGCGTAGCCAATATAAGTACGGTCGCCATCAGTAAGGCCGCCACTCTTATCCAGGTCGGCATATTTCATCATACCATTGGCAGGGTCTACCCCTTCTGAAACATAACCATAGAAAGAACCCAGCGGTTTCCCTGCTTCAGCGCGGATGGCATTGCCCCGCTCGTACACAGCACCATAAGGAATGCTTGTTGTAAAGGCGCCCAGACTGGTTACCTTATTGCGGTTGAAGGAGATATTACCATTGATATTCCACCGGATGCTTTTGCTATTGATGGCAACGGCATTCACGGCAAACTCTATCCCTTTGTTTTCAATAGAACCTACATTGTAGGTCTGGCTGCCAAAGCCGGAAGAAGGTGGAGGCTGTACAGCCACCAGCAGGTCATCCGTCTTTTTGATATAGGCGTCGATCGTTACATTCAGTCTGTTATTCAAAAAGCTCGCATCTAAGCCCACGTTTGTTTGCGTGGTCTTTTCCCAGGTAAGCTCATCCTTGGGAAGGTTGTTGAAGGTAAATCCACCGGCACCATCAGGAGAGAAGAGACCATAGTAGTCATAATCACCAATGGCATCATTACCCGTTTTACCCCAGCCTACGCGTAGTTTCAGGTCGGAGAAAAGCGTATTGGTAGCCATAAAGTCTTCACTGCTGATGCGCCAGGCTACAGCTACTGATGGGAATAAACCCCAGCGTTCGTCTTTGGGGAAGCGGGAGGAGCCATCATAGCGCAGATTGGTAGTAAGCAGGTATTTGTCCTTATAGGAATAGTTGAGCCTGGCAAGATAGGAGCGTTTGCTCCATTGAGCCATGGTAGTGGGCATGCTGATCCTTAACTTGGCAGCATTTAATGTGTGCACAGAAGCATTCGGGAAATCACGTCCTTCTGCATAGCTGTATTTGTAATCACTTTCCTGCATGGTATGACCTGCCAGCGCCGTGAAAGTATGATCACCATAATTTTTGGTATAATTCAGCGTGTTTTCAAACAGCCATACAAAACGTTGCGTAGAGGAAGAATAAGCCACACCCTTTACCGACCTTCCATAGTCTGTCATATAAGGGTCCTGGAACTTATCCCAGCGGCTGCTTTGTGATTCGATACCAAAGTTGGAACGGAAGTTCAAACCTGGCAGTATCCTGAAGTCGGCCATGATATTACCCAGCACCCGGTTGTCAATACTTTTCTGGTCGGCTCCAAATGCCATGGCAATGGGGTTTTCCCAGCTACCCTGGTTTACATTGGAAGTATAGGTGCCATCGGGTTTATAAATACCGAGCGTTGGAGGTGAGCTTAGCGTAGAAAGAATGGTGCCACCCCTTGCGCCACCGGCATTATCAGTGATGTCTACAAATTCAGATCTTAAGAATGTGAGGTTGGTGGTTACGTTCAGCCAGTCCTTCACCTTGTTTTCCAGGTTGGCGCGTACGGAATAACGATCGTAATCCGCAGGGGCCACTACACCTTGTTGTTTTTGGTAGCCGCCTGAAATATAATAACGGTTACCTGCATTGCCACCAGATACCGCTACCTGTATATTTTGTTCTTTACCGGTGTTGAATGCTACATCCTGCCAATCTGTATTGTTGTTATTGGGATCGGTATAGCCCATTGATTTCACCAGTGTGAGGTATTGATCGCTGTTCAGCACATCAATCTTCTTGGCAAAATTGGAAAATCCGGTATAAGCGTTCAATGTTATTTTGGCTTTGCCTGAAGCGCCTTTTTTGGTGGTGATCAATACCACACCGTTGGCGCCACTGGCTCCATAGATAGCGGCAGAAGAGGCATCCTTCAGTACAGAGAAGCTTTCAATATCCTGCGGGTTGATGAAGTCGATGCTGTTAACGATCACACCATCTACTACATAGAGGGGATCATTCTTGGCAGTGAGCGAAGTATTGCCGCGCACACTTACCGTGAGTCCCCAGCCGGGTTTACCCGAGGAGGCAAATACATTGACGCCGGCAGCCTGGCCTTGCAATCCAGCAGCAGCACTTACAATGGGCCTGCTATCGAAATCGGTGGCCTTCACTACCGATACGGCACCCGTAATGTCTTTTTTACGCTGGCTGCCATACCCCACTACCACTACCTGGTCGAGCGGTACTTCGGATGGAGCAAGTTCTACGTTCACTACATTTTGGCCATTCACAGCCACTTCTTTGTCTACATAGCCGATGTAGGAGAATTTCAGCGTGGCATTTTCCTGCGCTGTTATGCTGAATTCACCGGCATTATTGGTGGAAGTACCCGTAGTGGTGCCCTTTACTTGTACCGATACCCCAAAAAGCGGATCATTGTTGGGCCCCGTTACCTTACCTGTAATGCGGATCTCCTGTTTCTCCTGGGTTTGAGAAATGATGGCTACCAGGTTATTGTCCAATAGCTTGTAAGTGAGGTCGGTATTCGAAAGGATCTTATCCAGCGTTTCCCGGATGCTGGAGTTTTTGACATCCACATTCACCTTCGTCTTCAATGCTTTCAGGTCATAATTATAGAGAAACCGGAATCCGCCTGCTTTTTCGATCTTATTCAAAACCTTGTCGATGGAAGTCTGTTGCAGATTCAGTGTAATGCTTCCCTGCCCATACACATTGGCATGTACATGGCAAACACTTAGCACAATGAGGAAGAGTGTAATCTTCATAATCACGAACAGTTTAAAGAGCGATGGGGCGAGTGCATACCTCCTCCCGGGAGGCGTACTTTTTTTCATATATTTACGCTTTAAGGTGATCAAATCAGAACCCCGGACCGATTTACCAAGATCTTATTCCAGGATTCTGTACTGCCTTAACGGGATTCCGCTCCAACGGGATCCCATTTTATTTTATATAGCTTGTCCTGAATGACCCTGCTCCAACAGGGCTTCAGGCCATTAGCTGCTTGAAAAATCACTTGACCTCCACATCCCTTCCCTCCATCCGGTATTCAAAGGGCGTAATGATCCGGAGGGCTTCCAATGCCTGGCGTACCGTTTCGTTATCAAAACTTCCCTTCAGCCGGGTATGCTTTAGCCGCTCATTATTGATTATGATCTTCACATCATACCAGCGTTCCATTTTGATGGCCAGCTCTTCAAAACTGTCCCCGTCAAAATTCAGTTTATTGTACAGCCAGGAGGTTTCTTTGATGATGCTATCCGGCTTGTTTTTGGGAAGCATTGTGACCGAGATACCCGCTTGCAGGGGTATGGGGGCCGATGACAAGGTTTTGCCTGTCAGAACATCCTTATCCGTCAGCTCTTCCTTGTTAAATACCAGCTTTTCATGTGGGCGAAGGATCACTTTGGGCGCGGCCGGATCATTCTTTTTTACCACTTCAATGGAGCCCCTTAATAAAGTAGTTTCTATCGTTTCATCCGATGCGTAGGATTTTACATTGAAAGCCGTGCCCAATACCTTGATATCGATACCGGAAGTATGTACAATGAAGGGCCTTTTTGCATCATGCGTCACATCAAAAAAAGCTTCTCCTTCCAGGTCTACTTCCCGTTGATCGGTATTGAAATTGTTGTGGTAAGTAATGCGGCTCTCGGCATTCAGCCAAACCAATGTACCATCCGGCAATACCAACTTCGACCGGCTGCCCGGTCTTGCTACTACCTCATTGATGGGTGTATTGGTTGCCAGCTGATCGGGTGATATTTTTTGTGAACCCTTATTGTACCAATAGATTAAAAGAGCGCCACCCGCCAGGGCGATTATCATAGCCGCATACGAAAGCCATCTGCGCAAGGGCATCACTTTTCGGGAAGCAGGAGTGGTTGTTAAGGGAGTGGTTTCGGGTGAATCAGAAGCATCCAGGATGCGCTGGAATCTTTCCGCTTCATCATTGGCTTCTTCCTGGTGCAGGTCGGGATGTTGTTGCCAGTAAGAAGAAAGGATCTCATACATGTACTGGTCGCCGCCATTTTCCTGCAGGTAGGCCTGTAATTCTTCCAGTTCGGCCGCTGAGGCTTCTCCGGACAGTTTACGGGCAACCAATTCATAAATACGCTGTTGAGGCATCTAATGGCAAGCTTTGTACATAAGACAAGCATTTTAAGATCATCTACTAAGTCGTCGTTAACTTTTTTTTAAGAATTAATGAAAACAGCAGGAGAAAGCCAGCCCTTGAGCGGAAAATGGACCATTTTCAATAATACCGGTAACCTGACTTATTGATATCAAACAGGGACCAAACAGGGACCAAACTCGGACCAAAGACGGACTAAAGGCGCATCTTAAGTATGTTTAACCCGTATTTGTAGATTGTTTAATTAGTATATGATAACTGTTTAGCTCGAATAAGTGTATATCATTTCCACCTTGATTCAGCAGTAGTGGTTGAACCAAGGTAATGCCAATCTGGTGTGAACCATGCACCATCCTGGGGTCATCCTAGGGTATTTTTGGAGTAATGCTGGGTTATTAACCCAAGGATGACCCTGAGATGACCAGAAGATAACCTACAAAATGTCCAATCGAATTAAATGGATATTATAAGGATGGCAGAAAGAAGAGGCGAGGCCTATCCTTTTTTAGCAGGGGAGGATTTGCTGCGGGGGAATTTTTCAAAGTCTTTCCGGACCGCCTCGGTGATGCGTTGGATAGCGATAGCCATTTGAGCATCAATGGTATTGATCGAAATATTGAGGATATCAGATACTTCTTTGTAACGGAGGCCGTCTTCACGGATCAGTTTAAAGATCATTTTACAGCGCGGTGGCAGGGCTTCCACGGCTTGCCGGATCTTTTGGTAGATCTCGGCCGTGATCATGATCTGTTCTGGTGAAACGCCGGTTTCCTGCAGCGCAATGTCAATATTATCAAAGGGTTCTATAATGCTTTCCCGTGCTTTACGGCTCAAATAATTCAAAGCTGTATTCTTGGTGGCCGTGTAGAGGTAGATCTTCAGGTTGTTGATCCCGGTAACCGTTGATCGCTGGTTCCAAAGCCGGATAAAAACATCTTCTACGATCTCCTCAGCAGCTTCTTTGGTCTTTACCAGGGCAAAAGCAAAATAATGCAGCCGCTTATGAAAAGTATGGTACAGCTCACGGAACGCAAGCTGGTCGCCCAAAGCTACCTTTTGTAGCAATGGCTCCCAATACGCAAATTCATGATCCTGATGATGCTCCATGGTCGGCAATCGTTAACAAACAGTTCAGTGCAATCCCTGGGTCCGGGATGGTCGGAACTGCCCTGCTGTTTTCAATAACAAGGCATTTCGGCGCAGTCCGGTATTATAACTCGACACTTCAGCGCTTTTTTCTGCTGCTTTGCGTATGCAAAATACAACAAAACAATAAGCTAACAACCGTTAGCGAAACTGCAAATAATAATTATCTTTGGATCACTTAAACATTGTCACCATGTCTGTGCAGGAACTGGAAAAGATATTTCAGCATAAAGTCGATCAGGAAATCAAGATAGAGCCGAAAGACTGGATGCCCGATGCTTACCGCAAAACATTGGTGCGACAGATCAGCCAGCATGCGCACAGTGAAATTGTGGGTATGTTGCCGGAAGGCAACTGGATATCCCGTGCGCCGAGCCTCAAACGCAAAGCCATCCTGTTAGCTAAAGTACAGGATGAAGCGGGTCATGGTTTATACCTTTATTCGGCAGTGGAAACCCTGGGCACTACCCGCAACCAGACCATTGAAGACCTGCACAGCGGTAAGGCCAAATACTCTTCTATCTTTAATTACCCCACCCTTACCTGGGCCGATATTGGCGCTATTGGATGGCTGGTAGACGGAGCTGCCATCCTCAACCAGGTGATGCTTTGCCGTGCCTCCTATGGCCCTTATGCGCGGGCGATGGTACGCATCTGTAAAGAAGAAAGCTTTCACCAGCGCCAGGGATTTGAAATATTGCTGGTGCTCTCCAAAGGAACGCCTGAGCAACAGGCTATGTGCCAGGATGCCATCAACCGTTGGTGGTGGCCTTCCCTCATGATGTTTGGTCCCAAAGACAGTGAATCGACCCACTCCGACCAAAGCATGACCTGGAAAATAAAACGTAAGAGCAATGATGAACTGCGTCAGCAGTTTGTCGATATGATCGTTGAGCAGGCTAAAATATTGAATGTTACCCTGCCCGATCCTGCCCTGCAGTGGAATGCCGAAAGAGGCCATTATGATTTTGGAGAGATTGACTGGGTAGAGTTCTGGAATGTAGTGAAAGGAAATGGACCCTGTAATAAACAAAGGCTGGAAGCCCGCCGCAAGGCCTGGGATGATGGCGCCTGGGTACGTGATGCCGCCGCTGCACATGCGGAGAAAAGAAAAGCAAGACAAGAAGTGAAAGCTGCTTGATTATTGATTAAATAATTATTGAAATGAACTTACGCATAACCAAATATTATTACGGCGATATTCCTGAAGAGAAAGGTGGTGGTGCCGGAGCATCTGCTGCTACAGCGGCTGATTGGCCTCTATGGGAAGTATTCATCCGTAGCAAACAGGGACTGGATCATAAACATGTAGGCAGCTTACAGGCCGCCGATGCGCAGATGGCCATTGAAAATGCCAGGGATGTATATACCCGTCGCTCAGAGGGCATCAGCATCTGGGTAGTGGAAAGCAAACACATTCATGCTTCCAATCCCGATGATGCCGGTGAGTTTTATGAACCGGCCAACGATAAAGTGTACCGTCACCCTACATTTTATGACCTGCCCGATGAACTGAAACACATGTAAATTGAATCTTTAATTGTCTCCATTGAATCAGGCTTTAATTAACTATACCATCTATCTGGCCGATAATACCCTCATCCTGTCGCAACGCAACAGTGAATGGTGTGGGCATGGCCCCGTGCTGGAACAGGATATTGCCATCACCAATATCTCGCTCGACCTCATCGGACAGGCACGCAGCCTGTATCAATACGCCGCTGCCTTGCAAGGGGGTGGTGTTACCGAAGACGGACTGGCCTACCTGCGTAGTGAACGCGCTTATACCAACTGCCTCATCACAGAATTGCCCAATGGCGACTGGGGACAGACCATCCTCCGCCAGTTCTTTTTTAGCGTGTTTCAACAACTGTTGTACAGGCAACTGCTGCAATCAAAGGATACCACCCTGGCTGCCATTGCCGAAAAATCATTGAAGGAAGTAACCTACCACGTACGATGGAGCAGCGAATGGGTCATTCGCCTGGGCGATGGTACCGAAGAAAGTCACCAGCGTATGACAAAGGCCCTGGAAACATTGTGGAGCTATACCGGTGAATTTTTTATACCGGCTGATTTCGAAACAGCCACCGCTGCTGAAGGGATAGGCGTAGATGTTACTACCTTACAACAACCCTGGCTACAGAAGGTGCAGGATATATTGCAGGAAGCTACGCTTACCATGCCACCAAAAGAGGGATGGATGCACACCGGTGGTAAATCCGGACGGCATACCGAACACCTTGGTTTTATACTGGCCGAAATGCAATTCCTGCAACGTGTCTATCCAGGTGCTGAATGGTGATAGCTTTTATAAATTTTATATTGACCACTACAACAAACATATCAACTACTGAACTCTGGTCATTACTGGAAAAGGTCACCGATCCGGAAGTACCTGTATTGTCCATTATCGACCTGGGTATTGTGCGCGACATAAAAACTGAGCAGGATGATGCGGTGGAAGTTACGATTACGCCTACTTACAGCGGTTGCCCTGCGATGGATGTGATCAGCATCAATATCCGTTTGCTCTTACTGGAAAAGGGATTCAAAAAAGTCAACATCAAGCAGGTATTGTCGCCTGCCTGGACTACCGACTGGATGAGCGAGGCTGGTAAACAAAAACTGGCAGCTTACGGTATTGCCCCTCCCAACGCGGTACAACAGGTGTGCAATGTGCAATTGTTTGCAGAAGACGAAGCTGTTGCCTGTCCGCAATGCGGCTCCTTCCATACAAGGCGCATCAGCGAGTTTGGTTCTACAGCTTGTAAAGCACTTTACCAGTGCAACGACTGCCAGGAGCCATTCGATTATTTTAAATGCCATTAAAACTTACCTACTTTTATTCTTCAATTTACCTTCATGTCATCTGTACTTTTTCAAATTGAAAATAATGTAGCCATCATTACGTTGAACCGTCCTGATAAGCTCAATGCCTTTAATCGGGAGATGGCTTTATTGCTGCAGCAGCAACTGGATGAATGTGCTTCCCTGCAGGAAGTTCGTTGTGTATATATTACCGGCGCCGGCAAAGGCTTTAGCGCCGGGCAGGACCTGGCCGAGATCGTAGCAGCTGATGGTCCAACTATGACGCAGATACTGAGTGAACATTATAACCCCATCATTGATCGTATTCGCAAATTGCCCAAGCCCGTAGTCGCTGCTGTGAATGGTGTGGCTGCAGGTGCAGGCGCCAATATCGCTTTGTGTTGTGATATTGTGGTGGCTGCCCAATCTGCCTCCTTCATACAGGCTTTTTCCAAACTGGGGTTGATACCAGATAGCGGCGGTACTTATTTCCTGCCCCGCCTTATTGGTTGGCAAAAGGCTTCGGCCCTGGCCATGCTCGGTGATAAGATAGCGGCCGAAGAAGCGGAACGCATGGGTATGATCTATAAGGTGATTGCCGGCGAAGGATTTGCTTCTGCTACCCTCCAGCTGGCGCAGCAACTGGCTCAAATGCCTACCCAGGGACTGGCGCTCATTAAACAGGCGCTCAACCAGTCATTCACCAACAATTATGAACAGCAACTGGTGGTGGAAGACAAACTCCAGCAGCAGGCCGCCCTCACCGATGATTACAAAGAAGGCGTGAATGCCTTTCTGGAAAAAAGAGCACCCCAATTCAAAGGCAAATAATCAAACCATACAAGTACAGCACATGCAGGCAGATCAGTTGGCACAACAGGTAGTCAATAAAATGATGGAGCACGATGCTTTTAGCCAATGGCTGGGCATACAGGTAGTAGCCGTGCGCGAAGGATACAGCAAATTACAGATGACCCTTCGGGCTGATATGCTCAATGGCTTCGGTGTAATACATGGAGGGGTTACATTTTCGCTGGCTGATAGCGCCCTGGCCTTTGCCTGTAATAACCGCAATAATCTTTCCCTGGCATTGGATGTTTCCATCACCTTTACCAAATCGGGTTTGCCGGGCGATGTATTTACTGCCGAAGCCAGGGAGGTGCACAATGGCCGCAGCACAGGCTTGTACCTGATCAGTGTTACCAATCAACACAACCAGTCCGTAGCCACATTCAAAGGTACTTGCTTCAGGACCGGCAAGGAACTCATGAATACCCAACCCGAGACCGGAGAAGTGTAAGCAGGGGCCAATAATCCCTGCTACCAAAATCTCAGCGATTGGCTAACAATGAATAATAAATAATCAGCAATCAATAATGATCTACTCCTTCAAAGGATTCATCCCCGTTGTGCATACATCTTCCTTTGTACATCCGCAGGCTGCCGTCACCGGCAATGTCATCATTGGCAAAAATGTGTATGTAGGTCCGGGCGCAGCCATCCGTGGCGACTGGGGAGGGATTGTGATTGAAGACGGCTGTAACGTGCAGGAAAATTGCACCATACATATGTTTCCCGGTGTTACAGTTTTGCTCAAAGAAGGAGCCCATATAGGTCATGGCGCCATCATTCATGGGGCTGTTATTGGAAAGAATTGCCTCATTGGGATGAACAGCGTTATTATGGACAATGTAGCGTTGGGTGATGAATGTGTGGTAGGTGCGCTGTCATTTATAAAGGCCAATGAAAAGATTCCTGCCCGCAGCTTGTTGATGGGCAATCCCGCCCGCATCGTAAAACAGGTGAGTGATGAGATGGTAGCATGGAAAACTGCCGGTACACGTCTTTACCAGGCCCTTCCCGGTGAAATGCAGGAGCATTGGGAACCCTGCGAACCCCTGCGCGAGATACCCGCTGTGAGGTCTTCTCAGGAAGCTTTGTACCAGACCTGGAACAGTATTAATGGTGAAAATCATTAGGGCCGTTTTATCGCTTCAAATCCCCTCAATCGCAGCTACAGCCTGCATCCGGAGGCCTCAAGCCGGAATTCTGTATCTTTGCCCCTCGCAATGGAAAAGACAAACTTCGTAGATCAGATCAGGATATTTTGCCGTAGTGGACACGGAGGTGCTGGTAGTAAGCACTTTATGCGTACCAAATTCAGTGCAATGGCCGGCCCCGACGGTGGTAATGGCGGAAGAGGTGGCCATATCATTCTCCGTGGCAATAAGAACCTCTGGACTTTATTACACCTTCGTTACTATAAAAACGTATTGGCCGAAAACGGTGAAGCCGGCAGTGGCAACAACAGCTCGGGCCGTAGCGGTAAAGATGTCATCATTGAAGTGCCCCTGGGTACAGTAACCCGTGATGAGGAAACGGGTGAAACAGAAGCCGAAATACTGGAAGATGGCCAGGAGATCGTTTGGATCAAAGGCGGCAGAGGTGGTTTGGGTAATGCGGAATTCGCTACCGCTACCAACCAGGCCCCCGAGCATGCCCAACCTGGCGAACCGGGTGAAGAAGCCTGGAAAGTGGTGGAACTCAAAGTATTGGCCGATGTAGGGCTGGTGGGCTTTCCCAATGCCGGTAAATCGACCCTCTTGTCGGTAATGACGGCTGCCAAGCCCAAGATTGCCGATTACGCTTTTACTACCATCAACCCCCAGTTGGGCATGGTAGAGTACCGCAATGGCAGGAGTTTTTGTATAGCCGATCTGCCCGGTATCATTGAAGGTGCTGCCGAAGGAAAAGGCCTTGGCCATCGTTTCCTGCGTCATATCGAACGCAACCCTGTGCTTTTATTCCTGATCCCGGCAGATAGCAACGACCATAAGAAAGAATTTGAGATACTTGTCAACGAGCTCGAACAATACAATCCCGAGCTGCTGCACAAGCAATTCATCATAGCCATCAGTAAGAGCGATATGCTGGATGACGAACTCAAAGAAGCCATCCGCAAAGAGCTTCCCCAGGCGCTTCCCCATATCTTCATTTCCTCCGTTGCCCAGAAAGGCATCCCCGAACTGAAGGACCTGCTTTGGAAAGTGCTGAATGAAGAGAATAACAAGGTTTAAATAGTTTTACATACAACAACAGCCTCCATAACCATGGAGGCTGTGTATTTATTACGTATTCCAGTTGCTCAAAGTTTGTCACCCTCTGCTCATCCCTCGCAGCTCGTGGCTCAACGCTCGTAGCTGTTCTCATTTAATTATTCTAGCTTTGGTACCTTACTAACCAATGCCTGTCTTATGTCAATTCTTGACTCCAAGTTCGCCAGAACAACCTGGTACCTGTGTACCATACTGTTGTTATTCGTTTCCCGTCTCCTGAAATCTATATGGCTTTTCTTTCCCGGTATCCTCTTCCTGGTACTGGCCATGTGGTGTTTTTGGAGCCTGAACCAGGGTAAAGATATCATTGTCGCTTTTACTGAGAACAACCAGGCCAAGGCCTTCTTCTTTATCGCCATTGCCTTCTGGATCTATGTAACCTGGTATTCAGCCAGGGTGGTAGCCTATCTCAAAAAAAGCAAACAGGAGGACCGTATCATAAAGATCATGGGCAGTTGCCCGCCGGAAGAAGCTACCCGGAAATTGGGCACTACCCAATACTTTGAACTGCCGCCCAACTGGTTGTCCATCTTTCCCCATATTCTCGGCTATGCCTGCCTGCTGGTGATAGAATTGGCAGTTTTGCAATCGCCCGTACGGGGCGCCGATGCCATCACATCATCCAAAGCCACCTGGTTCTTTGTGCTGGGTATGATCATCTCCTGGGGACTGGATGGTATCGTGCGCGACTTTGCAAGCAAACAACTCCGGTTATCCCGCATCCTCTTTTATGCATTGCTGGCCATATTCCTGCTGGCTGCCTTCCTGGTGATCAGCAACCCCAAAGGATCTATTCTTTCCCTGCTGTGGGTATTGTTGTTGTTGCACGCTGTATTCCTTTTATACATCAATCTGCGCAAAAAAATAGTAGCCAATACAACGCCCTCCAAACCATTTATACTTACCCGGGGCGTGTATGCTATGATGGATTTTTTACGCATACCCCGCACAGAAACCGGTTACTTCCGGTGGTTCAATATCGTAGCGATGGGCGGCCTTATAGTATACATCCTTACCATCCGCTCTATTGAGGTTTCCTGGCAACTGGGCCCATTCCCCCTGGTCTTACTGGCATTTGCCGTATTACTGGGTTTTGGTAATATCATTACCGCCCTGTCTGTCAAGCTCAACATCAACCTGCATTTCATCATCTTTATCGTGGCCTTCCTGCTGGGATCGAAAGAAACACACTATGTGCGTACCAAACGTTTTGAAACCGCGGCAAGGCATGGCATCTACAACCAGCGGCAGGATATACAAACCTATGCCCGCAACTGGGTTACCGACCGTGGCGCTGCGATCGACAGTGCCAAAGGAAGTTACCCTGTATATTATGTATTGGCCAATGGAGGAGCTTCCCGTTCCGGTTACTGGACTGCTTCTGTACTCGGGCAACTGGAAGATGCCACTGCCGCTACTAACGACCCTTTCTCCCGCCACGTATTTTGCCTGTCGGGTACTTCCGGTGGAGGAGTAGGAGTAGCTACTTTCTTTTCCCTGCTTTATGGAAGGAATAAAATGTCGAAGGACGTCGATGTGTCCTACCTCCGTTCGGCACGACTCTTCCTGAAGCAGGATTTCCTTACCCATACCCTGGCCCATATGCTGGGGCCCGATTACTTTAAATACATCTTTCATGTAAATAATGATGACCTGTCCGACAGGGCAGGTGCGCTGGAGGAAACCATCGAGGCTGGTGCCCGTAACGTGAAGGATACCCTGCGGGCTGCGATGGATGAGCCCTTCTCCAACATGATCGCCCTGCGCAACCAGCCTTATAACCTGCCTGTACTCTGTATCAATACCACCCGCATGCAGGATGGTAATCCGGCTGTGGTAACCAATATCCGCTTGAACAAAGAAATCTTCAACAACCGCGAGGATGTACTGGATGTACTTAATGATACGCTGGATATGCGCCTAAGCACAGCCTCCATATTAGGCGCCCGGTTTCCTTATATCAGCCCGGCAGGACGCGTAGACCAGTGGCTTCCGGAAAGGGTACGGGTAAAAAAATCAGACAGTATGCTGATCCATTACTTTGTAGATGGCGGCTATTTCGATAATTCCGGAGCAGGCGTAGTGCAGGAAATGATGCGCGCCATGCTCATCCAGGCTGATACCTCCACCGATCCTGTATTCAAAAGAAGAGTGGCCAAACTGCACCTGGTAGTATTGCACATCACCAACAGCCCCGTAGGGGTAGCGCCGCTGGGCAGTGTAGGGCCTCTGAAGAATGATCTTTCATCGCCCATCCTCACCGTGCTTGGGGCCTATGATATGCAGACCACCGTCAATGATAAACGCCTGATCAACTTCCTGAAGGATATTGACCGGGATTCCAGTTGTAATAGTGCTGAATATTATCCTGTACACTTGTACAAAGACCCCACTGAAAAACAGGAGGAAAGAAAGCGGGGTGATACGCTTAAGGAAATACCCTATGCTATGAACTGGTTCATTTCCGATACCACCCTCAAGCGTATGGACAACCGTTTATTAAAACAGCCTAAGCTGCAGGCACTTATTAAAAGAATGATCCCATAAGCATTTTATAGAGGTCAGATTACAGAGGTGACACCTTTCGCTTGCATCGAAAAAGAAAAGGTGTCACCTCTATAATTAACGTTGCTATATCAGTGTTTCTACATGGAAACATAATGATGACTTAACCCCTCTATGCCCTGCTTTATTTGTTCCGTTAATTAAAAAGCAGTATTTTTATGGTATACGCTATTCGCTCCTCCTCAATGATTGTCTTCCCTTCCTGATTGTGCTGCCTCCATGATTGCTTACCACCTCGGTTCTTGCGCATACAACCATTAATTATTCAATTAAATTCCTTTTTTGTATGAAAAAGCAATCCATGTATGTTGTAAAAACCATTATCCGCAACAAGTTAGTACGCATTACAATGGCCCTGCTCATCCTTTCCCAGGCAGCTGCTGGGCAAACCAGGGCGGTAGCTGTGATAGAACCGGTGGTGGGTACTGCTTCCGTAAAGCACATTGGCAATCCCGGCGGAACTGTTGTATTCCAGGTACAGTATGATAACCAGGCTGGTGACAAATTCTCCCTGATCATTAAGGATAATGATGGCACTGTTATATACCAGGACAGTTATTCCGATAAAAAATTCGACAAAAAGTTCCAATTGCCCCTGGGCGAAACGGACAAACTGAAGTTCATCATCAAGGGCCCCAAAACCAATACGGTTCAGACCTTTGAGGTCAAGACCCACTCCCGTATGATTGAAGAAGTTGTAGTGAGTAGGGTAAATTAGTAAGTTCTGCCGATCGTATCACAGGCTGCTTTCAATAAGGAGTTGGCATCATGTGCATCCTGCCCCTTTTCCCATAACATAATGCCATTGGCCTGTTGTTTGGCAAGCATTGCTTTCTTTTTGATGGTAAAAGTACCATTGTAATAAATCATATAAGGCGTTAGCCAACCCGAAGCAGTAACCATAGCTGAGTCGGACAAAGGATTGCCTCCCTGGGCAACAATACTGCTATAGGATAATGTCGTATTGGATTGGGTAATACCCGATGGCCTGCCATAGGCAGGTAAACCCAGTACAAACTTTGATTTTGGCATGGCTCGGGTGGTAAGCCAGTAATTCATACAGGTTTGTACGAGCGCCATATCCGAATGATGCTTATAAGGTACGGAAGTACTGAAATCGTCATATACCATTACATTGAACCAATCTACATAGTTGAACAATTCCGATTTAATGGCGTCCCGGTAGCTACCGGCATATTTGCCGGCTGTAATGGCGGCAGTGAGATAATACTTTCCATCCCGGTGGCAGCTATCACTCAGCTCCTTCATCAATGCTGTATACGTAATATCAGACCCATCTGCTGTGCTGGGGAATTCCCAATCCATATCTACCCCATGTACCTGGTATAAACGTACCTGGTTCATGACCTGCTTTATAAAATTATTGCGTCCGGTAGACGTGGTAGCCATCGTGCGGAAGTCGCCCGATGCACCATTAATACTGATCATCACTTTCGCATTGTTGGCTTTCGATTTGGCTACCACCGTAGTAAAGGTGGCGGGGTTGTTGATCACCAGCGCGCCGGAAGCATTCAGGGTAAAGAAAGCATAATTCACCACACTTGTCATGCGAAACTTAACATCTGGTACTGCATTCGGATCGCGGTAGGAGGGGAAATAACCAACTACTTTGAATCCAAGATCAGGCGGGGCGGTGATCACTACGGGGAGAGGGTCAGGCGTTATAGGGTCCGAGCTATTTTTACTACAGGCAGTTAAGGAAAATAAAAAAGCAGCGTACAGATAAAGCAGTTTACGGTGGGGCATAGTGTTTTGATTGGTGCTATGTGTATTTAGAACATATGGAGCATACCGGGTTCAGTATGCTTGCGCCATTAAATATAAACGATTCCCATTACAGGAAATTACAATAGAGCCATCTATAATTTTTTATTGCCGGTTATTTCGGATTGACGGTATCCTTTGCCCCGGCTGGCTTTCAGCCCATGCATTAATCCGCAATATTTCATTCTAATACAAAATTTTCAAGTACGTTTGTCTTCTAAAATAATCTCTTTATGAAGAAGCTTTTCATAGCGATTGCTTTAATGATCTCTGTATTCAAGTCATGGGCCGATGAAGGCATGTGGCTGCCATTGCTGCTGGGACAGCAAGTGTATAATGACATGGTAAAACGTGGTCTTAAATTGACCAAAGACCAGTTGTATCATATTAACAAAGCCTCTATAAAAGATGCCATCATCATTTTCAATGGTGGCTGTACAGGTGAGCTGGTGAGTAACGAAGGGTTGATCTTTACCAATCACCATTGTGGTTATGATGCGATTGCCAGGGCCAGTTCAGTAGACAACAATTACCTCAAAGACGGTTTTTATGCGAAGAGCAAAGGAGAAGAAATTCCTTCACAAGGATTGTATGTAGAGTTTCTCCTGAAAATTGAAGACGTTACTAAAGAAATCGAAGAAGCTGCGAAAGATGCTACAGGAGCCGATCGCATTGCTAAGGTCAATGCAGCAGTGGCCGCCGTTAACCAAAAATATTCTGATGAGTCTAAAAGCATCATTGCCCGGGTAAGCCCCTTGTTCAAAGGCAATCAATTCCTGGTATTTGTGTACCAGCGCTATACTGATATCCGCCTGGTAGGTGCACCCTCTGAAAGCATTGGTAAATTTGGCGGCGATACAGACAACTGGGAATGGCCACGTCACACTGGCGACTTCTCCGTTTTCCGTGTATATGCTTCCAAAGACGGTCAGCCGGCTGCTCATGCTGCCGATAATATACCCCTCAAGCCAAAGTATTTCCTGCCCGTTTCCATCAAAGGCGTAAAGGATGGTGATTATGCCATGATCTATGGCTATCCCGGTGGCACCAATCGCTATGAGTCGTCTTTTGGCGTAAAGCAAAAAATAGACATCAGTAATCCTACTTTGGTGAAGTTGCGCGACATCAGGCTCAAATACATGTTTGAGCAAATGAAGAATGACCCGGCTATCAAGTTGAAGCTTGCTTCCAGCTATGCTTCGATTGCCAACTACTGGAAGTTTTTTGATGGCGAAACAAAACAACTGATCAAGTATGATATCTATGATCAGAAAAAAGCGGCGGAGGTCAAATTCCAGCAATGGGCCAACAGTAAGCCTGAATACCAAAATATCTTCAGCGACTGGTCTTCTGCCTACGATGCCTGGAGGCCCTACAGCAAGCACCAGGTATACCTCAATGAAGGGATCTTTGGTTCACCGCTCCTGGCATTTGCCGCCAGCCTGCAGCAGGTAGAAAATGCCATCGTGAAAAAGGGTAGTTCAGCAGATATCAAAAAAGCGGTAGAAGCAGCCAAAGTAGCCAGGAACAATTTCCTGGAAAGCGAAAACAAGGTATCTGATCAGAACATCGTAGCTACCGTGCTCATGATGTTTTACAACGATGTTGATAAAAGCCAACATCCCATAGGGTTCTATGAAAGCCTGCGGGGAAGTTATGGTGATCTCAAGGATGAAGCAACTTATAAGAAGTTTGCCAACAACTTGTTTACCAACACCCTGATCCTGGATGAGAACAAATGGGGGGCCTTTAGCAACAATCCTGATGCTACCGTATTGCAAGCCGATCCGGCGTATGCTACCGCTACTGCCTTTGTAAAGAACTGGGTAGGTAAGTACCTGCCCCAGGCCCAGCAGTTCAATGCGAAAAATGCAGAACTTGGCCGTCTTTACCTCAAGGGAATCTTAAATATGGATACCGTAAAGGCTAAGAAAATGTACCCCGATGCCACTTTTACCATGCGCGTAAGTTATGGCAATGTAAAAAGCTACCAGCCACGGGATGCCGTAAAATATGATTATGTAACCACCATGAGTGGCGTATTGGAAAAATACCAACCCGGTGATTATGAGTTCGATCTGCCTGCCAAACTCCTGGAACTGGCCAAAAAGAAGGATTATGGCCAATATGCAGATGCCACCCGCAAAGACCTGGTGGTAGGGTTCATTACTACCAATGACATTACCGGTGGCAACTCTGGGTCTCCCGTCATTGATGGCAATGGTAACCTCATAGGATTGGCCTTTGATGGCAACTATGAAGCCCTCAGCCATAAAATTGCCTTTGACCCTGTGTACAACCGTACCATTTGTGTGGACGTGCGCTATGTGCTTTGGTGTATCGACAAACTGGGCGGCGCTTCCAACATCATCAAAGAATTGAAGCTCGTTAAATAGACCTCAGGGTCCTTTTTGCGGAAACCCTGTAGTGGAACCCTTTCCGGGGGCCTGCTACAGGGTTTTCTTTGTTAAGGAAATAAGCAGTAATACCTGGATATTTTAAAACAACGTATTTATCCCCTTTTATATATCAAATATTTTACGTTATTTGTCGTTAGATACTCGAACCCAACCAAGCCACCCCAGTAATGAGCCCAACCGCCAGTGAGAACCTGTTGCAGGATATTGAACAGGAATACACCTCCCAAAAGGATGCAACCGTAGAGTTGCGTTTTGTCAACTACGTCATTGATTTGCTGAGCTTTTACGCTATTATCATTGGATTTATTTTTTTGATTGCACTCTCTGCCTATGGCACTAAGGTGTTCCAGGTATTGGAGCGCATGTCAGACTTATCAGATTTTGTATTGCTGCACGTATTGTATGGTTTCTACATGCTGATCGTGGAAGGTGTTTTCAAAGGCAAAACATTGGGCAAGCTGATCACCGGCACCCGGGTAATACACCAGCGCAACTCCTCCTTTAGCTGGCGCGATGCTTTGCGGAGAGGCGTCATGCGTATGATCCCTTTGGAATATGTAACGGGTTGTGTAGGAAGTCCATTTCATGATCAGTGGACTGAAACACGCGTCATCAAAGAAAGAAAGCGGTAATACACTTTTATAGATAACTATTTGGCCGGACTATTATCCTTCCAATGCCATAAATGAATACAGGCATAAGTGCGGTAAGGACTCCATTTATCGGAAATACGCAACAGGTCGGCCTTGAACTTCTTCTTATCCGTCCGTTCCAGCTTGTAGATGCCGATCATAGCATTTTGAATACCCAGGTCATCTACAGAAAACACATCTTCCCTTCCCAGCGCAAACATCAGCAACATTTCTACTGTCCAGCGTCCCACGCCTTTTATTTGTGTGAGGTAGGCGATCACTTCTTCATTCTCCATCTTGTTGAGCTTCTTGTGGTCCATTCCCTGCTCCAGGGAGAAGCGGGCAACATTGTGCACATAATTGGTTTTGGCATTGGAAAGGCCAATGCTTCTCAGCGTGGGTAAAGGGGTTTCCAGTATCTGTTCTGCTGTAGGTTCTTTGCCATCATATAAATTGAGAAAACGTTGATAAATCACATCCGCCACCTTGGTCGACAATTGCTGGCTCATAATAGAAGCACAGAGATAGATGCAGATATTCCTGCGCTTCTTAAGCGTGAAGCCTTCGTGCTGCTCAATAAGCTTGCGGAAACGCTTATCCTTGCTTAGGTGTTCTTTGTAAATCATAGACTATATGCCCTAAATTATGAAAATTTGTTGGTGCTATAACGGCTCAATAGCTTTGCACGATGGCAGAAAAGGAAATCATGATAACAGCGGATGGTTCAGTAACCGTAGCCATTCCGGAACTGAAGGTTACCTACCATTCCAAACATGGGGCCGTTCAGGAATCCATGCACGTGTTTATTGAAGCCGGCCTAAAGCCCTTGCTGCACCGGCAGGAAACCCTGTATATATTCGAAATGGGATTGGGTACCGGTCTCAATGCTCTACTTACCCTTATAGAAGCAGAAGCGCACCAACAAAAAATACATTACCAGTCGGTAGAAGCATTCCCATTGGAAAGAGCGTTGATCACACAGCTTAACTATTGCGAACAATTGGAAAAGCCAGCCCTGAAACCGGTCTTTGAAGAACTGCATACTGCACCCTGGGATCAACCAATAGCGCTTACCCCCTGGTTCGTATTTCAAAAGCACAATACCTCCCTTTTCAACTTTTCAATCACTCAACCTGTCAACCTGATCTATTACGACGCCTTTGCGCCCAGTGCCCAGCCTGAACTGTGGACAGTAGATGCTTTTACGCATTTATTCAATATGCTAATGGCAGGAGGCGTATTGGTTACCTACTGCTCCAAAAGCGTTGTGCGGCATGCGATGATGGCTGCAGGTTTTATCGTGGAGAAAATACCCGGCCCGCATGGTAAACGTGAAATGGTAAGGGCCAGAAAACCCTAATCAAACGAATAGCTTACCCTTCCATCCTTTTCATCTTTCAGCAGGATGCCCAGTTGTTGTAACTGGTTGCGGATCTTATCGGAAGTAGCGAAGTCCTTGCGGCCCCTGGCATCTTTCCGGATCTCGATCAATAAGTCCAACACACCCGTCAGCTTCCCGTCTTCATCGGCAGTTTCACCTTTCAGTCCAAGGATGTCTTCCAGGTAGGCTTTAAAGTATTGTCGCAGGCGGTTAAAAGTAGTTTGGGAAATAGTTGTTATTGCATAGAGCCTATCGCGCATGGAATTAATGACCGGCAGTAATTCAAACAGGTTGGCCAATACCTTGGCCGTACTGAAATCATCATTCATGAAGTCATCCATTTCCGTCAGCAGCTTGTTCACTTTAGCATCTAATTCCTGCTCAAACGCTTCTGTATTCTGTATTCTGTATTCTAAATTCTTTAGGTGCTCATATCCTTCCCACAACCTCTTCAACCCTTTTTCCGCTGCCTGCAGGGCCTCATTGCTGAAGTCAAGCGTACTGCGGTAATGCGTTTGTAATATGGAGAACCGGATCGTCATAGGGCTATAAGCCTGTTCCAGCAATGGGTGCGTGCCTGCAAACATTTCTGTAAGCTTGATCTGGTTGTTATAGGCCTTGCCCATCTTCTTCCCATTTACCGTGATCATATTGTTATGCATCCAGTAACGGGCCGGCACATGCTTATTGCAAATGGTACTTTGTGCGATCTCACTTTCATGGTGCGGGAACTGCAGGTCCATACCACCGCCGTGAATGTCAAATTCAGTACCCAGGTATTTGGTGCTCATGGCAGAACATTCTATATGCCAGCCGGGAAAACCTTCACCCCAGGGACTTACCCACCGCATGATATGCTGAGGTGGGGCTGCCTTCCACAAGGCAAAATCCTGCTTATTCCTTTTCTCATCCTGTCCTTCCAGGTCCCTTGTAGTTTCCAGCTGATCATCCAATACCCGGCCACTTAACTTGCCGTAGGGATAATGTTCTGCATACTTTTTTACATCAAAGTATACAGAACCGTTCACTTCATAGGCATATCCATCGGCCATGATCTTCTTGATCATTTCTATTTGCTCTACAATATGCCCGGTAGCAGTAGGTTCAATACTGGGCTCCAGGTTATTGAACTCAAGCATAGCCCAATGAAACAAATTGGTATACTTCTGTACCAGCTCCATCGGTTCCAGTTTTTCCAACACTGCCTTGGTCGCGATCTTATCTTCCGCTTCACGGCCTTCTTCTTCAAAGTGACCGGCATCTGTAATATTACGTACATACCTTACCTTATAGCCCAGGTGCGTGAGGTAACGGTACACCACATCAAAAGTGATATAAGGTCTGGCATGACCCAGGTGACTTTCTCCGCTTACGGTAGGACCACACACATACATGCCCACATGCCCCGGAGTAATGGGGGCAAACACTTCCTTCTGCCTTGTATAAGAATTCAGGACTTTCAGTTCACTCATAAAAAATCGTTGATATCAGTCTGCGAATTATATTAAAATGGGAATATTCAGTACGGGCATCACAAAAATAGATTTATCCTGCCATAACAGGACAGAGAAAACATCGGGAGGGAAAGAATGAGAACGCCATAAGCAAATATAGGAATTTTATTCAGGGACCTTCAGCTGCAGATCGGCCAGCACCGGGTAATGGTCCGAATAGGGGATTGCAAACCGTCTGCATTGAAGTACCTCAAAGCGCTTGTCGGCCATAATATAATCTATTCTAAGGGTAGGGGCTACATCGCGGTAGGTACGCCCGAGCCCATTACTGGATGCAATAAAAGCATCCTGGCGGTCGCCCCGTATATGAAAATAAGTGTAAGAATTGGGCACATCATTAAAATCTCCGCAAAGGACCACGGGGAAAGGGCTTTTGTCCAGTTGCTCCCGTACAATATCCACCTGGTTGCCGCGCGAAGCGTATCCTTGCCGCAATTTTTTCAGGATAGACTTGGAGGCATCCAGAATACTGTCATCGGCCGTTCTGATAATGCGTAAACGCTCGTAATCTTCCTTTTGAAACAATACCGATTGCAGGTGTGTATTAAACACCCGCAGGGTTTGTCCCTCTATGTTAATGTCACAGGATATCAGGCTCTCTGCTGCCCGTAGTTGTACAGGGCCCGGGTACCTGATCTGCATACTATCTACAATGGGAAACCGGGAAAAAATAGCTACCCCTACTTCCATAGGGCCTCCCTTGCGGCCATAATCGATCACTTTATAGTAATAAGGATAATTCATTTTTTGTATATCCTTTACGTTGCTATAGTTGACCTTATTCGTTTCGAAGTATTCCTGGAAGCACAAAATATCGGGGTCCTGCTCCTTGATGAAAGCAAGCATTTGCTTTCGGCTGGGGTAAGCCCCCTTGGTGATCCGTTTTTGTTCATCGAACCAGCGCACATTCCAGGTCAGGATACGAATGCTTTTTTCCTTTTTTGCGGTCGTAAAACCGTCGGGATGAAACCCAATGAGTGCCCGTATATTGCTATACCCCAGCAGCAAGGCTGCCAGTGAAAGAAAGGCCCAGCGCGAGCGGAACAAAGTCCAGAAAAGGAGGCAAATGATCACCAGTATAAGCAGGAAGGGGAATGCAAGGCCCAATAAAGCAAAGAACCACCACTTTTCAGGATGCAGAAAGGCATTGGCGCAGGAGAGCAGGAAAAGTGCTACTGTACCAATGTGAAAAATGATAAAAAAACGCTTTGCGATGGTTCGTATGGCCATGTTTAAATTTACAACTCTTCATCCTCCGAGGCCCGCTTCAGAATTTCTTTTTCTTCTTCTGTCAGGAAGCGGTATCCCTGTTGGTTGATCTTGTCCAATATCTCATCAATTCGTTTCTGTGTAATATTGGGAATCTTTTTAAAAGGCGGGGTGCCTTTTGATTTATAGTGCAGCTCGTCCTTGGCCGTTTTTTTCCAGCTTCGCTTGTCGGGATTAAACAGGTTATTTACCCAATCAAAAAAACTGTTCATCCAGACGCTCCAGTCACGTCCCCTGCGCATTTGATGTACAAAAATGAAGCCGGCTGCAGCCCCTGCCAGGTGCGCCAGGTGACCACCTGTATTGCTCCCGGTGATCATGGCAAAATCGAGTACCACAAAGATCAATGTAAGCACCCACAGGGGTATACCTCCATTGATCATAGGGAAAATGCGGTAACCGGGCGCCAGCGCTGTAGTAGCGATAGCAATGGCCATCACCCCTGCCGAAGCGCCCAGCAAATGGCTGAACTGGGCAGCCTCCGATAGTACGGGAATAAGATTGTAGCTAATAACGTAAAATATCCCTCCGGCGAATCCACCATAAATAAACAACGGTATTATTTTCCTGGGGCCGGAAAGGTCTTGTAGAATATAACCAAAGGCCCATAACCACAGAATATTACCGATCAGGTGCATGGGCTCTACATGCATAAACATGTAGGTAAAGATCGTCCAGGGGCGGGTAGCCAGTGTCTTCAGGTTGGAAGGTAAAACAAACCAGTTGAGGATCTCTGCTTCAAAAACCGCTTTACTGTTGCCCGACATCCAGTATACGATCCATAAAAACATAAAAAGGCAGAATACAATGGCCAATATAGCCAGCAATAAAACCAATGCGTTACCATCCTGGCCCAGCAAAATGCGTTTCCTATATCGATCTTCCCGCAACACGAAAATATTTTTGGTGAATGTACAAAACCCTGTTCACAACGCCTCTTTGGGGCATTACGATATTGGTAATTAATTAACTAATTAACAGTAAAAAAGCATTTAAAGTTGTGGTCAGAATAATTTACGTCGGTTTCCCCTGCGGTAACTGAAATATACGATCAAAAAGCCTACCAGGGCACCGCCCAGGTGGGCGCCGTGGGCTACCTTGTCCTGGGGGTTATTTTGGATGGCCAGCCAGAGTTCAATACCGCCATAAATAAGGACAAACCATTTCATTTTGATCGGGAAAAGCAGGTAAACCGTTACCATATCGTTGGGAAACAGGTAAGCCACTCCTGCCAGGATTCCAAAAATAGCCCCTGATGCACCTACCATTTGCCCTCCGGTAGCTGCGGCCTTAGCCTGGCCAACAAATGCAAATATTTCTCGCCCAATACCCGGTGCATCGGGATTGCTGTTCACGAGGTTCCTGAATTCGGGGTTTATGTTCACCCTGATCCATTCATATTTGCTTAAAAGCATATTAAAATTCCGAACGGTAGGATGCTCCTGTAATAAATTCAGATCGCTGATCACCGGGTAGGTTTCCACCAGGGTGGCCAGACCACTGATAAGACCGGCGCCAATGCCACAGATCAGGTAAAAACTAAGGAACCGCTTGCCCCCCCAAACCATCTCCAGCTTGGTACCAAACATGAACAACGCCAGCATGTTAAATAACAAATGGCTGAATCCATTGGTATCATGCATAAACATATAGGTGAGGAGCTGATGAGGCCGGAAATCCTTCGACAGGAAATGGTGCTGCGCAAACCATTCATTTACGGGAAACTTATTCTGAAAAGTAAGTTGAGCCAGGAAAAAAAGACCATTAACGATCAGCAGGTTCTTAACTACGGGCGTCAAGGGCAAAAACATTCGGTTCGGATACACTATAATGCTGTTTTAGATGTTATAAATGTAATGTCTTAATTTCTGAGCTTTAGTTGCACCACGTTCTCAATATGATGCGTATGGGGGAACATATCCACCGGCTGCACCTTCGTCACCACATATTTTTCATCCAGTTTATTCAGGTCCCTGGCTTGCGTAGCCGGGTTACAACTCACATATACCACCAGTGGCGCTTCCATATCCAATATCTTTTGCACGAGCTTGTCATGCATACCCGCCCTCGGAGGGTCGGTAATGATGACATCCGGCTTACCATGATGGGCAAAGAAAGCATCGTCACAAATATCTATAACATCTCCGGCGAAAAATTGTGCGTGCCCAATATTATTCAGGGCTGCATTTTCCCGGGCATCCTCAATGGCCTCCCCAATTACCTCCACACCGATGATCTTCCCGGCCTGCTGGCTCACAAATAAGCCAATACTTCCTGTACCGCAATAAAGATCATAAACCGTCTCCTTACCCGTTAACTCAGCAAAATCACGGGTTATCTGATACAATCTTTCTCCCTGCCGTGTATTTGTCTGGAAAAAAGATTTAGGTCCTATCTTGAACCGGAGGTCTTCCAGCTTTTCTGTAATATATCCTTTTCCATAATATGCCCGCGGTTGCAGGTCATAAATAGTATCGTTCTTTTTGGGGTTAATGGTATACAGCAGCGTGGTAATTTCCGGCACCGTTGCCAGCAAATGGTCAAACAACTTTGTCAGGGCCTCCTGGTCATGGTGCCCGAAACACAGGTTTACCATCACTTCTCCGGTGGTACAAACCCTGATGATCAGTGTACGCAGCCAACCCTGGTGTTCCCGGATATCGTAAAAACTATACCCCTGTTCCATCGCAAAGCGACGGATCGTATTCTTGATCGCATTGGTGGGCTCTGCCATCAGGTGACAGGTATTGATATCAATCACCTTGTCGAAGAGACGGGGTACATGGAAGCCGAGCGCACTTTCCTGGTCAATCGCTGCTGCACCAGCTATTTCCTCCGGCAACAGGTAGCGACGGTTGCTGAAAGTAAACTCCAGCTTATTCCGGTAGCGCACAGTGGTTTCACAACCTGCGATGGCTGGTATGGGAGGCAGCTCCACTTTGCCAATACGCCGCAAATGTTGCTCTACTTCATGCTGTTTATACTCCAGCTGCTTATGATAGGGCAGCATCTGCCACTTACAACCCCCGCAAACACCAAAATGTTCGCAAAAAGGAGTTACCCTGTCTTTCGAAAATTCATGGAAATGAACAGCTTTTCCTTCCGCCCATTCCTTTTTGTTCTTTGATAAGCGTACATCCACCACATCGCCCGGTACCGCCCCTTCAATAAAAACCACCTTCCCGTCTATTTTACCCAGCGCCTTACCTTCTGCCGCATAATCCTGTACCGCCATTTTTTGCAGTACCACATTCTTTTTTCTCATGCCGCAAAGATAACGGATAGCCCCGGAGCGTCCAGTTTTTCCACCTAAACCCACTTCTCACCTGCCAGCCACCCCTTCCCACACGCCATGAATGTCTTAATTTTACGCACAAACACATAACCAACCTTTTATGTACTCCACCGGCCAAACTAGATCATTGCAACAGCTCTCGATCACTTTACTCGATAAGGTCACAAAGGATAAAATAAACCCTGCCAAAGAGGTGAATGATTTACGGGAAGTACTGCGCTTTCATGAATACCGCTATTACATCATGAACGATCCCCTGGTGGCCGATTACGAATACGATCAGCTGTACAAAGCCCTGGAGAAAATAGAGGCGCAGCATCCGGAACTCATCACATCCGATTCGCCCACCATGCGTGTGGCCAAGGGACTTACCAAAGACTTTCCCCCGGCGCCCCACCTCGTACCCATGCTTTCCCTGGAAAACTCCTACAATGAGCAGGACCTGGTTGACTGGGACCGCAAAAACAGGGAATTGGCCAAAATGGACAATATTGAGTATTGCGTGGAACCCAAATTTGATGGGGCCAGTATATCCCTGATCTATGAAAATGACCTGCTGGCCAGGGGTGCTACCCGTGGTGATGGCGTTCAGGGCGACGAAATAACCACCAATATAAAACAGATACGCTCCGTGCCACTGAGTGCAAAGATCTCAGCCTACGGCCTGCAACAACTGGAAATAAGAGGGGAAGTGCTACTCACAAAAGCCAACTTTAAGAAATACAATGATCAGTTGATCGAGCAAAGCCTTGCTCCATTGGCCAACCCACGCAATGCTGCTGCCGGCTCTTTGCGAATTAAAGATCCTAAGGAAGTAAGCAAGCGCAACCTCGAAGCCTTCCTGTACAATATCAGCTATTATGTTTCACTGCCCGGAGCCCCTGTTCATAAACTCCTGGAAACGCATAGCGGTTCCCTGGAGATGTTGTGGGAGCTGGGTTTCCGCAGCCCAATGAAAGAAAAGATGGTATTCAAAGGCATCGATGCTGTTGTAAAATATTGCCATGAATATGAGCAAAAACGCGATGACCTTCCCTATGAAATAGATGGTATGGTTGTTAAGGTCAATCAGTTGGAATTGCAGGATCAATTGGGCATGACCACCCACCACCCCCGCTGGGCCATGGCTTATAAATTCAAAGCACGGCAGGCCACCAGCAAGCTCAAAGCCGTGGAGTTCCAGGTTGGCCGTACCGGATCTGTGACCCCTGTTGCTAAAATAGAGCCAGTGCCCATTGGAGGCGTAACGGTGGGGTCTATTTCCCTCTTTAATGAAGAGGTCATCCGTGAAAAAGACCTCATGATCGGCGACTCTGTGCTGGTAGAGCGCGCAGGAGATGTGATCCCTTATATAGTGAAATCACTACCCGAGCTTAGAACAGGAAAAGAACAGCCCATCGTTTTCCCCGCAAAATGCCCTGTTTGCCACGATAAATTGGTCAAGACAGCTGATGAGGCCGTATGGCGTTGCGTGAACATCAACTGTGAAGCACAGGTATTGCAGCGTATTTTTCACTTCACCAGCAAAGATGCGATGGATATACGCGGCCTGGGTGAAGCCATCGTACAGAAGTTTTATGACCTGGGTTTCCTCAAAGACATACCCGGCATCTACACATTACCTTTTGATAAAATAAGAGGTCTCGAAGGCTTTGGTGAGAAAAGCATTACCAACCTTCAGACCGCTATCACTGCCTCGAAAGAACAGCCGCTGCACAGGCTCATATTCGCCCTCGGTATTCGGTATGTAGGTGAAACAACTGCTAAGACCCTTGCCCACGCTGTAAAGCATTTGCTTGATTTCGCTCAATTTTCGCTTGAAGAATTACAGGCACTAGAGGACGTAGGTCCTAAAGTAGCGGGCAGCGTCTTCCAGTTTTTCCGTAATCCCGATAACATTAAAATGCTTCAGCACCTGGAGACATTGGGATTAAAGTTGAAAAATGATAAAAAAGATATGGTCGTTGCCGGCAACCTTTCAGGACAAACGTTTTTGTTCACCGGCACCCTGCCTACGCTGAAACGCAGTGAGGCTGAGGCTTTGGTGGAATCCAATGGAGGGAAACTACAGGGCAGCGTGAGTAGCAAACTGAACTATCTGGTGGCTGGAGAAGAGGCAGGATCTAAATTAGAAAAGGCTAAAAAGATCACCTCCATAAAGATCATTTCGGAGGCAGAGTTCCTGAGCTTGGTTAACCGCTAATTCACATCTTTCTTACAAATGATTTGATTTTCGCATATCTTTCTTTTGTAACTTTAGCCAAAAGGAAAAGGCGATGATAAAAAAACTCCCCAACGAGGTGTGGAAACCTTTACAGTTTCCAGGCTGGAAGCACCTTAGAAAAAAGTATGCGCTGTCGTCACACGGCCGCATAGCCAGCTACACAGATGATGTTATTGAAGATGGTAAATTGTTGCAAGGTTCTTTGACTACCGGTTACCGGACGTTGAACCTGCACAGGCCCGGAAACAATGGCACCCTCTACATTCACCGTGAGATTGCCAGGCTATTCCTCGGCAAACCTTCGGCGAAAAACAAGTACGTGATTCACCTGAATCACAACAAGCTCGACAACACAGTGAAAAACCTTAAATGGGCTTCACTGGAAGAAATGATCTCTCACCAACAAAACAGCCCGGCTAAGATCGCTTACAAAAAGGTGCAGGCCAACCGCACTGAAGGTCTTAAGCTCAATGCTAATCAGGTGAAGAGCATTAAAAAAGTCCTCACAGACAAGAACCGGAAAATCACCATTAAAAAATTAGCGGAAAAATATGGCGTCAGCGAGATGACGATGTACCGCATTAAAAGTGGTGAGAATTGGGGCAGGATCTAAACCCCGTTACCGGAAAATCTAGTATAAGTGGTGTGTACAGATGTGAGCGAGCATCAACACACCACTTATCTTTTTTTGCCCACTCAATACAGCTACATACCTTTAAAATAAAAAAGTATGCTGCTGCCCGCAACGGTCAAATTTCTCAAAGACCTAAAGAAGAACAACGATAAATCCTGGTTCGACGCCCACCGTCCCCAATACGAAGCCGCTAAAAAAAACTTCGAACAATTCATCCAGTCCGTCATTGATAAACACGGTAAACAGGATAGCTCCATTAAAGAACTGACCGCCAAAAGCTGTATGTTCCGTATCAACCGCGACGTTCGCTTTTCAAAAGATAAAAGCCCCTACAAGACCAATTTCGGTGCAAGTATCAACCGGGGTGGCAAGAAGTCCATCTATGCCGGCTATTATTTCCATTGTGAGCCCGGTGAAAGTTTTGTGGGCGGAGGTATCTGGATGCCCATGCCCCCGGAGGTAAAGAAAATACGCCAGGAAATAGATTACTGCTTTGATGAATTTAAAAAGATCCTGGCCAATAAGAAATTCCGGGACATATATGGAACCTTAGACCGGGGGGAGGAGTATTCGCTGGCCCGGGTACCCCAGGGTTTTGAAAAAGACAATCCAGCTGCTGACTACCTCAAGCTCAAAAGCTGGCTGGCCATGGAAACACTCAAAGACAGCGACCTAACCTCAGATGGCCTGCTAAAGAAAACAGTAGCAGCCTTTGAAGCCCTGCAGCCCTTATTGACATTTCTCAACCGTGCATTGGATGAATAAACTCGTCGGATGGGTCGCCTTTCCAGGGCGGCTCACCCGATGGTCATTATAAAAAAAGTCCCGCCTTTTGGGCGGGACCGGGAGTATGGCTATACGTTCCCTTTTGAAAATCTATAACAGGTTCTTGGATACCAGGTACTCCGCGATCTGTACTGCATTTGTAGCAGCTCCCTTGCGCAGGTTATCACTTACTACCCAAAGATTCAGCGTATTGGGTTGTGTATCATCACGGCGCAGGCGGCCTACAAATACTTCATCACGGTCGTGTGCATCTATCGGCATGGGATATTGTTGTGTAGCGGGTTCATCTACCACCACCACGCCCGGTGCATTGCTCAACAGGCTTCTCACATCTTCCAGCGTATAGTCATCCGTAAATTCAACATTCACACTCTCACTATGTCCGCCCATCACCGGAATACGCACTGTAGTGGCGGTAACCCGGATAGCGTCATCGCGCATGATCTTCTTTGTTTCATTTACCATCTTCATCTCTTCCTTGGTATAACCATTGTCGAGGAATACATCGATCTGTGGGATCACATTCAGGTCGATAGGATATTTATAAGCCATGGGATATTCTCCATTGCTGCCTTTTTCTGCCTTGGCGCGTTCTCCCATCAGTTGATCAACAGCTTTCTTGCCCGTACCTGTTACACTTTGGTAAGTAGACACCACAATACGCTTGATATTATATTTCTTGTGCAGCGGATTCAGGGCTACCACCATTTGGATAGTAGAGCAATTGGGATTGGCGATGATCTTATCTTCTTTGCCCAGGGCATCTGCATTTACTTCCGGAACGATCAGTTTCTTAGTGGGATCCATGCGCCAGGCGGAGGAATTATCAATTACAGTAATACCGGCTTCTGCAAACTTAGGGGCCCACTCCAGTGAAGTACTGCCACCTGCAGAAAAAATGGCCACAGCAGGTTTGGCTGCAATAGCATCCGTCATACTGATGATCTTGTATTGCTTACCCTTGTACTCAACTTCCTTTCCTACTGATCTTTCCGAAGCTACCGGAAGGAGCTCTGTAACGGGGAAATTACGTTCAGCTAATACCTGTAACATTTTAGTGCCTACAAGGCCAGTGGCGCCTACTACTGCAACTTTCATGGTTTGTTGATTGCTTGTTTATGGTTTAACAATAAAGTCCTTAATCCTTCCCGCCAGCATGTTGCAAACAAAACGGCCTTCCTGGTGGGGAAGGCCGTTTTGAATATCCTGTTATACAAAGCAGTACTCAACCTTCCCAATGTCTGGAATGCTTCTTCGTGCGCTTTGTATGTTTCATTAATTTTTGCATAGCGAGCAGCAAAAGTAGTCAGCAAATACAGAATCCACAAATTTTTATTAAAAATCCGTGAAAATATCTACTGCATCGCCCTGCCGCCATATCAGCAATAAACAACTAACAACCAGTAGTCGCCAACAAACAACCAGCCCACCCTTGTAGCCTCGATGCCTGCTTGCGTCTTTGCCTGTTCTCAAACAAATTATTTTATTATATAATGTTTGATGCTTATTTTCATTCCTCCAAACGCGGTTCATCCTAACCGTCATGTCCTTTTGAAAAACAACAATAACCAATGAAAGTAAAACTGCTTGCTGTATTACTGCTGGTGCCTTTTGCCATGCTGTATGCTCAATCACCCCGGCAATTTGATATTGTAATTACTGAACTGTTTCCCGATCCCTCACCTCCCATAGCCCTGCCCAATTATGAATTTATAGAGTTGAAAAATGTTTCCGGCCATACCATCAACCTGAAAGGATGGAAGTTAAGCGATGGCACTGCTACCGCTACCATCCAGGCCAGTATTGATATGCAGCCCGACAGCTTCGTGATCGTTTGTCCCAACTCCGCAGTACCCCTGTTTGCTGCTTTGGGCACAGCAATCGGCGTCAGTAATTTTCCGTCTTTGAACAATGATGCCGATATCATCACCCTGTATGCTCCCGAAGGCAGCACTATACATGCGGTAGCTTACACAGAGCAGTGGTACCGCAATCCCCTGAAAGCGACCGGTGGCTGGGCCCTCGAAATGATCGACCCCCGTAATCCCTGCACCGGTGCGGGCAATTGGAAAGCAGCTACTGATCCTCAGGGTGGCTCGCCCGGCAGGGAAAACTCCGTAGCCGGCATCAACCACGATGATATGCCGCCAGCCTTGTTAAGGACCTATGCCATCGACAGCATCACCCTGGTGGCCGTGTTTGATGAGTCGCTGGACAGTGCCACCGCTGCGTCCCCCGATCGGTACACATTGAGCCATGCCCTGGGCCATCCCCTTGCTGCAGTACCCCTGGCGCCGCTCTTCAATGAAGTAATGCTAAAGCTGGCCACTCCCATCAGTACAAACGAAGTGTACCAGCTTACAATAAAAGAATTAACAGACTGCAGCGGCAATGCCATCGGTATCATGAACAACGCCAAGGCTGGCTTGCCAGCGCCCCCCGGTGCCGAGGCCATCATTATTAATGAATTGTTATTTGATCCCCCACCCGGCGGATATGATTATATAGAATTGTACAATCGCAGCAGTAAAGTGGCAGACCTTAAACAATTGTATGTGGCCAATCGTTCTGCAGCGGGTGTGCTCTCCGGCATGCAGCAGCTGTCGACCGTGTCGCGTTTGCTTTTTCCCGGTGAATACATTGTGGTAACAGAAGATGCCGGCTGGTTGCAACAGCAATACAACGTTAAAGAACCCGCTACCCTGATACAGCTTCCATCCCTGCCCTCCCTACCCGATGATAAAGGTACCCTGGTCCTTATTGACCTGCAGGGAGAGGCAATAGATGAATTGCAGTATGACAAAAAATGGCATTTTTCACTCATCAGTGATGAGGAGGGCGTTGCCCTGGAGAGAATAGATTATAGCAAACCGGCTCAGGATGGCCAAAACTGGCTGTCGGCGGCCTCTACAGCGGGGTTTGGTACTCCTGGTTACCGCAACTCCCAGTTCAGGGCCGATCTTCAGGCAAAGGGAATGATCACCCTTACGCCCACGCTGTTTTCACCTGATAATGATGGTTTTGATGACTTTGCTACCATTCAATACCAGATGACAGAGCCCGGTTATGTTACCAATATCACGTTCTTTGATGCCGCGGGAAGGCCTGTACGACACCTGGCAAGGAATGCTACCCTTGGCAGGGAAGGTGTTTTCAGATGGGATGGGCTGGATAATAATCGCCGCAGTCTGCCCGTGGGCACCTATATCATGTTCGCAGAAATATTCAATACCCAGGGCAAAACAAAAAAGATCAGGAATACTGTAACATTAATACGCAGGTTATAACTAATATTAAAAATTAAAACCATCTTCTACATGAAAAAGACACTCTTTTCCATTGCAACTGTATCAGTCCTTGCCTTATTTTCCTGTAAAGACAAAGCCAAAGAAGCAGCTGGTGATACCACCACTACGCCTGCGGCAGAACAAAGCACACCAGCAGCCGATACCAAACCTGCTGCCAACGAGCCCAAAACCTATAAAGTGACCTTTGCCCCCGATACTGCATTCCTGGGCAAGAAAAAAGAAGCATATGTGAAGATTAAGAATGCAAAGGCCGTTGCTTTGCAGGACCCCGACGGGAAGTCGGAAGGTATTGAGTTCACATTTGATATTGAAGTAACCAATAAAGCAGCGATGGGTGGTGACAATGTATATTTAGTATCCAGCGAATCCAGGCTTACCCTGGATAATGGCAACAACATCACCCAGCAATCTGGTACCAGTGTAAATGTAGAGCCTGAATCCACTAAGGACCTTTCTTCTGTTGTGTTTAAAATACCCAGCGGAGCCAAACCTACTTCACTTAACCTGTTTTATGATGGTACCCGCGTGAGTGTTGGAGTAACCCTGGAATAAACTTCGAAATGTATAAATAAAAAGTGAGCCGCTTGTTTAAGGCGGCTCACTTTTTATTTATAGGGGAAACCTAATCTTATTAATGCGTAAGCTCTATATCAAAATTCACCAGGTTCACAAATTGCTGTATGCGTTCATCAATATCTGCCTGTGTAATTTCCTTCAATCTTTCCGGACCAAACTTCTCTACGCAGAATGATGCCATCGCCGAGCCAACAATAATAGCCGTTTTCATATTCTCAAAGGAAATATCACGTGTACGCGCAATATGGCCCATAAAGCCTCCGGCAAAAGTATCGCCGGCGCCTGTAGGATCAAACACTGCTTCCAATGGCAGTGCAGGCGCAAAGAACACCTGGTCTCCATGGAACAACAGCGCACCATGTTCCCCTTTCTTAATGATCAGGTATTTGGGTCCCATCTTCATGATCTCTTTGGCTGCTTTTACCAGCGAAAACTGGGCGCTTAACTGCCGGGCTTCACTGTCATTCACCATCAGTACATCTACCAGCTTCAGCGTCTCTTCCAGTTGAGGCATGGCTATTTCCATCCAGAAATTCATGGTGTCCATTACGATCAGCTTGGGACGGGTCCTTAACTGCATGATCACTTTTTTCTGGATCACAGGGTCCAGGTTGCCCAGCATCAGGAACTCTGCTCCCTGGTATGATTCGGGCAGTACAGGGTCAAAATCAAGCAGCACATTGAGGTCGGTAACCAATGTATCCCGGGTATTCATGTCCATATGATACCGGCCACTCCAGAAGAAAGATTTCTTGTCAGGCACTACTTCCACACCTTCCAGTTCCACGCCTCTTTTCTTTAATTCGTCCATTTCTTCCTTCGGGAAATCGTAGCCTACGATAGACACCTGCTTAATGGGCTGCACAAAATTGCTGGCAGCATAAGCTACATAAGTGGCCGAACCACCTATGATCTGGTCTGTTTTGCCAAATGGCGTTTCAATAGCATCAAAGGCCATCGTACCTACAGAGATCAAAGACATAATGTAATTTGAAGTTTGGAATATTTTGTAATAATCAGCGCGCAAACCTACACGAAAATCCGGAGGCTAGGAAACCCATAGCTTATTTAATTGTTGCCATTACAAGCCAGTAGATGGTCCTGGTCATCCTTTTACCCCCGATTGGCACCCCTACATGAGCGCTCTTCCGGTCCACCCTTTTCAGGCTTCATAGGCCGGAAAATGAGCTGATCGGGATACTCGTTAGCCTTAATCTTTAACCATTTTATGGATAATTAGGATTTTTTCGCTAACGGGTGTTAGTACTTTTGTTATCTTTGAGCATTACCCGCATATGGCAAAAATTAAAAGCAACAGGAACAGCACCCGCAAAGAAGTGATCATTGCCGAGGCAGCTAAATTGTTTCGTGAAAAAGGATTTAGCGCAACCTCTATGCGCGACCTGGCCGAACACGTTGGCGTAGAAGCAGCCAGCCTGTATAACCACATCAGTTCAAAAGCTGAAATATTACAGGAAATATGCTTTAAAGTAGCCAACCAGTTCATGTCGCATATCGAAGAAGTGGATAACAGCCAGCGGTCGGCCATCGCCAAAATTGAGGAGATCCTGCGCTTCCATATCCGCCAAATGGTGGAACATTACGAAGAGGTATATGTAAGCGACCGGGAATGGAAACACCTCACCGAGCCTTACATGCAAAATATGCAAAGCCAGCGCCGCGCATACCGCCAAAGAATTGCCCTCATCATTGAAGAGGGTATTCGTAAAGGAGAAATAAAACAGATCGATGCGCCTACTGCCGTATTGATCATGCTCCATGCAGTAAGTGGTATTGAATCCTGGCACCGCAGTACCAAAAAGATTGAAGGCAATGTATTAGAAGACAACATGGTCATGATCCTCGTAGAAGGATTGAAGAAATAAGCCAAACTGCTGATTGTATCCATTAAAATAACTCCGATTGGCTACCCATTTTCATACACTAACGATCGCTGCCGTACAAAAGGAAACTCCCGAATGCATTTCCATTGTCTTTCAGGTACCAGAAGCCCTGCAACAGGTCTATCAATTTAAACAGGGACAGAATATTACCCTCAAAACCTTGCTTAATGGCGAGGAAATACGCCGCTCCTATTCCATTTGCAGCAGCCCTTTCGACAACGAATTGCGGGTGGCCATCAAATCGGTAGAAGCCGGCCGCTTTTCCTCCTGGGCCAATAGCCAACTAAAAAAAGGCGATAACGTAGAAGTGCTGCCACCCAGCGGCAGGTTCTTTACCGAATTAGCCCCTGTTCATAAAAAACAATACCTGGCTTTTGCCGCCGGTAGTGGCATTACACCCATCCTTTCCATCATTAAGACCACCCTGACTGCTGAACCCCAAAGCCGGTTCACCCTCGTGTATGGCAATCGCAACCGCGCTTCCATTATTTTCAAGGAACAACTGGAAGCACTCAAAAACCGGTACATGGACCGTTTTACCCTCCACCATATCCTGAGCAGGGAAAAAACGGACGCAGCTGTGAACCATGGCCGTATTGACAAGGAAAAATGTATACAACTCCAAAAGCTTATCAATATGACGGGCATGGATGAGGTCTTCATTTGCGGGCCTGAATCCATGATCTTTTCCGTAAAAGAGTGGCTGGAAGAAAAGGGGCTGGACAAAAAAAAGATCCACTTTGAATTGTTCACTACTCCTATAACCGGTCACCAGCAACAGACATCCGGTCAACTACAGGAAAAGACCACCCCGGCCGGGCGTCAAAAAATGAGTCAGGTAACTGTAAGGCTTGATGGTATTGCTTTTGATTTTGACCTGAAATATGATGGTCAGCCCATCCTCGATGCTGCCCTGCAGCAGGGGGCCGATCTTCCCTTTGCCTGCAAAGGCGGCGTGTGCGCCACCTGCCGCGCTAAACTGATGGAGGGCCAGGTGGAAATGGATATTAATTATGCTTTGGAGCCCGAAGAAATAGAACAGGGCTTTATCCTTACCTGCCAATCCCACCCCCGCACAGAAAAAGTGGTCGTTGACTTTGATGCCCGCTGATCAGGTTCACATTGTTTGCCTTGAATGGTGTGTCTCCTCCTTTTGTCATCCCGACCGCAGGGGAGGAATTTGCTATCGAAGCAAACGTGTATTTTTCTGTATTCTATATCCTGTATTCTGTATTCTTCTTTGCCCCATTGCCTTATTTTTGATCCATGCAACAGATCCAAAACATCATTTTCGACCTCGGCGGCGTACTCCTCAACCTCGATATGCAGAAAACAGAGACCGCCTTCACTGAAATGGGCGTAAAGAAATTTAAAGACCTCTTTGCATTGGGGCATGCCGCTTCCTTCTTCAAAGAATATGAAGTGGGCAGTATCAACGATGATGAATTTATTACGGCTTTACAAAACCTGGCTGGAATTCAGGCTGAACGGTCGACAGTAATTGCTGGCTGGAATGCCATGTTGCGTGATTTTCCGACAGAACGCATTGAGTTATTGGTCCGTCTGAAAAAGAACTACAGGATCTTCCTCTTCAGTAATACCAATGCCATTCACCTCACTGCTTTTCAGAAAACCTACAGTGATACCTTTGGTGGTAACCTGCTGGATACTCTTTTTGAAAAAACCTGGTATTCACACGACATCAAGCGGCGTAAGCCCGATGTAAAAGCATTTGAGTATGTGCTGCAGGATGCACAGCTGGTACCCCACGAAACCTTATTTATTGATGATGCCCTCGTCAATGTGGAAGGCGCCAGGGCGGCCGGTATGCAAGGTTATCACCTGGAACCCGGTAAAACAGTGCTGGAAATAGGTGAAAAATTGCTCTCCTGAACTATCTGCCATGAGTGCGTAGACAAAAGATCGTGAACGATTTCCGCCAATAGGGGCTCGTAGCTCGCAGCTCAAGGCTCGTAGCTAGCTTCCCTACTTTATCTCTTCGAAATCAATGTAATCGCCCGATTTTTCCTGGGGAGTTGGGCTTGGCCGTTGCTGGGCCTTTGCAGATTGCTGGAATGGCTGCTGCTGCTGCTGCTGCTGGGACTGGTTTTGAGCCTGGTGCATATTGTTTTGAAATTCTCTTACCTGCCGCCTCATTTGCCGCGAAACCTTGAAAATGGGCAACAGGAAATTGAATACAAACCTGTACACGAAATAACCAAGCAATATCCAGAGAATAACACGTAACATAATATTTGCAAATGTACTATCTAATGACTGAAAAAACTGTTAAAGAGTACAACAGTCCAGCCCCTGGTTTTGTTGAATAATAGCCCCTACAATGAGGTGCTTTGGATCGGCGCCAGATTTCCTGACGCACTGCTATACGCTATTGGCGGCCGATAAATGCCCGTACACTCTTTTTCAGGATTTGGAGTGAATATATTATTTACCTTACATTTGCATTGGAAAAAGATGAAAAGAGAAGGGAACGGGGTCCGTTCCCTTCTTTATTTCCTATGCTGGTTATGATTATGGACACCCAAGTTTCGACGATTGAAAAAATGGTGTTGGATATATTGGCCGATGATCCGGTACATTTCCTGGTAGAAATAAGGATTAAGCCCACCAACAATGTAAAAGTCTTCCTGGACGGAGACAACGGTATTACAATTGAAAAATGCATTAGCATTAACCGCGCTTTATACAAAAAACTGGAAGAGGCGGCTATTTTCCCCGGTGATGACTTTTCCCTCGAAGTCTCCTCATCCGGACTGGATGAGCCCCTCAAAATGTTTCGCCAGTATAAAAAAAATGCGGGCAGGCTGGTAGAAGTGTTGCTGAAAGATGGAATCAAAGTAGATGGAAAGCTGCTCGAGGTGCATGAAAATGAGATTGTAATAGAAGAGACCAAAGGAAAGAACAAGAAGAAAGAAGTGATATTGCACCGCTTACCTTTTGACACGATTAAATCAACTAAAATTCAAATAGTGTTTTAAGCCCCGGAGGCTCGTCCCCTGCAATCCCGCATACTGCGAAAAGAAGAGGACTCATATTCCGGTGAACAAGTTTAAAAATGTAGTATATGGCAAGTATTAACCTTATTGAGGCTTTCCAGGAGTTTAAGGAAGCGGAAAATATTGACCGTCCCACAATGATGAAAGTGGTAGAAGACGTGTTTAAAACATTGCTGCGCAAGAAGTTTGGCAGCGATGAAAATTTTGACGTTATCGTAAACGCTGAAAAGGGTGACTTGGAAATCATGCGTCGCCGTACTATTGTGGAAGATGGTTCAGTACAGGATCCCCTTGCAGAAGTGGCCTACAGCGAAGCCGTAAGAGTAGCCCCCGACTTTGAAGTGGGTGAAGAACTATATGAGGAAGTGAACATCCTCGATTTCGGTCGCCGCGCTATCCTGGCTGCCAAACAAACGCTGGCCAGCCGTATCAGCGACCTGAAAAAGAACGTACTCGTTAAGAAATATGGTGACCGCGTAGGCGATATCATCAGCGCAGAAGTATACCAGGTATGGAAAAAAGAGATCCTCATGCTCGATGAGGAGAGCAATGAATTAATATTGCCCAAATCAGAGCAAATACCCCAGGATTACTTCAAAAAAGGAGAAAATACCCGCGCCGTAGTAAAGAAAGTTGAACTAAAAAATAACTCACCCGTCATCATCCTTTCCCGTACTTCTCCCTCTTTCCTGGCTAAATTGCTGGAAATTGAGGTGCCGGAAATCTTTGATGGTTTGATTGTTATCAAAAAGATCGTTCGCGAACCCGGTGAAAGAGCTAAAGTGGCCGTAGAATCTTATGATGACCGTATCGATCCCGTAGGCGCCTGCGTAGGTATGAAAGGTAGCCGTATCCATGGTATCGTACGCGAATTGAAAAATGAGAACATCGACGTTATCAACTGGACCAATAATATTCAACTCCTTATCCAGCGGTCATTAACGCCTGCAAAAATTACCAGCATGGAGCTGGACAACGATAAGAAGCAGGCAAATGTCTATCTGAAGCCCGACCAGGTATCCCTGGCCATTGGCAAAAAAGGGGTAAATATTAAGCTGGCACAAGAGTTAACTGGTTACAGCATAGACGTTTATCGTGATACTGAAGGCGAACCCCAGGAGTTTGACATCGACCTCGAAGAGTTCAGCGATGAGATCGAAACCTGGATCATTGATGAGTTCAAACGCATTGGTTGCGATACTGCCCGCAGTGTACTCGACCTTACCGCCGAAGAGCTGGAGCGCAGAACCGACCTGGAAAGAGAAACTATCGACGAAGTACGGAAAGTGTTGAAAGCAGAGTTTGACAAAGAATAGTTGAGACGTTGAGCAGGTCAAAAGAAGTTTAAACCATGCAGTTGGCCTAATTTGTGGCACATTTGCAAAGTATATTCAGGAAATGACTTTTATGACGCCTGAAGATTGATGAACTTTTATGACCTTTATTGCCTGTTTGACTGATTAATTTTCATTGCCAGACAGCAAACAAAACAAAAAATTGTCTTACAATAACGAATGGCAGAATTATTAACACCCAGATTAATGGCCGCGGCCAAAGAGTTTAACATCGGTAAAGAAACACTGGTGGACTTTTTGGTGGGCAAGGGATTTGACAAAGACGAACTGAAGCCTACGTCAAAACTGTCGGAGGATATGTATCGTGCTTTGCAACAGGAGTTCCAAAGCGATAAGGTGGCGAAGCTGAAGAGTGACCAGATCGATCTTCCAAAAGGAAGCCTGGAGGCCAAGAAAAAGAAAGAAGAGGAAACCATTGTATTCAAAAAAGATACACCGGCTCCTAAAAAAGAAGAAGAGAAGAAGGAAGAGAAAAAAGAAGAGCTGCCGCCCCAGCCGCCTGTAGTCGTGGAAGAACCCAAAGTGGTAACTCCTCCTCCTCCTGTGGTGGAAGAGCCTGCTCAACCTGAGGTGATTAAAGCCGAAGCCCCTGAAATAGAAGGGCCTAAAGTATTTGACAAAATCGATCTTTCTGCCATAGATTCTTCTACAAGGCCCAAGAAAAATGTAAAGAAGAAAGAAGAAGAGATAAAGCCTGAGCCACAGCCCGAAGAAAAAGTGGAGCCACCCGTTGTAGCAGAAGAGCCAAAGCCGGAAAAGAAAGAAGAGAAGAAAAAAGAGGAAAAAGAACCCGAGCCCATTAAGGAAAAAGAAGTGGTGGCCGAAGTTCCCGAAGTAGTAGCTGTTGTTGAGCCCAAAGAAGAACCCAAGGCGCCCGTAGCACCAGTAATTGAAGAAAAAGAAGAAACAGGACCCGTTATAGAAAATATTAAAGCCGAAAAGCTGGAAGGGCCTAAGATCCTCGGCAAGATCCAGTTACCAGTGGTTGGAGGCGACAATCGCCCCAAGCTACAGAGCCCGCAACCTCAGATTCAAAATCAAGGTGGAGCAGCAGCAGGTGCCAACAGCGACGAAAAACGCAAGCGCAAACGTATCCCCATCGAAAAGAAGGATACCCAAACGCCGCAGCAACGTGCTCAGCATCTGTTCAAAAAGCCCGAAGGAACCCAACAACGCCAGCAAGGCGGCGGACATGGTCAGCAAGGCCATGGCGGCCAGCAAGGTCAGGGCGGCGGGCAGTTCAGGCCAGGCCAAAATCGTGGAGGCCATAGCGCCCCCCGCACAGGACGTCCCACCATTACACGGGAACCTAAAGAGATCAACGAAAAAGAGATCCAGAATAAGATACGTGAAACCCAGGCCAAACTGGCCGGTACCGGTGGCCGCGGTAAGAGCCTGAAGGCTAAATACCGTCGTGAAAAACGCCAGGAACATGCCGATCAGGGTGCAGATGATATGCAGGACAACAAGCTGCAGGTAACCGAATTCATCAGTGTAAGCGAACTCGCTACCCTCATGGATGTCAACTTTGCAGAAGTTATCAGCAAGTGTATGAGCCTCGGACTAATGGTGTCTATTAACCAGCGCCTGGATGCGGAAGTTATTGAACTCGTAGCCAATGAATTCGGATATGATGTAGAATTCATTGACATGGAGAAGCAAATGGAAATGGAGGAAGAGGAGGAAGACGACAATGAAGAAGATCTCCTGCCACGCGCGCCCATCGTAACCATCATGGGGCACGTTGACCACGGTAAAACATCTTTGCTCGACTATATCCGTAGCGCCAATGTGGTAGCCGGTGAGTCCGGAGGTATTACCCAGCACATCGGTGCCTATGAAGTTACCCTGGCCAATAGCAAAAAGATCGCCTTCCTCGATACACCTGGTCACGAAGCGTTTACCGCCATGCGTGCCCGTGGTGCAAAAGTTACCGATATCGCAGTTATTGTAATTGCTGCTGATGATGCGGTGATGCCACAAACCCGTGAGGCCATCAGTCACGCACAGGCTGCCAATGTGCCCATGATCTTTGCGATCAATAAAATAGATAAGGACGGCGCAAACGCCAAGAAGATCTACGAACAATTAGCTGGCATGAACCTCCTCGTGGAAGAATGGGGTGGTAAATACCAAAGCCAGGAACTGAGCGCCAAAAAAGGCCTCAACGTAGACCTCCTCCTGGAAAAAATATTGCTCGAAGCTGAACTGCTGGACCTCAAAGCCAACCCCAACAAGGGAGCCGGTGGTACCATCATTGAAGCTACCCTCGATAAAGGTCGTGGTTACGTAGCCACTGTACTTGTACAGAATGGTACTCTCAAACAGGGAGATCTGGTGGTATCCGGTCAGCACTATGGCCGTGTAAAAGCCATGTTCAATGAACGTAACAAACGCGTGGACGACGCACCTCCTTCTACACCGGTACTGATACTCGGTCTGAATGGTGCCCCCCAGGCTGGTGAGAAATTCAAAGTGTACCTCGATGAGGCCGAAGCCAAAGAAGTGGCCAATCGCCGTGCACAGATCCTTCGTGAACAAGGTATTCGCACCAAGAAACATATTACCCTCGATGAGATCGGTCGCCGTCTGGCACTGGGCAACTTTAAACAGTTGAACCTCATTATCAAGGGTGACGTGGATGGATCGGTAGAAGCCTTGACCGACTCATTGCAGAAACTCTCTACCCAGGAGATCGTGGTGAGCGTTGTATTGAAAGGCGTGGGTGCCATCACTGAAAGTGATGTATTGCTCGCTACTGCCTCCGATGCCATCATCGTTGGTTTTAACGTACGCCCATCCGCACAGGCAGCACGCCTGGCAGAAGGCGAAGGCGTGGAAATCAAACTGTACTCCATCATCTACAACGCTATTGATGAGATCAAGAGCGCCATGGAAGGGATGTTGGAACCCAAAATACAGGAGAAGATCGTGGCCAACGTTGAAGTACGCAACGTATTCAAATTTGATAAAGCTACCGTGGCCGGATGTTATGTACTTGATGGAAAGATCCAGCGTAACTCGAAGATCCGCGTTATCCGCGACGGTATCGTAGCATATCCCAAAGGCGAAGGCCAAAGTGCCGAACTCGCATCACTCAAGCGCTTTAAAGACGATGTCAAAGAAGTTCCATCCAATATGGAATGCGGCTTGACTGTGAAGAACTTTAGTGATATCCAGGTAGGCGACATTATTGAAGCCTTTGAAGAAGAAGAAGTTAAGAGAACATTATAAAAAATCAAGCAGTGGGTCTTCTGTCAAAGACGGCCCACTGTTTCATTTTCACTCCGGCTTCAGGCTGCCTTACTTATCCGGCAAATTTTTGTTAATTAACAACCACCCTGTCCTTAATTGTCTTGCCCAAAAGGTATTTTTGGGTTTATCCTGATTAATATGAAGCAACTTTTAACCGTATTTGCTGCCCTCTTGTTGGTAACTGCCGCGTTTGCACAGGCGCCCCGTAAAGTAGTAGCCGATAAAATTGTAGGTATAGTAGGGGATAAGATCATATTACGTTCTGACGTATACAATGAGATCCTCGACAGACAGCGTCGCCAGGAAGCCATTCCCGACAATGCTGAATGTTATATCCTCGAGCAGATCCTCGGCATGAAAGCCCTCGTATTACAGGCTGAAAAAGACTCCCTCTTAGTGACAGATGACGAACTCGAAGCCCTGCTGGACAACCGTATCCGCGCCTTCATCCAGATGTACGGCGGCAAGGACAACCTCGAGCAAATTGCAGGTCGTACCATTTACCAGATCAAAGAAGACTTCCGCCAATCCATTAAAGAAGGCAAAATGGCGGAAAATATGCGCGATAAGATCGTAGGCAGCCTCAAGATCACCCCTCAGGAAGTAAAAGAATATTGGGATAAGATCCCCAAAGACAGCCTCTTGTTTTATGAATCAGAAGTGGAAGTAGGAGAGATCGTGCTCTATCCAAAACCAAGTCGTGACCTGGAAAAGCTGACCATTGATGAATTGAACGACTTTAAACAACAGGTCGAATCCGGAAGACAGAAGTTCGAAACGCTCGCAAGATTATATACAGAGGATGGTACCAAAGAAGGTGGTGGTCGCATGGCCATCAATCGTACCGAGAAAAACTGGGATCCTACATTTCTTAACAACGCTTTCCGCTTGAAAGAGAAACAAGTATCTCCGGTTTTTAAATCAAAATTCGGTTACCACATCGTATACATGGAAAGCCGTTCCGGTGATGATGCCATTGTGCGTCACATCATACGTATGCCCAAAATTACCGATGCCGAAATAACCGAATCGATTGATAGACTTGATACTGTCCGCGCAAAACTCATAGCCGGTACCCTTACATTTGGTGAAGCCGTTAATAAATACAGCGATGATGAGAACTCAAAGTTCACAGGCGGTATGCATCCTCCCGTAACCATCGACCAGCTCGACAAGGAAATGGTAGAGATGATGGGCAAGACCAATATGAAAGTTGGTGACTTCTCAAAACCAACACCTTTCACCGATGAACGTAAAAAACAAGGTGTCCGTATCGTTTACCTCAAATCAAGAACACAACCACACCGCGAAAACCTGAAAGATGATTATGACCGGGTTGCTCAAAGAGCACTGGAAATGAAAAAACAACAGGCCCTCGAAAAGTGGTTCGCTTCCAAGATCCCTTCCTACTACCTCATGGTAGACAATGATTTCACCCATTGCGCTAACCTAAGCCATTGGTACCAGTACGCTGCAAAGGCTGCTAAATAGGTGTAAACACTTATGGTCGATAGAAAGTAGGATTACTTGACCAATAAGCAGTCCCTTTAAAGTAAATTGGTAGGTATTAACCATTAAGATCACTACCTGTAGTCCCTAACGGTAATGATAGTAGTGGTGTTACTCACCGTAATGCTACAGCAGACTACAAAACCCAGGCACGTCGAAGGGCAAACCTTCTGTCTGCATACTGATGCGCAAGGCTGTATTTTAGCTGCTTCAACAGGCATTATGTTGGAACCACTGGTCGGTCCTTTTATCGAAAAGTCTGTGTCACCATCATTAGAAATATTCTCTCCTTTTGCCAATATGCCTGCCATGGTCCGCATCTCCAATGAGCAGCATCACCTCCTTTATGTAAACAAAAGCTGGAGCCAATACACAGGGCTTTCCCTGGATGAACTGTTGACCGAAGGCTGGCCCGCCATCCTTCATCCCAATGATCTGCCCGAAACCGCAGAAAAATATGAAGAGCAATTAAAGCAGCAGCTACCCTTCACAGTGGAATACCGGCTGAAGAATAATGAGACCGGCAACCATCGTTGGGTAAGAGATACGGGCATTCCCCGGTTTACAACACAAGGTCTCTTTGAAGGATTTATTCTTACTACCACTGATATACATGAACACAAGTTGGACAGTGAAGAAAAATTCATGAAGGCGCAAGCCATCAACAATGTGTCCGATGTGATCATTTCCACCGACCTCCAATTCAGGGTCACTGTTTTTAACAAGGCAGCCGAAACCCTGTATGGAATAGAAGCTTCCCGTATTCTCGGTCGGCCTATCCGTGATTATATAGATCATAAATATCCCGAATGTACCCGTGAAGAGGCTTTACAGGAACTCTACCTCAAAGATTCCTGGAAAGGGCTGACTTATTATGAACGGGCCGATGGAAAACGCACCTATATGCACTGCTCCCTTGTATTTATAAAGGACCAGGAAGGCAGGCGCATTGGTATTGCAGGTATTCACAGGGATATCACTTCCTTACGGGAAGCAGAAGCCGACCGCTTAAGACAGGAACAGTTACTCCTGTTGGAAAAACAGGTACTTGAAATGAATGCCCTGCCGGGCATCTCCCTAAAAACCATTACAGACTATTTTCTCGAAGGGATCGAAACCTTTTTTCCAGGAATGCTTTGTTCCGTATTAACGGTAGATTCCGAAGACGGTGGTCTGACGCATCTTTCTGCCCCAAGCATATCGGCTGAATATACCAGCATGATTCGCAGCATCAAGCCTGGACCGGCAGTAGGCTCTTGCGGCACTGCCATTTACCGTAAGGAACGCGTCATCACAACAGATATTTACCTCGACCCTCTGTGGGAAGATTATCGGTACCTGGCAGATAGGTTTGATCTGAAGGCCTGTTGGTCATTACCTATACTCAATAGTGGTGGGGAAGTATTGGCCACCATCGCTGCCTATCACAAGGTTCCCAAATCACCTACCCAGGCAGAATTGACCGTATTGGAGCGCGTGAGCAATTTGCTGCGTGTCATCATAGAGAACAAAAATGCAGAAGCGCGCATCAGGGCAAGTCACGAAAGATACCTCCTCGTTACCCGCGTTACCAACGATGTGGTATGGGATTGGGACATATTGAATAATGACAATATGCATTGGGGCGATGGCTTTTATACCCTTTTCGGTTACCGCCCAGCTTATATTCGAAAATCGAGTGGTTTCTGGGAGTCCTGCATTCATCCGGACGACCGCGACCGGGTCTTAAAAAGGCTCGATCAGTTCATCTCCGGCAACAAATCAAGAACCTGGGAAGATGAATATCGCTTTAAAAAGGCAAATGGAGAATATGCACTCGTGCATGACCGTGGGTTTCTTATATTTGATCACGAAGGGAAAATAAACCGCATGGTGGGCTCTATGCAGGATGTAACCGAAAAAAAGGAACTGGAAAGGCAATTGTTGAAGCAAGAGCTGGACAAGCAAAAACTGGTAGCCCAGGCCGTTGTCAATGCCCAGGAAAAAGAAAGAGCTGATATTGGTAAGGATCTGCATGATAATGTGAACCAGATCCTCACCACAGCAAAGCTCTACCTGGAAATGGCAAAACATGAGGAAAACGAGAGTACGACATTGATCAACCGTTGTTCTGATAACATTGCCGATGCCATTAACGAGATACGGAGTATTTCAAGATCATTGGTGCCGGCCAGTATTGGTGACCTCGGACTGGTAGTGTCGATACAAGACCTGGTCGAAAATGTCAATGCCACCAGACAGTTGGAAATGGAATTTCGCCACCAGGGCGATGTGGATGCAACGATCGATGAGAAAAGGAAGCTCATGCTTTTTCGGATCATCCAGGAACAAGTGAACAATGTGTTGAAACATGCCGGTGCAGTCAGGGCATTTATCGGACTTACGGTAGACCCCGGGGTCATTAACCTTACCATTCAGGACAATGGAAAAGGTTTTGAACCCGAAAAAGTGAAAGCGAAAAAAGGAGTAGGGCTATCAAACATCGCCAGTCGCGTGCAACTGTTCAACGGAACTATCAACATAACTACAGCTCCCGGAAAGGGTTGTACACTCAATATCAATGTACCGCTATAAAAAGCAAAACACCTTAACTTATGGAAAAGATCAGTGTACTTATCGCAGACGATCACAAATTAATCAGGGAAACCTGGAGTTATATTCTAAATAATGACCCCCGTTTTATGGTTGTTGCAGAATGCGGTGATTCTGAAGAAGCAGTGGAACACGCCAAAAATAAAAAGCCGCAGATCGTACTCATGGATATCAACATTTCCCCTATTTCGGGTTTTGAAGCTACCGAGAAGATCAGAAAGCTGTCACCTGGGTCAAAAGTAATTGGCATATCGATGCACTCGCAGCCCGCTTACGCCAAAAAAATGCTGCAGATAGGAGCCAGGGGGTATGTGACCAAAAACTCTTCCAAAGACGAAATGATCGAAGCGATCCTCTCCGTGCACAGCGGCAACAAATACATTTGTGATGAGATCAAGAACAATATCTCCGAACTCGTTCTTGATGAAAAACAGGAAATGCCCAATGTGAATGCCCTCACCGGGCGCGAGATCGAGATCATTAACCTTATCAAAGAAGGGCAGTCATCCAAAGAAATTGCCACCATACTCAAGATATCCCTCAAAACCGTAGAAGTTCACCGCCACAACATCCTCAAAAAACTCAAATTAAAGAACGCCGCCTCCTTAGTCAACTATATCAATAACCTCGCTACCAGCCTGTAAACGCCCCATTTCCACAGCGTTAGGTAAGTCAGATTGTCGTAAACCGGCTGACACCTAAGAGTATACCCGTAAGTAAAACTGAAAAAATTCCATAGGGCATTGAAAAACAATGCCCCACTTAGCGATGCATTGATAAAAATCAAACATCTTGCACCCGAAATCCAATGCCTGTCATGACCCAGGCCCTAAACCCTGAGCAAATCCGAATCCTATGTAAAAAAAGCTAATCTATTGGTTTTGAGCCGTCATCACCTAATTAGCAACAGATCCAATCCTTTTGAAAAGAACCACCCCCAAGTTCCTATGAAAACTGGGGGCTTTTTTTTGCCCGCCCTGGTTCCTGTCTCCACGGGCCAGTATCCACCTCACGAACCTTCATCTTATCTTCTCTTTTCCCGCTGCCTTACGATCGCAGCTTGCTTCCCCTGGTTGCCTATATGCCTTATTGCCCTGTTGCCTTCCCTCCCTCCGAAATGTTAATGTTGCACCACTATGTTACCCCAATAAGAATGCGCCTACCAAAAACCAGAAACTATTCCTACCTTTGCGCCTCTTAACCAGGAGTAATCCATGAGTGATGAAATAAAACATGAATGCGGATTGGCATTCATACGTTTACGCAAGCCGTTCTCCTATTATCAACAGCAATACGGTACAGTGATGTGGGGCCTTAATAAGCTGTACCTCCTCATGGAAAAACAGCACAACCGGGGCCAGGATGGAGCCGGTGTAGCCGCTGTTAAACTCAATGTGGAGCCAGGTTACCCCTTCTTGAACCGCATCCGCAGCAATGCCAACCAACCCATTGCCGACATTTTTACCAAGATCAATAATGAGGTAAAGGAGCTGGAGCAATTTCAATCCGATCTCTTGAAACATCCCGGCCTCATGAAAGGCCATATTTCTTTTATCGGGGAATTACTCCTGGGGCACCTCCGCTATGGCACCCAGGGTAAGAACAATGTTGAGTTCTGCCACCCTTTTATCAAGCGCAATACCATCCCCGCACGCAATCTTGCTCTGGCGGGTAATTTCAACCTGGTGAATACCGATGAGCTATTTGCCCTCATCAATGTAGAACCCGGTGATTTCCAGAAACAGAGCGACCTGGCAGCCATGATGGAGGTGATCCACCATTTCGCCGTAAAGGCCGATGAAGAGTCCCCCGGCAGCCTGGATGTCCTCAGTGTATTACGCAAAGCCGTTCCGCTGTTCGATGGAGGTTTCACCGTAGGTGGTCTCATCGGCAACGGAGACTCTTTTGTCTTCAGGGATGCCAATGGGATCCGTCCCGCCTATTATTATGTGGATGAAGATGTGGTAGTGGCAGCTTCTGAGCGTTCTGCTATTCGCACCGTATTTAATGTAGGTGAAAATGAAGTACAGGAACTCATGCCCGGCATGGGATTGATCGTTAAATCCGACGGCAGTATTGTCGTAGATAAGATACTGGAACCCAAAGAACGCCGTGCTTGTAGCTTTGAACGCATCTATTTCTCCCGTGGTAGCGACGAAAAGATCTACCGCGAAAGAAATGCCCTGGGCTACAACCTCAGCGACCAGATCCTCACTTCTATCAACCACGACCTTAAGCATACCATTTTCTCATTTATACCCAATACCGCCGAAGTAGCATTTTACGGATTGCAAAAAGGCCTCGATGATTACCTCAAAAGAGTAAAGATCGAGCGTATATTATCCTGGGGCAAAGACATTACCGAAGAGAAGTTATCGGAAATGATCAACCGGAAGATCCGGGTAGAGAAGGTTGCCATCAAAGATGTGAAAATGCGCACTTTCATCACTGCCGATACCAGCCGTAATGAAATGGTGCAGCACGTATACGATATCACTTACGGAACTGTAGAAAAAGGAAAAGATACACTCGTTGTTATTGACGATTCTATTGTGCGGGGTACTACCCTCAAAGAAAGTATCGTAAGGATGTTGGCCAGGCTCGAACCCAAAAAGATCATCGTCGTTTCCTCTGCTCCCCAGATACGTTATCCCGACTGCTATGGTATCGACATGAGTAAATTGGGTGACTTCATTGCCTTCAAAGCGGCAATTGAACTGATGAAGGAGAAAGGCAAGGAAGATTGCCTGCAGGAAATATATGATAAGTGTAAAGAACTGCAGCGCCTCGATCAGTTGCATACTGAAAACCTCGTGCGCCTGGTTTACAAACCATTTACTCCGGAAGAAATTTCAGATAAGATAGCTCAGCTCATTACCCCCAAAGGTCTTACCATTCCGGTACAGGTAATATTTCAAACCATTGAATCCCTGCACCGCGCCTGCCCTACCAATACAGGCGATTGGTATTTCACAGGAAACTATCCTACACCTGGCGGTAATAAAGTGGTCAACAAGGCTTTCATCAACTATATGGAAGGAAAGAATGTAAGGGGATATTAACATCCCCTTTTTTTCAGACCGAACTTGGGGAAGCTAGTGATCACCCACTATTCTCTATTCCTGCTGACTTGTCTTTACGACACTCCCTCTTGTTGTCATTTCGAACGCAGCGCGGAGTGAGAAATCTACTATCGAAGCAATCGCTTTCATTACGAACATTTCTGTAAAACCAGTTTCCTCGCTTTCTCTAAATACATTTGAACAAAAAAAATATTTTCAAATTCCATTTAGTACCAAATCCCCGTTTAGTTGTTATAATACTAAAAGGATAAGGTTTAATGGTTAACGTATTTGATTAGTGTCGCCCTGCTTTTCTAAGCGGGGCTTTTTTATGCCCGAATCCGGTCAAATAACAACAGACCATAAACGTAAATGCTTTCGCACACGATGGAAAAGCAAACTATCCCATTGCAATTCGGCTGCACAATCCACCCAGCGATACAGGCATTTCCGGGGAAAATACATCCTTGGCTTATTTTTAATCCGGATTTCATCAGCGCCCTGCGAAATGAATTGATAAAGTCAGAAAAAAATCATAATATCATATACCAGATTGTGGCATGAGTTTTATTCTGTAGAAGAAGGCAGTCAACATGGTAAGGCCTGGCATTAGTAGCACCCGCAGTAAAGAAAAAGATAGTAATCACTATTTTCTCAGGTTTGGTGTGCTTATGCTTACCTCAATTATACCATTGTAAAAAGAAAGTCTTATGAGCAGAATTTCAATCATGATTGTTGACGATCATACGCTTATCCGTGAAACCTGGTCATTTCTCCTGGGGCGTAACGAAGGTTTTGAAGTAATTGCCGAAGTAGGCGATGGACAGCAGGCCATAGAAATTGCACGCGACAAACGGCCCAACATCATCCTGTTAGACATCAACATGGCTCCCCTTAATGGTTTTGATATCCTCAAAATGATCAGGAAGCTCTCTCCCGGCTCCAAAGTGATTGCCGTATCTATGCATTCCCAACCTTCTTACGCCAAGAAAATGCTACGTCTGGGTGCCCGTGGTTATGTTACCAAAAACTCCCCCCGCCAGGAAATGCTGGACGCTATTAAGGAAGTCTATAATGGCCATATATACATTTGCCAGGAGGTAAAGAACATTATTTCTGTACAAATGCTGGGGGAAGATGAGAATGTTCCGGGCCTTAACCAGCTCTCGGAAAGAGAAATAGAGGTCATCAACCTGATCAGGGAAGGACTATCCTCCAAAGAAATTGCGTCCAAACTCAATATCGCCATCAAAACAGTAGAAGTGCACCGCCATAATATCCTCAAAAAGCTTAAAGTAAAAAATACAGCATCCCTCATAAACTACATCAATGCTAGCGGACTCTAGCCGCCAGGCTCACACATGCCCTCAAGAGCCACCATTCGCCGACCTGTCGCCCCCACGAACCATATCTCTCGTTGCCTCTATGCCTTGCTGCCTCCCTGGCTTTCCTGTCTACCTGCCAAATCAACGAAAAAACAAAAAATATTTCGGCAAATCGCCGTATTGAACCAAAAATACCCAGTTCTGGCAAAGATTTTGCTAATAATTACGTGCCGACCGTTTAGCTTCCTATGGGGAACCACCACTAAAACAGGCCTGTTTAATATTGTCTGATTCCTTTGATTGAAACTTATTAAGTACTTTAAGGGGGAGTTTTCCCCCTTAAATTTTTCTATGAAGCACATTCTTCTAATCCGCCATGCTAAAAGCAGCTGGGGCGATCCTTCCCTGTCCGATTTTGATCGTCCGCTCAATGAACGCGGAAAACAAGATAGCCCTCAAATGGCGCAGCGCCTCCTGGCCCGGTCCATAGCGATTGATGCATTCCTCTCCAGTCCCGCAAAACGCGCCCGAAAAACAGCTGCTCTCTTCGCTGCAGAATATAATTACGACAAGGAAAAGATCATTCTTATCCCTGAGCTATACCATGCTTCTCCCGACAATTTTCTGGAAGCCATTATCCAGGCGCCCAACGATGCCAACACCATCGCTATTTTTTCACACAATCCCGGTATCACCGAATTTGTAAACACACTCACAGAAGTAAGGGTTGATGACATGCCCACATGTGCTATCTTTGGCGTGCAGGTATCCACTCAAAACTGGGCACACTTTAAAGACGCACCTAAAACCTTTTGGTTTTTTGATTATCCCAAATCTTTATCAGTATAACCCCGGCAGCAGTCATCGTTCCTCATGGCACGATTTTTACTGGTATAAGGTGGATAGGCATACTGCCCTTTGGTTGCCTGCCCCGATTCGCACCCCTTTAAAACCCGGTTCACCAGCTTACCACCACACCTATTCAATTTTCCTTTGAAGGCTATACATCCAATCTGAGCCTCTGATACCACTATTTACTTACTGGTAAAATCTTGTCTATGCCACTACGGCTACCTGCTATTGCACAAAAAGCAATCTGCTTTTTTGCGCTGCTATGTATTGGTTGTAGTACCTGGTCACAGTGTACACCAGTCAACCTGGAAAAAATAACCCTTCCCTCCAATGAGTGGATAGGCAATGGCTATATTAAAGGCCTGCTAAGGTTCCTGCCAGCCGACTATAACTCCAATCCAACAAAGAAATATCCTGTTATCATCTACTTCCATGGCCGACTGGCTGCCGGCGATGGCTCACAAGATCAGCTTTGCAATATTCTTGGTGATGGTGCGACTGCACTGCCAGGCAAGATAGAATCAAACGAATTCCCTACTACAGTTACGGTAAATGGACAAACCCATTCCTACATTGTTCTGATGCCCCAATATGTTGAGTACAGCGAACCTCCCTATTATGCCGATAAGATAGAAGCCTTTATTGATTATGCTTTGTCTGCATACCGTATAGATCCTTCCCGGGTTTACCTTACCGGCATGAGCAGTGGGGCCAACCATGTTATAGATTACGTCTCCAGCAGCACCAATCGCGCACAGCGCATCGCTGCAGTCTCTTTGAGTTCCATGTGTTGGCGGCTATCTCTCAATCCTGCAGGGCCAGCCAATATTGCCACTGCTGGTTTGCCCACCTGGTTTGTACATTGTGTGCTCGATAATCCCTGTGTGGTAGCGTGGCCTGATGAATGGGTCAATGCCATCAACAACCAGCCCGGAGCCGTTGCGCCCAGGTATTCCAGGCTTGATCCAACACCCAATCCTCAGCCATTCCCATTTCCCGTATCACAGCAGCTGTTGTATTGCCGGCCTTTTCCACATGATACCTGGTCGGCTTTGTATAGCCCCTTGTTTACCCCTGCAAGTGGTCCCAACCTGGCTAATTGGTTCCTTCAGTTTAGCCGCCTCACCCTGCCTGTACGCCTCAAAAATTTTACAGCCAGGTTAACAGCAGGTAAAGTACACCTGCAATGGACCACTACTTCTGAAACCGGCAATGAATCCTTTACTATAGAACGTGCTGGTCCTGATGGCCGATTTACGTCATTGGCCACCTTACAGGGTAGCGGAAATTCAGGAATAGATAAACAATATGACTATAGCGATGAAAAGCCTTTGCCTCAGCTCAGCTATTACAGACTGGTGCAAACTGATATCGATGGCGATAAGCAATACCTGGGTACCAAAACAATAGTGAACCGCCAGGGTCTCCGGCAACTCATCCTCCCGGCGGCCAATCCATTTACCAATAATATAGTGGCCTATATCAATGTAGATAAAACACAGAAAGTGATCGTGGAAGTTACAGATATGAGTGGTAGGAAACTAGCTGGTCTTAGTGGCGTGTATGCACCCGGTGCTACAGAGATTAATCTTTCGGCAACACAGCTACCCAAAGGTATTTATTACCTAAGGGCCCACAGTGAATCAATAACCGAAACCTATAAGATCATCAAACAATAAGTAAACATTTTTAATAATTATTTAGTTAATCAACAACCTGTAAAAACAACCTGCTTATGCGCCTGTTTGTACGCTCTGCTGTTCGTAGTGCCTTCTATTTTTTTGTGCTTTCCCTATTCTTACTGTACACGCATCAAACCCTGGCCCAGGATTATTGTAACAGCCCCCGGTGGCCTGGAGATGGCGTACCATTAAAGCAGAAAAAAGTAACCAATGTTAATATCCCCGGCACCAATGATATACACGGTTACCTGGAAAAACTGCCTGATGACTATAGTGCCAATCCTGGTAAAAAGTATCCTCTCCTGGTATTCATTCATGGCATCAATGAAGATGGTAGCGGCAATGCCGCCGATCTATGCAAACTCCTGGCTGAATGGTGGTGGTGCCCTTCTACCCTGGGTGAGCGTGTGACCAATCCAATATTCCCTGCATCCGTTTCAGATCAAAATGCACAACAGCATAAGTTCATATTGATTAGCCCCCAGATAGTGGAATGGGATAACTTTCCTAATGCAAGCACAACTTTGAATGCTCTGTTTGATTATCTCATTGCCAAATACCGCGTAGATGTTTCCAGAATCTATTTAACCGGTATGAGCGCCGGTGCCAACTTTGTTCAAACCTATGCGGGCTCTAGCCTGGTCAATGCTCGTCGCATTGCCGGCCTCATCCCCGTAGCCCCTTGTAACACCCTTTCTGCAGCGCAGGCTAATATTATAGCACGCGCTAATTTACCTTTTTGGTCTTTCCAGTGTATCAACGATAACATGTGTCCTGGAGCTACTGCAATGACCAATGCCAATCTCATTAATAGCCAAAGCCCGGCCACCACTGTTCCAGCCAAGCATACTACCTTCCCTGTGCCTGGTCAGGATTGTAATTCAGGTCTGGCCCACGACGTGTGGGGCTATGCATACAATCCTGCCTTTAAACAGGTGGTAAATGGGAGAACCGTTAATTCATACGAGTGGATGGTACAGTACAACCGTTCCTCTTTGCTGCCCGTCGCATTGGAAGATTATACTGTAGCCCTCAAAGGCGCAAAAGTACAGGTGCGTTGGACCACCTCTGCCGAAAGCAATAACGCCCGTTTCAACATTGAGCGTTCTGCCGATGGTAAGAATTTCACAGAAGTAGCGGCCATACCTGCTACCGGTAATTCTACAGGCAAGGCATATGAGTGGACAGACGAACGCCCCCTTACCAACCTCAGCTATTACAGGCTCACACAAACTGACCTCGACGGGCGCAAAGAGATCTTCTCCATGAAGAAAATAATGAACCGTGTTGCAGGAGATCGTTCCATCATTGTGGCTCCCAATCCATTTGTGAATGAACTGACAGCTTTTGTAAACGTGCCCCATATACAACATGTTAACATCACTGTTACTGACATTAGTGGTCGTGTGCTCAAAACACTCAATGGAAAATATGCAGAAGGTGCGGCAGAGATCAATATAAAAACCACCGATCTTCCCAATGGCATTTACTTCCTGAAAATTAAAGGAGAGAATTTTGCCCAAACCCAAAAGATTGTAAAACAATAAGAAATAGTCTTACGCACTATAGAGCAGACAGGGCGACCTTCCAAGGCCGCCCTGTCTATTTTATATATACCAACCCAAATTCGTAGCAAAAGCATTCACGACTGCCGATTGCCGACTGCCGATTGCCTTAACCCCTCCACAAACTCACGCACCACCTCCTTATATCCATTCATCGGCAGATCGGGTATTTTATAGGTAAAGGTTCCAGCTTCCTTCACTGCCTGGTCAAGTTGAAAACCTTTCTGTGGCAGTGTATACGCCCATTGTTGTTGCAATAAATGTTTCGCCAGGTACTCCTGCTCCGCTTGTCCCGGTGTAGGTACCAGGATCGATTTCTTCTGCATGGAAAACAGGTCCATCACAGTGGTGTAACCACAGCGGCTGATCACCAGCTCCGCATCACAGATCAGCGACTGCAAGGTTTGCGTAGAAGCATGATTCAGCAGCCTGCAATGATCCGGGGCAGCAGGTAAAGTGGTAGAAAGGGGAAGCCCCCTTACCATTACCACCGGTGCGGCATAATGTGTTATCTGTTCCAGTAATAGCTGCTCAAAAATACTGCGTAGTGGTTCCGGCCCCGATAGAATAATTAATAATCCAGCCTTACCTGGCCCCGGGCAGGCGGCCAGTCGCGATAGTGCCCCCATGTACCGCACGGGCAGGGCAGGCATTTGCGGGGAGTGGGAAAGTGCGCCTGATAAAGAGGGTTCTCCTGCTTTGTCGGGCACCCAACAGGTAGTGAAGCGTTCCACCAGACCATAATTCCATCGGCGTACAATGGAATCAGCCCATTTACCCAAACCTGTTTTGATCTCTAATTGATGCGTAATAAACACAGCAGGAACACCTGCTGCATGAAGCCCAAAACGATTGTCCGAAATAATGGCATCCACCCGTTGTGTTGTCAAAAAAGACCTTAACCAGCGTTTTTCTCGCTTGATCCGGATCAAAATTTTGAACGATTGTAGCATTAATTTGGCAAAAGTGCTTCGGCGACTTTTACCATAACGAATATTGTATCCGGCTAAATGGGTATAGCCAACGGAATCTTCAAATTCCTGCTTAAATAATTCCTTTTGCGTTGAATTACAACCGATAACGACAGCACAACCCTGGTTTAGCAACTCCCGAATCAGCGGAATACAACGGGTAGTATGCCCCAGCCCCCAGTCCAGTGGGCAAACCAGCACTAAGGGTTTTCGTGTAGAACTGTTAAAATTTGAAGATACCACCGCCCTTAAATAATAATTTTGTGTGTAAAATAGTTTAATTTAGTAAAGAACAGTATGAAGAAGATTAAATATCAATTGGTTTTGTTGGCCATCGTGATGAGTGTACTAATGACTGCTTGTAGCTCCGGAAGAGGTATGGGTGGCTCGTCGAAGAAATGTGGATGCGGCCTGAACAAAGGATTTGTTGGCTATTAATATCCTGATAGAAAATGAAAACGCCCAATCGCGATTTGCTTGTCCTCATGAAGGATGAAGGTCTTGACAAGGATGCTATGGAGAATGAACTGGAACAGTTAAACCAGTTATTACTCTACTTTGAAACCATGGATAATTTTTGCATGGCTCATGAGGTATTTGATATGAACAAATACAAGATCATCCACCAACCCCGGGTTATTCAGAAAATAATCAACCAACCTGAGTTGAAACCGTTTGTATTTATTTGTAACAAGAATTAGAAACCGACACATAATAACATTGAAGAAGGATGACTGAATAAGTCATCTTTTTTTTATGCCCTGCCAGCCATGTAAAGGGTCATATAAAGTCCCGTTCCGAACAAGACCCGAACAAGACACGAATCAGACCAAAACAAAGTGCTTCGATTGGGAAATCATCAAGCCCTTACAAACACCATATGAATGGCCCGCGGTGTCTCTACCACACCCTTGTTGTCAAGCTGAATACAAGCTGCATGGACGCCTTCAAACAGTCGCCTGCCGGCGCCCAGTAGAATAGGGGCAATATGAACACGCAGTTCATCAAACAGGCCTGCATTAAGGTATTGCTGGATCACATGGGCTCCGCCCATCACCCAAATATATTGATCCCCGGCTACTGCCCTGGCCTGGGCAAGCGCACTTTCAATACCTTCCGGTACAAACGTAAACCCTTCTCTTGGAATAGCAGGAATATGAGTAGTAAGTACAAACGCGGGAACGCCAAAGGGACTAACACCTTCCCAGGCTCCATCAATCGCAGTATGATAAGTAGTGCCGCCAACAATAACAGCGCCCGATCCTTTCACCAGATCGTCAAGTACAGCTGCGGCTTCTTCCGTTTTAGCTCCAAACAACCACTCGTGCAACCGCTGCCCCTCATCGCCCATAGGATTGGCTTCACTAATATTTGGGCCGGCCACAAAACCGTCCAAAGACATCGTAATGTCTAAAATAATTTTGCCCATAAGTTGTAAGTAAGAGATGAAAATTAGGTATCTAAAATAACTTACCCGGTCTGTGGTACAAACAGGGCCATGGTTATTTAATACCTGCGTCACTCAAACACACATCAAATGCCTGGATCTACCGTCAGACGAGCTTTTTCAAGGCCGCCCGCAACTGACCGATCATAGCTGGTATTTCTTCCACTTTGCAAGTGCCTACACTCAGGCGGTACCAGGGAGAACTGCGGTCTGCGCCAAAAGCATAAAAAGGAACAATGGCCAGTTTGGCCTCATTTAAAAGGTAGGCAGTTACATCGCTCTGGTCTTTCAGTAAAACGCCATCAGCTGTTTCCTTGCCGGCCAGGTCTATCTTAATCGTCAGGTAAATGGCTGCCTGTGGTGTGATCGCATCCACAGAAAAGCCCTCGCCTTTCAACTGTTGTAATCCATCATAAATACCACGCAGGCGCGCTTCCACCGCAGCCCTGAACTGCTGGAGGTAAGCGTCGATATCCTCGTGCATGTACAGGTATTTCGCTACTGCTTTTTGCTCGGCCATCGGCGCCCAGGCTCCTACATGGCTAAGAATGGCTTTCATTTTATCCATAATGATCCGTGGGCCAAAAGCCCAGCCTACCCGCACGCCTGTAGCAGCAAACACTTTACTGATAGCGTCAATATAAATAGTGTACGCACGCATTCCCGGCCGCAGGTTTACCGGATCATAATGTCTGATAGCGCCAAACGTCAACTGCCAGTACATCTGGTCATACATCACAAATAACTTCTTTTCCTGCTCACCCCTCGCGGCATTTTCCTCAAGCACCATGTCACAGATCGCTTCCAGATCAGCCTTTGTAAAAGTAGTCCCTGTAGGATTTTGAGGAGAACACAAAGCCAGTAAAGTGGCCCCTTTCAGATGGGGGCGTATATGTTCTACAGTAGGCATGAAGTTATTCTCCGAAGTAGCTTCCACCACCACGTGCTCCGCACCTACAAAATGAGTATAATGATTATTATTCCAGGAAGGCACTGCATAGATCACCTTATCGCCGGCGTCGCACACTGCCCGGAAAAGCGAATAGATCAGCGGCCGGCCACCTGAGGCCACAAGGATTTCCGGCAAGGCATATTCCAGGCCTTCCCGTTGCTTCAGGAAAGCGGCGATCGCCTCGCGCAGGTCTGTATTGCCTTCTCCAAGTGGGTAATTGGTAAAATGTTTCCGATAGGCAGTAACGATTTCATCTTCAAGCGCCTGAGGAATGGGAAAGATCGCAGGGTCAAAATCCCCTACGGTAAAATTGTAAATCTTTTCTCCCTGGCTGATCTTCTCGCGGATCTCTCCGCCTAATTTCACAATCTCCGAACCAATAAGCGTTTCGGACAAATGGCTAAGTTTCATGACTCAAAAATACAGAAACCAACCGAAGTAAACAGGACATAAGTCCTAATCATACTTCTTCAAAATATTCAATACCTCCGCGTCAACCTTTGTAGCCGTATCACTCAGCGGCTTACCAAAATACTTCGTTTCATATTCATTCCGGTATACCCCACTTGCCTGTTTCTGTGCAAACCGTTCTTTGTCCATGCCCACATACAAGGAATACCCTGCTGCAAACAGCCCCAATGCCAGGTAACCTGCCAGGTATACCCGGCTAAGCCCCTTCAGCCAGCCCTTACTGTTAAAAGGCGTTTGTAAGATCACCACTACCAGCAAAGGAAGCACCGGCACCCAGAAACGGGGATCATAATAGGGCCAGTTCATAATGATCACTGAATAAAACACCAGGTACATCCTGATATAAAAAGGAATACGGCTCCGTTTTGAGAAAGTATTATACATCAGCCACGCAAAAATGATGACCCCCAGCGCTACAAATAGGCCTTTACCCATTGAGGCCGGCAAATAACCCATCAGCTTGCTCGATGGCATATTAAAAAACACTTCCGTCAGTTCCGTAAAGTGGTTCTTGAGATTCTCTCCAATAAAATTACCGACCCCTTTTTCAAGCGGTCCTTTCAGCAGGTTTGTGTAATCCGTGATCTTTAGTTTGCTTGCCGAAAAAATGATGCCGGCAATGCCAATGGCCACAACAGCCAGCAACAATACCTTGTTCTTTTGCACAATACGCTTCAGTTCATTCTTGTATTGCCAGGCCACGCCCAGCACCAGCGCAGGCAACAAAGAAATGCCCACCGTACGGGTAAGTACTGTCAGGATGCAGAACAGGAAGGCCAGGCTCAGTTGTAAATAGCTTTTCTTTTTCGTGTAGAGATGGAAACAATACAGACTGGCGCAGGAGAAAAAAATGTATTGCATCTCAGAAAGCGGATGCGTCACAAACTTGATCACTGTCCAGTTGAACAAGGCCAGCACACCAAAAATAAACGGATGTACCTGTCCCGCGAAAATCTTGTATACAAAATACAGTCCCGCAAATACAAACACACAATTCACAAATACAATAGAAAAAGAATTCAATACCCCCAGCTTGGAAAGGCCGATCAGCAGGCCCGTATATCCATAAGGAAGATAATCTGTTGCCGCAAAAGAACCCGGCGCGCAGCCATATTCAATACAGTCCTTGATATTGTAATAACGGATAGAGTCAAAGTGAATATGCAGCGGCGTAAAACAGCCCGCCAGGTATACCAGCGCCATCGCAAACATGGCCAGCTTAAACAAGTTCGTCAGCGTAGCATTCAGCGGGTAGTAAGTAGGTTGCACCATAATAAACACATGTTTAGTGGGGTTTGCGGCCAACAGCAATCGTCGATAAACCGATCGAATGGAAAGTGATACTATCAGCAAGTTTTAGGATCGGAATCAATTTGTCAAAAACCATTAATTGCCGCCTGGGAATAAGATGCCGTCTCAACACACTGCCATTAATAAACCATCCAGGGATACCAGCAACATTAAAATATTGCTGGTGGATCACTTCAAGTCCTGCTTTCTTTTCCAATGCACGAAGCGAACGTCCTGTGTATCGTTTATAATGCCCCAGTTCCTTGTCAAACGAATTATACAAGACCTGGAAGGCAGGAACCAATACCACTAAGTGGCCTCCTGGCTTCAGCAGCTCCATACAATGCTGCACAGCTTTTATATCATCTTCAATATGCTCTATCACATTTAAGGCTACAACCGTATCAAACTGTTGCAGTAAATGGCTGTATCGTTGTGTGAAACCGGGCGCCGCCAGGTCGATAGACGTCACCCCTGCCAAATGAGGATTACTGCCAAATTGCTGTAGTACATAATTGCAATACGCCTCGCGCAGGTCACTCGTCGTAAGCTGGATATCACTTTCCAGGAATAACCTCGAAATATTTCCAATGCCACTGCCCACTTCCAGTACATGCCCTTTACAATAAGGGCGGATCGTATCAAATAACCAGCGGTTGAAACGCGTAGCCGCCGCAAATCGTTCTAATGTTTGTAGTCCCGTGGGGTCAGTCTCATGGAAATGGTCCGGCTCCGTCATCGACTAAAGATGTTGTACTTTAGAATACAATAAATAGCCCTGAAACCGTCCTTCCAATTGATCTTCTTACCTTCCGCATAAGTACGGCCATAATAAGAGATACCTACTTCATAGATCCGGATATCCTTTACGCGCGCTATCTTGGCCGTTACCTCAGGTTCAAATCCAAAGCGCTTTTCCTTTAATTCTATGTTTTGAATAACCGGTGTACGGAACAGCTTATAACAAGTTTCCATATCCGTCAGGTTGAGGTTCGTAAACATATTAGAGGCCGTCGTCAGCATCTTATTACCCAGTGAGTGCCAGAAAAACAAGATACGGTGGGCATTGCCACCCAAAAAGCGCGATCCGAATACCACATCAGCATGTCCCTTCAGGATGGGCTTAATAAGATCATTGAACTCCTCGGGGTCATATTCCAGATCGGCATCCTGGATCACTGTATAATCGCCGGTAGCTTTTTTAATACCTGTATGCAGCGCGGCGCCCTTTCCCTGGTTCACCTCGTGTTTGTAGTATTGAATATTCAGTGCAGGATTCTCAGCCTTGTATTTAAGAATGGCTTCTTCCGTGTTGTCCTTTGAACAATCATTCACAATGATTATTTCCTTCTGAATATTGTTCAGAAGCTTCACTTCGGCAATCCGGTCCAGGATCAGGTGAATGGTCGGACCTTCATTGTATGCCGGGATTACAATAGAGAGTTTGTTAAATGGATGCATGTTGGTTGAAACGTTCATTTTTTTATGGTTATGCAGATAAAGCCAGGTTATTCGTCAACGGTCAATCAAGAATAAGTGCCATTCGGCCAACAGGAGTTTCAAGGGTATTGGGGAGATCAAAAAGGAGCTGTTTTTCTGCTCACAGCACGCGGCTTAGAGCCCGCTGCCGGTAAATTAGGGCGCAAACTAATAATAACAGGGCTTTTATGCAAGCGTTTGATTTTAAATATTCCCTATACGACCTTTATTTCAATGCTTTTGGGTAAAATACACCACCCAAACTAAACCCTGGATTATTTTTCCCTGTATACCATTCAAAATACTATAATAACTATCTTTATTGGCGTTTAAACATTAAAACAATCTGCATTATGAAGAAATTATTCCTTGCCGCCACCGTAGTTGTAGCTGCGGGCACTGCCCTCGTAGCTTTTCGCCCTGCTCCATCCCAGCCAGGTAATATGACAACGCCTGCCGCTGCCGCCAGAGCTGGTAAATGGACCCTCGATAAGTCACATTCCAACGTAAGGTTCACCATCACACACAATGTCGTATCTGAATTGGATGGCGCTTTTACCACTTTCGACGGTTCACTCGAAAGCACGAAAGCCGATTATTCCGACGCCAAGATCACCTTTACCATAGAAGTTGGTTCTATCAGCACCTACAATGAAAACAGGGATAAACACCTGAAAAGCGCTGATTTCTTCGATGCTGAAAAATTTCCCCAGATAAAGTTCGAAAGCACTGCTTTCAAACCTTTGGGCGGTAATAAATACAAACTGGAAGGAAACATGACCGTAAAAGACATCACCAAAGCCGTTAGCTTTGACGTTACTTTTGGCGGTACCATCAACACCCAACGTGGCGCAAAAGCAGGTTTTAAAGCAAAAACCGTCATCAATCGCTTTGATTACAACCTCAAATGGGATCGCGCTACAGAAGCTGGCGGCTTGGTAGTAGGAAAAGACGTAGAAGTGACCATCAACACAGAGCTCAACGAAGTAAAATAAATTCTAATCTCTTTATAAAGGTGGGCCGGCCCTCGGGTGCTGCCCACCTTTTTTATGTCAGGCCCGTCATGGTTTAAGTTCCCTGGCAGTATTTCCCCTGCAAAGGGGTATGAAATATATGCCCCCAAAACCCGTTTTAGTATCTTACACGCCTTATAACCACGAGTTAACAAGTTTTGCTTTTATTTTGAATAAATTTAGCGCCTCAGACCATGAAGAAAATAGTATCCCTGGCATGCTTATCCATCCTTGTCACCCTGGCCCAGGCTCAGACAGGTTACAATATCAATATCACTCTCAAACCTTACAAGAGCACCTATATCTACCTCGGCTACCATTACGGTAAAATGAAGGCCCTGGCCGATTCCGCTTTGCTCGATGAAAACAGCCAGGGTGTCTTCAAAGGAAAGCAATTGCTGCCCGGCGGCATCTACTTTGTGGTATCCCCCCGTAAAGAGATCCTGTTCGAATTACTCCTGGACAAACAACAGAGCTTTTCCATCAAAGCCGATAGCGTAGGTTTGCCCAACAGTGTCGTCTTTACAGGTTCGGCCGATAATACTTCTTTCCAGGACTATACAAAATTTGCGAATACCACCGGTATGGCTATCGGAAAGATGAATACAGAATATGCCGGCGCTTCCAATAAGAAAGATTCTGCTGCCATCACCACCAGGATAAAGTCCTTGTCTGATAAGATGCAGCAGCACCGCGACAGCATTGCGAAAAAACAACCGGGCTCCATCCTCACCGCTCTCTTACTGGCGATGAAAGAGCCTGTAGTGCCCCCTGCGGCCAAACATCCGAAAGGCAAATACGACTCCGCCTACGCTTTCTATTATTATAAATACCATTTCTGGGATGGCGTTTCCCTCACCGATGAAAGGCTCATCAGAACTCCCTTTTTCGAGCCCAAGATCGACAAGTATTACAAAGACCTCGTATCACCCAATCCCGATTCTATCAACCGCGAAGTAGATCAGATGCTGCTCTACTCAAGGTCTAATAAGGAGATGTTTAAATTCCTCCTCGTTCACTTTGTACAGAAATACATCAATCCCGAATATATGGGCCAGGATGCCGTATTCGTACACCTTTTTGAAAAATACATCAACACTGGTGAGGCCGACTTTTTTACCGAGCAGTACAAAGAACACATGACCAAACGGGCCTACAGCCTTATGGCCAACCAGATCGGACAGCCCGCTGCCAACATGGAAATGGTTGACACCCTCGATAAGCCTCTTCCTCTTTATAATGTGAAAAGCGATATGATCGTCGTTTGCTTTTGGGACCCCACCTGCAGCCATTGCAAAGAAGTAGTCCCCAAAGTAGATTCCATCTACAACGCCAAATGGAAAAAGCTGGGCATTACCGTATACGGCGTAATGGTCGATGGGGGTAAGGACCTGTGGAAGCAATTCATTCACGAAAAAGGACTCAAAAACTGGTTGCATGTATACCAGTTGCCCTCGCAACAGATGGCCGAAACCACTGCCGGCAAAGCAGGCTACAGACAGCTATACGATGTTTACCAAACGCCTATTCTCTATTTGTTGGATAAAGACAAACGCATTGTAGCCAAAAAACTCAATTACCAGCAACTGGATGAAGTCATAAACCTTAAACTAAAAAACTCAAAATCCAACTGATCAGCTTATGTCTTTCCTGCGAAAAATAATAACCGCATCAGTATGCATAACCGGTCTCACTACTGCACATGCGCAACCCCTGTTTACCTATGGTGCCAAATCGGTTTCTAAAGATGAATTCCTGAAAGCCTACAATAAGAACAATACCGAAACGGCCCCTACAGATCAATCCTATCGCGATTACCTCGATCTCTATACCCGGTTCAAGATCAAAGTGCAAGCTGCATTGGACGCTAAATTGGATACCCTGCCCAACCAGAAACAGGAGCTCGCCGCTTTCCGGGGTCAGGTAGTGGAAAGCTACATGAATGACGACGCCAGTGTAAACGTATTGATGGATGAAGCGATGGAGCGAAGCAATAAGGACCTGCACCTTGCCCACATTTTCGTGGCTGCCAGCTCCACAGCCACAGCCGAACAGATACAACAGGCTCAACAAAAGATCAAGGCTGCATTTGCCCGTTTACAGGCAGGAGACGATTTTACTAAAACCGCCCTTACTTATTCAGAAGATCCTTCCGCGCAAAGCAATAAGGGCGACCTTGGCTTCATAACCGTTTTTGTACTTCCCTATGCCGTGGAGAGCCTCGTTTACAATACCGCGGTGGGGAAGTTTACAGAACCTTCACGTAGTAAAAATGGCTTTCACATCTTTAAAGTACTGGAAGAACGCAAGGCATTCGGCAAAATGAGGGCCGCACAGATCCTGCTCGCCTTTACCCCCGATGCTACCGATGCACAGAAACAGGCCACCGCGAAGAAGGCCGATTCCCTGTACAATGCATTGCAGCAAGGGAGTGATTTTAAACAACTCGCGGCTGCTTTCAGCAACGATAACCTCACTTTCCAAACCGGCGGTGAAATGATGGCCTTTGGCGTAGGGAGATACACCCCTGCTTTCGAAAAGGCTGCCTTCGCGCTGGAAAAAGATGGCGATATTTCCCGTCCCATACTGACCGAATTTGGTTACCACATCATAAAACGTCTGCAGCATCTGCCCATTCAAACCGATAAGACCAACAAACAATGGCAGGATGATATAAAACAACAGATACTCCAGAGCGATCGGATGGAAGTCTCCAAAAAAGTGCTGTATAAAAAGATCATTCAGCTAACAGGGGTTAAAAAATTACCCGTTAACGAAAAAAGCCTGTCCCTCCTTACTGGTAATATTCTTCAGAATAAGCAGGCGGTAATACCCGCCGGCCTCACTGCCTCTACGCCCTTATTCACCGTAGGTAAAAAAACCTTTCGTGTGAAAGATTGGCAGGCTTACCTGGAATCCATCCGTGGAATGGAGGACCTCCGCGCAGGAAAAACCAACGCCCAGCTCCTGGATCAGTTCATCGAAACTGCTGCCCTCGATTACTACCGCGACAACCTCGAAACATACAACAAAGACTTCGCCTACCAGCTCAATGAATTCAAAGAAGGAAACCTCCTTTTTGAGATCATGCAGCGCAACATATGGGACAAGGCTTCTGTTGACAGTGTTGGCCTGAAGAAGTATTACGATTCCCATAAAAACAACTATTGGTGGGAAGCCAGTGCTGATGCCATCATACTTACCGCCGCCGGGGAAGCTGCTGCTGAAGAAGCCAGGAAACAACTGGCGGCCGATTACCATAGCTGGAAAAAGATTCTGGAGTCCGGCGACGGCGCTATCCAGGCCGATTCAGGCCGTTTTGAACTGGGACAGATACCCGTGGTCGAGCGCACCAACTTCCAGCCTGGGCTCATTACAGCCCCTGTAAAAAATGAGACCGATCACAGCCTCACTTTTGCCTATATCATAAAGCTGCGTCGCGATCGTGAGCCCCGCGACTTTACCGATGCCCGCGGTTTCGTCATCAACGATTACCAGGCAGCACTAGAAGACAAATGGATCACAGAATTAAAGAAGAAATATCCCTTAAAGATCAACGATGCTGTAGTCAAAACCCTGCCTCATTAATACCTGAATAAAAGCTTGCCCGCCTTGCCGGGCATACCCATAAAAGAAAAAGGTGGGTCGCTTTCAAAGCGACCCACCTTTTTTATAGTTAATTTCCTTACACCAGCTCCTTTACCGCATTCCAGATCACCTTCGGCTTACCCAGCGTATAATAGTGCAATACAGGTACATTGGCTGCTTTCAGTTCTTTCGACTGTTGCAGTAACCATTCCGTACCCACCTGCTCTACATCGGCATCGGTTTTTGCCTTCAATATTTCATTACTCAATTCGGTAGGGATATCTACATGGAAAGTTCTGGGTATCACACTCAGTTGCTTCTTATTAGTGATCGGCTTTAATCCCGGAATAATAGGGACATCAATCCCTGCCTCCCGGCAACGCTTTACAAAATCAAAATACTTCGCGTTATCGAAGAACATCTGCGTCACCACATATTCGGCTCCGCTGTCTACCTTGGCTTTCAGCCAATCCACGTCACTTTGCAGGTTGGGTGCTTCGAAATGCTTTTCTGGGTAACCCGCCACGCCGATACAGAACTTCGTACGGAAGCCATCACGGATGTCTTCTTCCAGGTAAATACCGTTATTCAGGTTTACCACCTGCTTCATCAGATCCAGTGCATAGCGGTTACCCCCAGGTTCTGGTTCAAATACCGTCTCATTTTTGGCGGCATCCCCGCGCAATACCAGCACATTGTCCACGCCAATGAAGTTCAGGTCGATCAGTGCATCTTCCGTTTCCCGCTTGTTAAAGCCTCCGCAGATCAGGTGGGGTACCGCATCTACCTTATAATGGTTCATAATAGCAGCGCAAATACCTACCGTTCCCGGCCTTTTGCGTACCTCTACCTTGTCAAACGTTCCGTCGGCCTTCTTTTTAAAGACATGCTCACTACGGTGATAGGTAACATTAATAAACGAAGGTTTGAATTCCATCAACGGGTCCAGGTGGTCAAAAATGGAGTTAATGGTCTTGCCCTTCAGCGGAGGTAATATTTCAAACGAGATCAGCGGCTTGGTCGCCTGCCTGATATGGTCAATTACTTTCATTAATTAGCTGTTAAACTGGATATATTGCTCAAATGCCGATTGCCGGCATTAGATCAGCGTGCAAACATAAACAACGAATCCCGGATGGCAAACACTCCCTACCCAGTCTGTTTAACATTATTTTGTAACTTATCCGGCTTTCCCGTCAATTCAAATGGATTAGTTCCGGTATTTTTGTTCCTAAACGTCATAACACGTGATCAGTGAAATTCATACCCGCGACCTGGTAAAAATATATCGCAACCGTACCGTTGTGAACCACGTATCTGTAAGTGTAAAACAAGGAGAGATTGTGGGTCTGCTCGGTCCCAATGGAGCCGGAAAGACCACCACCTTTTACATGGTCGTTGGCCTCATCAAACCCGATGAAGGTCAGGTATTCCTCGATACAGAAGAAATTACACGCCTCCCCATGTACAAAAGGGCCCAGTTGGGTATCGGTTACCTGCCACAGGAAGCCTCCGTTTTCCGGAAGCTCACGGTGGAAGAGAACATCATGGCCGTATTGGAAATGACCAAATTGAAAAAGGCAGAGCAAAGGGAGAAGCTCGAAGCCCTTCTCGATGAGTTTCGCCTTCACCACGTTCGTAAAAACAATGGCGATAGCTTAAGCGGTGGTGAACGCCGCCGTACAGAAATTGCCCGTGCTTTGGCAGTAGACCCCAAATTCATCCTCCTTGATGAGCCTTTTGCCGGTGTAGACCCCATCGCCGTAGAAGATATTCAAACTGTGGTAGCCAGGTTAAAATACAGGAACATCGGTATTCTCATCACTGACCACAACGTAAACGAAACCCTCTCTATTTGCGACCGCGCCTACCTGCTCATCGACGGTAAAATATTCAAACACGGCACAGCCGAGGAATTGGCCGAAAACGAACAGGTACGTCGCTTATACCTCGGCCGTAACTTCGAGCTCAAACGCAAAGACTACCTCCATGAAGAAGCCATGAAAGGCCAGCAAAACATGTCGGCACTCAATGAAATGGAAGACGCCGAGTAATGCAATGCATTAAAAAACAGTCATAATACAGCCATCTCACTGACTGTAAGCCATACTCTCAGTATTATTCTTTATTTTGCTGCCAGTGAAACTATTATCGCCTGCCATATCATCACTGGCCCGAATGAGGTTATGGCGCATTGAAGGTTGGAAAAACAATCCTGCCGATGCGCAACGGGAGGTATTACAGGACCTGGTTACTTCGGCACAAAACACTGAGTTTGGCCGCAAATACAACTTTTCCGAATTATTTAATATCCGGTCTTTCAAGCAAACCGTGCCCATACACGAGTATGAGGACATGAAGCCCTATATCCAGCGTACCATGAAAGGCGAACAGAATGTAATATGGAATACACCCATATACTGGTTTGCCAAAAGTAGCGGTACCACCAGCGATAAGAGCAAGTTTATCCCAGTGAGCGATGAATGCCTGGAGGATTGTCACTACAAAGCTGCCAAGGACGTACTCACATTCTATTACCAGTTCAATCCCGATTCCGACCTCCTTACCGGTAAAGGCCTGGTGCTGGGAGGCAGTCATACCATCAACCCCCTCAACCATGAGGCACAATATGGCGACCTGAGCGCTGTACTCCTGCAAAACTCGCCATTCTGGGGACACTGGCTTCGTACACCCGATCTGAGCATAGCCCTTATGGACGAATGGGAAAGCAAGATCGAATTGCTGGCCCAAAGCACCATCAAGGAAAACGTGACCTCTATCTCCGGTGTACCTACCTGGACACTCGTCCTGTTCCGCCGCATATTGGAGATCACTGGAAAAAAATCAATAGCCGAAGTTTGGCCCCACCTTGAGCTGTACATGCATGGTGGTGTTTCCTTCACCCCCTACAAAGAACAGTTTCAAAAGCTCATCGGCAAACCCATCCATTACCTTGAGATGTACAATGCCAGTGAAGGCTTTTTTGCGGCACAGGATATCCCGGGCGGAGAGGGCATGCTGCTATTTGTGGACCATGGCATTTTCATGGAATTCATGCCCATTGAAGAATACGGCAAGCCCAATCCACAGACCATCGGCCTTAGTGAAGTGGAGCTGGGAAAAAACTATGCCCTTGTAATCAGTACCAATGGCGGATTGTGGCGATACCTGGTAGGAGATACCATTCAGTTTACTTCCCTAAGTCCCTTCAGGATCAGGGTAAGCGGCCGGCTCAAGCATTATATCAATGCCTTTGGAGAAGAGGTGATAGTAGACAATACCGATAGGGCCATGGCCATTGCCTGCGAAAAGACCGGCGCCATCGTCAATGATTATACCGCCGCCCCTGTTTACTTCAGCGACAATGGCAATGGCGCTCATGAGTGGCTCGTGGAGTTTGAAAAAGAGCCCGATAATATGGACGCTTTCACTTCCAACCTCGATACCGCCCTCAAAAACATCAACAGCGATTATGAGGCGAAGCGCCACAAGGACATTGCCCTGCGCATGCCTTTGTTGCGGTCACTCCCCAAAGGCATCTTCAATACCTGGCTCAAGAGCAAAGGAAAACTGGGCGGTCAGCACAAAGTTCCCCGCTTAAGCAACGATCGCAAGCACCTCGAAGAAATATTGGCCATCGCCGATCGCTAACCCCCCGCTTTAACTGCCCCTGTAGAACTGGTCACCCAACCAATCCTTTCTTGTTGCTTCCTGAAGGAATCTGTCGAAGCCATTCTTGCACAAACTGATCATAATTGCAGAAATTAGATGTTTTCTATACATTCGGGCCCTAATTTATTATCAATATGAAATTACTGGAAGGAAAAGTAGCCATAGTTACCGGGGCTGCAAGGGGAATCGGAGAGGCCATTGCCCTTAAACTGGCCGAGCAAGGCGCTCAGATCGCATTTACCTATATTAGCGACAGCAGTGCTGAAAAAGCTACAACATTACAACAAAAAATAGAAGCCCTCGGCGGAAAAGCAAAGGCTTACCAAAGCAATGCAGCCGACTTTGCAGCCAGCGAAGCCTTCGTCAATGACGTAGTAAAGGAATTTGGTACTGTAGATGTATGTGTTAACAATGCCGGTATCTCTAAAGACAACCTGCTGCTGCGTTTGAGTCCAGACCAATGGGACGATGTCATCAATGTGAACCTGAAGAGCGTGTACAATATGACCAGGCAGGTCATCCGTCCAATGATGAAAGCCAGGAAAGGTTCCATCATCAACATGAGCTCCATTGTTGGTATACGTGGTAATGCCGGGCAAAGCAGTTATGCTGCTTCCAAAGCGGGCATCATAGGCTTTACCAAGTCCATTGCCCATGAATTGGGTAGCCGCAATGTTCGTTGCAATGCCATTGCGCCTGGATTTATTGAGACCGATATGACCCATTACCTCAAAGAGGGGGGCGATGCTTCCAAAGCATTCATCGAAAAAATTCCCCTGGGTCGTTTTGGTAAAGCAGAAGAAGTAGCTGATACCACTTTATTTCTGGCATCTGATCTTAGCTCCTATATCACCGGTCAGGTTATCTCCACCTGCGGAGGTTTAAATATTTAATAGCCTAAATGTCTCAGCCATGGTTTGTGCCTCCACAAACCATTCAATAATAAAGGGTGGGTCGCCTTCCAAAGGCGGCCCACCCTTTATCTTTATTTCAAACACAAAATTCTTTTCTCTTTGCCATTTCGATTCCCCTTCCCTGCATTTCGACCGAAAGGAGAAATCTGCTATCGAATCAAACGATTCACCATCAGACTTTCTTCTTAAACGCCGCAATCGCATTCTTACTAAACGTACTCAGCACCAGCCGGCCACTGATGGCAGCACGTTCTGTCAACAGCTGGTCCCAGTGTTCCGTACCCTTCCACAACATATGCTTCATCTCCAGCATGGCATCCGGACTGGAATGCGCCAATGTGTGCGAAAGCCTCGCAATACTTTCATCCATATCGGTAACATTGCCGTGCAACTCAGCATACAGACCTTTGCGCTTGGCCCAATCGGCACTTCGCCACATCGTGGCATCTATTGCCAGGTGACCAAATGCAGCCGACCCAATCTTTCTTTCCACCGCAGGCCCTACTACAAATGGCCCGATACCCACAGCCAGCTCACTTAATTTAACATCGGCTCCTTCTGTGGCAATGGCATAATCGGCTGCGGCAGCAAGACCCACGCCGCCGCCCACACATTTGCCATGGATACGCGCAATAATAAATTTAGGGCACTTGCGCATCGCATTGATCACATGCGCGAAGCCCGTAAAGAAATGCAACCCTTCTTCTTTCGTGGTGATGGCCGACAGCTCATCAATAGATGCCCCGGCACAAAATGCTTTATCGCCGGCCGAACGTAGCAGGATCAGCCGTGTATCACGTTCATTGCCCGCTCCATGGATTGCGTGCACCAGTTCCTCCAGTATTCTGTGAGGCAAAGAATTACTCTGGGGATGATAAAATTCAATAGTAGTCACCGCATTGTGCGTTTCTGTTTTTACATAGCCATTTTTAATCTCGTGGATCATACGCTAAAAGTTAACGTTATTGATATTTAAGTTTGACCATAGTTAAAATGGTAGCAATGGCTACCTGCTCGCCGGTTTGATCTGTCACATCTACCAGCCATTTTACAATACCCTTCTTCACATCGTCCCCTTCCTTCTTTTCCTGCACCGTTTTTTCCTTGCAGGTAAGTTGTACGCCGATCGTAGTACCTGCATAAACCGGTTTCAAAAAGCGGCATTCTTCCAGTCCATAGTTCAACAGCACCGGCCCCTTCTTCGCGTCAACAAACAGCCCGGCTGCAGCGCTAAGGATAAAATATCCGTGTGCGACTGGCTTCTCAAAAATGGTTCCTTCCAGCGAAGTGTGATCAGTATGCGCATAAAAGTGGTCCCAGCTTACATTCGCAAAGTTCACAATGTCTGCTTCCGTTACCGTGCGTTTATGCGTGATCACCGTATCGCCAATTGCCAGCTCTTCAAAGTATTTCCGGAAAGGATGCTTTTCTTCCTCCTTCACCGCAGCTCCACGCTGATAAACATTCGTGATCGATGTGATCACCGAAGGCGAACCTTGCACAGCTACCCGTTGCATATAATGTTTTACTCCCCGTGCCCCGCCCATCTCTTCTCCGCCACCTGCACGGCCAGGGCCACCATGCACCAATTGAGGTAGCGGCGATCCATGACCCGTACTTTCTTTGGCGCATTCATTATTCAATACCAGGATGCGGCCATGATGCGACGCAGCGCCCAGCACAAAGTTCCGGGCAATCGAATGATCCGCGGTGACGATTGAACAAACCAATGACCCCTTTCCTTTTTTGGCCAGTGTGGTAGCATCGGCCAATGTCTTATATGGCATGATCGTGCTGACTGGCCCAAAAGCTTCCACCTCATGTACTGCAGCACTTTCAAATGGCTTTTCATTCATCAGTAACAAGGGGCTCATAAATGCGCCTTTAGTAGCATCCGCATCCAGTACCTGCACACTGTCCAGTGAGCCAAATACGATCTGTGAAGAAGCCAGTAATTTCTGTACCTGATTTTTCACCTCTTCCCTTTGCGTTTGCCCGGCCAGTGCACCCATGCGTACCTGCTCATTCAAAGGATTGCCGATGGTGGTTTGGCCCAGTGCCTTACCTATGGCTTTCCACAAATCTTCCATCTTATTTTCCGGAACAAAAATGCGGCGTATCGCTGTACACTTTTGACCTGCCTTCACCGTCATTTCCTTCCGTACCTCTTTTACAAAAATGTCCCATTCGGACATGCCGGGTTCCACATCCTCACCCAGCACTATACAGTTCAGTGAGTCAGCTTCCATAGTGAAAGGAACATTTTCCGACAACACCCTGGTATTTGACTTTAGTTTTAATCCCGTTGTGGCCGATCCAGTAAACGTGATTACATCCTGCGATACCACATGATCGAGTATATCACCCGCCGATCCGCACAACAATTGCAGTGCCCCTTCCGGTAAAATACCCGAGGCAATAATTTCCTTGACCACCGCTTCCGTAAGATAAGAGGTCACGGTTGCAGGTTTTACCACAGCAGGCATACCGGCCAGTAAGTTCACGGCGATCTTTTCCAGCATGCCCCATACGGGGAAATTAAACGCATTGATATGGATGGCCACCCCTTCCCGTGGCACCAGTAAATGTTGGCCCATGAATGAACCCTGCTTACTTAATCCTATTCCTTCACCATCCACGCAAAAGGTTTCATCCGGAAACTGCCGGCGCAGCGAAGCATAAGAAAACAGGTTACCGATGCCTCCTTCAATATCTATCCAGCTATCCGCTTTCGTGGCCCCGGTCTGATAACTGATCTTGTAAAATGTATCAAGGTGATTCCGTAGGTGGATTGCCAGCGCCCGCAGCATCCGGCCCCTTTCATGAAAAGTAAGTTTTCGAAGCGCCGGGCCTCCGGTATTCCTGCCATAATCAAGAATACCTGCAAAATCAAGGCCCTCTGTTGAAGCATGACCTATCAATGATCCGTTCACCGCGTCATACAGCGGCTGTCCTGTTCCATCGCCCGTGATCCATCGTCCTGTTACATAATTGGCAAGTTTATTCATATAGCAAATCAATTAATGATAATAGAGGCCGCCAGCGAAGCATATCCCCTTTGCGTTTTATTATAACCAAACCCCGTCCAGCCAGCCTGCACATTCACCCGGTTAAAGTTTTTCGGTAGGTTAATGCCTGCAGCTATCCCATAGCCAGGTCTGAAAGCCGATGAAGGCATATCATTCATCATAAACCAGGTAAGCCCTCCACGCATCGATACATAAGCTTGGGGCGACAGGTAAGCTTTAATGCCTATTAATAACGGCAAGGCAAATGCCCTGTTCCTGGCCGCTTCATAATTTACCTTGTCGCCTGTAAAATAGACATAACTGGCTTCGGCTTCTGCTGCAAAGGTCCTGGAAAATCGGCTTTCTGCGCCGGCCAACCCGCCAATACCTACCGTATTGTTGGTTATTTTGGATAAACCAAAAGCCACCTGCGCCCCAAACCGGAAACTGTAGTTAGGCTTATTTTGAGCGCCGGCTCTCATGCACATAAAAAGAAGGATAAGAAAGCCCACACAGCACTTTTTCATAAATGACCGGTATTGTGGTACTAAAATACTGTAAAGGTTCATTAATATGGATTGTATTTTTGTGGTCTCCGTCTTAACAGACACATTAAAAGCAAAGAATTATGCATAATAAGATAAATTTATTTATAGGCATAACATGCCTCCTTATCATGGCCTGCAATGATGGCGCTACAGATACCCCAAGAACCGATGGTTTCAGTGCCAAACCCCTTACCAGGGAAGACTCCCTCCACAAAGAAGTAATGGACGGTCACGATGTTGGTATGGCAAAAATGGGCCGTGTCCGGAAATACCTGGCGCAGATACAGCAGCAGTTGGACAGCATTAGTAAACTGCCTGTAAAACAAGCGGATAACCAATACGTACAAGCCTTGACAGCCTTGCAGCAGGAGTTAAAAAAAGCAGAGAGTGGAATGAACACCTGGATGGAAGAATACCAGGATGATTCTGCCAGGACCAATGAAACCCTCCGCATTCAATACCTGGAAGCTGAAAAAGAGAAAGTCCAGGCTGTTAAAACCCAAATTCTCCAGAGCCTCCAGCGCGCCGATTCCCTATTGTTAAAAACCCGTTAAGGCGCTGAATGACTTCCTTGGGAAGCTAACTGCCAAATGCTAACGGCTAACTCCTTTTCCCCCGTCAGCCTGTCAGGAATAGGAATTGGTAGAAAGTTTGACATTAAGAGTGTATGGAAAACTCATCACCCGTGCAGTTGGTGCAGCATACTGATGCAGTACTGCTTGACACCTACTCAAAAACAATTACCGGCGTCGTCAATACTATTGCCGAAGCCGTAGTACATATACAGGTTACCAAAAAAATGCTTGACCGTCAAACCCGTCAGGAGCGGTTAATGCCCGGCAGCGGTTCAGGGTTCATCATTTCTTCCGATGGCTTCATTGTTACCAACCACCACGTTATTGAAAACGCTACCACCATCAAAGCATCTCTCGCCGATGGCAGACTGGTAACAGCCGAACTCAAAGGAGCCGATCCTTCCACCGATATAGCAGTTTTAAAGATTTATGAAACCAACCTGAAGGCATTGACCTTTGCCGACTCGGGGCAGCTGCAACCGGGGCAGATCGCTATTGCGATTGGTAATCCCCTGGGATTACAACATACAGTTACTGCCGGTGTGGTAAGCGCCCTGGGAAGAACATTGCGCGCATCCAATGGCCGCCTGATAGATGATATCATTCAAACCGATGCATCCCTCAATCCTGGCAATTCAGGAGGTCCCCTCGTCAATTCCCTGGGCCAGGTGATAGGCGTCAATACCGCAATGATTCCTACTGCCCACGGCATTTGTTTCGCGGTATCTTCCAACCTCGCTGCATATGTAGCAGGAAAACTCATTATCCATGGCCTCGTAAAACGTGCCTGGCTGGGCATCGCTGGTCAATCTGTCAACCTCACCGAGCGTATGAGGGCTGCCAATAAACTTACGGCAAAAACGGGCGTTTATGTATTTGAGATTGTGGCCGATGGCCCTGTTTACAACAATGAACTCCGTACCGGCGATATCATTGTAGGTTTCGGTGAAAAGGCCGTGAGCTCGGTAGATGATCTCCACCAGCAATTAAATGACCAGGTCATTGGCCAGCGTACACCCCTTCATGTATTGCGTGGCGGCCATAAAATGACCGTCACTGTTATTCCAGGCGAAATGAAATAATGATAAAAGAAAAAGGGTGGGTCACCTTCCGCAGGTGGCCCACCCTTTTATGTTGTTATCCCGAATGGAGTATTCCTCTCCTTTTGTTCATTTCGTTCGAAGCGAAGCACAGTGAGCGATCTGCTATTGAAGCAAATGCACTCACCACTGGCTCTCCCTAGCGCACAATCAGTTTTTTCAGGTAGCTCTTGTGATCATGCTCTACCTGCAGCAAGTATATTCCCGACGGCAATTTGCCGGCTTCTATAGTTTGTGCAAAACGTCCAATAAATCCTGGTGTACGATTGATGAATACCTTTTGCCCGATCGCGTTCATGATCGTTATGTTCAGGTCGGCCTTCTTACTCACCGTAAAGTCAAGCACAAAGCGGCCATCATTCGGATTCGGCATCACCTTCAGGCCAATCTCTGATGGGTCAATATTAGGAATGCCTGTTACACCAAACGTGATCTCGTTTGAAGAGCTATTACAGCCGAGCGGTGAGGTTACTATGGATTGGTAAATGCCACTCACGGTAGCATTATGTGTTTGACCGGTAGCACCCGCGATCAGGTTACTGTTAACATACCACTGATTGCCTGTAGCTACGCTGCTGTTGAAAGTACTGCCGGTTAAAGTAATAGCTGGTGTCACGGAGGTGGTGGCTACTACCGGAACCCTGTCGCTCGCACAACCGTTCAACCGCACACGCATATCATAAAAGAAATAATAGAACTTTTGGAAGTAGTTCGGGTCAGTGGCCAGCACTGCGCTATTGCCGGTGATGGATATAACACCAGGAATGCTGAAAGGATAAGGACTGGTGGTAACTCCATTATTCCGGAACAGGGTAGCTCCATCACTCATTTGCATGAGCATGATATGATCGCCCGGATCGGGTACAGCCAGGTTCACAGCAAACACACCGCCAACATCAGCCGGATTATCAGGCTGCGCACCGGCGCCCGTATTGGGGTTCGTTGGTCCTACCGCCAGCGTAGTGGTTGAAATGGGACTGATCGTAAAAGATCCATCTGGATTAACAACACCTAGGTCCGCAATTGTTATAGTTACTTTTCCGGCACTGCCCACATACAGCTTTAAACTTTCAATAGTCAGTGGCACAGAAGAAGTAAACTTCAGGTAGTTGCCGGTGAAAGCATTACCATAACTGCCCACACCCAACGTGTTTTTATTCACCGGACCTACTTTGCCACTCAGGTCATTCCTGCCCACATAATAAGTCTTATCCGCCCTGATTACTGTACTGGTAGCAGTAGCGCCACCTACGGCAATAGGAGTGGTAGCAGTGGCGCTCTCATACCATACCATAAGATCAGAGCCCGCATTCGTTGTATTCAACAACACACTGGTATTGTTACAGATCTCTGCCTGTGCAACCGGGTTGGCCGGTGCGGTATTCACCACCATCGTGGTCGTTTGCTCATCGTTGCCAGCATTTTGATCACCGGCTGCCGCTGCTTTCACTGCGATCGTATAGGTTTTACCGGCAACTGCGGCAAAGGGGGTTTGAAAAGTATATTCCACTTCTCCTGAAGCTGCAACGGTAGGTACATAAGTACCGGATAGATTAATGACCAGGTTGGCCCCTTCTTTCACAGTACCCGACAAAACAATATTGGACTTGGCAACAGTGCCAAGGTTCTTGAACCGGATACTCACGTATTGGCTGGCACTGGCGCAACCCGTACTGAAAGGGGATACAATTGCTATTATACCTACATCATTCGATGGTTTGGCAAACAGGATGCGGTAATCCTGCGTTTCCCCTTTGCCATAAGGGGTACAGGGGGTTACATCATTTGGATTGGAGGTTTCTTGTACTATTACCCGGAGAACACCATAATTACCCGTTGAAAAACCTGCTGGTATGGTCACATTGGTTTGGAATACATCATCTCCGTTGATAACCCCGCTGGTGGCAATCAATTCCCCTGCATCATCAAAATCACCATCATTATTAACATCAAGCCAGGCCTTTACTATCTTGTCGACAGCCCCGCCAGCACAGGCATTTACCCTTACGTACAATGGAACCGTACTATTGGTTTCCACAACACCTGTAATATTGGTAAAATTGCTATACCCGGCACAGCCGGCTGCATTGAGTTTTTGAATACCGCCAAAAGATACACTGTCAATTCGGGCACCATTACCTATAGTGGGAGCAGATGTTTTACAATAAGCCGCCCCGCCTGCGCCACTTACGATCAATGAGTAGGCTTGCGAACCCCTCGCCAATGTTCCTTTATGCGATACGGTGATCTTGTACGTCGCACCCGGCTCCACATCACTTACCTCTATCTTTTCTACATTATCACGGATATTATCGCCGGTGGTAGCTGCCGCGGAAGGTATACCGGGGTCCAGTATCCAGGGCATATAAGTAGTAGCTCCCTTGGTGATCCTGATATCGAGGTCATTGATGAGTTTGATAGAGTTGTTATTGATTACCTGCGCACCGGGCGTGCCTCTGGGATCGGTCCAGCAAAGTGTAGCTGTCAGGATGCCTTTACCCGAAGCCACTACATCAAAACTGATACTGCCGGTATTACTCAGCGTATTCTCCCGTATCTGGAAACTAGTGCCGCTGTTGGCGCCCGTGATCACATTAGCAGCTTTCGCTGCATTCACCACGCCCCAGCCATATTTATAATCAGGTCCTGGCGCAGGTCCTGCTTCATCAGCTGTATGGATCACCAGCGCTTTTAAAGTAGCAGACCGCATAAAGCTGCCGGCATGCAACTGCGCATAATATTCCTGCAACAGGGTCAGCGATCCTGCCGTAGCAGGTGTGGCCATAGAAGTACCGCTGTAAATGGCATAGGCATTATCAGTTGTGCCAATAGAAGAGAACAGGTTTACGCCATCGGCTACCACATCCGGTTTAATGCGACCATCATCCGTTGGACCCCAGCTGCTGAAGCTGGAGATCACGGCATCTTCCGGACGGCTATAACCCGAGGGAATAGCCTCAATAGCACCAACCGTCAATATGTTTTTGGCAGTACCCGAAGTGGGGATAATATCATAGCTGTTATTACTGCTGATGCCCGGGGGCCTCACGCCCGCATCGATCAGCACATTGGAAGCATTGTACCGCCAGTAAGCAGTTCCTTCAGCAGGGCCCGTCTGGTTGCGGTTGTTACCAGATGATTTAACGATCAGGTGGAAGGGCGCATTGTACGCAATAGAGTCCCATACTTCTGCCTCTGTTGAATAATAGCCGAATTTGTAATCTTCATTCGTATTCCATTGGCCCCTGAATTCCCAGCGGTTCGAAGCAGTGTTCTGGTACCAGCCGCAGATCGTTCCATAAGAATGGTTCGACAGCAACATCCCATTGTTACTCTCCAGCAACATCTCCGAAAGATTGTTATCGAAATCATACACCACCAGCTCCTGAAGACCATAAGCCATGCCCTTTGCCCGGGGATTTACACCGGAAGCCATTAGGGTTCCTGCTACGTGTGTTGTATGATCGCTGATCGAAACATTTTGTTTGTTGTTGATGCGGCCATTCAGCTCTACATGCGTAGGCCTTGCCCTTCCACCATCCCAAACCCCCAGCTTTCCTTTTACAGAAGCCGAAGAGCCCGAAAGTGTAAGCCCTAAACCTCCTCCCGACCATAGCCTGTTGGTACTGGTCGTAGCCGCTGCATCAATATTATTGTCAGTACTGGTATAAAGAGGGTAACCCCCGGCATCTATACCGGTCAGCAAAACCTGTTCGCCATTTTTATTTTTAAAAGACAATGGCCAGTTCTTTTCTTTGGCTACCTTTTGTAGCTGTACCTTAAGCAGCTTTTCCTTCGCTGCCTGCTCCGTAGCGGCACGTTGTAAAATGGCTGTTCTCGTAACCGTTTGGGAATACGCACTTGTCCAAAAACCCGTAAGAAGAACAAAAAGGGGTACAATTTTCTGCTTAGGCATAAAGTTTTTTGCAGTTAATTAAAAAACGATACTTTAGGAATCCCGGTTGCTAAACGGTCCCTTAAATTTACTCATAAACCTTCCGAAAATGATAAAAAAGCTTGTAAATCCACTGTTATTATTGCCGTTAGTAGTACTCTGCTGTTCATATACGTGCATTTTTGGCAGAAAGGAGGGATTAAAGGGAAATATTTACAGGGTACAAGGCAACCAGATGCCGGCCCCCGGCGAGCCATCTACCCTCCCGCAGCCCTTCCAAACCACGTTGTACATTTACGAACTTACCAATGCTTCCCAGGTAAAGAACGCTGCACAGCCCTCCTTCTATACAGCCATTAAAACAAAACTCATAAAAGAAGTGAGGTCTGATAAAAAGGGGGCTTTCAAAGTAAAGCTGCCCCCAGGCCAGTATTCCCTGTTCGTCAAAAAGGACAATCTATTTTATGCCAACCTCTATGATGACAAGAACAACATTGCCCCCGTTACAGTAATAAAAGGTAAATATTCGATCATCGAAGTGAAGGCCGATTACGGCGCTGTCTATTAATTCGTCCAGAATCCCCCTGCGCACATCGGAGCTACCCACTTACCTGCAAAAAAAGCCTCCCGTTACCGGAAGGCTTTCAATCTATTAACACCTTTATTGTTTACCATTTTCCCTTGTGGTCACGGTCATCATCCCTTTTGCCATAATCATGGTCCCGGTCATTGTCACGGCCCCATTTGTCATCACGGCCATAAGGATCAAAACCTGATTTTCTTACTACTACATAATCGTTACGATTCACATTCAGGTTCACCGACTGATCGGGTGCTACAAACACATTGTCACTGTAGAGAACCTTTGTTTTCATTCTACCGAAGATGCCCCTGCGTTCCATGCGGTAGATCTCAACCCGGTGACTACCCGGTTTAATGCTGTTGAGTACAAGATCATTGCGGTCCATATTATAGCGCTGGCCATCAATTTTTACAATGAGGTTACCAAATGTATTGCTGGTCACTGAAATCTTTCCTTTCTTCGGACGATCAGCAGCAAATGAAGCAACACTAAGGCTAATCAGGATCGCGGCGAGTGTAAAGATCTTTTTCATAACTTGTTTCCTCCGTTTTGTTTTATACTATAATAGAATCCAAACAAGCCTGCTCGTTTACAAAAGCAATGTTAAAGCCTGCCCGCGACCATTAACCCACCCCTCGTTGTTTCATGCTTTTAATAATGCAACTCGTGCATGTTGTGCATTCTTGTTAAAGTGAATTTCAGTAACCTTGTGTTCTAAGTGCTCTGATTATCGGAATTAGGGTTTCAAGCATTTAGACATACGGTCGGGAAGGGTTTTTACCCTTCCCTTATTTGTTTTGGTACCACGGGATGATAGCCTTCTGGGTTTTTCTTGTTATCTTTTAACAGACAAAATCACCTGCTATGAGATACCTGTTCGCCATTGCCTTCTTTTTAGTCATATTTAACGTTAGCGCACAACAGCCTGTTTCAATTACCTATGCCGCTAAACAAAATAACGGGCCATTGGATGGCCGGCTGCTCCTCCTGCTGTCCAACAACAACCGCACGGAACCCCGTTTTCAGATTGCCGATGGGCCGCAAACACAGCTGGCATTTGGCATCGATGTAGAGAACTGGAAAGCGGGCGAGTCAAAAATGGTTACTCAAACAGCCTTTGGCTATCCCATTCAAAGCCTGGCCCAGGTGCCACCGGGTGAATACTACGTGCAGGCACTGCTACACCGGTATGAAACATTTCACCGCAAAGATGGTCACACCGTAAAACTGCCGATGGACAGGGGAGAAGGACAACAATGGAACCAGGCCCCCGGTAATCTCTATTCCAAACCAGTCAAAATACGCATTGATGCCCGCCTCAGGAATATCATCCGCCTGGAACTTACTGAGAGCATTCCACCCGTCAAAGAACCCGAAGACACCAAATACATTAAGCACATCAAAATACAAAGCAAGCTCCTTACAGAGTTTTGGGGACGCCCCATGTACCTGGGCGCGCATATTTTATTACCCGAAGGCTGGGACACCCATCCAGCGGTGAAATACCCCCTGGCCATCTTTCATGGTCATTTTCCGGATGATTTTGATGGCTTCCGTACCATCCCGCCCGACTCCACCCTCAAGCCCGATTACATAGAACGCTTCAAACTCTCCGGCTACAATAAGATCGTACAGCAGGAAGCTTATAATTTCTATAAACAATGGACCGGACCCGGTTTCCCACGTGTCATTGCCATCGAGATCCAGCATGCCAATCCTTATTATGATGATTCCTATGCCGTCAACAGTGCCAACCTCGGCCCTTATGGTGATGCCATCATATATGAACTCATTCCTGAAATTGAAAAACGCTTCCGGGGCATAGGCGAGGGCTGGGCCCGCTTCATGTACGGCGGCAGCACCGGCGGATGGGAAGTGTTGGCTGCACAGGTTTTCTACCCTGACCAATTCAATGGTTGTTATGCCGCCTGCCCCGATCCCATCGACTTCAGGGCCTATACAGTAATAGATCTATACAAAGACAAGAACGCTTATTTCCTGCAAAGTGACTTCAAAAAAACACCCAGGCCGGGCAGCAGGAATTATTTGGGGCATGTAAGCGCTACCGTGCAGGAGATTAATTACCGCGAACTTGTACTCGGTACAAAAAGCCGCAGTGGCCAGCAGTTTGATATCTGGGAAGCTGTGTATTCACCTGTAGCCGCTGATGGATATCCCAGGCCCATCTGGGATAAACGCACCGGCGTTATCGACAGCACCGTGGCGGCCTATTGGAAAGAGCACTATGACCTCTCCTACATTATGAAAAGAGACTGGGCAAAAATTGGCAATAAACTAAAAGGGAAGGTCCATATTTACTGTGGTGATATGGATACTTACTATCTCAACAATGCCGTATACCTCACCGAGGAAATGCTGAAGGCCCTCGATAATCCCACCTACGATGGCCAGGTAGATTATGGCGACCGGGCCGAACATTGCTGGAATGGCGATCATACACAGCCCAATTATATTTCCCGGCTCCGCTATCACCAGATGTTCATTCCCAAATGGGCCGAAGAGATGAAAAAGCGCGCCCCTGCCGATGCCGACCTAAACAGCTGGCGTTATTAAATAAGCAAGGGCCCTGCCACCAAATAAAAAACCATGCATCACTCATTGTTATGATAGATGCATGGTTGTAATATGGTAATGATAAACTTTGCTCTTATGCCAACTGACGTGCTTCGATCTGTCTGCTCAGCGAATGGAAGATCTCGTCAATACTGCCTACGCCCTTTACATACACCACTTTGCCAAAGCCGGCATAATAGCCCGCTACAGGTGCTGTTTTATTTTCATATTCTACCAGCCTGGCGCGGATAACATCCTCATTGGTATCATCGCTGCGGCCGGAGCTTTTGCCACGGTTCAGCAGGCGTGCTACCAGCTCTTCGCGGTCTACTTCCAGTGCCAGCACAATAGCTATTTCAGAAGCTTTTCCAGCCAGCAGGCTGTCCAGCGCTTCTGCCTGGGCCACCGTGCGTGGAAAACCATCAAATAAAAATCCCTTCGCCTGAGGATTGGCATCCAGGGCAGAACCGATCATTCCGATCACTACTGCATCCGGCACCAGCTGCCCCTTATCCATAAAACTCTTTGCCTCCAGGCCCAGTTTGGTCTGATTAGCAATCTCTTCACGCAACAAATTGCCCGTGGAAAGATGGATCAGGCCATACTTCTCAATAAGTTTCTCAGACTGTGTTCCCTTTCCGCTTCCGGGAGGGCCAAATAAAATCAGGTTAAACATGATACTTACTTCACTTGATGAATGGACAAATATAAAGGAACACCCTTAAAAATCCTTTAACATTCCCCGGTTTCTGATTAAAAATTGGTGAGAAAACCCGCTGTTCCTTTGTAGAAAAGAAAATGTTAAGTTGCATTTATTGTCACCTGCCCGACAACCTGAACGAACCCTTGCCTCGTAAGTTTGTTATAAATCATGCACATGAAACGAATATCCCAATACCTGGCGATCCTCTTGCTGGCAACCCTTTTGCAGCATTGCAGCTATTCCCAGTCCACCGACAACCAGAAAAAAATAGTTATGAGTAATACCAAAAAAGATACCACCAATCCCGTTTATTCCCGCACCGATACGTCCAAAGTGGATATATCCAACGAAGAGTGGAAGAAAGTCCTGCCCGACGACATCTATTATATCGCCAGGATGAAAGGCACAGAACGCCCGGGTACCAGCCCATTTGAGCATTCAAAAGAGGTAGGTACGTATTATTGCGCCGCCTGTGGCAATGCCCTCTTTAAGAGCGATACGAAATTTGAAAGCGGCTGCGGATGGCCCAGCTTCTATGCCCCCATCAGCAAAACCAGCATTATCTACCTGCCCGATAATACCCATGGAATGAACCGCACAGAAGTAGAATGCGGTCGCTGCAAAGCCCACCTGGGCCACGTTTTTGAAGATGGACCTCCTCCCACAGGGTTGCGTTATTGCATCAATGGCGTAGTGCTCGACTTCGGAAAAGCCAAAGAAGCCGAAACGAAATACAACGAAGACAAAAAGAAGAAAGGCGAATAATATAGCCTGCCGCAAGCTATAAAATGGGCAGCCCGTTCAAAAGGGCTGCCCATTTTTTTTATATAGGCCTTTAACAGAAAATGCTATATATGCTGCAAAAGTATATATTTACTTACAGTGAACCTTTACAAACCTTCTTCAAACCATGTGTCAAATAGGTGCCGTTCATTGGAGCCCCCTTTGACACATGGATGGTATAAGGATGAGGCCAGGTTTACACAAGGTTCGTTCACCTCCCACTTGTCCCAACCATTAGTTAGTACGCTTTAAAAGCGGACCTCAACTGGATCATAACTACACTTAAACAGGGGCACTAGCCCTTTCCGCCGCCATTGGTAATTCCAGGGCAGAAAGATCTGAAGAAGCGGTAAAGCCCGTTAATCGGCCTTTTCAAGGCTCCCCAGTACCCCTAAACAAGATTAAAAATGGGCGGAAATTAAAAACTTATTTGGAATTGTGTATAGATTACACATTATATTTGTGTAGCAGATACACATTATTAATACACCTAAACGAAAGCTTGTTTATGATGCCGAAACGATCGCTTGTGGGGGTCTTGACTCTCCTCTTGTGCATTCCTGTATTCTCATGGGCACAGAGCAAAACCGTTACCGGTAAAATTACAGATGCCAGCAATGGTACTCCTGTTCCCGGAGCTTCGGTCACCGCCAAAGGTTCCAAAGTGGGAACCTCTTCCAAGGCAGATGGCAGTTTTTCCTTAACCATTCCTGCCGCAACAGCAACTTTAACTATTTCCGGCGTAGGTTTCGAATCACAGGATGTACCTGTGGCTGCCGATGTTATCATCGTCTCCCTCAGGGCTTCTGGGTCCAACCTCAATGAGGTAGTGGTGATCGGTTATGGCACCCAGCGTCGCCGCGATGTAACCGGAGCTATTACCAAGGTCAGCGCCGAAAAGATCACCTCCATTGCTGCACCCAGCTTTGAAGCTGCTCTCCAGGGTAAAGCGCCTGGTGTGCAGGTGATACAGGGTAGTGGATTGGCCGGCTCTGGCTCGGTGATCCGCATCCGGGGCATTGCCTCCATTGGCGCCGGTGCCGATCCCCTCTATGTGGTCGATGGCATTCCTATCATATCCGATCCATTTCTGCGTACCAACAGTGGCGGTATGAACCAAAATGCCCTCGCAGCTATCAACCCCAACGATATTGAGTCCATCGAAATATTGAAAGACGCCGCTGCAGCCGGTATTTACGGTAGCCGGGGGTCCAATGGTGTCATCCTGATTACCACCAAACGTGGTAAAGCCGGCAAGCCAGTCTACAACTACAATAATAAAATTGGTATCTCTACCTATGCCAACAGGCCCGATTTTGTGAGTGGCCCCGAATGGCTGCAACTTCGCCAGGAGGCCTGGGAAAATGATGGCAACACCGGCAAAGCCCCGCTGCCTGGTGGCGTCACCTGGGAGCAGGCTTCAAAAAACAACACCGACTGGTGGGATCAGCTTACCCGCAACGGTTTCATCAATGAGCATAGCCTGAGCATGACGCAGGGCAACAAGCTGGTGAAAAGTTTTGTAGGCGCCACCTACAGTGAAAACCAAAGCTACCTCAAGAATAACAGTTATGTGCGCCTCGGGTTGAGTACCAACTTTGATTTTACCATCAATCACAGGTTCAAAGCCAACATAAGCGCCGCCTACAACCGCGGTATCAACAAACGTGTTCCCGCAGCGTGGGCTGGTGGTTTGGGCGATGCCATGAGTACCGCTTTACCGATCTATCCGGTCTATAATGATGACAAGACCTGGTTTACCGGTGGCGCCAATCCTGTTCGCCGCCTCAATGAAACACTCTGGAGAAATACCGACAATCGCATCATAGGTGGATTGATACTCGATTATGAAGTGATCAAAAACCTCAACATTCGTGTCAATGGTTCTTATGATTACCTCAGCGGAATAGACGATCAGTGGGAGTCAGGCAACTGGATCAATGACACACAAAAACCCGGTCTGGCAAAGCGTTCGCCCTACCGGGGCAAGAACTGGGTCGCTTCCGGAACTGCAACCTACAACTGGACTTATAAGGATGACCACCGTTTTACCTTCCTGGCAGGCATCGAATTCCAGGAAAAGAGTTTTATCAACAGGGTGTATGTAGAAAAGAATTCAGACAAGCCTTTCTACAAAAACAGGTCCTTGTACAAACATGCGCTTGACTCCATCAAGCAAACTGCCACAGCGCTCAACGGCCCCTCTTATAATGCAGAAACCTTTGCCAGTGCGTTTGGCCGTATCAACTACGTTTACAAAGAGCGCTATGCCTTACAGGCTTCTGTACGCCGTGATGGTTCTTCCAAATTCGGTCCCAATAAGAAGTATGGTGTATTCCCTACCATTTCTGCCGGCTGGACCATCAGTCAGGAGGATTTCATGAAAGGCTTTACATTCATCAACTTCCTGAAGTTTCGCGCCAGTTATGGTTTAACGGGTAACTCAGGCATTCCTTCAGGGCAGTATTACGATACTTATTTTGCAGGTAACCCATACAATACTCAACCTACCTTATATCCCGGCAACGTAGGTAATCCCGATCTGCATTGGGAAGAAACAACCAATACCGATCTGGCCATAGAATTTGCTGCTTTAAATAACCGTATTACCGGTGAAGTAGCTTATTACAATAAGAAAACGACCGACCTCTTGCTCAATACCGCCATCTCTCCTTCTACCAGCTTTGGTACAAGTTTCCGCAATGTGGATGGCAGTGAAATATTAAACCGCGGTATTGAAATAAGTCTGAACGTAAAAGTGGTTAATAAAAAAGACCTTACGTTTAGCGTTGGTGGCAACATTGCCAAAAATTACAACGAACTCATCAGCCTGGGTGGCCTGAGTGCCGATGCGGCAGGGGGTGGTAGCAATGATACCCGTGTAGTAACCGGTTATCCTATTGGTACCAACTATCTCGTACGCTATTATGGCGTTGACCCCAACGATGGTCTGCCCATTTGGTACGACAAAGGTGGCAAACTTACCAAAACCTTCAGCCTCGATAACCGCATGCCCGTAGGTTCGGTAGTGCCTGATTTTATCGGGGGCATCAACCACAACCTCAGCTATAAAGGTTTTGAATTTACCAGCTTATGGACATTCACCATCGGTGGAAATATCTATGATGGTTCTGCCAAAAGGCAGGATGGTATAGTGACCGATTGGGTTATCCGCCGCGACCTGCTCGACAGGTGGCAGAAGCCGGGCGACCAGGCTAAGTTCCCCCGCCTCACCATGAATACAGGCACCTATGCCGGTTTGAGCAGCGAATGGCAATACAACAGTACCATGTTCCTGTACGACGCATCTTACCTGCGTTTGCGTGAACTATCACTTGGCTACCGCTTTGATACCAAACTCCTCACCAGGCTTCATGTAAAAGGCGCCCGCGTATTTGTAACAGGTATGAACCTGCTCACCTTTACCAAATATCCCGGTGGCGATCCTGAAATAGCCCGTGATTTTGAAAATGCAACAGACCGTAACCTTAGCCCCAACATTACTTACCTCACCCCGCCTCAGCAGAAATCGTGGGTAATAGGGTTAAATGTTACATTCTAAACAATCAAATGCACGCAACAATGAAAAAAGCTATCTATATAATATTGCTGGGATGCGTAGCAGTGTATGCTTCATCCTGCAACAAGTTTCTCGAACGAAAACCATCGGGAGCGTTTACGGAAGACGAAGCGCTTAAGGCCGATGCTGACCTGCAGGCCCTCATCAATGGCTCCTATACCGATTACTGCAACAAGGTATACAACGGTAAGCTCCAATGGATAGAAGACCTCCTGGGCGATCAGGCAGTTGGTACTTTATACACGGGTGATGACGGCGAGATATTTAAGCGCAAGACTTCCATCTTTGGTGATTACAAGAACGGTATGTATACCGATATGTATCGTCCGGCCTATAATGGCAACAAAGTGTTGGATAATATAGACAAGGCAGGTGCCGGAAGAAATGTCATTGAAGGACAGGCCTACTTCCTGCGGGCACTTACCCATTTTGATGCTGTTCGCCTCTGGGCCCAGCCCTGGGGTTATAGCGCCGACAATTCGCACGCTGGTATCGTATTACGTACAGCATCAGATATCGTACCCGGCGTGCGCAATACGGTGAAAGAAGTGTATGAATCCATCATAGCCGACCTGAAAAAGGCCGAGAATTTACTGGCCGATGAGGTGGTGCTGGGCTTTGCCAATAAATGGTCTGCCAAAGCATTTCTTGCCAGGGTGTATTTCATGCAAAATGATTTCGCCAATGCCTTTACTTATGCCGACCAGGTTATTAAGAGCAATAAATTCCTGTTGGATGCATCTTATGCCAATCGTTTTTCCATCGGGCTTTCCAAAGAGATCATCTTTGGATTTAAGTTTGTAGACAACAATCTCTATCCCGGAGGTGAACTGAGAAATCGTTACCGCAGCGATGTAGGTTTCAATGCCCAGGGCAGGTTTAATGTAACCAGTGTATTTTATGCAGCAGCTACTACTGCCGGAGATGTGCGGGGCACTGCCTGGTACAGTACCACCCTGGCACCCGGATACAACGTACTCACCAAGTACAACAAGAACAATTTTGATGTGCCCCTTATGGGCCTTACAGAAATAAAGCTCATCCGTGCAGAAGCGGGTGCTGAAACAGGTGGCGCCAACCTGGCAATTGCCATTACTGACATCAACGACATACTTACCCGCGCTTACGGTGGTACTTCTAAAAACCTGCCTGCAAATGCCCTGGCAGCAACAGTTATCAGTACTGCACGTCGTGAAAGAGAATTGGAACTGGTAGGTGAAGGCAATCGCATCCAGGAGATCAAACGCATAGGCGCCCGTTCCGGTCTTAATATCGATCGCCGCGGCGGCCGTTGGAACTGTCCCGGACTAGCTCTGCAATTTCCCATTAGTGAACAAGCTGCCAATGCTTCCTTCCAGATGAACCAGGAAGGCGGTTGTGATTAATAAACCCATTCAACTAAGTAGTATGAAGACGATACAATTTCTAACGATACTCTTTATGGCCGGGTTATTATTCACCGGCTGCAAGCCCGATAGCTATGACCCCATCGGCACCGCCAATGACAACATCACTGCTATATCAGGCGCATGGAAACTAACCAAGGTTACTCAAACAGATGCAGAGTCACAACGCAAGGGCTTCCCCTATGCAGTTGAAGACATCACCACGCTCTTTAACTATGCTTCCCTGCAGCTGACCTTCAACCTGGCCAGTGGTGCCCCCTCCACCTTTACCATCAACAATGGTTCAGCGCCTCCTATTACTGGTATTACTTCAGGCACCTGGTCGGTAGATGACATAAAAGCACCGAAAACCATTTCGCTAAAAAGCGGGGCTGTTACAGAAACGATGACATTGGGTGGTTATCCCAACTCAGTGAACGGCAAATTAAAAGTAAAGGTTACACGGACCGATGCAGCCACCAATAAGCTGCTCATTGTGTATGATTATGAATTTTCCCGTTAACCCCTCAAAGAAGCTATTATGAAAAAAATATTAATCCTTTCACTCATTATAATAGGCAGCCAACTGGCAATGTCACAGTGTGTATTCGAGACCTACACCATCAACCCGCCTACCTTCACCGCCGAAGATGAGATTACCATCAACTTCGATTTTACGGGCACCACACTGGCAGGTGAAACAGACTTGTATTTGTGGACCTGGTCCAACAAAGACGCCACCGGTTTTACCGGTAAAGACGGTATTGTCAATACCGAATGGGGTAACTCTCCTGCCACAGCCAAATTGAGCCCTGTGGCCGGTTCTCCCAACAAGTTCACCTACAAGTTTACCGCTACTACTATGTACAATCAGGCGCCTGGTCAATTGAAGCATTTTCAATTCCTGGCCAAAACAAAGAGTGGCAGCAAGCAGTCATGCGACAGCAAGGTGAATACTTTCGATCCGCTGGTATTTGTAGCAAGCATGTTGCGCATATTCCCGGCAAGAGTAGGGCAAAATGATGTAGCGTCACTCTACTTCCACCAGGATCTCGCAAGTACCACCAATGAGCAGCGCATGGAGCCCGTATCAGTAACTGTAGAGGTGTTCGACAATACCAATACTTCAGCTGGCCAGCCACTGACATTACCTGTAAAGAATGCCGGCGCCAAACTGTGGAAGGCCTTCTTTGTGCCTACCCGTTCTTATACGCCCGGCGCAGGAAAGAAATTCACCCGCTTCACCTACAAGTTCAATGGAACTGTACGTGATGCCAATAACCAGCCGGTGACGGTTAGCACTGCCGCCGTTGAAGTGCTCCTGGCTGATATGAAATAATATCTCTCTAAACATTAATAATAATGTTGCTTATGAAAAAGATTCTAATGCTTGCTGTTCTGTCCGTCGCCATCTTCGCCGGCTGCCAGAAAGCAGATTTTGATAGCACGGTCACAGGTGAAGCCCTGGGTACATTTACCCTCAATGCCCCTGCAACCAATGCAGCCCTTGTTCTAAATGCCGCTACCCCCACTGCCAAAGTGGAGATCAGCTGGGCAGCTTCAAAACCAGGTGTAGATGCTAAGCCTGTTTACAAATGGGTGGCTGCCTTAAAAGCAACCGGCAACCTGGATGCTCCCCTACTGGAAATTCCTTCCGACAACAATGGGGCCGATCCCAAATTAACCCTCACCCAAAAACAACTGGATGATGCTTTAAAAGCAAAAGGCATTGCCGATGGGGCCAAGGCAGATCTGATCTGGAGCGTAAAGGCCGATAATGGGTCTACCCAGCTTGTTGCAGGAGATATCAGGAACATTAGCATTACCCGTATGAAAGATGGTGTTACCGCTTTCCTGCTGTTGAGCCCGGCTTCCGCTACTGCTGCTATCACCGTCAACCCGGTTTCTACAGCCGATAGTGTTAAATTCAAATGGACGAAAGCCTTGCCGGCAACCGGCGGCCCTGCTATCACTTACCAGGTAGCATTCAGCAAAGACGGAAGCTTTGCCACACCCCTCTTTACCATACCTGCTTCCAACAGCAGCAAGGACACAGCGCTTAGTATCGCTGCCAAACAATTCAATGATTCACTCGTAAAATATGGGTTCACCGATCTGTCACAAACCGTAAGCCTGAAATGGACGGTCATAGCTACCTCAGGCACATGGAAACAACAGGCCGATTACATCAACGACATTGCTTTCTTACGCGAAGTGAACTTTTACCTTGTAGGCAGTGTAAACGGATGGAGCATCGACAATCCGCTTAAATTGGTGGTGGACCAGAAAGCCGACCGTTATGGTACTGTATTCTATACCTATTTCAAACTGGCTGCCAATGATGAATTCAAATTCTTTAAAACACCTGGCGACTGGGGTTCCGGCTATGGCGACAATGGCGCTGGTACTACTCCCGGCAGCTATAAAACAGGGTTCAATGCAGGTGGCAATTTTAAGGTTACTGCCGCTGGCATTTACCGCCTTACCATCGATACAAAGAATGACCTCGCCTATATTCAGCAAAAGCAGGTAGGCGTGGTAGGTGGCATGCAGGGATGGACACCGGCCACACCTTTGTACGGTGCTTATCTCCAGCGCGATAAATTCCTCCTCATTGTTCCTTCTTCCGGTACCGATGAGTTCAAATTCCACGATGCCTCACTAGGTGCAGCCTGGAACTTTGGTATTGGTGACGACCGTTGGTGGGGTGGTGCCGATGGCAAACTGGTACAGGACGGTGGCGACCCCAACATTAAAGCAGCCTATGCACCCTATACAAGATTGATTTGGGATGCAACCAACGTGCAGCAGATGAAGTACAATATCTATCAGGGTAAATTGCGGATAATTGGCGGTGCCCCTGTAATAGGTGATTGGAACCCTGCCAATGCGCTCGACATGGATTACCAGGGCAATGGTGTTTGGAAGAAGTCCGTCACTTTCACAGGCAGTACGGAATTCAAATTTGTAAGTGCAGAAGGATGGGACCTCAACTATGGAGCCGATGGCGCCGGTAAGATCAAAGAAGGCGGTGACAACATTACCCGCACTGCTGGCACCTATACCATTACTGTCGACGAATACAACAGAACCTATACCATTTTGTAATGCGTGAATAATGGCGAGCCACCATATCTGCATTGGTGGAGCGCCCGGATGGAAACAGTGGTCATCCTGTCGCCCCGATTGAAGCGTGGCAGGATGACTCTCCACCCGCCAAAGTCCTTTTAAACGATTGCCCTTATGAAGTCATTTGTACTTGCCATATTCTTCACCCTTCTGTTTGCAGCGCCCGGCCTGGCCCAGCTATTAACTACGGCGCCGGTGTTCCCTGCCGACAATGCTGCACTCACCATCACAGTAGATTGCACCAAAGGTAACCAGGGCCTGTTGAATTATGCCAATACCAATGATGTGTTTATACATATCGGCGTCATCACCAACCTCAGCACCAACAATACCGACTGGAAATATTCAAAGTTTACCTGGGGTGTAACTACTGAACCTGCAGCCAAAGCCACCTGGATAGCCACCAATAAATACCAATACAACATCGGCAATATCCGCACCTTCTTCAATGTGCCGGCCGGTGAAACCATCCGCAGGATAGCCCTCCTTTTCAGAAATGGAACAGGCAGCCTCGTACAACGTATTTCAGATCCTTCAGTTGATATGGGCAATATGTACATCACTGTGTACGACAATGCCCTTACAGGCAGGTTTACGGCTCCGCCCATGGAAGACAGGTTCATACCCGTGCCTGAGCCCATCACCAAAACAACCGGCGAATCAATTGCCATAAGTTACGCTGCTAATAATACAGCTAACCTCAAATTGTTCTTCAACGGAACCGAGATCAATAGCGCTACAGGCAATACCCTTATTCAGGCGTCACCCACCATTACCGTGGCGGGTAACCAGCAGATCGTAGGCAGGGTTACCGATGGTATAACCACACATTCAGATACCATTAGCTTCTTTGCAGCGCCAGCCGTCAATATCCAGCCATTGCCTGCCGGTGTAAGAGATGGTATTAATTATGAGCAGGGCGACACCTCGGCCATCCTGGTTTTGTATGCACCCAATAAAAGCAAAGCATCCATCATCGGCGATTTTAATAACTGGACCGAATCCGTCAACTACCAATGCAATAAAACCCCCGACGGCCTCCGGTTCTGGAAACGCATCACCGGCCTCACACCAGGCACAGAGTATGGTTACCAATACGTAATTGACAACACACTGCGAATAGCAGATGCCTATACCCAGAAAGTATTGGATCCCAACAACGACCAGTTTATTGCGGCAACTACTTACCCCAACCTCAAGCCTTATCCAACCGGTAAAACCACCGGCATAGTGAGTGTATTGCAAACCGCAAAACCCGCCTACACCTGGCAGGTCAATAGTTTCAGCCGCCCCGATAAACGCAACCTGCTTGTCTATGAATTGCTCCTGCGCGATTTTGTAGGCAACCACGATTGGAAGACATTGAAAGACACTTTGAGCTACCTGAAGCGCCTTGGCATCAATGCCATTGAGCTCATGCCCTTCAACGAGTTTGAAGGCAATATCAGTTGGGGGTATAATCCTTCCTTCTACTTTGCACCCGATAAATATTACGGCCCCGAAACCGGCCTCAAAGCATTGATAGACGAATGTCATAAACAAGGCATCGCCGTCATTATGGATATGGTACTCAACCATTCTTTTGGCCAATCTCCCATGGTGCAGTTGTATTTTGATGCTGCCAAAGGCCGGCCTGCCCCTGAAAGCCCCTGGTTCAATACTGCAGCCAAACACCCTTTTAACGTGGGCTACGATTTCAACCACGAAAGCGCCGCCACCCAATACTTCGTAAGCCGGGTATTGGAATTTTGGCTAAAGGATTACAAACTCGACGGTTTCCGGTTTGACCTCTCCAAGGGATTCACCCAGAAAGTTTCCTGTGATGCAGATGGTAATAATTGCAACCAGGCAAACTGGGATGCCTACGATGCCAGCCGCATCGCCATCTGGAAAAAATATTACGATACCATTCAATCCAAATCCAATGGCAGCTATGTCATCCTGGAACACCTTGGCGTGAATGATGAAGAGAAGGAACTGGCAGCTTATGGTATGATGCTGTGGGGTAATATGAACTACGCTTTCAACGAAGCCACCATGGGGTACACCAGTACCTCCGACTTCAAAGGAGCCATCCATGTAGAAAGAGGGTGGGGCCAGCCTAATCTCGTAGCCTATATGGAAAGTCACGACGAAGAACGGCTCCAATATAAGAACATCCAGTTTGGCAACGCTTCGGGCGCTTACAATGTGAAAGATCAGGTCACTGGCCTGAAGCGAAACGAGATGGCAGCCGCATTCTACTTTACCATTCCTGGTCCTAAAATGATCTGGCAATTTGGAGAGTTGGGTTACGACTACTCCATTAATTATTGCGAAAACGGAACAATTAATAATACATGCCGTACTGATCCCAAACCCTTTAAATGGGACTATCCCCAAAATACTGATAGGAAAAAGCTGTACGACATTTACAGCGTAATGCTGGCCCTCCGCAACCACCCGGCTTATAAGAACGGATTTACAACCGACCGCATTACCTGGAGTCTTTCCGGGTCTTTCAAATGGTTGAAATTGACTACTGATACGTCTAATATATTGGTGGTTGGAAATTTCGATGTCACAGCTGTTACCGGCTCCGTGCAGTTTCAGAATGCTGGCACCTGGTATGATTACCTAACCGGCCAAACCATTGCTGCCACTGGTAATTCACAAACCATTTCCTTGCAACCCGGGGAGTATCACGTATATTTGAACCGAAACATAACAAATATTCTTACACCCGTCACCGATCTTGACAACCAGGGTAAGAATACACGGTTAAGCATCTATCCCAACCCGGTCACATCGAACTCTACCATTGAATATGAACTACCGCTCAATACGGAAGTAACGTTTTCCTTGCTGAATGTAAACGGTCAGCGGATCTCCGAACTGCAGGCTGGTTTTAAGGCCAGGGGTGTCCATCAATTACCTTTGTACAAATTGAAGGGCGCTACCCCGGCGGCAGGCCTGTATTTTATGCGGATGCAGTTTGGCAACAACAGCGTGATCAGGAAATTAATTATTAATTAAGCTTTACTATCATAACATCAACAACATGGGAACCGCTTTGCAGAAAACGATTCAACAGTTAAGGTCAGAGAACAGGGAATATTTTCAAATAGCCCTTTCTGTAGACTGTGTGATCTTTGGATTTGATGAAAATGAGTTGAAAGTACTCCTCATCAAATCCGATCTGGAGGAGTTCAGTGATCAGTGGTCTTTACTCGGTGACCTCGTGAGTCCGGATGAAAACCTCGACAGTGCTTCTTACCGCGTATTGAAAGAGCGAACTGGCCTCGATGATGTGTACCTTGAACAGGTGTACACTTTTGGTGATGTCAACCGTCACCCCGCCGGCAGGGTTATTACTACTGCCTGGTATTCCCTCATCAATGTCAAAGATCACCAGCTCGATCTGGCCCATAATGAATTGCACTGGCACCCCGTAAGTGAGATCACTACACTGGCATTTGACCACAAGAAAATATTAGATACCTGTCTTAAGCAGTTGCAATCAAAGATCGACGAGCATCCTATTGTATTCAACCTGCTCCCGGAAAAGTTCTCCCTGCGCGAACTCCAGAGCTTGTATGAATCCATCCTGGGTACCAAGCTCGATCGCCGCAACTTCCGTAAGAAATTCTTCCTCATGGATTGGCTTATCGATGTTAACGAACTGGAACAGGATGTTCCCCACAGGCCAGGTAAACTATACCGGTTTAACGCCGCCAGGTTTTCCGATGGAAAAGTGAAGCTCGAAGAAGCTGTTCATTAAGCCTTCCAGGCCTTCCTGAACCAATCTCATCATCTTAACACCTCTTTGCATGCATACCCTGCATGCTTTTTTTTGCCCCTCCCGCAATACCGGTCACATTAGCTTCTGTTTATATAAATATTATTTAATCTATAATGATGGGCTTATCATGATGTTAGCCAGTACAAAATTTTATCGGTATTCCATAATTATCGGGCCTATAATAATTGTTAATTTTTTGGACAAGACAATTAAATAGGTTAAATTGTGTATAAGCTACACGTTACTTCCGCCATTTTATAACTACTAACTGATTGCTATGACATCAAAACGATTGTTTGCAGCATCTGCTATGCTATTGTTGGCTTTGTGCATCAGTGCCACCGCTCTCGCTCAGGATAAGATCATTACCGGAAAAATTTCAGACTCAAAAGATGGGACACCAGTAGTCGGTGCTTCAGTAGTTCCTAAGGGATCTGCTAAAGGTACCTCCACAGGCACAGACGGGTCCTTTCGCCTCAATGTGGCAGAAGCGGCCACTACCCTGGTAGTTTCTTCGGTAGGGTATATTACCCTTGAAGTAGATATCACCGGGAAAACCGTTGCCAACATTTCCCTCGAAGCCAGTAACTCCGCCCTCAATGAAATAGTTGTGGTGGGTTATGGTACTGCCCGGAAAAAAGACCTCACAGGCGCCGTGGCATCGGTTAAAGCCAAAGACTTTAATCAGGGTATCCAAACTTCACCCGACCAACTCATCCAGGGAAAAGTTGCTGGTGTACAGATCATGAACAACAGTGGACAGCCTGGTGGCGGTACTACTGTAAAGATCCGGGGCAACTCCAGCATCCGCGCCGGTAGCAATCCACTCTATGTAGTGGATGGTATTCCACTGGATGGCCGTTCTGCCCGCCCGGGTGGTTCTGGTGCCGGCATTGGCACTTCGCCTGCCGCCAATCCCCTCAATTTTATGAACCCCAATGACATTGCCTCCATCGAAGTATTGAAAGATGCTTCCGCTACTGCCATTTATGGTTCAAGAGGTGCATATGGTGTTATTATCATCAACACAAAAAGAGGACAGACCGGTGCTCCCAAAATGGATGTGAATTTTTATGTGGGCATGAGTAAGCTGATCAAGCAACTCAAAGTATTGGATGCCGGGGAATACAAGAAAACATTGACCGATTATGGATTGACCACCGGTGATTTTGGCGGCAGTGTAGATGCCATGGACGCCATATTAAGAACTGCCTGGACCCAGAATTATGATGTAGGGTTCAGCGGTGGTACAGAAAATGGTCGCTACCGTATTTCTGCAGGTTACCTCGATCAGCAGGGTATCATCCGCAAATCTGATTTTAAGAAATACAGCACCAATATCAGCGGGTTCTTTAAGTTCCTGGAGAGTAAAAGACTGGGAGTTGATTACAACATCATTGCTTCTCAAACAGTTGAACAGATCGCTCCCGTTTCCAACGATGCCGGTTTTACCGGTAGCATCATCGGACAGGCATTGCAATGGAATCCTACCCGCCCCCTCGTCAGGAAAAAAGCCAATGGACAGGATTCCCTCGATATCGATAAGAACTCCTCTACAGTGAATCCCCTTGCCATGTCGGAGGCTTATGATGATCATTCTAAGGTCACCAGCATATTAGGTAGTATCTCACCTTATTTTAAGATCACCAAAGACCTGGAGTACCGCATGCTGTTTAGCATCAATTACAGTACCGGTATCAGAAATGCCCAGATTGCGAAGTATATCAACCTGCAGGATATTGGGCCGAGTACCGATTATCCCGACGGTAGGGGTGTGGCCTACACCGGTACCAACGAACTTACCACCAAACAGTTTACACATACCCTCAACTATAATAAAAAATTATCACCAGCTTTCAACCTCAATGCCTTACTCGGCTTTGAGTACATGAAATTTGATACCAAGGGTAGCGGCATGAATGCCCGCGATTTTGGTAGTTATAATATCCCTTTTACCAATTATTTCCAATTTAGCTCACAGTCAACCCGCGGTACTTTTTCCTTCGCCGACCCCACCACCGAACTCCAGTCATTCTTTGGTCGTGCGATCGTTAACTATAAGGACAGGTATTTGCTAACAACTACTTTCCGGGCCGATGGCTCTACCAAATTTGGTAAGAACAACCGCTATGGATACTTCCCTTCATTTGCAGTAGCCTGGAATGTACAGAACGAATCATTCTTCGACTTCGATTTTGTTAATACATTGAAATTAAGAGCGGGCTGGGGTAAAACAGGTAGCCAGGATGCGCCTCCCGGTTCAGCACAGGAACGTTATGGCTTCAACGGCCCCAACTCTACCTTTAAAGTAAATGCCGAAAACAAAGACCTCAAGTGGCAGGCCGATGAACAGATCGATATCGGTCTCGACTTTACATTGTGGGAAAACAGGATCACTGGTACCATTGATTATTTCCATAAGAAAACGACCGGGTTGCTCTATCCCACCATCACAGCCCAACCGGCTCCCCCCGGTGCACCACCTACCTGGAAAAACCTCGATGCCGAGATCGTGAATAAAGGGGTGGAAGTAACCTTGCAGGCCAACATCGTCAAAACAAGAGACCTTAGCTGGGACCTGGGTGTCAATGCTTCCTTCCTGAAAAATGATGTAAGTGGATTGCCCGCTCCCATTGCTACCGGAGGCTTACACGGACAAGGTATTTCCGGTGCTACCGTTGAGCAGATCACCAACAACCAGCCTATCAATGTATTCTATACCAAAAGATTTTTAGGCATTGATAAAGCAACAGGATTGGCAAACTATTCTGATGATGGCTATGTATTGTACTACCTGGGTAATCCCAATCCTTCTACAGTATTAGGCATCAGCACATCTGTGAATTATAAAAAATTCTTTGCCGTTGTAAATATGAATGGCGCCATGGGACAAAAGATCTATAACAATACCGCCAATACAGTTTTGCCCATTGGTAACCTGATTGGTGGTCGCAACATCGCCAGGGCTTTGATTGGTACCGAAGTCAAAGAAAACCTTGCCAATCCCATTTCACCCTCTTCCCGCTATATTGAGAATGGAAGTTACCTGAAGCTGGCCAACGCCACCATTTCTTACAACGTGGGCAATATTGGAAAATCATTGAAGAACCTGAATGTGTATATAGCCGGACAGAACCTGTTTGTGATAACCAAATTCACAGGTTTTGATCCCGAGGTAAATACCGATAAACAAGTAAATGGTATTCCTTCTGTGGGTATTGAGTATACGCCTTATCCTTCAGCAAGGTCATTCCAGATCGGGTTAAATTTTTCTCTTCAATAGCAAAAAACTTTTTATGAAATATACACGATTGCTTTTCTTCATAATGCCGCTCCTCCTGTTGGTAGCTTGTACCAAACTGGAAGAGAAACTAAACGGAGAAGTATCACCTGATCAGGTAGCTGGTGGTGGGGCTTCTACGGCCAGTTTGCTGAAAGGAGTGTACGATGCCATGCGTAGCCCTTACCAGGACCAAAGCCGTTTCTGGGCAGCCCAGGAACATACTACCGATGAGTGTATAGGGCCCACAAGAGGTGGCGACTGGGATGATAACGGAGTATGGCGCATTCTGCACGTACACAAATGGGATGGTGATCACCTCTTCTTACGCCAGACTTTTGAAGACCTTGGAGGTGTTATTTATGCCGGTACCGATATTCTGCGTTTTAGTCCCACCGCTCAACAGGCGGCGGAAGCAAGATTCCTGAGGGCTTTTGCCATGTTTTCTATGCTCGATGGATGGGACCAGGTGCCTTATCGTGAGCCAGGCGGTGATATTCTCCAGGCGCCCAAAGTAAGAAAGGGCACAGAAGCGCTTGACTATATTGTTTCAGAGGTAAATGCCATCATGAACGACCTGCCGGCAACCCCTGTCAACAGAGCCAATAAAGATGCCGCGAGGGTATTATTAATGAAATGCTACCTCAACAAAGGCGTTATCGCCAACCGGGCCACACCAGCTTTTGCTGGTGCCGATATGACACAGGTAATTACCCTGGCCGATCAGATCATCGGCAGCAATAAGTACAAGCTCGCCGATCAGTACTTTGACAATTTTGCGCCAAATAATGATGCTATTTCTACGGAGAATATCTTCACGGCAGAGAACATTGGCGGATCATCCAGCGGTAATGTCCGCTCCCGCTGGTTCTGTACCCTCCATTACAACAACAACCCCGGAGGCTGGAATGGATTTACCACCCTGTCCGACTTTTACAACAAGTTTGAAGCCGCCGACGTTCGTAGAAGTTCAAGCTATCCCGGTGTTACCAACGTATCCGGTATCAAGCCCGGTTTCCTGGTAGGCCAACAATTCGACCAAAATGGCGTAGCACTCAAAGACAGGGGAGGCCGCCCCCTTGCCTTTACGCCCGAAGTAAAAGCCATCGAGATCGGCACCAACCTCGAGGTGACAGGCATCAGAGTTATTAAATACCCGATAGACTATAACAATGGCGATAACTCCAACAATGACTATGTTTATTACCGCTATGCCGATGTGGTGCTCATGAAAGCAGAAGCGCTCCTGAGAAGCAACAATGCTGCAGCCGCTCTACCACTGGTTAACCAGGTGCGTACCAAAAGAAGTATTCCTGCATTGGCTTCGGTAACCCTCGATCAGCTACTCGATGAGAGAGGCCGCGAATTCTATTGGGAAGGCATGAGGAGGAATGACCTGATCCGCTTTGGTAAGTTCCTGCAGCCCTGGCAGGAAAAACCAACCGACGATCCCAAGAACCTGCTATTCCCCATCCCTAACCAGCAAATTGCAGCCAACCCAAATCTTGTACAAAATACCGGGTATTAATCAATAAGTTGGCTAATTTACAGGAGGTCATTTTTATAGAATGGCCTCCTGTTCGTTTATGAAACACCGACACATTCTTGCCTGCCTGTTACTGGCTTTTGCTGCATGCCTGTCCTGCAAACAAAAGCAAGCGCCTGCCACCTTGTTTCAGCAAATGGAACATACGGGCATCAACTTTGTCAATACGGTACAGGATACACCCGACTTCAACATATTCACCTATCGGAATTTCTATAATGGCGGAGGCGTTGCCATTGGTGATATCAACAACGATGGATTGAGTGACGTATTCCTTACCGCCAATTCGGGCAGCAATAAACTCTTCCTTAACAAAGGCAACTGGCAGTTTGAGGATATTTCTGAAAAAGCTGGTTTCACAAACAAAAAGAAATGGAGTACCGGAGTCGTAATGGCCGATGTGAACAATGATGGCTGGCTCGATATCTATGTCTGCAATGCAGGCTACCAAAAGGGAGTAGGGCAGGAAGATGAACTCTTTATCAATAACCGCCAGCTTGGCTTTACCGATTCCGCTGCAGCCTATGGATTGACCGACAATGATTATACTACCCATGCCTCCTTTTTTGATTATGACCTCGATGGAGACCTCGACCTGTATTTGCTCAACAACAGCTTCATTCCCGTCAATACACTCAACTATGCCAATGACCGGAATCTCCGTGCAAAAGATTGGCCCGTGGCCGATTTTCTGAAAGGCGGCGGCGACAGGCTCATGAGAAATGACAACGGCAGGTTTACTGATATAAGCATAGAAGCAGGCATCTATGGTAGCCTGATTGGCTTTGGCCTGGGGGTTACTGTAGGAGATGTCAACAATGATCACTACCCCGATATTTACGTGTCCAATGATTTCTTTGAACGCGATTACCTCTACATCAACCAGAAGAATGGCACATTTCATGAAGAGCTGGAAAAATGGACACAGCATATCAGCCTCTCGTCCATGGGTGCCGATATGGGAGATATCAACAACGATGGCTATCCGGATATTTTTACCACCGATATGTTGCCGGATGATGATTACCGGCTAAAGACAACCGCTTTTTTCGAAACCATTGATGTAAACAGGCTCACCATTAAAAAAGGATTCTACCACCAGTACATGCAAAACGCACTGCAGGTAAATAATAAAGATGGGCGCTTTCTTGAAACAGCGCACTATAGCGGTGTAGCCGCATCAGACTGGAGCTGGGGTGCCCTTATTTTTGATGCAGACAATGACGGCCTTTCCGATATCTATGTATGCAACGGCATTTATCGGGATATTACCGACCAGGATTTTATAGATTTCTTTGCCAATGAGATCGTGCGCAAAATGGCCCTCACCGGCAAAAAAGAACAGATAGACGAGATCATTGCCAAAATGCCCTCCCGCCCCATCCTGAACAAGGCTTTCAAAAACATGGGACAACTGCGGTTTGAAGATGCCGGTACGGCCTGGGGCATTACAGAACCTTCTTTTTCCAATGGAGCAGCCTACGGCGATCTTGATAATGATGGCGATCTGGATATGGTCGTAAACAATGTCAATGAAAAAGCCTTTGTATACCGCAACAACAGCCGGGAAACTACTGGCAATCACTATATCGGCGTTTGTGGTAAAGGGAAAGGGGCGGACACGTTTTCAGTCGGCCGCACCGGGCAAGTTTTTAAGGGCCACCAGGTCATGAGCCGCGAAATTATCCCCGGCCGTGGCTTTCAGTCTTCCATAGATTATAAAGCCATCATTGGTCTGGGCAAAAAGAACGTTGATTCTATGATCATCATATGGCCCGATCTTTCATCTACCCGGTTTGATCATCCTGCCAGCGATTCTGTGTATACCATACAGCAGCCCAATAGCGGGAAAATAACACCGCCACCTGTTTCCCTAGCCATACAACCCTTGCTGGAAATGGGGAGCAGTAGCTTTGATAAGCACCAGGAAGACGACTATGTGGATTTTTATTTTGAACGCAATATCCCAATGATGCTCTCCCGCGAAGGCCCCAGGGCTGCCCTGGGCGATGCGAATGGCGATGGGCTTCAGGATGTATACATCTGCGGCGCAGCGGGTACAGCAGGCCAGCTTTACCTCCAGACAGCCAGGGGCTTTGTAAAGAAGGCGGAGAAAATATTCGATCAGTTTGCCAATTTTGAAGATGTCACCGCTTTGTTCTTCGATGCAGATAAAGATGGCGACCAGGACCTCCTGGTAGGCACCGGAGGCAATAACCATCCCGCAGGCAGCCGGGAAATGCAAAACAGGCTCTACTTCAATGATGGCAAAGGGAATTTTGACATTAATACCGGAGCCCTGCCTGCCAATAACGACAATACAGCCGTAGTGCTGGCCCACGACTTTGATGCAGATGGCGATATAGACCTCTTTGTAGGCAGTCGAAGTATTCCCGGCAATTATGGTACTACTCCCGTAAGCTACCTGCTGCTCAATGATGGACATGGCAAGTTCACCGATATCGCTAAAACGAAGAACCCTGATATCGCCAAGATAGGATTGGTGACAGGGGCCGTACTGGCCAATATGACCGGCGATCAAAAGCCCGAATTGATCATTGCAGGCGAATGGATGACGCCCCGCATTTTTTCATGGGACAAGGATCATTTCACAGAAGTAAAGACCAGCTTAGATCAGTTGTACGGCTGCTGGCAAACAGTAGCCGCCACGGACATCGACAACGATGGCGATCAGGATATATTACTCGGTAACATGGGGGAGAACTTCTACCTCCGGCCTTCAGAGAATGCGCCCCAGAAAATATGGATCAATGACTACGACGGCAATGGGATCACTGATAAGATCATGACCCGTACTATCAATGGACGCGACGTAACAGTTTTTATGAAGCGCGACCTGACCGATCAGCTCCCCTCCGTAAAAAAACTAACCCTCAAGCATGAGGACTTTGCCCAAAAAACGATACAGGATCTGTTTGCTGCCGACCAATTGAATAAAAGCATTGTAAAGACGATCAATTATGCGCCTTCCTGTATAGCGGTGAATGAGGGCAATGGAAAGTTCACCATCAAGAAATTACCCCTGGAAACTCAGCTTTCCTGCATCAACAGCATCCTCTGTACGGATGTGAACAATGATGGCTTCACCGACCTCGTGATGGGAGGCAATTGTTTTGGATTCCTGCCTCAGTTTGCCCGGATGGATGCTTCTTTTGGCCATGTGCTGCTAAACAACGGAAAGGGCGATTTTACTACCTTATCCAACAAGCAGGCAGGGCTGGAATTGACGGGGACAATACGGGATATTAAAGAACTCTCTGCTAAAGATGGCCGCTATCTCCTGGTGCTCCAAAACGACGAATTGCCCGTCCTATTCCGGCTGAAAAAGTAATACCGGCCATTACGGGGCCATATATATCAGACCCTCAAAGCGGGGAGCCATTCTGTATTCTAAATTCTGTATCCTGTATTCTGTATTCTGGCTATCTTTGGTTTCTATGAAACAATTGTTTGTTGCAGCTATCTTGTGCTTATCAGTAAGTGCCATTACCGCTCAGGAACAGGATTGGAAAGTCTTGCAGGAAAAAGCCAAAGCCTTTACCCGGCAGGGCGACTATTCCAATGCCATCATGGTATTGAACCGTGCACTGGAAAAGGAATCCGGTAACCTCGAACTAAAAAAAGACCTGGCTTTTACTTATTACCTAAACCGCGATTATGTGAAGGCGCTGGAAGTAGCCAAACCATTACCTGAGCAACAGGATGCAGATGTACAAAGCTACCAGATACTGGGCCTGGTATATAAAGCCATTGAGGAGGCCAAGGACGCTGAAAAAATGTACAAGGCAGCGTTGAAGAAATTCCCCAATAGCGGTGTTTTGTACAGCGAATATGGCGAAATGCTTTGGAGCAAGAAATCCTACACAGACGCTATTAAACAATGGGAAAAAGGTATAGAGGTCGACCCCAGCCATTCCGGCAATTACTACAATGCTTCCAAGTATTACTTTTTCACAAAAGACAAGATATGGGCATTGGTCTATGGAGAGATCTTTGTGAACATCGAGAGTTATTCCAAACGTACCGCGGAGATCAAGATCGTGCTGCTGGATTCTTATAAGAAACTGTTTACCGACAGCGACCTGGGCAAAAATCAGGACAGCAAGAATGATTTTGTAAAAGCATGGCTCGATATCATGAAAACGCAATCCGCTTACGTGGCAACCAATGGTGTTACGCCTGAAACCTTGTCTGCCATCAGAACCAAATTCGTAGTCAGCTGGTTTGAAAAAAATGCCAAAAGATTTCCTTATCGCCTATTCGACTACCAGCAGCAACTGCTCAAATCGGGCATGTTTGAAGCGTATAACCAATGGTTATTTGGTACAACCGCCAATTTGGCGGCCTATGAAAACTGGACCAAAACCCACCCCGAAGAGTACAATCAGTTCAATACCTTCCAGCACAACCGGGTTTTTAAGCTGCCTGCAGGCCAGTATTACCAAACCCCCAACAAATAATTAGCGAAAGCTATCCGACATCCTTATAGCCCCGCTTTGGCGGGGCTTTTTTTATTACCACTTATTTGTTAATTTGATGGCCAATAGCCGGGAAAAACAACAACAGGGAGTGTCCGGATGTTGTACTTGTGAGCCCCTTGATTTTAATTCACGCAAACAACGATTGTTATGACCGAACCCAGGCGACTTTTTGATTGTCTTCAATACCATCTTGAACGCACTCCCCTGCCAGATATGCTGGCTGGTAAGGAAAACGGACAGTGGCGCACCTACAGTACACAACAGATAAAAGAAACCGTAGATAAATTAAGTGCAGGTTTACTCAACCTGGGTATCAGTGCCGGTGATTCAACAGCCGAAGGCCGTGATAAAATAACCGTTATGAGTAAGAATCGTCCCGAATGGCTCATACTCGACATGGCTGTGCAACAGATCGGCGCAGTACTCACCCCGGTATATCCCACCATCAGTGTCCCTGAATTGGAATTTATATTGCAGGATGCACAGGTGAAAATGGTTTTCGTGAATGACGAAGACCTGTATCACAAAGTGATGAGTGTGAAAGACAATGTACCGTCCTTAAAAGAGATCTACACTTTTGAACAGGTACCCAATGCCAAAAACTGGCAAGAGATATTGACCCTGGGTGATGAGGCTGCTGCCAAAAAGGTGCGTACAATCGCAGCATCCATCCAATATGAAGACCTTGCCACCATTATCTATACTTCCGGTACCACCGGCAAGCCGAAAGGTGTAATGCTTTCTCACCGGAATCTCATCAGCAATGTATTGGATTGCATTCCCTGCTTTCCTCCGGGTGTGAACATGCGGGCATTATCCTTTCTCCCCTTGAACCACGTGTTTGAACGCATGGTGAGCTATATCTATTTATTCAAGGGATCTTCTATCTATTATGCCGAAAGCCTGGAGACCATTGGTGATAACCTGAAAGAGGTAAAGCCTACTATGTTCACCACAGTGCCCCGCCTCCTGGAAAAAGTGTATGACCGCATCATGGCGAAAGGATCAGAATTAACAGGCATTAAAAAGAAGCTTTTCTATTGGGCGCATGACCTGGCCACACGCTATGAGATCAATAAGAACATGGGGATCGGTTATAGGATGCAACTTGCCCTGGCCAACAAACTCATCTTTAGTAAATGGCGCGAGGCCCTGGGCAATAACTTATTGTGTATTGTTACCGGAGGCGCCGCCTGTCAGGTAAGGCTCATTCGCATCTTTACCGCTGCCGGTATCCCCATCATGGAAGGTTATGGACTAACAGAAACCTCTCCCGTTATCAGCGTCAATCGCTACCAGGAAAAAGGCAGGATGTTTGGTTCTGTGGGGCCACTCATTGACCATGTGGAAGTGAAGATTGCAGAAGATGGTGAAATACTATGCAAAGGCCCCAATATCATGATGGGGTATTACAAACGCCCCGATCTTACAGGCGATTCCATTGTAGATGGATGGTACCATACAGGCGACATCGGTATGCTGGTCGACAACAAGTTTCTGAAGATCACCGACCGGAAAAAAGAAATGTTCAAGACCAGTGGTGGCAAATATGTTGCCCCCCTGCCCATTGAGAATAAATTGAAAGAATCACCCTTTGTTGAACAGGTAATGGTCGTAGGCTCTGAAAGGAAATTCGTAGGCGCCCTCATTGTCCCTTCCTTGAGCAACCTTAAAGACTGGGCAAGGCACCAGGGTATCCAAACAACCTCATTGGCCCAACTGATCAAGGATCCCAAAGTCATCCACTTATACAAAGACCTGGTAGAAAGCTTCAATAAGTATTTCAACCACGTAGAGCAGATCAAGAAGTTTGAGCTCCTTCCCGATGAATGGAGTGTAGAAACAGGCGAAATGACCCCCAAATTAAGCCTCAAACGAAAAGTGATCATGGAGAAGTTCCGGGATGCCATTGAGCGTATTTATCATGACGCCAGGCCCGAAGCAGTCAGTTAATAAATTTTATTAGAGAGCTTTTTCTTCATTTCATCCTGTCAATACCACAGTTCAGGCATCCTTCCATTGCTGGGAGAGTTGATCTGGCAGACATTTGTGCAGTATCTGTAGTTGCATATTGTTTACCAGCCAACACCTTTGTATGAAAAAGATAGCCATCCTGTTATGCATTTTTGCATCAATGGGGTTTACAGTAGCCAGGGAAAATATTGCCGGAGAGACCACTCCAAAGCCGACACACAAAAAAATTGATCGTGCCTATGGGTACATCGAATCCACTTCACCGCAATCCTATACCATTACATTGCAGTAATACAACGTATTATAAATTCAACCATCAAGGCGCATATCCCCGGAGGCTGCCGCTTCGTTGCTTGAATGGAAACAAATTCATTCCCGATTTAAAGTTTAAACGTTAAGGGTTCTGTTGATCCGCCTCCTGGCAGACCTGCAGAACCCTTCGGCATTTGATGCCCTCCACCAGCATTTGCTTTAACAATTTATTTATCTGATACACCTGTAATTGACAAAACTGAATCTGTTTTATATCAGAAAATCAAGGGAGATTTGTACAGTAAAGATGAGATCACCTATGCGAAAAGGCAAGAATCAGGTTGCTACACACAGATACCTGCTACAACTTCGCATAGTAACTAACACAAATCATGTTTCGTATGAAAAGAGCACCGGAGTTATTGGAAGAAGAAACATTGGACCCCGTTGATTGGGTCTCTTTAAAAGAGTTGGGTCACCGCATGTTGGATGATATGTTTGATTACCTCCAATCATCACGCCAAAGGCCAGCCTGGAAAAAGCCAACAAAGTTTGCACTCAACAGCATGCAACATCCCCTGCCCCAGTTTCCCCAGGATGCGGCAGAAGTATATGAACACTTCTTCACACAGATATTGCCATACAATACTGAGAATGGCCATCCCCGCTTTTGGTCATGGGTTCAGGGAGGCGGCACACCTCTCGGCATGTTGGCCGATATGCTGGCTTCTGGCATGAACACCAACGTTAGTATTGGCGATCATATGCCCATGTATGTAGAAAAACAGGTTATAGAGTGGTCGAAGGAAATGATGGGCTTTCCACAGGAAGCAGGGGGTATATTGGTAAGCGGCGCTTCCCTCGCCAATATTACCGCCCTGGTAGTTGCCAGGAATCACTTTAATAAGGCCATCCGGAAAAAAGGGTTGCATGCTGTCAATGCGCAGATGATAATGTACGGCTCTGCTGAAACACATAACTGTGTAATAAAAGGCGTAGAAGTGATCGGCATTGGTAGCGACAATTTTCGTAAGATACCCGTAGATGATCAATACCGGGTACGCATCGACCTGTTAAAACAAATGATCCGCGAAGATCGGGAAGCAGGCCATCTACCCTTTTGCATTGTGGGCAATGCCGGTACCGTCAATACAGGCGCCATTGATCCCCTGGAAGAACTCGCTGCTATTGCCAAAGAAGAACAAATGTGGTTTCACATCGACGGCGCATTCGGTGCTGTTCCTAAAATATTACCCGAATTTGAGGATCGCCTAAAAGGTGTTGAACTCGCCGACAGCCTTTCTTTTGATTTTCACAAATGGCTGTACGTGAATTATGAGGTGGCCTGCGTATTGATCCGCGATACCAATATTCACCGCGAAGCTTTTGCTTCGGCCGTCACTTACCTGGTCCAGCACGAACGTGGTCTCTCCGGTGGCCCCGATCCCTTCAGCAATTACGGCATGGAACTTTCCCGCGGTTTCAAAGCATTGAAAGTGTGGATGTCTATTAAAGAACACGGTATACAACGCTATCAATACATGATCCGTAAAAACCTGCGGCAGGCCCAATACCTGGCAGGATTGATACAAACAGAACACTGTCTCGAACTCCTGGCAGAAGTGTCGTTGAACATTGTTTGTTACCGCTTTAATCCAGGTGGGCTGGAGGAGGAAGAACTGAACATCATCAATAAAGAGATACTGATGCGTTTACAGGAACAAGGCATCGCAGCCCCATCTTACACTTTGTTAAACGGTAAGTACGCTATACGCGCTGCCATTACCAATCACCGCAGCAGGATGGACGACTTCGACGTATTGGTAGCAGAAACCCTCCGCATCGGAAAGGAATTAACTACTTAAAAACAAATTATATGGAACTCACCCAGGCTTTTTCCATACGCCCCGCCACCCAGTCCAGGATACAGGAAGTCGATTTCAATCACCTGGAGTTTGGTAAATACGTGGCCGATCATATGTTGGTCTGCGACTACGCCCATGGCGCATGGGAAACCCCACAGATCATTCCATTTGGCAACCTGTCCCTGTCGCCCACTTCCCTGGCCCTGCATTACGGGCAAACCGTATTTGAAGGCATGAAAGCCTTTCGGATGGAAGATGGCCGCATCAATATTTTCCGCATTCACAAGCACTATGAACGCCTCACCAGGTCATTGGACCGCATGTGTATGGCCATAGTTCCCGAAGAGGTCTTCATCGATGGATTGCACCAGCTCATCGCGCTCGACAGGAATTGGGTGCCCAAAGCTCCGGGAACAGCTTTGTACATCCGCCCTTTTGCCTACGCCAGTGAAGCCAAATTTGGCGTAAAAGTGTCTGACGAATATAAGTTCGTCATTTTCTCCGGCCCTGTGGCAGGCGCCTTCCAAAAGCCCCTCCGGGTAAAGGTAGAAACCAGCTACGTGCGGGCTGCCAGGGGTGGTACCGGAGCAGCTAAATGCGGCGGCAATTATGGCGGCGCCTATTATCCCACCCAGAAAGCCAAAGAAGCAGGGTACGACCAGGTACTGTGGACCGACGCGCGGGAAAACAAATACATTGAAGAATCCGGTATGATGAATGCCCTCTTTGTTATAGACGGCACCCTCGTTACCCCTCCGCTGAGTGATTCCATTCTCGATGGCGTTACGCGCGATTCACTGCTCACCCTGGCTGGCGACCTGGGTATCCCCGTAGAGACCCGTCCGGTTGCGATAGAGGAACTTGAAAAGGCTTTTCGCCAGCAATCCATTACCGAGGCATTTGGGACAGGTACCGCTGCCATTGTAGCGCCTATCGGCACCATCCACATAAATGGCATTGATTATCATTTACCCGATTATACGCCTGCTGCAGTCATGCACAGGTTAAAAGATAAACTCGAGGCAATGAGAACCGGGAGAGAAGAAGATATACATCATTGGAATTATGTGTTTTAAAAGGATCGACCGAGTCCATGTTGGTTATAACCGGCGTTTCAACGCCGGTTTCTTTTTTTCTGGCCATTCTCTCCCGCAGCTAAGCTGCCTACAAGCCTTACATTTGCAGCACAATCCTTCTATCATGGCCAAGACAATACTTATCACCGGGGCAAATGGAAACCTCGGAACAGCCGTTGTAAAGAAATTCCTGGACGAAGACTATAAAGTAATAGGTGTAGACCATTCGGGCAGCCACCTGGGCTTTGCCAATAACCACCCTCAGTTTGAGCTGCATGCTGTGAACCTGGCCGACGAAGCCGCCAGCGACACCTTTGTGAAGGAAGCTATCAGTCTCTACAAGAAAATAGATGGTGCCTTATTACTGGCAGGAGGATTCGCCATGGGCGATATAGCTGCCACCGATGGGGCGGCCCTTAAGAAAATGTTCTCCCTCAATTTCGAAACAGCTTACTACCTCACCAGACCTCTTTTTCAGCATATGATGGAAAGTGGTTATGGACGCATCGTACTAGTAGGCGCCAGGCCGGCCATTCAGCCCGAAGCAGGGAAAAACCTTATTGCCTATGCTTTGAGCAAGTCCCTCCTCATTAAACTGGCCGATCTGCTCAATGAAGCAGCCAAGGGGAAAAATGTGGTGGTGTCTGTCATTGCCCCCAGCACAATTGATACGCCCGTTAACAGGGCCGATATGCCCAAGGCAGATTTTAGTAAGTGGGTAGCCCCTGCACAGATTGCCGAAGTACTCGAATTTATTTGCTCCGGCAAAGGTGATCCCCTGAGAAGCCCCTTGTATAAGATATATGGCGATGCTTAAATAAAAAAGGGTGTAAAGAGCATCGCTCCTTACACCCCTAATCTTTTTCGTTGCAAACTACACAGTGAGTACACTGTACCAACCACAAACACCATCGGGTTCCCTCAGTTGGTTTTCAATGTCTTCCATCCACATGCGCCCGTCAATAAAGAATTTGTAATGATACTTCCCCTCTGGCAACATGGGGATCTCGATCAGCCAATCGCCATCTTTGGCCGGCTGCAGCTGAAATTCATCCTGTGCCCAATGATTGAAAGTGCCTGCAAGCGTAATGTGGTCTGCGCAACTGTTGTGAATGTGGAATTCGATCGTCTTCTTCCGCTTGTTAATGTAAGGTGATTGATGCGGTTTCATAGCTTCTCCTTTTTTGATAATGACAGGAATGATGTTGGATGCCACGGGTATCCGGAAACGCTTTCATAAGGTAGGGACCTTGGGATTGATTAAAACGGGCTGATAAAACAAAGCGGGCGGGCAATCGATAATGCGGTATAGCTAAGCCATGCACGGAGAGATAGTTCCTTTACTTCCTAAAAGGTACGAAGTGTTTTTGAAATTCCTAAAACGCCAAAAGGAATTTTTTATTAAAATAACAGGCTGTATCAGCCAGGCCACAAGCCTTGAGGCACAGCTCCGGTCTGGCTGATGTGGCAACAATGAAGCTACCCTAAAATTTTGTAGCTGATTCTCAAGTAATAGGGTACAGATTAATAGAATGCTTTATCAATTCGGTATACGCAGGCGGCTGACTGAACTGCGGTTGAGCCGGATGCTATCCAACAGCGATTGCAGCTTTGTGATCTCCTTTGAAAGCCGGAGGTTCACGGAAAGAATAGAGTCATTTTGTAAGATCAATGAATTGTTCTTTGTAACAAGTTTTGAATGCTTATGCCCCATGCTTACCCCGGCAATAATTACCAACATAAGACACAACAACAGAAGCCAACGAAAAAAAGACTGACTCTTCATACCTCGATGATCAATATTCAAATATGCTCTATTGCCGTTAAACAGCGATTAAACAAGGATTAAAAGGCAATTAATTAAGCTTAGTGTGCGGAGAACGCTTTCACAGAAGGTAGCTGGATAGTGAAGATGGTACCCTTGTTCAGGTCAGATTGTACGTTAATACTCCCCCGGTGCAGACTGATGATCCTTTTGGCCAGGGCCAGGCCAAGACCAAATCCTTTAACATGTGTAGCAGCGTTAGTACGGTAAAAAGGCTGAAAGATATGGTCCATCTCTTCTTCTGCGATCACATTGCCATGATTCTTAACCTGTATGATGACCTGGTCCTCATTAAAGGAAAGATCTACCCAGGACAGATGGTCCGGTGAATACTTGCAGCCATTCTCTACAAAATTCTTGACAGAGCTATACAAAAGGTCATTGTTCCCAAAAACAAGGAATTTCTTCTCATCCTCCGGAAATTCTCCAAAATGAAGCTCAACCTGGTAAGAAGGGCTAATTTTCCGCACATCGCTCATCACCTTGAAGAGCACCTCGTCGATCCGCACCTCATTCAACTCAATCGTGCCCTGTGATCCTGTTCTGGCGATCTCCAGCAGGCTCTTAGTAAGCTGCCGCATCTGCTGCACATCCTCATAAATGGATTGCATTACCTGCTGATATTCTTCCGCACTTCGCTCTTTTTGCAGCGTAACCTCCAGTTGGCTCGATATAGAAGTAAGTGGCGTAGACAATTCATGCGAGGCATTCGAAATGAAACGCCTTTGCGTCATAAACGAATCCTGCAGGCGGTTCAGCAATTCATTAAAGGTATTGGCAAGCTGGTGTAATTCGTCATGACCGCTTCCGGCTTCTATCCGGTGCGATAAACTTTGAGAAGAAATATCATTTACTTCCCGGATGATCTGTGTGAGCGGCATAAGCAGTTGCCGGGAGAATAGGTAACCAACCAGCGCTGCCGCAGCAATGCCGATCAGCAGGCTCGTCATCAGCAGCTTTTGCAATTTTGAAAGACGGTTCCAGCCATCAGAATCATAAGCCGCCACCACCACCACAATCCGGTTCACTGAATCAGTATGATGAAAAGCAATGGCATCCCGGTTGTTGATCCTGAAATAAGATTCCCCATTCAGGCGTGCTTTTTCCATCATCGGCACATTCAGCGGAGGAGTACCTACTCCATGTGCATTGAATTCATACACAGGCTGGTTGAGATAATTATAAATGACAACACTTTTGTCTTCCAGCGTATTGGTCGATCCAGAGTCAAGTCGCCTTAGCATTGTAGTACTGCTGTCTCCAAAATAAGTAAACAATTGGGCATTATTATTCGCCCGGCCTTTCAATCTTTTTTTGAATGATTCCAGTCGTTCCAGTGAAGTGAAATAGTAAATGGAAAAACTAAGCAGTAGCAGAATGGCTGTCACCAGTAACGTGAAGAGAGCAGTTATTTTAAATTTGATCTTCACCTAAACATGCTCTTTTAAAATATAGCCCATCCCCACTTGCGTATGTATTAGTTTGGTATCATAATCCTTGTCCAGCTTTTTACGCAGGAAATTAACGTACACGTCAATTACATTCGTTTTAGTATCAAAATCGATATCCCATACATTCAGCGCGATATCTGCCCGTGAAACCACCCGGTTCTTATTGCGTACTAAAAACTCCAGCAGTTGAAATTCTTTAGCAGTCAAAGAGATTGGGTTTTCGGCGCGGGTTACTTCTTTACTATCCAGGTTCATCACAAGGTCGGCTACCTTGAGCATATTGCCTGTGGGTACATTTTGATAGATGCGCTTCAGCAAAGCCCGTATTCGCACCAACAGTTCCTTAAAATCAAAGGGCTTTACAATGTAGTCATCAGCGCCCGCATCAAACCCCTCAATTTTGTCTTCTGTAGCACTTAATGCCGTAAGCATGACTACAGGAATGCGTTCATCCCGCTTTCGGATCTCTTTACAAAGCTCGTACCCGTTCATGCCTGGCAGGTTAATGTCAAGTATCACCAGGTCGAAAGAGTATGTTTCGATCATTTTCTTCCCAATGAGGCCATCGTAGGCTACCTCCACATGGTACTGCTGTTCCATTAATCCTTTCTTAAGGGCCTCAGCGATCTTTTTTTCATCCTCTACCAATAAGATTTTAACTTCTTCCATAGCGTAAGTAGATGATTGTAAGGACAAAAATCAGAAATAAAGGCCAGCAAAGGGTCCTCACTTCTAAATATCGCATTAAAATGGAATTAAAAAGACGCTGAAAACCCTAATTCGAGTGGTAAATGAACAAAAATCCGGATTACCGGTTTGCATGCTTCCAGCAGCGGAGAGTTGCTGTTCAGCAATAACCGGTAATCCGGATTAACACAATAAGGCCAGGCGGATCAATACCAAGCCCGGAAGACACTGGACCCCACCTGCCAGTATAATTGGGATTGCTCCCGTTGTGATCAATGAATGACACCTTATGCGGAAAGGCGTCTGTTGCTGTTTTGGAATAGCCGACAACCCAAAACAGTAGAGGCGGAAAAGGTCAAGCACATAATCTTTGCCCTGCAAGTTGGATTAGTCTGCAGGCAAAACGAATCATGGATCAGTAAGTAGAAGAGAGGAATGCCATCAAACCAGGTAGGGCACGTAACATTTTTCATGCCTGGATATAGCATTTAGCTCTTCCTTATTTGTGGTTTTTCAGTATAAACACATTTATAAAGAAACAGTTAGTACCCGCTGACTTACGGGCGTCAATTTAAGGCTTTGAGTGGCGGCAAATGATCCATGCCGGGAGCAACTTTCAGAGAGTCTTTAACCAAGAGTGAAGTGTCGGAATAATATCTGAACTGATGAGAACACGAAGGTAAAAGTTTTTTTTAAATAATGTGTGTCATACAAATTAAAATTGCAGTTAGATAATTGTGTTAGTGTATCAATGAATTTTAATCTTAGTAATTGTTCTATTTGCAAAAGCCCAAAATGGGAAATAATACACTTATTCCATCACTCATTCGAAAGCCCCCTTTTCTTAATACTGCCCGGCGAAAAGCCATGGTGTTTTTTGAAAATCCAGATAAAATTGCTCGCTTTCTCGTATCCAAGTTTTGACGCAGTTTGATACACAGTCAACGGCTGTTCCAATAAAATGGTCTTCGCAAGGTTCATTTTCTTTTCCAGGTAATACTCATACAGGCTCTTGCCAAATATCATTTTGAAATGACGCTTTAAAGTAGACTCACTTAGTGCCACCTGTTGCGCAATGGCATTTACATTTGGAAGATTGCGCTGAAGATGGGCCCGCAATATCGCTTCCGCTTCCATTACTTTAATAAAGTGTGCATCATTATTCCCAGGTGCCTGGGGCACCCGGCTATTGAATGTCTTATTCATAAAATCAAGTACCAGCGAAGTCGATAAATGTGCAATCCGGATCGGGTCATGCTCCATACGAAGCAGTGAGTCAAAAAGCGTGTTCACATGATTGATCACCGAAGTTGTACAGATATTACTCAATACAAGCGGATGCTCTTTTTCATTGACCCTGTCCAACAGATTTTCCAGCGGCAGTCCCGCCTTTTGAAATTGCTGCGCCAGCCAGAAACTGGTAACGCTGATCTCAATGACCTGCACGGGTTGCATGGGCACTATATCATACCGCAGATCAATATTATTGCCTACCATCAAGGTATTGCGGGTTTCTGTTTGATTGAACTGCTCATGACCTCCAATGCTTTTCAACCGGCAGATCCCTGGCGTTAATACATACACAACGGTAAAACTTTTATTGTCCGACTCGTTGCCTGGCTTAAACAATTCAATGGGGTGATTGAAAACCATATTCCAGGCGCGCAAACAACAGCCCGGTTCTACATGTTCCTTTTTTACCAACCCCTTAGCCAGCCCGCCCGACATACGAAGAACATCCTTACCTATTACTTCTCCATTCAGTTCTTTGGCAAACTGCTCAAAGTCCTGCTCGCAATCCATAAGAGGAAGTGGTATACTGTAATGTTTAGTAGATAGTTTGAGATTCATAGGTGATTTTGAGTAAGAATTATAAATGGTGTAAGCTGCCTTTGCAGGGATTAATGGGCGATCATCTACTTGTCACAAATTAGGTACTGCAAAATTGCTGCCCGAGGAAGAAGCTGCTTGTGGGAAAGACTGGTGGGTATCGGTTTTTCATCGTAAATGGTTACTAGTGTTTTTTCTATAAGTATTTATTGGTCTGATCCGGGTATAGGCAACCGTTGCTTACTTGCCTATATATGTAACAACTAAACTGCGGTAACGTACTAAAGGGAAGACCGATTTTTTGACTTTTTAATTGTTAATAGCGTTGAGCCATGATGGTCGCAATACTTTAAGATTAATTAGGCCATCATAATCCCATAGCGGGAATTAAATAACAAAGCAGATCAGGCCAGAAAAGAATAATGAAAATAATTTTGATAACACCCAATCCAGACACTGCGCAAATTCGTATACTGTTTAGCGATACTGCTGATATAAGTGCTAGTTAGATTTTGAAGAAACCAGTACCTGCCTTCAAAACACATACCAGGGAAAGTGTATAGCCATGATTTTACTTGTTAAGCGCACTCAGTTCCGATAATCAAACCATCAAAATATTGGTATAAGCAGGGTCATCATTCAATAGGGTATCAATTCACACAGGCGAGCCACCCACGAGGGTGGCTTTTTTTTGTGCCCTGGAGCACTTTAAAAAACAATAGCACGTTATTGTTTAAACACCTAATTTTGCAGTCGGGCATTCCGCCCATCACCCCGTTTCAGCAACATGTTATTATCAATAAAACCATAAAACTATTCTGCGTGAACGCTTAATAATAAAGGCGATACGATAAAAAGATATTTTATGGATGCAAAAAAAGTAGAGAAGATTTCCAAAGCACTGGCCGACCCCAACCGCCTCCTGATCCTGAAAGAACTCCGGAAAAAAAAGGATTGCTTGTATTGTACAGATGTGTATGAGTTTGTGGACCTTACACAGCCCTCCATCTCGCACCACCTCAAGCTCCTCACCGATGCCGAATTGATCATACCTACCAAAGAAGGGCGCAATATGAAGTATACCCTCAACAATAAAATGATTGATCAATACACCAGTTTCCTGCAGGGCTTAAAGACTTAACAAAAAATTTTTAAGAAAAACATCGAAGTATTTCGATGTTTCTATAAGTTTGCAGTCCGGTTCCAGCAAAAGCTTGCCTTCACACGGCGCTGGCAGTTTCAAAAATTGGTTATAGGTCCTCCGCCGCGTTTCTGTTATTGCCCCTGGCATCAACGGAGTGGAAACCTATACCTTAATATATAGAAACATTTGAATGTATCAATTTAAACACTGAAATATGAGTCACCCACAATTGAAAAACAAAAATTACTGGCTCCTCCTGTTACTGTTGCCAGTGATCCTTTTCATCCAGGCATGTGAAACCCAGGCCAATGAGCAGAAGCCAGCCATTGCCGCCGCCGTGCCCAACCCCGCAGTACCTGCCGACGGGTACATCGTACAACCTACTTCTTTTAGCGAAGAAATAGAGATCTCCGGTACCCTCATCGCCAACCAGGAAGTTACCATCGCCAGCGAGCTGATGCGTAAACTAGTTGCAGTACAGGTTAAAGAAGGGAATTATGTAAGCGCAGGCACCCTGCTCTTCCAACTCGATGATGCCGACCTTCAGGCACAACTCGAAAGATTGCACCAACAGGAAAAACTCGCCGCATTGAACGAGGCCCGCCTCAAAGACCTGATAGCACATGATGCTGCTATTCAGCAGGATTACGACCAGGCCATTACCAACCTCAATGTCCTGAAAGCTGAGATCCGTGCCCTCGCAGTAACCATCGACAAAACACGTATCCGCGCTCCCTTCAACGGACGCGTAGGAATTGTGCGTGTATATCCCGGCGCCCTCATATCACCCAATACCGTACTCACCAATATTGTAGATGATACACGCATCAAGGTCGAATTCTCCGTTCCGGAGAAATATGCCAACCTGGTTGCCATCGGCAAGTCACAGCGCTTTACTGTACAATCAGATACCGGTGCTTACTATGCTACCGTAGTAGCCAAAGAATCTAAAATGAATGAACAAACACGTACCCTGCTGGTAGAAGCCATAGGAGCCAACCCCCATGGTAAACTCGTATCCGGCCAGAGTGCAAGGCTCAGCCTCGCATTGCATACAGCCACTGATGCATTGAAAGTGCCCAGCCAGGCCCTCATGCCCAATTCTCAGGGGTATGCTGTGTACGTAGCTAAAAACAATAAAGTGCAATTGACGCCTGTAGTCATTGGTCAGCGTGGTGCACAGGAAGTACAGATCATTAGTGGATTGAACCAGGGAGATACCGTCATCACCAGCAACCTGCTGCGACTGATGCCGGGAGCGGATGTGGCCCTGGTAAAAATAAAATAAGCAGAGCTACTGCATCCGTCCTCGTCTTTTATTTATTAAATACAACATTTGTATGAGTGCCATTTCTCAAATGAGCATCTCCAGGCCTGTATTGGCCGGAGTGATGTCTGTTTTGCTAATTCTTTTCGGTATCGTAGGATATACCTTCCTCGGCACCCGCGAATACCCCGTCACTGATTCACCCATTGTTACCGTTACTACGGTGTATCCCGGGGCCAGCGCCGATATCATCGCTTCACAGGTTACCAAGCCCCTCGAAGAAGCAGTAGCTGAAGCCAATGGCATCAGGGCCATGTCTTCTGTTTCCCGCGAACAGGTAAGTATCATTACTGTTGAGTTCAACCTCAATGCCGACCTCGAAGCCGCTGCCAATGATGTGCGCGATAAAGTGTCCAAATCGCGCCAGCAGCTGCCTACCGATATTGAGCCCACCATCGTGGAAAAATCAGGACCGGCCGACTTCCTCGTGTTCCTCACCGTACAAAGTGATACCCGCAGCCTGGAAGACATTACCGACTTTGTCAACATCAACATCAAAGAAAGATTACAGTCTATTCCCGGTGTTCGTCTCGTAGACAGTTATGCAGGGCGTAAAAGAGCCATGCGCCTGCGCATGGACCCTGTAAAACTGGCTGCCTACGGCCTTACGCCCAATGATATCCAGACAGCGCTCCAGCGCGAGAATGTGGACTTACCCAGCGGCCGTATTGAAGGACAGAATACCGAGGTCACCCTGCGTACACAGGGAAGGCTGGTAACAGAAGAGGATTTTAACAACATGATCATCTCCCAGAAAGATGGGGCCATTGTACGCTTCAGGGATATTGGTAGTGCCATCATGTCTTCCCAGAACGAACGTACCGCCATGATCGTGGCCGAAGGAAAGAAAGCACAGTATGGTGTGGGTACCGGTGTACAACCCCAGCGGGGCGCCAACTCCCTCGCCATTGTGGAAGAGTTCAAGACCCGCTTTGCCGATATTGTGAAATCGGCTCCCAAGGATTATAATATCACACTCGGAAAAGATTTCACCGTTCCAGTTCGTAACTCCCTCTCCGAAGTGGAGGAAACCCTATTGCTGGCCTTTGGGCTTGTAACCCTCATCATCTTTATATTCCTGCGCGACTGGCGAAGCACGCTGATACCCCTGGTGGCCATCCCCGTGTCCATCATATCTGCGTTCTTCATCATGTACCTGGGCGACTTCTCCATCAACGTACTTACCCTCCTGGGCATGGTACTGGCCATTGGGCTGGTGGTGGATGATGCCATTGTGGTGTTGGAAAATATCTATAGTAAGGTAGAAGAAGGCATGAAGCCACTGGAAGCCGCAAGAAAGGGGGCCAATGAAATTTACTTTGCGGTTATCTCTACTACTGTTACCCTGGCCGCCGTGTTCCTGCCCATCTTATTCCTGGGCGGTATTACCGGCCGCTTGTTCAAGGAGTTTGCTATTGTGGTAGCAGGCTCTGTATTGATCTCTGCTTTTGTGGCATTGACCCTTTCTCCCATGATGAGCGCCTACCTCCTGAAGCCCGGCGCTTCCCATGGTTGGCTGTACCGCAAAACCGAACCCTTCTTTGTAGGCCTCAACAATGGATACGAACGCTCCCTCAAAGCATTCATGCGCTATCGCTGGCTGGGTATTGTATTGCTGATTGGCTCTTTCGGCATCGCCTACTGGCTCATGCCCAAACTGCCCTCCGAGCTGGCGCCCCTGGAAGACAGGTCCATGGTAGGGCTGGCGGTCATAGCCCCCGAAGGTACTTCCTATGAAAGCATGGAAGAGACCATGAAGGAGATCAACGCCTACGTGTCTGATTCTATTCCCGATCTCAACAACAATACAACCTATGCGGGTATCGCAGCTACCGTGGGTACATTGGTACAGCCTGTAAATGGAGGTTTCCAATGGATATTTCTTGAAGATCCCAAAAAGCGAAAAAGCAAAATGAGCCAGCAGCAGATCTATGATAAACTGGTGGTGGCTTCTCAGCGATTCCGCAATGTGATCCTCATCCCTATCCAGATACCAACCATCGGCGGCTTCTCTACTTCACAGCCCATAGAATATGTGGTGCAGGCACCTACCCTCGACAGTTTGATCGCTGTGATGCCAAGGCTGATGGGCGAAGTATATAGAAGTCAGAAGCTGGCATTCCCCAACCCCGACTTTAAAGTGAACCGTCCTGAGATCAGTATTTCGATCGACCGGCAGCGCGCAGCACAGTTGGGTATTTCCACACAGGAGATTGGCCGAACTTTGCAACTGGCCCTCAGTGGTCGTCGCTATGGATACTTTATTTACAACGACCGTCAGTATGAAGTAATTGGACAGCTCGACCGCGCAGAAAGGGCAACACCCGAGAACCTGCGTTCTTTATTTCTGAAATCGGCGAGCAATGAAATGGTGTCCCTCGATAACCTCGTGAGCCTGAAAGAAGGGATCAGTCCGCCCGCCATTTATCGGTACAACCAGTCTTATAGCGTTACCATTGGTGCTACACCGGCGCCCGGCGTTAGCCTGGGTGAGGGTATCAAAGAGCTGGACAACATCACCGCCAGCGTATTGCCCAAAGGGTTTAGAACACAGCTGGCTGGTCAAAGCCGCGATTTTGCGGAGAGTAGTTCCAGTTTGATCTTCGCTTTCATCTTTGCCATTTTGTTGATCTACCTCGTGCTTGCGGCCCAGTTCGAAAGCCTGATCGATCCCTTCATTATCCTGTTAACAGTACCGATGGCCGTTACCGGCGCCTTGTTGAGCTTATGGTTTACCGGTGAGTCCATCAATATCTTCAGTCAGATCGGTATCATCATGCTCATTGGTTTGATCACCAAGAACGGTATCCTCATTGTGGAGTTTGCCAACCATCGCAAACAGGATGGACTGAAAGTGAAGGACGCTGTTATTTCAGCTGCTACTTCACGGTTCCGTCCCATTCTCATGACTACCCTGGCCATGATCTTTGGTACACTGCCCATTGCCTTATCGCTCGGTACTTCTTCCGGAAGCCGGACTTCACTTGGTATTGTGGTAGTAGGTGGTTTGATCTTCGCCGGTATCCTTACATTATATGTTATTCCGTCCGTGTATTCCTATTTCTCACGGCCTGCTAAGATAACATCAGGTGAAGAGGGTGCGCTGCCCCATGGCGCAGTACCTGTGCCCGCACCTGTTTCATTGAATACAAATGCATCAATATGAGCAACAAGAAAAAAATAGTGTACACCCTTTTATTGTCGGCAGGTTTTCTCCTGCCTGGTGTACACACCATCGCACAGTCTTTATCCCTGTCATTGCCGGATGCCGTGTCACTGGCTATTAAAAACAACCGGTCGCTGAAAGTATCCGCCCTCGATATTGACAAAGCAGGGGAGGATATACGCATAGCCCGCAGTTTGGCCCTGCCTTCTGCCAGCGTAGGCGGCCAGTACCTGCATTACTTTACCTTGCCTGCCTTCTTTGGTTTTGGAACGAATGGCGGCGGCGATAAAGTGCCTTATAGCCGCATGGGAGGGAGGGATCAGTTTGCCGCTACTTTGAATGTAGCCTATCCCATTTACAATCCATTGGCCAGGCCGGCTTTGAAAGAAGCGCAGCTCAACCAGCATGTACGCAAGACCACCCAGAAGTTCAATGAGGTGGATGTAGCGGCGGCTGTAAAACAGATATACCTTGGTATGCTGGTCATTAATGAAAGATTACAATTACAATATGAAAGTCTTCAACGTAATGAGAAGGCTTTGCAGGATGCCCGTTCATTGCTGGCACAGGGAAGAGGTTTGAGGGTGGATACGCTGCGTGCCTATACATCTGTCAAGAACCTGCAACCCGATATCCTGAAACTGAACTATGCCCTCCAGGTAGGAAAGCAGCAGCTCGTTACCTTAATAGGCATTGATTCCGTGCAGGATGTGCAGTTAACCGATTCACTGGCCCTGGCCAAAGACGAGCAGATCCCTACAGTGGAGGTGATCTACGAAGAAGCAAAAACACAACGTCCCGATTTGCAGATACTGGCCATCAACCAACAGATCAGCGATCAGCAGGTATTGCAGGCCAAGGCCCAGCGCCTGCCCGTGGTTTCTTTGGTGGGCCAATACCAGGTGCAAAGCCAGGCCAAAGGGGCTAACTTCTTTGATGCATATTGGCCTTCAGCCTCTTTTGCCGGAGCCCAGGTGGTCCTGCCTTTATTCAGCGGGTACAAGAACCAGGCGCGTATAAGCCAGGCGAAGATCAACAAAGACCAGTCGGTGGTACGCCTGACTGATGCACAGCAAAACCTTAAAACAGAAGTAGCCCAGGTAATAGCGAACCTGAATGAAACTTTTGAGCGCATGAAAACACAGGTGCAGGTAAAAGAGACCGCCAAACTGAGTTACGATATTATTCAATACCGCTATTCTAAAGGAGTGGCTTCAAGATTGGAATTGACAGATGCAGAACTGGCGCTTACAACGGCTCAGCTCAATTACCTGGAAGCAGTATTTGAATACCTCTCTGCAAGAATAGAACTCGATAGAACAAGAGGAAGGAATTAAGAAGAAGGTTGTTTACAAGTAGGGTTAAGAAAAAGCCTGCCGGAGACATATATCCGGCGGGCTTTTGCATTAAATGAAGAAGAGGTGACACTTTTCCACTGCGACGCAGACGAAAGGTGTCACCTCTTCTCATTATTCGTGTTACAAAACATTCAAGTCAAAAGGATCCGTGCAATTCAATTAATCCTATAATTAGCGATTATAAGAATCCCAGCTCCAGCTTCGCTTCTTCACTCATCATTTCCCTGTTCCAGGCTGGTTCAAACGTGAGCATAACGTTTACATCTGTTACATTGGGCACCGTACGCACTTTTTCATCTACTTCCCGGATGATATCTCCTGCCACCGGACAGCCCGGCGCTGTGAGCGTCATTGTGATCTGTACATAACCATCATCCCTGATGTCGATCGTATAGACCAATCCCAGTTCATATATATTCACCGGTATTTCCGGGTCGTGCACTGTTTTCAGTGTCTCAATGATATCCTGTTCTGTTTGTTGCTTGTCTATCATATGAGTGCGATTAGGATGCTTTGGTATGAAGCGCCAAAGCATATATTTTCATTTGTTTGATCATGGAGAGCAGGCCATTGGAGCGCGTTACTGAAAGATGCTCCCGTAATCCGATCTGGTCCACGAAATACAGTTCTGATTTAACGATCTCTTCCGGCGTATGACCCGACAACACACGTACCACCATGCTCACGAGCCCCTTGGTAATGATCGCATCACTGTCGGCGGTAAAATGTACCCGGCCATCCTGGAAATCGGCATGCAGCCACACCCTGGCCTGGCAGCCACGGATCAGGTTTTCATCCTTTTTGTATTCTTCTTTGATCAAAGGAAGTTCCTTCCCCAGTTGGATGATGTATTCATATTTCTCCATCCAGTCGCCGAAGAGCGAAAACTCATCAATCAGTTCATCCTGTATTTCATTAATCGTCATAGTCGGTAATTACTTTTGCAGCTTAAGTAAGCATGGCCACGGCCCGCGTTACCCCTGCTGCCAGTTGATCAATTTCTTCTTTTGTATTATAAAAAGCAAAGGATACCCTTACCGTGCCAGGAATGCCAAAATACTCCATCAAAGGTTGCGTACAGTGGTGGCCTGTACGTACCGCAATACCCAGCTTGTCGAGCAGCACGCCCACATCATAAGGGTGAACACCCTCTACAATGAAAGACAATACCCCCGACTTCTGCGCTGCTGTGCCAATGATGCGCAATTTATCAATGGCTGATAATTTTTGCGTGGCGTATTCCAACAATTCATGTTCATATTGTTGAATGGCCGGTATGCCAAGGTTGGTGATATAGTCGATGGCCGTACCCAGACAGATACAGGCTTCTATATTGGGTGTGCCTGCTTCAAAGCGGAAGGGGAGATCATGGTAGGTAGTCTTTTCAAATGTTACCTGTTTGATCATGCTGCCACCGCCCTGGTAAGGCGGCATCTGGTTCAGCCATTCCTCTTTACCGTATAGAATGCCAATGCCTGTGGGGCCGTATATCTTGTGTCCTGAGAAAACCAGGAAGTCTACATCCAGTTCCTGTACATCCACGGGGATATGTTGTACCGCCTGCGCGGCATCCAGCAATACCGGGATATTGTGTTGATGCGCCTGCTCAATGATGTCTTTTACCGGGTTAATGGTACCCAGGGTATTCGACACATAAGCTACAGCGATCAGTTTTACCGTCTTGTCGAGCAGGGCGCTGAATTCATCCATCAGCAATTCTCCTTTCTCATTGATGGGGATCACTTTCAGGTGGGCCTTGCGGTCTTCGCACATTATTTGCCAGGGCACAATATTCGAATGGTGTTCCATGGCCGAAATAATGATCGTATCCCCTTCTTTCACAAACTGCTTACCATAACTATAAGCTACCAGGTTGATAGCGTCGGTAGTGCCCTTGGTGAAGATCACTTCATGGTCATGGCGGGCATTGAGGAAGGCGGCAATTTTTCTGCGGGAAGCTTCGTAGGCATCCGTAGCCTTCTGGCTCAGGTGATGCACACCCCGGTGTACATTGCTATTCAGGTGGGTGTAATAGTCTTCAATAGCTTTGAGAACGGCCCAGGGTTTTTGAGCGGTGGCCCCATTATCAAAATAGATCAGCGGCTTGCCATATACAGTGGTTTGCAGTATAGGAAAATCATTCCTGATCTGCTGTATATCCAATGTAGAAGGAGCTACCATAATGTCTGTACTCATGGTTTTTAAATTAATGATTAACAATGAGTGTTCTAAGGGGACCTTTACGGAGCTGTTGGTTAAACAAACTACCCTGCCACTCATAAGGGACAGGGCAGTCTGATATAGAAAATATTACTTGTTGCACTAAACACTCTCTGTCATTTCGTCTCTCCCTTCCTTGTCATTTCGAACGAAGCGAAGCGGAGTGAGAAATCTGCTATCGAAGCAAAAGATTCTGTATTCTGTCTTCTGCATTCTGTATTCTCTCCCCACTACTTCAATCCCTGCTCTATCAGTGCATTGATATGCGTTTGCACTTCAGGAAGCGGAATTTTTTCTGTTACGTCAAAAGCAAAAGCATGGATCAGCAAGGCGCGGGCCTTCTCTTCTCCGATACCCCTCGACTTCAAATAGAACAATGCCTCCTGGTTAAACTGTCCCATGGTAGAACCATGACTACATTTTACATCGTCGGCAAAGATCTCCAGCTGTGGCTTCGAATCCATCACTGCTTTCTTGCCCAATATCATATTATTGTTCTGCTGGAAGGCATTGGTTTTCTGCGCATCCTTGCGAACAAATATCTTTCCGTTGAATACACCTGCAGCCTCGTCTTTCATCACACCCTTGTACAGCTCATTGCTGTTGCAATGAGGCTTGCGGTGGTCTACGATCGTATGGTTGTCTACCAGCTGGCGACCGCCGGCAAGGTATATGCCATACAAATGACTTTCCACGTTCTCTCCATCCAGCGCCACATTCAGGTTATTGCGCCACAGGCTGGTACCGGGGAAAGAGGCTTTATAATTGTTGTAAACACTGTTGGCTTGCTGGTATACTTCTGTATGGTGCACATAGCGGGCATGTGCATCACCTGCCTGGATATAATAATGCTGTACCTGTGCATTTTCCTGCAGCACGATCTCCGATACATTGTTGATGAATACCTGCGCGCCATTCGTATCAGTAGCATAACTTTCGATGATGCTGATAGAGGAGCTGGTACCCATTACAAACAATTGCCGGGGCTGGAAGAAAGTAGGTTCGCCCGTGGTCGTAATATGAATCAGGTGCAAAGGCTTTTCTACAACCGTATTGCGCTTTACTTCAATGAACAGACCATTGCGGAAGAGCGCTGTATTGGCAGCGGCAAAGTGAAACTTCTCCAGATCAATGTACTTGCCAAAATGCTGCTTGAAGGCAGGCTTGCCGGCTGCATCTGACAAAGAAGAAAGGTAAAGGCCTTCTACAGGTACCGCATCCGATAGATCGGCCCGGTATTTACCATTTACCAGTACTATATGATAACAATCCAGTAATTGAATGGCTGCTTTGGCAATAATGGAATCTTTCACTGAAAGCACTTCCTCCTCCTGTTCCAGTTCAAACCCTTCTTTAAGAGCAGGCACCAGGTTTGTGTATTTCCAGTCTTCTACCTTGGTAGAAGGGAAACCCAGCTTTTTGAAATGCTGAAATGCCTCTTCACGCAGCGCACCTACTTCTGCTGTTTCGGTAGAAGTGAGCGATGAACGCATGGCGTAATCAGCGATGCACTGATCGTATAAGGAACTATTTATTTGTGTAATCCTGTTTTCCATTCCGGTTCTTTTTCTGCTGGTTCAATAAATCAAGAGTTGTCCGGGCCTGGCTTAGCGGGGCAGTAAAATATCTGCCGCTGCTGTTTCTTTGGAATCTTCCTTCAGCCAGTCGTAACCCTTCTCTTCCAGTTCCAATGCCAGCTCTTTGGTGCCCGATTTCACGATCTGCCCCTTGTACAATACATGCACATAATCCGGAACGATGTACTCCAGCAAACGCTGATAGTGCGTAATGATGATGAAAGCATTCTTGCCGGAACGCAGTTTGTTCACCCCCCTGGATACAACACGCAGGGCATCGATGTCCAAACCAGAGTCAGTTTCATCCAGGATGGCCAGTTTGGGATCCAGCATAGCCAGTTGGAAGATCTCATTTCTCTTCTTTTCACCACCTGAAAAACCTTCATTCAGAGAACGGTTGGCCAGTGCGGCATCAAATTCCAGCAGCTTTTGCTTTTCTTTCAACAGCTTCAGGAATTCTTTGGCTTCCATATTCGGTTGCCCTTTATAAGCCCTGATCTCGTTAAGAGCAGTCTTTAAAAAGTTGATGTTGGAAACGCCGGGAATTTCAACAGGGTATTGAAATGCCAGGAACACACCTTCCCTTGCACGATCTTCGGGAGAGAGGTCAAGAAGGTCTTTACCTTCAAATAAAGCCTGTCCGTCGGTAACCTCATAATTATCCTTACCGGTGAGTACAGAAGCCAGGGTGCTTTTGCCGGCACCATTAGGTCCCATGATGGCATGCACTTCTCCAGCCTTTACTTCGAGGTTCAACCCTTTCAGTATCTCCTTACCTTCAACAGATGCTTTCAGATTCTGAATACTTAACATTTATTAACGCTTTGATAAATTTACTTTTGAATACCTATTATCCTACCGATCCTTCCAGTGAAATGGCCAGCAACTTCTGAGCTTCCACTGCAAATTCCATGGGCAGCTGGTTCAATACTTCCTTGGCATACCCATTCACGATCAGTGCTACCGCTTTCTCCGAATTAATACCCCGTTGGTTGAGATAGAAGATCTGGTCTTCCCCGATCTTGGAGGTAGTAGCTTCATGCTCTACCATCGCCGAGTTGTTCTTCGATTCAATATAAGGGAAGGTATGAGCGCCGCATTCATCACCGATCAATAGCGAGTCACACTGCGTAAAGTTGCGGGCCTGGTCGGCGCCACTGCCTATCTGTACCAGTCCGCGGTAACTGTTCTGCCCATGACCGGCAGAGATACCTTTTGAAATAATGCGGCTGCGTGTATTTTTACCGATATGGTACATTTTGGTGCCTGTATCAGCTATTTGTTTGTTCTTGGTGAGCGCTACAGAGTAGAATTCGCCGGTAGAATTATCTCCCCGTAATATTACACTGGGGTATTTCCAGGTAATGGCTGAGCCCGTTTCCACCTGCGTCCAGGATATCTTGGAATTGACACCCCGGCAGATACCACGTTTTGTAACGAAATTGTAGATACCGCCTTTGCCATCCTTATCACCAGGATACCAGTTCTGTACTGTAGAGTATTTGATCTCCGCATTTTCCAGCGCGATCAACTCTACCACGGCTGCATGCAATTGATTCTCATCACGCATCGGGGCAGTACAACCTTCCAGGTAGCTTACATAACTTTCGTCATCGGCTACAATGAGGGTACGTTCAAACTGACCGGTATTTTCTGCATTGATACGGAAGTAGGTAGAGAGTTCCATGGGGCAACGCACACCCTTGGGAATGTACACAAATGATCCATCGGAGAATACCGCTGCATTCAGCGCTGCGAAGATATTATCCGTATGCGGCACTACCGTACCGAGGTATTTCTTTACCAGGTCGGGGTATTCTTGTACTGCTTCACCAAAAGAGCAGAAGATAACGCCCATCTCTTTCAGCTTTCCTTTGAAGGTAGTGGCTACCGATACGCTGTCAAATACAGCATCTACCGCTACACCCGCCAGCATTTGCTGTTCCGTTAAAGGAATGCCCAGCTTGGCAAAAGTGGCCAGCAGTTCCGGGTCTACCTCATCCAGACTATTGTATTTTGCTTTCTTGCGCGGAGCGGCATAAAAGGAGATCGATTGGAGGTCCATCGCAGGCATGTCAAAATTCTGCCAGGAGGGCCATTCCATTTTCTCAAAGTGACGGAAAGCTTTCAGGCGCCATTCCAGCAACCATTCCGGCTCATTCTTTTTAGCCGAAATATACCGGACCGTGTCTTCGTTGAGCCCTATCGGGGCAAGGTCCATCTCAATGTTGGTAGTAAAGCCATACTTATACTCTTCCGTTGAGACGTCTTTTAATATATCTAAATCAGTGCTCATGTTCTTTTTCGCTTGGTTAGATAAAGAAATAACCGTTGATGTCGCTCCCTTTTGTTGACAATCTCCTGCTTCGAATTTCTGCATGCTACTCACCATCCACTATTCAAACCCACACTTAGAGAGCAAAGCTCTCACCGCAGGCGCAGGTACGGGAAGCATTCGGATTATTGAAAAACAATCCCTTACCGTTCAGGCCGCTCGAATAATCCAGTTCTGTTCCGTACAGGTACAACAGGCTTTTCATTTCTACTACCAGTTTCACACCCTTGTCTTCAAATACCTGGTCGCTTTCTTTCATCTCTGTGTCAAACTTCATTTCGTAAGAAAGTCCGGAACAACCGCCGCCCTTTACCCCTACACGGACAAAACTGCCGGTAGCATGCCCTTCTTTTTCCATCATTTGATGGATATATGCTTGTGCGCTATTGGAAATTGTTATCATTTTTAATGCTTTGTTGGTGATAATTACCAATATAACAATGCTCCAGGCTATTAGTTTGCCTGCGCAAGTTATAGCTATAAATCGTAACAGCATTGATTTACAGCAACAAACAATTGGTTGTGTGCAAAAAATCCAAATCCTGTAATGGCTGTATACAAAATGGTAAAATCAGACTGCAAAAATAGTGTATAAACCCCGTGTTTTTTGTGGATTTCTAGGGTTTTTGCCCGCCCCCGGTCTACAATTAACAACCGCTGGTATTGCTGAAAGCACTAAGCAGCGCTGGTCAAATTTCTTACAAACTACCTGATTTACAGGCTATTGTAGATTTTCAAGATCATTAATGGGACTGACAATTAATGATATTAGATTGATTATCAATCAGTGCGAGTGCGAATGTTTTACAAAGGATGTGTCAACCATGTGTCAGGCATGTGTGCTTCATTGGCGAACACGAGACTGTAAATTAAACTGTGTCAAGGTCGTAAATAAGCT